>NZ_JAEPPI010000001.1:0-1200000 GCF_017641085.1 Gracilimonas sp. | reverse complement strand
ATGGTCGATCACTCAAACCTGATTATGGCACATACGCCCAGGTACACGCAAGCAATCTGGGAGGGAACCTTAGACCGTAAGGAAGAGCGGAGAATGGGGTTACCCTGGAGTAAATCTCTTGCTATACGTTCAAGGCTGGCTGTTCAGGGGACCATTAATGCCGGACTCATGGCCCTGCAAGATGGGATTGCCGGTAATTTAGCGGGTGGCACCCATCATGCCATGCCGGATTTAGGAGAAGGATTTTGCGTATTTAATGATGTGGCCGTGGCTATCAAAGTGTTGCAGCAATCCAAATGGGTGAATAAAGTGATGGTAATCGATTGTGATGTTCATCAGGGCAACGGAACGGCTCATATCTTTGCAGATGATCCCAGTGTATTTACGTTCTCTATTCATGGAGAAAAGAACTATCCGTTCAAGAAACCGCCTTCCGATTTAGATGTTGGTTTGCCCGATAAAACCGAAGACGAAGATTACCATAAAGCCCTTATCTCCGCACTCGATTCAATTCTACATGATTTCAACCCTGACCTTGTGTATTACTTAGGTGGAATTGATCCGTTGGAGGCGGATCACTTTGGCCGGTTATCACTTACTCTAAATGGACTCAGGGAAAGAGAGCGAATTGTTATCGAGACCATCACTCAACGAAATCTGCCTTTGGTATTGTTACTCTCAGGTGGATATGCCCCTACACTTAATGATACGGTGGTTGCCCATGCACAAATGTATGAAGTGGCAAAAGAAATGGGTTTTTAACTAATAAAAAAAGCCGTAATCAGTTAAGATTACGGCTTTTATCTATTGATTTTAAATTACTTGATAAGAGTCATTTTTCTTATTTCAGTATAATTTCCAGCTGTCATCCTGTATAAATAGATGCCACTGTTTATGTTTTCAGCATTAAAGGTTACTTCATAATTACCCTGGGATTTAACACTATTAACTAATGTAGCTATTAAGCGTCCGGTTAGATCATAGATTTTAATGCTTACCATCTCTTTAGATGGAACACTAAAGCTAATCACCGTTGTCGGGTTAAAGGGATTAGGATAATTTTGGTTTAATACAAAGGATTCAGGATTATCAGAGTTATTTACTCCGTATTCGATATCTGAATTTCCAAAAGTATTTGATCCAGCTTGTGTATTACTTACGATGGAGGAAGGAGTAGCTCCCGGTGCGGTAGGAGTGAGTCCTGCTACTTCATAACCATAGGTCAAGCCATCGTCAGTGGCAGTAGTATTTGGATTTTTTGGTACATGAACCTGATAGGAGGCTTCAGATGAGTTACCACTATTATCTACAACTCCTACAAAAATGGTGTACACACGACCATTGCCACCGCCAAGCCTTTCAGCTCGTAAATCGACAGATAGTCCATCATCAGCTATAACAATATCATCAGATGTATTTCCATCACCGCCGCCACCGTTCTTGCCTTTTCCGTTATTAGAACCAGCTTGTTCTTCTGGTTCATCGCTTCGAACCTTGGTAATCACAACTGAAGAAATATCCACGTTAGCATCACATGCATCCTCCACAGAGGTTACAAAATCGGTTATACTAAAGGTGTGGTATTTGTGATTTGGTGGCCATAGAATATATGGATCACTATCGGTTAACAGTTCGGGTGGTGTTGTGTCTTCGATAGTCACATAAACAGTGTCTTGATCTGACCCGCCATCCGTGTCGTCAACTGTAAGTATAATTTCATGAGTACCTAGTGGTAGTGTTACAGTACTCGAAATCCCACTAACAGATCCGAATGAACCTGTCCATGTATATGTCAGATCATCACCATCAGCATCTGTAGTACCACTTGCATCTAAAGTTACCTCATAATCCGGGCACTCGTTTGTAACATCTTCACCTGCATCGGCAATCGGTATTGTATTTTCAACGGTTACGGTTACTTCGTCGGTGTCGGTTGCATCACCATCTGAAACAGTAAGTGTAAAGGTGTAAACACCATCGGCAAGATTTAATGTTGGGCTTACACCATTAGCCGTTGTAGTTCCATCTGTCCAACTATAAGTAAGTGCATCACCATCAGGGTCTGATGAACCACTGCCATCTAAGGTTACAGGTGTCGTCTGTCCTGTCGCAGTAGTCGTTATATCTTGGCCTGCATCAGCAACTGGCGGCCGGTTATCTGTAACATTTATAGTTATGCTACATTGAGACTGCTGGCCAAATTGGTCTGTAGCTGAAAATGTAAGCACAAAACTTCCAGTCTGAACTGCTGAGGGAGACCAATTATAAGTGGAAGTTACAGAGCCAGTACCTGAAACCGGTAAAGAAGGGGAGAATGAACTGCCTGAAGGTATACCTATACCTGCTAAAGAGATACCATAACTTGGATCATCTGCAGTAGCTGTGATATTAAACCCTACATTATTTCCAACGGTTGCCTCTATTGGTCCTGCATTTGATATTTCACAAACCGGAGGATCACTTTGAACTTGAACAATGTCCATCATGAAATCAACCGGTGTTGATGTCTTGACGTTTCCATTAGCATCCAGGTCTTCAACTACTACCATCACAGCCCAGCGACTCCCTAAAGGTAACCCTGAATTATTCCATGTCATTAAACCAGTATTAGGATCGATGGACAAATTTGGAACAGCACTCTGGGCACCAAATTCTGAAGGATTTGCAATTCTAAACCGTAGATTATCACCATCAGGATCAGCGGCACTTACAAAAAATGTTGAAGCAGTACCTTGCCCTACATTTACAATCGGGAATTGATTACTTACCGGAGAGGAGTTTCCAGATAGTGGAGTAATCACTGTTTGCAAATTCCATATACCACTTGCATTACTTATACCGCTAATTCGACAACAACTATTCCAACTAACATTATAAGGACCTGCACCACTGTATGTTTTCCTGATAACTACCTCACCTTCGAAATAGTTGTCAGCAACATTTATATTGGTAACAGTGGCAATGACCTGTTCAAAAGAGCCATCTCCCATTGCTAAATTACCTACAGTTATATTATCACCAACAGAAAAGGAACCAAATAATCTAAACACAACTTTCATTCTGATCTCAACTTCCCCCGGATTACCGGTAGGAGACCAACTCATAGTTCCATATCTGAAATGACTTGCTTCAACATTTTTTGGCATTAAAGCCATGATTAAAAAACCCAGACATACCAATATCAGCAGCCTGGTACTATTAGTACCTTTGTTTATGTATCCCATAATTTTCTATTAAATAATTATTGTTTGTACTTCTTGGCCGAATGCAGCTACAGGCCAATACCCCGCTAATAGTTATTCTCTTTTAAGATTAGCAATACCTAATATAGACCGTAAATTATATTTATCAAGCTACTTAGATTAGAATAGTGCATTTATTATGTGAAGCTTATAAACATTAGATTTGTATCCTCGTAAATCGAACAAAGTTTAAATGGTCTTTTATTAATCATTGCTTAATTTGTCGAAGAACTAAATCGACAAGGATTTGAAGAAACAAAAACTGGCTATTCTGGGATCGACCGGATCCATTGGAACACAGACGCTTGAGATAGTACGGCAACACCCCGATAAGTTTGAAATCGTTGCTCTTACCGCCCATTCCAACTGGGAATTACTGGCAGAGCAGGTTCAGGAATTCAACCCTGCCTATGTTCTCATCAGCAATGAAGAACATTATGCAGATTTGAAACAAACCGTGTCCGAAACCAAAGTAATGTCGGGTGCTGAGCATCTTCCTGCCATAGCTTCTCTGCCTGAAGTAGATACAGTTTTGAACAGTCTTGTAGGCTTCGCCGGTTTTGAATCCACACTGGAAGCCATTCGTTCAGGAAAGAAAGTGGCACTGGCTAATAAAGAGTCATTGGTAGTGGGTGGAGAGTTGATTATGACCGAACTCAAAAAATCAGAGGCTCAGCTCATTCCGGTAGATTCTGAACACAGCGCCATGCTGCAATGTTTGGTGGGAGAGTCGATAGGTGACATCGAAAAGATTATCATTACAGCAAGTGGCGGACCTTTTCGGGAGTTAAGTAAAGAGCAGATGCAACAGGTTACTGTTGAACAAGCTCTTGATCACCCCAACTGGAGCATGGGAGCAAAAATTACCATCGACTCCTCAACCATGATGAACAAAGGCCTGGAAATCATAGAAGCACACTGGCTTTTTGATCTTCCCGTAGAAAAAATTCAGCCCGTCATTCATCCCCAAAGTATTATCCATTCCATGATTACTTTTATAGACGGATCCAGTAAAGCACAGCTGGGTTTACCGGATATGAAAGTGCCTATAATTTATGCGTTGAGTTACCCTGATCGGTTCCCCTTAGATACCCCGAGAATGAATTGGAATGAAGCTCAGAACCTCACCTTTGAACCCGTTGATTTTGATAAGTTTCCCTGTGTTAAATTAGCAATGGATAGTATCTCGAAGGGAGGGTACGCACCTGCCGTTTTAAACGCTGCAAATGAAGTTGCCGTTGAGCGATTTTTGAACAAAGAAATTGGTTATATTCACATCCCTGAAATTGTAAAAGAAAGTTTGGCTAACATCGAATTGAATGATAGTTTGAACGCAGAGACGTTAAAAGAAATCGACAAAGAGACGCGAAGCTACGCGCATACAATTATTAAATAATTTACATGGACTGGTTTTTAAGCTTATTAAATACGCTCCTCATTTTTGGCGGAGCACTGATGATCCTGGTTTTTATTCATGAACTGGGGCACTTTCTAGCAGCAAAGTTTTTTGGAATGCGGGTTGAGCGCTTCTCGATTGGATTTCCACCCCGGGTATGGGGCTTCCAAAAAGGAGACACCGATTACTGCATTGGAGCAACACCGCTTGGCGGATATGTGAAAATATCCGGGATGATTGATGAAAGCATGGATACTGATCATCTGGAAAAAGAACCCGAGCCCTGGGAATACCGAAGTAAACCCGTTTGGCAGCGTATCGTAACCATTACGGCCGGGGTTATCTTTAACATGATTTTGGCATTCTTCATCTACTTTGGGTTGACCTACAGCCAGGGTAAAGCCGTACTGCCCATTGATGAAACCGAGGGAATTTATGTTCCTGAAACCTCTATTTTGCATGAAATAGGCTTCGAAACCGGAGACAAAATTGTAGGCGTGAACGGGCAACGAGTTGCTTATTTCAATGAACTGGTTTCCGCTTCTGAACTCACTTCAAATAACCTGACGTATATGGTGATGAGAGACGGACAGCAAATCTCCGTTCCTGTTACTCCAAATTTCCTGGATAGCCTGCAAACACGCGGTTTTTTGGATCCGACCTATTCTTTTCCAAGTAAAATTTCATCGGTTCCTGCCGGAAGACCCGCTGCAGAAGCCGGATTACAAGCCGGTGATCGTATAGTATCGGCAAATGGTGATACCGTCAAATACTGGGTTCAATTGGTAGAGATTATTCAAAATGCAGATTCCGCGGTTAATTTTGGAGTGCAGCGGGAGGATTCGGTTTTCTATGCGTCTATTACTCCTGACCCGGACACTAAAACCATCGGGATTGCTTCACCCCAAATCCAAACCTTAGGTCTGAAGCGTATCGAATATGGACTATGGGAATCTGTTGGCGAAGGATATAATCAAACCATAGAACAAACAGTAGGCATTGTACAGGGTTTTACCCGGATGATAACCGGCGACATTTCGGTTACTCAAAATCTGGGCGGCCCGATTGCCATAGCCAGCATTACCCGTGAAGCAACCGACCAGGCAGGATGGATTGGTTTTTGGAACATCACGGCGCTGTTGAGTATCACGCTTGCAATTCTGAACATTCTGCCGATTCCGGCTTTGGATGGAGGGCACCTTGTTTTCCTGCTTTACGAAGGTATAACTCGTCGCGAACCCTCTGAAAAAGTTCGCATGATTGCCCAACAAATTGGCTTTTTCCTGATGATTGGATTATTCATTTTTGTAATGTTTAATGATGCATTCAGATACTTCGGGCTTTAATTATGCTATCTAAGGAAGGATACCCCACAATTGCACTCGTACTTACCGTTTCCATATTGGTTTGTGGATTCGCTTACTATTTTTTGAATCACTGGTTTACCTATGTGATTTATACTGGAATGGGGACTTTGAGTGCACTTACCATATTCTTCTTTCGGGATCCGGACCGCAATATACCTGACGATGAAAACCTGATTATTTCACCGGCCGATGGAAAAGTGGTGTTTGTAAAAGAAATAAATGAAGACGTGTACCTGAAGGATAAGGCTACCCAGATCAGTATTTTTCTATCCCCATTAAATGTTCATGTAAACCGAAATCCTGTTTCCGGATCGCTGGAGTACGTCAAGTATCATCCCGGGGAATACCTGATGGCGTGGACTGAACATGCTTCTGAACTTAATGAGAGGGCCGATTTTGGCGTTCTTCATCCTTCCAATACCAAAATCTTTTTCCGGCAAATCACCGGATTCCTGGCTCGAAGAATTGTGTATAACATCAAGGAAGGGGACGAGTTAAAAGTCGGAGAGCGATTTGGTATTATGAAATTCGGCTCGCGAATGGATGTGGTTGTACCCGGCAATGTTGAGGTTAAAGTGAAACCGGGTGATACAACTAAAGCCGGAGAATCAATCATAGGTGAGATAAAAGCGAAGAGTTCAGCTTAATTTCGCTTTTCCCATTTTTCCGGATTTTCACCCGTTCCAAAAACTGCCCGAATGTTTAACACCTTCCTTCTTTCGTCAATTGTAAAGTGAATCATGTGAGGAAATTTTAAGAGGAAGGCAGTGCACATCAGAATATCTCCTCTGGAAAAAGGGGAACGTCTTAAGTGTAGATATAAAATTGTCTAATTCATTTTCGAAGGTTCTCCCCAAACCAATCTCTATTTCTTCATAGTAATCAATTGCTGATTGTATATCCTCCAAAGCAGGAGGTTCTACAACAACCTCGAATTTCTCCACAACTAATCGTCTTTAAATCTAAGTTGCTTTCTGGCTTCCTCCCACGGAATTAATTCTTCAGGACTGGAATTCTTTATGCGCTCTCTGACAATTGCTTTGTGTTCCTCTGGAATTGCAAAATCTTCGTGTTGCTCTGCATCCAATCCCAACTGAGCAATCAGTTCCATAAAGAAATCCACTTTTTGGTCTGGTATTTTTACGGTTATCTCTTTCATAGTGTTCTTTTTATTTGATACCGGAATTATAATGAATATCTGCGAATTGAACAGATCAATTGAATGCTAAGAATTATAATGGTTTGAGATTGAACCTATAAATAACCGTATTTAATTCTTAATATTGAGCGCAATTAAATCTATTTATTAATGAAATATCCAATTCAGAAAAAATATCATTCTTTCAAGCAGCGCCGACAGCGGAGAAAAGAGCAAAAGCCGCCGGTGAACAAGAAGATCGCTGTTCCCAGCTTCTTTACCCTGATGAATCTCTTTAGTGGTTTCCTGGCAATCATTTCTATTTCGAACGGGGATTTTATACGAGGAGCGTGGCTAATCGCCCTTGCCGGTTTATTTGATGTTTTTGACGGATTGATGGCACGACTTGCCAACGCCACAAGCGATTTTGGAATTGAACTGGATTCCATCAGTGATATGGTTTCATTCGGAGTGGCTCCGGGCTTTTTAATTTACAGCTGGAGTTTACACGAACTGGGTTTTGTGGGAATCATGGTAAGCGCGTTGCCGCCACTTTGCGGAGCGGTTCGTTTGGCTCGTTTTAACGTAAATGCGCGACTCCATCCTCGACCAGATTTCTTTGTAGGATTACCCATCCCGGCCCAGGCCATTATCCTTGGTGCTTTCTTCCTGACCTTCAGAGACTCTATGGAATTGTTTTCCTTTCTTGAGAATGGTGTGAATTCGGTTCTGATCCCTTTTATAGTGGTTATTTCCTTTTTGATGGTAAGCACACTTCCTTTTGATAAAATTCCCCGGTTCGACCGTCAAACCATTAAAGAGCAAAAGGGAAAATTTGTACTATTCCTTGTCTACTTGGTACTGATTCTGGCATTCAAAGAGTACGGGCTCATGGCCGTCTTCACATTGTTTATGCTGAAGGGAATCATCGTTGGGGCTATTCAATTCTTTACCGATGATTACGGTCCGGCCGGAGTAGATGAATTTCAGGATTACAGCTGATTTTCAATCACTTCTTTGATGATAGCTGTTGCATTACCCTTGCCGAATACAGAAGAAGCGTTCGGATAATTATCTGATTGAAGCCATTCATTGGCTTCGCTAATAATGGTTTCCTGATCAGTGCCTACCAGTTTTCCTAAACCGGATTCAATCAGCTCCTGTCTTTCGGTTTCATTGCGGAGCACTAACACCGGTTTGCCAAGAGCAGAGGCTTCTTCCTGAATTCCACCGGAATCGGTCAGTATTAAATCTGCCCGGCGGAGCACATGCAAAAAGGTGAGGTAATCAAATGGACAGGTGCGTTTAAATCGCTCGTCTTTTATTTGAACTTGTTCGATTGCAGCCAGCACATTGGGGTTGGGGTGAGCCGGGAAAATAACTGTCAGATCTTCGTTTGACGCTAAAAGCTGTTTTACAGCCTTGAAAACATTCACCAAGGGCTTACCATGATTCTCTCTTCGGTGAGCCGTCAGCACCAGCAGCTTTTGGTTATAATTAATTTTAGTAAGAATGTCGGGGGTAGAATTAGTGAATGCTTCAGATTCGGTAATTATCTTCAAGGCATCAATCACCGTATTCCCAGTTACTGAAATCGCTTCCTCAGCAATGCCTTCCTTTAGTAAATTTTTCTTATTCAGTTCCGTTGGGGCAAAATGGAAGTGAGCCAAATGGGTTATTTGTCTCCGGTTCATTTCCTCGGGAAAAGGGTAGTAAGGGGTATGGCTGCGCAACCCGGCCTCTACATGAAGCACCGGAATTTTTTGATAGAATGAAGACAGGGCGGTAAGGTAAGAAGTCGTCGTGTCTCCCTGAACCATCACGAAATCAGGCTCATTCTCTTCAATTATTTCCTTCAATTTAGGAAGTAGGGATTGGGTCAGCTCAAATAAATCCTGATTCGGCTTCATGATATCGAGGTTGATATCCGGCTGAATGTCAAAAAGGGAAAGCATGGGATCCACAAGCTCTTTATGCTGGCCGGTATGCAGAATCGTTACATCCATACTTTCCCTGAGTTCAAGGATCACAGGGGCCAGTTTAATGACTTCAGGCCGGGTTCCGAATGCGATTAGAATCTTCTTCATTCCAAAACTCTTTTGTATTGATTAGCCGTTAATTCTGCTACCCGTTGCCAGGTATAATTTTCAAGAATGTGATTTTTCAGGGTATCAGAGGATTCTCTTTTCAAAGCTTCCTTTATTCCGTTTAATATGGACTTAGAAGAATCCGGATTTACAAACTCAGCGTATCCATCAAAGTAATCTTTGGTACCGCCTTTCTCGGTTATAACAATTCTCGAACCTGCCAGAGCCGCTTCCATGGCTGCAATTCCAGGTGTTTCGAACTGGGAGGGAAGCACAAAAACGCTGCTGGCAGCATACGCGGATGCTAGCAATTCAGAATCATGATCAAGAGTTTCGATCAGGGTGACATTGCCGGCTTCTGCTGCTAAAATTCTGCACTTTTCTCCGTATTCATCCTTGTAAAAAGAACCGATGATTACAACAGGAGCATCGAGGTCAGGAGCTACTTCAAGAAGCTTGATTACATTTTTTCTTTTGGCTCCGGCCTGACCGGCAAACAGTACGAAATCTTTCAATCCATAGGTATCAATAAATAACTGTGGCCGAGCCTCTGCGAATTTTTGTTCTACCCCATTTGGGATAATCTGAATTTGGCTCTCAGGAATTGAAAAACCATCCCGGATGAGATCAGCCTCAGCTGAGGTATTTGGTAAAACGAGATCTGATTTGCTGCATAATTCGGTTTTCACGCTAAAATCTGAACGGATTCCGGAGCCAAAAGCAGAGCTCAAACGCTCCATTTTCAGGGCTCTTTTGATAAAAGCAGCTTTCCTGTTGGAGAAGAAGACCGGAGAAAGGGCGAGGGGCAATCCCATTGCTTTAACCTGATCTACAATTCCCACATTTTCAATGGAAGCCCCGAACACATGAACCAGGTCAAGGTTCATGGCTTTCATATCATCCCATGGAGAAATCAATTTCGGTTCCACTCCAAAGGACATTATATGCTTAGTCGTCATTAAAGCCTGGGTTCTGAGTCCGCCATTGACGGCCGCTATACTCATGGGAGACACATAACCTACCTTCATAATCGCCCCCTGTTTTTCCAATCTATCAGTGATGTTTTAAGAAGATTCAAATCCCGCTTTCTCATTTCATGTACCTCTTCAGGCTGAGGAAGATAGGGCTTCGAAAACTTTAATTTTGTTGTTTTTGTGAGGTTGATGATATCCTCACTTGTAGATACCAGGTCAAACTCGGAATGGTTTATGGATACCTGAATCAACTTATCAGGATCGGAAGATTTTTCAATGGTTACTTTTCCATCATCTAAATAAGCTTCAAAGGTGAACCTTTCCCGTTCTTTCCAAAAACCAGCAAACTCTCCAAAAGTAAGATTTTCAAATTCGTGTATATCAGTGAGCTCCAGTAAATGGTCGATAACAGAAAGCCCGGGCTGTAAAGGGTGGTGATAGAACAAAGCCGGTTCAAACCGCGATAATTTATTTAATAACACATCCTCGAAATACCCTTTCATATCCTCAATGGAATATTTTCGCCGGTTCAGACTACCGGTACAAATAGGGTGAATGGGAACTTGAACGGGGAGTTGATCATCTACAGGGCGGAGCGGTAATCCATCATAACAAAAGGTAAACTCAGAGGTGTATTCAAAGCCGGAATTCTTCAGGGATTTTTCAAGTGCCGTGTTCCAGATACCATAAGGAGCACAAAAGCCGCTGAAATCAATATTAGCTTTTTCGAGACGCTTTTTCCCGGTTTGAATGTTCCGGTTAACCTTTTTGAAAGAATCTGAAGTACCGTGTTCATAGCCGTGAAGAGCAATTTCCTGGTTCTCATAGGTCTTGAGGTGAGAAAGCCAATCCTCATGTGCTTCTACATGTAAAAACCAGGTTGCCGATTTTTGGTGCTTACGAATCGTTGCATAAAGATTATCCATGGATTCTTTATCGCCAAAATCACTGTCAATCCGAAAACAAAAAACGGGTTTAGTTGTCGGGGAAGTCCATTTCTCGATGAAAGGCAAAGATCTTCGAAAGTGTAGCTCTTTCAGTATGGCTTTCAGCACTTCAGCGAGCTCGTGCTTGGATACTTTGCTGACAATTTCATCCGGATGTTCTCCATTCCTGCTAAAGAATCGTTTTCTCCTATAACCGGTTGTTTGTAACAGTTCAGCTACATCAACGCCCAAAAAAGCAATATTTGAATGATCTTCAGCAGGTAAATGAACCAGACCCTCCAGTAACTCACTATTCTTATGAAGCCTTAAACTGGCATGAACATCTACATGAGAAATATGAGATAAAAAGCCTTCACGATCATAATTTATGAGTGTATCTATATGGGATGACCGGGTATGTTTTTTCTCAAGGAAGACCAGATTGTCAGCTACTTCTAACAGGCTGCCATTGTTTTTTACAAAGGTTTTAAGGGCTGAACACTGAGCTTTATCAGGCTTCTTATTCAGAATAATAACACTGTACTCACGATGCAGTTCTAAATTGTAATTTACTTCTTCATACCACACCCCAAGCTGATTCAAGACAGCATCCCAGGCTGCATTTCTTTCCTGAATCCCTATACACAATCGCTGCTTCATCCCAGCACCTTTTTCTTTGCCCACTCAAATTGATCCGGCTTCAGTATGTCAAACTGATAGATGATAATAATAAAGATGACGGCAGCTATGGCGGCATTCAAAAGGGGCATAAGCGGGCTGAAAATGAAACCACAGAATAGCAGAACAGCTGCCGGGTAGCTGACCAACAGGGGCTTCAGGTAGTTTAAAGGAACTACTTTCCTGAACCAGAAGTAGGTAAACAAGGTAATAATCACCTCCGCAGCTGAAACAGAAATAGCTACCATTGTTGAATTTCCAAGAGCGGTAAAACTGAAAATGAGGATAGCCGAAATGGTTCCGCCAAAACAAGTGGCCAAAAAATATTCTTTGTCTTTATTAGTGGCTATCAAACCAAAAGAGAATAGGCTGTTTACGAACGTAGCGGCAATCATCACCGAAAGAATCTGGAGCAGAATCACACTCTCTGCGTATTGATCACCGTAGAGTATAGAAATGATTTGCTCAGCTCCAATCGCCGTTACCAGGGCTATGAGAGCCCCGCCTGCCGCTACTAATCGAAACACAGTATCTATCTTGATGTTGGCTTCGGCCCGATTCCTGCTCCAAAGGGATGAAAGATTTGGCAATAGCAAGTTCACAAAAACCCGGTCTATCATCATGGCAATGATTACTACTCGAAAGGCAGCTCCATATAAACCGGCATCACGAAGTGTTAATATCCCTCCAATTAAAATAGGGGGAAGTAAATGCACAATTTGAGCAAAGAACTTACCTAATCCCAAAATAGAGCTCGATTTGAGCAAGTCGGGATAGATTTGAACTCCCCTTGACGGAAGGGAAAAGGGCTTGTCCTTGATAGCAAATGTACCAAGCGTTAACGCGGCAATGGTCACACCAACGGTATAGAGTACCGGTACAAGGGTCACATCCTCAACCGATTGCACCATAAAAATGACAAGTACAAAATATATAAGCCCATTCAATATTTTAGACAAGGCGATTTTACCAAACTGTTGTTTCCCCGCATAAAACCACTCCATCAGTGCCATGTAGGGGATGATAGAGTAGAGGTATCCCAGAATGACCTGCTTCTCAATTTCCCCGGTGTTTATCATGGAAACGATGACCGTTGAGGCAATCAACACAACAATTCCAAGAAAGAGCTTCATCCTGAATATCTCTAATACACGGAAAATACGTTTTGAAGGTTCTTTGGCTGTTTCCCGCGTTCCGATACTGATAAGCCCCATATCAGAAACCCAGGTAGCGTAACCAAGGATTGAAAGAGCGACGGTTATCAGCCCATAGAACTCAGATCCCAAAGTACGGGCCAGGTAAATGGAGGTAAGGAATGAAAGTCCCCGCCCGGCGATATCACCAATGGCAATCCAAAACGCTTTTTCTTTCAGCTTAGCCATTTGCGGTTGCCTTTAAATGCTGTTCAAGCAATTGTTTCAGTTCACTCGGATTGGTGAATAACTCTACGTCCGACTCTTTTCCTTCTTCACTCAAACAGCCTAAATCCGGGGCTATTATCTGCTTTTCATAAGCTTTAGCCATATGATAACCGCCGGAGGAAAGGATTTCGCGATAATTGAAAGCACAAAGATCAGCTGCACTGTAAAACCAGGGTACCCGGCTTTCATCGATAAACTGCGGGATGATTTGAATTCGGGTACTTTGCTTCTGCTTTTCCTTTAATTCATCAAATAACTTCAGGTTGCCCTTTTTTACCGGTCCAACAACCAGAAGCTTACACTCAAAATCAAAATCTATAACTAAATCAGCTACTTTCTCTATCTGTTTATAACGGCTAATGTTACCGAACATCAGTATTACAGGGAGTTCCGGTCTTAGTTCACAACCATAGTGCTCATTCAGGTTTTGACGGGCAACAGATTTATCGATGGGTTCAGCCGGAAAAGACGGGTGGGGGATTAACTCAAATTTTTCTTTTGAAGCCTGCAGTCGTCCGCTCATAATGTTCATGGCTTTTTCGCAATGGACATGAAGTACATCCGACCAAGCCGCCATTTTCTTATGCAAAAAACGGTGCAATCCCAGGTATTTTTGATCATGGGGAAACTCATTATGTAATGTCCACACGATATTCCCGCCCAGCTTGTGGAATAAATAGATGCAGAACATCTTCCAGGGCATGCCAAGCAGGGACTTAAAATCCTGAAATTCAAGCCAGTGGTAGTGCAGAATAGCCTGACGGTTGGAAAGAATGCCGGCAACCAGTTTAAAGTGATTGAACACACTTATGGATTGAATATCATAATCAGAATCTTCAATCAGGTTTTTGTACAGCAGGTATAAATAATCAGACTTTTTATGCGAATACCGGATCAGAGGTACTACATAAACGGTGCGTGCATCATTATTAACCGATGCATAAACCTCCTTAAGAGAAGTTGCCTCCATAAATACCCTTATTAAAATTTGTACTGAATCCCAATGGAATGTACTGTTCCGTAGCCGGTATTGAAAGGAACCAATGCATAATTGAAGGTAATCTCGTCGGTTGAGAAGGCAGCCCCAAATGAAACCGGACGAACATTATTCTGGGTTTTATAGCCACCGCTGATTTCCAAAACGTCGGCTACATTAAATGAAAGTCCTAAATTAAAATAGGAGCCGGGGACCGTGTAATCGGCATAGTCTTTGTCTTCAGTTTCAACCAAAGGATAGACAAAATCAGCATATGCAGTTACCAAAACCGGCAAGTCATCGTTTTTTGGTGGGGTGAAGTTGAGGACATCTGCAGAAGTACCAACTTTAAAATTCGCAGGGAGAGGGGTGGAATTAATATTGAGCTTCTCCATTTCTCCCAAGTTCGTTACCGATGCCCCAAGCCTAACTTTGTCGTTAAATAATTCACTGGCCATTCCAAAATTAAAAGCATATCCATTAGCCTGGTAAGTGAAGTTCTCTTCGTTCAGATACTGAATTGCACCTCCCAATGCAAAGTATTTGAAATCATAAGCATAAGCCGCTGAGATGGAGATATATTGTATAGAGAACTCTCCATTAGGGGGACCCGGGTTATTTCGGGCTTCATAATCATCAGCTCCGGAGGTGTAAAAAGAAAAAGCTACCGCTCTTTGCCCATTTTTGAAGTTTACACCGCCAAAAATGTTATTCACATTAGCGATCCAGAAGGAATACCCTAAATCTATGGAAGAATAGTCGTTAAGGGATAGTAAAGCCGGATTGGAGAAAATAGAAGCTGACCCTTCGGATATGGAAGTGGTGGCTTCAGCTTTAGAAAGAGAATAAGGAGTTGGAGAAATGCTCAGCATCTCGAAGCCGCTTCCCTGAGCAAGGAGGGCAGAGCTGCTGATGAATAGAAAAAGGCTGAAGAATACGGTTTTCATAAATTCAGGCGTAAGGAAAATACATGCATGTTAGAAATTCGGTACGGTTCCATCACAAACGCATAGTCGATGGAAGGGGAAAATACGTCAAATGGCAGATGAATGGAAAAACCGCTACTCAAGGCCCAGCTATCCATATTCGAGGCTTCCGGCAGATTCCACCCGGCTCGGAGAGTAAAGCGTTCGTGAGCTTTCCATGAGCCGCCTAATCTAACTTGTGAAGAACTGGTGTTGATCGTTTCTGTGGTTGTGATGGTGGATGGAACCCCATTATCAATAAAAAACTCAGTAGTTTCTGTTTCGGAACTATAACTTTGCAGCTCGAAATCTGCAGATACGGTGAAAAGCTCTCTCTGATAGGCTAATCCCAATATAATCCGGGTTGGGAAGTCATTAACCAAATCGCGGGCCTGATCCAGGTTATACAAATTCTGGGCATTCCAGGAATAATTGGCAAACAGGTCTTTCACTGAAAAACCGATGTTCAGATATTCTCCGGCTCGATATAATGCCCCAAGATCCACACCTACTGTAAAGGCATTGTCAAGCTCGAAGTGATAATCGGCCATGCTAAACTTCAGGCCGACTCCCGCATTGAATTTTTCACTAAGCCGGATGCCAAAGTTACTGGTCAGTTGATATTCATTAAGCGTAAACAAACCGGTTGGATATCCGCTTACCGTTCGGCCGTCAATATCTTTTACTCCTGCTCGCATCAGATTAAACGAGATGCCGGCACTGGGGGGAAGTTGCAGATGTATGCCTGAACTCTGAAATACCCGGTCAAATTTAAGCGCTCCAACCGTAAGATCGGTCTGGCGGGTATCTAACGCTAATGCCGCTTGTGCGGGGTTATAGTAGGCGAAAGCTCCTTCTGATGTTACCGCGCTCATGGCGTTACTCATAGCCATTCCTCTTGCGCTATACCCAATCCGGTATGATGCTCCGGCAAAGCCACCGTTCTGAGCTAAAAGCGATGGCGAAATCAACCCAAACAAGAGGAGGAAAGCCGGGACTAAAGTTCTGTTGATATGTGTGAATCTATTCAGCATTAATCCACCACCAAAATTTTACCATTCTTGCGAGTACCGGGCGTCTCAATCACATATATATAAGCTCCGTTTGCAACTTTACGGCCTTTTCCGTCCACTCCGTCCCAAACGGCTTCATAAGTGCCGGGCGGGAAAGAAGCGTTTTCAATTTCCCGGACGAGATTCATCCCAAAATCAAAAACCCGGATGTTCACATTGCCCTGATTTTCTACTTCAAACTTGATGCGAACCAGTTCATGGACGGTCGGTGAAAATGGGTTGGGGTAGGCATAGGTGCTTACATCCCGTCCTTCATCGTGAACATTTCCGCCTTTTAGAGGGAAGTTAACCCGGGTGATTTCCCAGTTATCAAAAACCTGGTTGGCTGTGCAACATTCATGAGAGGCGAGTCCATCGCTTGTAGAGATCCAGATACGATTGGTTGTGGAAGTAGCTGAGTAAAAAACAGCGGTTGATTTAATGAAGGTATTCGGGCTTTTAATTTGGGGTGATTTTATCCAGGTATCTCCACCGTTAGGAGAAATAAATAAGCCATTTTCTCCGGTTGCAAACACGTATCCATCCTTAAAACCAATATCATTAATGCGTTCTCCAATAAGCATCTGGGTAAAGGTTTGGCCGCCATCATCGGTGTACACAAGTCCTTGATCTTCCACTCCGGATTCTATCACCCGGTTAGTCATCCATATTCTCCCGGTGCCCGGTTCTTCTTTAATCTCGATTACCCAATTTCCGATAAGTCCGTTGTTAGATCCATCAAATGTTATGTGCGACCAGCGAATACTATCCGTCGGGGCTGATAACGCATTATCCGATACATTCACTCCATTGCCAGTTCCAACCCAAACCCGGTTCTGAGAATCGATATACACCCCAAATACACGGAGATTCAATCCAAACTTACTTCTGGGGTCATAACGGTTAATCTGAGTGACGTCCCCGTTCGCTAATACAATATCCGAACTCCAGGTGTAATCATCATCCGGGGTCATCTCAGAAACATTGTCAGGAGGAAGGATAACCCGCTCCCAGGCATCACCAAAATCCCGACTTCGGATTAACCCGCCTCCGAAATTAGCTGAATAAACAACGTTATTCTGAAAATCTACTTCATAGGGCGGTGCTTGCTCAGGTACTGTAAAGCGAATACGATTGTAAGTAATCCCGCCGTAGGTAAACTGTAGATCACAATCCGGATCGTACTCACCGGCACTGGATGGTCGTTCAAAATCAGGGTCATCTGAGAAACATTTCGATGGAGGATCAGGGTCGAGGACAGGGGGCTCAAAACGCCATGAATCTCCACCATCCACTGAAAAATAGTATCCGAATGCGGTTTGGGGACTTCCTTCGGCTTCCGTATTCGTATAACCAAGACCTGCTAAAACGGTATCTTGTCCAAGCTCCAGCGAATACACACGTCCAATGCCATTGACTACGCTATCAGCGTTTTCAGGTGTGAACCATTCCGCGTTATTATTGATATTTCTATTCAGGGAAGGGCTGATCCAAACGGTATCACCGAAAGCTAATATAGTGCTAACTCCATTTACCCGAATAGTGTTGGTGGTTTCGCGGTCTGGATTCAGTGGACCATAAACCTGGGCCTGAATGGCAAATGGTAGGAATAGAGGAATAAGTACAGCAAGAAATTTCTTCATTTATTCGGTAATCCTGAATGTTGTTTGAACGGTGTCGCTTACCAAGCCACCTTTATCAATAGCATAATAATATAGGTCAAAGGTTTGAAGCTGACTTTCTGGATTTACCGGAAATGCTGCCGTATAAACGGAGTCACCGGCTGTAATATCCGCTCCGTTATCACCATCATCAAAAAGGGTAAATGGAGAACTATTAACCTCACCGGATGAACGATTAAATATCCGTACAAAAACTCCCTGAATAGTATCGTTTCCTTCTTCATCTGTGACTTTGGCGGTAAACCGATAAACATCGGTTCCAGAGGTTGGCCGCTGTACGGTTTCAGGATTGTTAGCTTCTAAAATCTCTGGTTTAATCTCAGAAAATCCGGTGATCTTAAGCGAAGCTGTAGCATAATTAAAATCGCTGGTTTCAGGATTCTGTACAATGGCATTCACTTTAAAATCCTGAAAGAAAGTAGTCTTGGTTTCAAAAGGTACCTCAAGAGTGAATTCACCATTAGTTGATGTTACTTCCATATCCTGTTGCAACTCTACCTGGCCGGAATTTCGGTCGGTAATAATTATTCTGGGGACTACACCTTCAGGTAGATTCTCTGTTTCTGCTGAAAAGGTAACTATCACTGTTGTATCCTTAACACCATCATCAGCTGATGTGAATTGCACATTCTGAGGCGAGACATTAAAGCTTTGGATTACCGGGCTTTCCTCAAATATATCTTTTGGTGAAGTGGTCGAATCACAAGAAAGAAACACAATGCTTGAACCAAGCAAAAGAGTAGTGTAGATGAATAGGTGCTTCAAAATAATTTTGCTGCTAAAAGATTATTTCTAATGGTAAGGATTCATGGTTCTTAAATCCAATACGGATTTAAACTTCATAAATTGTGGAACTTCGTATTGCATGTACTTTGCTATGCCGTTATATTCGACGCGTTATGAAAAAACAAATCGTTCAAATTAATGCTTGGTGGTGGCCTGTTGTTACAAATAGCAGTGGGTCTCGTATGTAGATTGAACGATAGATAAGAATGTAAGCAAACCCACTGTTCCCCCGGAATTGTGGGTTTTTTTATTTCTGAATGTTCGTAAACCGTTATTCGTGAATCGTTAATCGATCCGTGAAGTAAACGATTCACGAATAACGATTAACCAAACTAGATGAACAAAGATCAATTTATAGAGCTTAGTAAAAATTATACGGCCGTCCCGGTATATCGCAGATTGCTGGCCGATGTACTTACTCCGGTTTCACTTTTTATGAATATCCGGGAGGGGGCGGAATTCCCATTCTTACTGGAATCGGTAGAGGGCGGGGAGCAGCTTGCCCGCTATTCCTTTATTGGAAGAAATCCCTATCAAAAACTGAAGTTTGATGGAGAGCAGACCACTCTTGAGTCAGAAAGCTCAACTACGGAAATTGATCAGGGTTATTTCGACAAGCTCAGAGAACTAACAACTGCTTATACTGAACCCACACTTCCTGAACTTCCGCGGCTAAAGGGAGGGGCGGTTGGATTTTCTGCTTACGATACCTTTCGTCTGGTTGAAGATCTTCCCGATGTACCAGTTGATGACCTGAATCTGCCGGAAGCTATCTGGGCTTTTTATGATGAGATTTTCGCTTTTGATCATGTGAAGCACCAGGTAGTGTTAATAAAAACAGTTTTTGTAGATGAAGAAAAAGACATCGATGAAGCCTACCGGAAAGCCCAGCGAGCTCTTGATGAAATGGAAGCAGCGGCCCTGAATTCCAATTATCAAAACCGTTCATTCAGTATTGATACCGAGTCGCTGACCAGCAATATGGATCAGGATTATTTCGAAGATATTGTTGACAAGGCTAAAGAGCACATTTATGAAGGTGATATCTTCCAGGTAGTACTTTCTCAACGGTTTGAAGCCGATATGAGCGGTGATCCTTTTATGCTGTATCGGGCATTAAGAATGGTAAATCCATCTCCGTATCTATTCTATCTGGATTTTGAGGATTTTCAACTGGTGGGTTCTTCCCCGGAAGTATTGGTTCGGGTTCAGGAAGGAGAAACACGGGTATTGCCCATTGCAGGAACCCGGCCGCGGGGTAAAACACATGAAGAAGATCTTGCTCTCGAAGAAGATTTAAAAAACGATCCCAAAGAAGTGGCAGAACACATTATGCTTGTGGATCTGGGACGTAATGACCTTTCACGCGTTTGCAAAGCTGGAACGGTTAAGATGGAACGAAATCAGGTTATCGAGCGATATTCACACGTAATGCATATTGTAAGTGATGTAGTTGGTGAACTTCGAGAAGCTCAAACGTCGGTAGATGCACTTATGCAATGTTTCCCGGCCGGAACAGTAAGCGGAGCTCCAAAAATACGAGCCATGGAAATCATCGACGAACTGGAAACGACCAAGCGTGGAATATACGCCGGTGCGGTTGGTTATTTCGATTTTTCCGGAAACATGGATACTTGTATTGCCATCCGCACCATGGTGGTAACCGATAACAAAGCCTATATTCAGGCCGGTGCGGGGATTGTGGCCGACAGTAATCCCACCAAAGAATTTGAAGAAACACAGAACAAAGCGGGCGCACTCATACTGGCACTCAGCGTAGCTTTAGATATTCAATAACACAGTTTATGAGCGACACAAAAACAATTTTATCAGGAATTCAGCCTTCAGGAAAGCTTCATATCGGAAACTATTTCGGGGCGATCCGTCAGCATATAGCTATGCAGAAGGAGGGAGAAGCCTTTTACTTTATCGCTAATTACCATTCGCTGACTTCATTGAACGATGGAGAACAGCTTCGCCAAAATACAATTGATGTAACACTTGATTACCTGGCATTGGGATTAGATCCCAACAAAGCGACCTTCTTTGCCCAGTCTGATGTGCCGCAAGTCACGGAACTGGCCTGGATACTCGGAACTTTGACTCCTGTGTCTCTCATGGAGAAAGGAGTTTCCTATAAAGATAAAATCGCCGCCGGACTCAACCCGAACATCGGCTTATTCACATACCCGATCTTGCAGGCAGCTGATATCCTTATTTATCACTCCGATATAGTCCCTGTAGGGGAAGATCAAAAGCAGAATATTGAGATTAGCCGCGATCTTGCCGGAAAATTTAATCATATGTATAGTGGTGAATACCTCAAACTGCCGGAAGAACACATTGTGAAATCAGTGGCTGTTGTTCCCGGAATTGATGGTCGCAAAATGAGTAAAAGCTACAATAATACCATCGATATATTTGCGGAAGGAAAGGCCCTGAAGAAGCGGGTCATGTCTATTGAAACAGATTCAACACCGCTTGAAGATCCCAAAGATCCTGAAAGTGATAATGTGTTTGCCCTCATCAAACTGTTTGCCGATAAAGACACTCAAGACGAGATAGCAGCCAAATATAAAGCCGGTGGATATGGCTACGGTCATGCTAAGAAGGAACTACTTGGAATGATTGAGGAGTATTTTGAAGAAGCACGCGAGAAACGACACGAACTGGCAAAAGACCTGGATTATGTACACGATGTATTAAGAGAAGGGGGTAAAAAGGCCAGAGAACGAGCAGAATCTGTAATGGAACCCATAAGAGAAGTAACCGGAATCGTGCGGCACTTTTAAAAGAATGGAACACGGATAATGCTGATAGAATGGATGGTCGATGATTTATTATTATTCGAAGAAAATTCGTCACAACCCTGACTTATGAATGCTATTCCAGCATGTTTAACATCTGAAAAATCTTTAAATCCTATGAATCTGTGATCCTTATTATTGACAACTACGACTCCTTCACTTACAACCTGGTACATCTGGTTGCAGCTGAAACCGATAATTATAAAGTCATTCGAAATGATGCGATGACGCTGGATGAGATCAGGGCTTTGAAGCCTTCTAAGATCCTCATTTCTCCCGGCCCGGGGCGTCCGCATGAAGCGGGAATCACCGAAGAAATTATCCGTGAGATGGGGAAGCAAACCCCTGTATTAGGAGTTTGCCTCGGACACCAGGCTATTGGAGAAGTGTTTGGGGCTAAAGTTACTCACGCCCCTAAACTCATGCACGGCAAAGTTTCAAAAGTATCACATAACGGGGAGTTTATATTTGAAGGAACGGAAAAAGACTTCACAGCTACCCGGTATCATTCCCTGGTGTTAGATCCGGATAGTATCCCGGATGTACTTGAAATCACAGCTCATTCTGATGACGGAGTAATTCAAGGTATTCGCCATAAAGAGTATCCCATCCAGGGGATCCAATTTCACCCGGAAAGCATTCTTACTACCGAAGGACCTAAATTAATTCAAAACTGGTTGCGACAATAATGGATTTCAAAAGTATTCTCTACAAACTTTCATTTTCTGAAGACCTCTCCCAAATTGAGGCTGAAACAGCGCTGAACCTGATCATGTCGGGCGAGGTCTCTGAAGAACAAATTGCCGGTTTCCTTACAGCTATGCGGTTGAAAGGAGAAACGGTAGAAGAACTAACCGCTTTTGTTAAAGTGATGCGCTCCAAAGCCGTTAAAGTAGATGTGGATGTTAAGGGAGCTATCGATCTTGTCGGAACCGGGGGAGACCAATCGGGCACCTTCAATATATCCACTGCAGCATCCTTTATTACGGCTGCTGCGGGTGTGCCTGTAATTAAACATGGAAACCGTAGCGCATCCAGTAAATGCGGTTCTGCTGATGTTTTAGAACATTTAGGCGCCTCTATTGAGCTCGGTAAAGAAGGAGTGGAGCAGGTTTTTGATGAAGTGGGAATGGCTTTCATGTTTGCCCCGATGTTTCATCCAGCCATGAAGTATGTGATGCCGACACGCCGTGAACTTGGCTTCCGGACGTTTTTTAACATTCTCGGACCTATGGTTAATCCGGCCGAAGTTCAGCGATATGTAATCGGTGCTTTCAGTAAAGAAGTAGCCGAAAAAATGGTTCACATCCTTGCCAATCTTGATACAGACTTTGCTTACACGTTCAATGCTCATGATGGACTTGATGAAGTGAGCCTGACTTCACAATCCGAGATCTTTGAGCTGAAAGATAAAGTAGTCTCAACATCCATTTTGTTTGACCCTGAATCCATTGGATTTAAGAAAGTGGAGATGGATGACTTGATGGGCGGCGGCAAGAAAGAAAATGCAGAGATACTAACGAGTATAATGGCAAATAAAGCGACCGAAGCTCAGCAAAATATCGCTCTGTTAAATGCCACATTTGCTATACAGGCATCAGGAAAGGTTGATAAATTGGAAGAAGCTAAGGAATTGGCTGTTGAAGCACTTGAATCCGGCAAAGCCCGTAAGATGCTGAATGACTTTATTGATGCCACCAACGATGCAATGGGGACGTTTAAATACTGATTTATGAGCAACATTCTTGATCAAATAGTCGAAAAGACGGCCGAAGATTTAGCCAAACGAAAGAAGAAGGTTTCGTTTAACGACTTCAATTCCTTTGAGGGTTTCGAGAAGGAGAGCATTTCCTTCAAAGGCGCACTGAGAGACAACGAGTCTGTTTCTATCATTTCAGAAGTAAAGAAAGCCTCTCCATCTAAAGGAATTATCCGCCCCGATTTTGATCCGGTTGACATCGCACTTCGTTACGAGGAGGGAGGCGCATCAGCTATTTCCGTATTGACTGATCAGCCTTTTTTTAAGGGCGACTTGAAATACCTGGAGGCGATATCAAAAAGAGTTAAGCTTCCATTATTGAGAAAAGACTTCATCATTGATCCCTATCAGATGAAAGAGGCAAAAGCATACGGAGCAGATGCGGCCTTAATAATAGTTGCCATTACAGAGGGATCTCAACTGGATGAATTGTTGCATGCCGCCCGGGAATTTGAATTGGATGCCCTGGTTGAATGTTATGATCAGGAAGACTTCAATCGAATTAATTTCGAATTGGTTGATATACTGGGCGTAAACAATCGTGATCTTAAGAATTTTGAGGTGGATGTGCATCGTGGCATCGGAATTCTTCAACAAGCACCGGAAGGAACGGTTTTGGTTTCCGAAAGCGGGTTATCATCCGGAAAAGATCTGGCTTTATTGCAACAAGAAGGAATCCATTCTGCTCTGATAGGTGAGTATTTTATGAGACAAGACGACCCCGGCCAGGCAGTAAAAGATTTAATAGAACAGACCAAAGAAGAATTTGAACGATTACAAAAAGAAAAAGAAGATGTAGAACATGGATGATGCAGATGCTGCTTCCCTGAATCAGCGATTACCCTTTGCATCCGTATTATCCCTGTTCCATCAACAATGTGTATGACAGAACAAAACCAAAGAACAAGAATTAAGATTTGCGGGATTACGAACCTTGAAGACGCACGGTTTGCAGCCGGAGCTTTGGTGGATTACCTGGGTTTTATCTTTTATGAGAACAGTCCCCGGTATATTGAACCCGGAGAAGCCGGAGCTGTCATTAATTGGCTGGAAGGTCCTGAGAAAGTCGGGGTTTTTGTGAACCAGCCTTTAGATGACGTTAACCGAATAGCCAAAGAAACCGGGCTGGATTATGTTCAGCTTCATGGAGATGAATCGGTTGAGTACTGTGAACTGGTGGAAAAGCCCATTATAAAAGTGATTCATATTCAGCAGGAAACGGTTCCTTATTTACTGAAACATCAAATTGATCAGTATTCTGAAGTGGCCGACTTTCTTCTTTTTGATACAAAAATTGATGGACTTTGGGGCGGAACCGGGAAATCATTTGACTGGGATATGCTGAATGAAGCTGATATCGATATACCGTTTTTCCTCTCCGGTGGATTGAATGCAGAAAATATTCATGAAGCAATCAATACGGTTCAGCCTTATGCTGTGGATATATCAAGCAGCCTGGAACAGAAACCAGGACTTAAAGATTTTGAAAAAATTGAAGCCTTCATGGATCAAATGAGAGCTTTGGAAGCAAATTAACAGAACACGGATTAAGCGGGTTGACAGGACCTGTTTTATCCGTGTTAGTACTCAATGATGATATTATGAGCACAAAAACTAAGACAAAGAAATATACCTTTCCCGATGAACGTGGATATTACGGCAAATTTGGCGGTAAATTTGTGCCGGAAATTCTAATTCCTGCCATTCAGGAGCTGGAAGCCGAATTCCAGAAGGCTAAAAACGACGAGACTTTTCAAAAAGAATTTAAATCGTTATTGGATGAATATGTCGGACGGCCTACCAAGTTAACCTTTGCGAATCGCTTAACCGAACATTACGGTAAGGGCAAAATCTATCTGAAACGAGAGGATCTGTGTCATACCGGAGCCCACAAAATTAACAATGCGATTGGACAGGTTTTATTAGCTCGACGAATGGGCAAAAAGCGAATCATAGCTGAGACAGGTGCCGGCCAGCATGGAGTAGCTACAGCCACGGCATGCGCGAAATTTGGGCTCGAATGTGTGGTGTACATGGGAGAGGAAGACATGGTTCGCCAGAAATTGAATGTAGATCGTATGACTCTGCTCGGTGCAGAAGTCAGAGGAGTAAGCAGTGGCTCAAAAACCCTGAAAGATGCCACCAATGAAGCTATTCGTGATTGGGTAACCAATGTAGATACCACTTTTTATATCATAGGATCGGTAGTTGGCCCTCATCCTTACCCCATGATGGTACGCTATTTTCATGAGGTTATCGGACGGGAAACCAAGAATCAGATTCATAAATATGAAGGGCGAAATCCGGACCACCTGGTTGCCTGTGTAGGTGGCGGGTCGAACGCCATTGGCTTCTTCTATCCATTTATTGATGACGAGGATGTAAACATTATAGGAATAGAAGCGGCCGGTTTCGGTGTTGACTCCGGCCAAACAGCTGCAACTATGAGTAAAGGAACACCGGGCATTTTGCATGGTTCGCTGAGCTACTTACTACAAAGTGAGGAGGGCCAGATTGAGCTGGCTCATTCTATCAGTGCCGGACTGGATTACCCGGGTGTAGGGCCTGAACATGCGCATTTAAAAGATCTCGGAAGGGTGAACTATCATGCTGTCACGGACGATGAAGCCATGGATGCCGTGAAATTGCTTTCGAAAACCGAAGGAATTATCCCGGCTCTGGAAACCGCTCACGCTTTTGCATGGCTGGAAAAGCTAATGCCGGAAACATCGAAAGACGATATTATAATTTTGAATTGCTCCGGCCGTGGCGATAAAGACATGGGCACGATTTCGGAATTCATCCGCGAGAAGAAAAATTGAATCGAACACGGGTGATACCGATTAAATGGATTCTCACAGATTTACTAACCATCGATCAGTGCAAATCTTTTTTAGCATCAGCGTTTTCCGTGTTCCATAAAAGAAGTTATTTTTAGTTTAATGAACCGAATTCAAAATACATTTACAGAAAAGGGAAACGACTCAAAGCTGATGAGTCTTTTTCTAACCGCCGGCTTTCCGGATTTAGACGCTACCGTTGACCTCATCCTTGGCTTCGAAAAAAACGGAGCCGATATCATCGAGCTTGGTATGCCGTTCAGTGATCCTTTAGCGGATGGGCCTACAATTCAGTATTCCAGCGATGTAGCCATTCAGAATGGTATTACCATGGAAAAGATCTTCGGGATGGTGAAGGAGGTCCGTAAACAATCGGAAATTCCCATAATTTTGATGGGATATATGAACCCGGTGCTGCGTTATGGCGTTGAGAAGTTCTGCGCCAAAGCCGAAGAAGCAGGCGTTGACGGACTGATTATTCCGGATATCCCCATTGAAGAAGGCGGGATTATTGAGATGCATGCCAAAGGTTCAAACCTGTCACTGATCTATCTTGTAGCACCTAACACCAGCGATGAGCGGATGAAGCAAGCCGACGAAAAGTCACAGGGATTTGTATATTGCGTTTCCGTTACCGGGGTAACCGGAGCCAGGGAAGGTGAGGAAGTGTCAAAATCTGTTAATCGATTTATAGAACGAGTAAAAACCAATATTACTCATAACCCGGTAATGGTGGGTTTTGGCATCAAATCTCATGAGGATGCGGTTGATATCGCATCAAATGCCGATGGTTTTATTGTTGGTAGTGCCTTAATTGATACCATCAAGAAAAACTACCCGAATGAAGGATGGCAATCAGCGTTGTTTTCTTTCGTTCACTCACTGAAATTTGGAAATTAATTATTCATTATGCGATTAACGTTAGGTTCTATAATTGTTTCAGCCGTTGCCCTTCTTTTTGTCTCCTGTGATGGAGATTATCGGCCTTTGGCTGAAGGTAATACCCGCGAAGTAGTTGTGGTTATGGATTCCACAAAATGGGAAAGCCAAACAGCAGAGGCCATCAGAGATGTGTTTGGAAAGTGGGTTTTAACGGTTCCAAACGGAGAACCGTATTATGACCTTCAGTTCACACAAATCCGCTCTCAATCGCATTTAGACCGCCTTAAGAGCAAAAAGAACGTAATTTTTGCCGCTCCCATTGATGAGGATTCCAACACCGGCCGGCAAATTCGCGGCTTCCTGGACGAGTCGGTTGAACAGCGAGTCAAGGAAGGTGAAAGTTTCGCATTCCCGGTGGAAGATCAATGGTATAGGGATCAATATGTGTTGATTTTAAGTTCGTCTTCCGATTCACTTTTAGCTCAAAAAATCAGAAATACAGAAAACTCATTGCTCAGCAACATGCTTCAAAAAGAGCTTCAGCGCTGGGAGTATTTTGTGTACGAAAAGAAAGAACAAACACAGCTTTCAGATTCGTTATGGCAAAACCGAGGGTTTAAAGTTCGGTTCCAGCACGATTATATCAAAAATATTGACACCCTTAATTTCATCAGTTACCGTCGTTTCCTTCCACAAAACGACCGCTGGATGTGGATTTGGTATAAAGACAATGTAGATGATATTTCATTCCTGGATGACGAATGGATTATCAATACCCGTGATTCCCTTTCTCAGGAGTATATCAAAGGCGCCCGCGACTCCATGTACGTTCAAACCTATACCAACCGTCCTGAAATACGCCCCATTATTACCGAAAGCTTTCAGAAAGGCCGGCTACTTGCCTACGAAACCCGTGGTACCTGGTATATGGTAAACGGACTAATGGGAGGGCCCTTTGTGAATTTCACTTATTATGATCCGGATACCAATCGCTTGTTCATGATCGATTACAATCAATTTGCACCCAGTGTAAGAAAGAAACTCCCATTCGTTCGCCAGTTCAGGGCTATGGGGCGTACGTTTGAATCTGACTCCACCTGGACGCCATCAACAGAAGATCCGGCATCCTGATCATTGAATAAGAGTTAGCCCAATGTATCTTGTAAATCGAATATCAACAGGGCAGGGCAGTATCATTGGTATGATCCTTTTTCGGTTCAGCCAGTTATCTAAGATATAGACTGATCAGAACGTGCATATATCGAAAGAAAAGCTTGATTTAGAAATTATTTCCTACCACGGATGGGGCTTTGATTCGTCGTTTTGGAAAGACTGGAAGTCTATTCTGCCTGAGGGTGTTTTATTTAAAACTGCAGATCGTGGTTATTTTTTGGATGAAAAGCATCCCGGGTTCTCAGGCAATTCGAAGCATAAAGCTCTTTTCTTGCATTCTTTTGGCTTGCACTGGTGCCCTGAGGAGCAAATTGAACAAGCAACCTGCATCATAATCTTCAATGGATTTTGTGATTTTCACCCACAGGATGAAAAGGAACGATTAGAATCACAAAAAGCACTTAAAGCAATGATTTCAGATTTTGAAAAGGACCCAAGAGAGGTACTTAAAAAATACTGGAAGAAGGCATTTCATCCCGATAAAAAAAAGAATATTCCAAAGGGAAAACTTGACGGTGAGTTGCTGTTGAAGGATTTGAAAAAGCTACATACCGATTCCTTTGATCTGCAAAGAATAAAAAACGGGAAGCCGATCATTAGTCTGGACGGAGGGAGCAACAAAATTCTCTCGCACAACCGGGGTAAAAAATTTACCGAGATTACCGAAGGGAATGCTGTCTATCATTTTATAAAGGAAGCAGGGCACGGGTTGCCCGTAACGCATTATGAAGAATGCTGGTCGTTTATCAATGCAATGATTCCTATTTTTCAGCATGATGGAAATTACAGAAGAAAACGACATCAGCCGAATAGCCCGTAGCTTCGGTAATGCTACGGAAGCCTATCATCAGGAAGCAGAAATTCAAAAGAAGGTAGCCGATGGACTAATATCATCGCTATTGCCCTGGAGGGAGCTTTTACCGTCCGGGCCTATTCTTGAAGTGGGTTGCGGTACAGGTTTTCTGACTCGTCAGCTTATAGAGCATTTCCCGGATAAAGAGTTTATGATTACCGATGCCTCACCTAAAATGGTGGAGTTCTGTAAATCTGAATTGGAAAAAGAGGGACTACTTTCTGATAAGATTCAGTTTCAGGTGTTAGATGCCGATGAGTTTGAGGAGGGAGATAATACCTATGCCATGGTTGTCAGTAATTTTGCCCCTCATTGGTTTAAGGATACATCCGTATCGCTGGAAAATCTGTCCAAAGCTATACAACCGGGTGGATTACTGCTCTGTTCTTTTCCCGGTAATCATTCCTTTGAACAATGGTATGAACACTGCCTGGAGCTTGGGCTTCCTTACACGGCCAATCCTTTACCCGATGTGGAAGAAGTGGTGGTTAAGTTGTCGATGGGTCCGATACAAATCGATTACTATGAGAATGATCTGTTCCAGGAATTTGATTCATCTATTGATTTTTTCCGGCATTTAAAACGAATAGGTGCTTCTGTAAATGTGAAGGGGAACGCTCTGACGTCAAAACAATTCCGGCTGCTGGCAGATCACTGGGATCAAAAATCCAACAACAAGCTTAAGATCAAATGGCATGTGGTTTATCTGGCCGCTAAAAAAGATTATGCCTGATGGTGTCAATGATCACTATATGCCCGGGTAGTTTTAGAAAACAGTTCTAATTCAGAGTAAGTCCAAATAGAAAAAATCATAAATACATAAATAAATTATGATTTAACCTTACGATTCTTTAAAATCTACCCGAGTACAGGGTTTGGGTTTTTGGGGTACTCTATTTCTTCTACTACCGAAGTTACATGCAGTCGGACTATTTCAGCCAACCTTTTGATATTGCATTTCTGGCTATCCAAATCAGGCCTATTCCAAATAACAAAACCATGATTGGCATAACAGCGCCACCCGGTCCATATACTTCGATGGAATTACTCATAAATAACGAGTGATACAGCTGTACTACAATCCCAATAAAGGAAACAATGAAGAGGGGAAGAGCTTTTTTTCTTTTCAGTAAGAGGGATAATGACCCTAATGCTCCACCAAATACGGCGAAAGCAAAAGCCCCAGTAGCCCAAGCCGGTGTATTAGCCATTAGTTCTCGTTGTGCGGCGGGCAGTTCAGCCATCACTTCAGGACTCATTGTTACCGTCATGATGTAAGACATTACACCCAGTAAATTCCAGAGAAGAGCACCCCATCCAACCACCCAAAACCAGGTAGTTATTCCGTTTTTTTCTTGTTCGCCAGCCATGTCAACTTGAATAGGTTAAAGTGGCTCTCCTGATATTGAATAGTCAGCGGATAGTACTAATTTTTAGTTAAAAACAGGAATTTTATTAGTCACGCCGATCCTTAAAAAAAGCCTTCATCAGATGCTCGCATTCAGCTTCCATCACGCCTTGTATCACTTCTGCCTGGTGATTGAGTTTTTTATTCGATGAGATATTGAAAACACTACCGCAGCCTCCGGCTTTGGCATCTGATGCGCCAAATACAATTCCACCAAGCTTACTCCATACCGCCGCACCGGCACACATTGGGCAGGGCTCAAGAGTCACGTACAAAGTGCATTCGCTGAGGTATTTCTCGTCCATGGTTTCGCAAGCGGCTGAGATGGCAATCATCTCAGCATGTGCCGTCGGATCGTTCAATCGCTGAACCTGATTATAGCCTTTCCCAATTATTTGATCATTCCGAACAACGACAGCTCCAACGGGCACTTCGCCTTCATCAAAAGCCTGTTCGGCCAGCATAAAAGCTCGGGCCATAAATCGATGATGTTTCTGCCAAACTTGTCCTTCAATTTCACTCATAAAACTTGATTGCTATCCTTCGAATTAACTACCTTGGCGCGAACTTAATCCTATTTGAATGAAAAAAGTAGAGCAAAGCATAAAAGATTTTATATCCGAAACCATCCGAACCATCCCGGATTTTCCCAAAGAAGGAATTCAGTTTAAGGATATCACCACGCTGTTGCAGGACAAACGGGCGCTTGAACTTACTTCTTACATGCTAGCTCAACCGTTTCGCCATAAATCGGTGGATTATGTGGTGGGGCTGGAATCCCGTGGTTTTTTGTTCGGAACCAATCTTGCCCAGGATTTGAACGCCGGTTTTGTGCCGGTTCGCAAACCCGGAAAGCTTCCGGCCAAAACTCTTTCGGAAACCTACGCTCTGGAGTACGGTGAAGATCAGGTCGAAATTCATGAGGATGCCATTTTTGAAGGAGCCAAAGTGATCATCCATGATGATCTGATTGCTACAGGAGGGACGGCCTCGGCGGCTTCTAAATTGATTGAGCGGCTTGGCGGTGTAATAGTAGGCTATTCCTTTATAATCGAGCTTTCCTTTCTGAATGGACGGGATCAACTCACCCCAAATGTACCGGTAGAAAGTATTCTTATCGAGTAGCCGGAACAATATTCGATATCGTGACTACAATTACTTGAACAACTAATAGTAATTGAGGACACGAAAATGAGACCCCAAAAACTTATTCCGATTATTTTGTTGGCTTCAATCGTGATGTTAGGCACAGCCTGCAAGACGTTTGTGGTCGAAAATGTGAACTATGCCCACCAAATCGAATCTGTACTGACCCCGGATGATGATGGAACGGTAACTGATGTCCGTCATGGCATTACCTTTAATGTGGCTCCATTCCATAAAAAAGAATTTGGAGAGAATGACAGTACCCATCAAATAAAGGAAGTCCGCCTGATCAGAAATGCGGAAGGCTTTTACTTCATCACCGCTAATCAGTTTAAGAATGTATATGTGATGGAACCCGGGAACGGATCGCTAAAGCTGAAGAAAAAAATTAAGGTTTCAGAAGAAAGAATTTCTGAACCGGCTTTTAATATGAGAGATGGCGTTGTTCAGTTGGTGAAAATTGAAACCAATGAGATTGTAAGCTTAAATGAGAATGGCATTAAAAAGAACGATAAAAAAGAGGAGGAACAATCATGAGACGGTTTTATACAGCTACTTTAGTATTGATTGCGCTTGCTGTAGGAAGTGTTTCCATATCAGCACAGACATCAGACTACCAGGTTAAAAAGAACTTTGAAGATAGATATGCTGAACTGAAATCTTCCATAACGGAAGCAATGACCGTTAAGGAGATTGACAGTTTGCGCAGCGAGATTAAAGACTTCGCTTATTATAACGAAGACCATGAGCAACTGTTAGATAATGCTCTGTATCCTGAAACGTATGAAAGCACAATTGAAGAGCTCAAACAAAGAGCCCGCGCGGCTGAACACAAGCTTTTGATTATTGAAAATCAAAACGAGAAGCTTACGCAGCTTTCCAATGAGTTGTCTACCTACAAATCAGAGATTGCAAATTTAAACGAGCGGACGGATTCCCTCAGAAACGCAATCCTGGCTTCTGAAGAGAGTGAAAGTGATCTTTCCCAACTTGTTGAGCGTTATCGCAAAAGTATGGAGGAGCGGGATGAATTCGTACTCAATATGATCGATTCTCTGTTCATTACATACAAAGACCTGCAGGGTAAAGCACTGGCTGAATTCACCGAAGAAAATGGCCCGAGAGCATTACAGGAAGAAGACAATCCACTGCATGTTATTGAATCTGTAATAGAAGAAAATATTCAGATTCTGAAAGCTGATAACGGGGCGCTGCAAACCGAAGACTATCTGAGAATGTACGTGGTTCAGAATCGCTTTTCAGAGGTATGGAACCAAATTGGTGATGACCTGACCCGCATTTATGCCGGTAACAAAGCCAGCCAGTGGGAGAACAACATAGAAGATAAGCTGGGCGATTGGAAAGCAAGTGCATCTAAAAACATGTGGGCTTCCATGGACAGTTACCTGGAAAAGAATAATGTAGATCTTGGTGCCTTTGACAGCAATGAGAGCTTCTATAAGTCTATTGAGCAATTCGTAAGCAAGGCAACCGATGCCAGTCGCGAGAAAGTAATTACAGATGAAAACTACGCTGACTTCCAGTCTTTTTATGACTTCTGGAATGGTAAAATCAAAAAAGACTGGGGCAAATTTGTTCAGGAAGGTGAAGTACTCACCATGAATCAGATTTCAACCATTGACACGGAAATTATGACCTGGAGAGATGAAGCCAAACCCAAGTCGTTTCTCATTCCAATTTTATTTGGATTGAGCCTGTTAACTATCGTAGGTCTTATCATTGTATTAGCAAGAAAGTAATAACCCAAATATTACTAACTGTCAAAAAAGGTCGGCCGGGAGGGCGGCCTTTTTTATGTTCTGTAGAAACATAATTGAAAAGACTTCCGTAGGTTAGCTCAACTTTTAACCTATCTGACCTGATGAAAAAGCTACTCCTTATAGCCGGCATTTTACTGATTACGTTAAACGTTTTTGCTCAATCTACAGAAAACACTGCCACAGAAACCACCCTCATATTCGTCCGCCATGCCGAAAAAATGGACGATGGAACCCGTAATCCCCACTTAAGTGAAGAAGGAAAATCAAGGGCGGTGCGACTTGCAGACATCTTACTCAAAGAACATAAAGTCTCTGCCGTTTACAGTACTCCGTACTATCGAACCAAAGAGACGGCTTCTCCCATCGCAGACAGTTTGGAGCTTGAAATCCGGGAATATGGTTTAGATGATCCAAAGGCTCTTGTTCAGTCCATCATCGACACAAACAAAGGGAGTACTGCTTTAATTGTAGGCCACTCGAATACTACGCCTTTATTAGTAAACTTATCGATAGGCGAACAACGGTTCGAACAGATTAATGAAAAAGCCTACGGAGATATTTTTATCGTAACTATTGCGGAAGGGGAAGACCCCGTTGTGGAGAGAATATCCTATTAAGGAAGCGAATAGTATTTTCTAAGCAGCCACTCGCTACCTAACAGCAGTAAAACAATGGCAAACCAGTAAAAGGAACGCACGGGGAAGGTATAATTTTCAACCGTTTGTGTTCGGGTCTGCAGAACATTAGCCGCCCGAAGGCTGTCCCACACTGCTGAAGCTTCCTTATATGTGAAGAAGCGACCGCCTGAATTGGCTGAAATGGTTTTCAATAATGCATCATCACGAAGGGTATTGGTAAGCTCTGAGCTCGAATTTGAGACCAGAAACTCACCGGATTGAGACTCAATTTCCCGCTCACCTTTTCGGGCCGTTGCCTGATAACTGTACAATCCTTCTGATAGCCGGGGCAGGGTAAGGCTGTAATTTCCATTTCCAAGGCTTTCCATATTAAAAGATCGGGCTGTGCCGGCTTCTGAATTCAACTGGACTTCGATAATCCCTTCCGCTTCTGGGTCACCTCTTTCATTGCGAAGGCTTGCGTTAATTACAGGAGCTTCAGCCGTGCTGAAAGTCTTTTTGGCGGGAGCTATGCGAAGTTTTCTGTTATCGGGATCACTGGATGTCCATGATACCAGGTTCGCAATAAATGTAGATGCATATTCCCTCTCCATTGAATTGGTACTTTGAACCCATTTATACCATCCCCACGGAAGCACGTGAGACCGACGGATATTCCCTTGTTCTAACACTGCAATTGCCGGTGATTCTGTATTAATACCATCAAAATTGATAGAATATAATGCCGTGCTTTGCAGGTCAGAAGTTTCACTTCTTAGAACAGAATAAAGAGAAGGGGTATCGTTTAAATTGATCTCCGGCAGTTCTAAAATAGGTTGTTCATCCTGATCTAATATCTGATTTAACCGAACCTGGGCAACCCGGTTATTTTGAGGGGTCAAAAGCCTGAGGGTTTCAATCTCCTCGTATCCGAGATCCGACCGGCTGTTCAGTTCAAAGAAAATGGTCGGAGTATCAGTAATCGTACTCAGAAAAGAAAGATTAAGTCCTGAAGGAGGGGTTCCATGCACGATGATCAGGTTAAACTCATCCTCTTCGGGCATTTCCTCTACATAACGATTGCCACCAAGCCAGGTAAGAGTTGATAAATCATTGTTTTCATCTTCATTGATGACAGAACGAATGGCTTTTACATCGGGATGGATTTGAAAAGCAGCATGCAAAATCTTCACTTTACTGTCCAACACATCAATGGTGAACAAACGGGAGTTATTTGATTCCGTCCATTCGTCAGGCAAAGGTGTAGCGCGGACTTCATACTGCTTAAGGCCTTCTTCGGTAAGTTCCAGCTCAAACTGAACCTGTTTTACCTGATTGTCGGTATCAAAGCTAACCTGCTGCTCATTCAGCACTTCATCACCGGACAAGACTGAAACAATAACCGTGTTATTCGCAAAACCGGACTGTGAGATTTCTGCTTCAATGATATGATTGGTATTCGTATATCCCGTGGTATTGGTAAGGATGTTGGAAATCGAAACATCCCGAACGCTCGAAGTATCACCAACCGCAATAGTGTAGAGGGGGATAGAGGAATTGGCTGCATTTATGGACGGATTCCGGCCAAAAGTGATAATCCCATCAGAAATAATAAGTGCGGCCTGAACCTGCTCTTCCATTTCGAGGATAGACTTTATAGGCTCAGCAAGGTTGGTTTGGGTTTCTGAAGCATTTAACGAGTCAGGATCAAAATTGGAAATCTGTTCACCAATCGCAAAGAATCTAAATTCTACATCAGGAATGGCGTCAAAATTAAGAGTATTCAGGAGCTGATTGTAGGAACTGAGGCCTTCGTATTCCCCTTTAGTAATCCCGATGCTTTCCGAATTATCCAAAAAAACAGCAATGGATGGTTTTACATCAACCTGCCGGGAAGAGTAGAAATAGGGGTTAAGCAAAAGCAACAGAACAATAAGCAGGGCAGAACCTCTCAGGCTGATAAGCGCCCAACGCCCGATGGAAGGAATACTACTGAACTTTCGGTATGAAGCCCATGCAAGAACCACCAACGCAATGGAAAGAAGTATAATTACAACCGGTGGAAGTATATGTTGGAAACCCTGAAAGTCCACATTAATCCCTCATTATGATGTTCAGGATTCTTCTTTAAGCATTTCAATCAGCTTAACGGTCGTGTAACCTTCGGCTTCAGCAGCGTAGTTATTAACTATGCGATGTCGTAAAACGGGAATGGCCAGCGTTTTGATATCATCTTCGGTAACATGATAGCGGCCTTGAGAGAGCGCTCTTGCCTTGCCCCCTAAAATCAAGAACTGAGAGGCTCGCGGACCGGCACCCCAGCTCATGTACTTATTTACAAAATCAGGAGCCATATCGGTACCGGGGCGGGTTTTAGATACCAATTCCACCGCATAATCAAGTACGTTTTCAGGTACAGGCACTTCACGCACCAACGCCTGAAGTTCCTTGATCTTCTCTTTGGTAACCAGCGCTTCTATGTTGATATCCTGGTATGCCGTAGTTTTGCTCACAATTTCTTTTTCCTCTTCGAGAGAAGGGTAATCAACCCAGATATTGAACATAAACCGGTCGAGCTGCGCTTCGGGAAGAGGGTAGGTTCCTTCCTGCTCAATGGGGTTTTGTGTAGCCAATACGAAGAAAGGCGTATCCAAATCATAGGTTTTACCACCGGTGGTAACGTGGTATTCCTGCATCCCCTCAAGTAAGGCAGCTTGGGTTTTAGGAGGGGTCCGGTTGATCTCGTCAGCCAGTACAATATTGGCAAACACAGGTCCTTTAATGAAGGTAAACTCCTTACGGCCTGAGTCCTTATTCTCCTCGATTACTTCGGTACCGGTTATATCACCGGGCATAAGATCGGGGGTAAACTGAATTCGGTTGAAGGAAAGATTTAGTGATTCTGCTAACGTCCTGATAAGCAATGTTTTAGCCAATCCCGGAACACCAATAAGTACACAATGACCTCTTGAAAAAAGGCTGATTAAAAGAAGATCAATAATATCTTCCTGACCAATAACAGCCTTGTGTATTTCCTTTTTTATCTGATGAAAAACCGCATGGAATTCATCCGCTAACTTAACCGGATCTTTTACATCGGTGCTCATAAACTATTCTCCATTTCCGGTACGTCGATTTTATATTCTACGTATATATCTTCCCGTAATTCCTGCATCCATTTTTGCATGATGCGATACTGTTTCTGCTGTAGGGCGATACTTTTAATGCGCTCATAATCTTGCTTCAGATTCGCAATATGCTCGGGAATCTGGCGATCTAATCGTACAATCCGGTATGCCTTCTTATTCTGACTTTGCAGATTAAACGACTTGGGTTCAGAGATGTATCCTTCTTCGTCCATTAGCAAAACAACTCTGTACATTGCAGGATCCAAACGGTTGAGAGGGATAAGCCGTTCACCGCTTTGTGGATCAAATATTTTACCACCAAGATTGGCTGTTGATGGATCTTCACTCAATTTGCGGGCCACATCTGCGAATTTAACATCAGGATTAGACATGATACTGTCGCGGATAGCATTCAGCCGTTCAATCGCATAGTCTTCATCCAGCTCTTCAGAATCTACTGAAATTAGAATGTGATTGGTTTCAATCTGGTCGCCAACCCTGCGGTTTAGTCGGATCACGTGATAACCAAACTGAGTTTCCACTACTTTGGAGATTCCTCCCGGTTTAAGTGCAGAGGCTGCTGCCGAGTATTCCGAAACCAATTCATCAAGTCCCATTAAAGGTAGCAAACCACCTCTGCGGCCTGAACCCTGATCATCACTGTGCCGGCGGGCTAATTCCTCAATCGACTTCCCATGAGTTACAATAGAGTCACGAAGTTGCTGGGCAAATTCGAAGGCCCGCTGTTCGGCATCGCCTCTGGCAGGCGGAATAATCACAATCTGTGATAATGCAACTTGTTCCGGGATGGTGGGAAGAGAATCTTTCGGTATGCTTTCAAAAAACTCATTCACCTCAGGTCGGGTGATCGTAATGGACTGCATTTTTTGTTGCTGAACTTTGCTGGCAATCATCTGCTCGCGGAAGTCTGAGCGGAAATCGGCCCTGAGTTGTAATAACGATTTCCCAAAAGCCTGTTCAAGTGCTTGTTCACTACCGGCCTGCCTAACCAACTGCTGAATACGCTGATCCATTCTGAGTTCAACTTCCTCATCAGAAACAGTAATGGAGTCAATCTGGGCTTTTTCCAATAGCAAGTAATTATCTATGGCAGACTCAAGAAAATCGTACCAAAGTTCTTTGCTGAACTGAACCTGCTGGCCTTGCACCTGCGCCTGACGCATATAATCTGCTACACTCTGGTCAATTTCAGACTTTAAAATGATATTGTCGTTTACGTGGGCAACAATCTGATTTGCAAGTTGACGCTGCTGAGCTTGAGTATTAAATGTGAGAATTAGAGATAGAAAAAGGAGGGGTAATAAAAAGTAGTTATTCTTCATTGATTAATTTGGTTCAGTGAAACAGTAGAATCGTCCACTGCTGTATTCGTTTCGTTTATAACGTTATGAATTTTAATTTCATTATTAGCCTGCCCCTGAAGATAAAGATTCTTTACGTATGTGTTGAATGCTCTTTTGCGCTTTTCCAGGGTCAGCCATTCTTCAATTTGGCCGATCAGCCAGTCTAAATCCGGATGATCTCCTTGCGGCCGCTCATCCAATAACTGTACAAAGTGATATTCATTGCCCGAACGGTACGTAGGAGAAATTTCTGAAGGGCCGATGATGTTCAAATACCGGTTCAGCATAGAGATATCGCCGCCGGCAATGGAAATAGGCCAGAAGCGTTCCGATTCCCTTATTTTAAGATCGGGATATTTTGAATATTCCTGGGCCACTGTTTCCCACTCAATACCACGCATAAGATCGCGTTTGGCCCGTTCGGCATCCGAATTACTACGGGCTATAAGGTGCCGATAACGCACATAACGTTCATCAAGAGTGAACTTATCTTTGTTCTGCTGATAGTAGTTTCTGGCTTCCTGTTCGCTTACATCTGTATCGCCTTCAAACTCGGTAATGATGTAATCCTGAACAGCCTGGAGAATGTACTCTTCACGAATGCGCTGCAACTTCTCCTGCACACCCTTGCGCTGGGTGAAATTCAGGCGTTCAGCCTCCTGCAAGATAACCTGTCGTCGGACCCACTCATCCCTGTAATTCAGATAAGCAGATATACTATCCGACTCAAAAATGTGAGCAGGGATCTCCGTTTTGGCCGCTTCTTTGGTAAGCTGTTGATTGCCGACCTCTGCAAGTACAACCGGCTCAGAGCCGGAATCCTGTTTACATGCCGATACCAACAGCAGAAGGGAAGTAAAAAGAAAAATACAGCGGATGTTTACCATGTGTTATGCGTCTTTATCGAAAGCTTTGCGAAGCTTTTTAACGTGAACCTTCACATTATATTTGTCACGCAGTTGTTGCAGCCATTCCTTTTCACGCTGCGGTTGAAATTCCGCCAGAATACGATTGAAGGCTTCATCAAAAGTCATATTTCGAGCCTGCAGGCGATCTTCGAGCCAAAATATCCCGCGTATATTGTTGTACTCGAAGGTTTCTGAAAAGCTGTCGATCTCCATTTCACTGAGCCGGTCAAAAGGTTCCTGGGTAAAGTTGGTGGTAGAATCTGCTGAAACTCCGACTCTGTCAATTCTGACCTTCACACTGTCGGGAGAACCGCCGTTATTGACAAAGTCTTTGGCTTTCATCAGGGTTGAATCGTGGCGGGCTGTCATCAAATAGTAGAAGGGACGCTCCGGGTACTGATATTTACTAATGTTCTCTTCATAGATTGAACGAAGACGGGAAGTATCTACCGTGGCAGGACTCCATATGTTTTCCTCATTGATGTTATAAACCACCAATCCGTTCAGATAGCTTTCCGACTGTTTACTGAACTCAGGATATTTTTCAAGGGTCAGATCAATGATGTTATTGTCCACAACCTTCAGGGCATATTCATTCAACAGGTTGCTTCTGTAAGCATTGGCCGTTCTGGCGCCATATGTATTTTGAATGAAAGCATGATAATCATCGAGTGAGTAATCTTCCCCGTTGAACGTGTACACCGTTTCATCTCCAAGTCCTGCAGGTTGCTCCGGAAGGGAGGAAATCTCAGAGCTGTCAAAAGCCATGATCCATTCTTTGTACAAGTCTTCGGCTTCAAAGTGCTTTTTATCGTCAAATTTCTTCTGAAGGAATTCCACAACAAACTGGTTACTCTCTTCGAAGTAGGGGGTATCACCCAGCTGCTCCATCAAAGCCTGGTTTCGCTCTTCTTCTGAGGCATAAGTTTCAACTGAATCTATCTTAAAGATATGGTAACCGTAGTTGGTTTTAACCGGCTCAGAATAAGGTTCGGAAGGATCCTGACTTACAACAGCCTCAACAAAATCCATAGCAAAATTCTGGCGGTAACTCACCCAACCAATTCGTCCATTGCTTCTTTTGGAGGCACCGTCTTCAGTAAACTGGTTAAGCACCAGGTTCCAGGGCTGTCCGTCTTCCAAGGCATTATATGCGTTATGGATCTTATCGTAAGCGGTTGAGTCTCCGGTTCCGCGAACAAAAATATGGTTAACGAGTCGGGCCGGTGTTCGTTCTCTTTTATCCTGCAATAATACAATATGGTATCCGAACTGAGTTTTGAAGGGCTCTGATATTTCACCGACTTCCAGTCCATATACCACATCTTCAAACTCCTGAACCGTTCGGCCAACTGAGATCCACGGGATATCTCCACCCATGCTGCGGCCCCCTCTAACGGTAGAATATTTTTCGTTTACTTCATCAAGGGGCACTCCGTCGGTGATTTCTTGCCGGGCTTGTTTCAGTTTAGATAACGCCTCGTCAACTTGCGGTTGAGGGGCATCAGGACCTACAGCAACCAGTATATGGTAAGTTTTGAGTTCCATTTCTGCCCGTTTTTTGAACTCATCAAAAGCAGCCGGCTTAATTTCATTTTCAAGCCAAAAAGCATAGGCCGCCTGCTTCACATACGACTCATGCTCAGCTACCAAAACTGAATCCTCGAAATATCCCTGATCTTTGGCTGCCAGTAATTTGGCTTTATAATCGAGGTAAATAGGGAGGAAACTTTCAAGATCATCCAGTGTTGGATCTTCAGAAGAACCACTACTGTAATTCTTTTTCAGTTCAGCATAGGTCACTTCCTGATTACCGACTTTTCCAACGACGGATTTATCATTTTTTGATTGTCCATATACTAAAGAGGGGACAACACATAGTAGAAACAGACTTAAGAATAATCGATACGTTTGGTTCGCCATTGCGAATAGTAATTTAGTTTTCTTGATGGTTAGTTGTTCTGATTAAAAGAGCATTCCCGCGAATGTAGCGGTCATTAAGTTAGCCAAAGTTCCGGCAAAAACAGCCTTAATTCCAAATTTTGCCAGTTCAGATTTTCTGCTGGGGGCTAACCCTCCAATTCCTCCAATTTGTATGGCTATAGAAGAGAAATTGGCAAAACCACACAACGCGAAAGTAGCCATCGCTATTGTTTTAGGGGATAACTGTGCGGCACTTACGCCTTCAGCTAATTTCAGGTAAGCTACAAACTCATTCAATACAATCTTGGTACCCAACAGTGACCCCATATTCACGGCATCTGACCAAGGTACACCAATCAGCCAGGCAATGGGGGCAAAAACCCAGCCCAGCATCATTTCGATGGTGAGGCTTTCTCCCAGTAAACCGGTAATGCCGGTAATATCACTTCCCCAGCCTAAAATACCGTTGAACATAGCAAGTAGAGCGATAAACGCTAATAACATGGCACCTACATTCAATGCAAGCTGAAGTCCGGTTCCGGCACCTGATGCTGCAGCATCAATTCCGTTGGCATCTGTTTTCTCAACATTCATGGAAACATCACCTTTGGTAACGGGTTCGCCATCTTCCGGAAATAGGATCTTAGCAATAACAAGTGCAGCAGGAGCGGCCATTAAACTTGCCCCCAGAAGCCGCTCGGCAAAAAGTTGCTGGGCAACCTGAATCTCTAATCCATTGGCTTCAGCAAAGGGAGCGCCCAGCATAGCTACATAAGCGGCCATTACGCCACCGGCAATGGTAGCCATCCCACCTGTCATCACCACGAAGAGCTCAGACTTGGTCATTTTCTTAATGAAAGGTTCAACAACCAGCGGTGCCTCTGTTTGCCCTACAAATATATTGGATACCACCGATAAGGTCTCTGCTCCGGAAGTACCAAGCAATTTCTGCATTCCCTTAGACACCATCCTTACAATGAACTGCAAAATCCCGTAGTGGTAGAGGATGGCGGTTAATGAGGCAAAAAAGACAATGGTAGGGAGTACCTGGAAGGCAAAAAACACACCCAGGCTGTCTTCGTGTTCAGGGCCATGACCTAACCTTCCGAAAATGAAAGAGGCACCCTCGGTGGTGTAATTAAGGACGACAACAAAAAAGCTGGCCACCTTTTGAAACAGAATCATCGGCCAACCTAAAGGTGCCCAAAATCCGGCCAATACATCCGCCTTGAGAATGAAAATGGCAAGGATAAATTGTATTCCGATGCCTATTCCAACCAGTTTCCAGTTTATATTTTTTTTGCTGTTGCTAAAAACGAACGCAAGCCCAAGCAGGCTTACAATTCCAATGATACCGCGTATAATATCCATTAGGTGTGCTCTGAGTTTATTTCTTCTGTTTCGTCGGTAGATTCTTCTTCAGTTTCTTTTACAGCCGGATTCATAAATGGCTTAATCGGTCGGCCACGTCGCCGATCAACGGGCGGGCGGAAGCAGTGACGGGCCCGGGGTTCATAAGCATCGTATTCCCCAACCAGTACCTGTCCTTCTTTTTCAACTACCCGCTGGGAGTAGTGGGCCATGGTTCCGCTCTCGGCACATACAGCATGCAATTTGGTGACATATTCCGCAATAGCCAGCAGATAGGGCATGGGACCAAATGGCTGCCCTTTGAAATCCATATCCAACCCGGCTACAATAACTCGTTTACCATCGTTAGCCAATGTATTTGCCACATCCACAACCCGGTCGTCAAAAAACTGGGCTTCATCAATACACACAACACGTGCATCTCCGGTAAGTAGTACAATCTGATCGGCCGTATCTACTAAAATGCTGGGAAGGGCGGTTTCATTATGAGATACTACCTCGTTCTCGCTGTAGCGTTTGTCGAGAGCGGGTTTGACCACCACTACTTTTTGTCCTGCAATGTGAGCTCGTTTTGCCCGGCGAATCAGTTCCTCGGTTTTTCCGCTAAACATGCCGCCGCAAACGACTTCAATCCATCCAAATTCCCGCGGTGCTAACGAAGGTTCGTTAATCATCTAATGCTTTACTTATTAATTGAACCCTATAATTTTGAGGACGGAATATATCAGGCGACAGGCAGAAAAGGAAAGACTAAAATGGTGGAAATGAGATCAATTCTGTTAATTGTATAAATCTATATCATCCATCACCCGTCTCTCATATATAATGCATTTAGCATTGATCAAAATTAGCCGAATGATGGAGTGCCGTTTCTTCCATCATTCCGTTTCCCATTGTAGGGTACATATTTAGTTTAGGACAGAAACGGGGTGATGGAAATAACCTTACTTGGGCAATGATTTCATTTTTAAATCCTTCAAAAACTAATTTTGAAGATTTAAGTGAGAATAAAACTCATAGTTTTCGTTGGAATTACTTCGGGTGAGTACCGTCAGCTTTCTAACATCAAAAGTATAGAAAAACGGCTTTTCCAGGTATCTGTCTTTTATTTGACTAAATACCATGCTATTAAAGTTTTGACCGATGGGCAAATGCGGAGGGTCACTGCTGTAAAATTTGGTGGTTTTCACCACTTCTTTCTTTATGGATTTAAACTCACTGATCAGGGAATTGAATGTATGAGAGGATTGAACACCTATATAAAAGGTATTCCCAGACTCAAATACTTTAAAGTCTTGCAATCTCATCTCAAATGTTGAGAACAGAGAAACTCTTCTTTGTACTTTAGCAAGCACATCATCCATTCGTTTTTGAGTCACCAAAAAATTACTGACGGTGATATGCGCCTTCGACTCCCCAGATTTAAACGAACCAAACTCCTCTTTAAGCTCTTTCTGTAAAATGGACACATAATCGGTCACATTTTTAGGGGGCTCGATAAGAATGAGAAACTCATTCACTCTGACATCTTCTGTAAACAGGGGTAACTGTACTGATTTTGACATATCGACTCTCCTTAAATTATTACACATATTATTTACATATTATTTAGAAAGCAGTCAATAGTTAATACATAATTTTTACATATACCTTCAGATTGCTATCTTCGAAGCATGAAAAAATTCGTTCTCAAAAAAGAAGAGCCCCGAAAACGACCGGAAGACTATTCCATTCCGTATGCTGATTTACTAAATAAACAGCAACTGGATGCGGTTTTCCATGAAAAAGGCCCGGCATTGGTTGTAGCAGGAGCAGGTACGGGAAAAACCCGGACGTTAGTCCACCGTGTAGCCCGGTTGGTGGAAAGCGGCGTAAAGCCATCCAATATTCTGCTTCTTACCTTCACCCGAAGGGCCGCAAAAGAAATGCTGAACCGGGCAAGCAATATACTTGACGAGCGTTGCAAGCAGGTGCAAGGGGGGACTTTTCATTTCTATTGCAGCCTGCTGTTGCACCGGCATTCAGAGATCATCGGTTATCCTTCCAATTTCACCATTATAGATACTGCCGATGCACTGGAGGTCATTCAGTTTGTACGCACCGAGTTGAAGCTGAACAAAAAGAAGAAAAGGTTTCCCAACAAAAATACGCTGCTGAATATTATCAGTACCTGCATCAATAAACATCTCGATTTGAGGGTCGTTTTACAGGAGCAATATCCTCAGTTTCTGGAACAGGAAGAAAAGATCGAGCAGGTAGGTTTGGCATACCATGAGTATAAGGAGAAGAACTATGTAATGGACTTTGACGATCTTCTTATAAAAACACGCCAATTACTTACACAGCATGAGGATATAAGGATTAAGGTAGCCTCGCAGAATCAGTTCGTAATGGTGGATGAGTTCCAGGACACCAATAAACTACAGGCGGAGTTAACAGAGCTGTTTTCCAGTGTACATGGCAACGTGATGGCAGTTGGGGATGATGCTCAGAGCATTTATTCGTTCCGGGGAGCAGATCACCAAAACATCATGGATTTCCCGGAGCGATTTGAAGGCACTAAACTGATTAAACTGGAAGAAAATTACCGTTCAACCCCACAAATTCTGAATGTAGCCAACAACCTGCTTAATCAAGCTAGCTTCAAATTTGATAAACAACTTTATTCAGAGATTAAAGACGGTGAGTTGCCTGCATTGGTACAATCTTCCAGCGAGCACGATCAAAGCCGTTTTATAACCCAGGCGGTGTTGCAGCTCAGAGAACAGGAGATGGAGCTTAATGAAATGGCGGTGTTGTTCCGTAATGGGCGCGATTCATTTGATCTGGAAGTGGAGCTGAATCGAAAGAATATTCCGTTTGTGAAATACGGGGGGCAAAAATTCACCGAGGCTGCGCATATTAAAGATGTGCTGGCGCATATCCGGGTGCTGGTCAATCCTATGGATACCATTGCCTGGAACCGTGTGCTAATGCTGCTTGATGGAATTGGCCCAAAAACGGCCCAGGATTTATTTGAATGGATTCGCCTTGCCAAAAATCCGTACCGACTGGATCTGTCTGACACCACGAGTCAATCATATATCGATCAGCTTAAAGTCCTCAGTAAACTTCTAATTGCTCTGAAAGAAAATGATCATTCAGTGGCTAAAGTTGTGGAGTTGGTTGTGGATTATTACCGTGATTTTTGCAAAGATCGGTACGACGACTATCCTAAGCGCCTTAAAGACTTAGAAGCTTTCATTAACGTTTCGGAAAGCTTTACATCGCTTCCAAAAATGCTGGAAGAACTGGCCCTTGATCCCATCACAGCAACAGCGGTAGATACCGAGCAGAAAACCAAGGAGGAAGCCCCACTGATCCTGAGTACTATTCACTCTGCAAAAGGACTTGAATGGAAGCACGTTTTCATTATTCAGTGCCTGGATGGTATTATACCTTCAGCTTATTCGGTGGAGGAAGAGGAACAGCTGGACGAGGAACTGCGACTATTATATGTAGCCGCAACCCGCGCCAAAGACATGCTATACTTCAGTTATCCGGTGTTGGCACAATCAGCCTATGGCGATTATTTCACACAGCCATCCCGCTTTCTAAAAGATATGAACAACGATTTGGTTGAAGAATGGAAGCTTGTGGAAGAGGAACAACAACAGCAAATTGAGGACGGAAATCAACAGCAATTAACGGATTAATTTCATTATTTCATCCAGAATTATAACCCGAACTCAATTACTGATCGTTGTTCAGGAAGTCTATACTATTCATCACTATATCATTTTCAGTTCAGCTGCTACTCGCCCAGGGCTTTAATTCTACCAGTGGGCGAAATCACCCCGAACTAAATTGGCAGGTAGCTGAAACGGAGCATTTCCTCATTATGTATCCGGAGAGGATTGCCGGGATTGAGGGTGAGGCTGCTGCTATTGCAGAGCATACCTATGAATCTCTTTCCAAAAATCTTGAAGTTACTTTCGATCAAAAAATACGCATTTATCTTTCTGACGAAGATGAAGTCAATAACGGCTTTGCGGTACCATTTAGCCGGCCGTACACCAATATTTGGGTAAACTTAAACGATTACAGCGAAATCTGGACGGGGCAGGAGAAGTGGCTTCGAAAGGTCATAGCGCATGAATTGGCTCATATTTTTCATTTTGAGGCGGTGAAATCACCACTTGGCCTGCTTCAATATACCTTTGCAAATCCACTGCCCGGTTTTTGGACCGAAGGACTGGCTCAATATGAAACGGAAAAGTGGGATTCTCAACGGGGCGATCGTTGGTTGCGTAAAGCAATTTTTGATGACGACCTGAACTACAGCTCCGGTCAGTCCATTGAGGACGGACGTTTGCTTTATGCCCTGGGAAATTCACAGCTGCGCTATTTTGCTGAGCAGTATGGTGATACTTCTCTTGCAAACCTGTTGCAGCATCGAAAAAAGTTGTTTGGGTTGATCAGGTATCATGATTTTGGCAGTGCCTTTGAAGAAACAGTAGATGGAGGTTATAGCGGATTTTATGACAGATGGCAAAAGCATGTAAATGTGTATTACAATACGGTTGCGTCCCAAATGGAGCGTACCGATTCACTCCATGCAGATGAATTCAGCTTTCCCGGACAATTTTATTTTGATGCCGCAGTAAGCCCAGATGACAGCCTGCTGGCTGTTCTGTCTCTCACGTCCATGTCCCGACCGGTACGCAGGTTGTACGTCACTTCAACTGATTCATCCAGGCAGAACACACTGATTGGGGAAGGAGCCATTAATTCTGATTTGAACTGGCTGGACCCACAACGCCTTCTTTATTCAAGAATGGTAAGAGGGAAGCATTCTTCACTGATCAACGATGTATTTTTGTATGATTTAGAAAAAGAGAAAGAAACCCGGCTTACCGTTAACCGAAAAGCCAAATTCCCGGCTGCAGGTTCATCCCAAAATCAAATTGGGTATATCGTCAATGAAGGAGGAACCGGAAATCTGTTTGTAATGAACCTGGAAACCCGAAAAGAGGAGAAGCTGACCGATTACTCAGGGGATGTTCAGCTCTTGTGGCCCCTATGGATTGAACAAGAAAATGCCTGGCTGGTTCACAGGTTTACTGATGCCGGAGATCGAAATTTGGTCCTCATTGACCCCAAAACCAGATCAGAGAAAACCATAGACCCGGAACAAGTTGATAACCGAAAGGCCATTCTAAGTCCGGACGGCAGTAAAATAGCCTACATTTCCTTGAGAGATGAAGTCCCCAATGTTTTTATTTATGATTTTGAATCCGGTGTTGAATCCCGGTTTACCAATCTGTTTACAGGAGGGGAAGTCTTTGGCTGGGTTGCTGATTTTGACTCAACCGGTGAAGAGCATTTGGTTATAGGGGCTTCAGAAACCCGCACACAGGATAAATTGCATTTCGTTTCTGCCGGACGGGAAGTCTATCAGCCGGAATTGAATCTTCCGCAAACCTATGCCAGCTGGAGGCTTCAGTCCCCAACGAATGAAATTCCCTCAGATATTAAACCAAATCCTGATTTAATTACCGACCGGTATTCCTACAATGCATTTCAAAATCTGACACACGTTGCTTCTTTTGGCTTTCCCTATTATTCCGATGCAAACGACTGGGGGATATTTGCAACCTCTAACTGGACCGAACCGCTGGCTAAACATACCATTTCAGGCGGAGGCTGGCTTTCCATTCCTGACCCGCTGGATAAATCCTATGGGGCGCTATCCTATATCAATAACCAGCTTTACCCAACACTGACCTTTTCGGTATACCAAATACCGGAGAATGGTCAGTATTATGGTGAAGAATTCCTGTTTGAGGAGTACACCGGAGCAGATATTGCCATAAACTGGCCGTTGGATGTTTTTTCTTCTTCCTATCAATACAGCAGCTGGTCGGCCAGGTTCCGGCATTATTCAACTGATCCGATGGGAGAAAACCGGTTCACATCAAACCCGAATCTCGCTACTCCGCAAAATGCAACGGTTACAGACCTTCAGCTAAGCTGGCAAATCAAGAAACAGCGTCCCTGGAAAAATAACAGCTACCATCCGCTGGATGGAACCGGACTTCGGTTAAGCGTAAAAGGTTCCGAGAAAATTCTTGGATCGGATACCCGAACGCTGACTTCTGATATTCATGGCTATACCGTTCAGCCTTTTCTTGGGTTGAACAGGATCTTTTTAGAAGTAAGGTTTCAATCTCAATGGGGCAATAATCTGCCTCAAAATTATATTGGCTTTTCCCGGTACGATAATGTTGATATTAGTCTGCCCAATGATATTCCACTTCAGCTCTTTGGTGATAATGAGCGAATCAGGGGATATCGGGAATTTGTAACCGGCAAACAGGTAGCTTTTGGTAGTATTGAATACCGAATCCCATTTATACCATCGTTACAGACGCAGATATTGGGATTCGTTCGACTGGGAGGAGTAAGCATTTCACTGTTTTCGGACAGCGGGATTGTCTGGGACGCTCGTTCAGAATCCGGTGCAACCGGAACCATTCAACGATGGGGAGCAGGAGCAGAACTGAAAAATGAAATTTCCATAGCCGGGTTATCCATTTCTCACGCTTTTGGAGTCGCTCAACCGGCTCAACAATTATTCACCGATACTAAATCGGATATGTACTATAGAGTACAAGCTGTGGTTCCTTTTTAATCAGAGCTGAGCTTAATTTTCCTCTTCACGCATATATTTACGTTGCAGGTACATGTCCACAATTAACCAGATAACCGGATAGGGTGGGAATAAAACGGCTAATATAATCTGCCAGTCTTTGCCTTTCTTTTGGCCGCCGTCATAGGGGAGAGATATACCTGCGATTCCCGCTATCCACAAAATGAAAAAGATAAACAGAGAGAACGCGGTAATGAGCGCGCCGAAGAAGCCGAGATTGTCATAAAAGCTTTGAAGCATAGTTAATATAGTGCTGAATAATGCGTACCTTTATTGCTTGTTTAATCTAAGAATCTAAGACTTAAAATGCTCCCAGTAGTTTCCATTGTAGGACGCCCCAACGTTGGTAAATCCACATTATTTAACAGACTCATCGGAACCCGTAAAGCAATTGTTCACGACGAGTACGGTGTAACCCGGGATCGACACTACGGAGAGTCGTTCTGGAACGGTCGCGACTTCACCGTAATTGACACCGGAGGATACCTTCCTGACGAAATGAATGTCATGGTTGTGGGAATCCGCGAACAAGTGCACATTGCGCTCGAAGAATCTGATGTTATTTTATTTGTGGTTGATGTGAAGGATGGCATCAACACCCTCGATAAAGCTGTAGCCAATTTATTGCGTCAGCAGGATAAACCCGTATTGTTGGTTAGTAATAAAGCTGATAACGAAGAACGACGCATGAACTCCACCGAGTTTTATGAACTTGGCATTGAAGATCTGTTTCCTGTGAGCTCTATCAACGGAACGGGAACCGGTAATTTATTGGACCGGGTTGTGGAATTACTGCCGGAAGAAGAAGAGCCGGAAGAAGAGAATGATATTCCAAAATTGGCTTTTATCGGTCGCCCAAATGTAGGGAAAAGCAGTTTGTTTAATGCTTTACTCAATGACGAAAGGGCTATTGTTACCGACATTGCCGGAACTACCCGCGATTCCATCAACAGTAACCTGGAATATGACGGCAAAGAATACCTGCTTGTAGATACGGCCGGACTGCGTAAACGCACCAAAGTAAAGGAGAACATTGAGTTCTACAGCACCATCCGTACCGATCGGGCCATACGCGAGTGTGATATAGCCATTCTTATTGTGGATGCGATGCAAGGCTTTGATGCTCAGGATAAACGGGTAATCCGAGAAGCGGAGAAATTTAACAAAGGCTTGGTTATCGTTCTCAACAAATGGGATTTGGTCCCTGAAAAAGACACAAATACCGTACGCGAGTTTGAGGATTATATTTACACTTCGGTTCCTCAGCTTTATTATGTCCCAATCGTGACTATTTCCGCGCTGAACAAAACCCGGATTCACCGCGTTTTGGATGTAGCTGATGAAGTAATAGCCGAACGCAGAAAAGAAATTTCCACCCCGGACTTCAATGACTTCCTGGAGCAAATGCTGGGAGAGAAACCCCTGCCTATGAAAAGGGGACAGCAGTTAAAAATCACTTATGCTACTCAGGTTAAAAGCAATCCACCGGTATTTAAGTTTTTCATGAACAGTCCACACGAACTGCCCCCGAATTACCGCAAGTACATTGAAAATAAAATTCGGGAACGATTTGGGTTCCTGGGCGTTCCGATTACCATGGTTTTCCGCCAAAAATAAAATAGAAAAGCTCATAAATAACTTTGATGCTAACCCAACAATGGTTTATTTTTGAGTGCTAATACAGACACGAAAACGATTCGAATTGAATGGCTAAGAATCTCGAAAAACCTACAGTAAACGCACTAAGCGATAATTATAAGAATGAGCGAAAGCTCAATTTTCTTGAGAAACTGTATCTACCTGAGATATTGAAGGGAATGTGGTATTCCTTTAAACAAATGTTTCAGCCCTCATTTACGCTCAATTATCCGGAAGAGAAATGGGATCCACCGGCAATTTTCCGGGGTCGTCCGGTTTTGGTTGAAGACCACAACAAAGAGCGTTGTGTAGCTTGTGGGCTGTGCGCCCGTGCTTGTCCGCCGCTTGCCATTAGCATGCAAGCCAAAGAGACCGAAGATGAGAAGGAGAGGTATCCTGACTTTTTCGAAATTAACATGTTGCGGTGCATTTATTGCGGGTATTGCGAAGAAGTTTGCCCCGAAGAAGCTATCGTGATGAGTAAGGATTACGATATTGTATTTGAGTCCAGAGAAGATGCCATCTATGATAAAGAGCGTTTACTTGTACCTAAAGAAGACGTAGCCGATCGTCTTGAGTATCTGAAGAATTATAGGAACCGTCAGTTTGGTTCATTCTGGGATTTCCAGGAAGAAAATAACATTCACTCCGTAAGAGATAGAGACAAAGACTGGAACACGGGATTGTCTTTGGTTGATATGATTGAGCAGCAGGAAAAAAATGATTCAACCCCGGCATCTTCCAGCTGGAATACCTAATTACTCTTACAAGATGGATATAAAACAGAGCCAGATTGATTCCCTTATTGATGATGTAGCTTACCTTGAACATGAGGCTGAAGCACTCAAATATGTAATTGATTCTGTTCCTTATGATGAAACTCCTCCCGGAAGACGCTCCATCGCTGAAATCCTGATGTTCCTGGATCACGCCCAGCAAAATTATTATCGGGAAGTGATTGAGGATGCATTTAAAAGCGTAAGGCCTATCAACCTGAATGCTTACACCGATCCGGAAGAGACTTTTGAGAAAGATGAGGAGCTGGCTAAAGATATTCAGAAACTGCTTTATAAAATTTCAAAACACCGGGTTGCTATCTTAAACCTGATTAAGAACATAAACCTAATTGATTGGGAGAGAGAGATTACCAAAGGCAGGCAAACTATTTCTTTGTATGAGTTTACCAATCAAATGGTGCGTAAAGAACGGGCTACATTAAAGGAAATAGCTGATCTCGTACTTACCTATCAAAACAGTAAGCAGATGCAGCGGGAGCTGGAAAGCAGAAATCCCGAAAGCTGATGGAACCGGCTAAATGGATTGATTTAGTTGTATCGTTTTCTTTCGGAACAGTTAGCTTCCTGTTATTGAAGCGATTTATTCAGCGCAGAACCATGCTGGACCTTTATTTTAGCCTGGCTGCCTTATTCATATCCATTCCGTACCTGCTTGATCTTTTCCAAGTGGAGGCACCAATTAACCTTTTTCAATGGGGGAAACTGGTAGCAGTTACCTTTTATATAAGCGGACTTCTGGTACTCATCAGGGAGTCGAAGCCTATATTTGCCCGCTTTCCGATGTATCTGACCGCATTACCCTTTGTAAGTTTTCTTTTCTTTCCGCTCATCATCGATTTTACGGTTATAAAAGACCTTATTAATGCCATTTACCAGGGCGGGGCGCTTACGGTTACCGTTCTTGTTTTCACCATAAATCAGGCTCGCAAACGCCGCAGAAGGTACTACATCATCGGTTTGAGCTGTATTGGAATAGCATACCTTGGATATTGGCTCGTATTTAACCGAACGGCTCCTGAATTGATCTGGATTACAGAAATCTTACTTTCTGTGGGAATTCTTTTTATGACTTATCGATTTATCAAGAGCGAAGATTTCAATAACCAGTAATAATAAACGTGCATGAACACAGCCCCGGAATTCACCCTGAAAAACACAAGCAACAAAGACGTATCGTTATCCGATTTTAAAGGAGATAAAAACGTAGTTCTGCTTTTTTTCCCGTTAGCCTTTAGCGGAGTATGTACCAAAGAACTCTGTTCAACAAGAGACAATCTTAAAATCTATAATTCCTTGGATGCGGAAGTTCTGGCTATCAGCATTGACAGTTTTTTCACTTTAAAGGCATTCAAAGAAGCAAACAATCTGAACTTTTCGCTTCTAAGCGACTTCAATAAAGAAGTAAGCGCAAAGTACGACTCATTGTATGATGATTACTTCGGAATGAAAGGCGTATCCAAACGGTCGGTATTTGTAATAGATAAAGAGGGAAGAGTAGCCCACCAGGAAATACTGGAAGACTCAGGCAAAATACCGAACCTGTCCAAAGTTCAGGAAGTACTGGCCGGACTAAACTAATAGCATTTCATTTTAATTAGATCTGATTTCTTAGAAGAAAATATATGTATAGGGAAGAAGGTAGTTTTAGTAAATTAATATTACTTTACATAATATAAATTATATGACTTATCCTATAGTATTACGATATTATAATTACTATGGCCTTATAAAATCTTCTTACTTTGTCGATAACTAAGTTGGCTGAGTTAATATAAATCAACTATCTTTCGCGATATGAAAATTATTATTGTTGAAGACGATAAAGTTTTGTCCCTGCTTCTTTCTAAAATGATCGAGCGGCTGAACTATGAGGTTTTGGAAATTATTACTAAAGGTCATGAAGCTATTGAAAAGATCGATGCTCTCAATCCCGATCTGGTTTTAATGGATATCATGCTTGAGGATGAAGTTGACGGTATTGATGCAATGACTGCCCTTCGCGAAAAATCAAACAACGTACCTGTTATTTACATCACGGGTAATTCTGATCCTTTAAATCGCGAGCGAGCAAAAACCACCGATTTTGTTGATTACCTGATAAAGCCCGTCAGTTTTGACGAACTAAAAAGCACCATCAACCGACTCGCAGAAAAAGAGTCCTGAACATTTCTGCCCAAGACTCCTTTTACCCACTTACAATTTTAGTTATTCGGTTTGATAAAATATCAGCTGTTTGTTTCCTGAAGCCGGAATGCAACCGGTAAGCTGTAGCGTACTATAACGGGTTGTCCGCGTTGTTTACCTGGTTTGAATTTTACTTTCTTCACTGCTTTAAGAGCCTCTTCATCACAGCCACCTCCAATTCCGCGTACAACAACCGGGTCAATAACATTTCCTTCTTTATCGATTAGGAATTGAACTACAACACGTCCTTCAATACCGGCCTTAAGGGCCATTTCAGGATAAGTTATATGCTTTTGAACAGCGGCAAGTCCTCCGATCAATTCCGGCATTTGTTCTACTACCACAAAGATTTCTTCTTCTTCCTCTTGTTCAATCATTCTTGGCGGCGGAGGTGGCAATTCCATGATGGCCGCATCCATATCCAGTTCCGCATCAAGATCAATGAGTTCATCTTCTATGATTTCATCATTGGGAACTTCAACAGGAATCATCGGTCTTGGTGGTGGCGGTGCTTTAACTTCTTGTTTTGTTTGAACGATTTCTTCCATAAACACAACCTCTTGCTTATCAACCACTGCGATATCGCTGTTTCCGGAAGGCTTAATTGTTAGTTTTGATGCAGAAATAAAAATGAGCAGCGAAAGTATGAAGCCAATTTCCAGACGGATTAAATAGCCTTGTTTCAGATCATTTTTGCGATCGATTATTTTAACCGGACCTCTCATAGTATCCTCCTTTCCATTTAGAAGTTACCTAAGAGTAGTCAGGAATAGTGAAGATTTAATGAAGCGCTTTTCTGAACTTTTAGGAAGCTACAATTACTTCTAACGCTCCCGGTAAAACTTCAAACACGTGATGGTTGGTTTCCGGTACTTGTTCACCATCTGCATGAGACTTAAGCAAACGGTCTGTGCTTATGATTACGCTATCCGTAAATGAATATTCATCTGCTATCTTCTTGTTGAAGGAAAAACCAAAGGATAGCTTGAGGAACTCCAGAATTAAACGGATTCTGGAAACCGCCTTCACTACAATAAGTTCAACTTTACCATCAGAATTAATAGAAGACGGAGAAATTTGATACTTCCCTCCTTCAGATTTCCCATTAGCCACGGCCACCATCCACACCTTTTGTTCAATGGCATCATTACGGCCGGAAATCGAAATTTTCGCTCTAAAGGGCTCGGATGTGAATAAAGCGTTCAGTCCACCCAAAAAGTAACGCAAAAAACCACTCCCATAGCCGGATTTAGATGCATAGTAGTTTGTGAGCCCGTCAACGCCAATCCCGAAAGTATTTATAAAAAAGCCCCATTCGCTCTTGATTACATCAATTCGTTTAGTTGTTTCCTGGTTCAACACTCGAATATTCTTATCAAAATCATGGTTCAGGCCAATACTCTGTGCAAAATCATTTCCACTACCAATTGGTATTACCCCAAGTTTACTGTCACTGCCAATCAGTCCGTTAGCCACCCGGTTTACGGTACCATCTCCACCGCAAGCAATGATATGGGAATGTTCCGCAGACTTGTCCCGGACAATTTCAGCAATGGAATCATCTTTCCTTATGTATTTGAAAGAAGTCCCGGGAAACTTATCCGCAAGCTCCGCTTCTTTACTCCTGAAAAAAGCTTCAGCACGAAATGCATTGGAAGCACAATTAATGATGAAGCAATATGACGGGTCGTTGCTCAATCGAAGTGTTTAACGTTAAGCGAGAACTTTCCTTTTTTATCAGAACTCAGCTTTATTTTGTCGATAATGGCATCAATAGAAACCGCTCCCTGTATAGCTGTAAAGCTGAAACCGTCTTCTTTGATGTGCTTAATGGGCGTCTGTATGCGAAGCGGATCCAATACAATCAACAGCAGTTTTTCTTCACCTTCAAAGTAGTGATTGATTACTTTTTCGGCATGTTCTCCGGTAAAAGATCGCACATACCCGGCTTCTTCAATGGAGTCTGGACTAAAGCTGCCGTTATCGGATACACTCTTCCAATCGGAAGGCTTAATGGCGGTAAATAATAAATCTATTTCCACAGTATTTGTTCGTTATTTGTTATATGCAAAATGAATGAGGGCATCGCCCTTATTTACTACAGGACAGTTATTTAGGCCGATTACCATGCCGTCATGAGGAGCCACAACGCGGGAGTTCAATTCCCCGTACGGATCTTTAATAGATCCCAGGACTTGTCGTTTGTTGAACTCTTCCCCAAGTTCAGCTTTGGTGATAAATAACCCGGCATTTTTGGTTCGTATCCATGTAGAATTGTTGAATACTTTTGTTTCATTTGGCTCCGGAGCACTCGTAATCATACCCAGATACTTCATGAGTCTTTGAGTGCCCTCAATGCCTTCTTCAATTCCGGTTTCGTCATAGCGAAGAGATTCCCCGGTTTCATAAACAAGAATTTCTTTTCCTTTTTTATGAGCCGCACTCCGGAATGATTTGGAGATCAGCGAAGAATGCATCATAACCGGAGCGCCCATAGCTGTAGCCAGCTCTTTGGCTCTTTTTATTTTGAATGAACACCGTATTTGAGGATAATTGGCCCGTGCTGCACCCCCGGTATGGAAATCAATGCCACAGTCCACTTCCGGAATAATTTCTTTCATTAAGGTATGAGCCAGCAATTTAGCCAGTGAACCGCCTTTTGCTCCGGGAAAACTTCTATTGATATCTTTCCCGTCCGGCAAACCCCGGGAGTTCTGAATAAAGCCATAAATGTTCACAATCGGGATGGCGATAACCGTTCCTTTTTCAGGAATAACGATCTCGCGCTCAATCATGCGCCGAACAATTTCAACCCCGTTTACTTCGTCACCGTGAAGACCTCCGGTAAGTAACAAAACCGGTCCGTCTTTGGGCGCGCGATAAACCAACACGGGTAAATCGATGCTGGTGTAAGTTGGCAGCCGGGCGATGTTAAGATTTACAATCTTTTGTTCCCCAAGCCCGATTTTCTGCTTATTAATGGTAATAAACTCAGGCATGCTTCTTCGCTTTTTTCTTGCGGGCCGGGTTCTTCTTACGCTCTTCAACCGCTTTTTCGATATAGCTGATGATGGTTGCCGCAATATCTTTTTTAGTGGTTACCTCTATTCCCTGAAGCCCGGGGGAAGAATTCACTTCTAAAATTAAAGGCCCACGATCGGATTGAAGCATATCAACCCCGGCAATTTGAAGGTCCATGGCTCTTGCTGCTGTCAGAGCAGCTTCCTTTTCCTCTTTGGTGAGCTTAATTAGGGATCCGCTTCCCCCCTGGTGAAGGTTGGACCGGAATTCCCCTTCTTTACCCTGCCGTTTCATAGCGCCAACCACTTTACCATCTACCACAAAAGCCCGGATATCAGCACCTTTGGATTCAGAAATAAATTCCTGAACAATCACACGGGCTTTCATGGCATGAAAAGCTTCAATAATAGATTCGGCGGCCTTTTTGGTCGGCCCCAGCACCACACCGTGCCCCTGTGTACCTTCCAATAACTTCACGATAAGAGGCGCCCCGCCTACCGACTCAATAAGCTTTTTCACCTCTTTGGAGTAATTCGTAAACACGGTTTTTGGTAAGCCAACGCCTGAACTGGCCAAAAGCTGCAGGCTTCGCAGTTTATCTCTGGACCGAACAAGTGCCTGGGAATGTACCGCGCTGAATACTTCCATCATTTCAAACTGGCGAACCACGGCCGCTCCGTAAAAAGTTACCGATGCCCCGATGCGCGGAATGATGGCATCCAGGTAATCAATCCTCTCACTTTTATAATATATCTTGGGGTTATCCTGCTCTATCACGATGTCACATTTCAGGTGGTCAATAACCTCTACGTCATGCCCTTTTTCCTCGGCAGCTTCTACTAATCGCGATGTAGAGTACAGTGATTTATTTCTGGAAAGAATTCCTATTCTCATTATTTAAGAGTCCTTGTTCTTTATAGTCTTTGAAAGGTTTTTGCGTGTTACATCCACCATAAACGGCCCTTTTTTAAGAAATTTTCTTCCGATGAGTAACGGATATTTCATGGCTGAGCGATCAGTAAGAGAGAATTCAATGGAATAAACATCTCTGAAAAACTCAATCTTGGTCCGGATGAAATACCGGAGTTCGGTATCCCCGTTCGAACTTTTAACTTCCCGCTTATCAAAAACCGGCATTTCCAGCATCTGCTCGTTATAGGCCTCGTGGTCAGGGTCGAGCATATAAAATCGAATCCAGGGCTCCCCCTCCTTTTCAAAAGGCTCCAAATGGTGGCAGTGCAGACTTGATGTAAAAGCCCCGGTATCAATTTTGGCTTCCAGATCGGTAAAATTCCACTCCGGTAAATTCACCAGTTCAATACGGCCAATAATTTGTTGGTTGGATGTGTTCATAGGATCCCCAAAAATACAGGTTTTATTCCCCTTATCACATTTCCATTTAAAATTGTTTAGCTCTGGTTTCGATTTCCTATCTTTGGCAAAAAGTTCAAAGAAACATCCTTTATGCACTACCTGAAACACGCACTGATCCTTTCTGCCTTTTTCCTTGCTTCCTGCAGTACCGTTCAACAAAGTACGATTAATGATGATCCCACCACTCAAGCCACATTGTGGGTTCAAAATGCAGCTGAGTATGATGCCATTGCTATGCAGACGTACGCCACGGCCATGCGAACCCTTCCCCTTCCACTTGAAGATTCATTCTGGACGGCTTCTTTGAATCAGGAAGAGGACGACAATTTTATGTCGCTGCCTCCCGCTATAATCATGGATGTGGATGAAACAGTACTCGACAACTCCCCAATTCAGGCGCGGATGATAAAGCAGGGAAAAGATTTCAATATCGAAGACTGGAACGCCTGGTGTAAGGAAGCCAAAGCCGAGGCCGTGCCCGGAGCGGTGGAATTTGCCAATTATGCAGCCGACCGTGGCGTAACCATTTTCTATATCACCAACCGTGATTATGAAGTAGAAGAAGCAACGCGCAAAAACCTGATTGAAGAAGGATTCCCCGTTTCTAATTCCATAGATAACATCATGACAAACGGTGAGGAACCCGGCTGGAACTCCTCTAAAACCGAACGCCGCCAGCAAGTAGAAGAAAATTACCGTGTGGTAATGGTTATAGGAGATGATTTAAATGATTTCCTCCCTGCAAAAGGTATTACACAGAAAAAGCGAGCCGGCCTGGTACAGGAAAACAGCGATTGGTTTGGCCGACGCTGGTTTATCCTCCCAAACCCTGTTTATGGTTCCTGGGAACAGGCTCTTTTTGATTTTGAGGATGGTTTGAGTGAGTCGGAAAGAAAAACTATCCTCCAAAAAAGACTCAACTCAAAAAACTAGCACCTATCAGATGCAGCCTTTTCCTACTCTCTACGTTGACCTCGACATCGTTCGGTCGAATATTGCCCGCATGGCTTCAAAAGCTGAAAAAGCCGGAGTTGAGTTTCGTCCTCACTTTAAGACGCATCAATCCAAAGCTATCGGAAGAATATTTCGAGAATATGGGGTAAGCGGAATCACGGTTTCCTCGATCAAAATGGCTGAATACTTTCTAAATGATGGATGGGATGATATTACTATTGCATTCCCTGCCAATGCCTTAGCTCATGAATACTATAATAAAATCACCGCCAATGGTTCGATAAAAACGCTGGTTATTTCTGAGGAAGTGGTTCAAAAAATCGACCAAAAACTGGATAATGAACTCGGCCTTTATATTGAAATTGATCCCGATTATGGACGAAGCGGTGTCCCGGTTTCAGAATTGGAAAAGATTAAGTCACTGCTTAATGCTATCGAAGGTTCTGATCATTGCTACCCGGCGGGGTTCTATTGCCATGCCGGGCATACCTACAAGGCGCGGTCTAAAGATGAAGTTGAGAAAATAAGCAGAGAAGCCCTTCAAAAACTGGAGGCGCTCAGGGAGCATTTCCCCGATCTTACCATTTGCTTTGGAGATACGCCCTCCTGCAGCGTGCTCAATGATTTTGGTCCGTCCACCCAGATAAGTCCGGGTAACTTTGTGTTTTACGACTGGATGCAGGTTCAGATCGGCTCTTGCTCTCCCAATGAAATTGCGGTGTATATGGAATGCCCCGTTATTGAAACGTTCAGCGACCGAAATCAGGTGCTTATTCATGGCGGAGCCGTGCATTTCTCTAAAGATTCGGTTCAGATTGATGATTACCTGAGTTATGGTGAACCCATGCTTAAATATTTATCGGAAGAAACCTACGTGAAAAGCCTTTCCCAGGAACACGGTATCATTCAATGTAGTCCCGATGTATTTAGTAAACTCAAAGTTGGTGAAACCATTCAAGTCTTCCCTATCCACTCCTGCCTTACTGCCGATTTAATGAGAGAATATTACACTAAAGATGGTCAGGTATTGGATCATATGAATGGAAAAATGGGCGGTAATTAGACTTTATTATCCTATTCATGCATTCGGTTATGAACCTTGATTTATGGGATTTAAGGATGTTCAGGATTGGCTTTTTGAGACGATTACTACTATTTGTTGGATGAGCAGGATTTTATTCTTTTCCCCTTACCTACTCCTAATCACCAAGCTCCAGCTTCCAATCATACAGATCGCAAATCGATCATTCGGTCCATCGATCTATCGCAATTCATACCACACTACAACTGCGAGCGGTTGGCCTTGTTTTGACTCTCAGATACCGGTAAATATTAAAATTGGGTACCGGCATAGATATTAAGCCTTAATTTGACTAAAGTGGGTTTATAGCAGTCTATTGCTTTAAAAGATAAAGCAATTGTGAGATGCTTAGGATAACAATAACTAAATCCACAAAACATGAAAGCTAATCTAAAAAAGCTGGCAATCATCGCAGGTTGTATCATTTTCCTGCAAAGCATATCTGGTAATGTGATTGCACAAGCTCTGGTATTGCATGATGTAAATGGGTATCAATTTACCTGTAATGGGGTCACTTATGTTACATTCGACACTCATATAACGATCGCCAATAATGGCGGCGGAGTCGTAGCTGTAAAATTTACCGGGGTTGATACTTCTTGCCTGGGTGGTAATAACAAAAAAGCTACGGCTGTAAGAACCTATGTTGTTCCTGTTCTAATAGAGGGTGTGATCTACTTTTCAAAACCAGGGACCCTTGTAACCACTCCAAATGGAAAAGCCATTTTCCGAAGTCAAATTGCTCCGGGTACTGTACCTATGAGCTAAGTACAATCCTAATTCTAAAATGGTAAAAGCCCCGGATAGTTGCCGGGGCTTATCTTTTTGGTCAGGTAATGGATCATATGAATGGGGAAATGGGCGGTAATTAGACTTTATTATCCTATTCATGCATTCGGTTGTGAACCTTGATTTATGGGATTTAAGGATGTTCAGGATTGGCTTTTTGAGACGATTACTACTATTTACTTGTATAAAATCTCCTTCAAAGTCCCAAAGCTCAAGCTTCCAGTCATACAGATCGCAAATCGATCATTCGGTCCATCGATCAATCGCAATTCATATCATACTACACCTGCGTGCGATTATAAATAACCGGCATCTGCCCTTTCCAGGTATTCCATAAGTCTGTATCAAGGCTTAACTCCGACATGAAGTTGGCTACATTGATTCGGCTGGTTTGTCCGGCATCAAAAATGGGATTTCTGATCGGGGAAGTATGAATTTCATAGTCACTGACTTGCTCCTCATCAATCAGGCCATCGGGTCGCACAGCCACCCACTCCAGCTTATGGTGATCCTGACCAATCTGGACTCGAAGGAAATCTGCTGCCTGTTCATTATCCACATGAGGTGGCAGAATGAGCCGCAATAAGGCAACAACCAGTCTTTGAGAAAACGGTGGCTTTTCCGGTATATCCCGATTGCTGTTGCCGGTGGTATTCATCAAAACCATTTTGATTGGGTGATCTGACTGAACCAGCTCCACGGCCCTGGCCACTTTAGCAACCGCATCGGTGACTAACCGCCGGGGATGCCCATATATGCCCTTCAGGGTAAGATTATGGCCCAGGCACGAAAATACAGCAGTGCATCCGGCAAGTAATTGCGCTAACTCCTGATCCTGCATGGTTGATATTTCCGCTTCCACAATATCTAATCGCCCATTGGAATCTATGATGTTAGCGAGAGATCCCTCTTTCCGGACTAAAGCGATTACCTGTACCCCTTTGTTCAGCAACAATTTCACCAATAAACGACCGGTGGCACCGCTGGCGCCTAATACTAATGCTTTATTCATGTCTTTCTTTTGTGATGATAGAAACGGCTGCCTACGCAGGAACCTCGAAAAGGTTTAACCACCTCCCCCAACACCGTGTAAGAATGGATTTCGCATGACTACCTCATTTGGGTTTAGAGTTGGCAAGGTTTAAAATTGGGGTGTAACGACCCGGCGTTTAAGCGGCGCGGGGATTATGATTTGGTTGAAGTAGCGAAATTAATTTCTGGCAATCAAGCTCCATCGAATTCCGCCTGCCTGCCGGCTGAGGCAGGTCCGCGTCCGATTTAAAACGCCTTGTTAGGTGGGGAATTTATGGGGCAAACATTTCTTGTAATGTACTCAATACTTTTTCTTCGGCCGAAGAACTAATTGTCCCAAGGCTTTTAATCAATCTGCTTTTATCGACTGTTCGAATCTGATCTAATACAATTTGTCCTTTCTTGCCTTGAAATGTAGTAGTGACTCGCGTTGGGTAATTTTTAATGGTAGATGTCATTGGAGCAATGATCACTGTTCTGATATGCTTGTTCATTTCATCAGGAGATATGATCAAACAGGGACGAGTTTTTTTAATTTCAGAACCTTTGGTGGGATCAAGTGAAATCAGATGAACTTCAAACCTTTTAACTGGCTTTACTTTTACCATGTCCACTCAGTTTCATCCCAGTCTGAAGGTTTTTCAATCTCTTTTTGATCTAATAAAACATCATCACCTTGTTCCGCCATTTTTTGGAAAGACGCTTCCCAATCCTTTCGAGTCATATCAGCAGGCCGAAGAATAATTTCATTGTCTCTGAGAATCATTTCAATTTCTTTAGTAATCCCACTTTCTTCGATCAGGGGTTTGGGAATTCGAACTCCCTGGGAATTACCGATACGAATTATCTTGGTTTTCATAGCTTTGATTATTTGTAAATATCTATACAAAGATAATTACAATGTACTTACAATACAACTAAAGAAGAATCGATTTATTGAGCCGCCTAACCGACCATGCCATTAGTGGTGGAACAAATACACGACCTTTGATGGATATCACAAGAACGTACTATCTACGGTGGGAAAACTATGTGCTCTTGACAATGTCCTTTTTAAAGATGTTATACACCTATATCTCAACACCCATAGAAAATGCAAAACCATAAGCTATAATGAACGCAACTATAAATGGTACAAGAGCTGCTTTTTTATCTATATCCATGACTTTAAATTTCAGTAAATCTGCAAGTGAAGGCTCTGATTTCTGATAATTATCATTTACGGAAAGCTCATCAAATTGAATATCAAAAGCAGCACAAATACATTTAGCTGATTCTGGTGATACAGCCCCTGTTTTTTCAATTCTTTGAATGGTTCTCATACTAACTCCACTTACTTCAGCAAGGTGGGACTGACTCCAGGCATTTGATTCTCTAAGCTGTTTTAGTTTGGCATTATCCAGTTGCATGATCTCTATTATTTATCTGGTTACAACTTTATGTAAATATCATGATTTATCAGCTGATTTGATACGTCATCTAGATGACAATAAAATGTCATAATCGCGTCAAAGGTGTATAACGGTCTGCCGCATAACCGGCGCAGGGATTATGATTTTTTAAAAGGCTACTCATTTGAACAATCATTGGCAATAAATTTAATCAAAGCCACGTCTGCGTCCGCCGTTAATGCGGTTGTTAGGCAAACACTACTTGATTTTCTGTAGTTTAAAAAAGTAACTGAATTCTATTTTAAATGGTGATTTCCCAATTAGAATTTCAACCTCATCTTCACTAATTCTATCTTTGCTTATAACTTTAAACTTAGTGTTTCTCGGTAACAGTAACTCTTGTTCTTCTTTTGTTTCGCCTGGTTGTCCTTCTAATGGAGCTAATTTTGTTTCTTTTGGTAAAGTAATTTCCAACAAGCAATTCTTACAATCTTGCTCACTGAATTTTTTCGCTACATATTCTTTGTAAATACTAACGGACATAAACATTGGGTAAGTAAATACGTCATTATTATCTATATAATTTTCGAAAGTATAATCGCAGCATGTTCGATATACAGTAAGATCTTTTTTTGTAGCATAAACATCTGTTAAACGATCAAGAAGTCGGATTTCATCTTCATACTGAGATTCTAAGGTCACATTTTCACGTAAAACTCTATTAATGTAAGATGCATAAGTATAACCGTTTTCAAGCTGCGGATTATTCTTATATTTTTTATAAACCTCTTGCAAGTGTGTATCTAAATTCATGTAAAATTCTTGGTGGTCTATTTCCATCTGATCTTAAATTCTTACTCGATTTCATTTCTTGTCGTATTAAAAGCTTCCTGTATAGATTTAAATAGCTTAATTGATTGTTTATAAGCTATGTCAATATTTAACTCTTTACCCAACCATTCGTAAATAGGATCATTCCATGAACCAACTTCTAGCATCTTACGATTTATGTCTTTGTTATGTCGCCCTGATTTATCAACAGCATATTCATCAACATGTTGAGTAACATCACGCATTTCTTTTAATCCCGAAAGGTTATTATCAAATTCATTGATAGCTTGTGCAACTTTGTGATTTGAATTTGCTATTGAAGCAGCACGTCTAAGGCCAGTGAGTGACAAAATTAGAAATTGTAAATCTGACCACCAACGAAGAACAAACTTTTCATCTTCTGGTTCAAAATCCCGTAAACGTCGAATTTGAAGTTCAATGGTAAATAATTGAACGTTAGCTAAACTTTTTGCCCTCTTAAGTTGAACTAATAAATCATTCTTATTTTGAGAACTCATAATCAAATTTATATTTAAGTTTAAGAAGGATATAAGATTTCAGCTCTTTTTTATTAGAGTATGAATAGGCATTAAAAAATATTTAAGAGTAACATTTTTAAGTGTATTACTGCTATTTATAGTTTTTGCTAGATATGGCCCAATTCGATAATAAATTGAAATAAAAATTCTGCCTGCAAAACTTTTTATCAAAGTTTCATCCCTATATTCTCTAAAATCATTTACAATTATGTTATTTGAAGATCCAGTAGCTGCTGTTACAACAAAACAACTAGAGCTTTGATTTTGACTATCCACCCTATGTCTTTTAAAAAAATGGTTCTCTGGATATTTTTCTTCCCAAGTTTTAATCTGTTTCTTTAAATACTCAATTTTGGATGGTAAGTTGGCCGAAGTTATTTTTAATCCTGTAATAGATTTAAGATTTTCTATCATATTATCTGAATTACTATTAAGCCGTTCTTTCACTTTTTCTATATCCAACCAAAAATATGGATGTATTTCTTTATAGATAAACAACATATAGTGATCTAGGAAAAATGATGGGCCAAAAACATCATCACTTCCAATTTCATCAGTGAAATTATCTTTTTCAGAAAAAGAACTAATTTCCTTGGTTAGTGATAATACTTTTTCAATTTTAGTATCTGTAAAATTAGCGTGACTTTTGAATGAGGGTATATCTACAGACTTAGATTTTAAATAATCACGGAGTTCATTTTTGGCATTATTCTGAATTTGATTTTTTAAAGACTCAATTTGGTCAATAACATGTTCTTTGTAGAACTGATAATTACTAATATTCCCTGTGGTACTGATTGCATATTTTATGAACTCAGCTTCAAAATTTATACCGCTTAGGTCAAGAGATTCTTTATCAATTATTCTTAATGATTCAGAGATAATTGCCGATTTAACGGGGTCCTGATGCAATTCAAAAATAATTTTACTCGCTTCATGTAAGCTTTCACTTTCTAAATTTTTTCCTTCATGGTTAGCTTCATAAAAAATATTTAAACCATAAAGACATTCTACATTATCCTGTAAAACTTGAAAAACTAATTCTTTAAAGGTTTTTGATTTAAGATTTAACTCTGTAGAAAATTTTGATAGATTTTTTTCTTGATCATTTATTAAACGCTGATAATTAATGTCTTCAATTAATCCGCGATTATCTTTCATAAATCGAAGCATGAATTTCCCATCTAAATAATTTTCATAAAGATCTTTATCGTCTTTACCGGTATTGATGGATGCTGATAAATCTTCTAATTCTGGACCTGTACGAAGCATTAATTTTTTTATAAATGCATTTTGTTTTTCTTCTCTCTTCTTGTCTTCAAAATACTTTTTTTGATCTTCAAGCAGGTTTACTTTTTGTTTATTTATTTCAAGATTCTCTTTTTGTAAAGCCGCGTTTATCAAACTTAATTTTGCAATCTTCTTTTGGTTATCTCTTATGTTTGCATTTTGTAGTGCGTTAAGAGTATGTCCAACAGCATTAATTGAGTCTTGATTTCTTGAAAAGAAGCTTTCGTTACTCGCCATATTATTTTGTTGTATTAAAAAATTTCTACCCGACTTCTTGTTTGCCTAACATATAATTATTTAGAATGTACGAAGGTGTGAAAATTCTATATAAAAGTACAAATCAATTATTGACAAGCCTATGATATCCATTCAGATATGTCATCAAGAATTTCAGTGAACAATAATTACAGATAACATCTTCGAATGATATCCCCTACTCTTAACTACTACTGATCATGACTCTTTATTCAGCAGAAACTTCACAGTAAAAACACTGAGCTTAATTAAAGCAACCAGATTCCTACCTTCGAGGAATGACTTTATCCAGAAATGGTTTTTGGATTAATGATGAGGTAAACAAAAAAGGCTCCCGAAGGAGCCTTTTTTCGTTGATCGTGTTTCGTTATTCGTTTAATCGGGATAATCTGTTATATAATAACGAATAACGATTTCCCATTAACGAACAATTATTCTTTTCCGGGGAGCATCATCTGCGTTGGGTTCGGGAATTCCCACTCATAGGGAGTTGCTTTAACCTGTATTGGATAGAGCTGATCCAGCGAATCGCCATCATACAGGCGACCGTTTTTCATAACCCACTCTATGGTATTGGTATTTCTGAGGTCATCCAGCGGGTTTTCATTCAGAATGATCAGGTCCGCCAGTTTACCGGCTTCTATAGACCCTAAATCACCATCCAGGCCAATGGCGGTGGCACCGTCAATGGTGGCTACCTGAAGGGCGTCGTGGTTATTCATCCCTCCTGCTGCCATGGCCCACAGCTCCCAGTGGAAACCAAGTCCCTGCAACTGACCGTGGCTTCCCACTCCTGAAAGTCCACCGGCTTCTTTCAGGTCTTTCTGAAATTCCGCATGTTTCTGGAACACATGTTCATCGTCATGGAACCAGCCCGGACGACGGCGTGACTTGGAAGCCAGCTCTTCATACGGTGTGAAGGTGCGCAGCTTCTCGTCAAAGAACGGATTCTCGCGGGAATAGAAATAATTTTCGGCCCACGGACCGCCATAGGCTACCAACAATGTCGGGGTAACCGCCATTTGGGCTTCGGCTGTAGTAGTTATCACATCCTTGTAAATCGGGTACACCGGGAAGGAATGCTCATGCCCCGGGTAACCATCAATGAGCTGCGTCATATTCAGTTTCCAGTCGAGAGCACCTTCGGTGGTTGGCATGATGCTCAGCTCCTTAGCTGCCATCAGAATCCATTGCCGCTGCTGGCGGTTCCCGGCCAAATACATCTTGATGGTTTTGGTGTTGTAGTACTTGCTGTACTGCTTCATCACGTTTTTGGCATGTTCCAGGCTTTGAATATTGTATGCCCAGAAGCCAAGTCCGGGTCCGGTTGAATACACGCGTGGTCCTTCCATCATTCCGGTTTCCACCATATCGGAATAGGTGAGTACATCGGTGGTAGCAGTTTGGGGATCACGGGTAGTGGTTACACCATACGCCAGGTTAGCGGCATAGCCCCAGAACCTTTGCTTGTGGATGCCCCATGAGGCCCATAAATGAGCATGAGTATCTACAAAACCGGGTACAATGGTCTTTCCGCTGAGATCACGGGTTTCTGCTCCGTTTGGAGCGGTAAGATTAGTTCCCACTTCCACAATACGATTGTTTTCAATCAGGACATCGCCGTTTTCAATTACTTCATCACCATTCATAGTAATAATACGCGCATTTTGAAGCAGGATGGTTCCTTCAGGAATATCGCGGGTAATGGATACCTCAATGCTGAGTTCTTCCGGTTTATACCCTTCGTCTTCCTTCTCTTCTTTCTCTTCATCGGTTTCTTCCTCCTCCGCTTCTTCATCAGCATCGCCGGAATCATCACCATCATCGGAGTCGTCGTCTTTCTTCATTTTCTCCTCCTCTTTCCTCTTCTCGGCTTCGGCCTTCTTGGCTGCTTCCACGCTGTCTTCGTAGGCTTCAGATGCTTTCAGATCATAAATGAAATGGCCTTTACCTATCGACCAGTGCACTTTACCGGCATCATCCGACCAATGAGGAAACTGCCCGCCAATGGTCGTCAACTTCTTGGCAGGGAAAGCCGCGCTTGCCGCTCTGGCTACCGATATTCGCGGAGTATCGCCCCCTACTTTAGGCACGGTGACCACATAAATATCATTGTTGATGAGCGCCATAGCCTGATCTCCTTCCGGGGCCATCGCTATAAAGCTGGCATTGGAGGGCGGATTATTCTCTTTGGCGGCTTCTTCAGGATGGAGCATTTCGGGAGTTGGATAATTTACACCCATGTTGCCAAACCCAGCTGTGGTGATCCCGGTGATTCGAACATGCTCCTTTTCATCGGTTCCATCCCAACGGATAGAAAGCAAGGTACCATTGCCGCGGTTCAGATAAATACGGTCATTGGATTTAACAAAATGAGGGTTCGAACGTCCGCTGCTCTTGGCAATAAAGTTGTTGGAACTGCCATCTGCAGAAACCCAAACAAGATCTTCGGTAGAGCCAAATGCAAAAGGACCGGTTGAACGATCATAACTTCGGTTATCCCCTTTCAGAGCTACAATTCGGTTGCTGGATCGTGACCAGGCCGGTTCACTGTAAATACCCGGGTCTTCGGTAATCTTTTCAGGTCGAATTCGCCGTGCATTCGGGTTTACTTTGTACAAGGCTCCGCCGTCTTCCATATCGTAAGTGGCATACACAATCCAACGGCCATCGGGCGACCAGGTTGGCTGCGCTTCAATAAGATTGGAATTGGTTAGTCTCTTAGGTTCTCCATCGGGTAAATCCTGAATGTAGAGCTTATCAAGTACGGTAAAAGCGAGCTGCTTCCCGTTTGGAGAAGGCTCTGCATCTCGAATTTGAGTAGCAAGCATTTCCTTACTGTCATCCACCGGGTATTTAAAGAATACTTCCGGCCCCATTTCAAGATGAGCATTTACTTCAAACGGAATTTCTTTAGATTCTCCGCTTTCAATATTGATGCTATATATCTTTCCGCCATATGAGGTTAGCAGATTCTTATTATCCGGAGTGAAGGTCATTCCCGGCAATACACCCATCGTAGCAATAGACTCTTGCTCATCTCTTTGAACCGGGTATGCCAGCCATCTTTCATCACCGGTTACCAAGTCTCGGATTACCAAACCGGTTTTATCTTCATACCGGGAACCGAACACCATCCATTTCCCATCAGAAGAAAGTGTGGGTGTAAAAGCGGATCCATAGCGTGAGGTGATGGTTCTGCGTGAGCCATCTTCCCGGTCGTATCGTGCTATCTGATACTGAGGCAGCTGCGCATTGTAGTTCCATGGACCGTTGCGCTGAGAGAAATACACATAACGCCCATCCGGTGAAATAGCCGGATCAATAATTTTAAGACCATTTGGCTCACCAATAAGAGCAGTACCACTTCCGCCTTCTTTATGAATCAGCCACAGTTTGGGTGTTAATCCACCTTTTGAGGCAATCACATATTCGCCATCGGGGGTCCAGTCGGCATTGGTGTATCGGGTGTTTCCGCCTTTGGTAATCTGGGTGATTTCGGAAGTGTCGGCTACTTCCACGTAGTATAAATCCTCTTCACCGGAAGCATCCGAAGTAAACAAAACGTACTTGCCATCGGGGCTGTAACGCGGATGAGTATCAAAGGCCATTCCATCGGTAAGCTGTTCAGCCTCCCCTCCGGATGCAGGAATACGATAAATATCCCCCATCAAATCAAAAACAATATGTTGACCGTCCGGGCTGATGTCCAGCGACATCCAGGTACCTTCGGTGGTATTAAATTCAATAATGCGCCCGGGTTTCATCTGGAGTTCGTTGTCAGCCTTTGGGATTTCTGTCGTATCCGTTTCAGTAGTGTCTTGCCGTACCTCGAAAATAGAAGCATGCACACTCTGAACCGAGAAAAGCCCCAAAAACAGGAAAAATGGAATCTGTGTCCATCTTATGGATTTAATCGTATTCATAGGTATAAGGGATTTATTGTAGTTAGAAATGCTTACCTACGGAATTAAAGCAATTAGTTACTGCTTATCCCGTAAAATTTTGTTTTTGTGACAAAGTGCTTTAAAACAGAATCAAAAAGCCAATGGAATTTCCATATTTGCCGTACAGTTTCTTACTCACTTCAGCGTATAAAATCCCGAATATTTTGGAAGCTGCAATACCGATCTCTGCCTGGGCTTTAGATCCTGAATACGGCAGCAGAGGCTCCAGGCTGGAAGTTTGATCAATAACACCAGCTGTCAGCACGGTGGAAATTTTTATCCCGCTCTTCTGAATAAAATTGATGGGGATACTGCGGGTGAGTGAACTACCGAATTTGTATCGGACTTTAATTTGTGAAATGCGATTCCCCAACGGCTCCCTGTAATCGATGGTGTTAAATGGCTTATATCTTACATAATCATCCAGTACATATCCGTTATAAGTAAACAATCGCTGATTGGGAACTCCTGCATCCGAAGCGCCAACTATGATATCGGTTTGAAAGAAGTGAGATGAAAATACCGGCCAATAAAATTTCAAGCCTACCCGATATCGATTGTAGTCAAAATCACTCCCCCAACTGCTGATGCCTTTTTCAAGTACGGCATCGGTCAACCACCCAAAGGCACGAATGTTATAATCTCTGAGGAACTGTGTTCTCAGGTATTGCCGGGTATCATGATGAAGGTGAAGGTATAATCCTTTGATCGTGCCCTCCTGAGCAGGAAATATCGGGTCATTATTGGTAAACTCCTCCGGAGTTAATCCATCCCCGAACAAACTGAAACTACTGGTAGCTGTGAGCGAGCGATGTGTTTCATCCAGGTAGAGCGTTCGCAGGAAAGATTCTGTTCCAAACCGAAATCGGAGTCCGGCTTCGTATCCCTCCCGCTCAAAATAGTTATTACCTGAAGTTCCGGTTGTTAAGGCATACATGGTCTGGCGGGCTTCGAAGAAATCCAGTGGAGTTCGGTTATATTCGTAATCCTGATACTGAGGCAGGGTCTGTTTGTGATAGCTGCCTTCAGGGGCTACAAATGAATTACCAAAAAAATGATACCCACTCAGTTCATAGCTCCAGGATTGATTACCAAATCCATATCCACCTATTGCCCGGTATTCATAATCGGGATGAACCGGAGTGCGTGCACCAAGCCCAAGGTAATTCCCTTCCACCCGGTTGTAATGGTAAATATCGCTTATGTTCGTCATGTAAAACCGCTCCAGCTGATACGGAAGCCGAAAAAATGTACGCATGGCCGACATCCCGACCTTTACCATTGCCCGGTCTTCCTCGTATTCTGTTGCCTCACCCAGAAGACGTGCATTGTCATTTTGCTCCCTATTCGACAGCGTATCCCAATAAGCCTGTTGCCGTTTGTGAGCATCCTGTAAAATGTTGGTTGTATTGAGTTCTATCTGCTGGGGATCTACGCTTCGGGCGTTAAGTTCGTAATTGTCCCACGTCCATTCATCGTGATAGTAAATGCGGTCTTTGGAGGTGATAAACTGCAGCATTGCCGAAAGCTCGGTTTTCTCAGGCAGCCAGAAATCCCCTACTTTTTTATAGCTCTGCTGATATCTCAGGTCAGAAATCTTAAAGGTTCCGGAATTGGTTTCGGCATATTCGTTGAGCGTTACATCAATCCCCAGAATCACCGATTGTTCTTCATCGTACCAAACCTGACCTTCAAAAAGCGGACGGTTATCGGTTTTTGGTTCGAAATAAATCTCTATGGTACCTTCCGGCCAGCTGCTGTCTGCTTCTTCGTCGTATAGCTCATAGAATCGCCCGGCCTTATCGGAAATCGGACCAACCACGGACATGCCTTCAGAAAGAATACTCAGAACCACCTCATCCGAATTCAGATTTAGCGGAGCCCCTCCGGTCGAAAAAAAATCATATTCACTAAAAAAGTTATCGCTTGCCCTGTTTGCTTCCAGCGTCTCAGAATATCGCTCAGGATCAGAGGTGTACCTAATCTCTGACTTTCGTTCTGAGAATGCGATAGGTTCCAAATCGTCCTCCCCGGCATCTTCATAATTAAAGCCCTTATTTACATTGCTGAGAATGGCCAGCTTATACACTTCGGCTTTGTAGGAGTTCAGGTTCGAATTCTGCTGATCACGCAGGCGGGCCAGTTCCTGAACCTTTCGGGCCACCCGGTCGGCACTTACTGTAACTTCCATGGATGTGAGATCAGGCCTTAAGTACACATCCTGTTGAACCTCTTTGCCGCTCTGAATGTGAAACTGAATTACGGTATCGCGAAATGAGATAAAACGATAGCGAATGCGAACAGTGCCGGTATCCAGCTTTATGGTATAAGAGCCGTCACTTGCTGTATAGGTTCCTTTGCTTGTCCCCTCCACGATGATGTTTGCATACGGAAGGGATTCCCGGGTTTCAGCATCGTACACAAAGCCTGATAAAGTCCCGGATTGTGCAAGTACATTCATTCCCGGAATCAACAGGAACAGGAACACAATCAACCCGGAAAAGCAGGATTTACAACTCATTATCTGTACCAGATTGCATACAAATTGAAATTTTATTCGATCAAACAACAGCCGGTTCTGATACGTGGATTGTTTTCTTTGTTGCATCAATCCCGGCATTCAAACCAACCGGCAGGGTTATATTATCGTCCTCGTGGCTGATCATAGCCCCGTAAAAAGCCGGGATATCGAGTGGTTTGATGTGGTCATCAAAAACCTGTTGTAACGTAAGGCTGTTATCCCCGGCATCGCAATCGGTGCATTTCCCAAATACGAATCCTGAAATCTGGTCAAGAATACCGGCCAGTTTAAGTTGAGTCAGCATCCGGTCTATTCGGTACACGCTCTCTCCCACATCCTCCAGATACAGAATAGCATGTTCAAAGGACGGCAAATAATCAGACCCAATCATAGAAACCAATACCGACAGGTTGCCTCCAAGCAGCTTACCCTCAATGGTACCCGGAGTTATTACAAAATTTCGTTTATCGTTAGCGGGGATTTCAAAAGTGGGTGTTTCTCCATCAAAGATTATCTTTTTAAAAGCGTTGGTTGTGAATGGATTCCAGTTAGACTTCCCCACCGGTCCGTGAAAAGTAATCAGGTCACTTTTTTGATACATAGCCATATGCAGCGAAGTGATATCACTAAACCCGCAGAATGCTTTGGGATTATTTTTGAATACATCGTAATCCAGCAAAGGCAAAATACGGTTACATCCCCACCCCCCGCGAATACACATAACTCCATCCACCTGTGGATCCCGAAACATATTCATCAAATCATCAGCTCGCTGCTGATCGGTCCCGGCCAGATATCCTCTTTGGTTTCGCACATGCTCCCCCAGTTTAAGTTTAAAACCCAGGTCCTGCAGGTTCGTCAGCATCTCATCAAATACGGAGGATTCGTAAATGGGGCTTGCGGGAGCTACAAGTCCCAAAGTATCACCGGCTTTTAATGCTTTCGGTTTAATTTTTTGGGTTGAACCGGGAGCGGCTTTTGTTTCACAGCCTGCAAGCCCAATTGCTGCTCCTGTAAATGAAGCGAGTGCGGTTGCCTTGAGAAAGTCTTTTCGGGTAAATGCCATTATAAACAGATTTATGAATGGCAGTAGTTAGCTATATAACTGCTCTTTTTCAATTACTTTTACGACTTCTTCCGGCACCCGATCGGTGATAGAAATTCCGGCTGTTATTTTTTCTCTGATTCCGGATGAAGATACATCGAGGGGCGTATGATCCACAAAGTGGGTGCGCTGTAAAATCTTATCTTCAACGTCTTTGTGAGTCTCACCGGGTCGTTGGGCGACCAGCAGCTCACATTCGTCAAGTATCTCCTCATAATACTTCCAGGTGTGAAACTTAGCCAGGCTGTCTTCCCCCATACAATAAAAGTAAGTGTTATCGGGCAGGTGTTCCTTTAAGTATCGAATGGTCTGAACGCTATAGGAAGGCTTAGGCAGTTCGTTTTCAATAGTCTTGATGGACAAGTTTCTTATCCCCGAAAAAGCTTTTTCCAGCATCTCCAGTCGGATCTCGTAAGGCGTCTGGATCTCCCGGGTTTTGTGAGGTGGGTATGGAGTCAGCAAAACCCAAAGCTCATCTATTAAGTCTGATTGGAGAAAGGATTGCGCAATGGAAATATGTCCGTTATGAACCGGATCGAAAGTACCTCCAAATAAACCAATCCGCCCCGACATTAATCCTGTCCTGAGTCAGCAACCTCACTTTGGCTGCTTCCGCCGCTTCGAACATCAGCCAGTTTTCTTACCGCTTCATCATGATAGTTTTCGACTTCTTCACGGAACTTACTTTCAGGGAACAGTTGCAGAAACTTCTCGTAGTTTTCAATGGCTTTACCGTAACGCTCAGCCTGTCGGTTTATAACACTGTTATCGGCGTAATTGATGTAGGTTTGAATTTGATCAACCAATGCTTGTTCGGCCCACTTTGATTCCGGAAACTGATCAATGGTTTTATCCAGGTAAATAGTGGCTGCTTTATACTGTTCGGTGCGCACATAAAACCGTGCTGCTTCGTAGGATTTGTGAGCCAGCTTTTCTCTGAGTTCATCAATACGTGCTGCAGCTTCCTGTACTTTTTCATGATCCGGATAGCGATTATTGAACAGGCGGAATCGCTCAATGGCTTTTCGGGTCTGGTTCTGATCCAGTTTGTAACGCGGACTGAGTTTGTAGTAACACATTGCTGCTCTAAACTCGATCTGTGGGCGGCGTTCGTCCTGTGGATAATAACTAATATATCGGTCGTACTCACTGGCAGCCAGTAAAAACTGCTTATCTTTGTAGTAACTTTCGGCAAGATAGTATTGAGCATCCTGCCCGTATTCGGTGCCTCTGGCTACCCTTGTAACGGTATCAAAGGCGTTTGCGGCCTCACTGTAATTTTCTTCTTCATAGAAAGCCATCGCTTTTTGATAGGCCACTTCAACAGAGTCTCCCCTTTTGATAAGCCGGTCGTTTTTACAGGCCGAGAAGATGAATAAGAAAGCTAAAACTGCAAGTAGTTTACTGCGCATTGAGTATAATTTTTGTGATTTAATGGTCACGATTCTGTAAGAAGATAAGAAGTTTTTCAAGCTCTTGTTTGTAATCAGAAGATTCAAATTTATTTAATAACTGAAACGCTTTTTTGTAATGCTGATCAATTTCGGCGGCAACATCATCCAGTACATCCAGGTCCGACATTATTCCCAGAACTTCATCAACATGTTCCGGAGCGGGATTTTCTGCATTCAGCGTTTCCTGAATGAGAGATGACTGCTCAGCATTCGCCCGTTCTAACGCAAGGATGGTAAGATATGTTTTCTTTCCCTCAAAAATATCTCCGCCCGGACGTTTTCCGAACTTTTCCGGATCGGCGGTAGCATCAAGCAAGTCATCCTGAATCTGGAAGGCAATACCCATCTCATATCCTAACTCAGCCAGCTCTTCTCTCTTTTCAGAAGAAGCATGCGCCGAGATTGCCCCAAGTTCAAGGGCTCCGCTCAGCAAAGCCGCTGTTTTTCCGGCTATCATTTCCAGGTACTCGTTGTGCTTTACGTCTGTTCGATCAACGAATTCCATATCCAGTGCCTGACCTTCACAAACCGTAACAATAGCTTTGGAAAAAACTGAGTGTACAGCCGCAAACTCTTCTTTGGAGTAACTTTCATTCGTACCGTAGTAACTGAGCTGCCGGTAGGCATCGGCAAACATCACATCTCCGGAAAGGATGGCAATATTTTCATTCCATTTCTTGAATACGCTGGGTTCACCGCGTCGGGTATCTGCGCTGTCCATAATATCATCGTGGACAAGGGTAAAATTATGAAGTATTTCTACAGAAAGAGCGGCAGGTAAAGCATCATTCAAATCACCCCCACATAATCCGTTAGCAAGCAGTGTGAGCATGGGTCGAATCCGCTTCCCTCCAACCGATAAGGCATACCGGCAAGGCTCGTAAAGAGTTTGGGGATGATCCGGAAAGTGAAGGTCCTTTAGCCCGGTTTCAATCTTTTCCAGTAATTGTTGTTGGAGATTCTTGTTACTCAATGCTCTTTTTGTAGATGAATAAACTGAATATAAGGAAATTAAGGGACGATGTTAGTTCTCAATCGCCCGGATCTCTATTTCATTTCCTGAAGATGAGAAGCGGATAATTCCTGTACACTTGTGCATCCAAGAAGCGTCAAGATGGTTTTTAAATCCTGTTTCCATTGGTTTAAAAGCTTTTCAAGCCCGGTGTACTCATCGTTTTTTATTGCTTTGATGACTGGTTGTGCCGTTGCCGCAAAATGCGCCCCCAAACACAACGACTTCGCGATATCAAAAGCTGAACGGATACCACCCGATGCTATAATTTCAAAACTTTGTTCCCATTCCAGTTTACTCAGCTGCTGAATGCATTCCACCGTTGGGATTCCCCACTCATCAAAGCCATGATTAGCGGATTGATTGGACGAACGGAAGTTCTCGACTTTTGCCCAGCTTGTTCCTCCGGCACCCGCTACATCAATTACATTCACCCCAACATTTAACAATCTGCGGGCAGTATGTTCAGAAATTCCCGCACCCGTTTCTTTCACAATTACCGGTAACTGGGTGTCTTTAACCAGCTGTTCAATACCATCCATAATTCCTTTAAAATCACGATCACCTTCCGGCTGCATCAGTTCCTGCAGCGGATTCAGATGCACAATTATGGCATTAGCTTGAATCGAATCCACAAGTTGGGTAAGCCTTTTAGTATCAAGCCCACCAATGAGTTGTGCGCCTCCGATATTTGAACATATAAAAGCATTTTGGGCTTTTTCCCGGACTACAGAAAAGGTTTCTGTCAGGGATTCATCTTCCAGCATAGCCCGTTGACTCCCTACCCCAAAGGGCAGGTTTTCCGCTTCACAAAACTCGGCAATGACAGCGTTAACCGGACCTGCTTCAGAATAACCACCCGTCATAGAAGAAATGAAAAGAGGCATACTGAAGGTTCGTCCCAACAATGAAGCTTCGGTAGTCACTTCACAAGAATTGACTTCCGGAAGTGCGTTATGAATAAAACGGTAGCGTTCAAACCCGGAAGGCTGATCGTATTGGGTGCCTTCGGTTACGGCTAGCTCAACGTGGTCTTTTTTTCGGTCTCTGATGTCGGTCATGGCAGAAATTCCAAAAAACAAGTACCAAATCCCAATAGTTATTTTTGATTATCATCGCGAGGAGCCTCCTAACTAGTAAAGACTGATTAAGGCTCTCGACGTCGCGATCTCCTTAATCTGCATGGTGTACTTTATTAGGAGATTGCTTCGTCGTAATACTTACTAAATAGAATCAAAGATCTATACTCCTCGCAATGACGTTTTTATAAAGTAGGTCGTTATTCCGCTACCTGATGCTGAATCTGAAGAGGCGTAGTTGCAGCATTTGGTTGCTTCAGATGCTGAATCAAGTTCAGCATGACAACGACGTCTGTTAAACCAGGTAACTTCCCGAGTTAATGTGAAAAGTTTGCCCGGTGGCATGCTTAAGTTTTCCTGAGGCAAGCAAATAACTGATTTCCGCTATCTGCTCCGGAGGAGCGATGGAATCCAGAGCTAAATCTTTAGTGAGATAATCCTCTCCATACACTTCGATGGAGCCCTGAGCCATATCGGTGTTTACAAAACCGGGTGCGATGGTATAAGCGGTGATTCCATGCTTCCCAAAACTGCGGGCGATACTTTTGGTGAATGCGGTCATTCCTCCCTTACTGGCAGCGTAGCTTGCGTATTCCTGCGTATCCCCTCGCGTTCCGGCCCTGGATGAGATATTGATCAACCTTCCATCTATCCCGGCTTTCTTCCAGGCATTAAGTGCCCATTTCGAAATGAGTCCGGCCGAACGAAGATTAACCTGCATCGTCAAGTCCCAATTAGCCAGCCATTCATCATCAGAAATATCAAAATCCGCTTCAGCAAACATTCCGGCATTGTTTATGAGTACTTCAGGTATTTCGGCTTCCTGAAATACCGATTTAAGCTTTTCAACTTCATTGGGCTTGGATAAATCACAGGCGATGTGCCGGTAGTTTTCGTTATTCGGGAATTCATGATTCGTTGATCGGGATGTGCCTATTACTTCATGCCCTTCATTCAATAATTTTCGAGCGATGGATTTTCCAATTCCGCGAGAGGTACCGGTTATTAAAGCTATCATTTAGCCGTTTCTAAATTAGGAAGCTTTGAAACTGAAATTTCATTCATATCCAGCTTTTTACTGGCATTATCGATGTCAATTCCAACAATATTATTCTCATCATCATAATCTATATGGATACCTTCCGAAACTTCTTCCGTGTATGAACTAAGCTTTGAGGAAAGATCAATGTAAAGAGAATCTGTCTCCGGATAATAATTAAGTTTCATGGCTCAAATCTCCTGTCTGGAAATGCATTATGAATGGTCTTCTTGTCTTCCAATGTAATAACTCTAAGATAACGATTATCCAATTCTGAAATTTTAGCCCAGAACCTGAACCTGTTATCCTCCTGTTTTTCAATTTTCTCGGGATTATTAACAACTTCAATACACCACTCTTTTTTTAAATAAGGTCTTTTCCTTAGAACTTCATTCTCAAAATATGCGGTGTATTTGTATTGAGTCATTAGAATTTATTTCAATGTGTCATAAATCTACATGATTTTTTGGAAAAACTTGAAATCAATCAGCTTTGGGCTCAGAAATGAATAGCTGATAAGGAAGTGATAATGACTAATATCTGCATGCTTGATTCGTTAGGTTAATGAAGTTAGATTAATATATGAGTCCAACAGTATTCAGATTTAAAGGATACCGTTTCTTTTTCTTTTCACGGGAAGAAGATAGGATACATATTCACGTAATTCATGCTGAAGGTGAAGCAAAAGTTTGGTTAGAACCAGATATTGAACTTCAATCTTCATACGGTCTTAGTTCCAAACAAATCAAAGAGATACTTGAACAAATAATCAAACACGAAGATGAAATCAGAGAAAGCTGGAATAGTCACTTCAGAGAATAGAACTGAAGTCACCAATGTCTCTTCACATGGCATATGGATCTATCATATTGGAAAAGAGTATTTCCTTGATTACGATAAATTTCCTTGGTTCAAGAATGCCAAAATTGGTGAAGTATTAAATATTGAAACCCCCTCCGAAGAACATTTTTACTGGCCTGATTTGGATGTCGACCTGCATTTGGAGTCCATTAAACATCCCGAAAAATTCCCTTTAATCAGCAAAGAAAATTAAGAGACTACCCAAGAAATCTATTTTCACCCTCTCCAAACCGGCACGTTCGAGCAGGCTTCCCCGTACATAATTTTTTTAGCCTTCTTCATTAGCTTATTGGTAGCCAGCATGTAAATGGAATCAGGTACGTGTACTTTTCCGCATCCTTTTAGCAGTACAAACTTGTCTTCGTATTGATCCCAGTCATATTTATCGAGCTCTCTCTGATATAACTGGTGTTGAAAGGCTTCTTTTCTACCCTTGAATACTTCTTTGGCAAACTCAGAAGCATAAGAAGTTATAAGCATCCAGGCCCATGGAGCAATAATGGCATCGGTGCTGCAATAAACGGTTAGGTATTTTCCCTCATATTGCGACCAGTCGAATTCCTTAATCTGCTCCCGGAAGTCTTTTTCCTTCAGCATCAATTCCTGAAACAGAAACTGTTTGATATCCAGCTCTTCGATGGGCGTATCGTCGTGGAATTTCTGCAAATCCAGCGTAACAAGCTTGGTATTTTGCTGAACCCGGTTTACAATGGTTTCTTCTGACATAGAAATTTTGAATTGGAGATGTTGAATTTTGAATGACCAGATTGGAATTCAAAATTCAACATTCATCATTTATAATTTCAAATAGAGAAAGATTCTCCGCAGGAACAGGTACGCGAAGCATTTGGATTTTTGAAATGAAAACCCTGTCCGTTTAGTCCTTCTGTGTAGTCCAATTCAGTTCCCGCCAAATAGAGAAAACTGCGCATATCGACCAGCACTTTAAGGCCGTCGACATCAAAGATTTTATCGTTTTCCTCCGGCTGAACATCAGAATTGAATTCCAGATCGTAGGTTAGCCCCGAGCAGCCACCGCTTACCACACCTACCCGAAGGTAGGCATCATCCGGTACATTTTGCTCCTTTCGGATCAGATTAATCCGCTCAGTAGCTCGGTCTGTAATGGAAAGCTCTTCCATAATAATGCTTCCTTTTTTCCTTTAGACTGAAACAACTTGAATTTCCGGATCAATACGCTTCACCATACTTTCGATGGCATATAGCGTTCCGGTTGTAGCTGTTGGGCAGGTTCCGCAAGCTCCCTGATAGTGTACTTTTAGTCGGTTTGATTCCAGACCCAATACTTTGAGTCCGCCACCATCAGCCAGCAAATAAGGACGAACTTGCTCATCCAGCATGCGGTTGATTTCCTGCAGGCGTGGATCATCAGATTCCTGGGCCTCTTTACTTACGTGTACTTCAGAATCATCTTCTTCATGATTGTCTGGCTCGGCCTCCCGAATTGGAGGAGCAAGCTTTCGCAGCAATTCAGACCAAACCGCTTTTCCATCCTGCGTAACGGTTACGTACTTATCTACATAATACACGTTAATCACATTATCGATTGCAAACAGTGCCGAGGCCAGTTCATCGCCTTCAGCTTCAGCCGCGTTCTCGAACGAACGGGTGGTGCCGTTGGTTAGCGGTTCAGCCAATACAAAGCGCATGGCATCAGGATTCGGTGTGCGTTCTATTTCTTTAATTTTTGCCATCTCGATTCTCGTTTGTTTTTAGAAAAATTCTTTTACGTATTTGATTCCTTCCACTAAGCGATCAACATCCTCTTTATTATTGTAGAAGGAAATAGATGCCCGTGCAGTGCCCGGAATGTTAAAATGATCCATAATGGGCTGTGCACAATGATGTCCGGTTCGTACGGCAATGCCTTTTTGATCCAGAATGGTACCTGCATCGGTTGGGTGAATACCCTCCAGTAAAAACGAAATCACGGACGCCTTATTCTTTGCTGTACCGACGATTTTAAGTCCATCTATCTTACTCAGTTCAGCTGTGGCGTAATCCAGTAATTCCTTTTCACGGGCCGCGATGTTCTCCATCCCGACTTCATTCAGGAAGTCGATGGTTTCAGCAAAACCAACTCCGGCAGCAATAGGCGGAGTACCGGCTTCAAACTTATGTGGCAGATCATTCCAGGTGGTTTTTTCAAAAGTCACCTTATCAATCATGTCGCCACCCCCACGATATGGAGGCATATCTTCCAGCAGTTCTTTTTTGCCGTAAAAGATGCCAAATCCGGTTGGTCCGCACATTTTATGCGCTGAAAAGGCATAGAAATCAACGTCCAGTTTCTGAACATCAACTACGGCATGAGGAACAGCTTGTGCTCCGTCAATTAAAACAGGAATATCTTTGGCGTGTGCCGCTTCAATAATCTCCTCTACCGGGTTAACAGTTCCCAATGCATTCGAAACATGAAGAACCCCAACCATCTTGGTTCGATCTGAAAGCAGTTTATGAAACTCTTCCATCACCAACTCGCCTTCGTCAGTCATCGGAATGACTTTGATCTTGGCTCCCGTTTCCTCTGCCACCATTTGCCAGGGTACAATATTGGCGTGATGCTCCATGGCGGAAAGGATGATTTCATCTCCTTCCCGGAAATGCTTTCGCCCATAGCTGTTGGCTACCAGATTGATGGAGTCGGTAGTTCCGGTGGTGTAAATGATTTCTTCCAGATGACGGGCATTGATGAAATCTTTTACTTTGGTCCGGGCTGCTTCAAAAGCATCCGTTCCCTCCTGACTCAAGGTGTGTATTCCGCGGTGAACATTTGCATGTTCATTGGAATGATAATCGTTGATGCGATCAATCACACGCTGTGGCATCTGGCTGGAAGCACCGTTGTCAAGATACACCAAAGGATTCCCCTTCACTTCCCGCTTAAGCACAGGAAATTGATTTCGGATGGCTTCCCAATCCGTAGTTAATGTGGCGGTATCTTGTTTCAGTGCTTCTTCCATTTACAAATAATCTACTGGTGGCGACGCTCTGCGTCGGCACCAATTAAGCTCCGATGCTGAGCATCAGAGCAAGGTGTGTAATTCTTACTCACCTACCGAAACAAATTCCTCGTCGCGGCTGGTGAATTTGACTACTTCATCTAATAATAATTTATGCACCGATTCCACTTCCATATTCTCGATACTTTCGAGAGTGAAAGCGTAAACCAGTAATTCGCGTGCCTTCTTTTTAGTAAGCCCGCGACTGTGGAGGTAAAATACCTCGTCTTCATTCAGGTGACCAATGGTTGCACCGTGAGAGCAGAGCACGTCATCTGAAAAAATCTCAAGCTGTGGCTTGGTGTGAACCGTACCATCAACAGATAACAGCAAGTTTCGGTTTTCCTGGAAAGAATCGATTTTCTGAGAATCTTCCCGAACAAAAATCTTACCGTTAAAGATGGAATGTGCTTTGTCGTTCACTACTACTTTATGAAGCTGGTGGCTTTTCGCATGCCAGTGTCTGTGATCGATTGCTGAATGCGTATCGGCAATTTGCTCGCCATCAATCAGCACCAGGCCATCGATTGTGAAATCGACTTCTTCATCGTTCTGAACAACACGTGGGTCATTTCTGAACAATTTTGCACCCAAACAAATAGTGTATGAGTGATATTCAGCGTATTTATCAAGGTGAGCAATCGGGCGGGAAATATGATTCGCCTTCTTACTGTCGCGCTGAATGCGTGCATGGTGCACATGCGCTCCTTCAAACAGCTTAAACTCATTCACGGTCACGTTCAGGTATTCATTCTGAACCAGTGCCACGTGCTCTTCAACAATCGTTGATTTGGAATAAGCTTCTCCCACAAACAATACGCGTGGAGTAGCATAAAAAGCTTTCTCAGCGTCTGTAAATACATTCAGAATATGAATCGGAACTTCTACTTTCGTTTCCTTAGGAACGTAAATGAAAGCACCGTCTTTGAAATTTGCGTCGTTCAGTGCTGCAAATACATCCTGATCTTCGTCGTAATTAGTGTATGCACCCAAATGTTTTTCAATGATGTCAGAATCACCGTTTTCGGCCAGTGTGCCAACAATTACGTTTTCAGGGATGTCGGAAGTTGAAGACAAATCGCCATCAAATTCGCCATTCACAAAAACCAATCGGCTGTTGGCGGCTTCCGGCAGGTAGTATTCACTGATATCACCCGGAGAAACTGCTCCGGCTTCTGAAACCGGTACAAAATGACTTCGGCTGATTGATTTCAGATCCGTGAATCGCCAGTCTTCGTCCTTTTTGGTTGGAAATGGGAATTCAGAAATATTCCCTGCTCCTTTCTCATTCAATCCGGCAATGGCTGAAACATTGGATACCGTTTCAAAATTGCCGTCCAGAAAGTCTAAAATGGTTTCTTTTTCTTTTACTGCTACACTCATTACTGAGCCTCTCCATTTAGGGAAAATTCTTTTTCTAACCAGTCGTAACCTTGGTCTTCAAGTTCGAGAGCAAGATTCTTGTCGCCTGATTTGACGATTTTACCACCCATCATTACATGGACGTAATCCGGGGTGATGTAATTCAGCAGACGCTGGTAATGAGTAATCAATACAATTCCGTTTTCCGGTCCGGCAATTTTGTTGATGCCGTCAGACACGATTTTAAGAGCATCAATGTCAAGGCCTGAATCGGTTTCGTCCATAAAAGCCAGCTTTGGATTCAGCACGGCCATCTGGAATACCTCATTCTTCTTCTTCTCTCCACCAGAAAATCCGGTGTTGATGCTTCGCTCGAGGAATTCATCTTTCATATCGATGACTTCGAGGCGACTTTTCAGGTAATCCTCAAATTCAATCGGATCAAGTTCTTCCCGGCCGTTTTCGCGGGCTATCGTGTTGTAGGATTCACGAAGAAGGGTTTTGTTGGTGATCCCGGGAACTTCTACCGGATACTGAAATGCCAGAAACAGCCCAAGGTGAGCTCGTTCATCGGCATCCATTTCGGTGATGTCTTCTCCTTCAAAAAGGATTTCGCCTTCGGTTACTTCATACTCCGGGTGACCTGAAACAACTTTGGCCAGCGTACTCTTCCCGCTGCCGTTCGGTCCCATAATGGCATGGATTTCACCTTTATTGATCTTCAGGTTCACACCCTTCAGAATCTGTTCTTCTTCGCCTTCTACTGAGGCATGTAAATTTTTAATCTCTAACACGTTATCGTTCTTTTCTTTTTTTTGATTTAAGTTCTTTGTCGTTTTGATCATCCTTATCATGCCGGACTTGTGAAGATTCATCGCTATCGCTCTGAATGACTTCGCCACTGGTGATGGCGCTCTGCGTCGTCGCCAAACGCTACAACGCAGAGCGTGCGTAGCCAGGCCGACTGGTTTTACCCTACACTTCCTTCCAATTTAACATCTAACAAAGCGTTTGCTTCGGTAGCAAATTCAAGCGGCAGTTCTTTCAGTACCTCTTTCACAAATCCATTAATAATCATGGAAATGGCATCCTGCTCACTAATGCCTCGTTGCATCAGGTAGAAAATCTGCTCTTCCCCTACCCGTGAAGTTGAAGCTTCGTGCTCCACACTTGCAGTAGGATTCTGAGAAGAGATATAAGGGAATGTATGCGCACCGCATGTCTGCCCGATCAACATCGAGTCACACACTGAATAATTACGCGCACCATCTGCTTTCTTGGAGATTTTAACTTCCCCACGATAGCTGTTTTGTGAATGTCCGGCAGAAATACCTTTCGAAATAATTGTACTCTTGGTGTTTTTCCCAATATGAATCATTTTGGTACCGGTATCAGCCTGCTGACGCTTGTTAGTCACAGCAACCGAGTAAAACTCACCGATGGAGTTATCGCCCTGTAAAATTACACTTGGATATTTAAGGGTTACTGCAGAACCTGTTTCAAGCTGAGTCCAGCTGATCTTGGAGTTGTCACCGCGGCAAGCTCCTCGCTTAGTCACAAAATTATAAATACCGCCTTTTCCATCTTCATCTCCGGCATACCAGTTTTGAATAGTGGAATACTTGATTTCAGCGTTTTCCATCGCCACCAATTCAACAACCGCTGCGTGTAGCTGATGCTCATCAAACATAGGGGCTGTACAGCCTTCGAGATAACTCACATGACTATTGTCTTCACAAATAATCAGGGTTCTTTCGAACTGTCCGGAATTCATATTATTAATCCGAAAGTAAGTAGAAAGCTCCATTGGGCACACGGTGTCTTTCGGCACATAGCAGAAAGATCCATCTGAAAATACCGCTGAGTTCAATGCTGAATAAAAATTATCTCGAATTGGCACTACAGAAGCCATGTATTTTTTGACCAACTCAGGATATTCTTTGATGGCTTCTGAAATAGAGCAGAAAATTACACCGGCTTCGGCTAATTTTTCTTTGAAACTGGTGAAAACGGAAACACTGTCAAACACAGCGTCAACGGCTACACCTGCCAGTTGTTTCTGTTCTTCCAGCGGTATTCCCAATTTTTCGTAAGTCTCACGAATTTTTGGATCTACATCATCCAGGCTGTCGAGTTTGGGTTTATTTTTGGGAGCTGAGTAATACTGGATATTCTCAAAATCAGGCTTTTCATAGGTTGCATTGAACCAATCCGGCTCTTCCATTTCAGTCCACGCCCGATAAGCCTTCAAACGGAACTCAAGCATCCACTCCGGCTCTTCTTTTCGAGCAGATAGTTCGCGGATGATATCTTCGTTAAGTCCCTTTGGAAAATCTTCGTATTCAACATCGGTGGAAAAGCCATATTTGTACTCTTCCCCAATCATTGACTCTAACGCTTGCGTTTCGCTCATTAGTTATTTGGTCTTAAAATTTTGCTTCTTGATTCCGCCTGAAAAACAACCTTTCTCAAGTTTAAGTTCGCTGTTTTGCAGGCCTATTTAGATTGAGTACAAATATACGAAATCTCCCTTTCTTAACTAAATCTGAAATGATTGAGAATCTCTATTGAATGAATAGGTTTGAAACGGTAAGTAATTGCGAGCCAGGGATTGGTATTTGTGGTAGTGAATAATCTGTCTCCACCAAAGTCATTCAGAGCGTAGCGATGAATCTTTGCCATGAAATGATTACCAAGCATTTTCTGACTAAGATCCTTCGCGGTAAGCATCCTAAACCTGCTTCTACTTTCTTACGAATAGGATGACTCGGTTAGTTTCTAATCAAGGTAATCCAACCATCCTTTAAATCAAGGTTCAAAAATAGTGCCTCGATTAATTACTGCCCATCAAAGAGCAAACACAAGCGGTGTTTACGATATCTTCCCAGGAGCAACCTCTCGATAAATCCATCATGGGTTTTGCCAGTCCCTGAATGATGGGACCTGTAGCGGTGGCCCCGGCCAATCGTTCGGTGATTTTATAGGAAATATTCCCGGCATCCAGGTTTGGGAAGATGAACACATTCGCTTTTCCGGCTACTTCAGAGTCGGGAGCTTTACGTTTGGCGATTTCTGGGATGATGGAAGCGTCAAATTGCAGTTCACCATCTATGGGAAAATCGAGATTGTGAGACTTCACGATTTCCAGAGCTTCCCGAACCAGGTCAATGCGCTCATGCTGGGCACTGCCCTTTGTTGAAAAGGAAAGCATGGACACCCGCGGATCGTGACCGGTTACTTTTTTGTGAGTTTGAGCCGAATCCATTGCAATAGTGGCCAACTGTTCCGCATTCGGATAAGGGACTACGGCACAATCTCCGTAGGTAAACACCCTTCCATCATCAAAGCTCATCAAGAAAACACTGGATACCACGTTGGAGCCCGGCTTGAGACCTATGGTTTGTATAGCTGCCCGCAATACATCTCCCGTTGTGGATACCGAACCGGCAACGCATCCATCCGCATCACCGGCCGCAACCATGGCCGCAGCAAAAAACAGCGGATCCTTGATCACATCAATAGCTTCTGCTTCCGTTATGCCTTTATGCTTTCTTCGTTCATAAAACGCTCGGGCATATTTTTTTAGATTTTCATCCGAAACAGGATCTATGAAATTAAGGCTTTCCAGAATCCCGGCTCCCTCGTTTTGAATCAGAATCGGTTTTGCGAGTTTATTTTTCTGCAGGTATTCCGCCGCTTTTATGACTCGCTGGTCCGAAGAACGGGGGAAAACGATTGTTCTCAATGATGATTCAGATCGACTGCGTATGTCTTCGATTATGTCCATTATCCTACTAATAAAATGATTGAAATTACCGCTATGGCCAAACCTGACCACTGTTTAACGGAGGGTTTATCCTTCCAGATTCCGATGCCTATCAAGGTTCCCAGAACAACCAGGCTTACATTCACCAACGGGAACACAATAGATCCCGGCATCAGTTTTAATGCGTAAATCAAAAAGATGGATGAATAGAGATTTACAACACCTGTTGCAATACCATACACGATTTCTGTGAAGGTAAAGTGAATCTCTTTTCTTTTTAAAAGGATTCCCAACCCCACCAAAAAGGAAAAAAAGAAGATTCCTGATACAAAAAGGTCTTCTGATATCTGTTCTGAAAACACTTGTTCATACACTTTCAGTCCGGTATCGGCCATTCCGGTCATGATAAAAATCAGAACCGGAAGCCAGGCATCAGAAAAACCGGAGATACTTTTTGTTTTGATACGAGGCACCATCAACAACAAAGAACCCAAGGCCAGAACAATACCGAAATACTTTAGTCCTCCAATGGCTTCCCCAAAAACGAAAAGGCTAACGGCGATCGGGAATATAAGCGACATCCGCATGGCAGCGATACTGACTCCCATTCCTACCCGGTCAATAGAGCGACTGTAAACCACCATGTTGGCGATAAAAACAATACCCAGAACTACGGCCAGGATAACAAGCCAGATGCCCGGTTCCGGTGAAACTTCAGGGAATACTTCAAATTCAGCAGAGTTGAACAGGCTAATCAGAAATCCCGCAAGGTAATTACACACCAGGATTTTGAGCACATTCAGTTTTCTGTTTTCCGCAAGCTTAAGGATCTGAGCAATAGTCAGCGAACAGGAAATACTCAGAAAGATGTAAACAAGTCCCATCAGTTCAGAAGCTCAAGCTCTCTGTTCCCAAAAAACAATGGATTCTGAGGCCGCTCGTACAAGCTTCGTGAGGTAAAAGGCACATTCCGCTCAAGATGTCCATAAATGGCATTCATCGACATATTTCGCTGCTTAATTGCCTCAGCCAGGTAGTAGGTAAATATACTGTGGCGGTTTTGTTCTCCATTGGTAGAAGAAAAAATACCGGAACGCTGATCGGGGCGGGATGCAAAAAATACTGCGGATGCAAAATTACGCTCTGTTATGATGGAAGCCAGGTCTTCAAGAGCCTGTGTTGAACCGTCATCGTTAAGAATATCCAGGTCGGCAAAAACCTTTATAGAATTCAGATCCAGATTATTAAATGCCCGAAACAGTTTTTGAAGATCTATCAGCTGAAATTCACCGTCATCATTTAATTCACTTCCCAAAAGATAGACCAGTCCGTCCCTGATTTCAGCATATCCATTTATATATACATTTAGGTTGTGGCGGCTATCACTCAGGGTGGCTGCCAGCCGGGAATAGGCTCTTTCGACCATAAGATCACTGGTGGCGTTCATAGCTTTTATTACCCGGGTACTGCGAACCCCAAATCCCTGTATGAAATACTCTTCCATCAACTTGGTATCACGCTGTCCATAGATACGTTCCGACAGCTCCCCCTCGTACTGGTTATTGGATAATATAAAAGCCCCGGAGTTGAGAGAGCTTCTCCCCAATACCGGAATGTTCCGCTCCACATCAACTGAACCAAAAGGAACATTAGGGATGGCTATCACCGAAAGATCGGATGCGAATTCAGAAGGACGCCAAATCATGCGTACATCGTTGGCAGATACCCAGGTCTCGGAAATACCATACAACACTTTGTACCAATCTCCTTCTTCAGATACCAGTTTAAGCTGACTGCCTTCGGCAAGGTCGGTCAAAATATTTCCCGGATTCGATTCCGGTTCATTTCTGAGGGCGGTTATCTGAACATCCACCACCACAAACTGTTCAAATACAGACGGAACAGGGACTTCTTTTCTTTGAGAAAGAGAATCATAAAAGGCCTCAACTACAAGGTTGTGGGCAGGGTTTTCCCCAAATATCCCGGCATCTATTTCTTCGGCAAGATTTATGGAAATCCGACCACCGTTAAAATCCCATTCTACATTCTCAACCAACACCCGGTTATTGTACGATATTCGCATGCCCGGATTGTCGGTGTTGTAGGGTCGGGCATTGGTGGTATCAATTTCAGTAGCAGTTCCGGTTTGTCGTAAAAGCCGGCCCTCCCCTGTCTTTGTCGGTTCACCAACCGGTTTCATATTCAAAAAAGACAAGCCGGTTAGTAACGTCCCGGCTCCCATAAGGGCGTACCGCTGTTCATCGGTTGGTCGATCCAGCAGTTGGTCAGAAAAAGCTGCATAATACGAAAGCCCGGCTCCGGCAGCACCCAACAAAACATATCCAATCCTTGGCCTGTACCGCTGAATGTAGCGCTCCGTTTTAACCCTTTCCGCATACTCATAGGTGTTAATCGATTTCAGGTCAAAATGAATGAGCGGCTGGTTTGGGGTGATCCCGTTGGTGCTTTCCAGGTAGTACCGGGACGAGATCAACTCATAATCATTTATATCCAAAGCCTGATCATCTACCACTACCCAGCTGGTACTGGAACAACCCTGAAACAGCAACGCTGAAATCAAGGCTATAAAAAGAATAAAAGGTTTATTTATGCCCATGGAGTTTGTTTTGAAGCCGTGGCAATTTTAGCCGAGTCTATGGCTATCACAAGTTCTTCGTTTGTTGGAATAACGTGAACATCAACCTTGGAAGTATCCGAACTGATCTTGGTATCACCATTCAGATTTCCATTCTTTTCACCGTCAATTTCGATGCCGGCATACTGCATATCGTCCAATATTTTTTCTCGAATCGGGGCTGCATTCTCACCAATTCCCCCGGTAAAAATAATGGCATCCACCCCATTCAGTGCCGCAATATACGAACCGATATATTTTTTAACCCGATAACAAAATACATCAATGGCTTCGTTACTTCTTCGGTCACCGCTTTCAGCCTCATCCAGTAAATCCCGCATGTCGGCTGCATATCCGCTGAGCCCTAAAAGTCCACTATGTTTATTTAGCAATGCGTGAACATTTGCAAGAGATAATTCCTCTTTCTCTATGAGGTAGAACAAGATAGAGGGATCGATGTCTCCGCTTCGGGTTCCCATTACCAGCCCTTCAAGCGGTGAGAATCCCATGCTCGTGTCATATGAATTTCCGTCTTTTATGGCTGTGACCGAGCACCCATTTCCCAAATGACAGGTAATAACTTTAGAACCCTTCTTTGGTTTACCTGAAATTTTGTGATACTGACGGCTCACATAATAGTGAGAGGTTCCGTGAAAGCCGTACTTCCTGATCTTATACCGCCGGTATAGCCGGTTTGGGATTCCATATAGATAAGCGTGCTGCGGTATAGAGTGATGAAAAGCCGTATCAAACACAGCAACATGCGGCACATTTGGCAGGTGTTTCTTGGCAGCACGAATCCCTTCCAGGTTTGGAGGATTGTGCAATGGAGCGATGTCAAAAGCCTGTTGGATGGCCTCTTCCACGTCTTCATCAATAAGCACAGAATCCTTGAACGTTTCTCCTCCGTGCACAACCCTGTGGCCTACAGCCTCAATTTCATCAAGCGATTGCAGGTAATCGTTATCTGCTTCAATCAACAGTTCCATAATCTTCTTGAGCGCAGCCGCATGGTTCTCAATCACCATGGATTTTTTGAGCGGCTTTTCGTCCTTGAACTCTTGCTTGATAATGGAGGTAACGGCACCAATTCGTTCTACCAACCCCTTACAAAGACATTCTTTATTCTCTGTGTTAATGAGCTGATACTTTATGGATGAGCTGCCGCAGTTTATTACAAGGGTCTTCATAAATGAGTTAAAGTGAAATTACTGCTCCGATGCCGATCAAATTACGAAATTTAAAGGATTCTTCTCCGTTTCCAGGATCTGATAGCCATAGTGGAACCTCATATCTGATGGCGAATCCCCGGTCTTTGCCTAGCCAATCCGGAATATTAATTGAAAACTGGAGTCCAATTCCGGCATCAGCAACGGTTTGTTCAAAGTCGAGAGAGATATCATCTTCAATTCTGATTCCACTTACTCTTCCCACATCCTGGAATAAGTAGGATTTAAGGTGAACAAAATCTCCAAGAATAGAGCGGTCTAACAAAGAGTTCAGGTAATTCGGGAAAATCAGTTCTGTATTCACTGAGAAACCTTTATCCAAAGTCCCTAAATAACTAATGGTATAATCTTTATTTCCACCAGAGCTGGTAAAAGATGCTTTACTGTATCCTCTGAGATTAAATCCACCTGCTATCTGAACAAGCCCATTTTCAAAAAATAGATCCGGGATTGTACCACTGGCCCTTGTTACCCCATTATTCAACCAGGATATGGGCGCTCTGTTAGCCATACTGTAATTATATTCAAAGGGAGCATCGGAACTGACCAAGGCTCCAAATGCCCTGAGATTTAAACCGAACCCTTTCCCTAATTCAGTTTGGTGCTTTACTTCAGCACTTCCCAATGAAAAATTTCCGGAAGCCGGATTCACATTCTGCTGAAAAGAAAGATACGTCTTAAGCGCACCAAGACTTGTAAATCCGCTGGTTCGAAATTCAATTCCGGCCAGCGTTTTCCAGTCGGTTTCCTGAAATGCATTAAGCCTGTAGGCATTTTCGGCAGCTTTTTCCTGGAACACACTTACCCTGATTTCCTGATGCCGCAGTTCATCAAACCCTTTCTGAAAGCGCTTATTAAGGGCCACTCCATGACGGTTGTATCCGGTTCTGATGCTGCTGATCAGCTGTACATTAAATTCTTCCCCAAATTCTGAAAGCGCAGGAACAGGCTCGGTGAATGACACATAGTACGACACCGGCTGATCGGGGAAATTGGTTCCCAGCCACATTCCGGCATCCAGTCGGTGAGGTCCATCCTGAAAAGTGCCTTCCATATCCCCCAACACACGCGCACCAACGCGAATACCATCTACGCTGTTATACCAGAGATCAGGAGCAAATTCCAGCTTATACTTGTCGTTCTGAGCAAAAAGCACTCCGGGAATCAAAACAAAAAGAAGGGTGATTAAGAAATATCTATTATCCACTCTGGAAGTATTTGAAGGAATTGATCAGTTAAAATGTCGTGCATCATCTTCATGAGTCTGCGCTGTTCCGGCCAGCTTATGTAAGGCTCCACACCTTCAATACTAACCCATTTATATTCAGAATGTTCGTCATCAAGCTTAATTTCTTTGTTTCCACTCAGCTCAGCTGCAAAAGCCGGTATGGCATGTACAGAATCTGATTTAGCCTCATAAAACTGGTTTACTGAAGGTATGGTCCAGAATTTCACCGGAGAAAGCCCGGTCTCTTCCTTGAGTTCGCGAAGGGCTCCCTCCCAGCTTGTTTCCCCCTCTTTCACCTTACCGCCTACCATGCGCCATTGATTTCCGTAGATTTTTTCGGAAGACCGCTTAAAGATCAGGAAAAGAGGTTGCCCTCCCTTTATCTTATACGGATACACATCAATGAGCTTTTTCATGGGAAGGTGGGTGAAATCAGATTTCGATATTTTTCACTTCCAGTTCGAGCTTACCGGCAGGCACTTCTACTTCTACCGTTTCACCAATCTCACGCCCCATTAAAGCCTGTCCTATCGGAGAGTCAACTGAAATTTTACCGGCTGCAAAATCAGCTTCATTAGGAGAAACGAGTGTGTACTTCATCTCCTTGCCCATTTTCTTATTCAGGATGGTAACGGTTGTAAGCACCCTCACTTTGGAAAGATCAAGCTCACTTTTATCCAATACCCGGGCGTTTGCAAGAGCATCCTCAAGCTTGGTGATACGGTCTTCCATGTGCCCCTGTGCCTCTTTAGCGGCATCATACTCTGCATTCTCACTCAAATCCCCTTTAGCCCGGGCTTCTGCTATCTCTTCTGCAATCTCTCGTCGTCCGCGGGTTTTAAGATCTTTCAGTTCCGCTTCCAATTTGTCGTAACCTTCTTGTGTGAGGTATTGAACTTTGCTCATAATCTCTTCTTTTGTTCGGTTTCATTAAATAAAAAAAGCCATCCACCACCGGCAGACGCCTTTCTATTTCTGTTCATCAACAGGCTAAAATAAGATGTTAACGGATGTATATCCATCATTGTTTTCAATATAACAATTCAAACTATTTTTTCTTTGAACTTGTAATATTAAGTAAGTTATGAGATATGTGTCTTATTATTTAACCACTAAGGCTCCGTCAACTAATTCAATATTATATAGCTGATGTTCGGAATTTCACTTGAAATTTGGTTCGTTTACAGCCTCATTGTTTTAGCTGTATTCCTTTTTGTGAATAAGCGGATTTCGTTTGATGTAACTTCCCTTATTCTTCTTGCTACATTGGTTGTATCCGGCATTCTAACCCCAGCTGAGGGGCTGTCCGGATTCAGCAACACGGCTACGGTTACCATTGCCTGTATGTTTATTCTCAGCGAAGGACTCAGGCGTACCGGAGCCCTTAATATTGTTGGTGACTGGTTTTTTAAGCTTAGTCAACTCAATTACCGCATGGCCATTTTCATAATAATGATGACCATCGGAGTTATATCTGCCTTCATTAATAATACGGCAGCAGTAGCTATTTTTATTCCGGTGATTATCGGGCTTTCCAAAGACCTGGGGGAAAGTGCTTCAAAATTATTGATGCCTATGTCTTTTGCAGCGATGTTCGGCGGTGTTTGTACACTCATCGGTACCTCCACAAACCTACTGGTAGATTCCATAGCCACCGAAAACGGGCTGGCCGGTTTTGGAATGTTTGAATTTGCCCCGGTCGGCATCATCTTTTTTGCAGCCGGATTTCTGTATCTGTTCACCATGGGAATCAACCTGATTCCTGAGCGGCGCAAAGACCAGGAGCTGACCGATACCTTCGAAATGCAGAGTTACCTTACTGACGTTATCCTGAATGCCCAGTCCCCTTTTGTGGATACTCCTCTAAAGAATACCAAGCTTATCCAGGACCTGGACCTCGATATCGTTGAAGTTTTTGATAAAGATGGAACCTCTAAAACAGACCGTGAAAGTATTACCCTGGAAGCTGAAGATGTGCTGAGAATTCGCGGAAGCGTAAAGGAGATTAATAAGCTGTTGAATCGTGAGGATGTGCTCATAAAACCTTCCGAGCACTGGGAAGATAAAGATTTTGAGATGGGTAATGCGCAGCTGATTGAGGCGGTAATTGCCCCGGAATCTTCTTATGACGGAATGCCCTTGCGTGATATTGAATTCTATAAGTTATATGAAGCCCAGGTTCTTGCAATCCGGCAAAAAGGAAAAGTTCAGCAGGATAAACTATCCGATATTCGCTTGCAAAGCGGAACTTCTGTTTTGCTTTATGCTAAAAAGGAACGGGTGAATGACATTAAAACGGCAGAAGAATTCGTACTTGCAACCGAAATTGACATTCCGGATTTAAACCAATCCAAAATTCCTGTAGCTATTGCCATTATTCTTGGAGTTGTTGGGACCGCTGCTTTGGGTTTGCTGCCCATCGTAGCAAGTGCAATTTGCGGAGTGATCCTGATGATATTGACGGGCTGCCTGACCAACGAAGAGGCCTATCAAAGCATCAACTGGAAAGTAATCTTTCTTCTGGGCGGGGTTCTGCCCCTTGGAGTGGCCATGCAAAAGACCGGTGCCGCACAGCTATTGGCAGATACCGTAATCACAAACCTTGAGGCTTTTGGTCCAACAGCTGTTCTTTCCGCTTTTTTCTTTCTCTCCATGATGCTCACCAACCTGATTTCCAACCAGGCTACAGCCGCACTGCTCGCCCCCATAGCCATTGAAGCCTCCACCAGCATTGGCGTGAATGCAGAACCTCTGTTGGTGGCTGTGACCATGGCTGCTTCGCTTAGTTTTATGTCGCCCATTGGTTACCAAACCAATACCATGATTTTTGGCCCGGGGCAGTATCAATTCATGGACTTTGTAAAAGTCGGAACCCCGCTTAACCTCTTGTTCTGGATTATCGGTACCTTTGCTATCCCGTTATTTTGGTCGTTTTAACAAATGAAGAAATTGCTTACAAAATACTTACCCATTCTCGAGGTACTCAGCAACTACGATATCAGCAAGCTGAAAAACGATATTGTGGCCGGAGCTACCGTAGGTGTTGTATTGATTCCTCAGGGCATGGCTTATGCAGTTATCGCCGGTGTGCCCCCAATTTATGGACTATATGCCGGGCTGCTACCGCTTTTCATTTATCCGCTTTTCGGGACCTCCCGACATATTTCAATCGGACCGGTAGCCATCGACATGCTTATTCTGGCAGCAGGTTTAGGCATTCTTGCCGGAGATGATCTCACTCAAAAGGCAATTCTCGCCGTTATGATTGCCGTGCTGACCGGGATATTACAGGTTTTGATGGGGGTATTTAAGCTTGGCTTTGCCTTCAACCTGTTTTCGAGGCCGGTCATATCCGGGTTCACCATAGCAGCCCCCATTATCATCATTGCCAGCCAGATGGGAACGCTCCTAAATATTGACATTCCAAACACCCAGTATATTCATGAGATTTTTTATCACCTGTCCGGTCATTTAGACCAGGTTCATACTCCATCTTTGGCTCTGTCTATTGCGTTTATTTGTTTTTTAGCGGGGATGAAAAGGTTCTACTCCCATCTGCCGGAGTCAGTGATTCTGGTGGTGCTTACCATACTGGTTGTTTCTTTTGTAAACATTGCTGATTTCGGTATTTCTCAAATTGGAGATATCCCTTCCGGACTTCCTGATTTTGCTCTTCACAACACCAGTTATGAGGAGATAAAATCACTGTTGCCCAATGCTTTAACGCTTTCACTTGTTCAGTTTATGACCGTAGCATCTCTATCAAAATCATTTGCCCGAAAGCACGGCTATACCGTAAACCCCAATCAGGAACTCATCGCGATCGGAAGCAGTAATATCGTGGGGGGATTGTTTCAATCGTTGCCGGTTTCTTCCAGTTTTTCCCGGTCAGCCATCGCCGAACAGGCCGGAGCTAAAACTTCCATCAATAATATTTTTGCAGGAATACTCATTTTGCTAACCCTCCTGTTTTTAACCTCTCTTTTTGAGGTGCTCCCCGAACCTTTGCTTGGGGCCATTATCGTGGTATCAGTGAGCAGCTTGATTGACATTAAAGAACTGCGGTTCCTGATTAATACCAAGCGCAGAGACGCAGTGGTAGCTTTTATTACCTTTGCCAGCGTATTGGTTATTGGGATTCAGGAAGGCATTATTATTGGCATTATTGCTTCGGTACTGGCTCTACTCATCAAAATGAGCAAGCCTACGGTTGCAGAGCTCGGATTAATTCCCGGCACCCGCGATTTTAAAAACATCTCACGTTTCGATAACGCCAAAAAGATTCCGGGCGTCCTCATTCTCCGTATCGATGCTTCTTTTTCATTTGTGAATGCCGAATTCTTCAAGAATTACATTCTGGAAGAAAGCATGAACCGAAACACCTCTCCCAAATATGTGATTATAGATGGCAGCACCATAGGAGATCTGGATGTTTCAGCTATGGATACGCTGATGATGATCATCGAAACACTCAACAAATATGGCATAGAGCTGTATTTATCAGGATTAATCGGACCGGTGAGAGATGTAATACGCCGGTCAGAAATAGGTGCGTTTGTGAAAAGTGACCGAATTTACAGCACCGTCCACGAAGCCGTTAAAGCTGCCCTCAGAAAGCAGGATCACAGTGATGAGGGTTCAAGACTATCCGATTATTCCGACCACAGCGCATGAGTTAGTCATCCCCGTACACCACTATCTTTTCTTTAATACCTAACGACTTTGTAGCCCAAAGAATAGCTACAGTCACCAAAACCGCTCCAAGAAAGAAAGGTGCCCCCGGAAAGTAAAACGGAGCTATATCTGAAGTAAAATACCCAAACAGATTCGTCATCATAGGCGGACCAAAGATAGCCGAAAAGCTAATGAGACTGGTTAACGCACCCTGTAATTCACCCTGAGCATTTTGCGGGACTTCATTAGAAATAATGCCCTGCAAAGCCGGTGTAGCTAATCCGCCTACGCAGAACGGAACAATCACCGCAAACATCATCCACCCCTGATTGGCAAAGGCAAAGCCGAGAAAACCAAGCACGTACATCATCAACCCAAAATAAACCGTCCGGTTGTTGCCAAGTTTGGGAATAGCCACTTTGATCAATCCTCCCTGTACAGCCACAACTGATAAACCCACTACTCCCAGAGAAAGTCCCACCCTCATTTCGCTCCAGCTGAATTTCTCCATCGTAAAATAGGTCCACGTACTTTGTGTGGCGTGATTGGCTACATAAACCAAAAAGAAAACTCCGACCAGGCTCGCAATTTTGGGATACTTCTTTACTTGCTTGAGCGCACCGAACGGATTGGCCCTTGTCCAGTCAAATGGTCGCCGGTTTTCTTTAGAAAGAGATTCAGGAAGTACAAAATAGCCGTACATCATGTTTACTAACACCAGTCCTGCTGCAGCAAAAAACGGAATTCTTGCTCCGTATTCGCCTAAAATACCCCCCACAGATGGCCCGATTATAAATCCTAAGCCAAAAGCGGCGCCGATCAGACCAAAGTCTTGTGACCGTCTTTCGGGCGGACTGATATCCGCAATGTATGCACTGGCTGTGGTATAGCTCGCTCCGGTAATCCCGGACAGAAACCGCCCAATGAACAACCAAACGATGGTGGGCGCAAAACCGAGCAGGATATAGTCCAATCCAAAACCCAACAATGAGAATAACAGAACCGGCCTTCTGCCGAACCGGTCGCTGAGCCCGCCAATTACAGGGGCAAACAGAAATTGAGTTGCCGCATAAGTAAAGGTAATCCAGCCGGCATATAGCGAAGCTTCACTTAATCCACCGCCTGTAAGCTCCATTATGAGAGCCGGCATTACCGGTATGATGATGCCCAGGCCGATTACATCCACCAATACCGTAATAAAAATGAAGATGAGCGCTGCGCTTCTCTTTTGTTTCATGAATTAATGCAATGATGCCTGAACAATGATATTTTGTGCGGATAATGTTGGCCTCAAAGTTAAACAATCATTAGTGTGTAATGAGGCTTTTTCTGAAGAAATTTTAAACTATTCACTGGCTTTGAACAAACTAACTACGAAAGAAATTCTTAAGGAGAACCTCTCCAGAACAGCTCCCAAAAAGCTGAGCAGCTTAAAGGTACTGGTTCATAATATCCGGAGCCTGCACAATGTGGGTTCAATATTTCGTTCAGCAGATGCTTTTGGGGTTTCAGAGATTGTGCTTTCCGGTTATTCTCCCACTCCACCCCGGCCTGAAATCAATAAGACAGCAATCGGAGCTGAGGAATTTGTGGAGTGGTCGTATGTGGAGGAAGGCACTGAGGCTATCAGAAAGCTGAAAAAAGAAGGATACTATATAGCCGGACTGGAACAAACCACAGATAGTGTTTCCCTGCCTGATTTTGATCCGAAATCATACGATAAAATCTGTATTGTTTTGGGGAATGAAGTCACCGGAATTGATGATGAACTGCTTCCCCATATCGACTGCTTTGTGGCCATTCCACAGTTTGGGCAAAAGCATTCCCTGAATGTATCGGTGGCAGCCGGAGTAGTTCTGTATGCAATGTTGGAGAAATTGTGGTGAGCAGGCTTTATCTTAGTCAATGGTAAAAAATCGTTTTAACAGCTAATTCATGGACGACCCTAAAGAATTTTTAAAAAAAGCCACCCGTTTTCTTCAACAACAACGGGAAATGTATGGTGATTTTTCCGTGCAGGTGGAGGACAAATCCGAGATTGAAAATAAACAGGTTCAAGAGCCGGATACGCCCTATAAATCTGAACCACAGAATCAGCAACAGGCCGAAGTTTCTGAAGAAAACAAAGCGGAAATTGAGGTTCAGAAATCACCCGCAGAACTCATTGAGGAATGCTCTACGCTCGATGAACTTAAAGCGCTTTGTGAGGAAGCTGAAGAACTGAAAACAGACCTGGAAGGTACCAATCTTGTATTTGGTGTAGGCAACCCTAAAGCCGACCTGATGATTGTTGGAGAAGCTCCTGGTTACAACGAGGACCAACAAGGAGAGCCTTTTGTGGGCCAGGCCGGGCAGCTGTTGGATAAAATAATGGCAGCCATCAATTTCGAACGGTCTGATATTTATATTGCCAACATTTTAAAACACCGCCCGCCTGATAACCGGGACCCGGAACCGGAAGAACGTCAGCGAAGCCTGCCCTACCTGCTTAAGCAGATTGAACTGATAGATCCGAAGCTCATTTTATGTGTGGGAAGGATCTCAGCAACAACCCTGCTGGATAAAGAAACTTCTTTGGGTAATCTGAGAGGCACATTCCATGAATTTCATGGGCGGGAACTGATGGTTACCTATCACCCGGCAGCCTTGCTCTATAACCAAAAGTACAAGCGGCCTACCTGGGAAGATGTGCAATTGCTCAGAAAAAGATACGATGAATTGGGTGGGCAACCCTGATCATCAGTTTGAAATACATTCCATGATCCGGTTTGCTACTACTTCAGAACTATACGGTTTTTGGATGTATTCCTGTACCAAACCTTCATCAATGGCTTCTTTGACCTCATCGCTTTTCTCGAAGCCGGATAAAATCACATAAGGGATGTTTCCAAAATGGCTTTTTGCTTTTTTGACAAACTCCAAGCCATCCATTTTCGGCATTCTTAAATCGGTAATAACCAATTTAATTTCAGGGTTATTCTCCAGTTTTTGCAAACCTTCGGGCCCTGATATAGCCGTAATAACTTTAAAGTATTTATCCATCAACCTGCCAAATAAGAAAAGATTGATGTGTTCATCATCTACATACAGTATGGACGGTTTAGACGACATCATTAACCTGCTTTTCAGGGAATTTAACGGTTACGGTAGTCCCTGCACCGGGAGCTGAATCATAATGAATTTCACCGTTGTGTTCTTCCACAATGTTATAAGCAATGGATAAACCTAATCCGGTACCCTTTCCTGGTTCTTTTGTAGTGAAAAAGGGATCGAACAATTTCTCTTTTACGGTTTCGTCAAACCCTTTCCCGGTATCCTTCACTTCAATATAAACGGTATGATCTTTATTCCAAGTTTTTATAGAAACAACCCCTTCTCCTTCTATGGCCTGGATGGCATTCATAATGATATTAGTGAACAGCTGATATAACTTGCCTTCATTGCCCTGAATGGTGACCGCCTTCTCGCTGTAGTCTTTCACAATATCTACGCGGCCTTTGTACTCATTTTTCAAAATCAGCAAACACTCGTCAAAAATACTATTGATGTCACAGTCACCTTTGTCAGTCTCATTCGTTCTGCTGAATGAACTCAGACTCCTTACAATTGACACAATGCGCCCTACACCAATTTCAATGGTTTTGAACACTTCCTGAAAAACCTCTTTCTCTTCGATAACCAGTTTATCGTCTTCCTCTTCTATCATCTGGCTGATGAGCTCTGAAGCAGATTTAATATAGTTGACAGGGTTGTTGATTTCATGAGCTACACCGGCTGTTAAAACCCCTAAAGCAGCCATTTTTTCTTTTTGAACAAGTTTAACCTGTGCTGTTTCTAATTTATTTAAAGCCGAATTCAGTGAGTCCGTCTTTTCATGTAGTTCTTTATTAACCTGAAGCAGTTCTTCATTTTTTGATTTGATCTGAAGGTTCTTGTCGGTGATACTTCGGGTTCGATCTTCAACCATTTCCTTCAGCTTTTTTTGCTTGGTAATCAAATACAGATAGCGCAAACGAAGAGCTATGTATATAATCACAGCGAACAAAATGACGGCTAAACCAAAAAACCACCAGGTACTGTAAAAAGGCTTTGCAATGGTGAAGGTAAATTCCCTGGATTCACTCCAGTCGCTGATTTCATTCCGTGCCTGCACCTCAAAGGTGTAAAAGCCTGAATCGAGGTTTCGGTAGGTGACACCGGGATTGCTAAAATTGTTAGAGAAATTCCAGTCGTCCTCCAATCCCGAAAGCCGGTAGCGGTAAAAAATACGGTCATTATATAGGAAAGAGATTCCCTTGAACCGGAACGTTAGCGTATTCTGAGTGTATGCAAGTTCAGGGGAAGTAGCTAAAGTCAATTCACGATTATCTTCAGTACGAACGGATGTAAAGTATAAGTCCGGATCTTTCTCGGCCGACATATCCTCGTCCTCATCGTAAGCGCTCACTCCCAGTTCGGTGCCAATCCAAATATCGCCTTCTTTATCCTGTATTAAAGCATTCCTGTTGATTTCATTTCCTGTCAGTCCCTGTGCCACCGAAAATTGCTCCAGAGTTTGGCCATCCCATTTAAACACTCCGTTAAAAGTACCAATCCACAACTGACTTTTTCGGTCAACCAGTAAAGAAAAGACCACATCATCAAAATTACTGATTTGAAATGGAGTGATCTGATCTCCATCCAGAGTGGCTAATCCGGCTGAAGTACCAAGTAACAGGCGATCTTGCCAATAAACAGCATCGTAGATGTTATTGTAGTTAATCAGGCCTGAATTGTAGTTCGTTACTTCTCCATCTTTGTAGAGGTACAAACCTTCCCGTGCACTAAGAAAAGCCAATTTATCTTCATCTAATTCAACAATGTTGCGAATGTAATAAAAGGCCTCTTCATTCAATTTTGAGAATGTACCATCCTCCTCTATTCGGTAAATGAATTCCGAATTGGAGAAATAAATATGCCCATCAAAGCTTTGTACTCCCGTAACATATTGGATGGAATGACTTTCAAATACTGGCGATAATGCTCCGTTCTTTAGTTGGTATAAACCTGCAGCACCAGCCGCTAAATAAAGAGAACCATCATAATGTTCTGTTATTTGCGATAACCGAGTTGGCCTGTCTTGATTTGTTTTGAGTGAATATTGCCTGGATATTTGCCCATCCTCCAAAACATGAAGGTGAGAAGGGTTAGCTATATATAGCGTACCATCAGTTGCTTCAAAAATGGCGCTTACCTCATTTTCAGCAAGTCCGGAATCTCTGTTATAACTTTTAAAATTCAGGATATTAAACTTGAACAACCCCCGATTATCAACCGACCATATATTTTGTTCTTTATCCAGGTACAGTTTGTTGGAGAAGATATTATTGGTGCGCCCATTCACTTCAAGTGGTATGGTTTTGCCCGTCACGCTGTTAAATTGCATTACACGTGAGTTACTGCTGAAGAAAATCCTGTTGCGTTGATCAATCACTAAAGAATGGCGGTTATAGGTAGAGCGAACTTTTATACCCAAGTTGTCTGAAAGCAGCTTAAAATTATCATCCTCAATTTTTGCCAGCCAATCGAACCCTAATACATACAGAATGCTGTCTTTCTTTGTAACCGTGAGTACATCCTGAAATTCATGGAAATAAGGCGCGTATTCACTTCTGACAATCTCCCAATTTTCTATAGCAAATTGTCCTTTCCGAGTGTTTATATAGACACGGTCTTCGATATTAACTGTAGAATTGATTGCAGGATTAATCCCTCCGGAAAATGTAAGCTGCTTCCACTGTTTGGTTTCTGTAGAGTATAGATGCACTTCCCGCATACCGGCCAATACGATCTTATGTTGATCTCCGGTCGTCATAACTTCAAACGAAAAAGCAGACTGTTTCTCTCTCCAGGTTTCAGGAAATGCAATGGTACTCCACTTCTGGTCATCAAAAAGCTTAATGACATATTCGGTATCGTTTTTGCCTGCAACCCAAATATGTCCGTCACTGCTTTTAACAATTTTGGTACTCAGGTAAGTGGGTAACTGCAAACTATCCGGAAATACCTGCCATTCGTGTGCATCATAGGTTGTAACACCTTTGGATGTAACAAACCACATAACGCTGTTATCTGCCTGAACAACATCATAGATGGCATTGGAGGGCAATCCATCTACAATGGAATATGTTTTTGCCGGGTAGAATTGGGCCGCCAGGTTAACGGGCCCAAACAGCATCAATACAAAAAGTAAAAAGCGGAACAGAAAGTAGTTAAAGAACTTCAAACCTAAAGGAAGATATTTTTAGTTTAAAATATTATCAGCAATCTCGTGATGACTAAAGCTTCTCTTGAATAGTCCTTAACAGAAATATCGGGCCAAATATACAATGTTTAAAGTTTATGCATTATATATTATTACTTTATTAATCAAAGCTAACAAGCCACATGATTCCCACCCTTAAAACTGAACAACTTATTCTCCGCTCCTTTACCGAAAGCGACCTCGATAATGTGTTTAAAGGTCTATCCAACCCGGACATCATTAAGTATTACGGCATCAGTTTTGAGACCAGGGAGTCAGCCAAAGAGCAAATGAAATGGTTTGCTGATCACGAAAAAAATGAAACCGGTGCATGGTGGGCTATTTGCTTGAAGGGTTCAGGGAAGTTTATTGGCGCGGGTGGACTTAACGATATCGAACGGGATCATAAAAAGGCAGAATTTGGATTTTGGCTGCTGCCTGAATTTTGGGGAAACGGTTTTATGGGCGAAGCGATCCCGGTCATTCTTAAACATGGGTTTGAAGAATTGAACCTCCACCGCATTGAAGGATTTGTAGAGAGCCAAAACACAAACTGCAAAAAAGCGCTCGATAAACTCAACTTCACCTTCGAAGGAACCATGCGAAATGCAGAGATAAAAAACGGGCGCTATATCGACATTGACATCTACTCCAAATTGAGTACCGATTAATTAACGCAATGTGGATAACCCTGTTCAAAAATTGTTTAAAAAGAATCTCATTTTGCTTTCATATTATACCTATTTTCGAAGTTCGGATTTCAGCAGTACCCTTTAGTTTTCAGTTTCAATCATGGCAAAAAAGAACGGATCTTACGGCAACAATTATAAGAATGATGATAAAGTTCTGGAACAAGGCGGGCGTGTTCCTCCCCAGGCCGTAGAAGTTGAAGAAGCCGTATTAGGTGCCATGCTGATTGAACACGGAGCGGCTACCATTGCTCTCCAAATGTTGAAGCCCACCGATTTCTACAAAACCGCCAACCGCCATATTTTTGAAACGCTATCTAATCTGTATGAGCGGGACAATCCGCTGGATCTGCTCACGGTAGAAACCGAGCTCAAAGACAACAACCTGCTGGATGCTTGTGGCGGCCCAACCTATTTATCTGACCTTACCCGGTCTGTGAGTTCTTCGGCTAACATCGAGTATCATGCTCAGATCATTATTGAGAAAGCTATCAAACGGAACCTGATCCTGGCAAGTAACGATGTCATCAAAGATGCCTACGACACCACCAGCGATGCATACGATGTGCTGGATACCGCCGAGCAGCGCATTTTTGACCTTTCCAACCAAAAAAGCCGAAGTTCTGCCGTTCCGGTTGAAAAGCTTTTGAAGGATACGCTCTCCTACCTGGAAGACCTTCGTGGTAAAGATTATGGAATTACCGGGGTACCGTCCGGACTTGCCGTTGATGACATGACCGCCGGCTGGCAAAAAGGAGATCTCGTTATTATAGCAGCCCGACCTTCGATGGGTAAAACCGCTTTTGTATTAACCGCTGCTCGTAACGCCGCTATGCATCCGGATGAAAAACTCCGAACCCCGATTGCCCTTTTCAGTTTGGAGATGTCTAATCAGTCTTTAGTTCAGCGTTTATTAACTATGGAAGCCCGCGTTCGTGCTGATGAAGCCCGAAAAGGTACCCTAAAAGATGAGGACTTCCGCAAGCTGATTGATGCAGCCAGTCGCCTGTTTAGTGCAGAAATTTATATTGATGACACACCCGGTATCAGCCTCATGGAGTTGAGAACTAAATGCCGGCGACTGAAAAGTGAAAAAGGTATCGGACTCATCGTAATTGATTACCTCCAGCTGATGCAGTCGAACGCCAAAGACATCGGAAGTCGTGAGCAGGAAATCGCCTCCATTTCACGTGGACTAAAAGGTCTTGCCAAAGAGCTGGATGTCCCTGTAATTGCACTTTCACAGCTCTCACGTGCAGTTGAGCAGCGTGGTGGAGATAAACGTCCGCAGCTATCTGACCTTCGTGAGTCAGGTTCTATTGAGCAGGATGCCGATATTGTAATGTTCCTCTATCGTCCAGAATATTATGGTATTACAACCACCGCTGAAGGACAATCAACCGCGGGTATTGCCGAGGTGATCATCGGGAAACAGCGTAACGGACCGGTTGGCAGCAAGATGATGTACTTTGTGAAAGATTACGCCCGGTTTGAGAATCTCACCTCAGCTGAGAATAACGATCCTTTTCTTGGTGATGGTGGAGGTAATAATGGCGGCGGAAACGACGCCCCTCCCATGCCACACAGCCCCGCCCCCGACGAAGACGCCCCGTTTTAATTAAGAATCCGAATTCACTCTGAAGGTACTCCCTAAGATTCTTTGACAGGAACTAATTTAGATGCTTGATAAGGATATGAGATCCATCTGACGGATTACCCGTCTGATGGATTGTCTGAATGGGCCTGCTAAGCAGAATAGCAACGGTCAGACGGACTTTAAGCCGTCAGACCGAGAAGCAAAGGCTGTCAAGCAGGATCATTTAACTCGTTCCGGTGCTCCGCTCCGGAATACCCTAACGAGGCTCTGCCTCACATTAACCAGAAAGAGCAGGAAGCTGAGCTTCCATCATGCGTTGCGCAGCAGAGCGGCGGAACGAGGATAAAGTCATTCAGAGCGGAGCGATGAATCTTAGCCACGAAATGCCTGCCAAATTTTTCTGGCTTAGATCCTTCGCGATTAACATCTTAATCCTGATTCTGCTTTCTTTCGCTCAGGATGACTCCCATTGGTTGATAAGTAAACCCCTACCAAAGCCGATTTCACTTAGCCTCAACCACTTCATCAAAAAGCTGGTCAAAATCTTTGATCCGCTTCTTCCAGTCCAGGTGTCGGTTAATATTCTGAAGGGAATTTTTAGGCAGGGATTTGGTTTTACCGGTCAGCAAATCTTTTAGGTGATGAAAAAGATCGTCCTCCGTTTCATATAAAACCGGGGCATGTAAAAGCGGGTCGTGCAGGCTTTGTGGAATCAGTTCCGGGTAGTGCAATGAGTTGGGTACCAGCGGATGACAGCCGCAATAAATGGCTTCCATTATAGCCACACAGAAAAATTCATAACTGGCTGTAGAAACCACAATATCACCAGAATGGAGTAGTTTGCTGTAATTTTCCTTGTCATCCACATACCCAAAATGGGTGATCTGCTGCCCGAACCGCTGCCAGGCTTTCTCAAACTCTTCGGGCTTTTCGTGCTGAGTATCCCCTGCTAAAATCAGGTCGAATTTCAGATCAATATCATTCAGCCGGTTTAGCACTCTGAAAAACATGGCGGGATTCCGGTCAAACTGCCAGCGCTGGTTCCAGACAATCACCGGGTTTTCATTCTGATTCCGGGTATCCGGCTGCTTGTCAAAACTGGAAAGATCCAGCCCCGGGTGCATGACGATACTCTTCTTTGCAATACGTTCAACGGTATTGTATTGATTGGTATCCGGAAACTTATCCAAAAATTTAGGCAGGGCTTCCAGTAAATCATCCAGGTGAAACTGAGAAGAAAACAATAGTTTATCAGCCACCAGCATGCTCAGATAGTTAATATAGCAGTAGGTCAAATCTCTGCTCTCACCTTCCGGAATGGGGCGTGTAAACTGGTTATCATGCATATACATAATGACCGGTGTGTGAGCAAATCGGGGATTAGTCAGCGCCATGAACGCCGGTAAATTAGTCATGCTGCTGGTAAGCAACAGATTGATATTCTCATCCACCTTCTTGGTCATTTCAGCCAGTGAAACCGAGTCACCGTGCATCCGCCATTTCCACCCCTTATAATTAAGCTTGATGGGAATAATATTATGGCGGGAATGCTTTTCCAGTCCTTTTAAAAAAGCCTTGTGCGAGCCGCTATAAAATGGTTCTACCGCCAGAATATTCATGTAACCAATCTAAATCTTGAGAAAGCGATAAGTATAAGAAATTTATTACTGAACCGAATAATGGTAGTGTTAAGAAGGTTTTGAACCATGATTTTCAGGATGGAGAGGATTTCCAGGATTAACTGTAATACGTCATCGCGAGGAGGCTTGGTGGTGATGTTTTTGCCTCTATGCTTTACGACGACGCGATCTCCCTAAGCCACTTGGGAGGTCGATTCGGGGAGATTGCTTCGTCGTTATTCACCCCAACCCGACATTCGATATTTTAAACTCCTCGCAATGACGTGGGACATTTACTGGTTCCTCTGTGGGGCTCAACAAACAACATTAAGTCTTTCTGAGGGTACGCCCGAAGAATCTTTGCCACGAAATGATTAGGAAGACTACTTTTGCCACTAAAGGGTTAGTAGCAAAATCCGGTTAAAGAAAACATACGATGCTTCGCAAAAGGCAAGATCCTTCTCCCGAGCATTCGGGATCAGGATGACGCAAACTACCTAAACCTCGACTGTATCTCATCCAGCGGGATGTAGCTGATCGTGGGTTTCTTCAATGGATCCAGATACGGTTGCTCACAGGCAAAAAGTTGATCCACGAGTCCCTCCATCTCCTGTTCGGTGAGTTTTTTACCGCGGGGAATGGCTGCTTTAGCCGCAAAAGCGATGGCCAGCTTCTCCCGGGCTTCCAGCTTCACCTTTTGGCCCAGCTCCTGATACTGGTGCAGCATCGAAATTAGCACCTCTTCCTCATTCCCGATTTCAATATCAGCCGGAACGCCGTTGATCATCGCAGTATTTCCACTGAGCAGCTGTACGGAAAAACCCATCCGCTGAATAATGGAATGCAGCTCTTTCAGGAGCGTATAATCGGATGCAGAAAGCTCCAGAGTTTGCGCAAATAACAGCTGCTGTGTACTTGGAAGTGCTTCTTCAGTGGCATTGATCGCCTTTTCAAAAATGATGCGCTTATGGGCCAAATGTTGATCAATGACCGTAAGCCCGGTTCGGGTTTGAGTGAGGATATACGTGTTATGCAACTGCCAGAACCCCTTCTCCTGAGTCACTTTCTTCTGCTCATCCTCGGCAGGATCAAAGTTTTCAGCTTCGGAGTAGTTGGGTCGTTGTGGTGAACCGCCTCCATACAATTTCTCTCCAAATTCATCCCCTCTCCCTCCAATATTGGAAGAGCGATTATTGATTCGGGATGGAATTTGAAATCCGCCTCCGCTTTGCCCGGACGACTGGGGCTTGTTAAAACTGAATCCTGAATCAAATCCTTTGGACGGATCATCACTTAAAAAAGCATCCTGATTCTGCTGAATATTGGGCACCTGGAAATGTTTATTCAAAGCCCGGTTCACTACCGACCGTGCAAGCTGAATCACACTGCGTTCGTCTTCAAATTTCACCTCCATTTTAGAAGGATGTACGTTCACATCTACTTTGGAAGGATCAATATCAAAGAAAAGCGCATAAAACGGGTATTCATTATTGCGGGTCCATGCATCATACAAACTCAATATCACATGGGTAAGGTACCGGTGCTGAAAAGGCCGGCCGTTCACAAATAAGAACTGCTCTCCCCGGCTTTTTTTGGCCAGCTTGGGATCGGATGCAAAGCCGTGAATCTTCACGTAGCTGGTTTCTTCCCCAAACTCAATCAGGCTGGCTTTGTAGGAACTTCCAAAAATTTGTGTAACCCGGTCTTTCAAGTCCTGAACCGGTAAATCATAAATGATATCGCCATCGGCTTCCACATAAAAAGCCACATCGGTATTAGCCAGGGCAGCATATTGAATGGTCCTCAGGATATGCCGGAGCTCAGTCACATCTGTTTTCAAAAACTGTCGCCGGGCCGGTACATTAAAAAAGAGATTGCGAACGGCAATAGTTGTTCCATTATCAATGGCAGTGGGTTTGATTTCCCTCTCCTCTCCGCCCCAAACTTCAAACTCCCAGCCATTTTCATCACCGGCTCGCTTGGTCTTAACGGTTACCTGGGATACCGATGCAATAGAAGCCATCGCTTCACCCCGAAAACCCAGCGTGCGAATTTTAAAAAGGTCATCAACCGAATTAATCTTTGAAGTAGCGTGACGTTCAAAGCAAAGCGGGAGATCCTCCTTACTCATTCCGCACCCGTTATCAGAAACCTGGATCAGGGTCCGTCCGGCATTTTGGATAAGAATTTTTACCTGATCACCGCCGGCATCAATGGCGTTATCGAGAAGTTCTTTAACTACAGAAGCCGGGCGTTGAATTACTTCTCCGGCCGCAATTTTATTACTTATTTCTGGGGGAAGCTGATGTATAATGGAATCGCTAATCCGGGTATCGCTCAATGGTTGTCTGTACGTATTTTAAAGTGAAATTAAATAAACAATAAGGGCAAGGCATGCCGCGTAAAAAACCACGCGGGTAAATTGTGCCGGTCTTCGTCTTGTATGGGTCTCAAATTTGATCCGCTTTCGGCGCTTTTCTTTTTCATCCTTTTCGGGATCGTAATAGCGAAACGGGTAATCAAATTTTTTGGGTTTAGGCCGGAAGCCGAACATCGGTCTGATCATAACAACACCTCAATTTTATTGGCTTTGGATGGCTAACGCAGGTGGTTGCCAAATCTTATCTAATATACAGAATTTGACGGGTGAATATCGAACATTCCATCAGGAATAATGAATCTGGGCTAAAGTACTTGCCGTGTACTTCATTATTGAATGTTCGATATTCTTTCGAATGTTCTTTTGCTTCTAAAATTTGTAAACTCCCTGCCCCTGAATTTTTCTTCGGAAACCATTTTTTCGATCTTCACATTTAATTATTGAACATTAACCATTTATTTAAAAAATGAGCACTGATAAAGCCAAGATTTTTTATACCATAACGGATGAAGGACCTTTCTTAGCTACCCATTCTTTCCTCCCTATTATTGAATCATTCACCAAGGCAGCCGGAGTTAATGTAGAGACCAAAGACATTTCTCTTGCCGGACGTATTCTTGCCAACTTCCCCGATTATTTGAAAGAAGATCAGCAGGTTACAGATGCACTTGCTGAGCTGGGCGATCTGGCCAAGAAACCGGAAGCAAATATCATCAAGCTCCCGAATATCAGTGCTTCTATTCCTCAGTTGGTTGCAGCCATTAAGGAATTGCAGAATAAAGGATATGACCTTCCCGACTACCCGGAAGAGCCTCAAACCGAAGAAGAAAAGAAGATTCAAAAACGCTACGATGTAGTGAAAGGCAGCGCGGTTAATCCGGTTCTTCGTGAAGGTAACTCCGACCGCCGGGCCCCTAAGCCGGTTAAAGAGTATGCCCGAAATAATCCGCATTCCATGGGTGAATGGAGTTCTGATTCCAAATCACACGTAGCTACCATGGATGACCATGATTTTGCTCATTCTGAAAAATCGGTCACCGTACCTGATGCCGATGATGTCCGAATCGAGTTTGTGGATACCGATGGTAATGTTCAGGTATTAAAAGAAAGCACTCCCCTTCAGCCCGGTGAAGTAATTGATGCTGCGGCTATGAGTAAAAAAGCCTTGGTTAATTTCCTTGAAAATGAAGTTAAAGATGCCAAAGAAAAAGGCGTGCTCTTTTCGCTGCATATGAAAGCGACCATGATGAAGGTTTCAGACCCGATAATTTTTGGCCATGCCGTGAAAGTGTATTTCAAAGAAGTATTCGAGAAACATGGTAAAACGCTCAAAGAATTAGGGGTAGATCCCAACAACGGTTTTGGAGACCTGGAAGCAAAGATCAAGGAACTGCCGGAAGACAAGCAGGCTGAGATCAGGCAAGACATTCAAAAATGCTATGAAAATGGACCGGATCTGGCAATGGTGAATTCCCACAAAGGAATCACCAATCTCCATGTTCCGAGCGATGTGATCATTGATGCCTCCATGCCGGCTATGATCCGAACCTCCGGACAGATGTGGAATAAGAATGATGAAACTCAGGATACCAAAGCCGTGATCCCGGAAAGCAGTTATGCCGGTATTTACCAGGAAGTAATCGATTTTTGTAAAGAGCACGGCGCTTTCGATCCAACTACCATGGGAAGTGTTCCTAATGTAGGATTAATGGCTAAGAAAGCTGAGGAGTACGGCTCTCACGATAAAACCTTTGAGATTCCGGGGAGTGGCTCTGTGCGAGTAGTCAATAAAGCAGGAGAAACCGTTGTAGAACACCCGGTTGAAGAAGGCGACATCTGGAGAATGTGCCAGACTAAAGATGCTCCTATCAAAGACTGGGTTGGACTGGCTGTTCGCAGAGCGCGTGAAACCGGTTCTCCCGCTGTTTTCTGGCTGGATGAAAACCGCGAACATGATGCTGAGCTTATTAAGAAAGTGAATGCATATCTCCCTGAATTTGATACCGAAGGATTAGAGATTCATATCATGTCGCCGGTTAAAGCCATGCGTTTTACTCTGGAGCGTATCAAAGACGGTAAAGACACCATTTCTGTAACCGGAAATGTGCTGCGAGATTACCTCACCGACCTCTTCCCCATTCTGGAAGTAGGAACCAGCGCCAAGATGCTTTCCATCGTTCCTCTTATGAACGGCGGGGGCTTATTTGAAACCGGTGCCGGTGGTTCTGCTCCTAAACATATTCAGCAGTTCCTGGATGAAGGTCACCTCCGTTGGGATTCGTTAGGTGAATTCCTGGCATTGGCCGTTTCCCTCGAGCACCTCGGCAAAACATTCGATAACGACCGTGCTTTGGTACTATCCGAAACACTGGACGAAGCAAATACCCGGTACCTTCAAAACGACAAGTCACCTTCCCGTAAGGTGAATGAGCACGATAACCGAGGCAGCCACTTTTACCTGGCTATGTATTGGGCCCGGGCTTTGGCTAACCAGAGCAAAGATGCTGAGCTCGCAGAGCGTTTTAAAGCTGTAGCCGATAAACTTGAAGAGAATGAAGCTAAAATCAATGAAGAATTGATCGCTGCCCAGGGAAATCCGGAAGAAATTGAAGGATATTACTGGCCAAATCGTGACATCGTGTATGATCGAATGCGGCCCAGCGAAACCCTGAATTCAATTATTGAGTCTGTTTAATTTCAAGCAAACTAAACTGAAGAGCCCGGTTCTGAAAAGAGTCGGGCTTTTTTTTGGATGAAAAGAACCGTTTTAAACCCCAAACTTCTTCTTCATTAACGGAACCAAATATTTAAGCAGAACAAGAATAAAGATAAAGACGACCAACGCGGCCCAAACGGCATACTCTTCATAGGCTTCATAAAAAAGCAGCAATTCATTACCGGCAAACACGGAAAGCCATACAAAAGTGGGCGTCCAAAGCAGTGCGGTTAATCCAAAATATAGAAGGAAGGTCCAGAATCCCGTTTTTAAGATGCCGGCACTCAGATACACCGGAAACCGGCTTCCCGGAATAAAACGACTCAATACTAAAATTACAGGGCCTTTCTTTTCAAACCAGGCTTCGGCACTGTACACATTTTCTTTTTTTACCATCCATTTAAATGGCGGGATATTGAAAATACCATTCCCCATTAACCGACCGGCAAAATACAGGGTGAAATCTCCTATATAAATTCCGGCTGTTGCGGCTATGGCTGCCGGCCAGAAATCAATGAGTCCCTGTGCAGCCATCAGTCCGGCTCCTATACATGCAAGATCTTCACTCATAAATGTAGCCAGAATGATCGCTAACATATACAGTACTAAAAGCTTATTCTTCGAGTCAGCCTCAACGTCATCCAGGTAAGGCACCAGCTTCTGAAGGCTGTCCTTTTTTAGCTTTAAGGTATCAGAAAGCTGCCCGGTTGTATCTGGAGCCCCCATATCTTGAAAAACTGAGTCAGTGGCTTGCTTTGGAGTGCCTGAGACCGGAACGGTTGTACCCACTACTAAGATCAGAAATATGCAGAAATGAATAAGCTTCACGAACAGAGTTTCCTCATGGAATTAAGAGAATGCAATGGGTGTGAATTCCCTGTTTTGATCAAGAAATTCTGTTTCAGAAATAACGGGTACGAACTGTTCCTCAATTTCACTTTTCAATCGTTCAGCTAATACTTTTCGATCGTTGGCCGTGATTTCATCCGGACCAAAATTAACAACGGCTGTAAAGGATTTTAGTTTCAGCAGGTTGAAGAAATGTACAAAGAATGGGGTATCATCCCACCAACAAATGGTTTCGTAAGCCGGAGCTTCTTCCGGTTCGGTTCTGTAAGAAACGGCAACGGTAGAAACAGGAAATTGCCGGGACGCAGGGTATTCCAGTAATGAAGACCGGAATGGTAATATTTCGTAACCCGGACTGGTGGTCCCTTCCGGAAAAATGATAATGCCCTGATTGGTATTTATATTTTTAGAGATGAGTTTGTTGACCCTGGTTACATCCCGTTTTCTGTTCCTGTCAATAAATAAAATACCGCATGTTCTAATAATAAAACCGATTAACGGCCAGGCTTTTACATCACTCTTTGCCACAAAAAGGCATCTTAACTGCGAAAATAGCACGAAAATGTCAATGTAACTCAGATGGTTGGAAACCAACAAAAATGGCGGTTCAGGAGCATCGTTCTTAACTTCAATATGTATACCTATTATCCGGCAACACACCTTACCCCAGCTCCTAAGAAGATACCCCCGGCATTTTTCATAGTTCAACCCAACAACCGAAGCAAACAGACACAGCATAATCAGGGAATAGAAAAACAAGGTTGAAACCAGAAAGCTGAATAATTTTATAATAGCCCGTAGAAAATTCATGGGCAGAAATTAACAATTTCTTTCAGAAAAACAGGGCTTTTTGTCATGCTGATTTTAGTTAGTGGATATAGGTATCAGTTTGGGTAGAAATCTAAACTCTACATCATCAAAATTAGTTTATGGAAAGGAGCCGTATCATAAATGATTATATCAACAGCTTCCCTGACGTATAAAGAGCTACTGGCTGGATTAGGATTAATTTCAATTGCATGCCAGCTTGAGTTGCTTAGATATTTACTTAATTGATATATATTTGTACCATTAAATATGTTGTACTACAAAGAATATAAATCATCTGAAAAGAGAGACTGGGTCGTGTTTGTGCACGGTGCCGGCGGAAGCTCATCTATCTGGTTTAGTCAGCTAAGGGATTTCAAGAAGCATTTTAATGTGCTTATGGTTGATCTGCGCGGACATGGAAAGTCAAAAGATCTGCTTCAGAAGTATTATGAAGAGAACTATTCATTTGAGTTTATAAGTCAGGACATTCTGGATGTGCTGGACCACCTCAACATTGAAAAGGCTCATTTTATAGGGGTCTCCCTTGGTACAATTATCATCCGTACTATTGCCGAAATTGCACCCAATCGCGTCAAATCTTCTATTCTTTGTGGGGCCATCACACGGCTTAATGTCCGCTCCAGAATTCTTGTCTTTGTCGGGCACATGTTCAAACGGTTCATCCCCTACATGTGGTTATACAAGCTGTTTGCCTGGATTATTATGCCTAAGAAACATCACGCCAAATCCAGAAACTTGTTTATCCGAGAAGCGAAGAAATTATATCAGAAGGAATTTTTGCGATGGTTTAAGCTTACCAATGAAGTTAATCCGCTCCTTCGGTACTTCAAAGAAAAAGAGGTTGAATCCCCAATGCTATACGTGATGGGCAGTGAAGATTATATGTTTCTCCCTCCTGTTAAACAGATCGTGGAAAAGCACAAGAATTCTACTCTCAAGGTAATCGAAAATTGCGGGCACGTTTGCAACGTGGAGCGACCCGAAGCTTTTAACCGGGTTTCAATTCAGTACCTGAAGGCTCACTCCTGATTATTTTTATTCGCTGCTGCCGTTAACCCGCTCAGCATTCGGGTTGTTGCCGTTTCTCAGAGTAAACAACCACGCTTCACTGTTAAAGCTGTCCCTGATTTCAAGCGTTCGTTCAACAGCCGTATTGAAATCGGCAAACCCTTCGTAAGCTACGTAGTTAAATCGGGTTTCGGGGTTAAACAGGATTTGTGTGTTATAGCCTTCTTGCTCAAGAGTGGATTTAAAGTTCTGTGCATTACCCGGAACAAGAAATGAACCGCCAATCACAAAGTATTTTAAATTGGAGGTCTCTTCCTGCATGGTCTCTACTTGCTGCTCATTCTGTTGGTACTCCAGATATTCATCCAAATTGAATGCCTTCGGTACAACCACCATTAATTCCGGCTTATCAACAGGCATACTTAAATCTTTAGCCAGTTCCTGTTGCTCATCCGTAAGTGCATCCTCTTCTTCGGCATCTACCGGTTGTTCCTCAACAGTCATGGTATCCGGCTGGGTATTATCCTTGTCCGTTTCCGCAAGGGTTGAATCGTCCATGGCCGGTTGTTCTTCCTGCTGAGCCTCAGCTATTTCTTCCTCCACGGGCATATCAAACGTTTCGGTGGTAAACACGCGGTCTAAATCGGTTCGCATACCATCGCGGGTATTGTTCAGCACTTCGCGTTTAGTAAGCTTGCGATCTGAAATTCGTTCTGAAACCGGTTTAATCAACTCAGCCTGCACGATGATAATCAATTCATTCTCGGAATAGTCTTTGGAGTTATATCCAAATAAATAACGGAGACCAAAGAACCAACCCGGTAAATCTTTGAGAATGGGAACTCCCCTTCGCACTGAAGATTCTTCCGTTCGATACAATCCGGCAACATAGGTTGCTTCGCCATTCAGCAGGATAGCTGAAGTTGTTGCTTCCTGTTTGTTTACAATGGTACTAACTACATCGGGCAGAACGGTAGAACGTTCTACTTCCAGCGAGAGATAGATAAAAGAGGTGTCGCCCTGACTGATAATTTCAGGAGTTACGGTAAGAATGGTTCCTGTACTAATAAAGTTATCCGTCACGTTACCGGCTATATCACGCTGTTTAATAGAGAAATCCTGCCCTACCTGGATATTTCCCTCTTCGCCATCCACTACTTTAATAGATGGAGTAGCCAAAACCTTACCAAGGTTATCAGCCTCAAAAGCACTGAATAACGCTTGTACACTGATTCCGGGACCGACTTCGCCTAAATTAACAAGGGCGTTAAAGGCATTCTGAGAAACACTGGCAGCGTTGTAGGAGTTAACGGATACGAACTGATCGTTAAAATCGGTAGATGGGATGCCTTGATTCCCATCAGCACCTACAAAATCTCCCAAATTAGCAGGTACGTCACTTGTCAGTGTGGACCAGTCTATCCCGATTTCCTGAAGTGCTCTTTTATTCCCTTCAAAAAATGTAGCATTAATACGCACTTCCTGCGTTCGGGTTGTAGCTGTTGGAGGTTGGCCCTGAGATGCGTTAGAACCCCCACCTGAAGCCTGAGTTGTAGTTCCAGTAGTAGGAGGTGCCGGAACATTTATTTCATAAAAGTCTTCGTATTCTTCCAGCTCAAGGTTATTAAACCGCATGATGTATTGAAGCGCATCTTTCCAGTGCATGGCTGGCAACGTCACACCAATGGTTCCGCTGTAAGCAGAATTGTCAACAATAAACCTGTTTTCAAATTCCTGGGCAAAGGTATTAATTATCTCAATAGCCTCGTTGTAGGTCGTGCTTTTGTCGAAAGCTACGATCTCTTCCGGATTGGTGTATTCTTTTAGAGGATCGACTACCTGAGCATGTACAAGCTGCGGTTGTAGTAAACTTACCAAGCCGAAAAGGACTAATGACAAAAAACCTTTTGTGTAGAATGTTGCTTTCATGGGTTTCATCGCTCTATCTCCAAGGTAACCAATTCCGTGATGCCACCTTTGTTTAGATTAAAAGTAGCGGATTTATTTTTAAGGTCTATAGATTCTAATTCACCAAGGTACACTTCATCCCCTTTTCTAAGTGAATTTATGTTTCCTCCCTGATCTACGAGAAATATTCGCGATGCAGTAAGGCCTATTAATCTGCTTTGTTCCACATTAATGAGATTATCATCATTAGGAGGAATTACTTCCTGTATAAGTGGGTAAAATGGGTTAAATGTTGAAACGCGTTCATCCATTGTGAGCTGGCTGGTCAGTGTCAAACCATCCTGGATGGGGATGCGCTCGTAATAGCTTTCTAAAATAAAAGTAAAAGTAATGTCATTGAGCTCTTCAGGATTAGAGCTGGGCGGTGTGAGTGTAATCTCAGAGATTTTATTCAACAGCTGGCTGTTCTCAATCTTATTCACAAAGTTCACGAAGTTAGTGTAAGAGCCGTATCCGTTTATTTCAGCATTCACAATTCCATACTGATCCTGAGCTGTGGAGTCAACGAAAACAAAATCAAAAAACACTTTAGACGATGTACTGCTATTACTTATATAGTTCAGATAATCGTAAATATCATCTGGGTTAGGTGATTTAAAAAGGGATTTATCTGCATTTTCAATGATAGAAAGCGCCTGTTGGTATCTTTGATTTAAAGCCGGAAAGGCGTCACTGGTAGCCTTCTTGCTGTTAAAATCCTTTTGCTTTTCCGTTACCGAAGTCTGAAGCTCTTGCAATTCAGACATTTGGAAAAACTTGATATAAGAGAAAGCAGCACCTACAAACAGCGTAAGTGTTACTAACAGAATGATGGTATTTCGGACCGCGTATGACAATTGACTATTAGTTCCCTTGTATTAATTCTTCAATTCCCTGCACACTTTGTGGGGTGTAAATGCTTTCATCCTCAAAAAACTCTGAAACAACATAAGTAAAGCTGTAAACATCCTGTTCCCGGATTTGATCTGAGGTAACATTCAAAAGCGTTGCATCTTCAAATACATCCGCCAACTCTGCTATTCGCTCTCTGTAAACAGCATATCCGCTTAATTCGATATCACCATTTGGGAGAGTGGTAGCTGAAGTGAGCCAGACAGAGTTTACATCATCTACCCCACTATTAATTCGATCGAGGTTCTTGCTCCAGCGTAAGGTTCCCTGGTTCAGCTCACTCAATAGCACAAGCTTAGCCTGAATTTGTTCTAAGTCGGAACTTATTTGATTATAACGCTGAACGGTGGGCTCAAGCGATTGTATTTGAGAATTTAATGTGCTCACTTCATTTCTCAGGCGATCTATTTCTACCGCATTCTGAGTATAAAAGTGGTTTGATACAATTGGCGTAAGCAAAATCAAAAGCAATAGTAAAAATCCATGCCATTGCAGCTTAAAAATCTTCTGCCTGTCTATTACATAACTAGGCAAGAAAGAAATGCTTGGGAAATTGTCTTTTTGAAATCCGGAAGCCGACCATGCAGCACCAATTGCAGTAGTGAAAGCAGGAATGGAGGAAGGATTGATATCTTCGGCGTCAAAGAAATCATCAGAAAATTCAAACTCTGAAACGTTTACATCCTGAAAACGCTCCTCAAAGAACTCGATTGCATCATCTCCCAGCGAATTATTACATATGATAAGCCGATCAAGGTTCGGAACCTCACCGGTATCGAGCTGGAAAAGGATTTTACTGAATATTGTATTCAGAAATTTAGGATTCTTAATTCCTTCGGTAATTATCGGTGATACAATCCATAGCTGAGAGCCTTTTAAAAACAGGATTCTGCTGGTCTTTTCACCAAACTGAACCACACCGGTAATACTGTTTATCTCAAGCTCATAATTTGCCCTGATCAGCCCCAATAGAAGAATTTCATCCGGTAAGATCTCATTGATGAACAATTTTCCGCGATACATGTCACGGGTTCGGTTCATCAGTTTCAGTAAATCCGGCTCATCATCAATAGAGGTAAGGAGCAGGGCTCCGTCATCACGTACCGAATATGAGTAATAATCTTCGGCTTTGGATACCCCATGAAGGGCTTCGAGACGATCATCTACGATAATCTGAAGGTCTTTCTTTTTGGTCTCGGAAAAGTCAACATCTTTAAGGATCTGGAAAATAGTTTGTCCGGCAGGGATACTTAGACCAACATCCACCCTCTTGGAATCTGTAGAGCTTAAAAGGTTATATAATAGCAGTTCATTAGATGCCGCCGCTTCGGTTTCGTCGACCATATCGGTATCAACGATCTCATCGGAACCCTCTAAATCGTCGAGATTATCAAAATCAAGGTCATCGAGATCATCCTCAAAAGCATCTAAATCCAACTCCTCGGTTTGATCTTCTTCCTCTTCTTCCAGACCAAAAATTACATCTTCATCATCAAGGCTGTCATCAATGCTGTCAAAAACATCAACTGTTTCTTCTTCTTTGGCAGCTTTAGCTTTGCCCTTAAGGCTCTCCACCAGGCGCACTTTGTCCAAACTGACTAACGAAACCTGTTTACCGGTAATTTTAATACGGGCAACTTTCAGAAACTCTTCGTCAACAACAATTCCGGTATATGTCTTATTAGATAACATATTCAGCCTTAGTAATTAACTTCACTTAGCAGTTGAACCATTTTAGTTTTGTTGTTGGCGTGATTTAGTGCATTTTCTTTAGAAATAATACCATCGGTGTACAGCCTCTTAAGATCTTGTTCCATCGTATTCATCCCTTTTTCTCCGCCTTCCATCAACATCTGATAGATCTCCCCTATATTATTATTGCGAATTGCTGCCCTGACAGAAGTGTTTACCATCAATACTTCTTTAGCTAATACTCGTTTTCCATCCAGGCTGGGGACCAGTTTTTGACTGACAACGCACGTCAAAACATCAGCCAACCTCACCCGAACCCTGTTCTGCTCTTCTGTTGGAACCTCACCCAAAATACGCTCAATACTCTCCATGGCTGATGATGTGTGAAGAGTTCCGAAGGTTTTGTGACCGGAATCAGTAATTTCCAGGGCTGTCATAATAGTTTCGGGATCTCGAAGCTCACCAATCACAATAATATCCGGATCCTGACGAAGAGCCTGCACTGCACCTTCTTTAAAAGATTCAACATCCCGGCCTACTTCCCTGTGTCGAACCACCGATTTGATGGGTGTGTGTATTAATTCAACCGGAGAGGCTATAATTACAATATGAGAATCAACCGTCCGATTGTTGGCGTCTATAATGGTATCCAGTGTAGATGACTTACCGGAACCCGTAATACCAGTAATAAGCGTTAAACCGTACTTGTAGTACTTTAAACTGAGAGCTTTGGCTACCTCTGTATGTACGTTCAGGTTCTTAAATGGGCGGATGGTATTGTCAATCTTACGCATGTTGAGCGCAAGGTGCTCCAGGTCAAAATACATATCGGCCCGAAAACGCTGTTGTTTGCCGTTTCCAAGCTCTATTGAATAAGAAAAGTCAAGATTCTTGTCTTCTATTAGCTTTTTTCTCTGGGATGGAAGAATAGCGTTATGCAATAGTACATTCGTTTCATCCAAAGATAGGCTTACGGGTACTTTTGCAGGTTTTTTGTCACCATAAATTCGGTACCAAACCCTGCCATCACAGCCAGGACCACCTAAATCAATATCAGAAGCATCATTCTTCAGCATCCTTTTCAGGTAGCCGTCTAATATATCCGAAAGACTCTCCCGGTGATCGTCCCCCAGGTTATCAACCACATTTCCCAACTGGACGTGGCGATCTATTCCCCTGGAAGTTCGGGGTAATTGATCAATAACCGGCTGAACCAGTTCTGATAGCTTTTCGGATTTCTTGGTTGCCGCCTCCATAATAAAGCCAAATCAATTTGTTGATGACAAATAACAGGATACCTGTAAAGGCCTATTGTTACGAAAAAAATTAAAAAAAACTAATAATCCAAGCTTATGTGCTTGCAATTTATCAATTTGCCGTACAATGATGTTTACAGTATTACCAATTGGTATCGTTCAATAACCTCTTCTTTAAGTTGAGTAATTGAACGTTCATGTTACTTATTTTTCGCTGCTGTATTTCGATGATATTTTTTGTAAAGATATTAAACAGCTTTTCGGGTTTTTTCCTGAAAAAATTAAGGGCTTCATATCGCTCGTATCTGAGTACCACACAATCGCCCTCAGCTGTAACCTTAGCCATTCTATTATTTTTACTGAATAAGAAAGTTTCCCCTAAAAAATTACCTTCTCCCAACGTAGCTAACTGTATGTTATCCTTCCAAATACATACTTTTCCTTCAGCTACTAAATAGGCTGAATTAACATATTCCGACTCATTCAAAATAATTTCATCAGACAGAAACCTTTCTTCCTTCCCTAACTGAAGGAACTCCAGAACGTCCTCATAATGGAAGTTTTTCAGAAGCAACGGAGGTTCTTTCAAAAACTTCTTTATGTAATCGGTCATTAATTCATCGCCGGAATTTGACATCTCAGTACTCATACTAAACCCCTGTAATGGTTACTACTGGCATAACAGCAATATGCATTAAGTTAATATTTAATTTCAAGTTTTCCGCTTATTAATCTTCAATAGTTGCAGCCACAATTTCTTCGATCGTAGAAACACCTTCTTTCACACGCTCCCGGCCAGACCCGCGCAATGTAAGCATACCTTGCGACATTGCCATCTCTTTGATAGCTCCTTCATCAATATCGCCACCGGCATCCAGAATCATTTGCTTTATCTCTTTTGAGAAATAAAGGGCCTCGTGAATACCCGCACGGCCTTTAAAGCCTGTTTCATTACATTTTTCGCAGCCAACCGCTTTGTAGAATGTTGTTTCTTCAATTTCTTTATCGGTAAAACCAATTCCCTTGGCCGTCTCGGGATGTGGTGTAAACTGTTCCTTGCAATTACTGCACAACCGCCTGATCAAACGCTGGGCAACTACCAGGTTTACGGCATTTGCAATCAAAAATGGCTCAACCCCCATCTTAAACAAACGGGAAATTGCACTGGGCGCATCATTGGTGTGAAGGGTTGAAAAGGTTAAGTGACCGGTATTAGCCAGTTTAATAGCAATTTCGGCGGTCTTTAAATCCCTCATCTCCCCTACAAGTACAATATCAGGGTCATGCCGGAGAATACCCCTGATCGACTGATCAAAGGTCATATGATTACTGATCTTTAGCTGCCTAGCTCCTTCAATAATGTACTCCACAGGTTCCTCTACGGTAAGCACATTTTTTGTCGGATCAATTACATAGTACAAGGCGGCTACCAACGTAGTTGATTTACCACTTCCCGTGGGACCCGTAATAATTACGATACCGGAGGGTTTTTGGATTGATTTTATGAAATTTTCTTTCGCCTGCTTCTGCAAACCCAGTTTATCCAGGTCACGAATTACATTTCGGTCATCCAAAACCCGAATTACAATTGACTCAAACTTCCGATCGTACTGCTTCCCAACAATGGGCATAATAGAAACCCGGTACCGAATCCCAACGCCATCAATTTGCCGCTGAATAAAACCATCCTGTGAGGCATCCCGCTCAAAACGATCAACATTACGGGTTTTATCTTTAATAACGGCTGAAATAGCTTCCGGCTTCACATTCTTCTGTTGATACCAAAGCTGTAATTTACCATCCACACGAAACCGGATATCCGTGGTGGTTGGGGAACTTGGCACGATGTGCATATCACTAACTCCCTGGCGAACTGATTCTACCAACATCCCTTCCACCAAAGAATTAAGCATACTCTGATTGATCTCGGCATCAATCTCTTCTTCGTCAATTTCTTCCTGATTCTTATCTAAATCAGGCTCTTCATAATCGATTTCTTCGAGCAGGTCCAGGAATTCATTCTTTTGCTCGTAAACTTTAGACAGGATGTCTTCAATCGACTCGTATTTACAATAGACTAACTCCGTCTGCTTGAAATTAATCTTATTGAGTACACTTTGAATGTTAGGATCAGATGGATCTGCCGCAGCAATTACAATGGAATTCTTGGTTTTCTGATACGGAAGAGCCTTATGGTGTACCAGTTCATCTACAATCTCTTTGGGGAGATCTTCCAGGTTTTCTTTGATATGATCGAGAACCTCTCCCGGAATTTCATCTACATCTTTCAAAACCTCGCGGAAGGCATAGATGTTGGCAATTTCCTTCATGATCAGGTGCCGGTTCAATCCCAGGTCCTGTGAAAGAATTTGCCCCAGCCTACGGTTGCTCTCTTTTGGTTCTTCTGAGAGAATCGACAAGCCTTTTTGCAACTGCTCTTTAGTGATAATACCCTTGTTTACAAGGATATCCCCAATATGTCTGCGTATGTTTATTTTTCCCATTTAAAACTCTTAGACACCTGAATTCGGCTGAATTACGGCTGATTCAGAAGAAACAACAGTAATAGCAATCAGCGCAACCATGATAAACATATTGATAAACAGATTAATCATATCAATTACCGACTGCATCTTATAGGTGGTTTGAATTTCGTAGTACTCGGCCAGCTGTTTGGCATTTTCCCTTAAAGCACCCGACTCAGCACCCAGCCTGAATCTACTTAAAGCTGTATTTGTAAAAACACCGGTAGCCTCCATCGACTCGATAAGTCCGGCACCATCCTTCAGCATTTTTCGTATCGCGACTTCTTTAATCTGCTTTTCCATGTATTTGTTCCTGCATGCTTCAGAAGCCACCTTAATAACTTCGATGTTTTGTCCTGAACCACTATAGAGAGTGTAAAACACCCGGGCAAAAATCTCAATACTTGTTTTATGCAATAAATCACCCAAAACGGGTAAATGTATAATATATTTATCTTTAAAGAGCTGCCCCTTTGGTGTTCGAACAAAATAGATAAAACCAGCAATAGGTATAACGAATGAAAGTACAATCAATACCCAGTTATCCCGCAGCCAGTAACTCATTTCGAGGGTAGCGGCCGTCATTGGAGGAAGAGCGATATCCATTTCCAGGAACATTTCGGCCGTTGCAGGGAAAATATATCCCACATAAAACAGAACAACCCCAATTACAGCCAATACGGTAACCGCAGGCATCATAAGGGCACGGCGCATATTCTTTTTAAACTCAGCGTCCCTCTCCATAAATTTTGCGGTACTTTCAAAAACAAGGGCCATATTACCTGAGGTTGAGGCAACACTTAACATATAAGCCGCAAACTTACCGAATACATCTTCATGCTTTCCGTACACCTCAGAACCTTCTTTACCATCCTTCAGGTCTTTCTGGATGGTTTTAATTACCTCTTTCATCCGCTTGTTCTGGGTATCTTCGTACAGCAGGTTCAGGATCTCATCATAAGGAAGTTGCTGCTGCAGCAAATCAGAAGATAGCCGGATGAAGGTCACAACTTCCTGCTGAGGCACTCCGCCTTTGAAGTCGAAAAGCTTTTTATTGATGCTTTTAACTTTATAGCCAAGCTTAACGAGCGCTTTTTCTAATTCTTCTTTACTGTATGCTTCCTGCTCACCTGTAACCACCGGCTTTCCCGGTCGCTGCACTTTATACATAAACATCACTTTCTCGTCCACCGACTGGATCTTCAATCCATTGGTCTTCGAAAGCCTGTCTACTTTAAGTTGAGCTTCTTTCTTATTGTCAGCTTCAAATTCAGTTTGAACTACTTTACCTTTTTGCGAAATCGCTTTTAGCCTGAATTGTGCCATAATGCTAAAAATTACCCTTCTCGGTTCTTAGACGACGCGTCTGAATTAATTTTACTTTTAAATATAGTACCACTTTTATCGAGTACGAAAATAAAGCGACACCGGGTTGCCTTTTAATGATGATATATATCCTAATTTGTTACAATAAACTACTTTTTTTTCAGAAATAAGAATAATGTTATAAAAAGTATATTTGAATTTTTTAAAGTGATTTGATTGTTCATCGACACCTCTTCAGAAAACATTAATTATCGTTTTAAAATAGCCGAACTGCTCATAAAATTATTTACTGTTTTTTATAAATCTGCACTCTATCTTGGTTCAAATAATTCAGAATGACGAAGAAGCAAGACGGCAACCCTTACCTTATTATTTTTGCCCTCTGGCTACTTGTTTTTGCAGCAAGTAGTCAGGTCATGATTATTTCACCCATTCTGCCCCGCATCAGTGAACAACTGGGAACTCCATTTGAAATTTTAGGCAACCTCGTTACCGTTTACGCAGTAATGGTTGGTCTTTTTGCCATTATAATGGGGCCTCTGTCTGATAAAATCGGACGCCGTAAGATTTTGCTGATTGGAACAGGTGGCATTTCCTTCTTCCTATTTCTTCATGGATTAGTGGATTCATTTATTGGACTTCTGATCGTTAGGGCTTTAGCGGGCATGGCAGGCGGTGTGCTAAGTGGTGCTGCCGTTGCCTATGTTGGAGATTACTTCCCCTACGAGAGAAGAGGCTGGGCCAATGGCTGGGTCATGAGCGGTATCGCCATGGGGCAAATTTTAGGAATTCCCATCGGAACACTGCTCGCTGATTTATTTGGCTTCCGAATTCCTTTTGTACTCTTTGGTTGTATCATGGCCCTAACCTTCATCCTTATCTTATTTAAAGTTCCGCAGCCAAATGTAGAGCTGTCAAAAGACAGGGTTACCTTTAAAGGTTCGATCTCAAAATATTACGAGCTACTTAAGCGGAGTGAAGTACGAGCTGTTGCTTTTGCTTATGTGGTTATGTTTTTGAGTATCTCGGTGTACGTGGTTTACCTGCCCACCTGGCTTGAAACCTCTTTTGGAGTGGATGGCAAGGCTATAGCAACTCTTTTCTTTGTGGGAGGCGTGGCAAATGTGATTACCGGCCCTATCGCAGGTAAAATATCAGATCGTATCGGACGCAAGAAGATCATCATCATTTCCTGCCTGGGTCTTTCTGTGGTGATGGGTATTACCACCTATGTAGTATCTGAATTTTGGGTAGCCTACCTCATCTTTTTTGCAGCCATGGTTCTCATAGCGATGAGAATCAGTCCTTTTCAGGCCTTATCAACACAACTTATAAAATCCGACAACAGAGGGTCTTTAATGAGTTTGTTGGTAGCTATCGGTCAGGTAGGATACGGGGTTGGTGGTTCTATAGCAGGCCCGTTTTATGTACAACAGGGGTATGTAAGCAATACACTGATGGGCACTGCAATGATCCTTCTGATGGCCTATGTAGTGTGGAAATACGTGCCCGAACCTGATTTGAATACCGAAAAAGCCGACCCAATAAATGCCTAAGCTTTTGATTCCATAAGATTACCTGACTCCTTCTCTCCTCTTTCTCATTTATAACGTATTTCTAACTTGAAATGAATTTTATTGTAACTTAGTATCCCCTTAGTTCTCTATAAAAGAAAAAACTATGCGTAAAATATCTCTACTTCTTTGCACGGCTTTATTAATTCAGTTTTTTGTTGGTTGTACTTCTAATGATGACGAGTCTGTCGTAATCCAGGGTGCTGTCACCAACTCTGTGAATGGTAATGCGATTGCAAACGCTACCGTACAAATTACAAGTCCTCAGGAATTCAGTGACTTTACACGAACAGATTCAGTCGGTCAGTACTCATTCAGCAATATTGACGTTTCAGAACTTACTGATATAACCTTAGCTGCTTCTGCAACCGATTATGTATCAGACAGCCGTAGTGTACAGGTAGCTTCTGGTGATAACATTACGAATTTCAATTTTCAATTAGATCCTGAAACCTCTGACAACGGAGGCGATGATGGAGATGATGACGGAGGTGTAGCCGGACCTTCTGCTGGTGCTGCATCCATAATTCTTGATGGGATTACTGAAGAAACAATTAACATTGCAGAAACAGGCGGTATCGTTAATACCAGCTTTACTTTTCAGGTTCAGGATTCATCTGGAAGAAACCTTGACTTGAATAATTCTGAAGAAGTAACGTTTTCAATTATCTCCGGCCCTAATGGAGGAGAAGGGATAACTCCAGTAACCGCAACAACGAATGCTAACGGAACCGTTACATCAAATTTGTATAGTGGAAATATAGCTGGAGTAGTACAGATACAAGCAGAAATTGTCCGTGAAGACGTAGGGCTTACAATCCGGTCAAGACCTGTAGCTATTACCATCCATGGGGGATTTCCCGACTTAGATCACTTTAGTATTGCTGCAGATAATTACAATTTCGAGGGTTGGTCGATAAACGGAAACCGAAATCCTTTAACGGTAATTCTCGGTGACCAATTTGGCAACCCTGTTAAACCAGGAACGGCCGTTTATTTCACAACCACAGGTGGCATTATTCAGGGTTCAGGTGCAGGAAATACGAATGATGATGGAGAGGTTACTGTGAACCTTATTTCCGGTGATCCTCGCCCAACTGACAATGTAGCTGGAAGTGGGGGCCGTGATGGTTATGCTACAGTAACAGCCAGAACCATAAATGGAAACAACCAGGAAATTGAAAAGAATGTAATTATTGTATTTTCAACTTCGAGTGCATCCATATCAGCAAACCCAACAACTTTTGACCTTCAACCGAATGGAGGTGCGAGTTTTACCTACACTGTTACCGACCTTAATGGCAATCCAATGGCAGCGGGAACAGAGATATCGATTGATGGTGGCGATGATATTGAAGTTACCGGGGATACCGATTTTACACTGGGTAATTATCTATATCCTGGTCCAGGCGCAACTGAATTCCAGTTTTCCATTCGCGATACAGATGAGGAGTCCGCAGATCCTGCAGATCTAACTATTAAAATTAGTGTTACCACCCCTTCTGGACAAACAACAACGTACTCAGGTATATCAGGTACCAGAAGAAAAAGTGTCAATTAATTTACATTCTGAGTATTTATCCAAAGTCCGCCCTAAACAGGCGGACTTTTTTTGTTTTAAGCCTTTCTTACAATCGTTCTAACCGCTACCTTTGAAGCTCATCAATAATCAGGTACAGTTTTCGAATATGGACGCAAAGAATACTTTTGAATACAACAGTGTGAACTACAAAGAGTTTCTAAAAAAATTCAGAAACCTTGGCGATTCTGAGCATACACTGATTGTTTATGCAGGACCTTTTACCACTAATCGCGAAGCCGCCCTTGATGAACTTAAAAGAGAAATCATAGGTGAAGCAGTTGTCATTGATTTGGCAGAAATTGTAACACCTTATGAAGAAGAAAGTTATACCAACATCAATGACTGTTTTTCTTCTATTGATGAAAAAGCGCCACTTGTCATCTTTAAGAACGCAGAACAGCTAAATGGCGTCTATACCGGATTTACCGGATCTGTTGTGAAGTATGCTTCCCCACAGGAAAAATATTTTCTCAGAAACGTAGATAAGATTAAAGCACCTGTAGTTCTTGAATTCAAAGAATTTGATCAACTGGATCGTATGGTAGTCAGAAAGTCAGACTCTGTAGTACTATTTAAAGCCCCCTCCTCTTTTATTGAAAAGATGGCCTGGAAAGTACAGAACTGGCACGTTCACGGTTCCCACTTTCTTTCCCCTCGTCCACATTAGTCTATGTCCGAAATACAGCCAGAAACTTCCCCAAATTCAATATGGGTTGATATAAAAGCCTCTCTGGCTGGAACCGAGCTCGACTTTACTAAAGGAAATATTAGCAGAGCTATATTAATTCTGTCCATCCCCATGGTGCTGGAGATGATGATGGAATCCATTTTCGCCGTTGTCGATATTTTCTTTGTCTCCAAGCTTGGCGCAGATGCTGTCGCGGCCGTTGGTATCACCGAATCTGTTCTCACCCTTGTATATGCCATCGCCATTGGCTTCAGCATGGCCACCACCGCTATCATATCACGCCGAATTGGCGAGAAGAATAAAGATGATGCCGCAAAGTCAGCCGTTCAGGCTATTTTTGTCTGCTTGATTATTTCTGCTCCTATTTCCTTAACAGGGATATTTTATGCAAAAGAAATTTTGCAGCTGATGGGGGCAAATGAGAATATAGCCACTCACCTTTCCTCCTACACAGCCATTATGTTAGGCGGGAATTTGGTCATTATGTTCCTGTTTGTGATCAACTCTATTTTCCGTGGAGCCGGTGATGCCGCCATAGCAATGAGAGTGCTTTGGATTGCCAATGGAATCAATATTGTATTAGACCCACTTCTGATTTTTGGTTACGGCCCTTTTCCTGAGCTTGGAATAGCAGGAGCTGCAGTAGCAACAACCATAGGACGAGGAATCGGTGTATGTTACCAGTTCTACCGCCTGTTTGATGGAAAAGGACGAATTATCATCCTAAGAAGGCATATATCTATCCAAACAGAGATCCTTAAAAGGATGATTCGGGTTTCAATTGGCGGTATAGGGCAGTTCTTGATTGCTACGGCCAGTTGGGTTGGTCTTGTACGGATTATTGCTGAATTCGGAAGTATTGCTTTGGCCGGATATACCATTGCCATTCGCATACTAATATTTTCCATTCTTCCTTCCTGGGGCATGAGTAACGCAGCTGCAACCCTTGTGGGGCAAAATCTGGGAGCCAATCAACCCGAAAGAGCAGAGAAATCAACCTGGATATCGGCTATCATCAATATGATATTTTTGGGCTTGGTCGGGGTTTGCTTCCTGATATTTTCCGAAAACCTGGTGAGCATTTTCACTGATGATGCCGCCATCATTGCTGTTGGCTCAAAATGCCTGCGTATTATGAGTTATGGATATCTGGCGTATGCTTTCGGGATGGTGATTATTCAGGCCTTTAACGGTGCCGGTGATACTAAAACGCCCACTCTCATCAACCTTATTTGCTTCTGGCTTATCGAAATCCCGCTTGCTTACTTCCTCGCCATAACGCTTGAATGGAACGAAGAAGGAGTTTTTTACTCTATAGTAGTTGCGGAATCACTATTGGGCGTAATAGGCTTTATATTGTTCCGACGCGGAAATTGGAAAAAAACCAAAGTATAGAATGAAAGTTAGTGTAAAAATGGAAACGGCCGGACGAAGAGGAAAGCAGGTTTCCGTTATTCGAGGAATCACCCACAACCCTCAGGTAATCGAAGATTTAGAGAAGAAATTGAAAACCCAGCTGGGCACCGGTGGTACTATAAAAGGCAAGACCATTGAAATCCAGGGAGATCATGTCGATCGAATCAAGAAAATCCTGGAAAAAGAAGGCTACGAGGTGAGATAGGTTTTAGTGGCAAGGTGTTAGGTGTTAGGCTCATTCCTAACACTTAAAGCCTATCGCCTAAAACCTATTATCCCCTTACAATTTTACTTTACTCTCCTGGCGTGGATCCAGATCGTATAGAGAAGAAGCTGTGGCCTGAATAGTCTTGTACCACTCGTTCCCAAATTTATCATTGATGGTGTAGAAGTCTGCAAAATCCGGCTTACGGATGGTCATTTTCCACTCCTGAGTCTTAGACTTAAAAGTCGGGTCTACATGAAGAAGCTCGTGGTAGAGCATCATCTCCTTCGTTTCATTATCGAGCATATCCCACAACTCCCCGGATATTTCTATCAGGTAGTCATTACCGGAATAATGTTTTACTTCGCGGCTGGCTTTCATACACTTGGCCGCCCGCTGTTTGGAAAGATTCGGGTAAACAAGAAAATAGCCGATCTCAGCAGGGCCAAATTCGAGTTTATGCTTTTCAATAACTTTCTTGGCAATGGCCTCCACTTCCGGAGATTCCATCAATTGCTTGGTTGAATGAATAGTCGCTTCAGCTTGTAAAAAATCGTTCTCTGGCATGAATAGTTTAAATATCTAAAATTAATGTTATGATTTAGGAATCATGACGGATGTAGCTACAATAGAATACTCTTTTTGAGGGCCTTTGATTGCCTCAGCATCTTCGCCTGCGTCTTCAGCATAATGCTTAGCCTGATCCTCAGAAAGCTCTTTGACGGTAAAAGTTCCTACTAATGTAACGGTTTTGCCCTGGGAATCTGTTGGAATGAAAAATCCATAATCCTTAAAGGTGATCCGCGCAGAGTAGCCATCCTGATTAGCCACAAAAAAGCAGCCTTTCTTTTGGCAAACTTTAGCTACTTCTGTTTCTATCGTTACTTGCTCTCCTGAAAGCTCTTTCTCAGATTCAATTAGCGAAACAAGTGATGTTACCTCTTTCCATTGCTCTACTTCAGAACCAAATACTTCATACGTTTCTGTTTCCTGAACCGGCTCCGAAAGCCGGATAACCTCTGCTTCCTGGGCAAGCAAAGGAGTGGACAGTAACATCAAAATTACAGGTACAAATATCTTTTTCATGTTTACTTTCTTTAGTTTTTTAGGAGCCCAAACATACAAAGTTTAGCACCAATATTGCACCCGGAACAGCTATTTAATTCGTAGTTTTCTGTTCGGTTTCACAATAGTAAATCTTTCGACCACCGGTTTCCATAACCTGTATTTCCTTGCCGCATTTGTAGCATGGTTTATCCGCTCTTCCATACGCATAGTGCCGGTATTGCTTTCTGGAAGCTCCCTCCTCTTTCAGCGCCTTTACCAAATCATCGGGGGTTGTGAGTCCGCCGGTTTTGTAGGATCTGCGCGAAAGTTCGAGTGAATGTTTTGCCAATGCTTCTATTTGATCTTCACTACAATCTCTGGGTCTAAACTCAGGATCAACGCCTGAACAAAATAAGATTTCGCTTCTCAAATAATTTCCAAGACCGCTTAAGAAACCCTGATCTAATAGCAACGTTGAGAGCTTTCGGTTCTTAAACGAACTGCTTTGGTACCGCTGCAATACTTCATCATACGTGGTTTCAGGGTGCACCACATCCGGACCAAGTTTCTTTATATAGGGATGGGCCTCCACTTCGCCGTCCTCAAGCATTTCAATTTCGGAGGCAGAATATAAAAAGGCCGATGAATCAGAAGTATGAATCGCCACTCTCAGCGACCGATTAGTTTCGGGCTCACTCCCATCTTTCCCAATCATCCACTTTCCATAAAGCTGATTGTGGGAATATAGATTCAGGTGGTTCTCAAAAGAAGTAACAATGGCTTTTCCTCTTGGGGTGATGGAATCTACTTTTAAACCCTGTAGCTCTTGCTCAAATGGTTTAAGCTCTTCAAAAGCAAAAAATACTTCTTCGATTTCCTTACCTGTAATGGCTTCACTGATTTTATCTGCTGCTCTCCAAATTTCCGGTCCTTCTGGCATGATTTCGTTTTTATTCGTTATTCGTTATTCGTTATTCGTTGGTCGTTGGTCGTTGGTCGTTGGTCGTTGGTCGTTGGTCGTTGGTCGTTGGTCGTTGGTCGTTGGTCGTTGGTCGTTGGTCGTTGGTCGTTCTCACGTAAAAAGTTTGGTTAATGACTTGGAAGTCCATACAATCCACAGCAAAAAACCGTTCATGAAATCTTTTTTGGCCATTACATCAGGATTTGCCGGATTCCTCTTTTTTGAAGGGTTTGCCCGGCTTATCATCACCTTTTATCATCGCATTGATTTCCAATTTTATGGCATTTCACACTTGCCATCCACCGTTTGGATTGTTGTGATATTGCTATCTGTACTTACAAGTACGTGGCTTGTTTCTATGCTAATCCTCACGGTAATCAATAAAAATACCCTTCTTAATGCTCTGATTTTTGGCGTTATTTTGATTGGGTGGAGAGCCATGGAATTTTATAATTCTTATCAATCCGAACCATTATGGTATTTTGGAATTGTTATACTACTGCATGTATTAGGTATATTCTTAGCCTATCAATTATATACAAAACAACATGAGATTACTGATCCTTCTTAGCGTTCTTTTACTGGCAAACAGTTGCTCCAAAACTGCTGACGTACAACTTCAGGAGATACCGTCTGTAGCCGGTGATAATAGCTCCCTGCCCTCTTTATACACTGATAATACCGGCACTGTTTTTATGAGCTGGGTGGAAGAAAGAGAACAACTTGCGGAGTTAAAATACGCCTCTTTTGAGAACAGTACATGGTCTGAACCTACTATTATTTCAGATGATTCTACCTGGTTTCTAAACTGGGCAGATTATCCTTCCATCATTGGAAAAGATGGACAACCGATGGCAGCTCACTGGCTTAATAAAAAACCCGGTGGAACGTATGCCTATGATGTTAATATCTCAGCTTTCAATAACGAATGGACGGAAAGAACTATCCCTCATCAGGATGAAACTGCAACCGAGCACGGATTCCTGAGTATGCTTCCTGCTTCCGATTCCACCTTCATGGCGGTATGGTTAGATGGCCGCAAGACTGCCGGGCGAGATCATCACGAATATGCAGATCTCAGCAAGGCCATGACCTTACGTGGAGCCATTATTGACAGAAAGGGTCAAGTCATAGAGAAATTCCTCATTGATGATTCTGTATGTGATTGTTGCAACACCTCGTTAGCTAAAACGGAGAGCGGATTTATTGTGAACTACCGAAACCGTACGGAAGATGAAATTCGTGATATTTATTCCTCAGTTTTCAGGGATGGGAGATGGAGCGAACCCAAGGTTGTGCACAAAGATAATTGGGAAATAGCCGCTTGTCCCGTGAACGGCCCTGCTATCGATGCACATAATAAAATCGTTGCCACAAGTTGGTTCACAGGTGCAAATGGACAGCCAAAAGTACAACTCGGCATATCCAATGATTTTGGCCTAACTTATGATACCGTGATTTCAGTAGATGGCCAACATGCAATAGGAAGAACGGATATCTTAATGAATGATGACAAAATCTGGGTTAGCTGGCTTTCTTCAGTTGATGATTCCGGGCAGCTAAACCTGGCCTCTTATTCCCTAAAAGGTGAACCACTAGAACAATATTCCATTCCAAATATCTCAGGAAAAAGAAGTACAGGATTTCCACAGATAACTACATCAGATCGTGGTATTCTTATAGCTTTTACCGATGTTTCTGAAGAACAAAAAAGAATCCGAATGTTTGAATTGAAATAGCCATCATTACCCATTCTATGAATCTGAAAGCTTGCATACTCCCTTTCGTTATTCTACTGCTGCTTACCGGTTGTGAACCATCAAAATCTCCCACTCCCAGTGGAGACAACAAATTCCAGACCATCTTAACGGACAGCAAACTGAACCAATGGAGCGGAAAGGATGGATATTGGCGATTTGAGGATGGAGTCTTAATTGGTGAGATCACCCCTGATAATATCCTGATTGAGAATACTTTCTTTATTTGGGAAGGTAACACCGGTCATGACTTTGAGCTAAAGGCCGACTTCAGGATTTCACAAAAGGGAAACAGCGGTATCAACTACCGAAGCGAACCCGTGGAAGGAAAAGAATTTATGCTTCGTGGTTATCAGGCTGACTTTGATGGTTCACATAAATATACCGGGAATGTGTATGAAGAAAGAGGCCGAGCTACCTTAGCAAACCGTGGAGAAATTGTGAACCTAACGAACGGTACTTCTTCTGAAGTTTTAGCAAGAACCGGAACGCAGGAATCATTGATATCAAAAATTGATACCACTGATAATGCCTGGAACCAATATCATATCATAGCCCGTGGGAATTCCATCATCCATCTTATAAACGGTCAGGTTATGACTATCCTGATGGGTGATGGAGTGTCAAATTCTGCCGGTAACAAATTAGGATTTCAGCTTCACCTGGGACCTCCAATGAGAGTTGAGTTCCGAAATATCCAATTGAAGAAATTATGAGCACTATTAGTACTTTAGCTAAGTAAATCATCAAGAATTTTACCCTTTATTAACTCTGCATGCATAGCATTAACCAACGAAATCGAAGTTTTTACCTCACTATCATTTCAGCCGCGCTTTTATTTATTACAGGCTGCACTTCATCCTCAGATCAGCAAACAGAACAGACTCAGCCGGAGGTAAACCAACAAGACCTGGCCAGTTCTGAAATTCAAACATTACCCGGCTTTGAAGCACAACTGCTGTATGAAGTTCCGAGAGGCAGCTATGGCACCTGGATTGCCCTCACCGTTGATAATCAGGGCCGATTGATAGCTTCCGATCAAAGTAATAAAGGTATGTACCGGGTTACGTTAAATGAGACTGAAGGGAATCCTGAGGTTGAAATTGAAGAGGTTACCATTCCTCTGTCGGGGGTAAATGGCTTTGCCTGGAAGAATCAGGACTTGTATGCCAATGTTGGCGGCAAAGGTATATTCAAAATGAGTAATGAACGTGGTGATGATCAGTTTGATGTTCTGGAATTTCTTGGTGGACCGGCCAAACTGGCTGAGCATGGAAATCACAGCGTTATTAATACCGCTACAGATAATGACTTATATGTGATCAACGGAAATTACACGCCGGAGCCCGAACTAAACTCCAGCCGTTTGCCTAATTGGGATGAGGATTTATTGCTTCCCCGGATGTGGGATATCAGAGGTAATGCCCGCGGTATTTATGCGCCCGGTGGTTACATAGCTAAAATTAACCCTGATGCTTCAAAATGGGAAATGTTCAGTATCGGATATAGGAATCCTTATGATGCAGCCGTGAACCCCCACGGGGAGTTGTTCACGTTTGATTCCGATATGGAATGGGATTTAGGCATGCCATGGTACCGCCCAACGAGGCTTATTCACGTTACAAGTGGCAGTGACTATGGCTGGCGAAGTGGTAGCGGGAAGTGGAAAGAGTATTATGAAGACAGCCTTCCCCCCACATTAAATACCGGTCGTGGTTCTCCCACCGGAATTTTATTTGGTACAGGGGCTAAATTTCCGGCTAAATACCAGCATGCTTTGTTTGCACTCGATTGGTTATACGGAACCATATACGCTTTCCACCTAACTCCTGATGGTGCTACTTATAAAGCCAGGGCAGAGAAATTTCTATCCGGCAATGCACTTCCTTTGACAGATGCTGTAATTGGTAAAGATGGAGCCCTGTATTTCATCATTGGCGGAAGGTCGAATGACACCAAACTATACCGGGTAGTTTATACCGGTGATGAAGCAACGGACCCTGCTCCCTACCCTGATAATACCGAGGCTAAACAAGCTCGCCAGATTCGTAAAAATCTGGAACAATTTCATGGTAAAACAAACCCTAAAGCTATTCAGGAAGCCTGGCCTCACCTTGATTCTGACGATCAGTTTATACGCTATGCAGCGCGTGTTGCGGTAGAATCTCAACCTGTGAATTTATGGGCTAACAAAGCTCTTAATGAAGATAAGCCCTGGGCTAAGATAAATGGGTTGATTGCCTTGGCTAGATCTGACTCTCAAATATACAGAGAAGACGCCATCAACTCGTTGATTGAGACAAACCTCGACTCTTTCAACCCAGACCAGAAATTAGGATACTTGCGGGCATTATCGCTGGTTATCATGCGTCTTGGAGACCCGGATAATGCACAAAAAGAATTAATAACGGATAAACTGCAGCAACTTCTGCCCTCTGAAAATACCCGACTCAATACAGAGCTGATACGTTTGCTGGTTTACCTGGAAGACTCAAGAGTGATTGAAAAAGCCCTGGCTTTAGTACAGAACCCAAAGCCCCGAGATTCCAAACCCAACTGGTTAGGCGTTGTTGATCATCCGGACGGAACCATCGAGAAAATGCAACAAAATCCGCCGCCGGTACAGGAAATCGAATACCTGTTTATGCTCAGAAACCTCAAAACCGGGTGGACCATTGAGCAACGAAGGGAATATTTCACTTACATCAATGAAGCTTCCGGAAAAATGGGCGGTTCAAGCTATACCGGATATTTGAGGAAGATCAGGGATGATGCATTGAGCAACGCCTCGGAAGAAGAGCACGATGCCGTAGCAGGTATTACGGGTGTAAGTTTAATAACGGAACCTGATTTTGAAGTACAACCTCCGGAGGGCCCCGGGCGGGACTGGACGGTAAACGAAGCTATCGTAGCTGTATCCGATCACCTCACCGATCGGAACTTCGAGAATGGCAGGAATGCTTTTTTTGCCACCGGTTGTGCTTCCTGTCACCGATTTAACGGCTATGGTGGAAATATTGGGCCGGATTTAAGCACCATCGGCCTTAGATCGTCAGTTTCTGTTTTACTGGAAGATATTATCAACCCAAATTCACTTATTTCAGATCAGTATAGCAGCTCAGAAGTAAAGCTGAAGAGCGGAGAATTGATCCTTGGGCTGGTTGTAGAAGAAACAGATACCCTTAAAATATATCCGAGAGACCCGGACCAATCAGCAATTATGGTGAGTAAGAATCAGGTTCAATCCGTAGAACCATCGAGCATTTCTCAGATGCCGGCAAATTTACTGAACCCGTTAAATGAAGATGAGCTTAGGGACTTGATTGCTTATTTGAGATCAGGAGGTAATCCTGAGAGCAAGCTGTTTAAGAAGTAAGTAAAGAAACGAAGTATTATCTTTGAATCCATACGGTGGAATCCGCATAAACCATGACCTCTAATACAATATCAGTATTTGTTGGTCTTCCCACTAAACGAAATGAATTATAGGTTCTGTCTGAAATGGTATAAGTACCATGACCATTTTCACTTTGCAGATAAAGATCTTTCAAAGTAACATCCTCAAAAGAATTCTGACCGCCTCCCTGAATTCTTGGGCGCTCATAATAGGCTACAGATCTACCTATTGCTTCATACATACCCTGCAACGTAGCTGACCTGTTAGGATTTAGCTCTCCCTTGGAAAACGTGTTAAAAGCTACTGAAACTGTAATGGCAACAAGTACAGTAACTAATATGACCAGCAGTAGTTCTCTTTTTCCCATTTTGACCTCCGAATAAAATAAGAGTGGAGTAAAAAAAATGGCTCCCTTTCAGGAGCCATTCATTGTAAACTAATGATATAGATTCTAATCTATATTAGTCATTTTCAATCCAAGAAATACCACCTGGTCCGATATCCGCAGTAAGAGGTCCGTTACCAGTTGCAGAACTAACTGAAGAGGTAACCGGTCCGTCAATACGGCTAGCAGGATAAGCAGTAAGGGTAAAGGTAGTGTCAGTAGCACCAGGTGCAGAGAAAGTATATACACCGTTAGCGTTTACTGCTGTTAAACCGCCGTTAGCGATTTCGTCAGCCGGGAAAGCAACTGTATTGAAGGTAATACCTTCCCAGTCACCGCCACCGCCGCCAAGCATTTCAGGCTTCATAAAGTAGCCCTGTGCTGAAGAAGCGAATGTAGCAATATCCTGACGAACTGCGTCAAGGTTAGCTGAATCAGCAGCTGATCCGAATGTGTTAATAGCCACAACCGTCGCAATACCTACGATGATTGTTACGAGAATTACAAGAAGTAATTGTTGTTGACCCATGATGATCTCCTATTGTAGTGTTGTTTTGTGTTTGTTAAACTGTTTTCAATTTATCTGATACAAATTTTAGTAATAACTGCATCAAAGTAAATTAGAAATTATTTAGTGTTGTTTGGTTTTTTCTTGATCACAAGAGTGATCTATTTTTCAATTGTTACAAAACATAATTAAAAAATTTTAATATTCGCAGAAAAAATTACCGTATTGGTTCTTTTTTTGCAATGCCTAACCGGGCTCGAATCAATCTACGAAATAAAAATTAGGTTGGATGTAGATTAAGGAAGTTTTAATACTTTTCATATTCGATTTATCCCCTATAACCCTTCCAGGGTTAAACCCCTTTGCCTTAATAAGGATCATTGCCTTAACCCTGGAAGGGTTATTTGAGTATTCGATCATTCAGGTACCACAAGACTTGAGACTGGAATTGAGGTATAGAAATAGTTACATCGGAGCCACCTCTCCACCCTGAGGCATCAAGGTAATTTCTTCGGCAACGCTTCTGCTGCTCAATTCTGAAAGAGATACAATGAGCCTTCCAACGTCTTCAGGATCAATAAGCTTGATGGGATCGATATCAACTTCATGCCAGGATGTTGAGTATGTCTGACCAAGATTAATGGCCGTAACAGCTACATTTGTACCCATCAATTCTTTTCTGAGAGAGCGTGTGTAGCCCAACAAGGCATGTTTGGACATAGAGTATGCCCCACTGTCTTTTAAACCCCTCAAAGCTCCCACAGAGCTTATATTTACAATTAACCCCCTTTCCTTGTTCTTCAGTTCAGGAAGTACAGCTTTTGTGAGATTAAATGCACCGGCAGCATTTATTTGAAACTGGGATACAAACTCTTCATTGGATGTATCCTCCAATTTTTTAAATAAGAATGAACCGGCATTGTTAATCAAAACGCCCGGATTGAGCTTCCCAAAATCGATCTCCCCTATCTTGTCCTCATTAGTGATATCCAGGGAAAGAGTTTCAACCCTCGAAGCTCCGGCCGAAATACATTCCTCTTTAGCTTCGGCTAATTCTTGTTCATTTCGGGCAATTAAGACAAGGGAGTGATTTGTTTTTCGTGCAAACACCCTGGCAATAGAAAGGCCTATCCCTTTACTGCCCCCTGTTATAATTACCGATTGGTTGCTGAATGACATGGTACTGTTACGGTACTTTTAAAAATTTATGCGTCTGAAGACTAATACCCCATTCCGGGTTTTCCTTCACATAGTCCACAATCAGATCTATGGATTTCGGAGTCTCCCACTCAGGCTGGAGCAGCAGCTTTGTTCCTGCCGGGCATTTTTCAGCGTTCTCTTCTGCCCACTTTAAATCTTTATTAGTGAGTACAACCACCTTTAGTTCATCCACATAGGCAAATACTTCTTCGGTGGGTTTTTTGAACCGTTTGGGCGACAGGGTGATCCAATCCAACTGCCCTGATAATGGGGATGAACCACTGGTTTCTATATGAACCTGCAATCCGGCTGATTTTAACCCAAGGGTAAGCGGTAATAAATCATGCAAAAGAGGCTCTCCCCCGGTAATCACAACAAATGGTGCTCCGCTTTCTTTAGCTGCATCTACCAACTCACCAACCGTTAACTTAGGGTGTCCTTCCTCTTCCCAGCTATCTTTAACGTCACACCACCAGCAATTCACATCACAACCTGCCGTACGAATAAAGTATGACGCCCGGCCCGTGTGGGCTCCTTCTCCCTGAATGGTATAAAAATGTTCCATCACCGGATATTCCACTTCCAGGAAGTCTTTTGCATCTGTAAGCAGATTGTTATGATTTTCGGTTTTAAACATCTTTATCGGTGTATTCTACCCAGCTGGTTTCTGTTTCCCAAACCGTAACTGTTAACTCAATTTCTCCGGGAATCCGGCTTTTGGTTTCTTTGTGGATGAATTCAGCAATCCGCTCTGCCGTCGTATTCTCGGGCATCAGTTCATTTAAAAATCCATGATCAAACCCACCCTTTTCTGAGTCTTTGGCTGCCCACTTCAGTTCTTTGAAGTCGCATACCATATCCGGGGTTTCCAAATATTGGGAAGGATTTAACTTATTGGATTTAGCCGTCATCTTCACTTTGTAAGAATGCCCATGCATTCTACCGCACTTCCCATCATATCCTTCGATAAAATGGGCAGCATCAAATTTAAATTCTGTATGTAGCGTCCAGGTTGGCATTATATAGTCTGTAATTTTGATATCATTAATTAGAGATATCATTCAATAAAAAAAGCCACGTTGTGGCGTGGCTCAAAATTACGGGTTTTTCAGTAAAATTACTTGGTTCGCTTTATGGTACATCCAAGCGAGCGGGTTTCTTTTGTACTGATTTCATTTCCGCTCATAAGCTGATTTATAGCATCTGCGGCGTACGTTGCCTCCACTGCATTGGCATCATCAGCATTATCATCTATAGCCCCATGATATACCAGCGTTAAATTCTCATCAAAAAGAAAGACTTCAGGTGTGCGTGTTGCCCCAAAGGCATCGGCAATCACGTGATTCTCATCCAGTGCATAAGGAAATTCATAATCCTGTTTCTGAGCACGTTTTTTCATGTCTTCCATCGATTCTCCCCGGTTTCGGATACGCTCGTTTGGGTTCAGAGCGATCATCCCAATATCGTTAGCTTCAGCAAGCGCGGCCAGGCCATTATACCGGTCTTCCCATTTAGCTACCCATGGACAAGTATTGCAAGAAAACACCACAAGAAGCCCCTTATCTCCGGCTACTCCGGCCAATGTCAGTGTTCTACCCGAAGTATCTTCCACTTCCTGATTTATCTGGGGAGCTTTATCACCAATTTCGAGACTATTGGTTGATTGCATTTGAGCAAAGGCGGTTAAAACCAAAACGGCCGAAAATCCCGTGACAAATTTTATCAATTTTTTCATGGCTTAGTCCTCATTTATGACATTAAGTAGTTCCGATTCAAAAGTCTCCAGTTCAGCTTTTCCTTCCCATGAAGCCGTTACCTCTCCCTGTTTATTATACACAATGGTAAAAGGAAGTGCACCCGTCCAATCATTAGAAATCGTTGTTATGAATTCATTGTCTTTGCCCACTTTAAAATAGGTTTCAAAATCCACGCCTTGTTCCTTCAGGAATTTTTCAGCCTCATCGCGGGCTTCCCTGAAATCACCGGAAACAAAAATCAGTTTAAAATCCCCCTCATATTTCTCATTAAGCTCCATCAGGTAGGGAAATTCTTCGATGCAGGGAGCACACCACGTTGCCCAGAAATTCATCAAAACCGGCTTCTCACCTTTGTACTCTTCCACCTTTGCCATAATTTGATCAGCTGTAGCATCTACAAGAATCTCATCACCTGAAAAGGACAGGCTCATCAATATCAGGACAATACTGCTTATTACAGTCTTCATACTTTCTCAGATAATTCCATGGGATTCCAAAAGTGGTGTTCAATATCAACGGTATAATCTTCTTTAAATTGAACGCCCTCCTGTTGCAGTCGCTCTTTCATGGTATCTCCTTCAAAATGAGCACGACCGGTAAGCTGACCCAATCTGTTTAATACCCGATGTGCCGGTAATTCGTAACCTAAGTCATAGCTCCGGTAGTTATTCATTGCATAACCAACCATCCTTGCTCCGGACTCCACTCCAAGATATCGGGCAATCGCTCCGTAAGAAGTCACTTTACCCTGAGGTATCCGGGCTACCACTTCATACACTCGTTCGTAAAAGTCAGAGGCTTTATCCGAGCTCACGACAATAACTTTCTTATTTCTTCCAGGGAATCTGTTTCACCGTTTTTCCGCACGGCAATTTTCACGGCTTCAATTCCCAATGTTTTATATAAAGAAAGCAGTTCGGGTGCATTTTCCAAACTCTCCACATGTTGTTTTACCGTTTTTAAATCACCCCGTGCAATGGGGCCGGTTAAAGCTTCGGTTACCCCCAGCTCTTTTACATTCCGAAGGGTGTTTTCCATCAAAGGGGTAATGGCTTTCAGGGCCGTATCTTCCGGTACGCCTCCCAATGCAGAGATCTTTGTTACCAGTTCAGCCAACACTACCAGGTAATTAGAAGCAACCACAGCTGAAGCGTGAAGCAATGGCTTGGCTTTCGGTTCAACCTTAAATACATGAGCGCTTAGGCTATCAGCCAGATCCTTAAGGCGTCGAATAGCCACCCCATCCCCTTCAACATCAAACCACGTACTTTCGAAAGAGGATGTTTTAGGAGTGATGGCTTTCATAGGGTGAAATGAGGCAATGGAAGCCCCTTTCTTACTAAGAGGTAATAATATCTTTGAGGGATGTACGCCTGAGCAGTGAACCAAACTTTTGTCTTCCAAATCAATACATCGTTCTGATAACTGTGTAACCACGCTGTCAATCGCATCATCAGAAACGGTCAGAAAAGCCAGTTCCCCGAGTTTATTTTGATTATTGGGAATCCCTTTACCGAAATAGGTATCCGGGAAATTCCTGATTAATTCCGGGTCTATTTCGGAACGGTTAAAAACTGATATAACCTCATAACCTGATCTCGTCAGCACGTTCAGTAATGCTGTTCCCACGCTTCCCAGTCCAATTATGGTAATGCGGGGGTTCTTCATAATCAGGCCATTTGAGGTTCTGTGCGCTTGGCATATCCACAGATATTGGTGGCAGATTCGATATGATCCAGGAATTCAACATCATAACCCCAGGAGCGGGCCACCAGGATTCCGCTCATAAATGCACGGGCTCCTTTCACGGTCTTCTCATTACTGTTCAGGTAATGCATCAAGCCTGACTCTTTGTTGTTAACGACCAATGAACGCAGTTTTTCCAGCTCTTCAGGGCTCGAAGCCGGCACATCACAACAATAAACGATAAGGGCGTTTCGGTTAAGCAGCAGTTCATCCAATGTATAAGCGAGTTCACGAATGATCGCCGGATCATAATCGCCAATTTGTAAGCTCACCACTTCGAAATCCGAGAAGCAAGACTGCAAAATCGGAAGCTGTGTGTACAGGCTCATTTCTTTGCTGTAGCCTTCATCTGCGATAAAAAAATCGTCCTCTTCATCACAAAATTCATTTCTCAGAAAATCATTAACAGGCACTTCCCCAAACCGGGTTTCAAACACTTTATTGGAAGGCATGGCCAGTTTTTTCTGCAAATGCCCGGTATAGGATTCGATGACAACTACCGTATCGAAGGTTTGATTAACGACGGTTTTATAGATAGTGCAAAGTTCCCCGAAGTTATGTGCATCTATGTTGTTTGGGACAAACAGCATCCGAACATGCTCGGCGTTGGTGTTTAAGTGCTTCGCATTTTTAACGTGTTCCTGGATCTGATGCTGCGTAAGGCTCTGTACATCCATAATTGTGTGCTGATGATATTTCGTTTGTATAAACAAAAAAGCCCGGAGATACCTTCCCTCTTACCGGGAGAAATGATATTTCCGAGCTTTTAGTCAAATATGTTTGCTTTGATAAGCTAATGCTATCTGATGATTTGTTAGCCTGAAACTACAAATTTCAAATAATTTATCATTGTTAAATCTTACAGAAAAGCGGTTTTTTTGATTCTTTAATATAGTGAGGTCGTTCAGATTGGTTCTCAACCCGGTGCCCAGGCATTTAACGGCGGCTTCTTTTACGGTCCATAATTTCACCGGTTCTTCTGAAGCCAATGTCCCCTGCTCTTCATCGTTCAATATTCTTTTTACTACTGCCGGATTGATTTTCCGATCTGCAAGTTCAACATCCAGGCCAATATTTATTGAGAGTGAAAGAGCACAGTACACTTTTTGGGGTGAGTGTGAAAAGCTCACATAGATAAGTTCGTTGTGATGTTGGGCATATGGCTTCCCCATTTCTTCTTTTACCAGGTCAACTTCGTCCGGTGCAATGTTTAAACTATGAAGCAGATGTCTGAACAGGTGACGAGCCGCCAGATATTCAGCTTTCCTGTTGGCACTGGCAAACCCCTGATACTCTTCCAACTCTTCCTTACTAAGGATGTTTGTGGAATCCGAAGCGCCAATTTCAGCTTCCCCGAGTAGTACATCATCGGGCCAAAAATCGATGTGTTTCGTCTCTAATCTTTTCATGAAGCAAGTATAAGAATTTTTAGAGGAAGGAGACTATGCTTAGAAGAGTTCAGATGGGAAAAAATGGCGGAGAGGGAGGGATTTCCCGCAGGACTGTTTCCGTTTTCTAAATCCGGGTTAAAAGCGGGACAGGCTTCTCATCCCTCTTCTTTATTAAAATAACGCTGGGTGAATGGCTAGCAGTTTGTATAGTACTTAATGCGGAGAGGGAGGGATTCGAACCCTCGGTACCCCGGAAGGGGCACACTCGCTTTCCAGGCGAGCCCGTTCGACCGCTCTGGCACCTCTCCGTTTGAAAATAGATGAAAAGCCTTATCGAAGGGCGCCTAAGATAGAAGTATTTATACCCTATATCAACGTATTTAGAAGCCAATATTAAAACTATTTTCAACATAGGTTTTAACGGGCCTTCCATCGTCTTTAGCCGGCGTAAAACGCCACTTGGCTGCCGCCTGCAGTACGGCTTCCATTATCCCATACCCTATTTGGTTTACCACTTCATAATTTCCTTCTCTATCATACACTCGTATTTCTGAGATATAATAGTCTTCCACCTGCCCTTTTGTGCCTACCAAAAAAGTAACCTTAACACGGGCTTTGATATTCGCTCTCTGTGCAGCTTCCGGAACGGTAGGCTCTACAATCCGAACCAAACCGGCTGGCTGTTCGGGGCTGCCCACAAACTCCCCCTCACCCTGAGCGTCAGAAAATCCCTCCTCTCCGTCCGCTTCATATTTTGAGAGCAGATCTTCGAAGTCAGGAAAATCGATTTCTTCCTCTATCACTTCATCGTTTGGTACAGGAACAGGAACGCGCGGTCTTGGGGGGGCAGCCGGTGCTGAAGTCTGTTTAGTGATAATTGAATTCTCCACGTAAATGACTTCATCGGTGAAGGTGTCTACATATTCTTTAGGCGGACCTTCCGGGATGGGCCAAAACTTTAACAAGCAGATAATCAGTAATTCCGCACATATCAGTGATAACATGAAACGGTGTTCATGCTCAAGCTCACCATAATAGATGTCGCGAAATTTGTCGATCAAGTAGGTTTGAGTTCTGTTAACTGTTGTTGCATAAGCAATCTGATGTGGTCTTTTAGTTCCCTCATATCTTCAAAATCAGAAGGATCAAGGGCATCCAGTACTCTAAGTTTAAACCGAACATTTGGTTTTAAATGTTTTGAACCGGATGGCATAGCCTCGAAACCACCATCAATTACCATGGGCTGTAATTTGAAACCATATTCTTTTGCAAGAAGAAACGGCCCGTTCTTGAACGGTTTAAGTTCCCCATCCATTGTGCGGGTTCCTTCCGGAAATATCATCACCGGTATCAGGTCTTTCAGTGGCTCAACCAAATTATCAAGTTTCTTCAGGGCGGTTTTGCTTGAACGGTTGATCGTGAGGTGTCCCGTAAGCCAAACCAGCCAGCCCATGACGGGAATATAGGTGAGACTTTTTTTGGAAACCCATTTCATTTTCCAGGGCAAATGATAGATAAAGGCCATATCCAGAAAGCTCTGGTGGTTGGAAACAAAAATAGTCGGCTCGGACGGATCGTATTTTTCGGTTCCCTCAAACTCCATTTTCCAGGCCGGGCTGGCTTTCATCATGCATCTGGCCATTAACGAAAGGGTGAAGTTCGGGGCTTTCCTGTATTTATCGAATGGAAATGTGATGATAAAAACAGCCAGAATGATGACAAAAAAAACAAGGAAAAGCAGCGTAAAATAACTGAATACCCAGATGCTGAATAACCGTCTCATCATCCTTCACTGATACCTAAAAGTGCTTTTCTAACAAATCCGTCGTTTTGTTTTAGCAGCTTTTTGGCATCCTCCGCATTAAGGTTACCCAAAGCCATCAATAAGGCCGTTTTTACATGCCCATCTGCCTCATTCAAAAGCGCTTCAGCGGTTTCGTAATCAACTTCCGAGAAAATCATTAAGATGCGTTTTGCACGCTCTTCCAATTTCTTATTGGAAAGCATAAGATCAACCATCACGTTCTCATAAATTTTCCCCTGTCTGATCATCGCCCCGGTTGTAATCATATTAAGCACCATCTTTTGAGCCGTTCCGCTTTTCATACGGGTGCTTCCCATAATCACTTCAGGTCCAACCGGTACGTCAATCAGATAATCTACATCAAGATCAATTTGTTCGGCCGGCACGGTGGTCACCAAAATAGTTTTACATCCGCGCTTCGCTGCTTCTTTAATGGCTCCGTGTACATAGGGAGTGCGGCCACTGGCCGCCAGACCACAAATTACATCAGGTGGAGCAACTTTGGCCTCTTCAACAGCTTCAGCTCCGATCTCCTCTGAATCTTCCGCACCCTCCTGAGCTACAAACATAGCGGCTTCTCCCCCGGCTATAAACCCTTCAACCTGCTCAGGCGGTGTACCAAAAGTAGGCGGACATTCAGCTGCATCAAGCACTCCCAGCCTTCCACTGGTGCCGGCTCCGAAATAAAGCAAACGCCCTCCCATCTGGAATGCATCGCTAACCAACTCTATGACATCAGCAATTACATCCAGCTTTTTTTCGACCTGAAGGGCCACTTTCTGGTCTTCAGCATTTATCAATCGGGCAATTTCGCCGGCTGAAGCCAAGTCAATTTCTAGTGTTGACGAATTTCTCTTCTCTGTAGCTAAGTTTTCGAGTTTCTTGAATAGCTTTTTCTTCTCTTCTGTAGAATTCAATGTCTTAGTTTCCTTTTCTGTTTTTCCACCAAAGGGCCGACTCTCCCGTTCCGTTCTCCAACAAAGCTTCGCTCTCCGGTTCTGATTGGTTTTTGAATTTCAGTAATGATGCGGCAAGGGCTACATCCTCTGCAGGCTGATCTTCCTGCATGTTTTCCGGCTTAAAGTGATCCTGCACAAAATGTGTATCATATTTTGCCTCAATGAAGGCCGGATGCTTAAGGGTAAATTCACAGAACGGAATGGTGGTTCTGCATCCCGCAATCTCGTATTCATCCAGCGCGCGGAGCATTCTTTTTCTGGCTATTTCCCTGTCCGGTCCGTGTACACTCAACTTGGAAATCATAGGGTCATAGTTAATGGTAATTTGCTGCCCCTCTTCCACTCCGGCATCCACGCGAATGCCTGAGCCGGTAGGTACCCGGTGTTTCTTTAGAAGGCCGGTACTTGGCAGGAAGTTTTCGGTGGGATCTTCCGCGTAAATCCTGCACTCAATAGCATGCCCGTTTATAGCTAAATCTTCCTGTTTGATCGGAAGCTCTTTTCCTTCAGCTACCAATATTTGAAGGGCAACTAAATCTACTCCTGTAATCATTTCCGTAACCGGATGCTCTACCTGAAGGCGCGTATTCATTTCAAGGAAGTAGAAATTGAGGTGCTTATCTACCAGGAATTCAATGGTTCCGGCTCCCACATAATCCACGGCTTTGGCGGCGCCAATGGCAGCTTCGGCCATATCAGCCCTAAGTTCATCAGTCAATAGCGCACATGGAGCTTCTTCTATTACCTTTTGGTGACGACGCTGAACCGAGCATTCTCGGTCGTACACATGGAGCACGTTTCCGTGAGTGTCGGCCATAATCTGGAACTCAACATGACGAGGTTCCTCGAGATATTTCTCTATGTAGATACGGTCGTCACCAAAAGCATTTCGGGCTTCTGATTTTGCAGCTTTGATGCTCGCTTCAAACTCTTCTTTCTTATGAACGATGCGCATCCCTTTTCCACCACCACCGGCGGCAGCTTTAACCAGGATCGGGTAGCCGATGTCGTCGGCTACGCTTCGGGCTTCCTCAATATCCTTCAATTCACTTTTAAGTCCCGGAGGCGTAGGAATTCCGGCTTGGGTAACCAATTCCCGGGCTTCGGTTTTGTCGCCCATCAGGCGGATTGCTTTGGGCTCAGGACCTATAAAAATGATGTTTTCTTTTTTACAGCGTTCTGCAAAAGCTGCGTTTTCACTCAAAAATCCATACCCGGGATGCACCGCGTCGGCACCGGTCTGCTTTACAGCATCAATAATCTTGTCGATCACCAGGTAACTTTCCGAGGAAGCAGCTTCCCCGATAAATACCGCTTCGTCTGCGTGAAGCACATGTGGCGAATGGGCATCGGGGCGAGAATAGACCGCCACCGTTTTTATTCCAAGTTCTTTACAGGTGTGAATTACCCGAAGTGCAATTTCTCCACGATTAGCTATCAGTACTTTTTTTATATCCGCCATAAAATCCTGTTTACTTTTTGCCTAATGATAGGACTTTACGGAAAGATTCTCCAAGCAAAAAGCAGATTTTAACCGGCTGTATTCAAATCAATGAAAGCCTTGGGTAAAATGGAGAGTTTTTCGGTGTAATTGAGGAAGGCGCGATGATCAAACACATTGTAATCGTTCTGCTCAATTTTGTCGAGGATGCGGCCATAGTTGTGACGGGCGAGATATACCGGCAACCGGCTGTCGCTTGAGAGCAGTGCAATTCCTTTGTCGGCCTTAGCATAATATTCCCGTGCCCTCTTAATCTGGAATTCCATCAGGCTTTTGAATTTTTTATCGAGCGAATAAGAGAACAGGTCATCTTCCTTTATCCCATATTCCTCAAGCTCATTTTGCGGGATGTATATGCGGCCGCGACGTAAATCTTCCCCAATGTCACGTAAAATATTGGTCAGCTGCATGGCAATACCAAGATCAACCGCATAATCCAAAGCTTTGTCGTCCACATATCCGAAAACCTCGCTGGTCATCAATCCAACTACGGAGGCTACTTTGTAGGAGTAATCATATACTTCCTCAAAATCCTTGAATCGGCTTTTTACTAAATCTGTCTTCACCCCGTCCATCAGCAGAAAAGGGAGATCCATTGAAATTTGATATTTCTTGAGCGTGTCAGAAAAAGCGGTAAGAATCGGGTCGTCCACAATCCTTCCTTCATACACATCGATCAGGCGTTGTTTAAACATCTCCAGCTTTTCATCCACCTGATCTACTGTAATCCTTTGGTTGTGAATCAGATCTTCAGCTTCATCAACCAAATCATCGAGATACCGGCATAAGCCATAGATGGCAAAAATTCCCCGCTGCTTCTCATTTGGCAGAAAGCGTGTAGCCATATAAAAAGTCTTGGCATGCTTTTTTGTGATACGCCTGCAATGGGAGTAAGCTCCCTTTAGCTGATCGTCTTGCAGATCTTCAATCACAGACTTGTGGAATGAAGTTCGCTCGTACAGCGGGCGTATTACATAATATGGTATGCGGAAGATATTGGTAATCATAATAATTTCTTTCTCTTCTGCTAAAGCTTTAATTAATCTGAAAAAGTTCCCGCCGTAATTAAATATTTATCTTTTAGCCATTATGACATTTTCAAAAGAAGATGTTTATACTTCAGGCTTCTATTTGTTTATATTGGGTTAATTCTATTCTATTATCTTTTAAGCTATACGAGTTTATACTGCTAAATAATTGAGATGCAATGAATAAAAAAGTTACAATTTATGAGGTTGCCAAACGTGCGGAGGTTGCGATTTCTACCGTTTCGAGGGTACTTAACGGTTCGGAGAATGTATCGAAAGTAACGAAAGAGAAAGTTGAAAAAGCCATTGAAGACCTCAATTTTCGCCCGCAGGTTAATGCCCGGAAGCTTGCCAGTAAAGAGCCCCAGATGCTTGCTATTGCGGTTCCCTCTTTTACAACACCATACTTTAATGAGGTATTGAAAGGCGTTAAAGATGAGATCAAGAAAATGGATCTTGATATCATTATGTATAACACCGGGTCGAAAGAGCCTGAAGAAGCCGTTCAAAACTTTTTTGACCGGGGTACCGCTGATGCTGTAATTCTTTTATCTATTGATGTGAGCGATAAGGTACATAAACTCATTCAGGCTACCCGAACCCCGGCTGTGTTGGTGAATGCCTCCCATCCCTCCTACGATTATTTTATGCTAAATGACTACAAGGGTGGATACCTGGCCGGAGAACATCTGGTGAAGCAAGGCTTTGAGAAATTAGGCATGATTACCAGCGTGGTTGAGTCGAGAGCATCCTTACAACGTATTCAAGGTTTTAAAGATGCCCTGAAAAATTATAAGATGAAGATTGACAAATCCCTGTTCAAGAGCGGAGATTCAACCAAGCATGGTGGATTTACCGAAGAATCCGGTTTCGAAGCCATCTACAAATTTGATAAACAGGGTAAGTTTCCGGATGCTATTTTCTGCTCGAATGATACGCAGGCCGTGGGTGCTATTTATGCCCTATCAAAACTTGGGATGAAAGTTCCGGATGACGTGGCTATTATGGGGTATGATAACATCAAACTAAGTAAATACCTTGAGCTGACGACCATTGACCAGAAAATGTATACCATTGGTGTTCAGGCGACCAAGCGGTTGGCAGAGATCATCAAGAAGCCGGGTGATGAGTTATATCAAACTACTATAAATCCGGTGCTGGTTACGCGAGGTTCAACAGAAAATAAAAAGGCAAAATAAGTTGAGTTCTGATTTTACTACCCGGGAAGCCCTGGACCATTGCATCACCCAAACAGAAGTACCTGAACTTCCCGAACCATACAAAGGCAAAGTTCGTGAAGTGTATCCTTTAGGAAATGACAGGCTTGGAATTGTGGTTACCGACCGAATTTCAGCTTTTGATTACATCATGAAGCAGGCTATTCCTTTTAAAGGACAGATTCTAAACCAACTTGCGGCTTTTTCTTTTGAGAAGGTAAAGGATATTGTAGCCACTCATATCATTGACGTTCCACACCCTAATGTGACCATCGCCAAAAAATGCGAAACGGTTCCCATAGAAGTGGTCGTCCGCGGTTACTTGACAGGACATGCATGGCGAGTGTATAAAGCCGGTGAGCGAAGCCTTTGTGGAGTAGAAATGCCCGACGGACTGAAAGAGCACGACAAATTCCCTGCCCCCATCCTAACTCCGGCCACCAAAGCACAGGAAGGCCATGATGAGGATATTTCTGAAGATGAAATCCTTTCGCGCAAAATTGTTGAACCTGATCTTTGGAATGAAATCAAGGAAGCAGCATTCCGACTGTTTGAGCGCGGAACCCAAGTAGCAGCCGAACAGGGGCTTATTCTTGTAGACACCAAATATGAATTTGGCCTGTATAACGGCGAACTGACATTGATTGACGAGGTGCATACCACCGACTCCTCCCGGTATTTTTATAAAGACGGGTATGAGGAGCGACAGGCTAACGGCGAACCGCAAAAACAGTTATCTAAAGAATTTTTACGCGAATGGTTGATGGAACATGATTTTCAGGGACTGGATGGACAAACCCTCCCCGACCTCCCTGATGAATTCCGTATGGAAGTTTATCATCGGTATGCCGAGCTGTTCGAAATGCTGACGGGTAGCAAATTTGAACCGCTACTGGAAAAAAACTTCAACCGCACTTTAGCTGAGATTCTGAAATGAAACTACCTGTAAACCTTACTGATAAGTTCAAGCTATTTGATGAGTACTGGACACCCAAGATTGTCGGAGAGTTGAATGATCAATATATCAAACTGGCTAAGCTGAAAGGCGAATTTGTGTGGCACAGCCATGACCATGAAGACGAGTTATTCTATATCGTTAAGGGACAGCTCAAGCTTAAATTCAGAGACAATAAAGAAGTCATTCTCAAAGAAGGTGAATTGTACATTGTACCGGCCGGGGTTGAGCACTTCCCTGTTGCCGAACAAGAATGCTGGGTGATGTTGATTGAATCTAAATCAACTTTGCACACCGGTTCAACCAAGGCAGAAGGTTCGGTAGCTGTAGAAGATCAAGAGTGGATTTAAGCTACCCGACCGGTCATGGATGAGCAGATACATTTTCGTAGAATTCGGCCCCGCATCCGTGTAAAAACCGCCTTGAGTTCCGAGGACATCCATAGACGAATCAGAGCCCAATTAAATTCCGATAATGCTGCCTGCGAAGGGCAAACGACCAAAGGTTTTGCCACTATTTATCCCCCTCATAAAGACCAGCATTTTTGGTCACCACAGCTCACCATCACCGTGGAAGAAAACGAAGACGGTAATTTGGTGAGGGGATTATACGGCCCTAAACCATCGGTGTGGACCATGTTTGTTTTCTTTTACTCGGTAATCGGTTTTGCCACTATGATTATTTTGATGGCAGGCCTTTCGTTGTGGAGTTTGGGGAATCCGGCTACCATTCTGTGGCTGTTTCCGGTTTTACTTCTGTTGTTTTTAAGCTTGTACCTGGTTGCTTATTTCGGGCAAAAGCTGGGACATAAGCAGATGGGTAACATTCATCGGTTTATCGAAGAGTGCCTGGAGCAGAAGATTGAAGCAGATTAGTTTAAAACAACTCTTTAGCCACCTCATACACCGAAGTTGATTTCCCCTTGGAATATTTTAGCGCTAGGGTTGAAACCCATGCTTGTGTACTGGAATACATCGAAGCTATAATCACTATAACCCTCAGGAATTGGTTCTGATCCATAAGAAAAGAATAAAAGAAATCTGTGAAATCTCACGATCCCTGAATCTGTACTCAAAACAACTCTTTAGCCACCTCATACACCGAAGTTGATTTCCCCATGGAATAGTAGTGGAGACTGGGAACACCAAACGCCATCAATTCCCTGGACTGCTGAATGGTCCACTCAATCCCAACCTGAACAACCTCTTCTTTAGTTTTACACTCTTCAATGGCTTTGGAAAGCTCCATGGGTAAATCCACATGAAAGAGCTGAGGTAAGATGGTGAGCTGCTTTTTGGAAGTAATAGGCTTTAGCCCCGGGATAATTGGTAAGGTGATACCGGCTTCCCTGCATTTTTCCACAAAGTCGAAATAGCACTTGTTATCGAAGAACATTTGGGTAACAATGTAATCTCCCCCGATATCCTGTTTCAGCTTCAGGTATTTTAAATCTGTTTGCATGTTTGGAGCCGCAAAATGTTTTTCCGGATAGCCGGCAACCCCGATACAGAAATCCGAGGGCTTGGCGTTTTCCAGCTCTTCATCCAGGTAAACCCCGTTATTCAAATCCACTACCTGCTCTATCAATTCTGATGCGTAGGCATGTCCGCCCGGCTCCGGTTTGAACTCCCTTTCCGGCTTGCGGGTATCACCCTGAATAAGCAGCACATTATCTATTCCCAGAAAATTCAGGTCTATCAGTGCGTTCTCGGTATCTTCTTTAGTGAAGCCACCACAGATGATATGCGGCACGGCATCCACCTTATAATGATTTTGAATGGCAGCACAAATCCCTACAGTACCAGGACGTTTACGAACTGTTTTTCGCTCTAGAAGCCCGTTTTCCCGCTTCTTGTACACAAACTCTTCGCGGTGGTAGGTTACATCCACAAAAGGTGGATTAAACTCCATCAACGGATCCATATGATCAAATAAGGACCGGATATTTTGCCCCTTCAGTGGCGGTAAAACTTCAAATGAGAACAGCGTATCACCGTTCGCTTTTTCAATGTGTTCAGTTACTTTCATTCTTTCGTAGGCTCGTAGTCTAAAATTGGAGAAAGCCACTTTTCGACTTCCTCTTTTGTAGATGATTTTCGTTCAGCGTAATCAATAACCTGGTCTTCACCAATGTTTCCCACACGGAAATACCGGGAATCAGGATGAGAGAAGTAAATACCGCTTACCGAGGATGCCGGATACATAGCAAATGATTCGGTGAGTTCGATTTCTGCATTTTTTTCTACCTCCAGCAAATCAAATAAAATGCGTTTTTCGGTGTGATCAGGACAGGCGGGATACCCGGGCGCAGGTCGAATTCCAGAATACGATTCAGCGATTAGTTCCTCATTACTGAAGTTCTCTTCGTCTGAATAGCCCCAAAATTCTTTTCGGACTCGTTCATGCATCCGTTCGGCGAATGCTTCAGCGAGTCGATCAGCGACAGCTTTAACCAAGATCACATTGTAATCATCATTCACTTTTTTGTATTCATCGATGATGGCTTCAATACCCAGCCCGGCCGTAACAGCAAAGAACCCAATGTAGTCAGGGATTCCTGTTTGTTCCGGTACGATAAAATCCGAAAGACAAGAATTGGATTGCCCCGTTCTCTTCTTGCTTTGCTGCCTTAAAAAGTGGAATGCGCTTTTCTGCTTAGATCGATTCTCATCTTCATACAGCTTTATATCATCTCCGTAACTATTTGCAGGATAGAAGCCTATAACAGCTTTTGCTTGTAATAAATCTTCTTCCACAATGCGATCGATGAGTACTTGAGCATCATCAAAAAGAGACTGTGCCTGTTCTCCCACTTCTTCATCTTTAAGGATATCCGGATATTTTCCGGTAAGCATCCACGTCCTAAAAAAGGGAGACCAGTCAATGTAATTCCTTAACTCTGAAATCGGGTAATCCTCAAATGTCTTAGTACCCAAGAATGAGGGTTTTGGAGGCTTATAACCGTCCCAGTCAATATCAACCTTGTTGGCTTTAGCTTCTTCATAGCTGAGCAGTTCTTTTCGGTTCTGCCGGCTTTCATGCTGTTTCCGAAGTTCCTCATACTCTTTCTTCACCTCCAACCGAACGCCATTCCTACGTTTTTTACTGATCACGTCTCCGGCAATCGAAACCGCTCTTGAAGCATCCAGTACGTGAATAATGGAGCCATCATACTCTGGATCAATCTTAACAGCCGTATGGAGTCGTGAGGTCGTCGCTCCGCCAATGAGCAAGGGCAGATCCATCTTTCTTTTCTTCATCTCCCGGGCTACATGGATCATTTCATCCAGCGAAGGCGTGATCAATCCACTTAGACCAATGGCATCAACATTATGTTTCTCGGCTTCATCAAGAATCTTGTCAGCCGGAACCATAACCCCAAGGTCCACCACATTGTAGTTATTACACGCCAAAACCACGCTTACGATATTCTTACCAATGTCATGCACATCTCCCTTAACCGTGGCTAAAAGAATCTTGGGTTGCTCACTGGTGTCTTTATTTTTAGCCTTTTCCTCTTCCAGGTATGGCGTCAGATAGGCAACGGCCTGCTTCATCACCCGGGCACTTTTCACAACCTGCGGGAGAAACATTTTACCGGAACCAAACAGATCGCCCACTACATTCATACCATCCATAAGCGGGCCTTCGATTACTTCCAGCGGACTCCCATATTTCACACGAGCTTCCTCTGCATCCTCTTCCACATATTCATTAATCCCTTTTACCAGTGAATGACTCAGACGCTCTTCAACCGGCTTATTTCGCCATTCATCACTGGTTTTCTTTTGGGTTGAGGTAGATTCACCTTTGTATTCTTCGGCAATTTCAAGCAGGCGCTCGGTGGCATCATCTCTTCTGTCAAAGAGCACGTCTTCCACTCGTTCAAGCAACTCTTTCGGAATATCATCATATACTTCAAGCTGAGTCGGATTCACAATTCCCATGTCCATACCGTGCTGAATGCCGTGATACAGAAAAGCGGAGTGAATAGCTTCACGAACCCGGTTATTCCCTCGGAAAGAGAACGATACATTGCTGACCCCACCTATTACATGAGCTCCGGGGAGGTTTTCACGAATCCATTTGGCAGCCAGAAAAAAGTCAATGGCATTCCGGCGATGCTCATCCATTCCTGTTGCAACAGGAAAGATGTTCGGATCAAGAATAATGTCTGACTGATCAAATCCTACTTCTTCCGTCAGTAATTTATATGCACGCCCACAGATCTCCTTACGTCTGGGTAAAGTATCGGCCTGCCCCTCTTCATCAAAAGCCATACAAATTACAGCCGCTCCAAAACGGCGAATAATTTTTGCCCTGCGAAGGAACTCCTCTTCACCATCCTTAAGGCTGATAGAATTTACGACACCTTTCCCCTGCAGGCATTTGAGTCCGGCCAGGATTACTTCCCACTTTGAGGAATCCACCATAATCGGAATTCGGGCAATATCCGGATCGGAGGCAATCAGGTTCAGAAAGTGAGTCATTTCCTGTGCACTATCCAGCATTCCTTCATCCACATTGACGTCCAGGATCTGTGCCCCGCCCTGCACCTGATCAAGGGCTACCTTCAGCGCATTATCATATTCATTATTTTTTATGTAATTAAGAAAAGTTCTTGAACCCGTTACATTTGTACGCTCTCCTACATTTACAAAATTGGAGTTTTTTGTTATGATCAGAGGTTCAAGTCCGCTTAACTTTAGAGGTAATGATTGCATAATTAATCGCAGAGCGCGCTGCCTTGCACAAAGATTAAAGGATTAACGAAAAGATTACTTACCGGTTGGTATGTTAGGTGTATATTTCTGCCTGAATTCTCCATGTTTAATTGATATCCTTTGCGAACTTTGCGCTTTTGCGATTAACAATTCTGGGTTCAAAATTCCGGGCAAGTTCAGCCATCTTTGAGATATGTGCGGGAGTCGTTCCACAACAACCGCCGAGTATATTCACCAGGTTATCTTCCAAATATTTCTCCACTTCCTGCCCCATTAGTTCCGGCCCCTGATCATATTCCCCGAACTCATTCGGAAGCCCCGCATTCGGGTAGGCACTAACATAAAAATCTGATTTATCAGCCAAATTTTGGAGGTAAGGCTGTAGTTGCTTTGCCCCCAGGGCGCAATTGAATCCAACACTAAGAATTGGAGCGTGTGAAACAGAGATCAAAAACGCTTCTACCGTTTGCCCGGATAGCGTTCGTCCAGAAGCATCGGTAATAGTTCCTGAAACCATGATGGGTAACTTATCTCCCCGTTCATCAAATAATTCCTGTATCGCAAAGAGAGCTGCCTTGGCATTCAGTGTGTCGAAAACAGTTTCTATAAGTAGTAAATCCGCACCGCCATCCATAAGTCCTTTGGCTTGTTCTTTGTAAGCTTCCGCCAGTTCATCGAAAGTAACAGCGCGATAGCCGGGATCGGTGACTTCAGGCGAAATAGAAGCCGTTTTATTGGTTGGCCCCATCGAACCGGCAACAAATCGTGGTTTATCAGGGTTTTGCCTGGTGAATTTGCCTGTGGCTTTCTTCGCTATTTCAGCCGACTTCCGGTTCAGTTCATACACGATGTGCTCCAGGTTGTAATCAGCCTGAGCGATGGTGGTTCCGCTGAAAGTGTTGGTTTCCACGATATCCGCTCCCGCTTCCAGGTACTCTTCATGGATGGCCTGAATAATATCCGGACGGGTAAGGCTTAATAAATCGTTATTCCCTTTCAGGTCGTCTGCATGATCTTTGAACTGCTCGCCCCGGAAATCCTCTTCTGTCAGCTTATAGCGCTGAATCATGGTACCCATGGCTCCGTCAAGAATCAGGATTCGGTCTTGTAATGCTTGTTCTATATTCACTCTTTCGATGTTGGGTTAGCTTATACAGAAAGAGCGTGAGTGATTAGCTCGCTTATCTTTCTAAGCACATAACGAGTTATGTGCTTAGTGGGATTTGGCACCTGCCCCTTTTCAGTAGTGGTTGCCAAGACGTCATCGGGCCCATCCCTCGGTCTTTCTTTATAAGCATTCAATAAATTCGAAATGAATATAATGGTTGTTGAGCCGCTGAGCAACTTATAAGAATGGGACACGGATGACAAGGATAGAATAGGATGGTTTTTTGAATGGGCTGACTGCAGGCAAAGAGAGGATAAATTTAAAAGCCTGATAGTTTGATTAGATATTAACCGAATCTGAATTACTAATTATAATTGATTTATAAGTGCCTCATAATCATCGTGAGACCCAATCCAAAACCAAATAATCTTATCTTTTTCCATTACTCCGAGTGCACGATAATCTATTGTTATCCTTACAGAGTATACTTTAGGATCCTCATTGATTTTTTTGAACCTTAAGCTGGGGTGAGCGGGGTTCTCTTCAAAGAATCGGTACGCTTTTTGCGCCTTTTCTTTAATACTGTGAGGAAGTTGATCGTAACATTTCCAAAACTTATTAGTTGTTCTGGAAATCATAACTTGTCTTGATCCAGTTTCTTTGTTTTACCGGCTTGATATTCCTCGATAGCTTCGTTGGCTAAATTAGTAAGAACCGATTCAGACTTCTTAAATAATTGCGACCATCTCTCTTCACTTTCAAGTTCCTCCAATACGAAAGCAGCAAATGACTCCCGCTCCTCTTTTGGAAGTTCCTCTAACTTTTCTGTGACTTCTTTTACTTTTTTATTCATATCACTCAGATTATATGGACACTTTAAAGTAATAAAAATGAGTGAATAGATATAGATTTTTTGGTTTATCGGAAATTTAAAATCAAACAATAGCCGAACACTGATGAGACGGATAGAATGGATTTTCGCAGAAGAGAATGGTCTTATTCAGAGAACAACGCTTACCGGAAGGAAGAATTTTTATCGGTAAATGTGGACCAATTATTTATGGGATAGCTCTTCCTCAAAATGCTATACTTATTATTTAATCAAGCAAATTCTTCAATCCCATAAATCAAGGTTCAGAATTATGAAAACTTGATTAGCATAATTTCAGGATTACCATAATAGCCAGTAAGCCTAAGGGCCTGAAATTATTTTTGAAATACCTCCAAACCGTTCGCTAATAATAATCTACAACTCCGTCCTTATCCCAAAGTGCACCTTCCCATTGCCTATAGACTCTTCTGGAGAAATAGCATAGGTAAATTTCAATCGGCCGATTTGGGTTTGGTAACTCAGCCCAAAACCTGTGGAGAAAAGGTATTTTGTTATTTGGAAGGTGTTATCTGTTTCGGTGAGCAACTTCGGTCGTTCGAAAACTCCCGCAGCAGCAAAACCAAACAAAAACGATCTACGGTTCAACAAGAAGCGATACTCCACATCTCCCCAAAGCATGGTTCCGGCCCGGAACTGCTGTTCGGCATAGCCGCGAAAGGAATTTGCTCCTCCAAACCGGATTAAGTCGTTGGTGGTTACTTTATCAGATTCCAGCAAAAAGCCATGTAAAGAAGTGGCAATTACGCTTTTATCAAACACAGGTACGTAGTTACGGGCAGTGAATTCAAGAGAATTTTGCGTGAATGACGTGAGGGAATCATCGCTTAAATCTTTATTTGCGATACCAAGTATCAGTCGAATAGAACTGCCTTTGGTCGGCACATCGAACCGATCTACATTGGTGAATTCAAAACCTAAACGGGCGGTTCTTTTTTGTCCATCCGGCTCCACAACCTGAGGCAGATTACTGCCCGACGTAGTACTTTGGAAACCCACTCCTCCTATCAGTTTTACGCCTGAGCCCACCAGGTAGTATCCGTCCAGATCAACATCCCGGCTTTGGTAGGTGGTATCGTTCTGGTAGAGCTGCATTCCGGCTGAAATGCCCACCGGAATTTCACCTATCCAATCCTGAGAAGCTTTCAGATTCAGCTGACTGGTTTCCGGTCGCAGTCGTTGATAACGAAAATCAATGCCGTTTCCCTGGGTAAGTACATTCCATAGCGACAGCTCCACATCCCCTGCAATTTGCCCGTTTCCGGCAGCATCAGGTACATAACCGAGTAAACCATCAAACTGGTTCAGCGACCGCTCCTCCACGCTGAAAACGATAACCGGCTCCCCCTGACGAAGATAAATACGGGCCGGTTCAACGACGTTGAAAAGACCACTTGAATTCAAATTCGAGCGAAGAATACGAAGATAATCAGGTGAAACCTGTCTGTTTGAATTAAACCTCGAAATCTTTCTCAGGTAATCCTGTGAGTTTGTTCTTGCTCCGGAGAAGTATATATCCGGCCGGGTCACTTTATCACCGGTTAGGATTTCAATTTCCACATCAACCAAACACTCTTCTTTTATGGGGGTAATCGACTTGATAATAGCTTCAGCAAAAGGAAATCCATCCTCTTCCATCCCATAAATAAGCTCAGCAATTTCTGCGCGTAAGTTCTGATCTGTGTAAAACTTATCAGGTTCAATTGTTGAGGATGAGTCAATCTGGCCGGAATAAAGCACGTTCATTTTGTCGAGCCGATATTTACAGCCTTTGGTCACCTGTGCAGTCGAATCGGTAGTTGATGTCACAGCCGCATCAAATAATCCCTCCGAGACAAACCATCGAAGAAGTTTTTGCTCAATTTGAGTTGAATTCTTAGCCAGTTCCGCATCCAGACTATCCGGAATGACAACTTCTTCCCCGTTTTCGTAAACACGAAATTCCGCAGATCGGTTTTGTGTAAACGCCAGAACCGGGATTAAAAGAAATATAAGGGTAACACCTGTTTTCAAGGACATGCCTGAATCTACACTCTTTTTTAAACTTGTGCATTGAATCGATTGGATGATATAGGCACGAAATCCCTCAATTCATATTTACAAAGCCCATTTTAAAACTTTCTATTTAATAAAAATTAAACGACCTCTTCGTTTAGTAATCATTGAAAAAGTCGTAATTTCATCTTTGATGAATGGAAAGGCATGCTTTCGTTCTAAAAAAATACAGTCAAATATATTTTATATTAGTCGTCCAATTATTTTCTTCTTTCGTTCTTAATCCCACATTATTTAATGAAAAATACCTATCACGAACTTATTGACCAGACTTATCACTTCCCACAAAACGGCTTTAGTCTGGTTGATGGCACGCTGAATTTCAACAATGTAGATCTACACTATCTTATTGAGAAATATGGCACCCCCTTTAAGCTGGCTTACCTTCCCAAGATCAGAGAAAAAATTAAGCACTCCCGGGAATATTTCAATAAAGCCATTGCTGAAAACAACTACACCGGCAGCTATGAGTTTTGTTATTGCACCAAATGCTGTCACTTCAATCATGTAGTAAGAACAGCCCTAAAAGAAAATGTTTCCCTGGAAACCTCTTCTTCTTTTGATATCGACCTGATTGAAAACCTGTATAACAAAGGGGTTTTCTCAAATGATAAAACCATTGTTCACAATGGCTATAAAACCGACGATTATATCAAAAAAATTGGCCGGCTCAATAAAGAAGGTTTCAAAAACTCGATTTGTGTGCTGGATAATGCCCGGGAGCTGGATCAGCTGATGGAGCTTAACCTTGATCATCCCATCAAAATTGGATTGCGGATATCGATTGAGGAAGACCCTAAAGCTGCTTATTACACCTCAAGATTGGGTATCAACAAGCGTGAAATTCTTGACTTTGTAAAGGAGCGCATTATTGGCAACGACCAGGTTGAACTGGTTATGGTTCACTTTTTCGTGGATTCCGGCGTAAGCGATAATATGTATTACTGGAATGAATTTAAGAAGGCTTTGAGTCAGTTCACAAAAATCAAGAAAATTGCTCCCTCGGTAAATGCTTTAAATATCGGGGGTGGATTCCCTATCCAGAATAGCCTCAGTTTTGATTTTGACTATGAATACATCACCGGCGAAATTGTGCGAAATATTCAGGAAGCCTGCAAGGATGAAAACGTTGAGGAACCGAACATCTATACCGAATTTGGGAAATATACCGTTGGAGAAAGCGGTGCGGTCATCTTCCAGGTGCTGGAACAAAAACAACAAAATGACGCCGAGCTTTGGTACCTGGTTGATAACAGCCTGATGAATACCATACCAGACGCCTGGTCCATCAACGAAAAATTCATCCTTCTCCCCCTCAATAAATGGGAAAACCAATACAAGCGAATTAATATTGGCGGTATCAGCTGCGATCATTCCGATTACTACAATTCTGAGGAGCTGAACCAGCAGGTACTTCTCCCCACTTTTTCGGATGATGACTCCGAACCGCTTTACATTGGGTTCTTCCACACGGGGGCCTACCAGGATTCCATAAGCGGATATGGCGGCATCAAACACTGCCTCATCCCTTCGCCCAAGCACATTGTGGTGGATATTGATGAAGACGGAAATTTATTCGACTACGTGTATCGCGATGAACAAACGGTAGATAACATGCTTAACATTCTGGGATACAATGACTAAGAATAACCCAATTTTTGCTGGAATTGAAGGAAATCATAATGCCTTTGATCGGGCCAACGTACTTTTACAGTCTATCCCTTACGATGGAACCAGTACCTGGGGGAAAGGAGCCGATCAGGGCTTTGAAGCCTTTCTGGATGCCGCAGAGAACATGGAGATTTATGATATCGAGACGGATAGTGAGGTCTATAAGCAAGGCGTTCACATCATCGACCCTATACTGGAGGATTCCTCCCCGGAAGCGATGTTTGAAGCCGTTTATAAGAGCACAAAAGAACTTCTGACAAAAGAAAAATTTCTCACCTTCTTCGGTGGAGAACATTCGGTCAGCATCGGGATCATCAAAGCTTTTTACGAAGCTCACCCCGATATCACCATCCTGCAGCTGGATGCCCATACCGATCTGCGTCCCAAATTTCACGGCTCGCCTTATAATCATGCTTGTGCAGTATATGATGCGTCCCAAAATGCAAACCTGGTTCAGGTGGGCATCCGAAGTATGGATTCGGAAGAACTTAAATACCTGGATCGCAATAAATGCTATTTTGCTGAAGATATGTATGGTCAGACCGACTGGATGGATGATTCTATTGCCAAAATTACTGATAAAGTGTACATCACCTTAGACCTTGATGTATTTGATCCCTCCATCATGCCGGCAACCGGAACTCCAGAGCCCGGCGGGCTGGACTGGAACACGACAATCCGTTATCTCAAGAAAGTATTTCAGCAAAAAAATGTACTGGGCTTCGATATTGTGGAACTTGCCCCTATTGAAGGCCTGTCAGCACCGCAGTTTTTGGCAGCCAAACTTTTCTATAAAATGCTAAGCTATAAATTTTCTAACTCATGAGTAACAAAGGACCCGTTTCTGAATTCCTAACCCATCATTTCCGGCACTTTAACTCCGCTTCTGTAGTTGATGCAGCCAAAGCCTATGAAGATCAGCTACAGTCCGGCTCAAAGATGATGATCACCCTTGCCGGAGCTATGAGTTCTGCAGAATTAGGCCTTTCTCTGGCTGAAATGATTCGGGAAGATAAGGTGCATATCATCACCTGCACAGGAGCTAACCTGGAAGAAGATGTATTCAATCTGGTGGCTCATGATCATTACAAACGCATTCCCAATTACCGGGATTTGAGTCCACAGGATGAGCAAGAGCTCCTCGATCAACATTTTAACCGCGTCACCGATACCTGCATCCCCGAAGAAGAAGCTATGCGCCGTATTGAAGAGCATTTGGTGAAGCGCTGGGTAAAGGCAACAGAAGAAGGAAACCGGCACTTTCCCCATGAGTATTTTTATGATCTGCTTTTAAGCGGAGACCTTGAAGATTCCTACCAGATTGATCCTAAAGATTCGTGGCTTATGGCTGCTGCGGAGAAGAATATCCCTGTGATTGTTCCCGGTTGGGAAGATTCCACCTGCGGTAATTTCTTTGCCTCTCACTGTATTGAGGGCCGCACAAAGCCAAACGCGATGAAGTCAGGCATAGAATACATGATGTATTTGTCTGATTGGTACCTGAATAATTCGGACAACGGGGTTGGGTTTTTCCAAATCGGAGGTGGAATCGCCGGAGACTTCCCCATTTGTGTAGTACCTATGATTGAGCAGGATTTAGGGAAATCAGATGTACCGCTTTGGTCCTACTTTTGCCAGATCAGTGATTCCACCACCAGTTACGGTTCATACTCAGGAGCCGTTCCCAACGAAAAAATAACCTGGGGCAAACTTGGAATAGACACGCCAAAGTTCATAATAGAATCTGATGCAACTATTGTAGCTCCGCTTATTTTTGCTTATCTGTTGGGTTGGTAACCTGCTAATTAATCATCTTACTGCGTGGCTATTACTGACAAAAAGATCTCTGCAGAAACAGCTTTATACATCTATAAAAACCTGATGCTGCCCAGGCGCATCGAAGAACGAATGCTGATGCTGCTCCGGCAAAATAAAATCAGCAAGTGGTTCTCGGGAATTGGACAGGAAGCGGTTGGGGTTGGAGTTTCACTCTCCTCAGAGCCTGATGACTATATCCTACCCATGCACCGAAACCTGGGAGTTTTTACGGCCCGCAATGTGCCCTTCTACCCTCTTTTCTGCCAGTTATTTGGTAAGGCTGACGGATTTACGCAAGGACGGGATCGTTCCTTCCATTTTGGAATTCCCGACCACAAAATCATTGGGATGATATCTCACCTGGCCGCCATGATGCCCGTTGCTGACGGACTAGCCCTGGCAATGAAAATGAGGAATGAGAAATCGGTTGCATTTTCATTCTGTGGGGATGGCGCCACAAGTGAAGGTGATTTTCATGAAGCCCTGAACTTAGCAGCCGTATGGAAACTTCCGGTGGTATTTATTATTGAGAATAACGGGTACGGACTTTCAACTCCGACTTCCGAACAATTTGCCTGTGAGCATTTATCTGATCGTGCAAAAGGCTATGGCATGCATGGTTTCAATATTGATGGCAACAATATCTTTGAGGTCATGGATACGGTTGGTAAGGCAAGGGAATTGGCATTAAAGGGTGAACCGGTACTCATTGAAGCCAAAACATTTCGTATGCGTGGACATGAAGAAGCTTCAGGGACGCATTATGTACCGGATGTATTATTTGAAAATTGGGCAGAAAAAGACCCGATTCATCGGTTTGAGCTGTATATGGAATCCGAAGGCTTGTTCACCCAGGGCGAGCTTGAAAAGGTTACCAAAGAAATTGACGAGTCCTTTAAGGAGGATCTTAACAAAGCTTTGGCAGCACCTGATCCGGAATTTGACGAAGAGCGGGAACTTGAAAGAGTGTATGCCCCACAGCCCGATGATCCCCCTCCGCATAAAGACGGTGTTACCTACGAACATCGCTTTGTGGATGCTATTCAGGCATCACTACGTCAAGCTTTTGAAGAAGACAGTAAGTTCGTCATCATGGGACAGGATATTGCCGAGTATGGTGGCGTGTTTAAAATTACGGAAGGTTTTTTAGAGCAGTTTGGGCATCAGAGAGTCAGAAATACGCCGATCATTGAATCCGGTGCTTTAGGCGCTGCCCTGGGATTGGCGCTGGCAGATTTCAAACCCGTGGTAGAAATGCAATTTGCCGATTTCATTTCCTGTGGATTCAATCAAATTGTAAACAACATCGCAAAAACACATTATCGCTGGTCTCCACCGCTAAATATCACCATTCGTGCGCCACATGGCGGAGGCGTTGGAGCCGGTCCTTTTCATTCTCAATCGGTTGAAGGCTGGTTCATGCAAATTCCGGGGCTGAAAGTTGTGGTGCCCGGCACGGTGGAAGATGCCATGAATTTAATGTACAGCTCCCTTCACGACCCGAATCCGGTGTTGTTTTTTGAGCATAAAAAGCTATACCGAAGCTTAAAGGCACACATCCCTGATACCGCTAACTACGAACCGCTCGGGAAAGCGAAAGTCCGGAATGAGGGTTCTGATACAACCATCATCACGTATGGAATGGGTGTTCAATGGGCACTTTCTGTGGCTGAATCATATACCAAAAAAGGTATTTCACTGGAAGTGCTTGATTTACGCACCCTCCTTCCTCTGGATAAAGAGGCTGTTCGGGAATCGGTTCAGAAAACAGGAAAAGTGTTACTGTTGCAGGAACCTTCACTGACGCTGGGGCCATTGAGTGAAATTTCGGCCATTATTTCTGAGGAATGTTTTGAATGGCTGGATGCACCTGTAATGCGTTGTGCTTCCTTAGACATGCCCATCCCCCACGATAAAGGACTTGAAGACGGCTACATGGCCCTTTCAAAACTGGACAAGTTGATTAGTAAACTCATTGAATACTAAACAGGGATCCAACATTATGGAAAATACAAAGAGCATTGACCGACTCAATTACAGCTGGAATATTTTCCTTCACCAACAAGAGCTCATCAAATTAGCGGATAACAAAATCCGGTATTTATTCCTGGTAAGTAGTGTGGCTGCTACTTTTATACTTACTGAATCCAAAACGCTGGAAACCATCAATATTTCCGAAATTTTGTTTATGGGTTCTTTTGTGCTCTTTTTGGCTTTTGCCTCGCTGACCATCAAACCCCGAAAAACCACTCACGGCGGTGATGATACCTCAAGGCTTGTATATCATCAGGATATTATCTCAAGGCCGAACCGAGCGGCCTATGCAGCTGATTTTCGGGAAGCTTCGGATGAAGAATTGCAAAGCGACCTGCTCCATCAGATTTATGAAATTTCTTCTATAGCCAACAAGAAATACCGATACTATAATTATTCCTTCTACACCCTTTGTGTGCAGATTATCTTTTTCTTTATTGTACTTATTTAGAATCCCCTTCAGCTTCAATAAAAACCCGCTTCACACGTGGGTACGTTTTCTTAATCTCCGCAGATAGTTCTGCCGTACCCCACTCAACCTGATCCGAATTCAACTCAGATACAAAATCAGCGTTAATCGTTACCAAAATGTACTGAGGCCCCATGTGTAACGTCAGCACCTCTTTCACCATGTGGATGGACTCCATGGTATTCCCCATTTTCTGTATGCTTTCAATTATTTCACGGTCGGCACTCTCACCAATGAGGAGCCCTTTGGTTTCATGGGCCAGCCAGATTGCAGTTCCGCCTAAAATCACCCCAATAACGATAGACGCAATTCCATCAAAAATGAGGATTCCGGTCAACTGTGAAAGAAATACCCCGACGAAAGCCACCATGAGTCCCAGCATAGCGGCTGAGTCTTCAAAGAGAACCACAAAAGTAGTTGGGTCTTTTTCTTTGCGTACGGCTTCGTAATAACTTCGGTCGCCTTTGGTCTTATTAAACTCTTTCCAGGCAAAATACCAGGCGAAGGCTTCAAAAATCATGGCCAGCCCCAGTACAATGTAATTCACCATAGGGTTGGTGATTTCATGGGGATCGGACAGGCTGTGAATCCCTTCATAAATGGAAATACCGGAACCCACTGCAAAAATCATTATAGCCACCACAAAACTCCAGAAATAGACTTCCTTACCATGACCAAAAGGAAAGTCGGCGTCGGCCGGTTTTTCGGCTTTCTTCAATCCCATTAACAGCAGAACCTGATTTCCGGTATCTACCACTGAGTGGATCCCTTCCGACATCATGGCCGAACTGCCGGTAATTACAGCAGCGATAAATTTAGTGATTGAAATGAGTCCGTTACCGATGAGAGCGGCATAAATTACTTTTTTTGAACCTGAGGCCAAGGGAATATTTTTTTGTTAATGATTGGCTCTAAGTAAAGTGATTTTAAGCAGAGTTTCACCATCCAATAATTTCCCGGATTTGGTGGATTCTTTTCAGTGAATTAATATCTTAAATAACATTTAATCAGTAAGGCCTTATTATGAAGAGATTTACATTTCATTTTCTTCTCATCGTTTTCATTCCCACTGTGGTTGCTGCTCAATACAACCCATTAGCAACTTCCTCACCTACCAATACGAATATTGATAAAAATTTTATCCGCTTTTCCACGGAGGAGTTTAAACCTAAAAAAGAAGGAGTTGCATTTCTTTTGTCAGCGGCGGTACCAACTGTTTCATTTATTGCCGGACAGGCCTTACTTAAAAATGACAGTAATATGCCTGGAGCGGTTTTAGCCGTAGGCGGGATTATCATCGGACCATCCGCAGGAAATATGTACGCCGAAAATCCCAAAGCTGTAGGTAAAGGTATTGTAACAAGAGCTATAAGTGGAGGAATGATTACTGTTGGTGCTTATATGGGTTTATTAAATCAGTTAGGCAATGAACCTTATGGTGGAGTTAGAAAAGACTTAGATGGCTTTAGCGAGATTACTGCTGCTGCACTATTCTTTGGAGGTTCTGCTTTGCTTGTTTACAGTACCTTTTATGATCTATTCAACTCCATGGCGAATGTGAGAAAATACAATGAGGAAAAGCAACCTGTGGAGTTTACCTTCGCTCCCACTTATTTCCCAAAAGAAAAAGCCCCGGGAATAAGTGTATCCCTGAGCTTTTGATCAACTGATTTTCTTCATCAGCTTTTCCATGAAATCATCTCCGGCCTTCACTTCCATGAACTGTGAAAGCAGTTTTTTTCCTTCTTTCGCAGAAAATGCCAGCTCACGAAGGTCATCATCGTGAACCAGCACTTCTTCAAAAGTAGCTCTCTCGACCGAGCCCATTTCATCGTCCATATAATCGCTGATGAAATCTTCTATTACCGGGTGGATTCTTTTCTGTGAATTAATATCTTGGTAATGATTTAAACAACATGGTGATGTTATGGAGAGACTTATAATCCCTTTACTTGTTGCAATACTTCTGCCTGTTTTAGCAACTGCACAATACAATCCTCTTGTTGATGAAAAACCCAGTGTTAATCAAATTCCCCCTCCTCATCCGGATGAATTAATATCATTTAAGCCTAAGAGTGAAAAAACAGCAAAAATGTTAACCGTTGCTGTTCCATCAACAGCCATTTTGATTGGTTCTGTTTTCAGAAAATCAGACTTCGGCTTTATCATGATTACAACAGGAATTGTCTTTGGCCCTTCAGCAGGAAACGTATATGCCGAAAACTTTGAATCTGTAGTTAAGGGAATAAGCCTCCGTTCTGGTGGCTTTGGACTGATGGTAGTAGGAACTTATTTAGGACTTTTTGAATATATCTTTTCCCCTCATTCGGATGATGGAGACCGTAGTATCGGTTTTTTCCCGAAAAGTCTGATAATCGGCGGAGCAGGAATTATTCTCTACAGCTGGGTATACGATTATTTTAAATCAGCTGAGAATGTACGAGAGTACAATGGTGAATATGAAAAGCCTTTTTTCACCTTCGCTCCCACTTATTTCCCAAAACAAAAAGCTCCGGGAATAAGTGTATCCCTGAGCTTTTGATTAACTGATTTTCTTTATCAGCTTTTCCATGAAACCATCTCCGGCTTTCACTTCCCTGAATTGTGAAAGCAGCTTTTTTCCCTCTTTCGCAGAAAATGCCAGTTCACGAAGGTCATCATCATGAACCAGCACTTCTTCAAAAGTAGCTCTCTCGACCGAGCCCATTTCACCGTCCACATAATCGGTGATGAAATCTTCTATTACCGGATGGTATTCTTTATCTAAAAAATTATCCATAAGGGGAGTTTGCTAAATGAGTCTTCACTCCCCTTTAATTCAATTATGCGGCGTTTGTTCCCAGCTGCACATAATCTTTGATTAAAGCCTGGATTTGAGCCCTTCCGCGGTTAATTCGTGATTTCACGGTTCCCATCGGGATGTCCGTGATATCAGAGATTTCTTCATAGGAAAGTTGCTGAAGGTCTCTGAGTATGATTACTTCGCGGAAATCTTCCGGTAGTTCCATCAGGGCTTTCTCCAACTGCTCCATGCATAATTTCTCATGAAGAGCATCGTCCTGAAGGATAGTAGCATCCTCCAGGAGAAGCTCTCGATCATCGGGGTCAGATTCATCTTTGTGAATTGACACCTTATACATTCGTTGCTTCTTTTTATACAAACTTTTGGCAAGGTTTAGCGCAATGGTGTACATCCAGGTCGAAAATTTGGCAATACGCTCGTAAGAATGCTTGCTCTTGTGAACTCTCAGGAACGTTTCCTGCACCAGGTCTTCACAGTCCTGATGGTTATGAGTATAGCGATACAAAAAGTTGTGAAGACGATCCTGGTACCGGTACACCAATTCATTAAAAGCCAGTTCTTTTCCGTTTTGGAAATACTCCATTAAATCTTCGTCGTCATAGTTTTTGACCGATGCCGCTTGAAACGCTTCCATTAGTAAACTCCACAATTTTAGTTTCGATTCTTATGATGAGCGAATCGATACTACCCGATGATTCGCTTGACCAGGAAGAATAAAATCGAAGTGGAGTCTAAAGTGCTGAACCCTTTGATGGAGCGATCTGCATCCAGCAAGGCTTCAAATATCCGGGGCATATCGCTGTAGCGAAAGTTTGAGGCATCTTCCCAGAGTTTGTTAAAGTACCAGCTGCTGCCGATCCCTAACTCGCTCTGGATCTGATTTTTAGCAAACCCCTTTTCGGAGAGCCTCAAAATCTGCCAGACATTTACAAACACACTGTTAAAGAACCCCACGAGACGAATTAATTCTCCCGTGTCTGATTTAGTGTGTTGCAACATCTGTTCCGAGATATATAAGGATTGTTCCAGATTTCGCTTAACAATGGCCTCTTTGAGCTCTATGGCAGTAAATTCGCGATATGAGCCGATTATTTTTTTTACATCGGTCTCTGAAACGGTATCAGAAGTGTCCACAAAAGTGCACACTTTATCTATTTCTGTGGACAGTAACTGCAGGTTATTACCCACAAACTGAGACAACAACTGGGCTGCTGCCGGCTCAATTTCTTTGGAATGATGGCTTCGAACCCAATCAATCACCCAATCCGGGATCAGGTAATCGGCCATGCGTTCAAATTCATGGAACCCAACCTTCTTATCTTTTTTCAGGGCCTTACCGATGTTGGTGTTTCCTGCCGGTTTCTTTGTATCAAAACAAACCAGGATTGTGGAGGGATTGGGTTGTTCTATATAAGGGATAAAATCATTTATGTGCCCCGCCGGTGAGCCGTCTTCACTCCCGCCCTTACTTAATTGCAGGAAGTTGCGGATAATAAGGACTCTTCGTTCGGCCATCATTGGGAAGCTGCGGGCAATGGAAAGAGCTTGTGCCGGCGTCACTTCCTGTCCGTATAGCAAATCGAAATTAAAATCTTTTTGCTCAGGCGGAATGATTTTCGAGAACCGTTCCAGCAGCTGGTCCAGATAAAAATCCTCTTCCCCGTATAGATAGTAGATGGGTTTGAGGTTACCGGAGTTAATTTCTCCGACTACCTGTTGATAAATCTGGTTACTGTTTGGTTTTCGTGCCATCGCGGTGGAAATTCCAAATAACATGCACCAAATTCCATTTTGTTTTTGAGTTTTTTTAGTGCTGTATTCCTTATTCCGGCTTTAGTTAATGGAACACGGATAAAACGGATACTGTGGATTTTTTTGATTTTTTCTTCGGTTTTGAGCTCAAAATCATGACTATCAAAATGGTGTTTTCTTTTGAAGAAAGAACCTACAAGAGACCAACAGAGGTTTGCGCGTTCGTCTGTTTATTGCACCAAAAACTTAATTGATATGCGGGAACATTTACCTTAGTGTATGGTTGGAATAGTTACTATGCTTAAGAGAAAATCTACCCCCGTGAAAAACACATCGAACAATAACTCTAATTCCAAAAGCGGTTCCGCCCCTTCCATCACCTACATTACAAAGTCCACCGAAATAACGGCCGATATGTTTTGTGAGGATGACGTGCGTATTGCCGGCGCCGTAGATGGTAAGATTGAATCCAAAAAGAAAGTGATGCTGACTGAATCAGGTAAAGTGAATGGCAGTATTCATTCCCCTTATGCCGATATTTCCGGTTCCGTATCCGGAGATGTAAAAGCTACTGAATCATTGGTGCTGCGGGCCTCAGCCATTGTTGATGGAAAAATATTTACCCAAAAGCTCACTATCGAGAACGGTGCACAGGTAAAAGGTTCCTTTCAGGTTGGCCCGAATGTATCAATCCCTGCTAATGATTCACAAATTGTTAGAAAAGAAGGGGCTGGCGATAAAAACAAAGAAGAAACCAATACTTAGACCCGGTTTATTTTTTTGTTTTCTATATAAATAAATTGATCTGTATTCAATATTTTAAGGATTCGATCAAGGTTAACTAATTGGTATTTCGTGGACGAACAAAACAAGGTGGGATCGGTAACTAATATTACGAAGGGCACCAGCGTTTCAGCTAACATTCAGACAGAATCAGATATCCGTATTGCCGGAACTGTAGACGGCGATATTAATGCTAAGAGAAAACTGATTCTAACCGATACCGGGCGAATAACAGGGACTGTGGTTGCACAGGAAGCTATTCTTGAAGGGCGCTTTACCGGAGAACTCCGAATTAAAGATCATATTAAGGTGACATCCACAGCTGTGATTGATGGATTTATATTTTCCAAGAAAATTTCAGTAAACGAGGATGCTGAGGTAATCGGGATTGTAAGCGTTGGGCCTGATGTGGATGTAATGAACGCCAAGCTCACCAAAGAGCCAAAGCGTCCTGAAATCAAACAGGCCGTTAAGAAAGCAAAAGAAGCCATCTCGGATTCAGAGACAAACGGTGAAGATAAAGAAGCATCTGAAACCACCTCTCCTTTTGGGCAGGAAGAGAAAAAAGCTCCTCAATCTCGTTTTATAGGGAACGTATATATTGGAATTCCTTCTGCTGATACGGACAAAAATCAAGCTGATGAAATTAAGTCAACCTGCGAAAACTTTATGCAGGAACTTGGATTTGAACTCGAAATCTTTGACGAACCGGTACTGGATTCCTTCTTCCAAAAACTGACTTACGTAAGAAAAAGCTCTGACACGGAAAATAACATCAGGGATTTGTACATAAAAGGAAAAGAAAGCCTGGAAACATCGTTACTCAACAAAGGAAATACTGATGCCAACTCATCACTGCAAAACGCAGCAGATAATCTGGTTCAGTTTTTCAAGCAATTTGATGAGTTTGCAGTCATCCTGGGAAATATCGTCCTGGTTCAGCAGGTAGAAGACGACGTACAAAGCATTGCCGTAGAAATAGTACCCGAACAGCTGCAAGCGGCTTTAAAGAAAGATGCAGAATTGGTGAGCAGTCCTGCCCGGGTTTATTCTTATGTAGGAAATTAAGGCGTCAACCGACCCATCATTCTCGGGAATGGAATCGTCTCACGCACGTGAGATAAGCCACACAGCCACGCTACGGTTCGCTCTAAACCAAGACCATAACCGGAATGCGGAACAGAGCCAAAGCGGCGTAGGTCGAGGTACCATTCAAATACTTCTTTATCCAGCCCTTCTTCTTTGATGCGCTCTTCCATCACTTCGAGATCGTCCTCACGTTGACTTCCCCCGATAATCTCTCCGTATCCTTCAGGAGCCAGAACATCCATTCCAAGAGCAAGTTTATTGGTGTCATCTCGCTTCATATAGAAGGCTTTAATTTCAGCCGGCCAATGTGTTACAATCAGGGGTACATCGTATTGCATCATCAAAACGGTTTCATCACTGCCACCGAGATCATTGCCCCACTCAAAGTTACGAGCCGATTCTTTCCAGCCTGGGATGTTTCGAAGATCTTCTTCAATCTGATCAATGCGAGCTGAAATTTCTTTTATGCGCTGATCAATCTGGGCTTTACGCCACTTTTTAGCTGATCCGTGTTCTTTTTTAATTTCTTCCCACTCTTTCTCGAGATCCACCTGCTCCTGTCTGCGCGACTCAGCCATTTCATCCAGCATGTCTGCAGTTTCATCGCTCTTAAGGATTTTAACTGCCTCGTCATAAGTCATTCTTTCGAAAGGTTCAGTGGCCGTTTTTTCAAGGGATGAAGTATCCCGTTCCAGAATCTCCAGCTCATCCTTTCTCTTCTCCAGCACGGTAGATACGATGGCTTTGATCATATCCTCGGCCAGATCCATATTCATATCCAGGTCGTAATAAGCCATTTCCGGCTCAATCATCCAGAACTCTGTTAAATGCCGGCGTGTTTTGGACTTCTCTGCCCGGAAGGTTGGGCCAAAAGTATAAATCAGACCGTGAGCCATTGCCATGGCCTCGCCATAAAGCTGACCGGTTTGAGCCAGGTAGGCTTTATCTTCAAAATAGTCCGTTTCAAAAAGGGTTGTACTACCCTCAGCTGCATTGCCGGTAAAAATCGGAGAATCCATCTGCACAAAATCCCGTTTCTGGAAAAAAGTATGGATAGCATAAATAATCTCATTCCGAACACGCATAGCCGCCCACTGCTTCTGGCTTCTCAACCACAGGTGGCGGTTGTTCATCAGAAACTCAACGCCGTGTTCTTTTGGGGTGATGGGATAGTTCTCCGCCACCTGATACACCTTCACATTTGATACATGAATTTCGTGGCCGCCAATACTTCTTTCATCGGCTTTAACGGTTCCAACCACTTCCAGCGAGCTTTCTTGTTTGAGAGAGGTTGCTGCCTCCCATACATATTCAGAAACATCATCTTTAGCTACCACACATTGTGTGATGCCGGTTCCGTCTCTCATCTCGATAAAAACTAAACTTCCGCTGCTTCTGAAATTATATACCCACCCTTTCAGGGTTACTTCTTTATCAACGTGATCTGCGAGTTTCTTGATGTAGGTCATTGGAAATTTTGAATTATTAAATGCTAAATGTTAAATGTGATTCTAAAGGTAATTCTTACTCTGGTAACAGGATTGCTTCCATGAAATCTTCTTCAGTGAAGAAGTCTTTTACGAAGCGTTGAATTTCTTCTGCGGTTACCGAATCGATGTTTTCAACGAGTTCGTCCAAAGTTACAAATCGGCCAAAATATAGCTCGCTCTTAGCCAATCGGGTCATGCGATTACTGGTACTTTCCTGAGACAGCAGCAACTTCCCTTTTAACTGCGACTTGGCTTCGGCCAGCTCTTTTTCAGGAACCTGTTCATCCTGCATTTGTTTGAGTTCTTTCTTGATCAGTTCACGAACGTGATCAACATATTCCTTATCGGTTCCCACATAAATTCCCCATAACCCGGTGTCGGTGTACGACTGGTTAAAAGTTTGAATGGAGTAGCAATACCCGTATTTCTCACGGACGTTTTGATGCAGCCTGGAACTCATTCCTCCACCCAGAATAGTATTCGCCAAAAGGAGCAGGTATTTGTCCTTGTGATCAAAATTCAGCCCTCTGCGGCCATAAATGTAATGGGTTTGTTCTATGGCTTTGGTCAGCGTGACATCTTCCGGTTTGAACTCAGGCAGTGGTTGCTCCGATTCATCGTGGTCTTTGGCCTCAAGGTTTTCGAAATACTCAGTAACCAGCTGCACTACTTTGTCGTGATCTACATTTCCGGCAACTGAAACCAGTAAGTTGCCCGGGTAATATCGATCTTTCATATAATCGTAAAGATCCTGGCGCGAAAAGTCAGATACCGTTTCCTCGTATCCCAAAACCGGCCGTCCTAATTCATGTCCATTAAAGATCTTAGAATTGAATTCTTCAAAAAGGAAATCATCCGGAGAATCACGGTACATCTTCATCTCTTCTATCACCACTTTCTTCTCCTTCTCAATTTCTTCTTCGGGGAAAGCGGGATGAAGTACCATATCGGAAAGTACATCCAGTGCACGATCTAATTGGGTATTCAAACACCGTGAGTAATAGCAGGTATATTCGGATGAAGTAAAGGCGTTAAGGTATCCTCCTACCGATTCCATACTCAGCGCAATGTCAAAAGAAGAACGCTTATCAGTTCCTTTAAACAGCATGTGTTCAAGGAAGTGAGTAATTCCGGCTTGTTTAGCTGTTTCATGTCTCCCTCCTGTTTTTACCCAAATTCCAACCGATACGCTTTTTACAGACTCAATCTTTTCGGTAACAATTCGAAGTCCGTTAGGCAGCGTGCTCTTGCTTACAAAATCAATTTCTTTCACGTTTTCCAATCCTTTTATCTCTTCCTCTTCTTTATAGTAACTTTTCCAATGTTACAACGATATCGTTTATCCTTTTCGATCCTCTTAACTTTGGAAAAGTTCTACTTCTAATTCACGATTTTAATCTCAAAAAAATGGCGCTCTTTCGCGAAGAAAGAGCGCCTAATATAAACAGCTTTGTTGGCAAAGACTTACTCTTCTTCGTCGTTTTCCAACAATGCTTTTCTGGATAATCGAAGCTTATTGCCTGGCTCAATTTTGAGGAGCTTAACTTCAATCTCATCGCCCACACTCATGTAGTTTGTTACATCTTTGACATGTTTGTGATCAATTTCAGAAATGTGTAGGAGCCCATCTCGTCCCGGAGCGATCTCTACGAAAGCACCAAAGTCTTTGATGGTTTTAACCGTACCTTTATAAGTCGCGCCTTCTTCAAGCTGACCTGTAATTGCTTTAATTCTGTCTTCAGCATCTTTTGCTTTGTCGAGGCTGTCAGCTGAAATAGTGATTTTACCTTTGCCGGTTTCATCATCTTCTTCAATCCAGATTTCAGTATCTGTTTCTTTCTGAAGAGTCTGAATCACTTTACCACCCGGCCCAATCACAGCACCAATCATGTCGCCATCAATAGTCATATTAACAAACTGAGGTGCGTATTCAGATAAGCTTTCTCTTGGAGTTGAAATGGTTTCAGCCATTTTGCCAAGAATGTGCATTCTTCCGGTATGAGCTTGCTTAAGGGCTTCTTCCATAACTTCAAAAGAAATGCCCTTAACTTTCATGTCCATTTGGCAAGCCGTGATACCATCTGCGGTACCGGCTGTTTTGAAGTCCATGTCGCCCATGAAATCTTCTTCACCACGGATATCAGAAAGAACAACAGAGTTGTTTTCTCCAACAATCATACCCATTGCAATACCTGCAACCGGTTTTTTCAGAGGCACACCGGCATCCATCAGCGCCATAGAACCACCGCAAACGGAAGCCATGGAAGATGAACCATTCGATTCCGTGATATCAGAAATAACCCGGATTACATATCCAAAGTCATCAAAGGATGGCATCATCATACGGAGTGCACGCTCGGCAAGGTGACCGTGACCAATTTCACGTCGGCCAGGACCTCTCAGGAAACCGGCTTCACCTACAGAATATGGAGGGAAGTTGTAATGCAGGTAGAATTTCTTCTCTTCCTCATCGAACAGAGTATCTACTGCCTGAGCATCTTTTTTGGTACCTAAGGTCACAGATACAAGAGCCTGTGTTTCGCCACGGGTGAAAATAGAGGAACCGTGTGTACGTGCGAGGTATCCGGCTTGTGTCCAGATATCGCGAATGTCTTCAGGAGCACGACCGTCGATTCGGCGTTTTTTCTCCAGAATCATGTTGCGAAGCTCTTCTTTCTCAACAGTACTCAGAATATCCTTAACGACATCCATTTCCTCTTCAAACTCTTCTTCAAGCTCAGCAATCACGCTGTCTTTGGCTTCCTGAAGCTTGGCAGAATATTCTTCTTTCCCAAGGCCGATGTTAACTACTTCTTTAATTTTGTCGGTAGCTAATTCACGGACTTTATTCTCAATTTCTTCAGGATTTGATTCCGGAGTGAAATCTCTTTTTTCGCGTCCATATTCTTCACGAAGTTCTTCCTGAAATTCGCATAATGTGATAATAGAAGCGTGGGCAGCTTTAATAGCTCCTAACATCTCATCTTCAGAGATTTCATCCATCTCTCCTTCCATCATCAATACTGAGTCGGCTGTACCACCAACAATCATGTCGATATCACTTTTCTCCAGTTCAGACAGGGTTGGGTTGATAACAAACTCGCCATCAACGCGACCTACTCTAACTTCAGCCATCGGTCCGTCAAAAGGTACGTCGGACATATGTAGCGCAGCTGATGCACCAAATCCACCCAGAACATCACCATCGTTTTCTCCGTCTGAAGAAACAACGCTTGAGATGATTTGGGTTTCACATAAGTATCCTTTTGGGAACAAAGGACGCAAGCTACGGTCAATGAGACGACTCGCTAAAATTTCTTTTTCTGAAGGACGTCCTTCACGTTTCATAAAACCACCGGGGAAACGTCCGCCGGCTGAAAAACTTTCTCTGTGGTCAACAACTAATGGGAAAAAATTCTGTCCCGGTTTTGGTTCTTTAGCACTTACGGCGGTACAAAGTACCTGGGTATCACCCATTCGAACCACTACAGCGCCATCGGCTTGCTTGGCAATCCGGCCTGTTTCTACTGAAAGCACCTTACCCGGTGCAAATTCTACACTTCTTATTTCTTCTTTCATTTGTCTTCTTTGTCTTTATTGATTTGCGAAATCCCGCCAATAACAGATAGGAAAATAGCGGCAGGATAAATTAGAAAAGGCTCCACAATGGAGCCTTTAAACGAATAAACTTACTTACGGATACCGAGTTCTTTGATAAGTTCTCTGTACTTCTCGATATCGTTTTTCATGAGGTAGTTCAACAACCTTCTTCTTTTACCTACCATTTTCAACAATCCTCGTCGTGATGCGTGATCCAGTTGATTATCTTTCAGGTGGTCAGTCAGGTCATTAATTCTTTTGGTAAGAAGGGCAACTTGTCCTTCTGTGGAACCCGTATCGGTTTCACTTTTTCCAAACTTCTTAAAGATTTCTTTCTTTTCTTCTGCGGTTATGCTCATTGCAATGGTTTAATTAGTACTTATATAAATCGATTTATAGTTTTGAAAGATAGGGGTTTTTGTTGAAATGGACAATGTTTGGATGTATGATTTTTAACCTAAGAATGCAGGGATTATCATCCTGCCCTATTTTTATAATTGAGCAACTTTAAAAACTTCCTGCTCAGAAGAGAAAATGTGGTTCATATAAAGTATAACTGCACCCATCTTTTTGCTTTGATATTGAATCCGCTTTCTTCATTTTATTCTGTTGTTAAAAAAATTCGGGAAAGCAGGACAATGAAAAAGACAATAGCTACTATAACACTTCTACTTTTTACTACTCTTTTTAATGGCGTGATTTCTCAAACAAGTTCAGGGGAATCTTTTGCGATAACGAATGCCACAATAATTGATGTTGAGCGTTCTCAACAAATTGAAAACAGAACCATACTTATTGAGAATGGCATAATTAAATCAATTCTGCATAGTGATTCTGTGAGTTTAGAATGGATTGAACGCATAGTTGACGTAAATGGAAGCTACATCATCCCGGGGTTAATTGATTCCCATGTTCACCTTTTCAGACCAAAGAATCGCAATGACATTTTATCGGAATTGCTTTACTCAGGAGTTACTGCTGTGCGTGATATGGGTGGAGATGCAAGAATGTACCAATCTCTGAATCAGGAAATCAGCAAGGGAAATCTAATGGGTCCGGATATATACTACTCAGCAAATGTATTTGGCCCAGCTTTCTTAAAAGATCCCAGAACCAAATTTGCAGCACTGGGTTTTGACCCGGGTTCAGCTCCCTGGATGCGGCTGATTACTGAAGAAACTGATTTAACAAGAGTAGTTATCAGTGCCAAGGAAGCCGGGGTAACAGGGGTGAAGGTCTATTCAAATGTTAATCCTGAATTATTATTAAAGCTAAGTGAAATTGCCCGCGAAAACGGGCTTAAAATGTGGAGTCATTCCAGCATATTTCCCAGCCGGCCTTCTGATGCTGTCAAAGCTCAAGTGGATGTATTATCCCATAGTGTAGGAATGATTTTTGAATTGGAAGAGAATATGCCTGCCTCCTTCAATGAGGCCATTCTTGAATCTGTACCTCTTCAAGACTTTAAAAACACCGATGCTACAGCGTCAGAGTTTTTGTCCTTGTTTGAAGAAATGAAATCAAGAAACGTGATCTTTGAGCCAACACTTTCAGCCTGGGAAACGCAAGAACGTAGTGAGGTGGCTATAATCAGTTCAGAAAATCAAAAAGAGAATCCGACTAAACATCTGTCAGGAGCAGCAGGCAGGCTCGACCCGAAAGCTCTGAACGATTGGGCATACAGAATTACAAAAGCAGCCTATCAAAATGGAGTTACAATAGCGGCAGGCACCGATTTCAGCCTAAGTATCAAATGGGTACAGGATGAAATCATCCTGCTTACAAAATCCGGCTTGTCAAATATAGATGCAATTAAAGCTGCAACGTTGAATAATGCTAAGGCCATTGGAATTGAGCATACTCACGGCTCTATAGCCATTGGAAAGACAGCTAACCTTGTTGTTCTATCTGGTAACCCCTTAGAAAACATCGAAAATATCAGAACCGTGGTCTCCGTATTTAAAAACGGCAAAGAATATAAAAAGACTCAATAAGCCTGTTAAAATAACTGGTACTGTGGTGGCGTAATCCCACTCATTCTTAAGTAAATAGTTGTTTGCCCTTTGTGATGAGTGTTATGCTCCAGTGCTTTGTGAATCCACCCTCTTCTGGTTACTTCAAATTGTCCTCTTTGTACGATCTCCGTTAACTTATCGGCATCCATTTCTTTGATACTGTTTATGGCAAAATCATAACTCACAGTAACTATTCGTTGAACTTCGGCTTTGGTGTGATAAGCTTCGGTTGCTTCCAGATTCTCTCCTGGAAAGATACCCGCAGCACCTGTTCCATTTGATGAAAGTCCGATAAGACCTTGGGCAAGGTGCAAATATTGTTCTGCAAAAGTGCGGACTTCTTCATTAGGTCTGAAACTGTATTTATCAGCAGGCATAGCTTCTATGTAGGAAAGAGACATGGCTTTACTTCTTTCCATATCTGAGGCAAGTTCATCAACAATATATTGCTGGGAAAAAGCTGTGGTGGAAAGGCTAAGGAAAAGAATAGTAATCAGTAATCGCATGGGTTCGGGATTGGTTGTGGTTTAGTCGCCTGAAAGAAAATGGGCTAACCAAGACCTACGTAGTAATACCCGAATTGATTCAGTCTGATAAAATTTGCAGTGCTGTATGCTTGTCCGCTCCCAATTGGGCTTTTAACTCGTCCACCCCATCAAACTTCTTCTCATCCCGAATGCGATCAATGAACCGGACTTGTATCGTATCTCCATAAATCTCCCGGTCAAAATCAAAGATATTGACTTCCAGTGTTCTCAGGTCTTCCCCGAAAGTTGGACGAACACCGATGTTCATCATTCCGCCATACCATTTTTTATTCACCCGAACTTTGACAGCATAGACCCCGTTTTTTGGAATCACTTTATTCTCATGTTCCGGCTTCAGGTTGGCCGTTGGGTAACCGATGGTGCGGCCGCGTTCATCCCCGTGCATCACTATTCCGTTTAGTAAATAATGACGGTTCAGATATTCAGCGGCTTGTTTAACATCGCCTTCCTCAGCCAGGGTATTCCTAATTACGGTACTGCTGATGGTTACGTCTCCCATTTCCTGCTTTGAAACCACATAAGAATCAAATCCTAACTCCTCCCCCAGCTTCTCTATAGTCTCTATGGTACCTTTCCGGTCGCGGCCAAAATGATGGTCATAGCCAATTACAAACTCAGATACGCCCACTTTGCTGAAAATAATATCGCGTACAAATTCCTCGGATGATAGAAGGGAAAAATCCCGGTCAAACGGAATAACCAGTAATACATCCACGCCGAGATCTTCCAAAATCTCCGCTCTTTCTTTAAGCGTTGTAAGAAGCTTGACTCCTTCTTTTCCCGGATTAATGATCTCTCTCGGGTGAGGATCAAACGTGACCACCACACTACGAGCATTTCGTTCACGGGCTTTGGTAACTACCGCTTCCATTAGTGCCCGGTGCCCCTGATGCACACCATCAAAAGTACCGACGGTTACTACGGTATTGGGATCACGGGTAATATTTTTCAGTTCAATTAACTCTGCCATATTTCTTTTAATTGATCTCCCATTTCATGAGGCGTTAGCGCATCGTCCACTAAAAAATCGCCGATGGCCGTTCGTTCCAGCCCACTCAGATATGCTTTTGAGCCAAGAGCTTCTCCCAAATCTCGTGCCAAAGACCGGATATAAGTTCCTTTACTGCACTTAATTTTCAAGGTAAGCCTGGGCGGTTCAAAGTTGAGGATCTCATGATCATGAAAAGTAACCTGCCGTGGCAGCCGAACCACTTCTTCTCCTTTTCGGGCTAACTCATACAGCTTCTTGCCACCATATTTAAGAGCTGAATACATCGGCGGAATTTGCTCTACCGTACCGGTGAATTCTTTATCAAGAACGGCAACAATCTTCTCTTTGGTGATGTGATCCCAGCTAGCTTCTTCGGTCACTTCTCCCTCTGCATCATAGGTAGTTGTAGCTTTACCGAAGGTGATTTCACCTGTATATACTTTAGGTAAATCCTGAATCATAGAAATGGATTTGGTCGCCTTTCCGCAACACAAAATCAGCATTCCTGTTGCCAGAGGATCCAGCGTACCTGCATGCCCTACTTTTTTTACACGGATGCGTTTTCGCAGGAACTTGACCACATCAAAACTGGACCACTCAAGGGGCTTATCGATCAGGAAAATAGCTCCGTCAGATAAATTAGTATCCTTATCCGGTAAATTATTTTTACCGAAAACCGGAATTTCATCCAAAGGAAGAGTTCGGGCCATTTTTAGTCTTCGGAGGGTGAGTCAGGGTCTTCTTCAGGTATATCTACCTTTTTAAGCAGCTGCTCCATTTTGTTGACATACTCAGCAGTATCGTCTTCGTAGAAATGGAGCTCAGGAATCTTACGTACCTGGTTCTTAATTTTGGAAGCCAGGTCGTACCGAATCTGATCTATGTGCTCGTCAATAAATTCATATACCGGTTTATCGTCGCGACCGGGTGAGAACACACTTAAATAGACCTTCGCAATGGAAAGATCATCGGTCATAACCACATTGGTTACGGTCACAAAAGTTCCGCTAGGCTGGTAAGATCGCTGTATAATTTGGCCGAGGTCACGCTTAATAACCGCCGCCAATCGCTCTGGTCTGAAACCCATAATCAGGTAAGTAAAAAATTAGACTTATAATTCCGTCAGATATCGATTATCCGGCAGAATCTTCAAGAGTACGTTTCTGCTCAGTAATCTTGTAACTCTCAATCTGATCGCCAACCTTGATGTCGTTATATCCCTGGATACTGATACCACATTCATAGCCGGACGTAACTTCTTTCACATCATCTTTGAAACGCTTGAGAGCATCAATTTCGCCATCGTAAATAACGACACCGTCGCGAACTAGTCGGATTGGGTTATTTCGCTCAATCTTACCTTCAGTTACATAACAACCGGCAATGGTTCCCACTTTGGAAACTTTGAAGGTTTCACGAACATCAACAACACCCATCATCTGCTCTTTAATCTCAGGTGATAACAGACCCTCAAGGGCATCCCGAACTTCATCAACAGCGTCATAAATAACGCTGAACAGTCGGATGTCAATCTCTTCATTCTCAGCCAGTTTACGGGCACTTGTAGTTGGCCGTACCTGGAAACCGATAATAATCGCATCGGATGCAGATGCCAGAAGCACATCGGATTCAGAAATGGCTCCTGCTCCGGTGTGAATAATATTAACCGCTACTTCATCGGTACTCAACTTCTGAAGTGAACCTGAAAGAGCCTCAATAGAACCGTCCACATCGGCTTTGATAATGATATTCAGCTCGGAAACCTCCCCAAGGGCAAGTCGGCGTGAAATATCGTCCAGCGTCATGTGCTTGGTTGTTCGCATGGCTTGCTCACGGCGGATTTGCATTCGCTCGTTAGCTACTTCTTTAGCCAGTTTCTCGTCTTCTGCGGCAATCAATTTATCACCGGCTTGCGGCATTTCGTCAAAGCCCATGAGCTGTACCGGGGTAGATGGTCCGGCTTCTTTCACACGTTGGCCACGGTCATTCTCCATGGCTCGTACACGTCCAAAGCAAGGACCGGCTACAAACGGGTCTCCAACCCGAAGTGTACCACCCTGAACAAGGATGTTGGACACAATACCTTTTCCTTTATCCAGACGGGCTTCAAGTACAACACCATCAGCGCGTCGGTCAGGATTCGCTTTCAATTCAAGCAGTTCGGCTTCAATCAGTACTTTTTCGAGCAGGTCTTCAATTCCCTGTCCGGTATGAGCCGAAACTTCAGCATACTGAACCTTACCGCCGTATTCTTCAACAATAACGTCGTGCTCAGAAAGCTGCGTTTTAATTTTATCGGGATTTACTCCCTCTTTATCAATCTTGTTAATAGCTACAACAATAGGTACGCCTGCTGCTTTCGCGTGATTAATCGCCTCAATAGTCTGCGGCATCACGGAATCATCAGCGGCTACTACCAGAATTACAATATCGGTAGCTTGTGCCCCACGAGAACGCATAGCGGTAAAGGCCTCGTGACCCGGAGTATCCAGGAAGGTAATTTCGTTATCATTATGTACTACCTGATACGCACCAACGTGCTGGGTAATACCCCCGGCCTCACCGGCTGCTACTTTCTCTTCACGGATGTAATCAAGCAATGATGTTTTCCCGTGATCAACGTGACCCATTACCGTAATGATCGGAGCACGTGGTTTAAGATCTTCTTCCTCATCTTCAGGGATGGTCAGGTCTTCATCCATCTCTTCTGCTTCGATGAACTTAACTTCCTTACCATACTCTTCAGCAACCAATTCGATGGTACCGGCATCCAGTCGCTGGTTAATGGTAATCATCAACCCGATAGACATACATACCGAAATAATATCATTTACACCTACACCAAGCAGATCGGCCAGCTCATTAGCTGTAATGAACTCGGTTGTCTCGACAACATCTGATTCGAGCTCCTCGAGTTCCGCCTGCTTTTGCAGTTCCTCCTCACGTTCTTCTTTACGCTCTCTACGACGTTTCTGACGCTTACTCCCCACGGTTTTAGAAGACTGCATCTTCTTCATGGTTTCGCGCATCATCTTATCTACATCAGTCTCGTCAATTTCTGTCTTCTTCTTTCTCTTCTTGCGAGACTTTTTGGATTTGTTATCCGAATCAGATTTTGAGCTTGAAGAATCATCTTTACGGTCTTTACGACGCTTTCTCTTCTTACGAGGTTTACGCTCGGTAGTGAAAGATGCTTTACCTAATACTTTAGTTCCTTTTAGTTTACCGGCAGATCCGCGGATGACATCTTCATCCTCTTCGTCCTCATCATCTTCAGACTTCTTGGATTCAGTGTCTTCATCTTCCTCGTCGTCCTCGTCGTCTTTACCCTCCACTTTCTCGGATTCTTTAGCTTCTGCTTCGGCTTCTTTCTTCTCAGCTTTCTCAGCCTCTTCTTCCTCTTTCTTGGCTTTAGCCTCTGCCTCAGCTTTTTTCTTAGCTTCAGCTTCTTCTTTCTTCTTGGCCTCTGCTTCTTCTTCCTCTTTCTTTGCCTTAGCTTCTGCTTCAGCTTTCTTCTTAGCTTCAGCTTCTTCTTCGGCTTGCTCATCCGCCTCATCTTCCTCTTCGATAGGCTCTAAATCAAGCTCATCACCACTTTCATCATCTTGTGGCTCAAGGTCTTCAGTATCGTCGTCTTCCGGCTCCAACCCTACTTCATCTTCAATAGGTTCCAACACGTTGTCCAGAGTAACGCTGTCGTTGCGTTGGTTCATCATCTGGCTTCGGCGACTCTCATATTCTTCGCGGGCTTTTTCGTGATCTGCACTCTTTGCCCGGTCTTCGCCATACACCTCATCCAGCGCCTCATACATTTCAGGCGTTATTTTGAAGTTAGGACGATTGGCTACGTCAAAACCATCTTCACTTAAGGTATCCACAATACTTTGTGTAGATACATTAAACTCTGATGCTACTTTAAATAATGGTTTGGGTCTTTTAGACATATAGAATATTTGAATGTGAGCTTGTTAAACTAAGAATTTTTAAATGGAATTGCCGACTTAAGCCTCGTCTTCGAATTCGTAGGCAATTACACTCATAATCTTCTCAGCAAGCTCGGGATCTATTTCTTCGTTCGTTCTGCTTACTAATTCATCTGCATCTAACTCCAGAACTGCGCGTGCAGTGTCGCAGCCAATATCATGAAGCATCTGGATTACTTCTGCTCCGAAATCAACTTCAAACTCGTCGATATCGATATCATCTTCTGCTTCAACTTCACGATATACATCGATTTCGACCTCAGCCAGCTTGGAAGCAAGGCGAATGTTAACCCCTCCCTTACCAATGGCTTTTGATACTTCATCGGCCGGAACCAGTACATTGGCGTGTTTGGCTTCTTCGTTCAGTTCAACCTTCAATACTTCTGCAGGCTGAAGTGCACGTTTTATGAAGTCAATCTTATCCGGGGTGAAGTTGATCACGTCAATATTTTCGTTCTGTAATTCACGCACAATAGCGTGAATACGAATTCCTTTCATCCCTACACAGGCGCCAACAGGGTCAACGCGCTCATCATGTGAGAGAACAGCAACTTTAGAACGATCGCCCGGTGCACGTGCAATTCGCACCAATTCAATGATGCCGTCAAATACTTCAGGAATTTCGTTTTCAAATAATCGCTCCAGGAATAATTCGGAAGTCCTTGAAATAATCACCGTCGGGTTACCATTACGCATATGAACACCCGTCACTACTGCGCGGATTGTATCACCTTTGCGGTATCGATCTTTATAAATCTGCTCACTTTTGGGGAGCAGCAGCTCAACTCCATTGTGATTTACAAGAATGTCTTTATTGTGGCGAACCTGGTACACATCACCAAGAATAATTTCCCCAACGCGATCGGTGTAATCTTCATAAATATTATCTTTCTCGATCTCGCGGATTCGCTGCGCCAGCTGCTGGCGGGCCATCGTAACGGCTCTGCGGCCGAAATCTGTAATCTGAATTTCCTGAGCAAGTTCGTCGTATAGCTCAATATCAGGATCTACTTTTTGGGCATTTTCCAAGGTAATTTCAGCAACTTCATCGGTGAGCTCATCGGCAGGAACAACTTCCTGTACGTGTAAGATCTGTATCTCTCCCCGGTCAGCATTCAGGATTACCTCAAATGAATCATCCGACTCATATTTCTTGCGAATCATGGTACGGAAAACATCTTCCAGAATGGAAAGAAGCATATCACGCTCAATGCCTTTCTCGTGTGCAATTTCAGCAAACGAGGAGATAATCTGTTTTGATAATTCGTTCTGCATCAGTATAGCTTATTAAATTACGGGGATTATTTTGGTTTCAACGATGTTGTCGAACGGGATCTGAGTTTCTACTTCTTCTTCATCCGTTATAGCCACCACTTGGTCTTCAATGCCGGTGATGACTCCTTCTATTTTTTTATACTCACCGTCTGTATTCTTAAATTTGATAGTAGCCACCCTGCCTTCATTTTTTTTGTATTGCCGGAGATCGCTCAGTGGTCGACTCAATCCCGGAGATGAAACATTTAACCGATATTTTTTATCAAAAAGCTCATGAGCTTCAATCAAAAATCCGAGTTCGCGGCTAATTTCAGAGCAATGATCTATATTAACTCCGCCTTTCTCAGTGTCCAAAAGAACCCATACTTCGGTTTGACCGGAATGTGTTTTTAATTCCACATCCACCACAAACAAATCGTGTTCCTCGGCAAGAGGAGCCGCTAAGTCTATAATATTTTGGGTGATATCTATTTGCATTTCTATCAAATTCTGAAACAAAAAAAAGCGAGTGCCTTGCGACGCTCACTGCTTTTCAAAGGTAGCTCTATTTCGTCTAAATTTCAATGAAACAAACCGATTGAAGATAGATTCATTTTTGATTCAATGTTTTTGGAGTTAATTTCCTGACTGCCTTAAAAACTGACACATACCAAGTTTATCCACCAACCTGATTATTATTCATGAAGTACTCATTGTCAACTCTCTTGTTTTGCACCATATTTTGCTCGCTATTTGTGCTTTCCTGCTCCCAAAAAGATTCCAACAAGAAGAAAGAAATTCCTAATCAGGGAAGGCAATTGGATTTAGTGGAAGAGGTTACTTTTCTCACCCCCGAGGGTGAAGCGATTTCTACGGTGAAAGTAGCTCTGGCTGATGAACCTGAAGAGCGAAATCAAGGGCTGATGGACGTCACCGAAATGGCTCCCGATGCCGGCATGCTTTTCATTTTCCCCAATGAAGCGCCTCGAAGCTTCTATATGGCTAACACTCCTCTACCGCTCGATATCATTTTTGTGAATGCCGACAGCACCATTGTGAGAATTCATCATAACACCACCCCTTTCAACAGTGAACAGCTGCCTTCCGAAAAGCCTGCCAGGTTTGTGGTTGAAACCAATGGCGGGTATTGCGTTTCCAACGATATTCAGGAAGGAATGCGAATTCGGTTCTAAGAGGTTTTCAGGCTACTCTTTTTCAAACAACCGCTCATACCCATGATAAGGGCGAAGTGGAATCAGCTCAAAAGAAATCAGTCCTTTTTGAACAAGGGGAAGCGTTGAAAGTTTTTCTTCAGCTTCTTCAGTATCTTTGCATTCCAGGATAAGCACGGCTTCAGGTTTATCATCCCGAAAATACATTTCCCTGATTACCCCTTCCTTATATAACTCCCATCCCCGCCGGGCTTCGTCCCTTAAATGAGGAACAAAATCCCTCTTAGAAAGACCTTGCGCTTCTTTTTGAATGGCTATGATTCTCATAATTAATCTGAATTAAGAATGAACTTTAAAGTACCTGATATGGGAAGAACTATACTCAAATTTACCAAACGTGATGCCCTGAACGACTCGCTTGCGTACTGGAATACATCGAACTTTTTTCCAAATAACCCACCAATAGAAAAAGCTTTTTTATACTATAACCCTTCCAGAGTTACCGCAATTAGTTTGATTCGAGCATATGGGTTTAACTCTGGAAGGGTTAAGAGTTAATGAGTAAAAGGGTACAGCCCTTTACAAATAGAAACTCCTACTGTTCAACAGTTGCGTGCTCTTCCAGGAATTCCATCACGGTTTGTACATTCTTTTTTGAGCCGATGTAAATTGGAGTTTGCTCATGAATAGCTTTGGGCTGTAATTCCATGATCCGCGTTTGTCCATCCGTGGCCATACCGCCGGCCTGTTCAATAATAAAACTTAGCGGGTTACACTCATACATTAGCCGCAGTTTACCCTTAGGGTATCTTTTACTGTGAGGATAGATAAAAATCCCGCCCTTTATCAGCGTTCGGTGGATATCAGCCACCATAGAGCCGATGTATCGGGCCGAATACGGGCGATTGGTTTCAGAATCTTCCTCCTGGCAATATTTGATGTATTTTTTAAGACCTTCATCCCAGGAATTATAGCTTCCCTCATTGATGCTGTAAATAGCCCCATGTTCCGGCATTTTAATTCCACGATCACTCAATATAAATTCACCGATGCTTGGGTCTAAGGTAAAAATCGATACTCCCAGTCCTGTAGTATAAGCCAGAATGGTACTGGAACCGTATAGCACATAACCGGCCGCTACCTGACGTACACCTGCCTGCAAGGCATCTTCTTCACGAACAGCCGGATCAAATCGAGGCTCCCGCATATAGACAGAAAAAATACTCCCGATCGATACGTTCACATCGATGTTGGAGGAGCCGTCGAGGGGATCGAGATACACAATGTATTTCCCGCCTTTGCTGCCCAGTTTCACGACGCCGTCATTTTCTTCAGAAATCACCATGCACGTGATCAGTGAGCGATCGAGGGCAGAGATAAGCTGTTGGTCAGCAAAAAGATCCAGCTTTTTAACCGATTCTCCATGAACATTGGTGGACCCCTCGTAGCCAAGGATGTTGGTAATACCGGCTTTATTCACTTCGCGGGAAATAATCTTTGCGGCCAGACCAATATCCCTTAATAATTGTGAAAGTTCTCCTGTTGCACCCGGAAACCTGTTCTGAGATTGAATAATGTACTCTTCTAAGGTTACGAGTCTGGATTCTTTTGTACTCACCATATTTCTTTTCTTGTTGGAAGCGCTTTTTTAAAAGATAAGAATGTTTATGAGAGAAAATCTCCCGTTTTTTGAAATTCTAATCAGCCAACCGATTTAATCTCTTCCAAGATTTGTACCGCCTTATCTTTCAACTCATCTTCAGAACCGTTATTGAAAACTACAAAATCAGCAAGGTGCGTCAATGATTCAAAATCAGGTTGTTTATCCATACGGTTTCTGATCTCCTGCTCCGTTGCATGATCACGCTCCAAAGTCCGCTCTATTCTTTCGTCCTCATCAGCCATTACGATGATCACATAATCCAAATCCTTGGGCCGGCCATTGGATAGAAGTATAGCCGCTTCTTTGGCAAATACCTCCACACCTTCGCGCTCTTTTTCTTTGGCCAGTACGGCGGCACGGTCCCACAATACAGGGTGAACCAAGTTATTCAATTCCTCAACCCTTCCCTTTTGAAATGATTCCTGAGCAAGATATGGGCGATTCAAGTTTCCGTTGGCATCATATGATTCATTCCCAAAAACCTGCTTTATTTTATGCTGAAGTTCCTCATCCTCCTGCATCAGCTTTTTGGCAAAATCATCCGCAAACAGTACAAAAGCCCCGAGCTTTTCCCATTCCTTGCAAAAAGTAGTTTTTCCTGATCCTATGCCTCCGGTTATGCCTGCTTTAATCATTATGAAAAATTCCTGGGAGCTTTTCTGTTGTCAAAAATACTCAAAATATGTACTTCACTTTCCTTGATGATATAATAGATAGAAACTTCTTTACTTAACACAGCTCGTCTGATATCAAGCTTTTCATCAAAGATTGGAAATAAATGAGGGTTCTTCCCTATCAAAGAAAAACAGTGCTCAAGCCTTTGTGCGAAGTCACGGACTACGTTTTCTCCAAACTCCTGCGTTAGATAGTATTTTATTTGAGTATAATTTTGTTTGGCTTCATCGGTAAGCTTAACAAGAAAAGTCATATCAGCCATTAGCCCTTAAGAACTCAAATGCATCTGTAAGCCGGCCGGCTTTGGCATCTTCCAACCCTCTCTCAATAGATGCTCGTTCTTCAGGTCTAAGAGTTTGTAAATTATCTTTTCTTGTATAACTCCGAAGAAATATGTCGAAACAAGTTAGGTCTTGGGTACTGATTTGATCTAACATTTCAGTAAGTTCATTGAGCAGATATCTTTCTCTTTCAGCTTCGTATGACTCTTTCCCTTCACTGACGTACCCATACTTCTCTTCAAACTTTTGCCAGACTTCTTCCATTGAAACCGGCTCAACTTCACCATCTTCAAATTCTTTCACCCTTTTCTTAAGAACAGATAATTGTTCATCAGACAGGGAAGCCGGAGTCCATGGCCCCTTAGTCCAATTGTATAAAAACATTGAGGCAAGGTTTAGCTCCTCACCAGAGAGTTGTTGGACTCTTTTTTTCAGATGTGCCAGAAGTTTATTTCTATCCATAACGGAAGTAAACATTTATTCACTCTCAGGGCAAGTAAAAAAGCTAATCAATCACCGTTGTTATTCTCTGTTCAGAGGTTCCCGGATAGTCGGTTGTGTAATGCAGCCCCCGGCTTTCTTTGCGTTGCATCGCTGATCTGACAATCAGATAGCCCACACACACCAGGTTTCTGAGTTCACATAGCGGTACACTTACCTTGGTTCGGTGATAGAAATCTTCCGTTTCCTTGTAAAGTAATTCTGTTCTCCGCGCAGCTCTTTCAAGCCTTAAGTCGCTGCGAACAATTCCTACATAATTCCACATCACCTGTCGCAATTCCTGCCGGTTGTGAGAAACCAACACCCACTCTTCGGTATTGGCCGTACCGCTTTCATCCCACTCGGGAATCTCATCGTTCAAATCCAGCTCTTTAAAAAGCTGAACAGATCGCTTAAATGCCTGGTCCGCGAATACGAGTGACTCTAACAGACTGTTCGATGCCAGCCGATTAGCCCCGTGTAATCCCGTACAGGCTGTTTCGCCGCAGGCAAAAAGCCTTTCTATGGTAGTTTGTCCGTCAAGATCAGTGGCAACGCCTCCGCAAGTGTAATGGGTGGCAGGAACCACGGGAATTTGCTCCTTTGTGATATCAATACCATACTTCAGGCAAGTATCATATATAGTTGGGAATTCTTCTTTGAGCGACTCTGAATCCAAATGAGTGACATCCAGAAAAACATGATCATCCCCTCTTTTCTTAAGCTGATCATCGATAGCGCGGGCTACAATATCGCGGGGTGCTAATTCCTTTCGGTCATCATACTTTTCCATAAAGGCCTCGCCGTCCGAATTCCTCAAAATCCCCCCAAAACCACGAACAGCTTCAGAAATAAGAAATGAACCGGCTTCAGGAACAGCCAAACTGGTAGGATGAAATTGGACAAACTCCATATTCTCGATTCGTGCTTTTGCCCGGTACGCCATCGCTATTCCATCTCCTGTGGCTACCGGTGGATTGGTGGTATGAAGGTACACTTCACCGGCACCCCCGGAAGCCAAAATGGTCACTTTGGAGAGCATCCGTTTTACCTGGTCTCCCTTTTCGTCCAGCACGTAAGCCCCGTAACAATGGATTTTATCCAGTGTCTTCACCTTTTGACCCAGGTGATGCTCGGTCAGCAGCTCCATCGCAAAATGGTGCTCAAAAATCTCAATATTCGGATGATTCCGTGCCTGATTCACCATGACCGATGCAATCTCGAAACCGGTCGCATCGGCAGCATGGACAATGCGGTTTTCGGAGTGACCTCCTTCCCTGCCTAAATCAAGCTCTCCATTCTTATGGGTGAACTGAACCCCGTAATCAATCAGTTCCTGAATAAGCCTCGGGCCTTCTTTAACCACTAATTCAACAGCTTCACGATTGCACAGACCTGCTCCGGCTTCCAGCGTATCCGATATATGTTTCTCAAAGGAATCTTTCTTGTTGAGGACGCCGGCAATGCCACCCTGGGCATAAGCCGTGTTGGCTTCCATCATCTCTTTTTTTGTGATGATGGCTACGGTTCCGTGTTCAGCAGCCTTCAGTGCAAAGCTAAGCCCTGCAATTCCACTGCCTATCACCAGGAAATCGTAGCTAAACTTCGGCATCCTGTAAGAGATAAGCTTTTATGAATTCATCCAGATCACCATCCATCACCCCACTTACATCACTGGTTTCGTAGTTGGTACGGTGATCTTTAACCCGCTGATCATCAAAAACATAGCTGCGGATTTGTGATCCCCACTCGTTTTTACTTTTGGAACCTTCCAGCTTTGCTTTTTCCGCTTCCTGAATTTCTTTTTCCAGCTCATAGATTCGGGACTTCAACAAAACCATGGCTTTTTCACGATTCTGAAGCTGAGACCGCTCTTGCTGACATTCAGCTACTACCCGTTCGGTCCTTCCGTCTGAAAGTTCACCTTCCCAAATCAGCCGAACTCCGGTTTCTACTTTATTAACGTTCTGCCCACCGGCTCCACTTGAATGGAAACGCTGCAACTCCACATCACTTTCGTTGATATCTAACTCGATTGTATCATCAATCAGTGGAGCTACAAAAACGGAGCAAAATGAGGTATGCCTGCGTGCATTGCTGTCGAATGGAGAAACCCGTACCAGGCGATGAACACCACTCTCTGCTTTCAAAAACCCATAGGCGTTATCTCCCTGCACCTCGATGGTGGCACTTTTCAGTCCGGCTACATCGCCATCCTGATAATCGACAACCGATACCTTGAATCCGGCTTTGTCGGCCCAACGCGTGTACATGCGGTAGAGCATTTCACCCCAATCCTGACTTTCCGTACCACCAGCTCCCGGGTTGAATGTGACAATCGCATCACGATGGTCATCAGGTCCACTGAGCATATTGCGAAGCTCCATGTCTTCCAGGGCTTTCTCAAGCTTTTTATACTCAGCTTGCAGGTCATCTTCCACCTCTTCGCCCATCTCCTGAAATTCGAGATATACGTTAATGCTTTCACGCAGGTCATTCAGGTTATCCCAGCCTTCCACCAGGCTTTTTTCATGATTCAGCTCTTTCATTACAGATTGAGCTTTATCCGGGTCGTTCCAAAAGTTAGAATCCTGGGTTTGTTCGGTAAGTTCTATTATTCGGACTTTTCTTTTTTCGTAGTCAAAGATACCCCCTGAGCGCGTCCACACGCTCGTAGAGTTCATTAAGGTGATCTGTATTTATTGCCATCTGTGTTGTTGAATATATTTTATTTACCGCCTCTGGTAAGCAGCGCGCCAACCAGCAACCCGGCTACAAATGCGATCCCTAACCCTTGCTCCGGGTGGGCACGTACGTATCTGCGGGCGTTGCGGTATTCATGCTTTAATTCTCGTTCGAGGCCGTCGCGCTCATACTTTAAACGATCGAGCAAAACGTCGTATGTTTCTTCTGCTTTATTCTGAAGAGCTTCCGTAGTGTCATAAATAGTCTCTTCGATATCGCGTTTGGTCTTAGAATTTTTCTTTGAAGCAGCCATAATATTACCTCCTTTGGTTTTTCTGAAAATACAAATTCGCGTGCTTAATTTTCGAGTGATTTACGGCCTTATTTCGACCGCCTATATTTATGAACAATTTATAAAACCTGATGTTCCGTTGGATCGTTAACCGGTCACCAACTGATCTTTATACTGAAGCTCATACAGCTTTTTATAGATACCATTTTCCTGAAGGATAAGCTCCTGATGACTGCCGGATTCTCTGATCACCCCTTTATGCATTACCAAAATGCGGTCGGCATGTTGTATGGTGGACAGGCGGTGGGCCACAACAATCGAAGTTCGCCCTTCCATCATCAAGCGGCTCGATTCGGTAACCAGTGCTTCGGTTTCTGAATCCACGCTGGAGGTTGCCTCGTCCAGAATTAAAATTTCAGGATCGTACACCAGAGCACGAACAAAGCAAATTAGCTGCCTTTGTCCCATTGAAAGTGAAGCTCCCCGTTCCTGCAGTACATAATCGTATGTTTCAGGTAGTTTTTCTATGAAGCGGTGGGCCTCCACTTTGTGAGCGGCTTCAATTACTTGCTCTCTGGTAATATCCGGATGTCCCAAAGTGATGTTATCCAGTATGGAACCTGAAAACAGCGCATTATCCTGAAGCACTAACCCAAAATGCGATCTCAGATCATGAAGGGTCAGATCTCGGATATCTACTCCGTCCAGTTTTATGCTGCCTTTCTGGATATCATAGAACCTCATAAGAATGTTTATGATGGTCGTTTTCCCGGCTCCAGTGGCGCCAACAAGGGCAATATCATCTCCGGGTTCAGCCACAAACGAAATGTCTTTGAGAATCCATTCTTCATCTTCGTTGTATTTAAACCAAACATTTTCAAATTCAATTTTACCCTGCGGATTCTCAATCTGTTTGGGATTATCGGTCTCCTTCACTTTGGTTTCCGTATCCAGTACGCTGAATATGCGTTCCGATGAAGCCAGTGCCGATTGAAGCGTATTAAACTTCTCAGACAATCCCTGAATAGGCCGGAAAAACTGACGGGCATACTGAATGAAAGCTACCAGCACACCAAAGGTTACCCCATCCATTAACGCCCTCGCACCACCATACCATACAATGAGGGCCATAGCCAAACTGGCTGTTACTTCAACAATGGGCCAGAATATGGCAAAGTAGAAAATGGTTTCAATGTACGCGTCCCGGTGACCAGCATTGATTTTTCTAAATTTTTCCTGCTGCTTTTCCTCCCGGTTAAAAAGCTGAACTACATCCATCCCGTTGATATGTTCCTGGACAAAAGAATTCAGCTGGGCGATTTTGTCTCGCACTTCCAGAAACGTAACCCGGACTTTGGCCTTGAACCAAAAGGTGGCATAGAAAAGTATGGGGAGTACCGTTAATGTAACGAGCGTTAGCTCCCAGTTCATGCTAAACATGAAATAGAGGATGAAGATAATCCGAAACATATCCCCGATTATGGTAACCACACCGTCTGAAAGAAGTTCACTGAGGGCTTCAATATCACTGGTAGTTCGGGTAATTAGCCGGCCAATGGGATTTTTATCAAAGAACTGAACATTGAGCGTCTGTATTTTTTTGAACACCGTATTACGAAGGGAGTACAGTGAATTTTGCCCAAACCATCTGGTCAGGTAGGTATTAAAAACCAGAAGGATGAATTCACCCAGCAAAGCCCCGGCCAGAAGCGTGATAATCCACCATAAACCTTCAAAATCTTCGGTAGCAATATACTCATCAACGGCTATTTGGGTAAGTTTGGGCCGGATAGTCCCCAGGTAGGAAGCCGAAAGCGTAAGGCCAATGGCGAGTAATACGTACCAACGGTAGGGTTTTAGAAAAAAATAAAGCCGCCGAATCAGTGTGGTATCGACGGCTTCAGAATTTGATTTATTGCTCACAAGCTATGTTGATTAGAATCTGTCAAAGTCATCATAGGAAGATCTCGGAGTGATCTTCCGCCTTGAGCTTGAATCAGAGTCGTCTTTTTTGTCTTTAATGTTCGCGCTGTACGTACTGCTTCCGTACGTTTTGCGCTTATAATTGCTTTTTCCGCTATTAGAACGATTTGAGCTGCTGCTTCGGTTCCCACGCGAACTGCTTTTTCCACGGCTGGAACTTCCGCCTTTTCGACTTCGGAAATTCTTCTTCCCACCGCCTTTGCTGCTCTTGCGGCCTTTGTAATTTTTACCGCCGCCACCGGACTTCTTATTCAGCTCGTTGATCTCCACCTTTGGCGTAATAATTCCACGCTCATGGGTTGGATCTGTAAAAATCGGACGTAACTCATTAGCCAACCAGGCCGGATAAAATCCGTCACGAGCTTCCTGAAGTAAATCGTGTGCATTTGTATATCGGGCAGAGAAGTGTCCAATTACCAGAAGCTTGGTTTGTGCTTCTGTTGCTACCCGGGCAGCGTCAGCTGTTGACGAGTGACCGGTTTCACGGGCTTTGTCGTCCAGGTCTTTACCAAAGGTCGCTTCGTGATATAAAATGTTGGTGTTCATTGCCAGCTTCACGGCATTGGGTGTGTATTCCGTATCCGTTACATATGCAAAGCTATCACCCGGGCGCGGGTGTCCAACAATATCATGAGACTTCACCACAGTGCCATCTTCCAGGGTTACATCCTCTCCTGCTTTCAGAGCTTTGTACTGCTCATCTTTGGAGATGCCCATTTTCTCTGCTTTATCGGCGTCAACCTTTCCGGGACGATCTTTTTCCTGGAAACGGAAACCCACACAAAATTTGGTATGGTTCAACGGACGAGCTTCTACATAGTACTCATCTGCATCAAATACCCGGTCCACTTCAATATCTTCTTCAATTTCATGGAAGTTGATTTCATAAACCGGATCGATTTGTGAGAACTTGAGATTCCATTCCACATATTCCTTAATGCCTTTCGGGCCAACAATGGTAAGGGGCTTATCCCGACGTTGAAGCTGAAGGGTTGCCAACAGGCCAAGTAAGCCTGAAAAGTGATCCACGTCAAAGTGTGAAATGAAAATGGCTTCAATTTTTGAACGCTTTATCCCTGCCTGAAGCATGCGCATTTGTGCATTTTCACCGCAATCGAAAAGGAATACACTTCCTTCTCTCCATAAAGCTACTGAGGGTAAGTGTCTTACAGCGGTTGGGGTTGCTGAAGCTACTCCTAAAGGTACTACAATCATTTTTCTGATCTCCCGTAATGTATGTTTTCTTTATTGGGGCGTTGCTTTCATACAATTGGCCCCGGTTGATAACTTATATTTCTGCCAATTCTTGTTCTAATATCTGTTTGTTGTACATAGCGGTATATCTGCCATCTTTAGCCAACAATTCTTCGTGTGTGCCTTCCTCTACAATGTGTCCTTCCTCTATGTAATATATTTTGTCGGCATCCTTTATAGTGGAAATACGATGACTAATCATGATGGTTGTGCGTCCGCTTAACTCTTGCCTGAGGTGTTTTAATATTGCGTCTTCTGTTTTTGTATCTACCGCACTCAGTGAGTCATCAAAAATTAAAATCCTGGGGTCTTTAATCAGTGCTCTTGCTATTGCTGTCCTTTGCTTTTGACCACCTGACAATGTGATACCCCTCTCGCCAAGCATAGTCTTAAATTTTTTCTCAAAATCCAAAATATTCTCTTTAACCTGCGCTTTTTCTGCAGCCGTTTCAATCTGCTCATCCGAAGCGTTATCTACCCCAAAGGCTATATTTTCTCCGATGGTGTCCGAAAATAAAAATGTTTCCTGAGGAACAAAACCAATGGCCTCCCTCAAACGACCAAGCGACCAGTTTTTCAAGTTAACGCCGTCGATCAAAATTTCTCCTTCCACGGGATCGAAAAGTCTGGGGATCAGCTGCACCAAACTTGTTTTACCTGAACCGGTTCGGCCTACAATGGCAATGTTCTCCCCGGGTTTAATCTCGAAGCTGACATTCCTGAGCACCATTTCATCGGTATCCGGATATTTGAAACCTATGTTTTTGAACTCAATATGTCCTTCCATTTCACGATCAATCTGATCGTCCGAACTCTTAATTTCAATCGGTTCATTCATGAGCTCTTCAATACGGTTCCAGGATGCCAGTGAACGCTGAAAACGATTGGTGGTATAACCCAGAGCTGCAACCGGCCAAATCAGATAGGCCACATAAATCAAGAACTCAGCGATATTACCAACGGTAATTGTTCCGGCAATCACCATTTCCCCTCCCTTCCATATCACAATAAGTAAAGAGATCCCGATAAGGAAGTTGAGCGCGGGATGAAACATGGACTCAATCATATCTAACCGGAGTTTTTTCTTCCGGTATTTCTCGCTTTCATCCTCAAATAGCTTTTGCTCATTATCAATGCGGTTATACGCTTTTATGAGCCTGATGGCTGAAAAAGTTTCCTTTGCCCTTCCGGCTAAGGAAGAATACTGCTCCTGAATAATGGTTGAATGTGTGTGGATGAACCCGGTAATCCAGTAAGCAAAAATTGAAATAAGCGGAAGCGGGATCAGTGCCCACAATGTAAGAGTTGGATTCACCAGAAACATCATGGTCAATACAAATCCGGCACGTGTAATAGTGTTGATACTATACATGATAACCGGCCCGTAGTAATCGCGGACTTTTCCAACATCCTCCGTTGCCCGCACATAGGTTTCACCGGAAGAGTTCTCCGCAAAATAACGCTGAGGGAGCTTCATCAGCTTTTGGACTATATCGTTGCGAATATCGAACTCCACCCTTCGTGAAGTAACAATGAGGGTTTGACGGGTAGCAAATAGCAGAATACCGTACATCACAACCGCACCAATAAGAATCAGGGAATTGGTTGCTAGCAGCTTGGACGCTTCGGTGGTAAAGAGGGTTTGCACAATGCTGGAGGGTACATCAAATCCCTCTGCTCCTATTCTCTCTACTTCATCCATGGTTTGCCGGATGAGCACCGGTATCCAAACAAGAAATGCATTAGATGCAGTCAGGAAGAGGGCGCCCAGTATCATCGTGCCCTTGTACTTTTTAAGGTACCTGTTAAGTTGTTTTATAGCACCCAAACCTAATCCGGTTTAATGGCTTTAAATTTAATTATTCGGCGAATTGCTGAACCCAGTGTTTTCCGAGTTTCAAACCTGAAAGGTATGCCGATTCAACGGTGTTACCGTTCATATAAGCCCCAACCAAAGCTAATGGAGTGTCGTTTCCTCTAATTTCCATAAAGTCGTGCGGCAACGGATTTACAGCCCGGCTGTATCTCCAAAAATGCACTTGTTTCCAGTCAGCAAGGGCTGCCCAGCCTCCTAATATTTCTGTCAGTCTATCCGTAATCAGCTCTTCAACCACTTCACGGTCGCCATGCATATGCTTCTTCGCAAATTCCGAGGTAGTATGAACAACCAGTGTTTTCACCTCTCCCTCATTTCTCTTGGTAGTTTCATTGGAAATGAATTCAATTACATCATCTTCACAATCCAGCGCATTCCATTCAGGCATGTCTGCTTCTTCGAAACCGGCCATCAAAGTAAACTGAGACTCGTATTCCACTTCATCAATTTCACGAACCAGTTTCAGCGTTTCGATTTCATCGATGGTGGTATTAAGGAGTGCATAAGCCTGGCGGGCCGGTGCTGATATGATAACCGCATCCGCACTTTCTGTTAATGCGGTGGGGAAATTCAGCATCCAGCTTTTCTTCTTGCGGCGGTTTTCACCAATATGTGTAAGCCCACCCACCTTTTCATTTAATCGGATATCGAGATTTCTTCCCAGATATTTGCCTACGGTGTTCATTCCTTTGGGCGCGTAGTAATAAGGCGAATTATTCTCCCGAAAAGTTACCTTACCGTTTGCATTTCTGGTAGCATAGCTTCCTTCCCAGGTTGTAATTATATCTTTCGCTGCCAGTTCGGTAACCAGTTTCTTGAATTCCGAAGACTCAGCTGTAAAGAATGATACTCCGTGATCCAGCTTTTGGGCATTATCTTTACCGGCATAACGAGTAGCCAGCCTGCCTCCATAGCCTCCGCTCTTTTCAAATACAACAACTTCGTGGCCGGCATTTGCCAATTCTCGTCCGGCTGTTAATCCTGAGATTCCTGCTCCAATAACCGCAATCTTCATTATTTTTCTTTTTTAACTCTTGCACAAAACCGTCAGATTTTGCGCTTTGATGATGATTAATTATTTAATTTCGAATAAGGTGACTTTAGGACTCACAGCATCCTTGTCTAACAAAGCCGGCCAGTAAGCTACCACATCGCTTGCCTTGGGCCGACCTCCCGCAAAACCGGTTACACCGCTTGGGCCTGTTAAGATAAGGGGTGCTATTTCCATCCCAAAGCGATTTAAATCATTTTTGCTTTTTCCAGAAACCGAGACCCGCATCTGTATCTCATCGAACTCCGTATTAAGCGCTTCTTCCGTGACCGGAGCCTCTGTGTTTCCGTTATAGCCAATGTACTCTTTGTTGAATTCATCGAAATTGAGACCAAGTACTTCGGCTCTTTTCTCTAGGATTTCAGCACCTTTAATGGCTTTCTTTAGGGCATCCGGCCAGCAGTAAACCAAGGTTGAGGACAGTTTAAATCCGTCATTATAACTTGCTGAAACTTTGTATGTGGGTGTATCGGGTCGGCCTTTGATACCGGTCACTTTAACCCGGTTCGCTCCGGTTTCTTCTACCTTCACGGAAGTAAAATCAGCAATTACATCCGGAGTAATATATTCTGAAGGATCTCCGATTTCATACAACAACTGCTCTTTTACCGTCATCTCACTTACAAGGCCGCCGGTATTTTCATGCTTGGTAACAAAGAAATCCCCGTTCGGATAGGCTTCAATAATGGGGAATCCGATATCTGTGAAATCATCCACCTTTTCCCAATCGGTGAAGTTACCGCCCGAAACCTGAGCTCCGCATTCTATTATATGTCCGGCAATGGTTCCTACCGCCATTTTATCAAAATCGTCCGCTTTCCATCCAAATTCATGGATCATGGGCGCGAGCGTAAGTCCGGTGTCGGTTACTCTTCCGGTGATGATCACATCAGCCCCGGCTTCTAAAGCTTCTACGATAGGCTGGCAGCCAAAATATACGTTTGCACTGAGCAGATCATCCTTTATTTCAGAAATAGGACGCCCGTCGTCCATATTTTTCAGCTCATGGCCGTCTGCTATCAATTCATCAATATTGCTGAGAATATCATCCCCGTTTACAACGGCAACTTTCAAGCCGGTATAGCCTTTTTCTTTGGCTACTTTCAGGATTTCATCCTTACAAGCCATGGGATTTACTCCCCCGGCATTGCTGATTACTTTAATTCCATCGTTTTTGATTTCAGGAAGAACCTGTTCCACAACATTCACGAAATCGCGGGCATATCCCCAATCAGCATTTCTCATGCGTTGTTTTTGCATGATCGACATGGTTACTTCCGCCAGGTAATCCATCACCAGGTAATCAATGGGCCCTTTTTTTGCCTGATTGACGGGTGCGTTGGGCAGATCGCCCCAAAAGCCTTGTCCCGATGCGATGCGAATAAAATCTTTCATAAAAAGCTGCGTGGTTTGTACATCTGAAATTCGCGCTGAATATCGGGATATTTTCGCTGCATGTGAAATTAAAAAAGCCCCGTCTTTATCAAAAGACAGAGCTTTAGTGTATTAGGTTAGTATAGTCTGGAAGGACTAACTGCGCCCAAACTAAAAAGGGATGCTCTAAATGTAACCGCATGACAATGTGGTTCTGACAGAATACAGGGCTGTTAGTCGTTGTCAGGGTCAATGATATGACGGGTAATACCTTTGGCGATGGCTTCGGAACGGGAATGCACTTCCAGTTTTTGGTAAATGTTGCGGATATGATGCCGGACGCCATCCACCGATAAGAATATCTTTTTCCCTATGGCGGCATACGAGCGGCCTGTAGCCAGTTCTTTGAGGATTTGTATTTCCCGATCCGACAGTTCCTCTTCCAGGTCGGCTGCCTTTTGAAAGGTGGCTATCACTTTTCGCGCTATGTTTGGGGTGATTGGAGAACCGCCTTCATGAGCATCCCGAATAGCATGAACCATTTCGTCAGGAGTAACTTTTTTCATCAGGTAACCAACGGCCCCTGCTTTCAAAGCATCGAAAATGTGGTCGTCATCATCATGAACCGTTGCCATAATGATATTCACATCGGGATGATTTTCTCTCATGTACTTAACTCCTTCAATGCCGGTCATTCCCGGCAGACCAATATCCATAATCATCAAATCCACTTTATTGATGGCATCTGATTCAAAGGCTTCTTCACACGAACCAAAACTTCCAATTACCGTTAAATCCCTTTCATGATCGATGAAGGTTTCCCACCCTTCCCGCATGTACTCATTGTCTTCTACGATACCAACTTTTATCACGATAAGCCCTTGTTACTTTGTAAGATGTTTACTGCTTTAAATATAGCCCGTTCCACTGAAAAACATACTACATACTTATGTGGTCTTGGTTAAAGAGGAACTTTTAACATCCATCGGGTTCCGAAACCTTCGGATGTTTTCAGAGAGATCTCTCCGTTTATCTGCTCAGCCCGTTTGTGGATGTTTACCAGCCCGTTCCCTTTTCGAATGCTATCCACATCCATACCTTCTCCATTATCCTGAACTACCAGTTTTAACTCGCCGTTTTCATACTTCATGATTACATCCAGCTGAGTAGCTTGGGAATGACGCACGGCATTGGTTACCATTTCCTTGAAGATCAGCCACAGATGTTGACGTAATTGCATGTCCAGCTTACCGGGAATGAACTCATCAATCTTGAGGCTGTAATCCATCTCTTTACTTTCCAGCAGGTCTGAGGTAAAACGGCGGCACTTTGAAAGAAAAGACAGCCAATCATCATGCTCCGGGTTTATAGCCCACACGATGTCAGTGATTTTTTCTTTGGCGTCATCCGCGCTGTTGGCAATTAAGTTAACAAACCGACTTTTGTCTTTTTTCAGTTTGTCGCTTTTAATAGCCTCTGCAAAGTAACTGATACTGCTAAGCGTGGCGCTTACTTCATCGTGCAGATCGCTGGCAATATTATTCCGTATTCGCTGTACCCGAAGAATCTGGTTAATCCTGATTTTATAAGCCAGGTATAAAATCCCGGCAATGGTAAACGTGTATAACAAATAGGCCCACCAGGTTCGGTACCAGGGCGGGAGGATTTCAAACGGGATAGCATCACTAATCCCAGCTACATCATACACATTCTTACTGCGGACCCTGAACATATATTTCCCTTCCGGGATGTTGGTATAATCTTTCTGGGTTTCGGACGTCCATGTGCTCCAGTCTGAATCAAATCCTTCCAGCTTCACCTGGTACTGGTTGCGGTCAGGGGCCACATAACTGGCAGCTGCATAACTAAACCTGAGCTCGTTATTGGCATAAGGTAAAACAATGGGCTGCTGCGGTTCGCCGAAGCCTCCATAAATCAGCGAGTCTCGGTTGATGTAAATACCGGTGATATTGGTTTTGAAAGCACTTACCGCATTCTTCGAGTTAATTTCCAGAATATCAATACCGTTTGAGGTACCAAACCAAACCTTATCATTGATGCAAGAAATATGACTTACAGTTTCTTCAAAGCCTATTGACTGAAATGGAGTTGATATAGTTTCCCATTTATCATCTTTTCGAGTCGCAAGTTTTACTTTTCGATTCACCCTGAACCAAATCGAGTCCGCCCCACAAACTTCGAATGCATTTACTTGATCTCTTACAAACTCTATATCATTGAAGGTCGAATCTTTTCTAAATTTATCTGCTGATTCGTCAAAGTAGAAAAGACCATTCGTGGTGCCTACTGTCAATTGGTCTTTTAAAACTTCAAAGAATTCAAACCCTCCCCTTTCAGCCAATCTCACAAGATACTTGGTATTTTTTTTATTGAAGTTTCTGTTTCTAAAAATTTGCCTGTCAGCTGTAGTGTACCAGAGTTCGTTATTAAAGAAAATAAAGTCTTCGATATCGTACTCTGAATCAGCTTCTATAAAAATTTCGCTCTCTAAACCGGAATAGAACACTTTGGATATCAAATTTCCCTGAGAAATGTAAAAAAAGTCTGTTTCTGATGGATCTAATCTTACACTATGAACTCCTGATATACCCGTATTTATAAAATTCTCGTTTTCTTTAAAATAGATTCCATTCTCTGTATTGACTATCAAAGAACTTCCGTTTGTTTTCAAACTCATCACTCTTGTGAAAGGTGTATTGAGCTTTTTTATATCCCCAGTGTTAAAGTCTATTTCAAATAACCCTTCAGTTGTACCCGCATATAATTTTCCCCGGAACTCTATAATTCCTGTACTTAAACCCTGATAACCTTTTCTTTCATCAATCCTGTAATTGGGTTTATTTATCAAGAGGTGAGATAAACCGTTATCTAGTGTAACCCATAAATTTTCTTCATCATCTAAAAAAACATCGTAGGTAACATTGGTATTCAACCCTTCTTTAGTTGTGAACACATCATTTATTTTACCCTCCTCACCAATGAAATAGACTCCCCCTGAAACTGTGGCAACAGCTATTTCATTATCATTAATATTGGTGGCCCGGTATGGCCAATGTTTAATAAGAGAATCTGTTAAAGAGCTGTTCAATAATCGAAATTCTCCACCCGTATATAAATGTACTCCTTGTTCCCTGCTAAGAAACAAATAATTATCACCCACTTTTTCTACAACATAGGGCGATACTTCACTAAAAGGATTCGGCTCTAAAATCGGCAATAGTGTATCTTTCTCTACACTGACTAATCCTGTTCCTCTCTTTGTAGTGATTAATTTGTCTTCAAAAAAATGAAGGCGTCTCAGGTAAGTGTCAGACTCAATTACTCGTAAAGAATCACCCTCTAATACAAAAATATGGTGGTCAGCCTGAAAGAAAATAGCGCCTTGATATTCCTTTACATCCCAAACAGTACCAAAGCCAGTCTGTTGATCTTCCGGTAACTTCGAAATAAAACTTTCGGCATAAAAATTAGACAATGAATCTGATTTCAAAACCCCAAAATCATTTAAAGAAGTATAATAGATGTCTCCATCGGTACTTTTCAATAATGCGCGTACAACATCATTGATCGGAAGATGGATAAAAGTCCATTCAATACCGTCGAATCTTAAAATGCCTGAACTATTTCCAAAAAATAAAGTTCCAGTACTATCCTGTGCCATTGCCCAGTTTTGCCTGCTTCCCGGAAAGTCTTCAACACCGTAAAAGTTAATGTCCGGTAATCCCTGAGATTGGACTAAACCGGACATTGACAAACTTGTTAGAGAAAGAAAAAAAATAAACTTACTTATTTTCATCCCCCTCCAGGATCAGTTTCCGGGTGTTCAATATTCGGATCAACATCAGTGAAATATGACTTTATATAATGATTTATCACTTCATCATATTCTTGAAGAATAAAATCTATAAAGTCCTCACTATCTCTAGATGTAAAGTTGAGACTTTTATTTCCTGATCCCGAACATGTAAAACTTTCCCCATCTTTCATTTCGCATGATTTTTCCTCAAATGCTATTTCTGCAAGCTGTGGAGCAATCTGATTACGCTTTACCGAATGTATTTTTTTATAGTGAACCACAGCCTCATACTTTCCTCTTTCTGAAGATTTTCCAAACTCAAAATGATGTGGGATATTAAACCTGATATTTCCTCTGGTTCCAGTTATATCGCCAGGTTTGCCTAATGCTATTTTTACTCCAAATGCTTTAGAACTGTCCATTTTGACACTATCAAGTACAACCACAAATTTTATTTCATCCTTTGGCAACCGGTTCTGAAGGTCATATCGGATATTTGATTTTTTAGGAATGTGATTAATTCTGTTGCTCTGACTCTGTTGTCGCCCCGCTCCTTGTCTTGCAGTGGTATCAATCTCAACAAATACGTTTACATCATAATCCAAATTATTATTGATGCATGTATTGACACCTTGTTTACATTCAGGTTCTGATTGTGCTGAAGCTCGATTAATAAATGCCCATCCCAAAATAAATAGCACAAAAAATGCTTTTTGTATTACTTTCATATTGCTTACCCGATTTAAATTAAAAATGTAAAGGAAATAACGAGATTTTCGCACCCGAAACACCGCATAGGTATGTTGTTTGAAGTAAGCTGTAAATCATCAATAAATCAAGAGAAAGAGAAACATGCATGAGTTCCCAAAGTTGATTCCTGCTTTATATTACTTGAAGTAGCAGTAACACAAATATAATTTGACTCATTAAGATAAGATTCACACATTAGGCTCATTCTTAATTGAAAACTGCATAAACAGGCGGTGATCAATTAATTTTTTTTTCGGTACTTACTAAATACATCTAGTCATTTTTACGGGGAGCGAATAAATAAGTGGGTACGCTTATCTCAACTGATTAGGGGTTACTAAACAAACAATAAATAATACAAGGGGTAATCATGAGATCCAGATTTCTACCATTTCTGTATGCAATTCTTATGCTCTTTTTGGGAACGCAGTATGCGTATGCTCAAAGTGGAGTTTTTCAAGATACATTTGTTACACCAGATTCTGCTGACATTCTCGGCACAAGTACTACGGTATTTGAATTTGACATCGATCCGGGCGTTTTAACCGACAGCCTGGATTACATCGAAGTTGATGTATTCGCTCAAGGTGATACAGTAAATTCAGTTCAGATATATCAAAAAGGTACTGATGCTGATGGTGCCTATGATACATTTGCTGCAAATGAATCTTTTTCAACAACAGGTTTGGCGATTGAGAATACCTATGAAGGTACTTTCGCTCCCAATGCCACAAATTTCTATACCATCCGGGCAAGAGCCTATATAGATGATGATAATGATCCGAATAATGCATCTGTTCTTGACGGAGAGATCTATGTTGATATTTATATAGATGATGATGCTCCGACTGTAGCATCAATCACTTTAGATAATTATTCGGTAGATGATGAACCAAGAATTGGAGGAGATACTCTTAGGGTACAGGTTCAGGATGATTTTCTTGAGTACTCTAATGATGATTTTGTATTTGACTTGTCTGTTTTAGATGGTGTTGATACAACATTCAATGCTGTTGGATCAATAACTGATCATTTCAATGCCGGTACTCTCGTAGATACCACCAGAAATGACTCTTTAGATTATACCTTTACTTTTTTGGTTGATTTGACAGAATTTGTCCCTTCTTCACCTACATCGCCAACTATTGATGTTGATATTACAGATGGTGCTGGTAATGAAACTCAGGCACAAGTTTCTCCAACTGTTAATGACAACACCGCACCCACCGTACAATTACTAACCATAGATGGTGCCGCTCCTACGGCTAATGTTGTTCCGAATGCGAATACAGGTGTGAATACCCTTATCTATGATGTGCGAGATACATATCTAAGCGAAGATAGCTTAAGAGACGATTATAATGTGGATTTAACTCTCTTTGGCGATCTTTTCTCAGGCACTATTCAGGAACATGATGATGCCGGCCGGCTAACCGTTCAGGGAGATACCTTATTTATCTTCAGTGTAAACCTTAAGCCTTATTCTCAAAGTAATGGCAACATTACACTGGAGGTTACCGATGCTGCCGGAAACAGCGGATCTGATACCGACAATGTGGATATCATCGATTTCAATACCGATGACTACTTCCTGATGGAGCCTTATCCGCATACAGCTTTCAACAATAATCTTACAGTTCAGCTTACTCCGGACAAAGAAGGTGAATACACCGGAGCAACCATTCAGCTTTCATCCGATCCAAACTTTGGTGCAGGTAATATTGATACAACCTACACGCTGGATGATGCCGTTCTTAGTGATGTGTTTGATACTCCGGCGAGCCTCGGACTTATCGATGGCAGCATGTATTATGTGCGGGCGGTCGTTTCCGATGCCGATGGTTCTACATTTAACACCAGGGCCAATCCGGTTTTTTACGACACTACTGCACCCTCACTCACAATGGCTCTTCTTGATGCTATTGATTTTGGAGGAACCGACTACATAACCGGTGACAACACCAGAGTTCAATTCAACTCAACAGATGATGATCTGAACGAATTGGATGTAGATGTACAACGGGTACTTATTGATTCAACCACCAACTTCTTCAATGTAACTTCTCTCACCGAATATCCCTTCCGGTTTGCTTTCGACTCGGAGGATTATGACGGAGATCTGACCAATGAGTTGTTTGATGGCATGGTCGTATTCCGAGTTATCTCTACTGATAATCTGGGCAATAACAGCATGCCTATGTACTTCCCGGTCAACGTAGATAACGTATCGGCCGACTATATTCTATCGGAAGTAAACGGTATTGACATCCTTGCCGATAACGCCGATGGCAATTACCCTCCGATTAATGCCGGTGGAGTTCTTACGCTTGAATTCACCCATTATGCGGATGACATAGCCGCTGATGGTGCCGAATTTGAATTAGATTACGGTGGTGATATAATTGTCGGTGAAATAACCGCTCAAACATCTGATACCTATACTGTAGAGTTTGCAATCCCGGATAATGATATGGACGTAGATGTGGATCTGACTCCCGGATCAGGTGATATAACCGTAAACTTTACCGATGTATTTGGGAATGAGAATGAAAACTACATTGGTACTCCAAATGTTGGAACTATCCAGATCTTCAATAATGAAGTACCCTGGGTAGCCTTACTTGACGGGTTCGCCAATAACACCGTTCGCGATACGCTGGAGCTCGACCTTGATCTGCAAAGCAACCGCGAGTTGGTGGACAGCGTCATGATCCAGTATGGTACCTATACCGAAACGGATACTACTTATTCTGAGCTGGTGACGTTGCCAGTAGATTCTCTGGATGGAGCCGGTGATTATACCTATCCATTCCTGACTTCAGGTTTGGCAGATGGTGATTACCTCCTCCGAACCGTCACATACGGTTTTGAATATGATCGATTTGATGGCACCCAGGTAACCGTTGCGGATACCTCCTATGCCCTTCGTATTGACAACACACATAATGGCACAACCGAACGTGTGGCTATTCTTGAACAGCCGGACAATACCTTGCACGGCAGCGAGGATATTACGTTATCAGCAGAAAATGGCGGAGATGCCTACGGTACCCTTTTCGAAGGTAAATTCGTTGCCACCAACCCTATGGTGGAAGAAGACGCAGACACCAATTGGGTTGTTATTGATTCTGTGATTGTGGAAACAACGGATGGCATCTTCACTACCGATGTAGATGAGGCTACACTGGAAACCTTGTTCGATATCGACAATGTGGAGGGGGTATTTACTTTCCGTGCAGTCGGTTTTGACTCCGCAGGAATTTTTCAGAATATCACCGGTAATATGGATGACCCGATGGCGGTAGCCACTATCGAAGTTTTCTACGACGATATCTCCCCGTCCGGAACCATTGCTGTTAACGGCATGTCGATTGAGCACCCTTCCTCTCCTGTTAATTCTGATGACTGGGGTACTCAGTCTTTCACAGACTTCAACGTATGGAGCGGTATGGTAACGATCGGTTTTGAGCTGGATGAAGAAGAAAACGACTTCAACCGGGCTGTTTTGGATATCCGAAGAGGAGCTGCAAGAGAACCGGGCGATTATGATGCCTTCCGTTCTTCTCAGGACCAAACTATAGCCACTCTGACAGGTGCCGGAGCAACATATGAACTGGACGTGGATGATTTAGATCCGGGTGCTGTTTATGTACTTACCATGTACCTGATCGATGACTTTGGAAACCGCTACGAAGCGGGAACAGTCGAGTTTACAGCTGTTGGTCCAAGAGCTCACATTACCGGTTTAAGTGACGAACACGGTGATATTTACGTACAGGCTACTCCACATACACAAACGGCCATTCTGGAAGTTTCTACCGATAGTGGAGCTACCTATGAGCAGGTGTCTGTGATTGAAGACGGTGATTTCGATTATTACACCAGCGCAAGTTATGATGGCTTCAAACAAGCCATGATGAACCTGGAAGATTTCCAGTTACCGTTAGGTAACCTGATGTTCCGATTAACAGCCGGTGAAAATGAAGAGTTGTACGAGTCAGAGTATCAAAACTCTACCACCATCATGATTAACCATTCCGAAAGCTCAGATGTACGAGCTAAAGCCGGGCCTGAGGTAAATCAAATGCAGGGCGTTTTTACCCCTATTACCTCGGATGATATCGATCTTTCTCTCTACAGAGCTAAAGGTGAGATCAATGACATACGAGTGGAAATCGCGCCAATCAATACTAACGACAATGTAAGTCTGTTCCTTTTAGCCGATGAGAATACATTCTCTACGCTAAATGATCTGGAATGGGCTATTTTCCCACGCTGGGCCGGTTATACCGATACAGAGTGGTTTGGAATTTCCAGCCCGCTTGAGGCAATAGATGGTAACTATCTTGGATTCAAAGCTGATGGAAATACCATTCGTTTGGATGATGACATTGATATTACCGGTGGCGGTAAGTTTTTTGCTTACGTAACTACGGTACTACCAACCGGAGAAACCATCATGACACGCGAAATCATTGAAGTACAGCGAGTAGCTGCCCAAAATGGCGGTACAGTTACTTCGCAAGATGGTAACTTCATGATTGACATACAGGAGAATACGCTTGACAGAAATGCCAATCTTATGATTGAAGAAGATCCTTCAAGTTTGTTCTTTACGCACGACAGTGAAGCTCAATACGGCCAGATCGGCACGGCTTATTACCTGAATTCATTTACAAGTAATGCTGTACGTGAAGGACGTAGAGTGAACTTCTCTATTGCTTACAACCCGGCTGACATCATGGACCTTAATGAGAATGGATCCACTGATGATGAAATCGCTGCCCTCTGCGTTGGATTTACCGATGTAGGAGACACCGATATCAGCTTCCAGGGTATTCTTGATAAGCAGATTGATACTGACAATAATATGTTCCATTTCACAATGGACTACCTCCCTACCAATGCCATGCGATTTGCCCTGGTACTTGAAGGAGCAATTGTCAATAATCCGGGGTCAATGAGAGTAGTAAATACTTCCATTGACAGTGATTCGCCTTATGTAAACGAAGATCATTTACTTTCTATCACCGTTTCAGATGATAAAGTAAATAGCTTTGATGAATACTGGGTGATAGTTGATGGCTCAATTGTGGAGTATGACACTAACTTCCCTGATGGATTAGAAAACGGACTCAGACTTGAATCAGATTATGATATCGAAGACCTGAACCTAAATGAAGGTCTGCATACCGTACGGTTTGTAATAACCAACGACAATGGCAACCGCCTTGATGTAACCTACGATTTCATAGTTGATAAGAAAAAGCCTGTAATTTCTCAGGATATTCAGTTCGTAGATATGATTCAATCCGGTCATAAAAACACCCTTTCGTTCAAAGTAAGAGATGCAATGGCCGGCGACCAGCCCGGATCCGGAGTAGCTCTGGACGAAATCTTTGTAGATGTTTACCTGATTGAACCTGACAAGCGTTATGGAGCCTATGATACTGCCTCAGGTACATGGCACTACCGTCAGGATGTCTTCAAGCGATACTTTAAGCAGTATAGCGAAGGTGATTTCATGATGGGCGACGGAAGCCGAAGCGATTCAATGGGCTTGTATTTCGAAGTTGTCTTTAATCAGGAACTGGAAGTTTCCGGTTACGAGTTCGTAGTGCATAACGGTGACTTTGTTTTCGATGAGGATTCTCTGAAAACATGTGAAACCGTATGTAGAGAAGATGATTTCGAAATCGAGAATTATCACGAAGGCGGTATCATGGACAGAGCCTCCAACCAGGCGAATGCGGTTTCATTCACTGTTGGAATTGACCCTACCGTTACTTCGAATGAAGAGGAAAACGTTATTCCTGAAAAATTCCATATGGATCAGAACTACCCGAATCCATTCAACCCAACAACCACTATTCAATATGGCATCCCGGAAGCAAGTGATGTTATAATGAAAGTGTACAATACACTTGGGCAGGAAGTAATGACCCTGGTTAACGATCGTAAGAGTGCCGGAACGTACAAAGTACAGTTCGATGCCGCTACCCTTGCAAGTGGTATGTATATATACCGAATCGTAGCCGGTGACTTCGTTCAAACGAAGAAACTGATGCTGATCAAATAGAACTCAGCGTTTAGTTAAACACATAGTAACTTTAAAGGGCTGCTTTCGGGCAGCCCTTTTTATGTCTTTATATCAGGGTAATATTATCCAGGTATAACATCAGAAAATGGCGGGGTGATTGTAGCAAGAACCAACCTATTGCCGGCCCGTTATGAATGCAACTGATGGTAAGAACTCAGTTTTCTTTGACCCTCACTGCTTTTAATAGATAAGCTATACAAACAAAAAGGCCCGTCATTTCAAAGACAGGCCTTTAGCAGTTCTTTAGGTTAGTAAATCAGAAAAACTCGGTTTGGTAAATTGTACCCCGAAAAACCCAAACCAGTTTTAACTCTGATACGACACTATGATCGATATTTTTTCTTCATCAAACACTACATACTTATGCAGTATTCGAGTTATTAGGTTTTTTTAATAAACCTAAGATTTGCTTCAAATAAGTTTATCACGAAGAGCTTTCGCAACGGCTTCGCTTTTATTGCTCACTTCCAGCTTATTGTAAATATTACGGATGTGATAGCGCACTCCATCAACAGAGAGGTAAACCTCTTTGGATATGCCTTTATAGGAACAGCCCTCAGCAAGTAAGGTGAGAATTTGAGTCTCGGTATCTGAGAGTTCAATATCAACGTCTCCCGAAGCCTGAAAAGAATTGATGACCTTTCGAGCAATATTCGGACTCATGGGAGATCCACCATTTTGTGCAATATGAACGGCCTCAATTAATTCATCAGGGGATATTTTCTTGGATAAGTAGCCGATCGCCCCATTTTTGAGTGCTTTAAATATACGTTCGTCATCATCGTGAATGGTAACCATCAGCACAGAAAGTTCCGGAAATTTGTTCCTGATGATCTTCACTCCTTCTGTGCCATGAATCCCCGGCAACTGAATATCAAGTAGAACAACGTTGGCTTTTGCAAGCTGTGCACCTTCAAAGGCATCTTCACAACTTTCATACTCAGCTATTACACACAAGTCTTGCTCAAAGTCGAGGATGGTTTTCCACCCTTCCCTCATATACTTGTTGTCTTCGATTATTACAATGTTGATCATGTGCCGGATTTTTAATGCTATATAGCCATTAAATCAGAAAAAGTAACTACCTGATCAGGCAGTTCTATGGTACTATCAGGATAAACTGAACGTAAAGGTCCATTTCGTGCCCTCTCCGGGAGCTGATTTAAGATCGGCTGAACCCTGTATTTGTTCAGCCCTATACCGGATGTTATCTATTCCATTGCCTTATTTCAGACTTTCCTGATCAAAACCGGAGCCATCATCAGAAATACTAAGAAACACATGATCCCCTTTCTCTCTTAAGCAGATTTCAACCTTTGTGGCTTGGGCATGCTTACTCAGGTTAGTAATACACTCTTTATAAATGAGCCACAAATTCTGACGAAATTGAAGTTCTACGGGGAAACTGAAATCATCATCCATATCAAAGCTATACTCAATGTCGTTGCTATCCAGCACATCAGCGGCAAAGCGCTTGCACTTTTTCAGAAATACCGACCAGTCATCTTTGGATGGATCGATCGCCCAAATGATGTCATTAATTTTTTCCTTGGCCTCAACAGCACTTTTGGTGATGATATTGAGAAACCTTTCGGAGTCTCCCCGATCTTTATTGACCCGATGTGCCGCTTCGCTGAAAAAACTGATACTGCTCAATGTCCCACTCAAATCATCATGTAAATCACGCGCAATCTGATTCCTTGTCTTCTCTTCCTTCAGTAGATAGTACAACCGGTATCGATAGAAAATATAGCCGGTAATCAATATCAACCCGACGATAATCAGCATATTTCTAAGCCTGATGTTTTCTATCTCCAGGTTGGCGTCCATTAGCTGAGCTTCTTTATTCTGCAGCTGATAACGTACAGAAAGCATGGCATCGTTACGCTCTTTCCTCCTGTCGTTAACTTCTTTTTCATGCTTTCGTTGAAGCCGCTCATTCACAAGGGCATTATTCAGATCACCCATTTCCTCATAGGCTTCGGCTTTCAGGGCATAAACATTCCTCATCATTTGGAAGAGATTATGGGTGTTTGCCAATTCAATGGCCCGGTCTGAATATTCCAGGCTTTTTTCATAATCCCCTTTGGCAAAATGTAATCTTGAAAGAAACTCATGCTTTACAATGTCCTCATTGGGTCTGGAAAAAGCAGTTGGCGGAGCAGTGTTTATGATATTTCCCACAGAATCCGCTTTTGTAACCATTCCTTGCTCTAAATAAAGCTCACCGAGACGGTATAAATGCCCGTTCCCAATATTAGGTATCCGATACCGGGAACTGATTGCTGTAGCTTCTTCCATTAGTTGTGTGGCACGGTCAATATCGTTCTTTTGTTTGTACATCGTGCTTAAATTGGAACGAACTATAGCTTTTATAGGCGGTGGCAGGTTTTCGTACTCCAGGCATGGACTTAAGGTAGAAATGGCCTTGTCCGTATTTTCAAGCTCCATAAAGCTGTTTGCCAGCTTAGAAAGGATATTGCATCGGTTTGGGGGACTGTCTTCATATTCCAAAAAATTTTCAAACATCTCTATCGCCAAATCATGTGCCCCAACGGTAACATATAAGTTCCCGAGATTTCCATAGAAAAATTGTACGGGATACTCAATTTGATCCTCAAGTTCACTCCGATAAGTAATGGCATCCAGATATAACGACTCCGCTTCCAGGTACTGATCTTTTCGGGCGTATTGCATAGCCTGAAGGTTTTCCATCATCAGGTAAGAATCGTGTTCCTTCAGTTCCCGCAGGATGCCGGACGCTTTGGATGCATAGAAAATAGCTGAATCAGCATTCATCAGCCTGTAGGCATTTGCATTCAGAAATGATATAAATGCTTCCTTCTTTTCTCCTTCAACACCTTCGAGCCCATTAATTTCGTCTGCAATGACCAGCAATGAGTCCGGAGCATTCCGGAAATACCGGTTACTCATTTCAATATAGGTTCTCAGTTTATCATCCTGAGATTCCAGCTGCTCTATTTCCTTTTTAATTTCATGCAGGCTGATGGATGGTGTACGCTGTTGAGCAAATATCAAAACCGGCAGTAAAAAAAGTACAGCTGCGAAAAAACTACTAACCTTCAATTTCATACTCAATGCCTGCTTCCATTTCAGAATTAATCTGATAACCAATAATCTCCGGATTGGATGTCAATCCGCGTTCATCAGACTTAATGTGGTAAAAAAACACCCTTAGAATTTTTAAACAGCAGAAAATAACAAAATCAACCTTATAAAAAAGTACCTTCATAAGTGACTATGATATAAAAAAGCCCGTCCCAAATTTTGGAACGGGCATAAGGAGACTATAACGAAAGCTTAAAAAGCTTACTTATTCACAGCATCACGATTCAAAAATTCATCATAAAGCTGAGTGTGGCGGCTTGTCATAGGGATTTTATACCCTTTTATAAATACTTGCTCAATATTGGTCATAGGCTCCAGCGGGTCGCCATCAGAGATGAACAAGTTCGCTTGTTTACCTGCTTCCAATGATCCGAGTACATCATCCACGCCAAAAATCTCCGCCGGGTTAATAGTTAAAGCTTTGATCGCTTCTTCTTTGCCCAAGCCATATGCAGCGGCATATCCGGCTTCGAATGGCGCGTTCCGGGAGTTTTCTGTGTCATCAGAAACGATAGCTACCTTCACTCCTGCTGCAGCCATCAAACCGGGGTTTTGATAGGGCCGCTGATAGTTATCGTAGTCACGGGCCGGAGTGTAAAGAGTGGTTGTTAAAACCGGGATGCCGGCTTCAGCAATTTCATCCGCTATCCGCCAGCCTTCTTCAACGCCCGCAAAAACAAAGTTCATGTTCTCATGAGACTTCGTCCATTCTATGGCATCAAGTATCTCCTGCTCGCGATTTACGGGAATCACAACCGGAACATCTCCTGAAAGCACCTCTTGCATGGCATGCATACGCGGATCAAAGTCAGGCTTTGTTTTGCCAGAGGGATTTGCATTGTAAGCTTCCATCATTTCATGATAGAATTTAGCTTTGTCAATGAACTCATTGATCTCTTTGATGTTCTGCTCATATTGTTTCCTGATCTCTTTTTCTGACCGGTCATCCCACCAGCCTCCGCCTTGCGAAGATGGAAGGTTGAGAATCAGTGCACCGCTTTTCTTTACGGCCATTGAATCCGGAGAATATCCCCACAAATCCATAACCGCTCCTTTACCGGCAATACTTCCCGAACTTGGGTGGGTCATCACCGTTGTGACTCCGCTCACTCTGGTTACAGGAACGGAAGCACTATGCGGGTTGAAGGCTGTAAATGCATACATATGGGGGTTGAAACGCCCTAATTCACGGTTATCTACGGTTACCGCAACAGCAGAAACCTCAACCAATCCTAAAGCTGACCAGCCGTCAATGAACCCTGGGTAAACGTGTTTACCGGAGGCATCAATACGCTGGTAATCATTGGTTACTTTCACATTTTGACCTACCTGGACAATCTTTTCTCCGTCAATCAAAATGACTCCACCTTCAATGGTTCCATTAGTTACGGTATGAATGGTGGCTCCTGTAATGGCGAATTTACCAAATTCAGGTTTTTCGGTGATTTGTGCTTCCGCTGTGGCATTCAATCCAAACAGCAGAGCAACTGTAAAAACAAAAATATTTAGTTTCTTCATGATTCTGTCTCCTGTTTAGTTTTGAAATAGAATGAATGCATCCTGCAGGCAGGAATCATCTTTTCGTCTTGATATGATTTCGCGGTGGTTAGCACCGTCCTCAAAATCCGTTCCCGGATTTATTTGGATACGCATGTCGTCAGGATCATTTTCAAGATCGAAGTACTTTTTACCGTCCACGAAAGTCATTACCGCCTTGCTGTAAATGCTGAAAGGGTGTCCATCCCAGATTACAACATCACCGTGCTTCCCTTCTTCGATACTTCCCACACGATCATCAATACCCAGTTGAATAGCCGGATGCAAGGTGATCATTTTCAGGGCATCGTTTACGGATGTATTTCCATATCGGACTACCTTTGCTGCTTCATGATTCAGCGTTCGGAGCAACTGATCGTTATCACTATTGATTGAATTAATCACTCCATTGGCATTCAAAATAGAAGCGTTGTAAGCAGTAGAATAATACACTTCAAACTTATACGCCCACCAGTCAGAGAATACCGAAGTGTGTGCTCCGTTTTTTGCCAGTTCAGGTGCTACCTTGAACGCCTCGTTGGCATGCTGGAAGGTATAATTCTTAACCCCATAATCATTGAAAACACGCATCAGCATGAGAATCTCATCAGAGCGGTACGAATGGCAATGAACCAGAATCTCCCCTTCGATGATATCATTTAACACTTCGTACCGAAGGTTTTTTGCTACCGGCACTGGAGGAGTTCCACGACCTCTTCGGTCGTATTGTTCTTTTGCCTTCAGGTAAGCCTCTCGTTTACGTTTGTAGTCGATCGCTTCATCGAAGTGGCCTCTGATAACCTGCTCAACCCCCATTCGGGTTCGGGGCTGAATGCCATTGCCCTGTCCGTGGACACGAGTTGGGTTTTCACCCAAAGCAAACTTGATGGTTCTTGGAGCATCTTCAAACTTCATGCCTTCCTGTGAAGCACCGTAGCGAAGTTTAAGCGTTTCGCCCTGACCTCCTATTACATTTGCAGAGCCGTGCATCAGGTGAATGGAAGTAGCACCGCCGGCTAATGCGTGATAGATTCCCACTTCATTAGGATCTACCGATTCTTCCATGGTGACTTCTGCAGTAACCGGATTTCGGCCTTCATTGATGTCAACTCCATTCAGGTGAGAATGGGCATCGATAATACCCGGCATCAGATATTTTCCGGACGCATCAATAGTTTCAACGCCTCGGGGGGCACGCAGGTCTTTTCCTATTTCGCGAATAATACCGTCACGAATGAGCACATCCGTATCCTCGAGATCTCCGGCAGTAATCGTGATAACCGTTGCATTCTGTATCAGCACCGAGCCTTTTTCCTGAGCTTCAGCTGAGATACAGAAACCAAGGAGCACAAAAAGTGTAATTAGTTTCTTCATCTTTACTCTCCGTTAAATTCGTGAATAGTGCCATTCGAAATGCTGTGCAGCACTTTAACTTTATCTTCCGACATGGCTTTATCAAAAACAGTGAAGCTGGCATTCTTTCCTTTAGCCAAACTTCCCAATGTGTTGTTTAAACCAAGGATGGAAGCTGTATTCATTGTCATGAGTTTGACAACATCAGCCTCAGAAAGTCCGCCTTCATCCATTAAAATCTCTATGTTTTTTGAAAGGTCTTTCAACTCAAGCCCGGCTGAAGCATATCCTACAGATACACCGGCATCCATCAGCTTCCTGATGTTCGTGACTTCAGCTTTCCATGCAGCCAGTCGCTTATCACGATACTGCTGTTCCTCTTCCGAAATCTCTTCTTCTTTCTCTTCAGATTCATCGGAGTCTTCCTTTTCATCCTCCGATTTTTCTTCGGCTTTCTTCATCTTGGAGTACCACTCCTGGGCTTCAGTAAAATCGATACTTGCCAGTACAGGAATATTTCTCCGCTTCAGTTCAGCTGACTTTGCATAGGCTTCCTTACCGGAAACAATGACGGCTTTAAACCCAAATTCATCCTGTAATTTGAATAGCCGTTCCATATGCTCTTTGGAATCCACCTCGAAATAAAGCGGTGTTGCTTTATTTACCAGTGGAAATAAAGCTTCCAGTACTTTATCACGGTTTGGAGCCGGCATTTCAGGATTCTGAGAGTAGTACTTGATGTGCTGCTGCAGAGCCGTGGCTTCAAACATAAGCTGCCTGAACTGAGCCATCACTCCCATCATCGTAGATGGATAGGCTCCGTTGCCCCATCCACCGGGAGCTTCATCAAAGGAACCGGCAAGAGCCGTGCTTTCCTTCAATAAACTTACCTTATCTGATTCAGGTGCAAGGTAAAAAGCTTCTACCTGCCCGGGCAGCATATAGCCGTTCGGATAAAGGGCTGCTGTGGTAAAACCGGCTTTCATACCTGCTTCAAAAGCTTTGTCTTCTTTTAATAAGAGACTTGGCTTCCTTTCGGGTTGAATTCCGGCACGGTCATAGGGAGGGTCGCCGGGATTATCAAGCTCTTCAAGATTTCGAGGCAAATCAGGACTTCCCCAAATAGAAAATCCATCGATAAAGCCCGGATATACATGGAGACTGTCTCCTCCATCTATCTCAAAAGCATCGAAAGGAATGTTAACGTTGGTACCAACAGCTTCTATAACTCCATTTCGCCATACAATAGTGGCAGACTCGGTTACAGAACCATCAGCATTATGAATAGTAATATTTTTTAGCGCGTGTGCGGGTGTAGTCTGGGCAAAAGTTGCCTGCATACTCGTACCCAAGAACAACAACGCCAATAATAGAATGTGTTTTCTCATAGCACCTGTACTGATTATGGTTTTAGGTGCCGAAATAACTGAATTAATTAGGTATTAAAAAAGGCGGGCCGATCTAAATTTTGTAAATAATAAACCTCTTAATTCATCTCATCAGCATAAGCGGCAGAAGAGCTGAATAATTGCCAGTAGTCTGGTTTTCCGGAAAAAGCTGATTTCAATAGTTGATCAAAATCCGATTTGGTAATCGAAACTTTGGCATACCCTCTGTAGTAGCCTTCATCCGAACGGGAGGCCCCATTCGAAAGACTTGCTGTTTCCTGAACCTGATTGTGAGCGTTACGCAAGGTGAGTATAAAGTCAGAATTCGTTACGGTTGAATTACCTTCCTCCTCCAATGCGGTTCGCACTTCTTCCATTTTATAGGCTATGGCACTTTCAAGATTTGTTCGGGCCTGGAGTTCTGCGTTTGCAATGGCTACTACAGAATCGGCTGAGATAGCAGTGGCAAAACCATGAAAAGATGTAGAATAAGCGTCAAAGGCTGCAGTGCTGTACCAGGCCGGGTACATAGCCGGTGATGATGTAGAAGCAGCTTTTTCTGAGGAAGAACAGGCTGTAGAGCCAATTAAAAGAGCAGATATGAATACTGAAACCTTAAAAAAATGAGCCATTTAATTTCTTTTTAACTCGATGAAACCGCGGGCATCTTCTTCGTTTAAGATCTCCAGCGTCACCGATCCTTTTTCATTTAAATATCGGCGCATAAGTTCTTCTAAACTGGAGAGATCTTCAACCTTTTCTTCTTCTATTTTTATAATCTGTTGATCTTGCCGAAGTCCCCTGTTCCAGGCCTCTGAATATTTGTAAACCTGATCAATGATTAAATCAAATTTCTGAACATCTTCGGCTTTAGCAAGGGCCATCACCCGGAATCCTAAATCAAACTCCTGGTACATTACCCCCTCGTTATTACCCTCCGGAATCTCAGGGGGATCAATCGGAATTTCGCTGGCCGATATTTCGGGAATGGGATCGGGCTCCAGTAACTTCAGCGTTACGTCTTTTTCCATTTCTCTTCCATCCCTAAGAATGTTCAGAGTTACCACTTCTCCCGGGCTCATTACAGCAACCTGTTGCTGAAGTTGATTGGCTTCATAAACTTCTTTCCCATTTACGCTGAGTACCACATCGCCCGGAATAATACCGGCTTGGGATGCTGCCCCTTCTTCTGATGTTCCCAGTATTTCAACTCCTCTTACGGTTTCCATTCCTTTTTCTATAGCTCGGTCATAATCCACACCAGCGATAGATACTCCCAATAGCGCGCGACGAACCTGCCCATATTCAATCAGGTCTTTGGCTACTTTAATCGCCAGGTTGCTGGGTACCGCAAATCCATATCCCTGATAGGCGCCGGTTTGAGAAGCTATCGCCGTATTGATACCAATCAGCTGTCCGCTGGTATTGACCAACGCCCCGCCACTGTTTCCTTTATTAATGGCGGCATCCGTTTGAATAAAACTTTCGATTCTCATTCGGTCATCAATAATCTGCACATCCCGGCTGAGGGCACTTACAATACCGGCCGTTACCGTAGATCTTAACCTGAATGGATTTCCAATCGCCAACACCCATTCCCCCACATCCAGCGTCTCTGAATCTCCGATTGTTACCTTGGGTAAATTCTCACCATTAATTTTGATAACCGCTAAATCCGTACTCGAATCAATGCCTACTACTTTTGCGGGGTATTCTCTTTTGTCATTTAATACTACCCTAAGCCCTTTCTCTACCGCCCCTTCAATAACGTGATAGTTGGTGAGTATATATCCATCGGTGGTAATCAATACACCCGAGCCCACTGTCCGGGCCCGGCGGGGCATCAACCGATCCCAAATGCTCTCACCATCATTTTCTTCCCCATCAAATTCGTGGTTTTCGTCTTGAGGTACGGCTTCGTCAATGGGAACAATAGCTTCTATATAAACAACTGTTGGCGTGACTTCTTCTGCAATTTTTTTGAAGAGGAACCTGGCATCGGCACCCTCCAGCTCTTCATCAGTGATGAAAGGTTCGTTGCCTTGGGTGATTTCAGTAGTCCGAACTTCTGCCAGAGGAGCTAATTCTTCGTTGATGGTGTATAACGCGATAAGCGTACCAGCCGTAATCCCGATCATTATCAGTAAAATGGCAGTGAGTATTAAATCTTTACGTTTCATAGTGTCACCTATAGCATCTGTTCAAAAATGGAATCCGATCTTCGTTCCTGATATCCTTCAATGTGGTATTTAAAATAAACATCTAAATGGTGAACAAGTTGCCTGAGCTCTCCATTCTCTAAACCTACTTTAAAAATATTCTTACTTTTTGTGGACATTCCTAAAATTAAAAACCGCGTTTGGGCTGCTGTAAGTTTATAAGACAATTCATCTTCCGACTGTTCCGAAATTTTTCCGCTCGACACATTCAAGTAAGCCTGATCAGGAATCTCGGTCAATCCACTGATTAAACCAATTCCTGAAATTTCTGCCAAACGGAGCTGAACGTACGCAAATACGGAAGGATAAGTTTCCTTGGAATCACCCAGCCATTCAATAAAATTTCTACTGAATTCAAATACTGGTTTGTTAACCTCATTATCGTGAACTAATTGTGATACAATTTCCAGGGTGGAGTATAAAATGGCCGCTTTCTCAAAGTCTTTGCGAAACCGATCGGTTGAATACTGAACCGAAGCTTCGGTAAGAGTTTGTACGCCCCGGTTCGGTTTGTAATAGTAAACCACATCCAGAACAGCGCCAATTTCGAGAATGCCTGCCAGTTTACTTTTTGGCTTCTTCGCTCCTTTAGCTATCAGGGCAATCTTGCCGTGCTCTGCAGAAAGTACCGTAAGAATCTTGCTCGACTCCTGGTAATCGATAACCCGTAAAATAATGACCTGGGTATGTGATATCATGAGTTTTAACTTTTCGCTATGCTAACATATATAATGAATCACTAATCATTTCAGTGGTCTATAAATTCCACTTTGAATTTGAAATAAATATCTAGTTTTTCTTCCAGCTCCTGGAAAATCTCATACACTTCATCTAACTCTTCCCTGTCTGACTTAACCAACCTGATATATCCATTTTCTGTCATGATATCGAAGGTAAACCACTCCTTATTCTCCATACCCTTGCTGAAGAGGGCTTTCCCGGTTTCATGATTGGAGAGTAAAAATTCTTCCACTTCCCCAAAACTTATAGTTCGCAACCTGAACCTGAAATAACTGAAAAATTTATAATACTTGGTGATGGTGTACTCATCGGTGTTAAACTCAAACTCATACCGTGAGAAAATTTTCTGGAGTACGGCCACCGCAAAAATCAGGAAGAACAGAGCAAACACAAAGCCTAATAAAAAGCTGGAAAAGAATAGCAGAAAGTCGATTAATGTAAAGCTGGCTTCTACACCCAGAAAAATCAGGTTATACTCTTTGGTTAACTCGTAGTTCAAAAAATGGTTTGTTGAGTTGAATTCTGTCTCTTTGATAATATCATCTGCCTGACCTGATTGCAACAGTGGCCTTGCTGTTAGTTAGCAAGTCTATTTTAACTTAATTAGGTTATATTTGCTATTTATAACTTAATTAAGTAATGTTTATCGAATTAATTCTTGGAATGATATGATCGCAGTGCTAACGGGAGATATTGTCTATTCGACTTCAGCTGACAGCTCAGAAACCTGGCTTCCTGATCTGAAAGAGATTTTTGCGCGTATAGAAGATCGTTTTGAATTAACAGGAAATGGTGCGGAAATGCATCGTGGAGACGGATTCCAGCTTGGACTCCATGATCCCCGGCAGGCACTAAGAGTTGCCTTTATTATAAGAGCCGGACTTATTAAATCAACCAAAACCGGTCTCAAAATGGATACCCGCATTGCCATTGGTATCGGAGAATATGCTTATCTGGAGAATAGTGTAAATGAATCGTTCGGAGATGCTTTTACCCGTTCCGGTCACGCCCTCGATGAAATGAAAAATACGGATGACCGGCTTGCTTTATCGTCCGACAGTGCTGACTTTGACAGCGAAATGTACGTAAGCCTTACCTTTGCGGATATGTTCATCAAAAACTGGTCGCAGGCTGATGCTGAAATTGCATGGTACATCTGGATGGAGGATTTGACTCAATCTGAGATTGCCAAAGAGCTGAATATTTCACAGCCGGCTGTATCAAAACGAAAAAAAAGAGCTCATATTGATGAGTTTGAACTATTGTTGAACCGGTTTGAAACCAAAACCAAATACATGTGATAATGGATGATTTATTTTTGATGCTGGTTCTAGCTCATCTGCTCGGAGATTTCCTTCTTCAACCCTCCCGCTGGATAGAAGAGCGACGGCAAAAGAAATGGAAGGCAGGTCCTCTGTACCTTCACGGCTTTGTTCATATAGCCCTCGCCTTTGGCGCTTTATGGATGGCCGGGTTTTCGGTTTTCTGGTACCTGGCTTTTTTGATTGGGGGTACACACATTCTGATTGATCCCATCAAAGCGTTTGCTAAAAAGAAGCGGTTATCTTTTTTCCTTGATCAGTTGATCCACTTATTGGTTATTGCACTTACCACTCTCGTCATTAGTAATTTTAACTTTCCTGAGATATCCCTGGGTTCGGTAGAATGGAAGGTGATCGTGGCTTTCGTATTTGTAACAAAGCCTGCTTCTATACTTATTACTCAACTTTTGCCTGATGACTGGGGACCACAGCCCCGATCAAAAGAAATAAAACCTTCGCAAGATGACAATGGACTGGAAAATGCCGGTGAGTATATCGGCATCCTGGAGCGCTTGTTGATTTTGGGCTTTATACTTACCAACAACTGGAGCGGCATCGGGTTTTTGCTGGCAGCTAAATCGGTTTTCAGATTCAGCGACCTTCAAAAGGCCGAGCAGAGAAAACAAACCGAATATATTATGATTGGAACTCTGCTCAGCTTTAGTTTGGCTATAGTGGCCGGTTGGTGGGCTACTTTTTAGGTTTGCATGACCCCTGTTTTGAACTCCTCAATCTCAGGGTTCAGATTGGCGCATTCTATCGCTTTAGAAATTCGGTCGCGCGTATCAAGTGGATTTATAATGCCATCTACCCATAGTCGTGAGGCTGCATAGCGGACATCTGTTTGCGTATCATAACGGTCGCTGATTTCTTTCATAATCCGCTCCTGTTCTTCCTCACTCACCTCTTTTCCTTTCTTCTTCATCGCTGCAACCTGTATCTGCATCAGGGTTTTTGAGGCCGACGCTCCGCTCATCACAGCAATCTTGGCCGTTGGCCAGGCGTACATAAAGCGGGGATCATAAGCGCGGCCGCACATGGCATAATTTCCGGCTCCGTAACTGTTGCCTACCACAATGGTTATTTTAGGAACCGTACTGTTGCTCATTGCATTTACCATTTTGGCACCGTCTTTGATAATGCCGCCATGCTCACTTCGTTTCCCAATCATAAACCCGGTAACATCCTGCAAAAAAATCAGAGGGATCTTCTTTTGATTACAGTTCATTATAAACCGCGCGGCTTTATCAGCACTGTCCGAGTAGATAACACCACCGATCTGCATCTCTCCTTTCTTGGTTCGCTTAACGGTTCGCTGATTGGCAACAATACCAACACTCCAGCCATCCACCCTCGCAAAGCCGGTGATAAGCGTTTGCCCATATCCTTTTTTGAATTCAGTGAAGCTATCCTCATCCACAATGCAGTCTAAAACATCATTCATATCATACGGACTGGTTCTGGATTCCGGGATAATATCGAACACATCGCTGACCGGACGTTTGGGGTCTTTACTCTCTTTTCGGTTGAAGCCGGCGGTTTCAAAAGGACCAAATTTATCTACCAAATCCCGGATGGTCGATAAGCATTCTTCATCGTCTTCCATCTTGTAATCGGTTACTCCCGAAATTTCGGTGTGCGTGGTAGCACCTCCCAGCGTTTCATTATCCACATCTTCCCCGATGGCTGCTTTTACCAGATAACTTCCGGCCAAAAACACACTTCCGGTACCATCTACAATCAAGGCTTCATCGCTCATAATAGGCAGGTAAGCTCCACCGGCCACACAACTTCCCATGATAGCCGCAATTTGCGGAATCCCTTTTGCGGATATGATGGCATTGTTTCTGAACATTCGCCCGAAGTGATCTTTATCAGGAAATATTTGATCCTGCATAGGCAGGTAAACCCCGGCAGAGTCAACCAGATAGATCAACGGAATATGATTTTCGATGGCAATTTCCTGAGCTCTCAGGTTCTTCTTGGCCGTGATCGGAAACCAGGCACCGGCTTTAACAGTAGCATCATTGGCTACAATCATGCACTTTCTTCCGCTTACCATCCCGATTCCGGTTACCACCCCACCTGAGGGACATCCGCCTTGCTCTTCATACATTTCGTATCCGGCCCAAAGCCCAAGTTCATAAAAGCGGGAATCCTCATCAGTGAGCTTTTCAATCCGCTCACGTGCGGTCAGTTTTCCTTTACCATGCTCTTTATCGATTCGTTTTTGTCCGCCACCTAGCTTTATCTCGTCTTCAATTTCTCCAAATTCTTCGATGATTTTATGTAACCAATGTTTGGTAGCGCTTCCAGATTCACTGCTCATATTCTGTTATCTTTTTTGTTTGTATAATGTTGATTCGAATGCTGCGTTGAAAATAGGGATTATATTTAATGTGTAAACCCCGATATTGATTTAAATCATTCAAAAAAATGACTTCCATGAGTAAGCGACTTTTAGCCATCCTTCTCCTTTTAGGTTTTTCTACCTCCATACTTGCACAACGGGTTAATTACCGACAGCTGGTCATGCAGTCGCAAAGCCCAACCATTTTTATTGAAGATATTATCCTTCCCGGAGAAGACGGTAAAACAACCCTGGCCTTTATTTTCAGGTTTAATAATGATTTTATCCCATTCAAAAAGATCCCGCTCAATCATAACCTGAAGGCTCCGGAGAATGCTGAATTCTATTCCACTATCAGGCTTAGTACGGAAATCTTTGAGGGGAAATTAAACCGTCGCGAGGATCCATCAGCTAATTCAGCTTCCCGGGATGTGTGGAAAGACACCCTGTTCACTTCCAACTTTGAGCAAACACAATCCTCAAAAATGTATGCTTCGGGTTCAGTTTCCACCAATCTGAATCCCGGTCACTACAACTTCATTCTTCAGCTCGCTATGATGCAGGAAGTAAATGAGCGAAATACACGACGGCGTGAAATTTATGTGCCCGATTTATCTACAAAAGAAACCGGGGAAGTCATTTTAGTGAAGAAGCGGAATGGAAACAGGTTAGAGCTCATGAACATGGAACAAAATGTGCTGTTCGGGGAAGACTTCCTTGCCCTAATCCGCATTCCCGGCTATGACGGCTCTGCTAACTATTCCATAAAAGTTGATAAGGCAAAAACTTCCCGACGGGATACCTCCTCCATTGAGAATATCTATTCCGCAGAACTTAAGTCTGACGATGTATTCCAAAATTCTACGATCAAGCTTGTTAAATCCCAAAACCCGGCGTTAAATCTCGTTCAGGGCAATCAGCCCTATACCTACGCCCTGGTATCTATTCCCGGAAGCACTTTTGAGAATGCTCCCTATTTATTGAAACTGACCAAAGAAGGGCAAGAGGAACCGGTGGCAAGATCCTTTTTCCGGTCCTACTGGCCAAATATGCCTGCCAGTTTATACAATTTAGATGTAGCCATTAATAATCTGAAATACATTATTTCTGAGAAAGAACTCAAGCAAATAAACAGTGGAAATAACCGTGAACGAGAACGAAAATTCAGGGAATTCTGGGAAAGCAAAGATCCAACTCTTAACACGGTTTACAATGAGTTAATGGCTGAATACTACCGCCGAATCGATTTTGCTTTTAAAGAGTTTGGAAGCCAGGAAAACCCCATGGGTCACGAAAGCGATCAGGGTGAAGTGTATATCAAATACGGGCCGCCCTCGGAAAAAGAACGCCGGTTTCCTGAAAGCGGAAAAACCATTGAACTTTGGAAGTACCCGAGTCGAACGTTTGTATTTGAGGCCACTTCCGGCTTCGGCGACTTTATGCTGGTTGGAACTCGATAACGCTGTGTATTGCCCATTAATCGCCTTATTTTAGGCGTGTCATGCTTAATAAAGAAATTCCACGCATAGCTATTTCGATTGGTGATTTTAACGGGATTGGCCCGGAGATCATCATGAAGTCATTGTCCGATTTGGATTTGGGAACATCCACTCCTGTGATCATTTCCCCGAAAGAGATCATAACATCCGTTCTCTCCTACCTTCCTTATGATTTAGATGTTAATTATTCAGATGACGTCACCGGTTTACAGTCGGGAACCATTAACGTTCTGACCTTTGCTGTGGATAATCTGAAAATGACTCCGGGCATACAGTCTGCCCTAAGCGGAAAGGCAGCCATGCAATCTATTGAGCAATGCATTCATCTTTGCATGAGCCATGAGGTAGATGCAATGGTAACCGCTCCCATATCCAAAGAGGCCGTAAACCTGGCCGGTTACGAAATTCCGGGACATACTGAATTCCTGGCCACCCAAACAGGTACCGATTCTGTGCTGATGATGCTGGTTAGCGGAGATCTGCGGGTAGCGTTGGCTACCACACATATACCGGTTAAAGATGTTTCAGAAGCCATCACACCGGATGTCATCAAAGAAAAAGTTAAGATTCTTTCCTCGAGCCTGATTCATGACTTTGGTATCACCAACCCTAAAATTGCCGTGTTTGGGTTAAACCCGCATGCCGGAGATGGTGGTGTAATTGGCAAGGAAGAAATCGACGTTATTACTCCAACGCTCAAGATGATCAGAGAGGAACGAAAGGATATAACCCTTCATGGCCCATTCCCTGCTGATGGATTTTTCGGGCAACAGCTCCACAAACATCACGATGCGATTTTAGCCATGTATCACGATCAGGGACTGGCTCCGTTTAAACTGCTGTCTTTTGGTAAAGGGGTGAATTTTACGGCCGGACTTCCTATCATCCGCACTTCTCCGGATCATGGCACTGCCTTTGATATAGCTGGCAAAGGTGTTGCTAATCCATCTTCTTTTAAAGAAGCGTATAAACAGGCGGTTGAACTTGCAAACAAACGAATTAGTGAAGACTGAAAAAGCCAACATCTACACTGTATTGGCCGAGCTTTACGATACCCTGATGAAGGATGTAGATTACGAAATGTGGGCAGATTTTATTGATGAAGTAATCCAAACTCACCACCCCGATCCCGTTGATGTGTTGGAGCTTGCCTGTGGAACCGGTGCTATTTCCCTGAATCTCGCTCAACTTGATGAGTATGAGCTGACCGCTACCGACCTTTCTGCTGCTATGATTGAAAAGGCAAGACTAAAAGCAGCCCAACAGGAAGTAATGGTCGATTTCCATACCATGGATTTCCGGGACATCAGAAGTGAAGACACTTATGATATTATCTTCTCGGTTTTCGACAGTGTGAATTACCTTCACTCCAAAGAAGAAATCCACAAAATGCTGGATGGATGCCGTGATATTCTGAATTCGGGTGGATTATTGATCTTCGACTTTTCCACTCCGCAGAACTCCCTGGAAGCTGTTGACTACCTCAACAACGAAGAAGGAAGCTTTGGCAGTTATCGATATTTCAGAGAAAGCCGGTATGAACCGGGAGAGCATTTTCACTTTAACGAATTTGAAATAGATAAGATGGCTGACGACGGCAAAACCGTTCTGGAAAGTTATCATGAAATTCACAAGCAGCGAATTTATTCACTCAAGGAAATGCTATCAATTTTGGAACAAACCTCCTATCATCAGGTAGCCAAATATGAGGGTTTTGATTTGGTGGAAGCAGACGAAAAAAGCACACGCGTAACGATGGTACTTCGATGTCAGAAACAGCAGTAATTGAACTTAAAAATGTAACCCTGAGATATGATCATACCAGGGTATTGGATGATGTTAACTTCAAGCTTCATAATGGCGAATTTGCCTATCTGATTGGTCCAACGGGTATCGGGAAAAGCTCTTTTCTGAAGCTTTTGTACCGGGATGTTGTACCCGATACCGGAACGGTACGTGTAACCGAATACCCGGTAAATAAAATATCCGAGCGGGAAGTACCCATGCTGCGGCGACGGCTCGGCATTGTGTTCCAGGATTTCCAGCTGCTACAAGATCGCAATGTACACGACAATGTAGCCTTTGCCCTTCAGGTAACCGGAGAGAAACCCAAGTTTATTAAACAGCGCGTGCTTGAAGTACTAACCATGGTTGGGCTCAGTCACCGCAGAAAACATATGCCGAAGGATCTTTCCGGAGGTGAACAACAACGCGTTGTTATTGCAAGAGCATTGGCTAACGAACCCCGAATTTTACTTGCCGACGAACCCACCGGAAATCTTGACCCCAAAGCCACCAAAGATATCATGGAGCTGCTTCGGAGTATTAATAACCGGGGAATGGCGGTTTTAATGGTAACACACGATTATGCCGTAGTTAAGAAATACCGCGCCCGAACCGTCAGGATGGTAAATGGTAAAACTCAGAATTTAATCTGGAAAGGCGAGAAACTGGTTCCGGAAAAAACATAATTCGGAATGCTTCAACAGAAGAAATTCACAGAACAAATCCGTTCGCACGCCCTTCAACTGGGGTTTGATGCCTGTGGATTTGCCGAAGCTCAACACCTCCCCCACGAAGCCCGCCGGCTGGAAGAATGGCTCAAGCAGAATCGTAATGGCACCATGGACTGGATGGGCAATTATTTTGAAAAACGGGTTGATCCCACGCTGTTGGTTCCCGGTTCAAAAACCGTAGTTTCTGTTTTAGCCAGCTACTATCATCCTTCTCATCATCAACAAATCGGGGAAAAGAACGAACCGCTGATTGCCAAATATGCTCAGGGACGTGATTACCACAAAGTGCTGAAAAAGAAGCTCAAGAAACTCTTTAACTTCAGTAAGGAACTGTTGGGCGGACTTGAAGGACGTATTTTTGTGGACTCTGCCCCGGTTCTGGATAAAGTTTGGGCAAAACGAGCCGGACTGGGCTGGATCGGCAAAAATTCAAACCTGCTGAATAAAGATATTGGTTCGTTTGTATTTATTGGGGAAATGATCATTGATGCGGAATTGAGCTACGACTCCCCCGTAACCGATCATTGCGGCTCGTGTACCCGCTGCCTTGATGCCTGCCCCACAGACGCAATTTATGAGCCTTACAGAGTGGATGCGACTAAGTGCATCTCCTACCTGACCATTGAGCTGAAAGAAGAAATAGACAAGCAGTACCAAACGGATATTGAAAACTGGGTGTATGGCTGTGATATCTGTCAGGATGTATGTCCCTGGAACAGTAAATCGATAACCGCGCAATTTGAAGACCTGTACCCAAGAGATTATGTGGTAGAAAGAGATCTTGATTTCTGGGAAAACCTGACTCCCCAACAATATGATGAGACGTTTGAAGGCAGCGCTATCCGTCGTGCCAAGTATGACAAGTTTAAGTCGAACGTGGAGATCGTTTCGGGGAATATCTCAAACTAAAAAAGCCGACCGATTAAAAAACCGGCCGGCCCTATAGCTACCTGGTAAGTACATTAATACCCAACGCTGCCACAGGCAACATCCTCATAATTACTATCCCAGCAATATCTGTTTGCAGTGTCCGATCCCAGTTGGTAGTAACCGGTCATGGCCTCATCATCCCAGAAAACAGTGATGTCGTTTTCTTCATCCGTATCGCTTAAGAAAACCATGAATTCATTGTCATTCTGAGTATAGGTATAGGTAGTTACCACACTTCCCGAATCGTAATAATCCGTTTCGATTTCAAGATTATTCTCACCGGAGGTGGACCATTCAGAAATAAGAATCGGCTCCTCTTCATTGGTATCCGGGTTTAGAGTATTAAATGTCCAGCTGCCTGAATTTCCATCAGAGGCTATACGGCCGGTTACCACTGAGTAATCTGTGATGGAATTACCCTGCCCGTCATCAAAAGACCAAAGCATTTCCCAGTTAATAAAGTCACCATCGGGTTCGGCCGTTAGTTTTATAGATACAGACTCTCCTTCATAAGAATAGCTGTATTCCCAAACCCATTTACCGTTCTTAAAGTCGGCATTTTCTGAATCTGCCAGCGAAAAGAAGCTGACGTAGGCTTGTGAAGTAAAGGCAATGCTACCCAGTCCCAGCCCGTAGTAATAGGCCTCTGAATAATTGGAACTACTTTGCTGAGGCTGGTTTGACTCGAAATAAGAAAGGTCAGGCTCTATATTCTCAAATGTAGGCAATGTGGGGGGATCTTCATTCGCTGAAGCGGGATCGTCCCCACAGGAAATCAATGCAAACGAAAAAAGAAGTACAACCGAGAATAGTGTTATTACTCTTGAATTACGCATAGTTCTGAAATTATGTTTAGGTGTTCACTTACCTATGCGTAAAATTGCCCGAAAAAGGCTCAGAAATATTTAGAACTGCTCTCTTTTATCTTTCAGGGCTTTGTAGAGCAGCTCCCTTGCTCTGAAGATATGGGCTTTAACCGTACCGAGGGGTAAATCCAGGACGTCCGCTATTTCCTGGTACGACTTCTCTTCCATGTGCCGCATTTCAATAACGGCTTTATATTTTTCGGGGAGATTTTCGATTGCATGCTGAACAATTGCTTTTCTCTCCTTCTTCATCACCGGGGTGTCGGTTGAAAAGCTTTCATCCGGCAGCTGAATTTCCATATCACCGTCCTTGGTTTTGTAAGGCTCGTTAATGGAAAGCGTTTGGAGCTTTTTCTTCCTTAAATAATCGATGGTGTGATTAGTGGCAATGCGATACAGCCAGGTGGAGAATGCATACTCGTTGCTGTATGAAGAAAGATTATGAAAGGCCTTCATGAAAACTTCCTGTACCAGGTCTTCAACAAGCTCCACCTCTTTAATCATTTTGCGGATATGGAAATAAAGGGGCTTCTGATACTTATCTACTAATTTTTTGTAGGAATCTTCTTTACCGGCTAATGCTTCCGCCACAAATTTGTCATCTTCGAGACTACTTGCAGACGCATTTTCGCGCGGTGAGGTATTTTTGATTTCGGAATTTTCTTCAGACATATCAACAATTATTCAGCCCTTAAAATACAAAGCCTGAGACAAATGAAAACGTCTTTTTTGAACCTTTTTTCTGAAACTTCACGCATATGATAATGAGCTTATTGACTACGGCAGAATTAAGCTTTTAAACAACTCTAACAAAAAACAATCAACATGAAGAAAACAACTTTATTGATTTTTACAGCGGTACTAACATTTGCCACATTCCAAACCACGCAGGCTCAGATAACTGTTGGTGGTGCGCTTATGTATGGAGATGAAGTCGAACAAATTGGTTTGAGAGCAGACGGGTCATACATGATAAATGACGACATCGATATAAATGCCAATATTGGTTTTTACTTACCAGATAATACAGATTTGGGTGGTGGCAATGAATTCACCGCAACCTATTGGGAAGTTAATGTAAACGGGCATTACAGTTTATATTCCGATGAAGAATCAGGGTTTTCTGCTCATGCACTGGCGGGAATTAATATTCTCGGAATTAATACCAGTTTCAGCGGTCCTAATGTAAGCGGAAGCGACTCTGACAGTGAACTGGGTCTGAATATCGGAGGCGGAGCATCTTACCCACTGAGCTTCGGAAAATTGTTTGGTGAATTAAAATATGTGATTGGTGATGCTGATCAGGTTAATATTGCTGCTGGTCTGCGTATCCCACTCGGCGGTAATTAATTATTAAGCTACTTACTAGATTAAGCGCCCTGTCAGTAAGGGGCGCTTTTTTTATAGCATTATAATTGCCCCATGACGAATGCCTCCGGTAGAAACGAGAAGTTCGTCAAAATTAAAATGCTTCATAAAGCCTTCCAGAATCAGCATCCCTCCCATAAAAATATCTTCCCTGCCCTTTAGAAAAACCGGATTCTGAGCCAGCATATCTTCATGGGTATTCTCTGAAAACATATCGATATAGTGCCTAACGGTGTCAAGCTTTAGGGAATAGCCGTTTAATTTCTCCGGCTCGTAATTTGTGATATCCAGAGCCATGGCTGCCAGCGTGGTTACCGTTCCGGCTACACCCACAGCTTTTACTTTTTCGCTGACCTCAAATTTCCTGCTCTTATATAACTCGGTTATCTTTTTTCTGCAAGTCTCAATTTCTTCGGAGGAAGGCGGATTACCGGACAAGAAGCGTTCCGTAAACCGAACAGAGCCCATATCAAAAGAATGACCGTCCAGAACCTTTCCACCCTTAACCTGAGCGATCTCGGTACTTCCGCCACCGATATCCAGAATCAGTGTTTCTTCGTCCTCTAGAATCTCCAAAACCGATAACGCTCCTGAAGCTGTGCACTCCGCTTCTTCTCTTCCCGAAAGCAAGCGAATCTCAAAGTCGGTTTCCTCTTTCACCCTTGCCATAAATTCGTCCCGGTTGTTGGCATCACGAACGGCACTGGTAGCGGTAACTATGATTTGATCTACTTTAGGGAAGTCGGCAGCTAAAATTTTCCGGTAGGCACTTAAGGCATCTATTACTCTTTCGGTAGCCGCTTCATTGATATTTTTATCGGCATCAACTCCTTTCCCGAGGCGGGGCACACGATGTTCTTCATGAACATTTTTAATCACCCCATTTTCATATTCAGCCACTAACAGTAAAACCGTATTTGTACCAATGTCTATCGCTGCTTTCATGCTTCAAATAATATAGCTATCCATTCTTTATGCCGTCGGGTATCAAGGTGAGTAAGTTTTTCAAGAGCCTCTTGTTTTAACATCACCGGCTCATCCTCTTCCAGTAGCCCGGATAGGAGCAGTTTTCCGTCCTCATTCAAAAAGCCCAGTAATTCAGGAATTAATTCAATCAATGCATTCCGATTGATGTTGGCTAAAATCACATCGAATTTCTCACCCTTTGGAATTACTTCTGTGGAACCAAGTTTAACTTCAAAGTTCTCTACTTTATTAAGAAGAACGTTTTCCCTTGCATTGGTCTCGCTCCACTCATCTATATCAAAACCGAAGGCGGATTCAGCTCCCAGTTTAAGCGCGGCAATAGCTAAAATCCCCGTTCCAGTTCCGGCGTCAAGTACTTTGTCCCCCTCACTGATAACCTCCGGGAGCCATTCCAGCATTACCCTTGTGGTTGCATGATAGCCGGTTCCAAAAGCCATCTTTGGGTCAATCATCAGCTCTATTTTATCACTGATGTCGGCATCGGTTGTTGACCAGGTAGGATGCACATAAAACCGGCCAATAGCCTGGGGCTGTATTGTTCGTTCCCAAGTCTCGTTCCAGTTTTGATCGGGTATAATTTTTTCGCTTAGAATGGATGACTCCCCTCCGAATTTCATCAGCAGCTTCTCAATTTCCTCCCGTTTGGAATCGTCAAACCGCTGAGTGGGAATAGTAGCAATGAGCAAATCATCATCCTGCTCAAAACCTTCAAAATCAAGATCAAAAAGTTCGGCGATCAGCAGTTCGTGAAAGTCATCATTAAGTGAAATCCGAAGTTCAACATATTCCATTATAATCGATTGTAAATAAGTTCAGCCATTACATCACCCACCGCTTGCAGTGTTTCCCTGCTAATGATATCCATGTTATCATTATGGGTGTGCCAGTGAGGGGCAAACTGCGCATTACCCCGGGGTGTCCGGCTATGATTTATGACATTTATAATGGGAATCCGGGCTTGTTCATTCACGATTACATGATCATCGGAAACAGCGGCGCCTTCTTCATTCAAAAAATAATCTTCGTAGCCTTTCTCGGAAGCGATATTCCATACCTCTTCCACCAGATTTGGAGCATAATTCAGTGAATACCGCTCTTTTGGGAATTGAGCTCCCTCGGCTCCAACCATATCCAATAAAATCCCAAAACGGGGGCTGTATCCCGGAACCGGAGGATTGTTTGACCAATACCGGGAACCGAGGAAATATTTCTCCAGGCTTCCCGATTCTCCGTAATCTTCACCGTCAAACAATACAATATCTACTCCAATTGGCGGAGGATTCTCGCTGAACATCCGTGCCAGCTCCAGCAAAACGGCTACTCCGCTTCCACCATCATCTGCACCAACTATGCCTTCATCTTGTCGGGTTGAGTCCATATCAGCACGTGGACGGCTATCCCAGTGTGCGCAGATCATTATCCGATCCCGGGCACTTAGGTTAAAAGCTGCGATCACATTGCCAAGTTCCAGCTGTTCATCATAACCCTCGGCAGTAAATTCCTGAACAAAAACGGCATTGGGGCCGGCATATTCCTTGAGCTTCTCCACAAAATAAGCCTCCGCTTGCCGGTGAGCTTCCGTGTTCGGTACACGGGGACCAAAATCTACCTGTTGCTGAACAAACTTATAGGCGGAATCTGCATTGAATTCAGGAACCTCTCGCCCTTTTTCGGAAAATTGAAGGCCTGATTTATCAGAATCTGAACAGCCGGTTAATAGAAGTGCCAGAGCTACGAAAAGCCATTTATACATCTCGGTGTACCATTGTTGCTGAAGATTGGGCGGTAGGATAAATAATGGTGTCCATAATATTCACGTGGGCCGGACGGTTCGCTACAAAAACGATGATTTCGGCAATATCCTGAGCAACCAGCGGCTTCATTCCTTTGTAAACCTCTGCCGCTTTTTCTTTGTCGTCTTTAAACCGAACTTCGCTGAACTCAGTTTCCACCAGTCCGGGCGACACCATACTCACACGAACTTCTGTCCCGTGCAGGTCTTTCTTGGTCGATTCGGTAATGGCCTTTACGGCATGTTTTGTGGCGGTGTAAACCACTCCTCCGGCATAAGATTCATGTCCCGCCGTAGAACCCACATTTATAATATGCCCGGTGTTTCGTTCTTTCATTTGCGGGATGATAAGCCGGGACAAATACAGCAGTCCTTTGACATTCGTATCGATCATAGTATTCCAGTCATCAAACTCCGCATCATAAACCGGGTCGGTTCCTTTGGCAAGGCCGGCGTTATTCACCAGAATATCTATGTTGGCTGTTAGTGATTCTACAAAAGACCGACAGGCATCAGCATCACGTATATCAAAAGCGGCTGTTTGAACCTTTACCTCATACTCTGATTCGAGCTTTTCTTTGATCTCCTCCAGCCTTTCCTCACGGCGACCGGTAACTACGAGATGTACCCCTTGTTCAGCCAAAAGCTCCGCAGTTTTGTAACCAATACCTGCGGTAGCCCCGGTTACAATTGCCGTTTTACCTTTCAGCCTGTTCATAAGTATGGTAAAATTTTATGATTGGAGTTCTACAAGTCGTGCAGCATTCAGAACCTTAGTTTCCTGGAAGCTGTCTCCCATAAACTGAATGCCGTAAGGAAGTCCGTTACTGTGTGTGCCCGCTGGAACACTGATTCCGCATATACCGGCCAGGTTAGCTGTAATGGTATATACATCGTTCAGGTACATTTGCACGGGATCATCCATTTTAGATCCTAAGTCGAAAGCCGTGGTTGGTGCCGTAGGGCTTACGATTACATCCACTTTCTTGAAAGCTTCCTTATAATCGTTCTGTATGAGTCGGCGCACCTTTTGGGCTTTACCGTAGTAAGCATCATAATAACCCGCACTCAATACGTAGGTCCCCAGCATAATCCGTCGCTTTACTTCCGTTCCGAAGCCTTCGGTTCTGGATTTTTTATACAAGCGAATGAGCGGAGAATCCAGCTTTGATAATTTTTCCTGTAGCTCAATTTTTTCTTCGCCTTTGGCCTGTTCGAATGCTTCTTTTAAAGCCTTCTCTTCTTTTTTGAGCTCATCACGCATCTCATCCTTATCAGCGCGATGCCCGTACCGAATTCCATCATACCGGGCCAGGTTACTGGAGGCTTCGGCAGTGGCTAAAATGTAATAAGTGGCGATTCCATACTTGGTATGCGGCAGATGAATGGGAACCAGATCGGCTCCATCTGCTTCCAGCTTATCCAGTACTTCTTCGATACCTTTTTTAATCTCTGCATCAAGACCTTCGCCAAAAAATTCCTCAGGTACACCGATCTTAATTTTCTTGTTCGGATTTTGTACCGCACCCACATAGTCATCTTTCTCACGGTGAGATGAAGTGTTATCTCGTTCATCAAAGCCGGCGATGACATCCAATATGCGGGCGGTGTCTTCCACTGAATTAGCCAGAGGACCGATACAATCAAATGAAGAAGCAAATGCTACCAGTCCATACCGTGAAACCCTTCCGTAGGTAGGCTTCAACCCAACCACACCACAATACGAAGCCGGCTGACGAATGGAACCACCGGTATCTGAACCTAAGGTGGTCATGGCCATTCCGGAAGCTACAGCAGCTGCACTCCCGCCAGACGAACCACCGGGCACTTTATCGGTATTTTGGGGATTCTTAACAGGACCAAAATTGCTGTACTCGTTAGTGGAGCCCATGGCAAATTCATCCATATTAAGTCGCCCGATAAAGATCGCGTCTTCTTCCCGAAGTCGTTCAATTACGGTGGCATCATAGACGCTTTCGAAGTTCTCAAGTATCTTTGACGCACAGGTTAGCTTCTTTCCTCGCTCAGAAATCACGTCTTTGATTCCCATCACCACCCCGGCAAGCTTTCCGGCGGTACCGTTATCAACCTTTTTTTGAACCTCATCGGCCCGGGCAAGAGCCCCCTCAAAATCGGTGGCTACATAGGCATTAATTTCCGAGTTACGGGCTTCAATTTCTTTTCTGTACTGCTCTACAAGTTCTCGAAGTTTTAGTTCTCCTGATAAGACTTTTTCTCGAGTCTCTGTAATAGTCATGTAGTTCAATTTCTGGGTTTATTTGCTTTTAGAAGAGGTTTCTTCGTGATTAGCCGCATCATTTATATCGCGGGAACTGTCTTCAATTTCTTTTTTAATGTCTTTTGAAGCCTGGCGGAATTCTTTAATTCCCTGCCCTAATCCACGAGCCAATTCCGGAATGCGTTTTGCTCCGAAAAGTACCAAAACCATGATGGCAATAATGAGAATTTCAGGTGCACCTAAACTGTTAAACATAAAATAATCCTCTCAGGATTTAGTTGATGTATTTGTGCGAAGATAACAATATTTTCGGCACGAATTTGGAACAAAAATTTTATTTATTCACTTGTGTTTTATCAACACATGTGTTTATTACACTCATTCATTCTAAAATAATTACTTAACTATGATTTGGACCGTTGAATTAGCCGCAGCTTTAGATGATGCCCCTTTCCCGGCCACCCGGGAAGAACTTATTGAATGGGCAGAACGCAATGGCTTGCCTAACCAGGTTATTGTAAATCTCGAAGAGCTTGAAGAAATCGAACAAGGTGAAGAGCCTGTATATGAAGGCATTGAAGATATCTGGCCCGATTACATTCGTAAAGAAGACTTCTTTCATAATGAAGAAGACGAAGGATTCGATTACGACGACGTTTAATAACTAATCCTCAACAGAGGCTGCGGTTGTTCTGTAAAGATCAGCCGTTTTTTCTGTATTACCTTGCTTGCATCTATCTACAGCCTACTTAGAATCACATTTCTGCTATGTATTTTTGCATGGGTGGATATCATTCATCCTGCCGAAATTTATGCCCAACAAAGCCAGGAAAGCACTAACACCGAAGATGTAGTGCGCCGCATCCGGTTTTCAGGAAATGAAAACGTCAAAGACCGCACCTTAGAAACGCTGGTGAGAACCCGCACCAACCGTGAATTCCTTGGAATACCACGGTTTACCCCCTGGTACTTTATCTGGAACATGTCGAATGGAAGGTTTGGTGAAGACCCCGCCTACCTGAATCTGCAAACCGTGGGCAACGATATGGAGCGGATTGCCCTGTATTATGAATCACTGGGTTTTCTGGACGTGGCGGTAGATACAACCATTGTAGAGTACCGGACCGATAAAATTGAGGTCTCTTTTATTATAGATGAAGGTGAGCCTTATTTCATCAATACCATTTCGTACCGGGGAATACCGGGATTTTCAGATCCTCAAAAGAGGGTGAACTTCCTGGAACAAAGCATCCTTACCAAAGGACGTATTGATGAAAACACTTACCGTGTAAACCGTCAGTACAGTTCACAGGAGCTCAGTAATGAGCAGCAACGGATCATCACCTTCCTGAAAAATAATGGGTATGCCTCTGTTCAGCGGGATTCCGTCATTGCTTTGGTCAAACCCGACACTACAACCCCCAACACGCTGGATGTATTGTACCAGGTGAATCCCGGAGAGATCTACCGCTTTGGGAACATAAGAGTTCGTTTAAGCGACGAAGAACCTCCCGTCAACTATACCCAAAAAGATACCCTGATCGGCCCTCCGCATACCGTGGATTCTTCGAATGTGATATATCTGCAGAAAGAACCGGGCACGCAATCTCACTTTAGCTTGCTTTCCAGTCAGCTGCTGTTTAAGCCGGGGTCTATTTATAATCATTCCTTGTACCTGGAGACGGTTAATGAGTTTCAGAATCTTGGGATGCTTTACATACAACGCTTCGGGCAGAACGAAAACCAGGCCCTGCCGGACTTCAGCCGTGAAGAAATACCGGTCTACTTTGACCTTCAAACCCTTACCAAACACAGTATTTCTACCGAGCTGTTTGGGATGAAGCGATATGGTTACGGTACCGGTTTTGGAATCGATTACAACAACAACAATGTATTCGGAAATGCAGAGAACCTGATTATTGGTGCCAATGCCAGTTTCGAGTTTGTGAGCCCGGCTGTTTTGGAAGAAATTGACACCACTGCCACTCAATCTTCCGTATTCCGAAGCTACGAATTGAGAGCCGAGTACTCAGTTCCCCGCTTGAACTTCCCATTCCGAACTCTTGATAACCGCCCGGGCTTTACCAGTGGTGTAACCCGATACTTGTTATCCTATAGTCGTTCCGATCAGCTGTTATTCGATATAAACTCTGACGTGGGTTTTAACATGCGGTATGAAGTTAATCACACCCCTAATTATTCCAGTTTCCTGGACTTAATTGAACTGGATTTGGTGGATACCAACCCATCCGATGCCTACATCCGAAACCTTCGCAATGAATTTGGCACCGACACCCTGCAGGATGGCACTATCGTGGATGCCTTTGAACTGCAGCGTATTCTGGAGGATTTTGAGCCGCAGGTATCATCCATCATCCGATATACATTCCGAAGCCAAAACACGGATCTTATAAAAAGAAATCGCGGGTATTTCAGCGAGTATTCCATTTCGGTGGGTGGAAATATCCCCTACCTCATCGACAATCATATTTCAACACCGGACACGCTGGAAGGCAACCTCCCCTCCCTGTTTGGTTTGAGTGATAACGATTTAAGCTACAGCCGTTTTGTAAAACTTTCTGCGGATTATCGGCGCTACATCACCATCTCAAATTCCGGAGTTTTTGCCTGGAGACTTTTTGGTGGTTTTGCCCAACCTTACGGAGGCTCCACCTCTATCCCGCTTAACCGTCGGTTTTTTGCCGGAGGAAGTAATGATATTCGTGGCTGGGCTCCATTTCAGCTTGGGCCGGGTGATATCTCTACCGACAACGTGAACATTCCCGGCGGTGAGATTAAACTCGCTGCCTTTAGCGAAGTACGGCAGACTTTCATCCGTGATTTTTTGGGAGCCAACTGGATGGCTGCCCTATTCGTGGATGCCGGCAATGTGTGGTACGGTCCTGAAAATGATTTCCGCGATGAAAACAACCAGGACAGGCTGGAACAAGGTCGTTTTCGTTTTGACAATTTTTATAACCAAATTGCCGTGGGCAGCGGACCGGGTTTACGTTTAGATTGGGAATATGTGGTAGTTCGGTTTGATTTTGCCTTCCGCCTGCACGACCTTCAGGATGGCTGGTTAAACAACAAGCAGCTATATTTCAGTTTTGGGATCGGTCACTCCTTTTAACCTCAATCAAAGGTGCTATGTTTGATAAATTAAGTCGCTTAAAAGATCAGTCGAATATCGTCTTCAAGTCGAAGTTCCTGGCAAACCTCAACCCGGCTGAACGCTATGAGTTTCTGCAACTGTGCCACCGCCGAAGCTACAAAGAGGGCGAATACGTTTTCTACAAGAACGATCCCGGCACCGGCATGTACTTCATCGAAAAAGGGAAAATACAACTCACCATTGGAAACCCGGATGAGGAAACAGCAGAGGATATTATTTCTGAACTTGAGCTGGAATCGCCGGATAGTTTCGGAGCGCTTTCCATTGGATATAATTTGAGGAGAAAATCTTCTGCACGTTGCGTCACCGATTGTGACTTGCTCGGATTTTTTAAACCGGATTTTGAAGTTCTGAGGGACCGACATCCTCAAATAGCCGTTAAATTTTTGCAAACACTTACCAATATCGCTTTACGTCAACTGGAAACAACGGCCCGGAAACTTGCCGAAGTTTCAAGTGAACAGCTGGCCCTTAACATTCAATTTCAAACGTATTACGAAGCAAACAGAGAAGAGAAAGTATAAATATGTCGCTTAAAAAAGGTCAGGAAGTAGAACTCGAAATTATAGATGCGGCGTTTAAAGGCAAGGGTTTGGCAAAGCTGGACGGACTTGCCGTTTTCGTACCTGGCACCACACCGGGAGATAAAGTAAAAGCCCGGATCGTTAAAAAGAAAAAGAAACACCGGGAGGCAAAACTGCTGGAAGTGCTGGAACCCAGTCCACACCGCATTGAGCCTAAATGCCAGCATGCGAAAGTGTGTGGCGGTTGCAGCTGGCAACATATCCCCTACCAGAAACAAATTGAGTTCAAAAGCCAGCAGGTTCGGGATCACATCGAGCGGATTGGCGGGCTGGATGGTTCAATCGTCAAAGAAGCTGTGGGTGCCGATCAGGAATTCTACTACCGGAATAAGATGGAGTACAGCATCAGTTCACGCCGGTGGCTCACGGAAGAAGAAATCCGGAGCGATGAGTATGTGGATGATTCTGCCTTTGCAGCCGGACTTCATGCCCCGGGGCGTTTTGATAAAATCCTGAACTTGAAGGAATGTCACCTGCAGGTAAAAGAGTCGTTTGAGATTCTGGATTTTGTGAGAAGCTACTGCATTGAGCATGGCATTGAACCGTATGATACCTTTGAAAATACCGGCTTTATGCGGCATGTGATGATCCGAAACTCCCATCACACCGATGACTTTATGGTGAACCTGGTGACGTATCAGGATGATCAGGAGGTAATGCAAAAGATGACAAAAGCCTTGCTTGAGGAATTCTCCTTCATCACCACCATTGTGAATAATGTGAACGACACGAAAAGCCCAACGGCAGTCGGGCGTTTTGAGAAAGTACTACACGGCCCGGGTTACATTGTCGATAAAATCGGGGAATTTACCTTCAAGATTCACCCCAATGCATTCTTCCAAACCAATACGGCACAAGCAGAGAAGCTGTACGAAATTGCCCGGGATTATGCCGAACTGGAAGACGGTGATGTGGTGTATGACCTGTATTGCGGAGTCGGAACGCTCAGTTTATTTATGAGCAAACCGGCCAAACACGTTTTAGGAATCGAACTGGTGGATGTAGCCGTTGAAAATGCGCGGTTCAACGCAAAAGAAAATGAAGTCGGGAATGTTTCTTTCATCAAAGGTGACATGAAAGATGTTTTTACCCAGGATGTGGTGGATGAATATGGAGCTCCGAATGTATTGATTACTGATCCTCCCCGTGCAGGTATGCACCCCGATGTGGTAGAGCGACTTTGCGAGCTGAAAGTACCGCGAATCGTTTATGTAAGCTGTAACAGTTCCACCATGGCCCGCGACCTCAAAGAGTTGAAAGAAGTATATGAAATCGAAGAAGTGCAGCCCGTTGATATGTTTCCTCAAACGTATCACATTGAAGCCGTAGCAAAGCTAAAATTAAGGGTGCCTGCATAATGAGTTATGATAATGATATAGAAGAAATATTTAGTTTTATAAAACTTCTTCAGTTTGAGATTTTGTCAAGCTTACGGGATAATCTGAACCTTCAAGACAATTCACAAGATACAGATGGGATTCACAAACATGGTGATATATCCTATTCTATCGATGTAAAGGCCATAAATATTGTAATAGATTTCTTCAAGAGAAATCCATTTCCCGGTGGATGTATACTGGTTGGCGAAGGAATTGGTGAAAAAATATTTACAAAGGTAGGAACTACTCCGAAATATAAATTGATCATCGATCCTATTGACGGTACAAGGGAGATAATGTATGACAAGAGAAGTGCCTGGATACTGACCGGTGTTGCTCCTAATAAAGGACCTGAAACCAACCTCGAAGACATTTTTTTATCCATTCAGACAGAAATACCAGTCATCAAACAGGATTTATTCTCATTTGTAAGTGCTGAGAAGAACAAAGGAGCATTCGAAGAAGTTTATAATGCTAATACGCTTGAACCAGTCAGTGACCGCAAGAAGCTAACTTCTTCTTCGGCTGCCGATTTAAGTCATGGCTATGCTGTTTTCGTTAATTTTTTTCCGGGAGCCAAAACCCACATATCTCAAATTGAAGAACAGTTTCTTTCTAAAGTCTTAATAGAAGAACAGGGAAACGCACTAGTCTTTTCGGATCAATATTTATCCACCGGTGGACAAATATTTCTTCTTGCTTCTGGTAAATATCGCATGGTAGCTGATTTAAGAAACTCAATTTCTTCTCAACATGACCTTGATAACATTCTTTGCTGCCATCCCTACGATTTATGCACTTTTTTGATAGCCAGAGAAGCAGGCTGCATTATTAGTTCACCTAAGGATAAAAACCTTAATTATAATTTATCTACATCTTTAGATATTGATTGGATTGGGTTTGCAAATAAGAAATTATTTGAATTATTTCAGCAGAAATTTACTGTTTAACTCAATTTAAATACGGTCGGACAAAATGAGTTTACTAGGGATACTGGGTATAATTGCGAGTATTGCTTCTATTATTGGTGTAATACCTTATGTGATTAAATTTTTTAAGTGGCTTTCTGAAAAAAATGACAAAAGAAGAGGATTTTTCCAGAATTCGTTAGAGAATAATATTCTACTGGCTATTTATATACTCGAGGCTAAAACTGACAAAAAAATTGCAGAGAAAGTAAACGTTCTTACTAGACATGTCTATGAAGAATCCTATGAAGATCAGGAGATTCTGAAAGAACTGCCTAAGCTAATGAAGAAAAAGCTTATCAAAACTCATAACAACGATTCTGAATATCGATTAACTGATCCAAAGGGTATTAAAAGAGCAACTAAGATTATTGCAAGAAACTGGGATTCAATCAGGTCTGCCGCAAAGAATAAAAGATCTCATGAGATACTAGACAGAGTAGAACTCATGAAGTTTATACTTGAGAAAGCTCCAGAAGAAATACGTTCTAACAGACTTTCCGATATCATTAGTTACTTGCAAAAAAAATATCAAACTGTCATTTGGAAGACAGAGGTAAATCATCGGTCAACCGGAGTGCCTTTTCAAATTATCAGGGAAACCGGAAATCAAGATCTGACAACAGAATTGATTAAAGGTCATATAAACAAGAATGAATTAGAAATCGATGAAAATGTAATCACTTACTATCAGGAACAGGAAAAAGATCCTAAAAAGAACATCCATGATGGCACTGTTTTTAGAGTTTATGATTATTCTGAAAATCTTGAGTTACCGCTTAAATTACTTACCAGCGATGATTGTGGCTATTTCGAATTTCAGGCTACCTGTGGCGTAATAAGAAATGAAATTGAACATAAAATAGTCATAAAGGATGACGATGCTTTCAATCTTCCCTACCGCCAAAATGTAATGCATAGTAATACCAGAAGACATGATGTTATAAAGAAATATTTGAAAAAGAGAGTTTTAAAAACAGGCATTGAGACAAGTACTATTCTGGTTAAAAAGAATGATTCTGGAATGTTTGCAAATCCCAGAATTCCAATCATTTTTCGGAATAATTCAGTTGCTGAATATCCAAACTTTACAATGACCATACCAAGTGGAGCATATCAACCAGGTATTGATAAAAAAAACAAAGAGAATATTCCGGAACAGGAAATCGCTAAAAGAGTTGATTGGAAATTTTCTCTTATAAGAGAGCTAGGTGAGGAGCTATTTAACTTAGATAAGCTTGATGAAGCAAACATCAAAGACATCAAGACGCCTGCTTTTAAGATTACAGAGCAAATATGTAATGAATCCATTTTGTGTAAAGCCCAAGCATTTGGCATTGACCTCTACATTGGAAGCGGGGGTATTTTAGTTACTTTAGTTTTAGATCAAGACAAAGTGACTAAAACCTTAAGGAATTATCAAAAGCATGATGAATATCATGCTACAGCAAAACATATGCTTGATTTTTTTGAAACATTACTTAAAGGAGGGAATGTTAGTTGGAAAGAAGGACAAGTAAAACTATTTAACTTTGACAAGAACTACCTTAATGCAATCTCTATTCCATACAATTTAAATAAGGAAACGGAACCAATAAGAATTCCTGATATTTCTGGTAACAGACCGACAATAGAACCAATGATTCCTTCAGGGGTTATTTCTTCTTTTTATGCAATGGATGCATTAAAAAAAATTGACAATATCCATCCAGATGTAATCAAAAATATTTTTTGATAGCTACAATCAAATAGTGATATAAGCAACCAGCCAAATGATGGGAATACTCTCCACCCAAAAAGAAGCATAATACCTCCCCTGATTCTCACGGCTAAACCAGACTGCCAAAAGAAGTAATCCTAAAACACAAACATTCACCGGCAGATAAGAAGCATACACATATTTCTGCAGGTAAATAAGTAGAGCAATAACCCCCGCCAAAGCTGTTCCCAGCCACTTGGTTTTCGTAATCCCAAATATTTGAGGAATGGTTGAAAGACCGGGTTTGTCGTATTTCAAATCTCTGATTTCAAAAGGCAACATTAACACGATAACAAAAAGGAAAACCTCTGTACTCTGCAGAAGTACGCGTTCACTCCAAAAATTCATGTAATGGTACTGAAGTGGCAGAACTACGGTAAACCCAACCCACACCGCCGCAATCACCAACACTTTGAATCCTTTAAAGCTCCTCAAATTTTTTTGCCTGAAGAACGGTACGGTGTATAAAACGGTAAGCACTCCTACGATGCCTGTTGGGTACCAAATATAAACCGGAAGCAACCTGCCGAAGTATAAGAATCCGGCAAAACAGCAGACCGTAAAAATCCGGATCAACAATACGTTCTTGGTGATTTCCAGGTGATGACGATTTGAGATACCGGCATACTTCACAAAATTATACCCGCAGATGGTTCCCAGCCAAATGAAAAGCAATAACGTTGGCTCCGGCACAAAACCAAATTGCATCACCGAAAGCGCAGCAAGAGCCATTACGGCAAGCCCTACATGAATACTGCTTTGCAGATAAAAATCGAAGATAGATCGTAGAAATTTCATGGGTTGAACTTATGCATTTTCAGGAAGACTAAAACACCGGCAACCTATTTTGTCACAAATACCCATTTCAACGGTCTTTCATTTAATAGCTTAGCATTTTGATTCTTTGTTACAAACAAATGTTACCACAACCTTTTACTTGTAGAAATCTCACGATTCTCTATATTCGCAACACCAAACACAACCAACTAAATTTCCCTATGAGATTTTTACCCTATCGCTCTTTCCCCCTCCTCATTCTCCTGTCCTCTTTAATACTGATAGCTTCAGGCTGTAAAATTTACTCCGAAAAAGTTTCCGAAGAAGACTACCAGAGAGCCGAGAAAATGCTTTCGGGACATACCAATGATCTGGTTCACGGAACTATTGCCGGCGAGGAATGGCTGGATGATGACCGCCTTATTTACCGCCATTCTTTAGCGGACGGAACTGAATTTATGATGGCTGATCCCAAAGCCGGAACCAAAGAACGGGCCTTTGACCACGACCGGCTTGCTGATGTTTTATCAGGAATGATGGGCGAAGATGTGGAACCGCTTGACCTGCCCTTCCGGAGTTTTGACTTTACCGACGGTGGCGAAGCTATCACTTTTTCTGCAGACAGCAAAGAATACCGGTGTGAACTAACAGGCTACGATTGTGAAGTCACCCGCGATGAGGTGCGCAATTATTGGAATGAATCGGTTTCTCCCGATGGAAAGAAATCGGTGTTTATCAGGGAGCATAATCTCTTTATGAGGAATCTCGAAACCGACCGGGTTACTCAGCTTACTTATGACGGCCGCGAGAACTTCGGCTACGCCACCAACAATGCCGGTTGGGTGAAAAGAGACGGCCCTGTGGTGTTATGGTCACCCGATTCAAAACGAATTTCGACCTTTCAACAGGATGCACGCGGAGTTGGAGAAATGTACCTCGCTTCCACAAAAGTGGGCCACCCTGAGCTGGAAGCCTGGAAATATCCCTTACCGGGCGACAGTGTAATTTTCCGCATTCACCGGGTGGTTATTAACCTGGAACCTGCACCGAAAGTAGTCAGGCTGCGCAAATCTCCTGACCCTCAGCGTTCAACCATCACCGATCATATTGCGGACTGGAGCGGTTCCTTCCTGGATAATGAATGGAGTAACGACAGCAATACGCTGGCTTTTGTAACTGTATCCCGGGATCATCAGGATGTACACCTTCAAACCGCTAATCCAACTACCGGCAGTGTTCGGTCTGTGCTGACTGAAGAAACCGACACCTTTTTCGAATCCGGTAACGACATGGTGAACTGGCACGTGCTGAACGAAAGCAAAGAAGTGATTTGGTATTCACAGCGGGATAACTGGGGACATTTATATCTCTATGACCTTCAATCCGGCAAGCTCAAGAACCAGATCACCTCCGGAGACTGGAATGTGAATCAGGTTCGTCACGTGGATGAAGATTCCCGAACTATCTATTTCACCGGTGCGGTACGTGAGGAAGGCGATCCCTATTTCGAATATTTTTACAGGGTGAACTTTGACGGAACCGAGCTCCGCCTGCTAACACCTGAGGAAGCGCATCACGAAATCGAAGTCTCTGAATCCGGAAACTACTTTGTAGATACCCGGTCTACCCCAACCACTCCCCCCACTTCCGTTATCCGAAACATGGATGGTGAGGTGCTCGTTGAACTTGCATCCGCTGATATTTCAGAACTGCAGGCCAACGGCTGGGTACCGCCGGTTCCGTTTTCTGTTAAAGCCAGAGACGGGGTCACTGATTTATACGGATTGATGTATAAGCCGTCCAATTTCAGCTCATCGGAGTCGTACCCTGTGTTGAATTACATTTACCCCGGCCCGCAAACCGGAAGCGTAGGCAGTCGTGCTTTCCGTGCCGCCCGTTCCGATAAGCAAGCCCTGGCAGAACTCGGCTTTATTGTGGTTGAAGTGGATGCGATGGGTACGCCTGGCCGCTCTAAAGAATTTCATGACTTCTATTATGGCAACATGGGCGACAATGGCCTCCCCGATCAAATTACCATGATTGAACAGCTTGGTGATCGTCATTCCTGGATGGACATCAGCCGTGTGGGGATTTTCGGTCATTCCGGAGGTGGGTTTGCCTCTACCCGTGCCCTTTTCGCCTATCCCGGTTTTTATGATGTCGCAGTTTCAGGCGCCGGTAACCATGACAACCGAAACTATGCCGATCCATGGGGAGAGAAATGGCAGGGACTGCTTAAAGCCACCAATATTGATGGAGCTACTGACGATCAGTCCACCAACTACGACAATCAGGCCAACCAATTACTGGCCGACAGCCTGGAAGGCAAGCTGCTGATCACCCATGGTACGCTCGACAGTAACGTCCCTCCTTACAACACACTGCTGGTCGTAAACGCTCTGATTGAAGCTAACAAAGACTTTGACATGATCATGTTTCCGAACCGCGGACACGGCTATTACAGCGAGGATTATATGATGCGAAAGCGTTGGGATTATTTTGTGGAACATTTAAAGGGTGTGGACCCGCCGAAGGAGTATGAGTTTGGGATGTTGGACCAGTGACCAGTGACCAGTGACCAGTTACCAGTTACCAGTTACCAGTTACCAGTTACCAGTTACCAGTGACGATTAGCGATTAAAAATGACCGGAAATGGATAATGGTGTAAAGGAAAAGTTTGAGGCGTACCCGGAGCATATCAGGGTTAAGATGGAGCGGTTGCGGGGGCTGATTTATGAGGTGGCCGGTAGCACGGAGGGCGTAGGTGAACTGGAGGAAACGCTGAAATGGAGTGAGCCGGCTTACCTTACCAAACGACCCAAGAGCGGAACCACCGTACGCATAGACTGGAAAGAGAAAAGCCCGGATCAGATTGGGATGTATGTAAGCTGTAATACCTCTTTAATTGAAACCTACCGAAGCATGTTTGGTGATGAGCTTGAGTTTGAGGGAAACCGCGCCATTCTTTTACCAGCCGATACCGAACTCCCAGAAAAAGAACTTCGAATTTGCATACAGATGGCGCTGCGGTATCATTTGGATAAATAGCATGTCATTCCTGCGAAGGCAGGAATCCGGTATCATGTTTAAGCTTCTGCACTTGTAATACAACCAGATCCCGGGCATTCGCCGCGGGATGACATTAGATTAGCTTTCTCTTACGGCTTCACCAAAGTCATTCCGAGCGAAAGCACCTGCCTACCATCAAAGACTGCTCATACCCTACTCCTTTACATTTCAGCCACTTGTAAATAATGGGTTTGTACTTTTAGAAAGATTTTTCGCACCTTCGCTTATAATTGAACGGGGTATTATCCGAATAAGAAGGGTCAGAAAAGATTGCAAAAGCGGTTTTGACTCGTTCTTCCTAATAATACCCTCGTTCGGATAATATTTCCCTGTTGGGAATGCTATAGTGGACCACCCGGTCCGCCCGTGCAAAAGCATGTAAGCTAACCAAACCTTTAACCAGCAAATAAGGTAACCGGAATCAATCCCTGCCAGCCCAGGTAATTTCCTGCAGATGAATACCTCCAGTCATCCGGAGCAATCACCCAACCCGCCTTTACAGGATTCTGATGAATGTATGCAATCTTCTGAGCCATCATTACCGTCGTACTGAGTTGCTTTGGATGCAGCCCCTCTTCCCACACTTGAAAGGTGCGGTGTCTTTTATAAGACCGTTTGCATTCTTTCAACTTCTGCAGCCACCGGGTATGTCCATTCCTCTTTAACACCTCCAGTATCTGTCGCGCAGCATAGGATTTTGTAAGCCTGAGCTTTTTTGATAATTGCTCTCCCTGTACCATCGCATGAAAATGATTAGGCATGATTACATACGCATATACCTTAACCGACCTCATATTTTACAGCACCATAAACTGTTCAAGTAATACCTGTGCAACTTGAGGTTTTGAAAATAGCGGAAGCTCTTCCAGTAAGGTGCTGCTGACAAAGTACGGGTAGTGTGATTCATAAAATTTGTATCGGCTTCGTCCCATTGTTTCTTTTTTAACAGTTAGAGGGCTAAGAATGGAACTCCTTACAAAATAATTCTAAATCAGGACCGGGAGGTCCGGGCGGGCGTTCCCAACAGGGATGTTGGGAACGAGGGCTAAGATCCATCTCCGACAGCTGGACGAGGGCTAAAGAGGGCTAGTTGCCCTCATGAGCCACGGCCTGTATTCTGTAAAGCGTAGTCACCAGAACCCCGCCCCATTCCTTTGCGGGAACAGCCAGCCATTGTTCTTTTTTTTGAACCCGAAGGTTAAATGGTAGTGCCAACAAATCAACTCCGCTCCCCTTTTTTAGCCGGGTTCCCTGACCTGAAATGATGTCTTTATTGGGTTCAAAATCGCCTTCGGGCAGGTGTTCGGTTAAAATGATATACTCATAGTTATACAGCTTACTCACAATACGCTGAATCTCTGCATTCGAAAGATGCTGCAACACCTGCCTTAGGATCACACAATCTGCCGGCGGCCATTCATCTTCGGCAATATCCAGACAACGGAATTCCAGGTGGTCGGCCTCAAATTTCTCTCTGTTTCGTTCAATAAGATCCGGTACGATATCTACCCCCACATACTTCTTGGTATGCTTTACCAACTCCTTGCCTACGTTGAAGTCGCCACATCCCATATCACAAACCACCGGGGGTTCTTCAAAAGAAAGCAGAAAAGAAGCCACAGCCTCTACATAAGGTTCAACCAACTCGGGATGATGCGAACCGGTTCCGGAATAGAAATCCGCATGCCCTCCACCCCATAAATTCTTTTGATATACCTGCTCCATGGCATCTTTGGTGGGCCAGGGCTTTTTAGATCGTTTTGGTTTGCGCTCTTCCATCAAACTATGGTAACGAATATACCGCTTGAATGCATCCGATTATGACCTTACCCTCTTGTTTCTAAAGATATAATTTCGCTATTTCCCTGAAAATTAATTGTATGAGTTCTCACCTAAATTTCCTTCTTACTGCTCTCCTTTTCTTTGTTTCGGGATGCATTTCTAAAGACCAAAAAGCACCTGATATGCAAGACCCTGTTTTCGATGTGGCCATGCAGGGAGTAAATCCTGCCTGGTTTGAAAGAGCGATGAAGGATGTTGATTATGGTATTCACCGGGTGGAAAAATATGGGGAAATGGCGGCCGACAGTGCTGCACTTTTCCGCCAGAGTTTTGAAGAAATGGATGCTCACAACATCCGGTACGGATTGCTGAGCCATGGCGTATACAAAGAATCATTCCTCCAAGAACAACCAGAACGATTTATGCTTTCTTATGAGCCAGACTTATCACTTGAAGATCATACAGGGGCTGCACGACAGTTTGAAGAAGATGTACTTTCAGGAAAATATGCAGCATTAGGAGAACTCGGGCTTGTTTATGAGGGGATTCCGCTTAATACACCTGACCTCTATCCCTATTACGAAGTAGCGCAAAAGCACGGAGTTCCGGTGTTAATACATACCGGCTTTTCGGGTCCAAACCCTCAGCAAGTCTTGAGTCCGGCCTTCAGGATTGGAACAGCCAACCCGCTGCTGGTCGAGGATGTGGTCATGGATTTTCCCGACCTGCAGATCGTGATGATGCATATGGGCTGGCCCTTTTTTGATGAGGGTCTGTATATGCTAAGTACTTACCCCAATGTGTATATGGAAACTTCCGTTGCCGTTTGGCTTTTGGGAGATGAACTTTTCAACCGGTTATTAAAAGAGGCGGTAGCTACGGCAGGAAGCGACAAAATTTTATTCGGCACTCTGCAAATGGCCTGGCCGCAACTCATCGGGAAATCGGTGCAAACCATACGGGAAGCTCCATATCTAAGTCAAAACCAGAAAGACGACATTCTATGGGATAATGCCGTGCGGATGTTCGAAATTGAAGAATAATGATTCGTCCTGTTCAGCCTGAAGATACTTATGCCTTAACCGATATCTACAATTACTACATACTGGATACGACCGTTACTTTTGAAGAGGAGAAAATCACCCCCGAAGAAATCCAATCCCGCATACATAAAGTAGAATCATCTGCACTTCCCTGGCTGGTTGCTGAAGAACAGGACAAGAAAGTAGGTTATGCCTATGCCACCAAATGGAAAGAGCGATCTGCTTACCGGCATTCGGTAGAGATATCGGTGTATGTGGACCATAACCGGCAGGGAAATGGATGGGGAACCAAACTCTACCAGGCTTTATTCACCGAACTTCAAAAGAAGGATATTCATCTTGCCATTGGCGGCATCACCTTACCGAATGATGCCAGCATCGCCCTCCACGAGAAGTTTGGGATGGAGAAAGTGGCACATTTCAAAGAAATCGGGTACAAATTCGGGCAATGGCTGGATGTGGGGTATTGGCAGAAAAGGTTGTGAGCTGCTATTTGTTGGTTAGGTCCCATGAGTGGTAAACGTGAATCTAAGCGATAGCTAAAAATCTTTACCAAGAAATGCTGGGTAAGTAATTCTTCATTGTCCCGTTTTGATTAGCAATCATAGCAATCATTAAATCAAGCCAATCAAGGTTCCTTAATTTTTGAACCTTGATTAAAGGGATTGAAAGATTACCTTGATTGAGTCATACTATTCAGGTTCAGGATGACCACTTTATGCCTCATAAATGTGAGTTATTCTTACCCAAAGGTTTTGCATCAGAGCTGACTATTCCCTCTTGTTTCTAATCTATTATTTGCGCTAATTCCTTTTGGGTTTGTAATTCATATATAGAATATGGCTTTTGACGAGGGTTTAGCGGAGCGGATTCGGAACCTGCTGCAGGATCAGAATAATGTAGTAGAGAAGAAAATGTTTGGCGGGCTCTGCTTCATGGTTTCCGGTCACATGGCATTTGGCATTGTTAACGATAAACTTATGGCCAGAGTGGGTCCCGACCGTTATGAAGAAAGTCTTTCTAAACCTCATGCCCATAAAATGGATTTTACCGGCCGGCCCATGAAAGGAATGATCTATGTATCACCACAAGGAGTACAAAAAGATCAGGATTTAGAATTGTGGCTGCATACCTGTTTATCATTCACCTCCTCACTCACCCCTAAATAATAATGCTATGCAGGAACCCCGTATTGTCACCATCTCGGATATAAAACTTGTGGGAAAACGTATTCGCACTTCTCTGGCTAAAGATCAGACCGGTGAGTTGTGGAAGTCGTTTCATCCTCATGTCCACCAAATAGAAAATATGACCGGGTCCGGTTTATATTCGGTGCAGGTTTTTGATGATGATTTGAGTTCAGAAAGCTTTACTCCGGATACCCCTTTCGAGAAGTGGGCGGCTGTGGAGGTTAATGATTTTGGGGAACTGACAAATGGAATGGAGAATTTTACACTGGCCGGCGGTAAATATGCCGTGTTCATCCATAAAGGTCTGCCCTCCGATTTCCCAAAAACCAGTCAATACATTCACAGCGAATGGCTGCCGGGCACCTTCTACGAACTGGATAACCGTCCTCATTTTGAAGTCATGAAAGAAGACTATGATCCCACTGATCCCGAAGCAGAAGAAGAAGTTTGGGTTCCGATTAAGGATTCAGAAGTCGGGTATGATTTATAAATCCTGAAGTTGACCCCACCCTTTTTGTACAAATTCTCAGGGTAAATTGATGTATATTTTGAGCATGAAATTTTTGCTTCCTTTTTTAGTAGTATTGCTTAACAGCGGGATTAATCAAATCCTTGCCGGTACTACCAATTCCAGCTCAAGTGTAGAAATAAAGCAAACCGAAAGTATTGAATTTGGGAATACATGGGCATCCGGTCAAGCTTTATTATTTTCATCAGCTGCATCTGGGGAGAGCGGGGGTAGTTTCAGGGAGCGGCTATCTGATTCTAATACTGAAGAAGATCACGAATTACTTGCTTTCTCCTCTCGTCAACACACTTTCAGTTGTTCGCCCGATTCAACCTATTTAAAATTCTCTGCCCTGATAGATGAAAGTCAGACCAACAAAATACTACTCTTCCCTTTCCACTCATTTCTATAAGCCATCCTGATATCGGCCCGACCCAGGGCTGTTTCGTTTATCAAAAATCATGAGCCTGTTGCTCATGAAAATCAATTTCATATTTAAATTTATATCAAGATGGAAATCGATCTGTTTTCAATTGTGGTCGTTGTTATTGCGTTCTCGTTATTTATAATTCCTATCGCAATAGACAAAATGAAGAGCAATAAAAAGAACGACTCACAAGAAACGAACTAAGAAATACGCCCCGGCAATGTCTCGGGGCTTTTTACTTACTTATTGCTCTTCATCAATCGCTTGCGGAAAAACCACACAAGAAGAAGCGCAAGCCCCCATTGAAGCACAACTGTCATCACAGAAAAAGGACTCAACGGATTGTACCAGGTGTCCGGAGCATAAGTAGTAGCAGAGAGATACATCCACCAACCCAGCAGGGTAACCACTTCAATCGGCACCACATACTTGATGAAGATTTCCCACCAGGAGCCTAAAGTCGTTGAACGGTCTTCTGTATTGATAAGCTCTTCTCGGAACTTTTGGGTTCCGTATTTAATGACGGCATAGGAAATGAGTGCACCGGAAACCATCAATCCAACGCCCCAAACAAAGTCCTGATTGGCGAAGAATGTCAGGTTTAACGCAGAAGGAATTCCGAATCCGAAACCAGCAGCACATATGATTAAAGTAGCTCGTTTTCGCTCGGCTCCCATATCCACAAATACTTTTACAGCCAGTTCAATCATGGAAATCAGTGAACTGAAAGCGGCAAACGTCAAACCCAGGAAAAACAGGATGGCAAAAATACCTCCGCCTCCCATAGTTGCAAATAGCTGAGGCATCCAGATAAAGGTCAGTCCCGTTGAAGCAGGTCCGGAGGTCTTCATCACATCCAGAATTTCACCACTTCCCATCTGTGGGCTCAACGTACCAAACACGGTTGAGAAAATGATGATGGCCGCCAGCAACGAAACCATGTTATTACCAATTCCGGTCTGGAACGCAGTAATGGTAACGTCATCGGTCTTGCGCATGTATGCGGCATAGGTCAAAATCAGTCCCCAGGCAGCACCGGTATCCCAGGCATTTTGTGTGAGTGCTTCCAGCCAGATCTCCGGCTTCTTCAATGTTGACCAATCCGGGGTAAAGAGATATTCTATACCAAGTCCGCTGCCTTCAAGCGAAAGGGCTTTAAACAGGGAAACAATCAGTACCAGCAACAAGGAAGGAATCAATACTTTATTTACTTTCTCGATGGAGGAAATGCCCTTAATAACGATAAAGCCCCCCACGCACATCACAAAGGCATGAGCAATAAGCGGCCAGCTGGAACCCTGGAATCCATCCCAAATAGCATTGGCCTGCTGCAGGTTTGCCGGTAAGGCTTCGGTGATGCTGGTAATTAAATAGTACAGACACCAGCCAGCTACCACACTGTAGTAAAACATGATAGCTGTGGCTACAAAGCCTACAAATCCACCCAGCCAGCCTTTCTTCTCACCAATAAGTTCAACAAAAGAACCAACCACGCCTTTTCGGCCATTTCGCCCCATTCCATATTCCGCAATAATGAGGGGAATAGACCACAGGATCAGAAAGCAAATCCAGGCAAAGAGGAAAGCCCCGGCTCCTTCCTCTCCTCCGTTCTGAGCTGCTATTCGGGGAAACCGCCAGATATTACCCGTTCCAATGGCGATCCCGAGCACGCTTAAAATCAATCCCAGCTTTGAAGAAAAACGTTCTTTTGTATTCGCTGACATGCAAAAATATTTAAAGTTGAAAATACGATTCGAACTTTCCCGTTTTAGCTGCGAGAAGTTTAAATTCTTATGTATCTTACATTTTGATTAGTATAAGGCTGTGCTTATAATTGCGAGCCTATCATAAAATGTTATCTACGAATATCCAAAAACTTTTTTGAGCAGCTAACCAATTTTACATGCTTTCAGATCATAAAACGACCAACAGATATCTCGCTCTTTTTACCTTTTTTGTTTCACTTGTTATATACACGCTAACCCTCGCGCCCACCGCCAGTTTTTGGGATGCCGGTGAGTTCATTGCCGTTGCACACGGCTTGCAGGTAAATCACCCTCCGGGCGCTCCCTTTTATTCCATCGTTGGGCGACTTTTCTCCATGTTTATGCCGGCTGAATACATTGCCGTTAGCATCAACTTTATAAGTGCGCTTACATCTGCCTTCACGGTGATGTTTTTGTACCTGATTGTGGTTCGCCTGGTTCGCGAATGGAAAGGTAATCCTGATTCCATGGAAATGATGGATAAAATCGGGATGTATGGAGGTGCTTTGGTCGGAGCCCTCACCTTTGCCGTAACCGATACCTTCTGGTTTAGCGCTGTGGAAGCCGAAGTGTATGCCATGTCCATGTTTTTTACCTCTATTGTAGTTTGGATGGCGTTGAAGTGGGCTGAAAATTTCGACAAACCTTATAATGAACGCTGGCTGGTTTTGATTGCCTATATGTTTGGTATAGCGATTGGTGTTCACCTCTTGAACTTGCTTGCCCTGTTCTTTGTAGCCCTGATAGTGTACTTCAAGCTTAAGGAATTTGAGTGGAAGTCGTTTTTATTGATGGGTGTTGGAGCCGTCATCGCCTTCTTCTCGGTGTATCCGTTTACCATTCAGATGATTCCAACCATGGCCAACAGTGTGGATGAAGCATCCTATGGACTTATCGGCCCCATGTTGTTCATCTTTCTGTTTATGGCCGCTGTAGCTTATGCTATTTACTACACGCATAAACACAAAATGCGCATAGCTAATATCATTGCCATCAGTTACGCGATGATTTTGATCGGGTTCTCCTCCTATTCCGTGATTATGATCCGCTCCATCGCCGATCCCCCCATTGACGAGAATGACCCTGAAACCGTTGAAGCTTTTATCAGTTATCTGAAGCGTGAGCAGTACGGAGCTACACCTATTTTAAAGGGCAACAATTACAACGACCAAACCGGACAAATTGACCGCTCTGAAGAAGAGTTTTTCCCGCGCCGTTATTCTCCGGCCCCCAATCACCTTGATTACTACGGGCGTTATAATTCTGACTGGGCTTTCTTCTGGGATTACCAGGTTAACCACATGTACATCCGTTACTTCAACTGGAACTTCATAGGTCGTGAGGCTGATATTCAGGATACGGGTTGGCGGTCCGGATTTGAGGAGCCGGCCTATCCCGATAACCCCGCCAGCAATGCCTATTTCTTTATCCCGTTTTTGCTGGGTTTATTTGGGATGATTTTCCACTTCAGCTCCGACTGGAAACGGGCACTCGCTATACTCGCACTCTTTATTGTCACGGGGTTGGCGATTATTGTGTTCCTGAATCAACCTCCATATCAGCCGCGTGAGCGGGATTATGCCTACGTGGGCTCCTTCTTTGCCTTTTCGATATGGCTCGGGCTTGGAGTAACAGGGATTATTGAACTCATCAAACAATACGCCAACAACAGAATATTGGGATATGCAGCCGTTGTTTTATGCCTGCTTGCCTCCCCTGTGTGGATGGGCTATCAGAACTGGGATGACCACGACCGTAGCAACCGGTACGTAGCTCCTGACTATGCCCGAAACCTGCTGGAGTCCGTAGCTCCAAATGCTATTTTATTTACGAATGGTGATAATGACACCTTCCCGCTCTGGTATGCGCAGGAAGTGGAAGGCGTTCGTACCGATGTGCGAATCGTTTGTCTGAGCCTGTTGAATACCGACTGGTATATTAAGCAGCTCAGAGACCAATGGTCGCACGAATCAGCTCCGCTGCCTATCTCTCTTTCAGATGAGGAAGTGGACCGGGTTACCGCCGGCATCAGCCAGTGGCAGCCACAGGATATTACCATCCCGGTGGATAAGGAAATGCTGAAGAATGCATTTTCAGAAGACATGAATTACAAAGAAGCCATCGGCGTTAAACCGGATACCTCTCTGCCTCTTTTGCAGAAAGGTGTTGACTTCGAAATGCCGGTTGATTCCCTCGATAATGAAGTAACATGGAATTTAAATGGCCGTTTTTACGGGCAAAACCAACAAGGTGACCGCATTTATTACCTGCAGGTACAGGATCGGTTGATTCTGGATATCCTGCAAAACAACAACTGGTTGCGTCCTGTTTACTTTGCAAACACGGTTTCCGGTGAAAGCCAGCTTAACCTGCAGGATTACTTCCGAACGGAAGGAAAAGCCTATCGCGTAGTTCCTAAAAATTTCGGAGCCGGACGCGAAGGACACATCAATCCAAAAATCTTCACCGATCGTGTTGAGAATTTCAAATTCCGCGAATGGAATAACCCGGATGTTTATTTCGATGAGAACATCCGCCGTATGCTCAGCAACTACCGCTTTAACTTTATGTCGCTGGCGATGACCTACCGTGAGGAAGGTAAGATTGACAGTGCTCAATACTGGCTGAAGTGGGGAGAAGAAAAAATCCCTTTCCGTCCTTCGGAAACCAATGAGTCGCTTAAATTACTTTATGCCGTAAGATACGCTCAGGTTGATCTTCATGATGATGCCATGCGTCTTGCCGGTACAGCTGTAGAAGACATCAAGGAAAAGCTTGAGAAGAACCTGAATCGTTTCTCTGATATAGAGGCTGAATTCAACGAGCTGAATCAGCAACTTCAAAGCGCACAATCACGTGGCGACATTCGCACACAGCGTGAAATTCGTCCGCAACTGGAGCAGCTGAATAGTGATGCTCAGCAATACCTGACTGCGGTTCGAACGGCACGTCAATCACTGGTATTAATTCAGTACACTTATTATCAGGGTGGCAACACCGAAGAAGCCAATGCGCTTTCTGAAGAAGTAAATATGTTGATGGGCAGCAGTTTCCCTCCTATGCCGGCTACAAAAGAAGCCAGTGAGCAGGAAATTCAACGTTACGGAATCGATTAACTCTTTCATTTAAACTTATGAGAAGGTGCCGTATATTTCGGCACAATTAATGAGCCAGCTATGATTCACCAGTTTACAAAAGAAAATATTGATGCCATCGGTAAGGTTTTGGGAACCAAACCAAAACCCCTGGGTAACGACGTGTTCAGGTTCGAGGTTAAAAATGAGGAAGAGCCTCGAAAACTGGCCCTTGAAATTCATCTCGGGCTGGATGTGAATGACGAACAGATGAACATGGTATCTGTGTATGCGTACAATACCTTTTTACAGCTTCACAACTGTACGGCTTTTGTTGCCAGTGAGATGCTTCAGCAGGTTACCTTCTTCGGTAAATCCGGCGAAAAAACATCGGGCCTTATTGTTGAAAAAACAGCCGGCTGTAGTTTATACGCCAATGTGGATCATTCCATCCTGAGCGGCGACTTCACCCAGCTTCCCGAAGATTTGATGATGTGTGGCATTGCCCTCTCCCTCACCGAGTCGATGGACGACGATTTCACCTTCTAAAACCACCCACTTGAAAACAGATTCTTCCATCCTTCAACTTTTTAATGAAAGCGATGAGAAGGTTCCGTTAAGCCGCTCGAAGGCAGAATCCATCCTGAAGATAATTTCAGATAAAGAAGGTGTCTCTTTCTCCCTGGTTGAACTTGTTTTTGTGAGTGAGCAGGAAATTGTCAGGATCAATAAAGAGCACCTGAACCGATACTACGTTACCGATATAATTTCTTTTCGGTATGATGATGAGCCCGGCTCGAAAGGTAATGAAGCCATTGAAGGCACCCTTTTTTGTTGTGCTCCGAGAATTATTGAACAATCAGCTGAATTCAAAGAACCGGTGGAAAGAGAATTTCAGCGAATTTTTATTCACGGGCTCCTTCACCTGATTGGTTATGAAGATTCCTCAGATAAGGAAAAAGAGGCCATGACCGAGCTTGAGAATAAATATTTAGCCCTTGCCGAAGCCAACAAATAGGGAATTTCTGCGTACATCAGTCCAAAACTACGGATGAATAAACAGGACAATACAGACATTATTAAAGAGCGAAGCAAGCAATACGGTTCCCGGCTCTGGGAGCTCATCCGCAATCAGGTGGATAAACACTCTACCCTGCCCGAAAAAAAGGGCGAACTTGCCATCCCTCCAAAAAAAGTAACCGAACACCGGTGGTTAATGAACCTGCTTTTCGCTGTTCCTTACCTGCTGTTAGCTGTATTTATTACCTCTTTTTTCTGGGATTTCAACGGAATGTCGGCAGAACTGTTCGGACATACCTTTTCCTTTGAAGGATTGCTGCGAATTATCAGTATTAGCGGGCTCATTGGTTTTTTGACCAACTGGCTGGCTATCACCATGTTATTCAGGCCCACTCACAAGCGACCTATTCTTGGGCAGGGACTTATCCCCGCTCAAAAAGACCGTATTGCCTATCGACTGGCCCGAGCTGTTTCCGAAGACCTGATTAACCCGGAAATCATCAAGCGAAAAATTCACGAGTCTCAGGCTATTGCCAAGTACCGTGAAAAAGCCACCATTTACGTCCGTAATATTATTGACGACCCCGAATTTCGTGAAAACCTGAAAGCCCTGGTTGTCAGTTATGTGGATGAAATGATTGCCGACCCCGAAGTGCGATCATCCATCGCTAAAAAACTGATTCAACAAATTGATGATGCCATTGATGAGAATTCCTTCGAGAAAGTGGCCATCAAAGCCTATAGCTTTCTGAAAGGACGTGAAATGCAGGACCTCGTGGAAAGTGCGCTGGTTAAGCTCCCTACCGGTATCGAAAACGGGCTTAATAAAATGGATGTGTTCCTGGATGACCTTCCCGATAAACTGGACGAACACGGTTCGGTGATAGAAGAAATGGTTACCAACCTGTTGTATAAACTCATCAACCAACTTGACGTGCACGCTCTGGTTGAAGACAATCTGCGCCAGTATGATGAAAAGAAACTCGAGCAATTGATTAAGAACGCCAGTAACGACCAGCTCCAGTATATTCAGTATCTGGGAGCTGTGTTAGGTACCTTCGGCGGTTTCATTATTTGGGAACCTGTTGCGAGTATCATGGTATTGACGTTTATTATCGGGTCAACGGTGGTTGCAGATTCTCTGATCCTGAGAATGAAACAGACTTCCTGATCGTTGTTAATTCAAAATTCAATTATATCTACAGCAATACCTTTATGAACCTTACATCCAAGCTCTTCACCCTTCTTTTTGTCACACTCTTTACCGTGAGTTGTGCCGGAACTAAATCAACCACGGAAACTACTTCTTCATCAGAGAAAGAAACCGATACAGAAATGGTTTCTGAATCAGAAGCAGAGAAAATCACCGCCACGGAAACCTGGCATCTCACTCCCTCCGACGCTACTCCTTATTACGGAACCGGAGTGGAACGCGCCTACGCTGATATCCTGGCCGGCAAATCGCCAAAGCAAAAAGTGATTGTTGCCATTATTGATTCGGGCACCGATATCGACCATGAGGATTTGCAGGAAAATGTATGGGTGAATGAGGACGAAATTCCCGGCAATAACGCCGATGATGACGGAAACGGATATGTGGATGATATTTACGGCTGGAATTTTATTGGAGGCCCCGACAGTACCCATGTTGATAAAGATACTTACGAAGTTACCCGGCTATTTGCCAAGCTTAGTGATAAGTATGCCGGAATGAGTGAAGACTCCGTAGCTGAAGAAAATCAGGATGAATTTGACTATTACCAGGAGATAAAAGCTGCTTTTGAGCGTCGTAAAGAACAAAACGATCGTGAACTTACTCAGGTTGGCCAATCCAGACAAGCCATCATGTTTGCCAAGCAGGCACTTGGGGTGTCCAACATCGATTCGTTAAGTGCAAAAGACCTGGAAATCAAATCAAGCGATACCCAACAGGTTCAGCAAGCCAAGCAGATCATGAACTACCTGAAAAGCAACGGCGCAACCGAATCTGATATACAAGACCTTGAAGATTATTATGAGCATGTGCAGGGATTAGCTGATTACGGTTTGAATCCCGATTTCAATCCCCGGGATATTGTAGGTGATGATTATGATGACCTCAGCAACCGGTTTTATGGCAACAATGACGTTACCGGTCCAGGCAGCGAGCACGGCACTCATGTAGCCGGTATTGTAGGCGCCATTCGGGATAACAACCTGGGTGCAATGGGAATTGCCGATATCGAATTGATGATACTGCGAACCGTACCCGATGGTGACGAGCGTGATAAAGATGTAGCCAACGCCATCCGGTATGCAGCCGAAAACGGAGCAGATGTCATTAATATGAGCTTTGGAAAAGGATATTCTCCTCAAAAATTTTACGTAGATGATGCTATGCAATTTGCCGACAGCATGGGAGTTCTGATGATTTCAGGTTCCGGTAATGGCAGTGACAATGTGGACAGCACTGACTCCTACCCCACCCGATTTTACGAGAATGGCGGTTTTGCCAAAAACTACCTGAGTGTGGGGGCTACCTCCTGGGAGTCCGATTCAACACTGGTCGCCAGCTTCAGCAACTATGGAAAAGAAACCGTTGATCTTTTTGCCCCCGGCGTTGATGTATATTCTACCTACCCGGATGATGAATATAAAATGGAAAGCGGAACCAGTATGGCTTCTCCGGTGGTAGCGGGAGTTGCGGCTTTAATCATGTCGTACTACCCGGAATTAACCGCTACTGAGGTTAAAGAAATTATGCTGAAAACCGTCACCAAAGTAGATCAGGTGGTTTACAAGCCCGGATCCGATGAACCCATTCATTTCTCTGAACTTTCAGCAACCGGCGGCATTATCAATGCCTACGATGCCCTTAAAATGGCTGAGGAAAGAGTAAACCCATAACCGTTGAATACACCCAATCCAGAATACGATGCCGTCATTGTCGGATCAGGTCCAAACGGACTGAGCGCCGCCGTTCGGCTTTCGCAGGAAGGATTGAAAGTGTTGGTTTTAGAAGCCAAGCCGACCATCGGCGGTGGTACCCGAACACAGGAAATCACCGAGCCGGGCTTTTTGCATGATATTTGTGCGGCCGTTTTACCAACAACGGCCGGCTCCCCTTTCCTGAACACCTTGAACCTGAGGGAGCACGGGCTCGAATTTATTCACCCCGAAATTCCCTATGCGCACCCTTTGGCTGAAGGAGATGCGGCCGTCTGCTATCGGTCGTTAGAAGAAACAGCAGAGTCTTTGGGAGCTGATCAGAAAAACTACACCCGGCTTTTCAGCGAGTTTGTCGACCACTGGGATTACCTTTCTGAGGATATTTTCGGAACGCTGAGAATCCCCAAACATCCGCTGTTAATGGCTCGTTTTGGTTGGTACGGGCAGTTCTCGGCCAGGCATCTGAGCAACTCCCTTTTCAAAACCCGAAAAGCCAAAGCCCTGTTTGCGGGTTGTGCGGCGCACAGCATCATTCCTCTTGAAAAAGCATTCAGTGCTTCTTTTGGTTTGGTTCTTGGGAGTTCTGCTCACTCGGTTGGCTGGCCTATCGCCAAAGGCGGATCGGCTTCTGTGACTACCGCCCTGGCTAACCTTTTCAAAAAACAAGGCGGAGAAATTCAGACCGATACGGAAGTAAAATCACTGTCTGATATTCCTTCTTCTAAAATCATTCTCTTTGATTTAACTCCGCATCAAATTGTTGAAATTGCCGGCGATCATCTCCCAAAAACATACCGCAATAAACTTCGGCGATACCAATACGGGCCGGGTGCTTTCAAAATGGATTGGGCGTTGTCAGAACCGGTTCCCTGGCTTAATGAGGAATGCAGGAAAGCCGGAACGCTTCACCTTGGCGGGACCTTTGATGAAATAGCTGAAGGAGAAAAGGCCGTTTGGGAAGGAAAACACCACCATAAACCGTATGTACTGTTATCACAGCCCAGCCTATTTGATGATACAAGAGCACCTGAGGGTAAACACACGCTTTGGGCTTATTGCCATGTGCCGAACGGTTCCACCAAAGATATGACACAAGAAATTGAAACCCAGATTGAGCGGTTTGCACCGGGCTTCAAAGATACGATCATTAGTAAACACACCATGACGGCCCAGGGATTTGAACGGTACAATCCGAATTATGTGGGTGGAGATATTAATGGAGGAGCACAGTTTTTTAAACAACTTTTTGGCCGCCCGGTTTTGAAATGGAATCCCTATAAAATTCCTGCCAACGGCATGTACATCTGCTCCTCTTCAACTCCTCCGGGTGGCGGTGTTCACGGGATGTGTGGATATAATGCAGCGCAATCTGTTCTCAAAAATGATTTCGGAATCTCATCTGATAAAAGCTAAGATAAGCGTATCTTAAGGCATGCTTAAAGCGCTACATACGACTATTCAAAATTTGCGGCCCGGTTCCTCCAAAATCAGGCAGAAATCTCCCAAGTGGACCATCTTCAGCATGGTCATCGCTTTGTTGATTTCCGTACCTATACTCACGGTTGTATTCTCTATTTTTACTCCTTCAGGAGAGATTTGGAGTCACCTTGCAGAAACCGTTTTGGGCGACTACATCCAAAACTCCCTCTTACTTATTTTCGGCGTTTCGTTTGGGGTGATTGTGATTGGGGTATCATCAGCCTGGCTGATTACCATGTGCGAATTTCCGGGACGCAGGATCTTCGAGTGGGCTTCCATCCTTCCTTTTGCTATTCCCGCCTACCTGATGGCCTATATCTATACCGACTTTCTGGATATTGCCGGTCCGCTGCAAACCACCATTCGTAACCTCTTTGGTTTGGGGATTGATGCTTACTGGTTTCCAAACATCCGTTCTATTGAAGGAGCTGTTTTGATTATGTCGCTGGCGTTCTATCCATATGTTTATATGCTGGCGCGTTCATCCTTTTTGGAACAATCCACCTCCCTCCTCGAAGCCAGCCGGATTATGGGGTATTCCACATGGCAAAGCTTTTTTAAAGTGGCTCTGCCTGTCGCGCGACCCGGTATTGCGGCCGGACTCGCCCTTGCCCTGATGGAAACCCTGAATGACTTTGGGACCGTACAGTATTTTGGTGTTCAAACCTTTACAACCGGCATCTATCGCACCTGGTTTGGGCTGGGTGAACGGCCTGCTGCAGCACAGCTCGCAGCATTTTTGATGGGCTTTATTGTCGTACTCCTCATTCTGGAGCGCTGGTCTCGAAATAAAATCAGTAATGAAAAAGCCAATTCCAGTCGTTTCAAAAGGCTAAACCGGTTTAAACTAAAAGGTTTTAAATCGTGGACTGCATTCACGGTTTGTTTTCTGCCTGTTTTAGCGGGATTCATACTTCCGGTAATACTGCTGCTGGATATGTTCTTTTCAAACCTGAATCATCTTGATTTTGAATTTATTGAGCTGGCTTTTAATTCTTTTACCGTTTCAGCCATAACCGGGTTTCTTGCCGTAGGCATTGCGCTTATCATGGCTTATTCGGCGCGACTTAACCCTACAAAACCCGTCAAATTGTTTAACCGGATCAGTTCGCTGGGCTATGCCATCCCCGGATCGGTGATTGCAGTTGGCGTCCTTATCCCCTTCGGGCTTTTCGATAATTCCGTTGATGCCTTCTTCAGAGAAAACCTCGGCTTTTCAACCGGCCTGCTACTAAGTGGGACGATTTTTGCGATGGTGTTTGCCTATCTCGTTCGGTTTCTATCTGTTTCGTTTGGAGGGGTTGAAGCGAGCATGGAAAAAATCACCCCAAACATGGATGAAGCCGCCCGTGGAATGGGTTATACCTTTAGTAAAGTGTTGCGGAAGATTCACATCCCCATGATGTCGGGAGGGTTGCTTACCGCCGGATTGCTGGTTTTTGTAGATGTGATGAAAGAACTGCCGGCTACCCTGATCGTCCGCCCTTTCAATTTCGACACCCTGGCCGTTCAGGTGTACCGCTATGCCTCCGATGAGCGCTTGGCAGAATCAGCCGGAGCCGCTTTGATGATTGTGCTGGTGGGGATTATTCCGGTGATCATCATCAGCCGTACGATTGCCAAATCCCGGAAGTCTGAAACGCAGTAGAACAGCGAACACCGAATGGCGAACAAAGAACGTTTAACGTTCCGGCCTCCATTCAAAACATCCATCACCCCGTTTCTGTCCTATCTTGCATAGATACCTGATTTTGGGAAACGGAATGATGGATAAGATGGGTCTTAAGTTTTACATCTGGCAGGCAGCGCAGGGCTGAACCCCATGCTTGTGTACCGGAATAGATCAAGAATTGTGGTACCCTATTTGGTAGTGATTACCATGCATTCAAGTACACAAGCATGCCGTTCACGGCTGAGCGAATAGTTACTCGGAGCAGAAAACGAGACGAAATGATGAACCTTCCTATGCAATCAGGCAAGCATCGTTTCCGGATTTTCACCAAACAAAAAAAGGAACACCAAACCCCGAAGTGTTTACTTCAACATTCAATGTTCCTTGTTCAATATTCGTTATTCCGAAGGCGGTTTATTTCCAGCCGGCCCGGTCCATAATTTGGATGGCTTCCGGGTTGTTTCTTCCTAAAGCGGATACATTTACCGCATCGCTTTTAAATTCCCCGAATTCCTTAAGAACGTCAGCAATCTCTGCATTCTCGTTGATGGGATATTCGTTGTTTCCGCCGATATAATATTTCTGAGCTTCCGTTGTGGTCAGGTATTCCAAAAATTTAATCGCATTATCTTTGTTTGGTGCGTTTTTCAGGATACCGGCACCGCTGATGTTAACGTGAGATCCACGCCCATCTTCTCCTTGGTTAGGGAATACAAATTCAACCTTGGAAGCCGCTTCGAGGTCTGCTTCGTCATCGCCGGTAATCATTACGGCAAGGTAATAGTGATTAGCAACCGCTACATCACATACACCGGCAGCAACTCCTCTGATTTGATCTCTGTCTCCACCCTGGGGATCCCGCGCAAAATTAGATACCAGTCCTTCGGCCCATTCTTCAGTAGCTTCTGCACCAATAGTTTCGATCATAGAAGCAACCAGCGACTGATTGTAGATGTTATTGGAAGATCGAATACATACACGACCTTCAAATCTTGGATCGGCTAAATCTTCATAGGTAAGTTCTTCATGATTTTCCACGGCATCAGGATTAACTACTAGTCCACGCACGCGCTTGGAAAGGCCTACCCAAAGTCCATCAGGATGTCGGAAAGAAGAAGGAATGCGCTCTTCCAATGTTTCAGATTCAAGCGGCTGCAGGATATCTGCTTCTTCGGCTCTCCAAAGCCGGCCGGCATCAACAGTGATGAGAATATCTGCCGGGGAATTAATTCCTTCACTTTTCACGCGCTCAATAAGCTCGTCAGAGCCACCTTCAATCAGGTTAACTTCAATTCCGGTTTGCTCGGTAAATTCTTCATACAACGCCTGATCTGTATCATAGTGACGCGCTGAATACACATTTACTTCTTCCTGTCCCGTACAGGAAGCAAAAATCATTGCCAGTGCAACGAGAGAAAAAATGGTGGATTTCATAAGATTGGTTTTATTGTTGGTAGTTATATATTTGATGAGCCCTAAATTAACCTTTATTTAGATTTATTCTAAACAGATGATGGCAAAAAACAGTAAAAATCTATTTGGCAAAGAAAATCTGGATATCGAACCCATTGAGAGAGCCAGCACTATTCCTTCCCGATGGTACTATGAACCAGAGTTCTTCGACTTTGAACAGGATCATCTGTTTAAAAATCACTGGCAGTTTATTTGCCACGAGGCCCGGATTCAGGAACCCGGAGATACCTATACCACCGACATTGCCCAAAATCCTGTTTTAATTTTTAGAACCGCTGATCATGAGGTAAAGGCTTTCTTCAATGTGTGTAAGCATCGTGGCGGACCGCTTGCCGTAAAAAAAGGGACCAAAACCGTTTTGCAGTGTCAGTATCATGGATGGACCTATCTGGATGACGGTTCACTCCGTGGAATTCCTGACTGGAACCTGGTTGAGCTGTTTGATAAAAAGGAATTCGGGCTTGAAGCTGTAGAAATCAAAATCTGGCAGGGACTTATATTTGCAAAAATAAACCCTCAAACTCCGAAGCTTTCTTCTCTTTTATCAGGGATTGAAGAACGAATTGCCCCTATTAACCTGGGAGCATTGCAATTTCATTCGGAGCACATTTATGATGTAGAATGCAACTGGAAAGTATATGTAGATAATTACCTGGAAGGTTATCACATCCAGATTGTGCACCCTGAACTCGCCAATCTGCTCGACTACCGAGCGTACGTCACTGAAACGGAAACGTGGCATTCTCTGCAACACAGTCCCTTTAAAGCCAAAGAAAGTGTGTATTCTCAGGACGGCGGAGAAGCCTTTTACTACTTCATCTTCCCCAATATGATGCTGAACATTTTACCCGGCCGGTTACAAATAAACAAGGTGGTGCCGGTATCACCGAAAAAATGCAAAGTCATCTTCAGCTATTTTTATGATAATGTACAGGCAAAGCAAAATTCAGGTCTCATCGATGAAGACATTGCATACAGCCACGATATTCAGCTTGAGGATGTTGAGATATGCGAAGCCGTTCAGCGCGGACTTAAATCCAGCGCTTATGATCAGGGGCGATTTTCAGTGAAACGGGAACAGGGAGTTTATCACTTTCAGAGCCTGCTTAAAAAAGAGTTCAGGAAAGCGGTTCAGAAATTGTAGTCTCTTCTATTCTTTGTTGTCACCCGGCCGGTGATTTTCGGGATCCAGCCATCTTAAGGTTTTCCATTGATACATCCCGGAATTATGCCCGTCTCCCCAGGTAATCTGTATGGCATGATTCCCAACCTGTTCTAAGTTCCGGATTTCGATGCGGGAAGGATTTTCTTCAAAAAAAGCTTCCGGCTCAAAGTCGCCCATGCTTCCATGTCCCCCTCGGCACATCACACAGGGGCAGTTTTTTCGGAGTCCATATAGTGGAAAAACAGTAGTATGTCCATCTTCCCAGGAAATTTCCAGAACCTGATCTTTATTACTAACTTCAATGCCCGTTGGCGTTGTGGATGCGTCCATCAAATCTGTATTTTCTGTTTAAATATCTAACCAAAATTAACCAATGATCTGGATAGTTGTATCAGCAATTGCGACAGCCGCCATCAGTACCTGGCTGGGTTATAAACGGCTCATTTATCTCGATCAACTCACGGCCAGAAATATATCCTACACCCTGATTGGGGTACTCACCCTTTTCCTGATTCTTCAATGGATGCACCAAATCGGGTACTTTCCGGAAGCCATTGCCGGAACCGTTATGGCCAACGTGTATTCTTCACTGTTTGGGTTTTTTATGGGAGCGGCCGTTCAGCAATTTCAGCAAAAAACTAATTGTGGTGAAATTGTATATGTGAACCGTTCTTTCTGGACGGATATTTTCCCGAGTATGGTAACTATAGGTATTATCCTTTTTGGGATACAAAGAACTTCGTTGTTTTCGGACCTTCCCTTCACTCCCATTAGAGTGACTTCAGGTCTATCCATCATCGCCATCGGGGCTTACAGCTTTACCATCCGGCTGGTTCCGGAGTTGAGAAAAAATGGGTTAATACTGCTGGATCGTAAAATAAGCTGGGAACAATTTTTTACCTATTCCTGGTTTTCTGAAGGCGTTATTGAAATTGAATATAAGCGGGATGAGAAAATCCGCAGCTTTAAAACTATGATCCCCAATGAAGATCACCTGTTTGTAGAAAAAATTCTGTCTGAAAAGATTGCCGAAAAGCTGGAGAAAGACGAATTTGATGAATATGAAGAGTTGGAGTGATAAAGTGAGTTAAAATAAACTACTCATCACTTCATCACTCCTTTTAAAAATAATAAACTGAATACCTATGGCCTCTTTTGATATTGTTAATAAAGTAAATACACAGGAAGTTGATAATGCCATCAACAATACCCTGAAAGAGATTAACAGCCGCTACGATTTTCGTGGCCTCCACACCGAAGTTGAATTTCATAAAAAGGAAAACCGGATTTACCTCGTAGCAGCTGAAAGCATGAAGCTTGAAGCCGTTAAAGATATGCTGGCCAAGAATTTTATAAAGCGGGGAATCAGTTCTAAAGTGCTGGAATACGGAGAGCCGGAAGGAACATCCCAGGGACACCTGAAAATGGATGTGATGCTGAAAGAGGGAATTGACCGTGAAACAGCAAAGAAAATCACCAAAGAGATTAAAGGAATGGGCGTGAAAGTACAACCTCAGATTCAGGAAGACCAGGTTCGTGTGGTTGGCAAGAAAATTGACGACTTACAGGCCGTTATCAAAAACCTGAAAGCCAAAGACTTCGGCGTCCCCCTCCAGTTTGTGAATATGAAGTGATATGGTGATAAAGTGATTAGGTGATGGGGTGATGTCGGGTTTAATAGTGGGTTCTATAATTTGAAATCATTTTTTGAAGCAACTTTGCAATTGATGTGAGCATATAAATTCGCGCTTGTGATACTTCTTCTCCAATGATATGTCTGCTTTTGAAGTACCAGTCTCTTGCCTCCCTTGTTGACCCTAGGGCTATCTCACAAAACCGAGCCTTTTCTTTATTCGAAAGTCTTGAATAACCTTCCGTTATATTTGCACTGATGGACCCAACAGATCTGTACAATTGGTCTGCTAACGCAAATCGTTTTTGTGCAATTATTTTATGAGAATCCTCCCAACATACATCAGAAAGAAAAAGCCCTAACCGGTAAGCCTCAATTCTCCAGACTATGTCATTCCTTATCTCTTTTGGCACCTCTTGCTCCCATTCTTTAAATCTCATCACACAAAATTAGTTGCTATTCGAACAGTAAGAGCAACCAAAACCAAATTCCTTACAAAAAATCCATAATCACCGTACCACCCTATCACCCTATCACCCTATCACCTAATCACTTAAAATACCGATCCCACTCTACCATGATGCATTTGTTACGGATGTACGGCAGCTCCTGTTCATCAGCGATTTTCTCGGCTTCCGGGGATGAGACATCAAGCTGAGTCCATACAACAGGGTTTTGTCCGGTTTGCTTTTTCCATTCGGCAACATCACGGGCTGCATCAGCAGCATAATCTGAATTGCGGAATACATTCACGATGTCAATTTGTATGTCTTTGGGTATGTCGGTGAGGGAATCGTAGCATTTTTCTCCGTAGATTTCTTCCGGTCCCGGATTAACCGGTATCACCCGATATCCTCTCTCCTGCAGAAACCGAGCTGCGTAGTTGCTGGTGCGATAGACGTTCTCTGAGCAGCCAATAATAGCTATAGTTTCAGCCTCTGAAAGCACCTCATTGATATTACTAATTGTTTCAATCATTAAAACCTGTCTCGATAGCCGTCAATTGTATTCAAATATCCTTATCTTTAGGCACTTAATCACTATAAACTAAAACAAAACGATTTATTTTGTCTAAAGTAAAAGACGGTGACACCGTAAAAGTCCACTACACTGGAAAATTAGAAGACGGATCTGTTTTTGATTCTTCTGTATCAAGAGACCCATTAGAAGTAACACTGGGTGAAGGAAAATTGATTCCAGGTTTTGAGAAAGCTGTTGTTGGTTTAGAAGTTGGAGATAAGACCACAGCTAATATTGAATCTGCCGATGCATATGGAGAGCGCAGAGAAGACCTGGAAGTAACTATTGAGCGTGAACAACTTCCTGAAGATATTGAGCCTGAAGTTGGAATGCAGCTTCAACTGAACCAACCAAACGGACAGCCTGTACCTGTACAGATTACTAAAGTAGAAGAGGAAAACATCATTATTGATGCAAACCACCCTCTTGCAGGTAAAGACCTGACTTTTGATATCGAATTGGTTGAAATCATAAACTGATTTCGCTTCTTTTAAACGTAATTGATGGAGTTCTTCGAGAGAAGGACTCCATTTTTTATATCTGCTCTTAATCACCAAACATTACTATGGCCGATTTTTCCCAAAAAAGCACCATTTCCATCACTTGCCCCAAGCGTATCACCCCTTATCTTAAAAAAGAGCTGGAAGATCTGGGATTCCCCATTCATAAAGTCCGGCATGCAGGCATTGAAACAGAGGGGTCTCTGAACGACTGTATGATTTTGAACCTCTCGCTTAGAACCGCACATCGGGTTCATTATAGGCTTAAAGACTGCCGCCCGCAAAATGCAGATCAACTATACCGGGAGCTGGTGAAAATTCCCTGGGAAGACTATATCGACAAGCACGGCTATGTAAGTGTTACCTCCTTTATCAAAAACAAGACGGTGACCAACACGCAGTTCGCCAACATGAAGGTGAAGGATGCCATCGTGGATCGCATTCGGAAAAAAACCGGCACCCGACCCGATTCAGGACCTAACCTGAACAAAAGCGTTGTATTTGTATTCTGGAAAAACGACCGGGCACAGATCTACCTGGATACTTCCGGGGAATCCGTATCACGGCGTGGCTATCGTACCGAAACCAGTACTGCTCCCATGCAGGAAACGCTGGCTGCTTCGCTGATTCTGGCCAGTAAGTGGAAACCCGGCAATCACTTTATCAATCCCATGTGCGGGAGCGGAACCATTGCCATTGAAGCGGCTCTGCAAGCCCTGAATAAAGCTCCGGGACTGCTCAGGCCTAATTACGGAATCAAACACATTCTCGGCTTTGATGAAGACCGCTGGAATGATTTGCGCTCAGATTTAAAGAATAAGTCGAACAAAGACTTTGAAGGCAGAATTATAGCCACCGATCACGATGTACGAGCGGTGAATGCCACCCGGAAGAATGCCCGTACGGCCGGACTGGATCATTTGATTGAGGTTAAAAAATGTGACTTCAGCGAAACAGAAATTCCGGGGGGCGACCCGGGAGTGATTATGTTAAACCCTCCCTACGGTGATCGCATTGGAAATGAGAAAGAATTAGAGCCGGTGTATGCCGGTATCGGCGATTATTTTAAGCAGGAAGCAACCGGTTGGTGGGGATATGTTTTTACCGGAAACTTTGATCTGGCCAAACACATCGGGCTGAGAACCAACCAGCGTATTGAGTTCTATAACTCTACCATCGATGCCCGGCTGCTGGAATATGAGCTTTACTGATTTGATTCTGTAGTCGAGATTGGTACTCTGCTTTAGATACAACCAAAGGTCCAAGCGGACGCTTGAACCATTAGAGATTGGACCATTGAGATTGAACTACCTAAGCTTGAAGTATCTGTTCACGAAATCAAAGTTTGAAGAATACTATCTGCCTCGGAAGTAATCAGCGAAATCCAACAATACTTCAATCTGTGATCCTGTTTTTCGCCTCTATCCACTTCCCCATAAATTTGGTACTGGCTACCGTATGATGCTGTAAGATAGATCCCATAAAATTCTGGTGACGATGGGATTCCAGGTTTTCTCGAACTTCTTGTAACCTCTTGATCAAACGGACTGAATGAGTCTCTTTATCAAATCTGCTATGGATAATCTCCAGGCCCTTTTCCTGCTTATTCTTCCAAAGCTCCTCGTTCTTATAAAGCTGAATAGCACGGTCTGCAAATTCCTGCGGATCATCGGATATAAATCCGGGCCAGGGCAGATTTCCGTTCATTCCTTCAGCGCCAATGGTAGTGCTCACGCTGGGCGTGCCGCATTGCATGGCTTCAACTAGTTTTCCTTTTAGTCCGGCCCCAAAACGTAGCGGTGCCAGCAACACCCTTGAGGCACCCACAACATCCGTTGCACTTTCTGCCCTTCCTTTAATCAGAAAGCCTTCATCCGGATTATGTAAATCATCTACTTTTTGTGAAGCATAAGCACCATAAACATGAAGTTCCGCTTTGGGTATTTCTGCCCGAATCAAAGGCCATATTTCTTCTTTAAGATACAACACCGCATTCCAGTTCGGCTCATGTAGAAAGTTCCCAATAGAAATAAAGTAATCCCTGTTATTATATGACTCCCAATTTGTTGCACCTTTCTCGGAAATCTGATCGAGAAGAAAAGGTAAATACAGAAGCAGTTGTTTATCAATCCGGAAAGTTTCCTCAAGAAGATCCATTTCAAACTCGGAAATGATCAGGGAAAGGTCGCACCGAAGGATGCTGGCGATCTCTCGTTTCGCCTTGTCATTAAACAGATCTGAAGTCTCAAACTCTTTACCCTTCTTCCATGCCTGATACCTGCCTTCCCGTAAAAAATGAAGATCTTCGGTATCAAGCACCCGAAGGGCACCCGGGCATTGTTCCGCCACCCGCCAGCCAAATTGCTCTTCAGTCATAAACCGGTCAAAAACCACAATATCCGGATTTAACTCACCTGCAAAGTGATCAAAGGAAGAGCTGTTTATGCTTACAGATGCACATTCTACCCCACACGATTTCAGATCTACAGCAAATTGACTTTCAGAAGCTGCTGAAGCAAAGGTCACTTGCCAATCCTCAGACTGAAACACCTCGATCAGTTCCATCATCCGCGAGCCTGCTGCCGAGGAAGCCGGTTCCGGCCATACTTTACCAATTATCAATACCTTGAGAGAGCTGGTGTTCATAAAATATAATTTGTCCGGCTATTTTTATTCATTGCATAATTTATGACATTTACTGGTCGTTTAAGTTACTGACAATAACTCGAGCGGTACAAAAATGTCGGTTGAGTAGGTACAAATAAAATAATCAGAGAACATTATGAAATCATCTAAACTGTGGGTCGCTTTTCTTTCACTTTTTCTGTTTGTAGGATTAGCAACTCAAATTCAGGCTCAAACAGAGACTGAGACCACAAAAACATACCTCATCATAAAAAATGACGGGTCAAGATATGTCGGGCAAATCATTTCACAGGATGCCCGGGAAGTAATCCTGTTAACGAAAGAGCTCGGAGAAATAGCTATTCCCAAGCATGAAATAAAAGAAATGAGAGAGCTGACCAGCGAGGAAATAACTGACGATGGTCGCCTTAGAAGGGAAAATACCTTTGCCACCCGTTATTACATTTCCACAAACGCGAATCCCATTTCAAAAGGTGAAAATTATATTATATGGAACCTGTATGGGCCGGATATTCAATTTGGCATCAGTGACGACTTTGGTGTTGGCCTGATGACAACCTGGTTCGGGTCTCCGATTGTTGGATCTGCAAAATACAGCCTTTTGAAAAAGAATAATGTCGGAGTTGCATTAGGCACCCTTTTAGGAACCGGCTCTTGGGCATCACCTGATTATGGTATTGCTCTTCCATTTGGCTCAGTTACCTTAGGAGAAATGGATAAAAATATATCCCTTTCTGTTGGTTATGGAGCTGTATTTGGCCCGGGAAGTTCAGGCGGCTCAGCTCTTTTTTCCATAGCTGGAATGAACCGAATTAGTGATCGAGTGAGCTTGGTTTTCGATTCCTTCGTAGTCATGGAAAATAATGAAGCCGCCGCGTTAATTATTCCCGCGGTTAGATTACATTCCGGACCCCAGAAAGCATTCCAGCTTGGCTTCGCCGGTGTAGCAGCAGAAGGCGAGTTATTACCATTCCCCTTTCCATTCCTGCAGTGGTATAGAGCTCTTTAAAGCCCTTAGTTAATTATTAAAAAGGCCGGGAATCTAAGCGATTATTTCCCGGCTTTTTTTTATGTGCGGGAATCATTTCTTCCTGATAATAGTAATCCCATCCCGAACAGGGAGTAGCACTTGCTCTACCCGATTATCTTGTGAGACTATCTTATTAAATTCATGCAGCGCTTGTGCTTTGTGATCTTCAGGATCTAAAACCGTTCCGTCCCACAGCACGTTATCTACTACCATGAGTCCACCCTGCTTTAACAGCGGTAGTGTTTGGCTGAAGTAATCTTCATAACTCAACTTATCTGCATCAATAAAAATCAGATCGAAATCCCCACTAAGTCCCGAAACCAATTCCCGGGCATTTCCTTCCAGCAGCTTTATCTTGTTCTGATGATCAAACTGCCGGAAGTGCTTTGACGCAAGCTCCTGATAGCGGATGTTCATTTCTATCGTAATGATTTCTCCGTCATCAGGCAGAGCTTCTGCCATCACGATAGCGGAATAACCCGTAAAGGTTCCGATCTCCAGAATCCGCTTTGCTCCGCTTACCTGAATCAGCATTCGCAACATTTGACCCACCAAATTTCCGCTCAACATGTCGATATATTCCAACTCTGCATCAGAAGACGCTACAAGAGCTTTAACGTCTTCTGACTCCGGTGTAGTCATCGCACGTGCATATTCTTCTATCTTTGCGTCTGTAATTTGAACGATCGATTTATCTCTGTGCTTCTTCATAATTGAAAGATAAGGCACAACCCCCTATTATCACCAAAAAAAGAACGCATTGAATTTCATCCCCGCTGACGAATCCCGCTTTTTCATATGGTTTTTTGACCGTTACACCCGCTGGTCTCTTAAACGAAGGTTCAAACAACTCTGGATTAAGCAGGAATACCATCCTGAACCCGATTCCCGCACTGTTTATTTTTTAAATCATAACCTCTGGTGGGACGGACTGATCCCTCTTTATCTAAACGAGAACCTCTTTCACCAACAAGCACGGGCCCTGATGGAAGACAAGCAGATGCAGCAGTACACCTTCTTTAGTAAAATCGGAGCTTTCTCGATTAACCTGGAAAACCCGAGAGCCTCTATTCAATCGCTGCGTTATGCGGTAAAGTCTTTGGAACGAGAAAATTCCTGCCTGTTTATTTACCCGGAAGGAACCATCACTCCGGCTTCAGATTCAGCTCCTGATTTCAAAGATGGCCTGGCCTGGCTGTACACTAAAACGGAGAATGTTGACTACGTTCCCATCCATATTTACGCCCATTTTCTTCGAAGCAGCAAACCGGAGCTTTATTTATCAATAGGAGAATCAGTTAATCATGTTAAGTCAAAGAGCAGAAATGAATTAACCTCTCTTTTTGAAACAGATATTCAGCGTTTAAATGAGCAAACCAGGCTTGTTGCTGGCTTTTCGGATGAAGGCTTCAAACCGCAATTCTAGCCTAAATAATTTAGGTTACCATGTCCATGGATACATACGGCGGGATTTTTGCACCCAGTGTGGGTTCTGTTGATTATCATTCAGCCTCATTTTCACTAATGGCCAAAATACCCGATTGTAGATATTCAGGGGGTATATATACTCTGAAATACCATGTGCCGCATAGACTTGATCGCTATACCTTAAAATAGATTCACCTTTAAATCTTTGATAAAAAGGCCCATCATCGATTTTAGTGCTACATTGAATATTTACAGTAGCTTCACTTGCTTTTAACTCAATTTTTCGGGCTGATTTCAATCCAAACCAATTTCGGGTGAAATAGCTCATTTCTGCATCGCTGAATTTCTCCAGCACCTGCTGACTTTCCCGGTCGATTAGCCAGGCTTCAAATTGCTCGGTGTTCCTTTTTTGCATCAGGTAATAAACAAGAGTGAAATCTTTGAAGTGATACCTTCCCCAGTACCAATCCCGGAAGCTCTCTTTCATCGGTTCGTGTCCTGTATTGTGATCATGATATCCTGCACCCGAAAAGTTCAGCTCCTCTTCCCCATTCCTGCCAATGATATTCAGCTTTGTCTCAACTGATACCTGAGGGAACAACAAATTCCAACTGTGGCGGTCTTCGCTTGTTGATTGTATCAGAGTTTTATCCGCTACCGGTGCTTTCCCGGCAACCGTTCCTTCAACCTTATGCCCCGATGGCAGCTCCTGTCTCAAAGTGATTTCAAAGCCGGATTCATTCTGATCAAGCCGGTAGATAACAGAATCATTCTTAACCGAAAGCTTTTTCTTGTCTTCATCCCAGCTAAACTCATCACTTCCAAATTCGAGGAAGCTGTAGTACACCGTCTCTCCATCCTTATACAGTGAAACACTAATGGCCGGATAGGAAACCTCACGAACCCTGTTTTCTTCTAAATCGCGGATATATTGAATGGAAAAAGGATTGGTTTGGTACAGAATGATGACGAAACCCTGCCGGCCATCCTCACTTAAACCATCGAAATACCACCACTCGTACCCGCCGAACGACTTGTTAAAATCCGGAGTTATATGCCTGACGTCTGTAGATATATTCATGATCAAATAAAATAATCGTATTGGTGAACGGCAACGAACTGTTTGCTAACTTTCGTTCAATGGACATACTTCTTTACATCGCAGCTACTTATATCGGTTTTACGGTTTTTGTTTTTGTACGAAACTGGTTTGAATTCCGCTCCCTTTCAAAACAGTCTCCCTCAACAGTTAAAGCAAGTGAAGCACCGTTGGTAAGCATTTGCATTCCAGCACGCAACGAAGAGGCGGTTATAGAGCATTGTGTCACTTCGGCCCTGAAACAGGATTATGCAAACTTTGAGGTGCTGGTGCTGGACGACAACTCCACCGACAAAACCACGGAGATACTGGACAAGCTAAGCGGAATCATTAACAACCTGCATCACCTGAAAGGCCTGCCAAAACCGGATGACTGGCTGGGCAAACCCTGGGCTTGTCATCAGTTGAGCGAACACGCAAAGGGTTCTTACCTCATCTTTATCGATGCCGATGTGTGGCTGGAAGAAGATGCGGTCTCAAAAGCTGTTCAGGTGCTTCAAACATCCGATGTAATCACCGTTTGGCCGAAACAGCAGGTCGTCACCTTCTGGGAAAAGCTGATTATCCCGATGATATATTACGGACTCTTTACCCTGCTGCCTGCAAAGTATGTGGAACAAAATCCCAGATGGCTTCCCCGGAATCTTCGGCAGAAAATGGCCCCTCAATTTGCAGCCGCCTGTGGACAGTTTATCGCCTTCAATAAAAAAGCCTACTCGGCGATTGGCGGACATTCATCCGTAAAACAAGAAATTGTGGAGGATGTGGAGCTGGCAAAAAACGTAAAGCGAAAAGGCCTCACCATAACTATGTTTGACGGAGTTGGAACGGTGAATTGCCGGATGTATCGCTCTCATAAAGAAATATTTGAGGGACTCCGCAAGAATTTCTTTGTGGGATTTGGCAGAAACGTCCCCCTCTTTCTTTTCATGGCTTCAATGCAGTTCATCGTGTTTGTGATCCCGTTTTTGGCTTTGTTCTTCGGAGCTTCCGGCTCTCAACAACTTGCAGCTATACTGATTGGAGTTTTTGTGATCCAGCGCTGGCTTCTTGACTTCAGGTTTAGCTGGAATCCAATTATGAGCCTTTTGCAGCCTGTAACCATACTTTGGTATGAAGTGCTTGGTATTCGATGCTTATGGGACCACTTTACCGGAAAAAGAGCCCGCTGGAAAGGTCGTGAAGTCGGTTAAAAATTTATCCGTTCTTCACTAATAAGTGTTTTCTTTTTTGCAGATACATAGACATATTTGAGGTGTATGAAAGCATTGATCGAGAAATATCTGAAATACCTGAGTGTAGAACGAAATGCTTCGGAACATACCATTACCTCTTATCAAAATGATCTGAGTTCTTTTCTCGAATTCACAGCTCATGTAAATGAACAGACGAATGAACAGGTTGATATTTCATCGATCACCCGCTTAAACATCCGGTTATGGTTGGGAGATCTTTCCGAAAAGGGATTGGCAAAAACATCCATTGCCCGCAAGGTTGCCGCACTCCGATCTTTTTTTAAATACTGCTTTAAGCGGGGACACATTGATAAAAATCCCGCCCACCTGCTGGTTGTACCCAAGAAAGAACAAACACTGCCCAAAACAGCTACTGTTGAAGACATCTCCCGCATGATGGACAATGTGAATACCGACACCATAAGCGGACTGCAGGACAGAGCGATCCTCGAGCTTTTTTATGGAACCGGAATGCGGCTGAGTGAATTGACCGGACTGAACATTACAGACATCGACTTAAAGCAACGGCAAGTTACCGTTCACGGTAAGGGCAATAAACAACGGATTATTCCATTGGGTAACACAGTGGCTTCCATCCTAAAACAATTCATTAAACGAAGACCGGAATTATACGGAGAACGCACCGATAGCGACGCAAAAAAAGCACTGTTCCTTGCCGCAAGCGGTCAGCGGATTTATGACCGGGCTGTTCAGTCGATGGTTGAAAATTATTTAAAACAGACCAGTGAGGTCACTCAGAAAAGTCCACACGTTTTAAGGCATAGTTTTGCAACTCACATGCTCGACAACGGAGCGGATATAAGAATCATCAAAGAGTTTTTAGGGCATGCCAACTTAGCGGCAACGCAGGTTTACACGCACACAAGCATGGAAAGGCTTAAGAATGTGTATGAGCAAGCCCACCCAAGAGCAAAAACGTAATAATTACATAACTATAAATTAAGGAGTAGAATATGAAAACTACATTCACAGCACGCCATTTTGAAGCCAGCGCTGACCTTCAACAATACTGCAGAGACAGTGTGGAGAAACTGGAACAGTTTTATGACCGGATTGTAATGTGCGATATTATTTTGCAACCTACTCCCTCCGACGAGAATCCACAGCAGGCTGAAATTATTGTAAAAGTACCCCGTAAAGTTTTAACGGCGAAAGAATCGGCCGGCTCCTACGAACAGGCTGTGCATAATGCGGTAGAAACCGTAAGCCGACAGCTGAAGAAGTACAAGGAAAAAATGCATGCTGTCAACTAACCATATAATTTAAAATCTATGCCATTTTCGCCCCAAGCACCAATTCCGCGCAAAGACAAGATTAGCGTGGCTTACCTTGTTAAAAAGCTGCGAGAGCGCGTAAATATTAATTTAGAAGCGTGCGTATCTGAAAATTGTGCTGAAGACCATTATGTGGTGGAAGCCGATTTGCACCGACCGGGATTGGCGCTTGCCGGGTATAAAAAGCTTTTTACCTACCAACGAATTCAGATTATCGGGAATACCGAAACCCAGTTTCTGGAGCACATGGGTAAAGACAAACAGGAAGAGTCGTTCCGGAATATCACGCAGTTTGATATCCCAGTTATCTTCCTCACCGATAGCAATAAGCTGCCCGAGAATTTATTCCAGATTGCAAAAGAAGCCAACATCCCCATCTTCTCCACCCCCCTTGAAACCACCCGTTTTATGTACATTCTGCGGGATTTCCTGGAAGATCAGTTTGCCATTCAAACTATGGTTCACGGTTCTATGATGGATGTATATGGAATCGGGATTTTGGTAGCGGGAAAGTCCGGTATCGGTAAAAGTGAGGTTGCCCTCGACCTGGTTGAACGCGGACACCGCCTGGTAGCTGATGACGTTGTGATGCTTACCAAAAAGAACAATGTGTTGATGTCGTCGGCTACGGAAATGAGTAAACACTTTATGGAAATCAGAGGGCTCGGTATTGTGGACGTGATGTCGATGTTCGGGATTCGCGCTATCCGATACCAGAAACGATTAGAGGTGGTTTTGGAGCTGACCCTGTGGGATGAAACCCGCGAAGTAGAAAGAACCGGTTTAAATCACGATTCAGTAAATGTATTAGGATTGGAAATTCCCCTCATCCACCTCCCTATCACCCCCGGTAAAAACATTACGGTGATAGCAGAAGTAATTGCTATGAATTATTTATTGAAACATTATGGGTACGATCCCGCAAAAGCATTCCAGGACAGGATTAAGTCGAGCATTGGCGAAAAAACAAAAGGACGGGACATGACTCCTAAAAGAGCTATCGAATACTTTGAAGGAGATATTGAATAACTGTAACATTAGAGTTCCGGCTTACTCTTTGAATGTGATACGAAGGTTACTATCTTAGGCAAGTTTTGGAACAAGGTTAGTATATGTCAATAAAAAATCACTATTACTACGACGAAACGAATTGCGAATTTGTACCTATTGAGTACAATCGCCTCGAACAGGTTGTTTATAACCTTTCTATTTGGATCTTGTCCGGTGTGGTTTTGACCGGCATTGGTATTATCCTCCTCTCTACCTACATCGGAACCCCGGCTGAACTCGCCCTTAAAGCCGAAAATGAAGCCCTCTACGAACAGCTGGAAAGCACCAAAGATGCACTTGTGGACTTGGATGAACAAATCACAGCTATAGCTGAAAAAGATAATGAGATGTACCGCTCTGTACTGGGGATGGATCAAATTTCCTACGAAGAAAGACAGGCCGGTGTGGGTGGCTCTGATCCTTATAACGAATTTGACGTATATAATGAATCCACTTCGGAATTATTGAAATGGACGGCTTCCAAAGTAGATAACCTCGAGCGGCGTATTGGCATTCAGAAATTGAGCTTTGAAGAAATTAAAAGCCAGTACAACGTGAATAAAGAGAAGATGAGCCATATCCCGGCTATCAAACCCACCTCTGGAATTTTATTGAGTGGTTATGGCGTTCGCTACCACCCAATTCTGAAATACAACCGCCGGCACAATGGATTAGACTTCCGGGCAGATATAGGGGATCCCGTATTTACAACCGGAAACGGTAAAATCCGATTTGCAGGTCGTAAAGGAACCCTTGGCCTTGTAGTAATTGTAGATCATGGCTTTGGCTTCGAAACGTTATACGCACACCTCTCCGGCCTGGCTAAAGGCATTAAAAACGGAAGTGAAGTAGAACGTGGTGAGCAAATCGGCATGGCCGGCGATTCCGGACTATCTGAAGGACCTCACCTTCATTACGAAGTTCATTTCAAAGGCGAGCCGGTAGATCCGATCTATTATCTCTTTGCCGATACTTCCCCGGAAGAATATGCAATGTTTAAAGAGATATCGGAGACGAATAAAAACTCCCTTGACTAAACGACCTAACCAGCCCCGCTTATAATTTATATCCGGGGTTTTTTGTGGCATTGAACATCGCTTTTCCCTTTCTTTGATTCGTTCACAAAAATGAATCACTCAATGCCATGAAATACATCCTACCCATTCTCCTCTCTGTATTCCTCCTGTCTCCCAACTTAACGAAGGCGCAATCGGTGCTCACCAATCAGCACAAAGAACATGCTCAACAGCTTATTGAAAAAGCGATGGGCAGTGATGTAGCCTGGGAACGCCTGACCTACATGGCCGATACTTTTGGAGCACGATTCAGTGGTTCTGAAAATCTGGAAAATTCCATCGACTGGATTGTGGAAACTATGGAAGAAGACGGTTTTGATAAAGTGTGGACACAGCCGGTGATGGTTCCTCATTGGGTACGCGGCGAGGAGTCGGCTACGTTGCTTTCACCCCGGGAAAAGAATTTACCAATGCTAAGCCTTGGGGGCAGTGTTGCCACTCCGGAGGGCGGAATATCAGCCGAAGTAATCGTAGTTAAGAGTTTTGACGAACTCGATAAGGTTAAAGAGCAGGTAGAGGGTAAGATTGTTCTGTATAACGCTGAATTTACGTCCTACGGCCGTACCGTACAATATCGGGTAAACGGTGCCATCGAGGCAGCCAGGCACGGCGCAGTGGCAAGTATCATTCGTTCAGTTGGCCCTTATTCCATGCAAACTCCGCATACCGGAACAATGTATTATGACGATGAAGTAAAGAAGATTCCCCATGCAGCCATCACCATAGAAGATGCCATGCTGATACAACGATTATATGACCGGGGCGAGAAGATTGAAATCAACCTGAACATACAGGCCCGGACACTGCCGGATACTGAATCCCGAAATGTGATCGCCGAGATAAAAGGAACCGAATTCCCGGAAGAAATTATAGTGATGGGAGGACATATTGATTCCTGGGATGTGGGCCAGGGCGTGATGGACGATGGCGGAGGTTGTATAGCTGCATGGGAAGCCGTTCGATTAATGAATGAATTGGGTATCAAACCCAAGCGAACCATTCGGGTAGTACTATGGACCAATGAGGAAAACGGACTGCGCGGTGCGGGAGAGTATCACCGCTGGGTAAAAGAGGAAGAGAAATCTCTGGAAAACCATGTACTGGCTATTGAATCTGATGCCGGGGTTTTTGACCCCATCGGGTTTGGGTTTTCCGGAAGTGAACGCGCTTATGATATTCTGTCTGAAATCGGCACTACCCTGCGGCCTATTGAATCAGGACAGGTTACCAAAGGCGGAGGCGGAGCAGATATTGGTCCGTTGATGCGAGATGGTGTGCCTGGAATGGGTTTGGTTGTGGATGGCTCCCGCTACTTCTGGTACCACCACACAGGCGCCGATACCATGGACAAGCTGAACAAGGAAGACTTCAATGAGTGCGTGGCTACCATGGCTGTATTTGCCTATGCCGTGGCAGATATTGAAGAAAGACTGCCCCGGTAATCCTTAAAGAGACAGCCCTTTTTCCTGCAGGAAAGCTTTTTCGATTTGTTCGCCGGCTTTAATGGATTTTTTTAGCCACTGATATTTTAACTCTTCAAGTTCGTTATCGGAGAGCTTCCAGTTTATTTCTGAGGCTCTGAGTCGCCGGGTTACGTTATACAGGCAAACCGCAGCGCTCACAGAAATATTAAAGCTTTCGCTGAAGCCGGCCATGGGGATTTTGACAAAACCATCGGCCATCTCTTTAGCCCGCTCACTAATTCCGTCGAGTTCGGTTCCAAAAACGAGCGCTGTTTTCTGATCAAGAGGGAGATCGTTCAGGTTGGTATCATTTTCATGCGGCGAGGTTGCTATCACTTTAAACCCCTGCTCCTTTAACCTGTTAAAACAAAGTTCGGTGTTATCTTTTCGCTTTTCCCTGTACCGGTGCAAAGTCAGCCACTGATCGGCGCCTATGGTAACCTGCGTGGAAGCATCGAAGGTGTTGGAGTTTTCAATAATATGCACATCCTGAATGCCAAATCCGTCACAGCTCCGCAATACCGCACTGGCGTTATGAGGCTGGTAAATATCTTCAACCACCACACAAATATGCCGGGTGCGTTGCTGTACAACTTCTTGAATCTTTTGCCACCGTGCCTCAGTGGCAAATTCTTTCAGGTGTTCGGTGATTGCCTGCCTTGTAGATGCATCCATAAGCTAAAAATAAAAAAGCCTCGTACACGGCTATAGCATACGAGGCTGGTAAATTCATTTAAAATGTTATTCGCAACGGAATACAAATCCTTTTTTGCGAATGGTTTCAATATAGTCCACCTCAGAATGTTCGCGGATTTTCTTTCTCAGGTAACTGATGTACACATTGATATAGTTGGTCTGGGTATCAAAATGAATATCCCAAACTTTCTCCGCCAGTTCTTCCTGTGTAATCACGCGATTTCGGTTTTTAAGGAAGTAAACCAGCAGATTAAATTCATTATTAGTGAGCTGCACTTTTTCACTTTTAATGGAGAACTCCCGCTTAAGTAAATCCACTTTAAGTTCGCCACAGGTAAGCTGCTGCTCCCCTCCCGATTCTGTACGCCTTTTAATGGCATCCATTCGGGCTATCAACTCTTCGGTGTTAAAGGGTTTGGTCAGGTAGTCATCTGCCCCTACCTTTAAACATTTCACCTTTACATCTGTTTCCTGCTCGCCGGAGAGGATCAGAACGGGTGTGGTGACATTCTTGTCGCGAATATTTTTACATACCTCGTAGCCATCCCCATCCGGTAAACCCAAATCGAGTATGATCATATCAAAATCATTCCCTACAGCATTGGCTTCACCATCAGTCGCATTATCAGCGGTGGATACGGAGTTTCCGTTGTGCTCCAGAACAGCCTTTACAAGCGTTCGGACAGATGGATCATCTTCGATTACTAATATATTCATTTATGTTCGCGGGGTTTTTGTAGCGGTTTTCAGGGATATCGTAATGATTTATGAACTGCTTTGCAATAGTTTAATTAAAATAACTTAACAAACATTAGAGCCTAAAGTATAACAAAAATCAACTTGATTCAACGTAACCTGATTCCTTCAGCCAGTCTTTCGCTTCTTCTATAAAAATTGACTCCAGTTTATGTCCAGCTTCCACTAATTTAAACTCCGCGTTAAACCCTTCACTTTTCAACAGTTCCACGCACTGCTGCTGTGGCTCCGGATATACACTGTCATCGTCTTTTCCGTGCAGCGCTAATATCCGTATGTGACGGGCCTGTTCCCTTTTCCCATCAAAGGCTTCCGTTTTAATACGTCCACCAATCACAATTAAATCGTTTACATGCTTCCAGCGCGACAGTGCAAAATATCCGCCCAGGTAACCACCCATCGAGTAGCCGAACAGACATATACGGCTGATTTCAATCTTTTCTTTCACATCCTCAATAATTTCCAGAATGAAACGAGAGGCATTTTCCATCGATTGTAAGAACTGCTGCTGGGAACCGTCATACAAATACCACGCTCTTCCCCATTGCGATACTTTAAGCTTTCGGGAGGTGTCATAAATGGGATACGGAGCCTGAATGAATAAATGAAAAGCTTCAAGTTCTAACAACGGGGCAGTTTTCTTTTCAAAATATTCTATGTTTTGATTGTAGCCGTGCAAATATACTATGAGGGGTTTCTTTCCTTTATCTCCCGTTTCAATCAGCTTGTAGGGAACGTCGAGGTTAAATGATGCTTCTTCGGAAATAAGGACATTACGCATAGAATAGGTTCGTTTTTTGATGAGATATCGGCTTAAGTTAACCCATCTGTTTTGAGGATGCATTCTTTTATAAAGACTTTTTGTGATCTGCCTTAACATACCAACCCTTTATCCACGCTTAACCCTCTATTAAAGATTTGGTAATACCTGTTTTCCATATTCCGGTATGAAAACGTATTACCAAATATTATTACTTCTGCCGATTCTTATCCTCTCCTCAACCCGCTTTGGTGCAGCTCAGCACACAAAAAATGAGGTTGAAAAATCGATTGATCGTGATGCCATGCCTGCCAGGGCTTTATCACTGATAAATCAATTTTGGAAAGAGCCAAAAAAAGCAGATTTTTACCGCCAATCGGACGGTGAAATGATCAGCTATGAAGTAAAGCTGAATTGGGAAGATCACCCGTACAGTATCGAATTTGATGCTACAGGTTCGCTCATTGACATTGAGCAGCTTATCGAGTTCGAAGAGCTTCCCCGTGCTTTACAGAACACCATCACAGAAGAAATAAACAATCAGTACACAACATTCAGATTAACCCGTGTTCAGCGTCAATATTCTGCTTTCGAAAACGACGATGATGAAGAGGTGTTGGAAAAAATTCTCGAAGAGGATTTTGAAGACCTGTTGATTCGTTACGAAATTGAGATTGACGGACAAAACAAGACAGAACTCGGTTCATTTGAAATGCTGTTTGATGTAAACTGTAATCTCATTCAGAAACGTAGAATTGTGAGACGTTCGCTGGATAACATTTGGTAATACATGAACTTTATGAAATTCAAGGCACTCCTGGCTGTAGTCATTCTGCTGCCGGTTTGTGCCTTCTCGCAGCAAGCGGATCTTATCTGGAATCCGGAACTTTCGTATTCCTGGAAGTCCTCTGACCGGCTGGGCTTCAATACCAAGCTTTCGGTCTTCAACTCCATCAGGGATTTTGACAACGAAGCCGCCATTCGGTATATCGAGCCTCAGTTTAGTTTTTCCTACGGACTTTCAGCCGGCACTAAAATCGGCGGTGGTTATTATTACCGGCTCTCCACTCCAATGGTTGATGGCTACCAATACGAGCACCGGTTTCTGCAACAGGTAGGTTTTGTTTCTTATTTGGGGGATCGGCGACTTGCTCACCGATTGCGACTGGAACAGCGCGTTCGATCCAGTTCCTACCAAAACAGGTTGCGTTATAGGTTGAGTTATGACTTCCCACTGGAAGGTGAAAAGCTGGATCCCGGCGAGAAATACCTGATTCTGAAGGACGAAATGATGACTGCCTTCAATAAAGATGAAGCCGATGCTGAAAACCGTGCTTCCGTTGGTTTGGGCTGGTACTTCAATTCAAAACAAAAATTTGAATTGGGACTTCAGTACCGAACCCAGGATATCTTTAGCGATGGCGGAATCAGCCATCTTTTCCTTGTAAGTACATCCTATTACCTGAATCGGTAGGGTTTCATTCATACCAGCCATTGGGCGTTAACTTCAGGATATATATGATCGGTGATTTCCAGGTAATGGCCGAGCTGATAGCCATAATCAGGAATACAACATGCATGAAGGGTGTCATGGTCTCAAAAAATGCAACCAGAATACCTAATGAAATGGGACCTAATATTGAGGAAAGCAACCACCAGAGAACTTCAAAAAATACCAAGGTTGAAGTAAAGTAAAGAACACCCACCACGTACTTATTGGCATCCCCACGCAGCTTTTCTTCAATGTTCAGCCTGCGGTATTGCTGGGCTAAGTCTTTCCCAATCTCATTTTCAAACTCTTTCCGGTCCAGCTCCTGCTCTATTTCATTCTTTCTCTTCATAAAAGTATTCGATCATGTTCCCATCAGGATCGGCCACAAATAGAAACCGGCCTTTTTTACGGTTAGCCGGGCCACTCATGATAGTTACTTCTTTCTCGCGGAAGTATTTGGCAAGTTCATCCACTTGTTCAGGTTCATCCACATAAAAGCCAAAGTGATCGACCCGAAAGTCCCGAGAGGTCGGGTCATAACTCGTTTCCGCTTCCACAATCACCAACGTGTCTTCTTTTCCTATTCGGTACACAGCCATGCTCTGCCCCATGGTTTTTACGAGTTCAAGGCCCAGAATGTCACCATAAAATTCTTTGGAGGCATCAATTCTGTTTACTCTTATGGTGATGTGGTTTAATCCGGATGGTTGAAAATTCATATTCGTATTTATGATAAGTGTTTACATTCAATTATAACGCCACAAACATACAACCCTCTTTTTAAATTCCAAAGCGGGCTGTGATGAGTGTGATGTTTGTGATATTGATGGGATAGGATCCTTTTATTTGCTCTTTCGTTTCTATATAAAACTAAACCATCACAGAACATCCCATTAATCACCCCCATCACAGTTGTTTTTGGAGTGAGGTAGTTTGATATTTGTGCACTTTAATCAATGAGGTAAACCGTGTCCACACTCTACATCGTAGCTACGCCAATTGGAAACTTGCAGGATTTTTCACCCCGGGCGGTTGAGGTGCTGCAGTCGGTTGATTACATCGCATGTGAAGACACCCGGACTTCCGGTCACCTGTTACAGCGGTTCCAGATCGACAAGCCCACGTTTTCATTCCATCAGCATAATGAACACCGTAAAGTCGGGCATTTAATGAACATCCTGGATGCCCAGCAGGATGTAGCCTTAATCAGCGATGCCGGCATGCCCGGGATATCGGATCCGGGTTTTCTGGCTGTGAGAGCGGCTCAAAATGGCAATCATACCGTAAGTGTAATCCCGGGTCCGGATGCAGCTACCACAGCCGTTGTAGCCAGCGGTTTGCCCTGCGACCGATATATCTTCGAGGGATTTCTTCCTCACAAAAAAGGCCGGCAGAAACGATTGGGACAACTGGCAGAGGAAGAGCTCACCATTATCATTTATGAAAGTCCGAACCGCCTGCTCAAACTGCTGGGTGAACTGGAAGAACATTTTGAACCCGAACGGCTGGCGGCGGTAGCCCGCGAACTCACCAAGAAGTTTGAGGAAGTGGTGCGGGGCACAATAAGTGAGCTAAAAACAGAGTTTGAAAGTCGTGATTCTATTAAAGGTGAAATCGTAGTAATTGTATCAGGTAAAGGATATTCGGAATGAATGTGAAACAGTGGCTGGAAAATAAGTGGGTGATTTCGGTAATCGCGGGGGTTTTATTGGGGCTCAGCTTCCCTCCCATAAACCTCTCCTTTTTAAGCTTTCCGGCATTTATCCTGCTGTTTTATTTGTCGGATAAATGCGATTCCTACAAGCAGCTGGCTTATTACAGCTATGCCGGCTTTGTGGTCTGGAATCTGATTGGAACGTACTGGCTGATGATGGCTAGCCTCGGCGCCGGTATTGCCGCCATCTTAGCCAACAGTGTGCTCATGACGATCCCGCTTTGCCTGGCTAAGTTCTTCACACAAAAATCTGAATCACCCATACTGGTTGCGTTCCTTCAGGCATCGGCCTGGGTCAGTTATGAGTTTCTGCATCACCAGTGGGATTTATCCTGGACCTGGCTTTCTATCGGAAATGCGTGGTCCAACTTTATTGGGGTGATTCAATATATTTCCCTCACCGGACATCTGGGTATTACTTTTTGGGTAGTATTGAGTTCAGCCTTAGCCTATCAGGTTTTCAAGAGAAAGCAGAAGAAGTTAGCGTATGTGGTAATTGGAATTTTCCTGATTTTCCCTGCATGGTCCTTTCTTCTGTTTGAAAGTGAAACCAAATCCGGTGGTTCTGATCAAACGCATGTAGCTATAATCCAGCCCAATCATGATTCTTATCAAAGCTATGGGGGTATGAGTGGATTAAGAGAGGTAGTTGACAGCCTGTTCACCCTCACCGAGCGGACTATTACTCCCGATACAGAGCTCATAATCTGGCCCGAAAATGCCATTGACGGGTTTATCTTTGCCGACTCTCGCACGGCCATTCGCATTGCTGACTCTGCCAAAGCCTGGAATAAGAATTTCATAGTTGGAACCGGACTTTATAAGACCTACCCGGAAGATACTGAGCTTTTGCACCGGGGAACGCTGCGAACCGGCGAGCCCTACAACGTTTTTAATGCCGCTCTTTTTGTAGATGATGAGGGTACCATCTCTGACTATGAGAAGGGTAACTTAGTCCCCATTGTAGAGCGTATTCCTTTTGTTGAAACCCTGAGTGCACTGGATGTCTTCGGCTGGGTTAACTGGGGAGAAATAGCCGGCTTCGGGAAAGGCTCCCGGCCGGATATGATTGAAACGGAAAGCTTCAGCTCACCGGGACTGGTCTGTTATGATTCGGTGTATCCATCCTGGATTCGGCTTTTTGTACAGAAAAATGCCTCTTTTCTCACCATCATCACTAACGATGGCTGGTGGGGCGATACCAGCGGACACCATCAACATTTTGCTTATGCGCGGCTCAGAGCTATAGAGTTTGACCGCTGGATTGCCCGGAGTGCCAATAACGGGATTTCAGGTATCATTGCTCCCAATGGAGCTATTGTCCAAAAAACAGACTATTGGATACGTACCGGGTTCACAGGAACCGTAGAAAATTTAACTACCCAAACCTTCTTCACCCGATTTGGAAACTGGCTTTCTCTTCTCTGCCTGATGGCTACTTTTTTCGGTTGGGGTTACTTCACATTCACTTCCCGGAAAAAAGAGTAGCCTACCTGGACTGAATGGAAATCTTGAAGTTGAACCGGATTTCGTGATTGGTTCTCGGGAAGTAAGCCGATGACTTCGGATTCACTTTGGTATAGGTGTATTCAAAGTTAGACGTCACCGTTTGAGAGAAGCGATACCCGATAACGACCGAACCGTTTATTCGCTGCTGACCTGTAACAAATGGATCGGTGTAATCATACTGGCTTACATCAGGCACAAAGTTCACATCACTTAATACCTCATCAATATCAGAACTGAGCGTGTACTTACTCTCGGTGTCATCCGCAAAGCCCCCATTAATGGTAAGCGTGACATTATTCTTAATCTTCGGGAAGAACGGTATCGTCAAATTCTTAAACGTATAATTTATTGAGGTACTTAATCCCTTTGAAGTTCGCTCCGTAACCGTACGGCTTGAAAGTGCCAGGCTGCTTGTTTTGCTTTGGTCAAAGCTGACCTGAGTCCTAAGATCTGATTCCCAGGTTATGTTTAGCTGAATGAGTGGTGAAAAGCGCTGCTCTACGTTAATTGAATTCGGTTCATACAGCTCCTTTCGATCTATAACGCTGAAACTGCCCAGCCCCTGCGGGTCCTGAATCCCCGTAAGCGTATTCAGACTCCATCCCAGCCTGTACGTTCCGGTATAGCCGTGGGTCAGTGTTGCAGCTCGCATATTATCCCCAATAATGGGTATAAAACTCTGAACTCCCGACCAGGTAACCCTCCAGTTTGGTTTGGGGATTGGGGTGTACCCTTTCTCACCTACCGCACCGGTTCCCCCTCCCAGATATGCTTTTCTAAAATCCTCTTCCAGGGTATTCCGGTTTAATACAATCCGGCCATCTCCGTTTCCTCCTTCGCTAACATCATCAGAAATAATGCCCTCATCCCTGTTGGCGTCAGCAAAAGCGGTTTTAAGTTGTCGCTCGTAAAGGTCACGATATCCACCGCCAAAGGCCCATACCGAAGAGCTGATATTCCCACTGGATGAAACGGTTGAGGAGAAATCACCGGCCGGAGTCAGGGTAATCGTATTCGTCTCTCGTTCATCCCAATTCGTTGACCAGTTCAAATCAACTGTAAAGTTTTTGAACAGGTTCAGCTTGGTACCCATCGTAATCTTATCGGTATAGGTATTGTTTTTGGGCAGGTTTATAGAATTCCCCGATGGACTCTGCTGAATTAACTGTGATCGCGGCAGCTCCTCATCAATACCCAGCCGATAGCCAAATGGCGGAGAAAAATTATCATCTGCTTCGCCCGCTAATGCATAAAATATTTGGGAATCTCCCCTGTATCCGGCCTGATTTGAAGTCTTGTTCTTATTATAGGTGATGTCAATATTTTCCATGCTGAAGATAGCCAATAGCGCTTTCCGGCCAAGGTACTGAAGGTCTTTCATCAAATCCGGAGATGCCGAATCTTCACTCTCTGCATCGCTGTTCTTCGCTCTATTCCGGGCGGTGGTTTCTTTCTTATCTGCATCCTCCAGTTGCTGGAAAAACCCAATCTTGTCAATAAGACTGCCTACACCAAATTTAACCGTATGATCCAGCCGGAAACGATTGGAAACACCCGCTCCCAACCCGGAACCGCTCGGGCTGTTCGTCCATCCGTAGCCACCCGCATAAGAAGTGGAATAGGTGAGCCACTTCAACGCCTCTATCTTATTGAATTGAGGACGCCAGCTGGCCGTGTACGTTTCTTCATAATTCGACCTTCTCGCCGAAAGCGTATCCGTAAGCAGATTGTTAAGCACCTCGAAGGTGGGCGTCAACTGATAGGAGTTACTGTCGGCCGGCAAGCCTGTTTTGTTGATGTTCTCACGGCCGGCACTCGATAGGTCATAGTTTGTAGTAGTGCGGAATGAAATAGGGATGCTGGGCGTGAAATTATAGTTAAACCCAAACCCCGAACGCTGGTTGAATGTATGGCTTTGCTGTAGAGGTTGTATCAATTCCATCCCTTCATCATCAAACTCTGGTCGTCGTCTCTTCTCGGTATAAGATCGGTTCAGGTTTGCAGAGGCATTAATAGATGAAGGCATATATCCCAACCTGATTCCGGAAAGTGCCCCAACTACAGGTACATCTTCGGTAAACCCAAATGGCTGCCACAACTTCACATTATTAAACGACAAGCTGTAATTAATGGATGTATTATAGTTCCAGTCATCCTGAAACTGAATCTCCGGGTTCTTTGCACTCCCTTCATTATACACGTAACTCAATTTGGTTTTGTCGATGGTGTACTGAGCCAGCTTACTCTTGGAGTTCTGCTTCGAGATATTGGAAACGTTAACCGAGAAATTATCCCGAACGGTTTCAACCGCATCAATGCGTTCGTCAATAATGGTCTCTTTTTCAGATTCGGTAAGTTCATCATTGCTGTTGGTGGCGTTAATGAAATCATCCAGACGAATATCCCCCTGATTGGGCAAGTACTTGGGCGTAGAAATGTTCTTACGGCTTGAAACGGTTACCGGGAAGTTCCATCCATAGCGGTCAGGGATTAACTTATGCAGGTTCACAGTTGAGCTTAGGTCATACCCGATTTCATCTGCCACACTTCGGTTACCCAAACGTGATTCCAACCCGCCAAAACCGGTGGTTGTCCGGCTGAAATTGGTATTGAAGGTAGCAAAATCAGCAAGCTTGAAACTGGCATTGGCGTTTGCCTTCCATCCTTTTTCATTATCAAAACCGGAAACACGTAGTTCATTCAGCCAGAATTCCGCATTCAAATTTGGCGTGCCGGGCGAGTTTACATCTGTCGGGTCGTGAGGGTTCAAAATCCCCATCCCAACTTCAGACACACGGCCAAGCGAAGGGTTCCCTTTTATAGCAACCACAGCCCCTTCAACGGCATCATCTTCTTCGGGAGAAAGCTCTTGTTCAAATTTCTGAGTAAAGTCGGTTACCCCCTGCTGATCTCTGAGTTGCTTAAGTTCGTTGAAAGCTGCCAAAACAATATTCATGCTGTTTTCATCATACAGCCATACTTGTTCAGCATCAATTTCGAGTTCCCCGCCGCCATCAGCGCTGTAGGGAGAATACGGGTAATCGGGATCTGAAGGAGTTACCGGCTGTCGATATTCGTAGTAATTGGCATTTAAGTCGGTTCCCATCCTCACCACCAGCTCGGCATGGCCTCTTTCTTCCGGGCCATCCCCATACCCTTCCCCGTGCACAAACATCCTCATGTTAGAGTAGTTCAACAGATTCAACCCACCGGGATAAATTCGTTTTACCATTTGAATTTGGCCTGAACCCAGATTCTCAACCCCTAACACCAAAGACTGCTCATTGGCCAAAGACTGCACCTGCACTCCCCGGTTTATGGCACGGATTGATCCATCCGGCTGGCGGTACGGAACCGGCTCCCGGCTGGCATTTTCTTCGATATTGATGGTCGCAATCCTGAAATCCCCGTTGAAATTCTGCCCTTCGTCAATATTTTCCACTTTTCGCCACTGGCTTCCTATAAACTCAAAAGTGGCAAAACGCATAGTGAACGGCTTTTCATAACCAGACATCCACATGCGAATGTGACTGATGTTCTGAAACCCTTCAATATCTCCTACTTTTCGCTTGAATTCGGTCAACGGAATCCGAACCAGATGCCACCGGTCTGCCTGTCGCGGTGCATTCACCTTATCCACAATAAAAGTCCGGTTATCGGGATCAGGATTCGTTTCAATTTCGAGACTGCTGAAATCTGCCGGGTTCAACGCAATCTCATATTGATAATAATTATTGTTCGTTTCGATGTTGGCTCGGCTTACCAGACCCTCCGTATCCGGGCGGGAAGTAATGGCTCGTTTATCTCCACCAGCCGCCGGTGTGTTCCCTTCATGGTAGCCCATCACCCGGTAAAAACGCTCCTGAAGCGGCAGATCCTGAACCTGAGATTCCCCGTAAAAAATATAATCGTCGTTGGATGGGTCGGCTAAAATGGACTGAAATTCATCGCTTTGCTCACCATAAGCTATCCGCATAGAATCGATAAAGGGACTGAAGAGGGCTGTCTCTACTTTTTCATCATCAAAGCCGTTACTACTGGGAATTCCATCAAAGCCCACATCCTCGAGCTCCCTGTTGTCGTTCGAAAACTGCCCTTGCGGTGCCGTTGGGTTGGCCGGAACATACGAACGGGGATTTTCCTGAAAGGTATCCAGCTCCAGGTTTTCGAGGTTATTGGCCAGACCATCCTCCGAATTCAGGTCAAAGTTGGGAACTACGTCTTCGGAGATAGTCCCAATCTCGATGTATAACTTACCGTCGTAGTCTTCCAGGTCTTCAGCAGTGGGTTCTCTTCCACCGGGCAAAATAGGCTGCACCCAAAATTCGATAAACTCTATGTTATTCTGCGTAAGATCTTCCTGCCCCGATGGAAGTGCCGCCGTCATTCCTCCCCACTGGTTTTCCGGCTCGTTCTCCAGCTTATTCCTTAAATCGGTATTGTAATTATAGGGGCCCCGCTCGGTGGGATTGTAGTACACATCCAGGGTATTAATGACTTCATCCTGGGCGTTATTCGTTTCCTTTCCGGGGAAAACCTCTTCGGTTGGCGTAGTCTCTGATTCCGGCGTCCCACGTGCATTCCCCAATATACTCGATATGTTTCTGGGAATGGTGTACCAGGAAAACTGACTTCTCAGGTCAGAGCGGGCAATCTTGGATTCCAGCGAGTTGTTCAGCGTGGCATCGGGATTATCAAAAAAGGCTTGGTCGGGGCCGTAACCGGGAATAGCTGCCGGAGCTGCAGCCAGCTCCCAACGGGTTGGGCTTGTAAAGGTGATGCTGATTTCCGAGCCCTCAAAGTCATCTATAAAAGACAAACCGTTCACTTCATCTTTAAAAAGCTCATTGTTATCAATAGCATCACGCACGGCATTGGTTTGTGCCACATCCGGGCGAAGCTGAGCAAATTCTCCGCTTACGCTGATGTTAGACTCGGCCTTGGTCTGCAGCAGCGGGATTTTATCGATGAAGCGGGTAAGCCATGGTGTGTCGAATTCCGCATCTGCATCCATCCCAAGAATGGTGTTATTAATCGACTCATTCCCAATTCTGATTTTATCGGAAAGGGGCTGTTCCTTCAGCTTAAAGTACGTTCCTCCAATACTGATATCCTCACTTACTTGGTACTCGGCCCGTAGCCCGGTAAAGTTCTTCTGCCCAATTACATTCAGTTGGTTGTTCTCATACTCGATCCGAATATCCTGACCGGAAGCCAGATACTGCTCACTCAAAATAGTAATCAGGCCAAAAGAATAATCCACCTCATAATCAACGCCTTCAGTTAGTTGGGTTCCATTCGCAAATACTTTTACCGAACCTTCAACCAGGCTAAACCCAAGTGAGAAATTTCCCGACACTCCGCCTTTTGAAGTCCCCTCAATGCGGTAGTAATTATTCTTGGGACTTTCATCAGCCGTGGTCTGTTTTTCATTATATAATTCGGTGTAGGACAGAGCCTGTACCAAAGAGTCAGAGGAAGAGGTTGACTCCAGGAGCTCGGTAATCCTGTTTCCGAAAGGCTCCAGGTATGGAAACATGATGCTTCCGTTTCGAGGATCCAGTACATAGCCGGAAAAGTCAATAAGGTTATCAGGCTGTGCAGCACCTTGGGTATTTACCCTGTCCAGGCCCAGCACCTGTAACAGCGGGGTGTTCAGGTTGGGGAGGTTAGTGTCATCAACGTTACCCTGAGTAAACTTAAGATCAAGCTCCAGCCCATCTGCCGTCAGATTAGAAACACCCAGCGAGTAGAAGTTACGCATGGTAAGAGGCCAGGATTTTAAATCCGGGGTTGGGTTATCCGTTCGCAGAAGTTTTAAATAGGTCAACTCGTTAGATGAACGGGGAGATATATCTCCAATTTCAGCCGGAGAGTTCTCACCTCCAACCGGTTGCCTGATAAAGGAAACGGCAAGGTAGGCACCCGAACTGAGTGACCGGTTCAGGCTGATAAATCCCAGGGCTTTATCGATGGTGTAATCGGCACCTTCTGTTAGCGGCCGGAAATATCCATTGTAGAAGTCATTGCCGGCAACCCCAAAATCATCGGCAGCAGCGCTAAGATTACTCCTGTTGTTTTCCAGGGTGTTGTCATCAATCACATCAGCTGCCTCAGTGGGAAGGCCAAAGGTCCCATCACCCCGGTCATTCACACCCAAATCAACGAACGATGCAGCTCGCACTGCCTCAGGATCAGTTGTATTAATCTGAGGTTCGGATATCCACACCCGGATATCTGAAATCTGGTAAGCCTGGGTCTTTTGTTGAGGATTTGAAACGTTGGATTCAAATTCCTGCCGGTTGTAGAAATCCAGGAAGAAGTGGCGGTTGTTCTGATATTCAATTGGCCTGATGGAGAATTGAGTTTCCTGCGAACCCCCGGTGATAGTTTGAGTGTCGCTCTCCCCTTTTTGTTGTGAAACAACGGATGTCAGTCGCAGCGGCCCGAGTTCGGCAATCGATTTAATTCCAAAAAGGGATGCCCCTCCACGAATAAGTGAGTTCCCGGTCTCCATCGACACGTTACCCATCTCAATCCGCTTGATGATTTCATCCTCATATCCCTCGTACACAATACTCAGGCGGTTTTGGAAGTCGAATGCCCTTTCCGTATCCCAGTCGGTGGCAATGGTAAGCTTGTCCCCGATGGTTCCCTGAATATTCAGCTGCAGGTTTTGGTTGAAGGTCGGATCAACCCGGCGTTGTAAATCCGGCTCAATGGTGGGATTTTCAATATTCTGTATGGAAACCCCAACGTTCATATTCGCTGAACCGTTAACACGCAGGTTTACCTCAGGTTTTCCAAAAATGGTTGTAAATACCGATGATTGTCCGCCCGGAATTTGCAGGCTGAAATCAAGCAGGCCGCGTTGTTGCTGGCTTTCTCTCTTACCTTCCTCAATCAGGTTAAATCGTATCTCTTTTTCCTGCTGTTTACGCTTTTCAGCTACGTATTGCTCAAAATTGAAAATTTGAGGCGAAGATACTTCAATACCGTCAATCTTGTGGGTGATGCGGTAGGTATCGGCAGAATCCCAGGTAGCCTGATACTGCTCTTTGGAAAGCTTGATGTAATAAAGGTTTCCGGGCTTTACTACTCTTTTATTACTCACCGGACCTTGAGGTGGACGGTAGATAAATTTCACCCCTTCAAGGGTACTATCCGCCTCGCTGACTGTTTTTGTAGTATCGCTGGTATCTTGTGCAGATACACCAACCAACAGCAATCCATTCATCAAACATACGAATGGCAGGTAATAAACTAACTTAAAAAAAGAATGCACCGGCTTTAATTACTGACTCGGTTATTACTTATTGTCTGTAGCGTTAGGCGATAGGCGGATCTGTTTTTTATTCTAAATTAGTTTGTAGATGAATGGGTGCGGTCGATAATACTATATATTTGAATATGTTGAAAGTATAATACGATAATCCATCCTTTAATTTATAAGCGGAAATTGTCTATTATTTACGTCTGTGAAAATTAAAAAGTACCCGAGCAACAGCAAGCTTTGAATAAATTCATCAACAAACTTCAGATAGACCTGCTTAAAAGGCACCTGAGCCCTTTTCTGTTCTGTTTTTTTACCCTCATGTTTTTGCTGTTGATGCAGTTCCTGATTCTGCATATCGACAAGCTAATTGGCAAGGATATTCCCTTGCTCATCATTGTTGAGCTTATTATTACGAACCTGGCCTATATGGTTGTGCTGGCTGCTCCTATGGCTGTTCTTGTAGCCACGCTGATGGCTTTCGGCAAGTTTTCAGAGTTGAACGAGCTCACCGCGCTGCGGGCCTCTGGCATCAACCCCATGAAAATTATACGCCCGGTGTTAATTGCCTCTGTCCTTCTGTTTATCGGGCTGGCATGGTTCTCAAATAATGTGTTACCGGAAGCGAATCAAAAAGCGCGCTCGTTGTTTATAGACATTCGCCTCAAAAAGCCCGGTTTCGATCTCAAACCCAACACGTTTTACGATGGCATCGAAGGATATACCTTTCTTGTTGAACGGATTGACAGCGAAACCGACAGCCTTTATGATATTACCCTATTCCAAAAGCCCGAAAACAATCGCGACCGCGCCTACATTGTTGCCGATAAGGGACTGCTCGTTAGTAAAGGAGAACAAGCCCTCACCCTTCACCTGATACAAGGAACCAGCCTGAAGTTTCTTGCTACCGACCGGCGAAATGAGACCATGATAGAACGTAACCGGTTTGACAAACACATCATGACGCTGGACCTTTCCGACCTGTCATTCATGCGCTCCGACCCTGAAGACCGCAACCGAAGCGACCGTACCATGAGTTCCAGAGCTATGATTGCTGTAGTTGATTCACTGTTTACAGAAATTGAGGAGCAGAGGATTAACATGAGTGAAAACACCATGGTTTACCCTGAGGATAAATACACCGGAAGAACCTCTTACTTCAACCCCAAAAAAGTACTGCCAGACACACTGGATTACATCACCTCCATTGAAAGCCCCTATTTGGTTACAAACACCTTTCCCAAAGCTGAAATACAGCGCATCTTCGTGGAAGAATCCATTCGTCAGATGAAGGAATACCGGAATAAAGTGGAATCAATAAACGCTAATGTCGAGTGGCGCAAAAAAAGAATAGCCCGCTACCTGGTGGAGATTCACAAAAAATTATCCATTCCGTTTGCCTGTGTAGTGTTCATCCTTTTTGGCGCACCGGTTGGTATTATGACCAAACGTGGTAATTTTGGTTTTGCTGCCCTCATCAGTACCGTGGTTCTGACTTTTTACTGGGTTTCTTTGATACAGGGAGAAAAACTGGCCGACCGGCTTTTTATCACCCCCTTAGTAGGCATGTGGACGTTTAACGTGGTTCTTTCCTTAGTAGGAGCGTACCTTATCATTCACCTGACAACCGACATTCGAATTACCAAGCTGTTCCGAAACCGTGATTAAACATTTTGATAAATATATATTTCTGCGTCTGTTTGCCATCACGGCTTTTGTGCTGCTCATGTTGATCTTTATTTTCATCATGATCGACTTTTCCGAGAACAGCGATGACTTTGCCGATCAGGGAGCTCAGATGGCAGAAATATTCAGGAATTATTACCTGAATTATGTTCCGGAAATGACCCGTCTGGTACTCCCTGTAGCTGTTTTTGTAGCCTGCCTTTTTCTCACCGGACAGTTGTCGGACCGACTGGAGATAACCGCACTGAAAGCGGCCGGGGTTAGCCTGTACCGCATGATTGTACCCTACATTGTTTTTGCGGCCCTTTGTGCTGGTGGGATCAGCCTGTTGGACGCACACGTCATCCCTAAATCCAATGCCCAGCGGATTGCTTTTGAAGAACAATACCTGCAGGATAAATCCGAGAAAATTGACCGCAGTGATATTTACCGGCAGCCTTCACCCGATACCAAACTCCAGGTAAACTACTTCGATAAGAACCAGCAAATTGCATATCGCATCCGGCTCATTCAGTTTAAAGATCAGCAAATCATAAAAAGCACACGTGCTAACCGGATGGAATGGGTGGATTCAACCCAAAGCTGGAGGCTGGAAAGCGGAACCGAACGGGTGTTCACGGATGTAGGATATGAGGAAGAAGATTTTATAAAGAAGGATACGGTACTGAATGTGTTCCCACGCGACCTGGCCCGCACTACTTCTGATGTTTATCAGCTGACCTATGAAGAAGCACGGGATTACATAGCTTCCATTGAACGAAGCGGTGCAGGCGGCATTGAAATCCCGCAAGTGCAATTTTATGGAAGGCTGGCCTACCCTTTTTCCATTATCGTGGTCATAATTGTAGGCTTTTCATTTGCCAGCGTGCGCCGGCGAGGTGGAAAGGGAGCTTATTTAGCAGCCGGACTCACCATTAGTTTCCTATACCTGGCCTTCATGAAAATTATTGAGCCCTTCGGGTATTATGGAACACTTTCCCCTGAATTAGCCGCCACACTTCCCCATATCTTTTTCTTCCTTTTGGGGATCGGTCTATTGATAGAGGCGAAAAAATAACCGCCTATTTCGCTCCGACGCAGAGCGTCAGAGCGATTTTAAGTATAGCCAACCCTTTTCCCAGACGAAGAGCATTTTAGCGAGTAAAAAAAGCAACACTTTATCGTTCAATGTTCGGTGTTCCTTGTCTGCCTGCCTGCAAAGGCAGGTTCGAAGTTCCTACGCTTCCGGCTGCGGCCCCCGGTACATATGCATATCCACTTTCTCATTGGAACTGATGGCGCCATGCTCCTGCTCGTAGCGAGCAACATTGTCGTTAAGGGCATTGGCCAGTCGTTTGGCGTGATCCGGAGTCAGGATCATTCGCTTCACAACCCGGGCTTTAGGAACTCCGGGCATCACCGCGATAAAATCCAGGATAAACTCGGAAGGTGAATGCGTAATCATCACCAGGTTCGAATACGTACCCGTGGCCTCCTCTTCCTTCAATTCAATTTCCATTTTACCGGGATTCATCGTCTGATCTTTCTTAGCCATACATTCCTTTTTTCTGTCTTGTAATAGTTAACCGTAGATACAAAAATTATTCGTCTTCGTTCAGAAAACCCTGCTCTTTCATCCATTCGTCATTATACACCTTACCAATATAACGGGTACCGCTGTCGGGCATAATGATGACCATAACATCATCCTTGCCCAATGGATGTTCTTCAATATAGTCCAGCGCACCTTTTACGGCTGCGCCACAAGACCAGCCAATCAACAGTCCCTCTTCGCGGGCAAGGCGGCGGGTTACCAATGCTGAGTCTTTATCATTAACCTGAAGCACGTCGTCCACATAATCAAAATCGATGGTCCCGGGAATGATATCTTCCCCGATTCCCTCGGTCATGTAGGGCTTGATTTCATTCTTATCAAACTCACCGGTTTCGAAGTATTTCTTGTACACCGAACCCACACTGTCGATACCAATTACCTTGATATCCGGATTTTTCTCTTTCAGGAATTTCCCTGTTCCTGAAATCGTACCGCCCGTACCCATCCCGGCTACATAGTGGGTGATTTTGCCTTCCGTCTGCTCCCAAATTTCCGGTCCGGTTGTTTCATAGTGAGCAGCAAAATTACTCTTGTTATCATACTGGTTGGGATAGTATGAATTCTCGATCTCCTCACTGAGTCGTTTAGCAACAGAGTAGTAACTGTCGGGGTGATCGGCTTCCACGTTTGTGGGACAAACAATCACTTCAGCCCCCAAAGCCCTGAGTAAATCCACTTTCGATTTACTTTGCTTGTCGGTGGTAGTAAATATGCATTTATAACCCCGGGTAACGGCTACCAGGGCCAGTCCCATCCCTGTATTTCCTGAAGTGCCTTCAATAATGGTCCCACCCGGTTTAAGCAAACCTTTTTCTTCCGCATCATCAATCATTTTGATCGCAATACGATCCTTAATGCTATGTCCCGGATTGAAATATTCTACTTTAGCTAACAGTGTGCCTTCTGAATTTCCGTTTACATGGTTCAGCTTGATAAGCGGGGTGTTGCCAACCGCTTCCAGTATGGAATTGTGATACATAAATTTCTTCGTGTTGATGTTTTCTTATCTAATTCTCAAAACTAAGAAATAATTCACCGATAGTCTGAGATATATTGACTGAAAATTTTATCCCACCGTAAATACAGCATATTCAATTTTAATCTATCCCCATTATGGCTTATTTTCCTGCAGAATTATTACAACCTATCTCAATTCATGTTTATACACCAACAAAAACCCAAAGACTTTGACTGCGGCTACAATTTAGATTTAATGATTGCTGCCCTTCCCCGAATAGAAGACACCGAAGAGCGCGTTACCTATGCCAAGCGTGTAGTTGGGCTCATTAAGCAAAGTCACCCAACCTGGGTTGATGATAACGGAAAAAGCGAAGCCGCCTGGAATCATTTCTTTAAGCTTGCCGAGTATGAGCCCACCGAGCACGGGATCTATAATCCCTACGCTACCGGCGAAGATGATGATGCCCAATAAGCGTATAAAAGCGTACATCTCTTTTCGTCAGGCTTATCTTCACCCTGCTTTTTTGTGTCTCTGATCCATCCTATTTCATTGTATAAGAAAGACTCAACAAGTTCTAAAAAACAGGAACTAAAATTAGTTTAACATTGCTGTAATAATCCGTACTTTCAATTTAGATTGAAAACTAAACTACAGCTAATATATGGATTCACAGAATCCAGCCTTACAAGATGTGAAAGAATGCTTCAGGCAACAGGTGTCAAAGCTTGACCTCTTCGAGGCTATAGATTTTATTTCTGAAAACCGGAAGCAATATCAATATCTGTCCTTTTCAATTCAGATTCCTTCCGTAGATGCGCTCGCCGTTTTGGAGCAATATCCTGATAAAGATACTTTTCAATATTATTGGGAAAAGCCTTCGGCAGAGTTTTCTATTGCCGCAGCCGGTTCTTTGGCCCGTATTCAAACCACCGGTCAGCAGCGGTTCAGGAATGCTTCCGATCGGGGAAAAGAACTGCTGAATACCGTTCATCACATTACCAACCTTAAGCATCATTTGGCTTCCGTTCACCTGTTGGGTGGTTTTTCATTTTTTGATCACAACATCGGGAAACAATGGCGAGAATTTGGAGCGGGTTCATTCAGTTTACCCGAATGGGTGCTGGTACGTGAAGGAAAATTCACTGTATTAACCGTAACCAAGAAAATTGAATCGACCGCTTCGGAGACCGATATCTATAACTCGTTTGTCGATACTTTTGACAGTCTTGACCGGATTTGTGACGCCGGCACCTACCATATCGAGTCGAAAAAATCTTTTACCTCTGAAATTAACACTCCTGATACCGATTCAGACGATTACCGCAAATGGGTGGATTCTGTTGAGAACGCCACCGACCTGATTAAATCCGGGGAGTTTAAGAAAATTGTGCTCGCACGCGAGCTGAACGTTAAGCTAAAAGAACCGGTATCCGACACCCGCTTGCTCAATCACCTGCGAAATCAGTATCCGGACTGCTACTCCTTTTTAATCAGTCAGAATGGGGAGTCCAGCTTTATAGGCAGCACCCCGGAACGACTGGCTTCCTTTCACGACCGTGAAGTACTCACCGAGGGACTTGCAGGTAGTATTTCACGGGGCAAAACTGCTTCTGAAGATGCGGTACTTGAATACGAGCTTCTGCACAGCCAAAAAGACCTCAGCGAACATGCTTTTGTACTGGACGCTATTGAAGAGAACCTGCAGCGCTTTTCGGATGTCTTCGAACACCCGATAACTCCGGGAGTGAAAAAGCTTTCCAATGTACAGCACCTTTACACGCCGGTTCATGCCCGCATTAAAGAAGGCGTTTCAAGAACGGAAGTTCTTTCCCGCCTCCATCCCACACCGGCTGTTGGCGGGTACCCTCGGGAAACAGCGATGCCATACATCAGCAAGCTCGAACATTTTGACCGAGGATGGTACGCCGCTCCGGTTGGCTGGATTAATGCAAACGGCGAGGGAGAGTTTGTGGTGGCAATCCGCAGCGGATTAATTAAATCTAATGAGGTGAGATTTTTTGCAGGATGTGGTATTGTTGAGGACTCAAACCCTCAAAAAGAATGGGATGAAACCAATCTCAAGTTCATCCCCATGCTAACTGCGTTGGAACATGCAAGAAAATGAACCGCAAAATGCTGCCTTCTACTGGAGCACTACATTCGTACGCTCCCTGTTTGAAGAAGGCATTGAACACGTTGTAATCTCACCGGGCTCCCGCTCCACGGCTTTAACCCTTGCTTTTGCTGCTCACTCCGGATTCAAAAAGCATGTAGCTATTGATGAGCGTTCTGCCGCTTTCACCGCCCTTGGCATTGGTAAATACACCGGAAATCCGGCCGTTTTAGTTTGTACATCCGGTACAGCGGCCGCCAATTACTACCCGGCTGTAATTGAAGCTGCTCAGTCCGGTATTCCTATGATTATTCTGAGTGCCGACCGCCCCCCTCATTATCGCGAATTGGGAGCCTCCCAAACCATCGATCAGTTAAAGCTGTTTGGCAACTATCCCGTCTTTTTTCATGAGATTGGAGAACCGGATACTCATCAACGAAGCAGAAATCGCCTGAAGCTGGCTGCATCACAGGCCGTTCAGCAATCGGTACAAAAAGAAGGGGTTGCCCATTTAAACTTCCCGTTTACAAAACCTTTTGAGCCGGACCGGAAATACCTTCGGCAGGTTGAATTTGAGAATGAAAAGCAATCGCGCAGGCCGTCACCAAAATACAGCCGGGAAGATGGTGCAATCGAAATGGGAGAAACTTTTTGGTCGGATCTTATTTCTGCCGAACGCCCGCTGATTGTGGTTGGCCCTACCAATAAATCGGATCAGTTACAGTTTATCACTCCGCTTGCACGCGCCCTCGATGCCCCCATTTTAGCAGAACCCGGTTCACAAGTTCCCACTTCCAGGCATACCATTCAGGGGTTTGATGGATTCCTCAAAAATGAAACCAACCGGGAAGAGTTAAACGCCGATTTAATCCTTCGTTTTGGAGCTCAACCCGTCAGCAAGGCAGTCAACCAGTTTCTGGATAAACACTCTGAAGCGATGCAAATCAGCTTTATGGGGCCCAACCGATGGGTAGATGGAAGCTTATCCTCCGATAAACAGGTTACGCTCAAAGGACCGCTGAAGATTCCGGAAGTAACCGGTGCTGCTGACAAAGAATGGATGAAAAAGTGGCGCAAAATTGAAAAGGATTTCAAAACATATCGGGAGCAGCAACTTCACCCTTCTGCCCCCATCACGGATGGCTATGTGTTTTCCAAAGTGATGGAAAATATCCCAAAGAAGGCCTTCACCATGCTTTCCAATTCTTTCCCGGTCCGGGATATGTCTTTATTTGGGGAATTTGACGGGAAGGATATATATGTAAACCGGGGAGCTGCCGGTATTGATGGGATCACTTCCACGGCATTAGGAATAAGCTTGGCTTCTGAGAAACCGGGCGTTCTGTTTGTAGGTGATATTGCCTTCTTGCATGACACCAATGGCTTATTGATGGCTAAAAAAATCAAACATCCGCTCGTTATCGTTTTACTGAATAACGGCGGGGGTACCATATTCCGGATGCTTCCGGTTCATCAGATTAAGAGCAAGTACACCCCCTATTTTGAAACTCCCCAAACCGCGAAAGTTGCCGCATTGTGCCGGGCCCATAACATAGATCATACCCTCGTTTCGAGACCGGAGCAAATTATTGCTACCTTTGAGCGGCTGATTCAACGAAATGGCGTTCATGTCATGGAATGCATGACCGGAGCCGATGAGTCGATGGAACAGCGACACGCACTTTGGAATTTCGATATTAAAAAAGACGCATGAATATTCGAGTAAGAGGCATCTCTTATCACATTGATATTCAACAGGAACTTGCAACACTGCCTAACCTTGTACTCCTTCACGGTTTTATGGGAAGCGGAAGGCAGTTTGATCACCTGATTCCTGAACTCAAGAAATTCTGCAATCCCATTACCATCGACCTGCTGGGACACGGAAATACCGAAGGCGCTGAACTCCATTACCGCTTTTCCACCAAAGAACAGGTCGCCGATCTCACCAAACTCATCAGTGAGCAGTTACAGATTCCCCTTTTTCTGTACGGGTATAGCATGGGCGGGCGGTTAGCCCTTCAGCTTGCTCTCCACCGCCCCGATTTGTATAAAGGATTGATTCTCGAAAGCAGCACCTTTGGCATTGAGGGAGAAACCGAACAACAAGCCCGGCAGTCGCTGGATGCCCGCCGCTCAGATGCCATAACCGGAAATTTTGGAGGTTTTCTGGAAGACTGGGCAAAGATGCCGCTGTTTAATTCAGCAAATCCGGCTCCTGAACTTATTGATAAGATGAATGAGATTCAACAAAACCAAAACCCGTTTTGGCTGGCCAACAGCTTGCAGGGGTTCGGAACCGGCACCATGCCGTGTGTAAGAAACCGGCTGGGTGAAATTCCTATTCCCGTACAGTTATTGGTTGGGGAAAAAGATTCCAAGTTTCTGCACATCAACCGGCAGATGGAAAAAGAGCTCCGTGAACCGGAATTAGCGGTTGTGAAAGACGCCGGTCACCGCGTACATTTGGATCAGCCTGAACAGCTGATAGCTCAACTTAAAAATTTCATTCAAAACCATCGTTAGTCATGAACTGGCAAACTATTTAGTTTATTGAGAAAACCAGTCCGCCCCATCTAAGGCAGGATTACCAGTCGGTGCAATTTGATTGTAAATAGAATACAAACTATCTCTCTCCCTATCATAAATGTATATGGTATGATTCCTCGGGGAGTCTAATTCTAATCTGCTAAAAAGTATTTTCTCACCATCTGCTGACCATGAATGGGGAATTACCTGAACTCTATCAGAACTGTTTTCTATAATTGGTGAAACCTCTTGGTTATCTAAATCTATGCTATAAATACCTTCTGGTGTACTAATAGAAGTAAAAGCGATCTCTTGTTTTGTTGAATTCCAAATAGGAAAACGAACATTTCGGTTCTGTGTAAGCTTTTCTTTAATGGTATCACTTTTTAATACATATAGATCAGAGTAATAATCACCTGAACCCGATTCTCTATACTCCCGATCTGATATAAAAGAAACCTCCGCCCCATCAGGACTCCAATAAGGATCTATATCGATTGCTTGATGGTCTGTAATTTGACGAACCTCTTTAGTCGTGAAATTAAAAGTAAATATGTTGTAGTCGCTTATGATTTGACAGTTCATACAAAGTTGAAATAAAACATGTTCACCATTTGGACTCCAATGTGGATATTCACCTATAAGCGGGGGCACATGTTCATTTTCCGGTTCAGGATCATATAATACTTCTTGATTGCTTCCATCTGAGTTCATGGTCCACAATGCAGGACCTGTAGAAATTCCATATTTGTTGGATGTGAAAATAATTTTCTCGCCGTCAGGACTCCAGGAGGGTTGAGTGGCATCTTCCCCGATATCAAAGAAAGTAAGCTGCTGAAGATCAGAACTATCGGCATCAATTCTGAAAATTTGAAATGTACCTGATTGATCTTTAGCCGAAAAAACTATTTCTCCTGACAATGCTGAATCCGAATTCTTCTCAACCTCTAATGAGAAGGTATAGCTATCAGATACTTGTTCTCCCGATTCCGAACTCACCCAAACTTGATGTTGAAACGAACCGCTATCTTGTGGTGCTTTCCAAACCAACTGATTGCTTGAGGTAACCGTATCAATCACCCTGTTACTTTCATATTCTAATTGCCATTCAAATCCATATGGAGCTTTTACGCTATCGTCAGTTATTACCGTAAACTGAACAGCATCTCCCCCAATTACTGGATTAGGATTCACCTGAACATTCAATATTTCAAATTCAGGAAGTTCAGGTGGATTTGTTCCTTTATCCTTGCAGCTTGTCAGCAATAAGCCTGAAAATAATAGTAGTACAAATGCTAAAATATATTTGGGGGTTGTAAAGAGCATCTATTAACACTTGTTTTATTTTATGAGAATCATCTTTTTGGTCAGGACTTCCTGCCCTGTAACCAAACGATAAAAATATACCCCGCTGCTAATATTAGAACCTGCATTCCATGTATGATGGTGTTCTCCTGCAGGAAGTGCTTCCTCAGAAACCAGCGTTTGAACCAAGTTACCCAACACATCATATATTTTTAATGATACCTGAGTAGATTGGGATAATCTAAATCTTATAACTGTCGAAGGATTGAAGGGATTCGGGTAATTCTGATTTAATTTGATCTTACTAGGCAGAAGTGATTTGGGGTCTTCGATACTAGTTGGAATTGAATAAATAGGTATAGGTTGGTTTTCTTCAAGCTTATAGATCGTTGAATTTGTTGAAAAGAAAAGTTCACCATTGTTTATATCTAAGCCCGTAATGACTACTTCATCATTATTATATAGAATATTAAAGTCATTCCCATAATTAGACGAGTGACGTATTGAATGATTATCCCAAGCATATATTTCTCCAATGTTTACATCGCTACTGATAATTTTAACAGACTCGCTAAATACATTCACTAACTCCCATGTCCCAATCTCCCCAAGCCCATTGCTTTTATACAACCCGATAGCACAAGATTCATCAGGGCAAGTATTCGGAGTAAAAGGATTTTCCTGTCTTGGTGCATTTATTACATCCAACATAAAAACGGTTGTTGAATCTAAATCAAAACTCATCTCTCCTATTGGAAATAATGTATCACTTACAATCTCACTACTTTCTCCATTATCTACGGATCGGTAAAAAAAATTATCATCACCTCCAGATCTAAAATTATGACCAAATAATAAATTCTTTCGATATGGATTGAATGCAAAGGCTGGGATATCAATTTTGACAGAGTCTGGTACCTCAGAAAATTCAATTTGCCGTCTGGTAGGCCAAGTCAGTCCACCGTCAAAACTTTTCAAGTTTTGAGCACTTACTTTTGCATAGATAACTTCATTTTCTGAATTAGGTACCAAAAGATCTTCAACCCACATAAAATAACCTCCAACTACTCTTAAGGAGTCAAATCGGTTCAAATATCTTTCACATTCGTTTGAACATTCTTCTTGTATGTATAAATACTTTTCTAAATTACCCTCAAAAAATTGATAATCTGGAATTGTAACTTTCAATTCGAAGCCATACCGATCATCGAAATAATCCTCCAAGAAAAGCTCTTTCTCTCCGGTTTCTGTGTTGTATTGGTAGATATTATCAGTGAAGTACTCTGTGCCCTCATATTCACTATAAATTCTGTAGAATAAATGAACAGTACCCGAACTGTCAGTAAGGCTTTTTAAATCATGTATTCGCTTGGGAGTTTGTCCTTGTGATATAAAAGGCCATAATGATAATACCAGAACTAAATAAGTCATTTTTCTCATAATAGAAGTAAATTCAAGCATTCTAATAAATCAAGAATCTTAATCACTTTCCAACTCTCTAAGATTTAATGCTCTCTCCTTTTTACCTTCAGTATATAATTCACAAAATAATTATTCCAATTTTATGAACTGGCAAACCGTCAAAGAATACGAAGACATCACCTATAAGAAATTGAATGGCGTGGCGAGAATCGCATTTAACCGGCCGGAAATCCGGAATGCATTTCGTCCTAAAACGGTGTTTGAGCTGTACGAGGCTTTAAGTGATGCCAAAGAGGATAATGACGTCGGCGTGGTGCTGCTGAGCGGTGAAGGCCCTTCTCCCAAAGACGGCAAATGGGCATTCTGTTCAGGAGGAGATCAAAATGTGCGTTCCAAAACCGGCTACAAAGCCGATGACGGCATTGCACGACTCAATATCCTGGAAGTACAGCGACTCATCCGGTTCATGCCCAAAGTAGTGATTGCCGTGGTTCCCGGCTGGGCCGTGGGTGGCGGACACAGCCTGCATGTAGTTTGCGACCTTACCCTGGCCAGTAAAGAGCACGCCATCTTCAAACAAACGGATGCCGATGTTGCCAGCTTTGACGGCGGATTCGGTTCTGCCCTGCTTGCCCGACAGGTTGGACAAAAACGTGCCCGGGAAATTTTCTTCCTCGGTGCCAACTATTCTGCTCAGGAAGCTTTTGAAATGGGAATGGTGAATCGCGTAGTTCCACATGATGACCTTGAAGAAACGGCTTATGAATGGGCTCAGGAAATACTGGCGAAAAGTCCGACGGCTATCAAAATGATCAAGTTTGCCTTTAATGCGATTGATGACGGTATGGTGGGACAGCAGGTATTTGCCGGAGAAGCCACTCGCCTTGCTTATATGACCGACGAAGCCGAAGAAGGTCGCAATGCCTTCCTGGAGAAACGGAAGCCCAACTGGGACAAATTTGACCGTTCACCTTCATAAGGTTGCCACGAAAGCTCTAACCACAAAGCATTTTAGCGAAACAATATCAGCTTGCATAGCATTGTTGATGTTTTCCAATGCTCAGACAAAACTTTCGGGGTGTATAGCTAAAGATGGGAATTCGGTTAATACCTTCTGGTTAAATGTTAGCAGTGGCACTCCTGCATCGTCTGCCAGTGCAATGAATTCACAATCATAAGCTGAGCAGGTGGAATCTTTTACAAAACTGAGTACCTGTGTTGAGTTTACCTGAAATTCATTCGATGTCATTAAGGCTTCAGCCTGCTCCATGATTTGCAGAATGGTTGGGAGATCAAAGATTTCTTTTCTGAAATACAGAGCCAGAACATTCCGGAATTCCGGTTTCCACAGAACGGGTGCAATCCATTCCGGATCCTTTTCCATCACCTGATCTGCTATTTCTACCATCCCATTAGGCAACCACAAACTGGCTATTACATTGGTATCAGCTACTATCACGGGCGGCCTTCTTCAATGGCAAGCTGTACCTCTTTCAAAGACAAAGAACCTTTGGCTTTTTCTCTGAGTTTTTTTGCTTGTTCAATAATGTGGCGGGAATCAACCGGCGTACTTTGAACTGCTTTTTTCAGGTTTACTATTACTTCACTGTTAATGCTGCGATGATTTAACTCCGCTTTCTTCCTGATGCTTTCGTACACATCATCCGGAATCCCTTTAATGGTAATATTTGTAGGCATTTCAGTAGTTTCATTTTGGTTTCATTATGAAACTAATAAAATTCACCTTTATTGCAAAGCTGCCATATTCGTTGTCTTCTTAGCTTTCATTTACAACTAATTATGTTAGATTCTCTGCATCACTCGAAAAAAGTATCGAACTTCAAATTAATCCAATGCAAATAAAACACGATACCGCTGAAACCAAAGGCTCCTTTTACATAGAGCGCGAAGGCAAACGAGTTGCCGAAATGACTTACTCCAAAGCCGGACCTGAACGTATTATCATTGATCATACCGAGGTAGCCGATGAAACCCGGGGTGAAGGTTTAGGAAAGAAACTGGTTTATAAAGCTGTGGAATTTGCCCGGGAAAATAACCTAAAGATATTACCGCTGTGTCCTTTTGCACGCTCTGTTTTTAGCAAAAATCCGGAAATCAGGGATGTGACTTGATCAATTTTTATTCATGCCGGATGGCATCCACCGGGGTCAAATTAGCTGCTTTCCAGGCAGGATAAGTTCCAAAAACCATCCCCACTATTATGGCTACAATTAAAACTACGCCAACCGTACCTATACTTAACGCTGCCTGAAATCCGAAGTCGGTAAATCGGTTTATCAGTTCGACCAGCCCGAATACTCCGAGAACTCCTACCACCCATCCGATGATGCACCCCTCGATGGAAATGGTCACTGACTCCGAAATAAACTGCATCACAATATCTTTCTTTCGGGCTCCCGCGGCTTTTCGGATTCCGATTTCCGTGGTTCTTTCGGTCACCGAAATCAGCAGTACGTTCATAATTCCAATCCCGCCGACCAATACGGAAATACCGGTAATCGCTCCCATCACCAGTTTAAAAACCAGAATGCCCTGGCTTAACTGCTCCACCCTCCCCTCATACGTAAATACCGAAAAGGCCTCTGTACCTTCTGTATAGTTTTGATCCAGCCAGGCTTCTACTTCCGATCTCATCTTGGGGAGGTCTTCCACTTTCCGGCTTTTGAATACCAGGTTGGCCGGGTTGCTCCCTTTCACCACATGCCGGTATGTACTCATGGGAATCATCGCCTGGGCGCCCCTCGACTCTTCTTCCAAATCCCAATGATTTCAAAGGTTGTTCCCTCAAAGGTGATGGTTTCTCCAATCATAAGTTCGCTATCCGGTGACCATTTTTGCGCCAGTGGAGCTGTCAGAACGGCTTTCCGGGCGGCATTCTCTACATCCGCGCTGTTAAAATATCTCCCATTGATTTCAGATTCAGTGAAATGAGGAATGTTTTCTAAGGTGGCCTGAATATAAATTGCCAACGAAGAATCCTGTAGCGTAGCCAGGCGGGAGCTTTGAGCAAGCAGTTCGGTGTATCCCCATTCACTTACCATTTCTTCAATCGCTCGGGCCTCTGCAATTCCAAATTCATAAACGGTATCTCTGGGAACCCTCACATCATTTACAAGATCTACTGTTCTGGGAGTTACCGACATCATTTGTACTGAGGTTGTGGTCTCGATTTGCTCCCGGCCCGTTTGCTCCAATCCGTCACCAAGGGCAAGTATGGCTACTAAAGAAGCCACCCCAATAATGATTCCAAGCGTTGATAAAAAGGTGTGTAAGGGATTGGATTTGATATTCTGAAGGGCAATGGAAACCGATTTTATAATCTGCTGCATAAAGTATGGGATGTGGATTCCGATGGATTTACGCCGGCATTCTTCCATTGTTTCACCTTCATAAAAAACAAAAGCCCCGCACACAATAGTACACGGGGCTTAATTAATAAGTGAGTCTTGCTGCCGGTTACATCGAATCAAACCCTCCGGCACCTGCCGACATCATTGCCCCAAAGAAAATGAATGCGAACACCAGGTAGAGTACAAATCCTGCCGCAAATATGATCAATGTTGCTTTAGCCCAATTCTTTTTATTTGGATTGGTGCTGTCACTAAATGCCCAAACTAACAGCATAATAAACCCGATAACCGGAATGAATGAAATTAAAACCGAAATAACCCAGTCTTTAAGACTCATTACCGGTGCTGTTTCCCCTTGGATATTTTCCATAATTGTCTCCGTTTGTTAATGGTAGTCGGGGAATATGTAGAAAACGGATGTTTGTTACAAGTAGATGAGCATCAACCGATAAGCCTGATTATTTAATCTCTATAGCCATGGTTGACCTTTCAGAATTGATGCTGAAGTGAGCATCTTTCCAGGAAGCGGGACCAAAACGTCCCCGTGCATTATTCGAAAAGCCATAAGCCTCTTTGGGAATACCGAGCAAGTTGGAGTCGAGCTCACCGTTCTCGTTTTTGTCATGATATACGGCAATGGCGTATTCTCCAAAAAACAGGCTGTCCTGCGACCAGGTAATTGTTTCATCATCAACAGGTAGCACCACCGCGTAGAGCGGATTCTCTTTCCTGTTATACTCTTCTTCCGAATTGAACAGGGCAATCCTGATCTCCCCCTCAACTCTATCGATACCCTCAATTTTCAGTTCGAAGGTGGACATTCTCCGTTCGTCTTCCGGATAGGATATCTCCTGGGCACAAAGGGTGAATGAGGTAAGTAAAAAAGCACTAAGAAACAGGAAGTGTTTCATTGGCGGTATAACAGGTTTGTAGATGAAAATTATTGGGAGTGATGAATTTATGAAACCTAAATAAACTAAAATAGTTTCATTCCGTTAGGCACTTTTTTGTCCGGAACGGCAAGTACCACATCGCCATTTTCATCCGGAAAACCGGTTACCAGGCATTCAGACATAAACGGCCCAATCTGCTTTGGTGGAAAGTTCACCACTGCGATTACCTGTTTTCCCTTCAATTCTTTAAGGTCATAATGCTTCGTTATCTGGGCCGATGATTTACGTATACCGATCTCATCCCCGAAATCTACCGTCAGTTTATAAGCCGGTTTTCGGGCTTCCGGGAATGACTCAGCTTCGACAACAGTACCCGTTCGTAATTCTACTTTTTCAAAGTCTGCCCAGCTAATTTCTTTCATAACTATTTAATGAGCGTCATAGGTTTGACTTCGCTGAAGTCCTCGGTTTGTAATTTCAGATAATAAATTCCGCTCGGTAACAGTGAGGCATCAAAAGTAACATGGAAGCTTCCCCGGTTCTGAACTTTATTCACCAAAAGTGATACTTCTTTACCCAAAGCACTGTAAACGGCAAGCTTTACTGTACTTCTTTTCGGCAAGATGTACTGAATTTGAGTGGTCGGATTAAACGGGTTCGGGTAGTTTTGATATAAGTGGTACTGATCCGGATAGTCTGCAAAAGGTTCTGTAACAGATGTAGAAACACCAGTGTTGAATGTTCCGGTTTCAGACCAGTCTCCAGTGCCTACCGAATTTTTTGCTCGTACTCTCCAGTAATAACTTTCTCCATCCAAAAGATCCCCCACCAGCAGTTCTCTGTCAGTAGGTTGATATGAATCGACTATCTCCGAAAATTCACTGTCCATGGCAAGCTCCAGCTCATATTCATCCGCATCGGCCAACGGAAGCCAGCGCAGAATCACTTCATTTCCGGTTATCTCGGTATCATTCTGCGGGTTTTGAAGGTGAACCTGAATCGGCCTTGTGTTTCCATCACTTACCGTAAACTGATGAGTATAGACCTCATTCAGGAATGAAACCCTGAATTCCCAAACCCCTTCTTCTGCCATCACGGGTAAATCATTTTGCCAATACCAATAAGAAGCGGAGTAATGAGGGATTTCAGAAAGAGCATGACTCCAATTCCATAGCGTTTGCCCCGATGGACGGTTCACGGAATAAAAAGCCGTTTGCCCTTCCAGCTGATCCCGATAGTAAATAGCATTAATAATTTGGTCACCTTTCAAAAAGGCATCTTTAAAATTTGGGATACCCGGCGTAGGGCATTGATTAAAGACGGGTGCTGAGCCATGCGTCCGAAGGGCATTCAGGTCGGAATCATAATAGTCCCGCTGATCATACCAAAGGCTTTCGCTTATAGAGTTACAAGCTCCTTCAAATGGATCTACAATAGCGCCATTTTCATCATGAAGTTCAAAGTGAAGATGCGGACCGGTTGAGTTCCCGGAACTGCCAACAATGCCGAGGTACTCCCCTTCTGTAACATTATCCCCCACATTTTTTTCGGTTGTAGAGTTTGTTTTCAGGTGTCCGTACCAGGCCACCGAGCCATCGGAATGTCGAACATAAACCGCATTCCATTGCGTGTTGTTGAAAGAACAACTCTGATCCTGATTACCATCAATCTTTTGAATAATCACTCCGGGGGCGGCTGCAACCACGGCTACATCATCATTCTGAACTTTGTTCCACGCAAAAGGCCAGGTGAAAAAATCGGTACCGGCATGATTGTATCCGCTTTCCAGATCATAGCTCCGTGAACCACAGGTATAATCAGTTATTTGATTGGGGAAGGAGTTATTTAAATCCACAAAATTGGAAACCCCGTGGTAATCGAAATCAAATAAATGATCCTGTCCACGCAGCGGCCAGCCCAATTTAATATCGATGGTTTTGGCAGTAGAAATTCTGCCCATCGCTTTGAGGCTGTCTATATTCTGTTGCAGCTGCTCGATCATGCTTGCCCGCATTTCTTCAGTCATATGATCAGTGGGCGGTTGATAAAGGCCGCCGCCATCCGGCATTCTGTCCTGGGCGTTAATAATTGGATTGGCAAGAACCAGAAAGGTGATAAACAGTAAAAGTGATTTCATAGGAACTCATTATGTTGGTAAAAGAAAGAAAGCCCTTCTTTCCTTTCAGAAAGTAGGGCTTTTTTAAGGTTTCATCAGTATAAAACTGAGCTTACTTGATAAGCGTCATCGAACGTACCTGTTGGTGTTGCCCTGATACCAGTTTGTAGTAGTAGATCCCGCTTGGAAACCCGGATGCATTGAAGCCCGCTACATACTCACCGGCTACCTGATTGGCATTAACCAATGTAGCCACACGTTCGCCCAACACATTGTACACTTCCAGCAATACTTTGCCGGGAGCCGATATCTCGTAGGCAATTTGTGTAGTGGGGTTGAACGGGTTCGGGTAGTTTTGGGATAGTTTGAAGGTGGATATATCATCATTTATCTCATCAATAGAAGTAACCATTCCGTACTCATACAATGTCCGGCTGTCGTCATCCCAGGTCATTCCGTCAAAAGAATAGGTTGCCAGGTCTTCTGCAATCTTCCCGTTTTCGTAGGTAAAGGTATTTCTGTATTCAGCCATCCACTCCCCTTCGCTTTCATAGAAGTATTCTTCTTCTACTTCGATAACAAGTTGCCCGTCATAAGCCAGGGTAGTTCTTGAATACGGTATCCAAACATCATCACCCTCATAGTATTCATCGTTATACATCTCCACGAAAAAGAACTCATTGAATACATTGGTTAAATACTCATCAAAATCTATACCTGAATAGATGTACCTGTCGGTGTATTCGGTTTCATAGTACGCTTCTACAAAGGCGTCTTGCCGGTTTACAAAATACCCGGTTAGTTCTGGCTGACCTCCCTCACTAAAGACGGTGCTGTATATTTGGATCGAATCGTCGGTAACGTATTCGAGCTCGATTTTTTCTGAATAGGATGCCCCTTCATAAGTTTCACTGAAGGTAGCCGAGTCCAGTCTTCCGGCGGAGTAATGAAATACTTCAGAAAATACATCTCCCCCGAACTCAAATGAATAACTCAATGGATATCCCTCTTCTGAAAATGTGAATATATAAGCGCCATCACCAACCCAGCCTTCACCGTCGTAAATCTGCCAGTTTTGGGTAATGGTCAGCCGATCGGTGCTGTACGAATAGGTAATTCGGTATGCATCCATCCAGCCTTCTTCTGAAGCCCATTGCATGGTGCTCCTTCCGATATCATTATCAGTTTTAAATCTCGCATTCAGTACATCTGATGGTAATAAAGGTTTATCTGAATGCTTGAATAGCAGTGCAGATTTCTTTGATTTACGGCCGTCATCTACCGATGATTGAGCCTGTAGTTCTACGCCGGTAGTCAGGAAAAGCACGACTAAACCGGCTACAATGGTATTTATAGTTCTGTCAAACATATACCCCTCTTGTATTTGGTTGTTATATGACATTAAGCTGTCATAAATCGAATATGATTGAAAAAAGGGAAATATAAAATTAGAAAAAAAGCCCTGCCTCCTTTCGGAAACAGGGCTGAGTAGAATGAAATATTGGAGAGCTTTACTTAATAAAGAGCATCTCACGGTACACCGGAAGCGGCCAGTAATCATCAGCCACATATCGCTCCAGAAAGTCGATGGCATCCCGAATATCTTTCATAATCGGAAGCACATCCGTTTCCACTTTCCTGGCGTGATCGGAAGTATCTTTGTAAGACAGTTTGCCCTGAACTTCAGCCAGCTTCTCAAGAGCAGTATTCAGCCTGTTCAGCCCATCATTCACTTTATTAAGCATATTGAGGGATCCTGAATGATCCAATTCCAGTGCTTTTGTTTGATCCACAGCTTTGCTGAGTTCCCCGATATAGCGAACCACAGCGGGATAAATCATCGTTTTGGCTATGGATTCAATCGTATCCACCTCAATGGTGCGGGTGGTGATGTACTGCTCGGTCCAGATCTCTTTTCGGGAAAGCATCTCTTTCTTGTTCAATACCTTATATTTTTTGAACAGAGTAATGTTCTCTTTTTCTGTGAGATAGGGCAAAGCATCCGGTGTGGTTTTCAAATTAAGTAAACCACGCTCTTTTGCTTCATCCTGCCATTCATCTGAGTATCCATCTCCATTGAAAATAACAGCTTTGCATTCCTTCAGACGGCTGCTCAACACCTTAGCAAGAGCTTTTTCAATAGAATCCCCTTTCTTGGCTTTGTTCAGGTCTTCAGTCATATCTTCTATGGCTTCGGCAACAATGGTATTTAAAACCACAATGGGGAAGGAAGGTGACTGATTGGATCCCAAAGCACGGAATTCAAATTTATTTCCGGTGAAAGCAAAAGGAGAAGTTCGATTACGATCGCCGGCATGCTTCGGCAGGTGTGGAAGAACCGGACTTCCAAGTCCCAGCAAACCGCCTTGTTTCGAGCTCTTGGCCCCACCACTGATCAACTGTTCAACAATATCATTCAGCTGGTCGCCGATAAAGGAAGAAATGATTGCCGGCGGGGCCTCATTGGCACCCAACCTATGATCATTTCCGGCATGGGCTACTGAAATTCGCAACAGATCCTGGTGACGATATACCCCCAGCAGCACAGCTGTGAAGAAGAATAAGAACTTCATATTTTCGTGCGGACTTTCTCCCGGCTCCAGCAGGTTATCCCCTTCTGCTGTTGAAAGCGACCAGTTTAAGTGCTTACCGCTTCCGTTCAGCCCGTCAAACGGTTTTTCGTGAAGCAGACACTCAAGCCCGTATTTCTTGGCTACTTTTTTGAGCACCATCATGGTGAGCTGTTGGTGATCGGCCGCAACGTTCGACATTTCAAAAATCGGGGCCAGCTCATACTGACTCGGAGCTACTTCATTATGACGGGTTTTTACCGGGATACCCAGCTTGTATAATTCCTTCTCGGCCTCCAGCATAAACGAAAGCACACGCTCGGGAATAGAGCCGAAGTAATGATCATCCAATTCTTGTCCGCGCGGCGGTTTAGCTCCCACCAGGGTACGGCCGGAAGTCAAAATATCAGGTCGGCGGTACACGAATTCCTGATCTATTAAAAAGTACTCCTGCTCACATCCAACAGTAGAGTTTACCTTTTTGGACTCGATGCCGAATAACTTCAATGCTGCTTTTGCGGCTTTATTCAGTGCATCACTGGAGCGAAGCAGAGGGGTCTTATGATCCAGAGCTTCTCCCTTCCAGGAAGCAAAGGCGGTTGGGATACACAAGTAGGTTCCATTTTGATTTTCTATTAAAAAAGCCGGAGATGTTGGATCCCAGGCTGTGTAACCGCGCGCTTCGAAAGTGGGGCGTAAGCCACCGCTCGGAAAGCTGGAGGCATCCGGCTCCCCCTGTATCAAATCCTTTCCGGAGAATACCGCCATGGCACCTCCTCCCTGGTTAGGCGTGATGAAACTGTCATGTTTCTCAGCAGTAGATCCGGTTAACGGCTGAAACCAGTGGGTAAAGTGAGTAGCTCCTTTTTCGGTAGCCCAATCTTTCATGGCCAAAGCCACGGCATCGGCAACGTCAATATTCAGTGACTCCCCTTCATCAATTGTTTTCTGAAGATCTTTCCAGGCTGCTTTGGGAAGGCGTTCTTCCAGCTTGTCGAGAGTCAGCGTATTCTCCCCGAAAATTTCAGGGATATCCATCGTTGAGTTTTTGGCTTTCCCGGGCTTGAAGTTCCGGGCGGCGGCTAAGTTATCGTAGCGTTGTGCGACTTTGGTCATGATTGTTAAAATAATTTTGTTATTAAGTAAAAATGACGACCAAATATAAAGCTACCTTTTAATTATACGCAAATAATTAAGTCATTTCTTTTTTAACAATTAATAAAAGTAACTATTTTTTATTCTCAACTTAATTATTTTACTTAGAAGCGCTTTCAGCCGGGGTAGTACTTAATATATTTTTCCATACAATGAATTGACTTCACTTTTTAAGCCCCTGCCAAAAGTTGTATCTTCATCAAATAAGTTATCCACAATAAATCACCGAATTTTTCCCGTTGAAAGAATCAAAATTTGCTCTTTGGGTTGAAGCAGCCCGCCCACAAACCCTTGCTGCTGCGCTTGTCCCCGTTTTAGTTGGAGCCTCCCTTGCCTGGCAGTCTCACTCCCTGAACTGGGTCAATACATCGGTCGGCCTGATCTGTGCATTCCTTATTCAGATAGGTACCAATTTCGCCAACGACTATTTCGACTTTGTGAAAGGCTCCGACACGGACGAACGTATTGGCTTCCGGCGGGCAACGGCGGCCGGACTGATTTCTGCTGAAGCCATGAAAAAAGCTACCATCCTCACTATGGGACTGGCTTTTGTACTTGGGCTTTACCTGGTTTGGGCTGCGGGATGGGTGGTCTTAGCGATCGGAGTTCTATCCCTGATATTTGGAATTCTTTACACCGGCGGGCCTTTCCCTTTGGGTTATAACGGACTCGGTGATATTTTTGTGTTCATCTTTTTCGGGATTGTAGCGGTTATGACTACTTACTATGTGAATGCCCTTGAATGGTCGGAAGCTTCATTCTGGGCATCCCTTGCCGTGGGTGCGCTTTGTGTGAATATCCTGGTTGTCAATAATCTCCGGGATGTGGAACAGGACCGGAAATCCGGGAAGCGTACCATTGGCGTTCTGTTTGGGGAAATTACCCTCAAATTTGAGTACCTGATGATGGTTGCGCTGGCCTTTGCCATCCCCCCTCATTTTTATGTGCAACTGGGTTATAATTTGTGGATTATGTTGCCTTACCTGAGCCTGCCTTTAGCGGCATATTACACCTATAGAATTTGGACAGAACAAGACAAAACCCAACTAAACCCCATGCTTGAACGAACGGCCCAATACATGGTTATTTTTGGTGTTTTGCTTTCCATCGGCATACTGATGAATTAATGCTGAAGTACTACACATACCGCCTTCCCTTCAAGCAACCGTTCCGCACAGCCGGGTCTGAGTTTTCGCACCGGGAAGGTATTATCCTGGTTTATAAGGAAGACGGTATTGAAGCTTACGGTGAAATTGCTCCTCTCCCCGGCTTTTCAGAGGAATCTTTGGAGCAGGTTAAGGAAGTCCTTAAAATTAACCATGGTCATCTGCAGGAAAGTATTCGTACAGGCGAAGGTAAACAAACTCTGACTGTATTGGACCAAATTCACCGGTTCCCTTCCCTCAGCTTTGGGATTGATACTCTTTTGCACGACCTGCAAGCAAAGAAAGCCAATAAACCATTGGGCACATTTCTTTTTCCTGATTTTCCGGAGTCTGTAAAAGCCAATGCCACCCTCTCTATACAAGAACCCGCACAGGTAATCAGCAAAGCAAATGTTTTAACAGCGCAGGGGTTCACCACCTTGAAGGTAAAAGCAGGTAAGAACTTTAATGCTGAACTTAAATTATTGCAGGATCTCCGAAACCAATTTCCGGACCTGGCAATCAGGATTGATGCCAACCAAAGCTGGACCAAAGACGAAGCCATACAGAATCTGAAGGCGTTGGATTCGTTGAATATTGAGTATTGTGAACAACCGGTTCACAAAGATAAATTTTCAGATATGGCGGCAGTTCAGCAAGCTGTAAAAACACCCGTTGCTGCCGACGAATCTTTACGGAACAAAAAGGATGCCACTGAACTATCAGAGCTTAAGGCCGGCAGCTTGTTTATTGTAAAACCTATGCTATTGGGTACATTCGATACTATTTTCGTAACAAAACGTACGGCAGATACTCATAATATAGAAGTGATGGTTACAACTATGCTCGAGTCAGCAGTGGGAAGAGCAATGACATCCATCCTTGCAGCGGGTTTGGGAAATCAAAAACGGGCACACGGATTGGCGACCGGAAGTTTGTTGGACAAAGACATCAGTTCGGATGAATGGATGAACAATCCCGTCATTCGGTTCCCGGAAAAAGCCGGGCTGGGAATTTCACTGGATATGGAAGGATTAAAAAAGTTATTTTAAGTATATGTTTAAGTCACGGTTACATATGTTTGAGTTTAAGAAAAAAGAAGCGCCGCACGTGTTTCTGTCTTCTCAGCATGGCATGTACACCTACAGTGATTTAGAACGCTTCACCGCTTTCTTTAAAGATTTGGTTGAAGAAAAAGCCGATTCGCTCAAATGGCCCGTTGCTTTTCTATCTGAGTCGAGCGATATGCTGATATTCGGAATTGCCGCCTGCTGGAAACTGGGCATCCCCTTCATTCCCATCAATCCAAAAGTTAAAGACGATGAACTGAAGGAATACCTCGAAGCGCTGAAACCCGTACTCGTTTTTACTGATACGGGAAACCGGCGGCGACTTGGTGACGACCATGTGGTTAAGATGGACGAGAATTTTTTCCTGAATGCTTTCACGCATGATGTCCGAAATATTGATCTTCCCGAACCGGACTCCATTAAAGACTCCCAGATATTCGGTTACTTTTTCACCTCCGGCACCACCAGCAAACCGAAGATTGTACCTCTTAAACGCCGGCAGATTATAAGTGCGGCGGAAGCTTCTGCACAAAATTTTAAACCCGACCCGAATCATTTTTGGCTGCTGTGTCTTCCCTTGAATCACATCGGCGGTATTTCCATCATTCTTCGTTCGGTTATTTATGATACAGCTATTTATCGCCTGGGTGAATTTCATGAGGAAATGGTGAAGGAATTCCTGGGCGAGAATAAACGCTTTCAGGCCGCTTCCCTGGTTCCCACCATGTTAAAGCGCCTGCTTGATGATCCGCTGTTTAAAACCCACCGGGAATTTAAATCTATTTTGTTGGGTGGCGGACCCATTTCAGAAACCCTGCTGAAAAAATCGGCCGAGCGAGGCATTCCTATCGTATCCAGTTATGGGATGACGGAAACCTGTGCCCAAATCATAGCCAATCCCCTGCTTGCTCCCTCCGGCATGTACACGCCGCTCAAGAGCGTCGGCAAGCCCTTCCCGCCAAATGAAATGCAGATCCGGGATGACAACGGAAAAGTATTGGGTAAAAATCAGTCGGGCGCTCTGTGGCTGAAAGGCCCGCAGGTTTTTGACGGGTATTACGACAGCAACGAAAACCAAAACCGCTTTGATGACGCCGGCTGGTTTAACACCGGCGACTATGGCCACATGAACGGTTTCGGGCACCTGTTCATTGAATCGCGCCGAAGCGACCTGATTATTACCGGCGGCGAAAACGTGAATCCCACCGAAGTGGAAGAAGCCATGCGTAAGCTCTCCACCATTGATGAAGCCGTGGTGATCGGACTGCCGGATGAAGAATGGGGCCAAAAAGTAACGGCTGTAGTTACACTGAAAAACGGCAAAACTCCCGAGCTGGAAGAAATCAGGGAAGAATTAAAATCCCACCTTACCGACTTCAAAATTCCCAAAGAGCTAAAGATCGTTAAAGACTTTCCCAAAACCGGCACCGGCAAGGTAAAACGCTGGGAGCTGGTTAAGCAGTTTGGGTGAGAACCTTATTCTTTCACTACCCTTTCACTTTTGCCCCTATGCTGTTATTCCTGCACAGCCAGGAATCCGGGTATTTGATATGCGAATGATCGAACGACTGATTTTCGATGAGCGATTTATAAAATATCCACGGGGCTTTTGATGTAGTTGCCGCCTTTGTTGATGACGTGCGCCCCGTTAGAAATTAATCCGCTCCAAAATATATTTTTAGCCTGTTTCTGATATATCTCTTGCCCATTCCTGATTTTAAATATTTTTCTCTGGCTATGGCATCATCCCCTCACACAATTCATTTCAAAGTCGTCATGCTGAATTTATTTCAGGATCTTGAATTGCGAATGATCGAGTGACTGATTTTCGATGGACGATCTACAAAACATCCACCGGGCTTTTGATGTAGTTGCCGCCTTTATTTATTACATGCGCCCCGTTATAAATTAATCCGCTCCAAAATATCTCTTGAGCCTATTTCTGATATATCTTTTGCCCATACCTGATTTTAAATATTTTTCTCTGGCTATGGCATCATCCCCTCACACAATTCATTTCAAAGTCGTCATGCTGAATTTATTTCAGGATCTTGAATTGCGAATGATCGAGTGACCGATTTTCGATGGACGATCTACAAAACATCCACCGGACTTTTGATGTAGTTGCCGCCTTTATTTATTACATGGGTGTAAACCATGGTCGTCTTCAGGTTTTTGTGGCCCAGCAGTTCCTGGACGGTGCGGATGTCGTAGCCGTTTTGAAGGAGATGCGTTGCAAAGGAGTGGCGAAATGTATGACAACTCGCTTTCTTATTAATTTGGGCTTTATGGAATGCTTCTTTAACTGCTTTCTGAATTGTTGAGCCGGAAATATGGTATCGCTGCCATTTACCGCTCCGCGGATCTTTTGCCCTGGTTTTAGAAGGAAATATATATTGCCAACCCAATTCGGTTTCTGCATTAGGATATTTTCGTCTTAATGCTTTTGGCAGTACCACGCTTCCATATCCCTTATTTAGATCTTTGGCATGTAAGTTTCTCACTTTCTGAATATGGGTCTTCAGTAAAGGCTGCAATCTTTCCGGTAATATGGTCACCCGATCACGAAGTCCCTTACTATTTCTGACATTGATCTGTTGATACTCAAAATCAAGATCGTGAACTCTAAGCCTGAGTGCCTCAGAAATCCTGAATCCGGAACCGTAGAGTAACTGCACAACTAACTTTTTTACTCCCGATAAGTGTTGCAGTACCCTTGCTATTTCATTTTTTGAAAGTACCACAGGAAGGCGTTTTGGTTTCTTTGCTCTTTTCAGATCATCCAGTGTTCCGAAAGGTTGTTCGAGTATATGCTCGTATAGAAAAACAAGAGCGCACAAGGCCTGGTTTTGGGTGGAGGCTGCCACATTTATATCGTTGGCCAGGTAATTCAGATAGTCCACGATCTCGGATTTAGCCAATTTGTCCGGATGCCTGAAATCATGAAACTTTATGAACCTCTTGATCCAATTGGTATATGCGGTTTCTGTTTTGTAGCTGTAATTCCTGCGTCTTATTTCGGTACGGACTTGCTCTAAAAGTTTTGGTTTTTTCATGAGATACTCTTACTTGCCTTTTTTAGTAAGAGCGATTTCAAAGCCATTCCTTACAGATTTTATCAGGAAATATTATCTGGAATTTTTTGAGGATATAATTCCTGATAACATACTTCAATTGATATCAGGGACTTATAATTAACACATTTGTCATTTTATAAAGAATTTTTGCACATTCCCTCATTCCAAATAATTATATGTTATGCCTCTTATAAATAGTTCTGGTTTATGGATATTTTCTGGAAAATTCTTCTCATGACATTTTTTTGGGCTTTATTATTAGGTCTTCAGATTAGAAATAAAGAGGCTTGGACTCAGGGTCCTGTTTACACAAAGGCAAAAAACCCAAAAACCTATACATTTTTCATCGCCCTTTATTCAACGTTACTTTTCACAAGCATACTTCTTTCAATAAAATTAGGGTTGGAATACTTTGGAAAATAATTCGAGGCATAACAAGGCGTTTTAAATCGGACGCGGACGGGGTTGCGATGAAACTTGATTGCCAGGTATTAATTCCGCTACTTCAACCAAATCATAATCCCCGCGCCGTTTAAACGCTGGGCCGTTATGCCCACTACAATAATGGTTCTCACTTCCAGTTCTCTTAAGTAATAATTACATTCAGGTAAACTAACTCATTTATTATGATTACCGATTTCAAAGAGATAGAAAATTCTGCCTTAAATCTTGACCGTAAGAATAAAGCCCGCCTGGCTGATAAATTATTACAAAGTATTCATGGTAAAATTGATCCTGAAATAGAACAGGCTTGGATTGATGAAGTTCAAAAGAGAAAGGAATCGCTTAAATCAGGAGATGCCTCTCTTCACTCAGCTACTGAAGTTTTAAAAGAAGCGAGAAAACGTGTTCAAAAGTGACTATTAAATTTCATTCAGAAGCCAGAAAAGAATTCTTTGAAACTTCGGAATACTACGAGGAACAGGTTGTTGGCCTTGGGGATGATTTTATTGATGAAGTAGAAAAAGTTTTAGATGTCATTGAAAAACAACCTTCATCCGGAACTAAAATCACTAAAACAGAACGAAGATTTTTAGTTTCACGCTTTCCGTATGGAATCATCTACTCTGTGGAAGATGAGCTTATTACCATATTTGCCGTCATGAATTTAAGGCGAAAGCCAGGGTACTGGGAATCTCGAACCTAAAACCGTGGGTATAACAAGGCGTTTCAAGTCGGACGGCGTTGCCGTCCTGGTTATAATTTTAGTTCTAAATTCTGCCGCCGCTTAAACGCCAACCCGTTATAATGCTTGCCAGTTAAGAACTTTTATTCACTTTTTGGTATATTAGAGGCATGAAATCAAAGAAAAATATCGAGTCTATTTCCCGTGGAGCTATGAAATCACAGCGGGCATCTTTTCGTATTGAAGGGATTAATATATCCAAAAAGAAAGCTGAGCAAATCCGCCGAGAAGTTGTTCAGGAATTTCAGCAAAAGGTTACTTCTCCAACATCCTGAAAAGCTCGATCATCGGCTGGTAATTCTTTTCTGCTGCCGATTGCACAGCTTTTATGTATTCCGACATCTTCTTCTCTGTAATCTTTCCGAAGCTGAATTTTTCGAAATCAAACTTTGCCGCAATTAAATCTACGAAGAGTCGAGCTGTACGTCCATTCCCCTCTCTGAATGGATGAATAAATAGTAATTCTGCGTGTATTGGGGCAACATATTGTATGAGCTCTTCATATCCTTCTACATGCTTTGGAAGATCACCAAGAAACTCAGTTTCAAATTCCTGAATAATGTCTGGCAGAAATTTAGCCGTTGGAAAAGTAAATCCACCTTTGGACATATTCACTTGTCTGAGTTCTCCTGCAAATTCGTATAAATGATGTAGAGCAGTCTTGTGAATTTCCGAGATCAAATTCCATTCGAAGGAATCCATTTTTATCTAATTCGGATTCAAATTTAATTTCAGCTCTAAGAAATCCCCGATACTCTTCTTCTGCGATCTTATCAGGATCGGTTAGTCCAAGTTTGTTGGGCAGGATTTCATCTTCTGATTTTGGCGTTTGATATTTCATGTCTAAAAGATAAGCCGAAACGAAGTAAAGCGCATTATAACAAGGCGTTTTAAAGCGGACGCGGACCTGCCTCAGCCGGCAGGCAGGCGGGGTGCGATGGAAACTTGTTTGCCAGAAATTAATAGCTACTTCAATAGAAATCATAATCCCCGCGCCGTTTAAACGCTGGGTCGTTATAGCCCTTTCTTAATAATTCAGTTGTTCTCTCGTTAAAGTTGTGTTACATTGTAAAACAGTAAACGTAATTCTACTTTCATGGATACAACTCTCACTATTCGAATTGACAAAGAACTAGATCAACTTCTTGAAGAATCATCGAAAAAGTCCGGTCGTTCAAAAAGTGAATTAGTCCGACAAGCTTTAAAACGGCAATTATCCATTGAGACTTTTCAGGAATTGCGTAAACAACTTTTACCCTATGGAGAAGCCCAAGGGTGGCTTACCGATGAAGATGTTTTTCGTGAAGTTTCGTGAAAATTTTTACTGACACCAACGTATTAGTAAGTGCTTTCACCGCAAGGGGATTATGTGCAGACCTTCTTGAAGTTATTCTTGCAGATCATCAGTTAATAACTGGGGAAATTGTTTTAACTGAATTGGAACGGGTACTAACTAAGAAACTCAATGTTCCACAGAACAAAGTTTCCAAAACACTTTTATTTCTTCGAAAATATCAAATAGAGCCGATTCCTGATAAACCTTCTGATGTAAAAGTAAGAGATGAAGATGATCGATGGGTGTTGGAGTCAGCATTGAGGGCAAAAGCCGACATATTAGTAACCGGAGATAAGGATTTATTGGTCATAGCAAACAATGTACCACAACTAAAGATTATTTCGCCGCGAGGGTTTTGGGAATTACTAAAAGAGTAAATCGGGCTATAACAACGGTTTCAACGCGGACTTGGCCGCTGTTTCTGGTTCAATATTTTTTGGCTTAAAGAAATTCCGAGTTTTAATTACATTACCATTCAATAAGGCCAAGCCGGTTAAACCGCAGACCGTTAACCACCTAATCTTAGAGAGAAATTCCAGACTATTTTGTGCTAAATTACGTACATTTAATAGAACGTAAATTAACACAATTGAATCATGTCGCAAATTCAACTTGACCAAGACATTCGATCACTCTCAGATTTTCGAGCTAATGCAGCCTCTTACATAGAGCGTGTTAAATCAAAACGACGGCCACTAGTTCTTACCCAACATGGTAAAAGTTCTGCAGTATTAATTGATGTAGAAGATTATCAAAAACTACTCGATAAGATTCAATTATTGGAAGAAGTATCCACTGCCCGAAAGGAATTAGAAAATGGCGAAGGTATTAGCCAGAAAGATTTTTTTAGTGAACTGAGAGCCAAATACACCTCATGAAAATTATATGGTCGCCAACCGCCAAAACCAAAATTAATGAAATTCTCGAGTACATTGCTGAGGATAATCCAGAAGCGGCTTTATCTCTTATCGATCAGTTCGAAGCAAAAGTTGAAAAATTAAAAGAAAATCCAGAATCAGGAAGAGTTTTGCCAGAATTAAAAGATGACAAAATCCGGGAGTTAGTTGTTCATAAAAACTATGGAGTCATTTATGAAATAAATCCTGATATAATTGAAATCTTGACAATACGCCATTTTCGGCAAAATTTCTCTTCTTCTATACTTTAGTTATCCTCGGTGGTTAACATGCGGCTTAAGCGGACGAGTTTGCGTTACGGGGCATTGGAAAATTGGTTGCCTCGCCGCTTAGCCGCCAAACCGTTAGTGTGCTTCCCAATTTGAATTAGATGAAAAAGCTCATACCACAATTACTAGTTCTTACTACACTTGACTTTATTTTAATCTGGTTGTGGGTTGAAGAGATAGATCCTGATCCAAGTGTCACCATTTACATTTTTTTTGCTGTCCCTTTTGTCTTTTTCCTAAACGTGATTATTGCCGGCATTTTATACTTTGTTAGAAAAGAATATGTAATAGCATTTTTAATCAATTCAATAATTTCATCTGTTGTAATAAGTTTTTTATTTCTTCAAGGAATTGATACACGGGATGAAAGAAGTCTGAATGAATGGACTTTTCAAAGAAGTGATACTTTGTATTCTGTTATTCATTATGATAAGACCGATACGTTCAGCTTTTCTTACTCTACCAAGCCGGGGTTTTCGACTCTGTTTTTAACTGGAAAATTTGAAGATAAAAATGGCCAAATAGTACTTTTGACAGATTCAACTGAATACATAATTGACAATAATTATTTAATTGGCTTTAGAGAAGACAGCATAAAGGTTACCAAATTTCATTGATTAGCAATCAGCACACTAACAAGGCGTTTTAAATCGGACGCGGACCTGCCTCAGCCGGCAGGCAGGCGGGGTTCGATGGAACTTGACTGCCAGAAATTAATTTCGCTACTTCAACAAAAACTCATAATCCCCGCGCCGTTTAAACGCTGGGTCGTTATGCTACCTATTCTTAAGACTTGATAATATGTACGGAATGACGTACGTTTTAAGTAAGTGATTAACCAACCAATTTTACCCCATGAAAACATTAACAGCTACTCAAGCTCGCAAAGATATATATCGATTATTGGACGAAGCGTCTGATACGCACCAGCCAATTCAAATTACCGGAAAGCGATCAAATGCCGTATTAATCAGTGAAGATGATTGGCGGTCTATTCAAGAAACTCTTTATCTGAGCTCAATTCCTGGCATGCAAGAGTCTATTGCTGAAGGAATGAATACCCCTCTTGAAGAAACCGAAGACGAACTTGACTGGTGAATAATTACAAACTCGTTTATACCAAACAAGCAAAAAAGGATGCCAAGAAAGCAGCTTCATCCGGTTTAAAATCAAAGATCGAAGACTTATTGGAGATCATTGAAGAAAATCCTTTTGAAGAATATCCTCCCTATGAAAAATTGGTTGGTAGTTTGGAAGGGGCTTATTCACGGAGAATTAATATCCAGCATCGCTTAGTGTATCAAGTATATGAAAAGGAGAAAGTTGTTAAAGTAATCAGAATGTGGACTCATTACGACTAATCCGGTAGCATAACAATGCGTTTTAAATCGGACGCCCCGAATAATCGGGACAGGCTGGACTTGGGTGTGATGGAACTTGATTGCCAGGTATTAATTTCGCTACTTCAAAGAAACTTTAATCCCCGGGTCGTTTAAACGCCGGGTCGTTATTTTCCTCATTTACTTCCCCTCTCTTTTCGGAATAAAATTTATTTGACAATGTTCGCATATATGCTAACTTTGAAATATGCGCGTTATCAAGTTTTACCGAACTAAAGCCGGGAATTGTCCTGTCGAAGATTTCTTGCAAAGTCTTCCTGACAAGCAATCCAAGAAAGTGGCCTGGACACTTCGTGTTGTTCGTGATTTAAAACAGGTTCCCACTCAGTATTTGAAGAAGCTCAAAAGCACCGATGATATTTGGGAAGTTCGGGCAACGCTTGGAAACAACACTTTTCGGTTATTAGGATTCTTTGACGGGCCAAAACTAATTGTATTAACCAGTGGTTTTGCCAAGAAAACAAATAAAGTCCCAAAACAGGAAATTGAGACACCTGAAGAACGTAAACGTGATTATTACCGGAGGAAAGAACAATGAGTAAAGATGATTTAGAAATTTTCATCGATCAAAAGAAAGCCGAAAGCCCAGAGTTTGCTGAGAACTTTGAGGAAGGATATCTCAATTTCAAAATCGGAGTGATTCTTCGACAGGCCCGCGAAAATATGGGAGCAACTCAAGCTGATGTTGCTGAGAAGTTGAACACCACTAAGTCAGTGATTTCCAGAATGGAGAATCATGCCGAGGATATTAAACTTTCTACGCTTACCAAATATGCAAAGGCATTGGGTAAAAAGGTAAAGCTCGAAATCCAGTAAATTCAAAACATAACAAAGCGTTTTAAATCGGACGCCCCGAATAATCGGGACAGGCTGGACTTGGGTGTGATGGAAACTTGATTGCCAGGGATTAATTTCGCTACTTCAACCAGATCATAATCCCCGCGCCGCTTAAACGCCGGGCCGTTATACCCACTCTTCCACTAAATAAATAATTGCAAGAATTCTTCGTTTTTCAATAGATTGGAGAAAGAAACTAACCCCAAAGCTATGATTACAGATTATAAAGAAATTCAGAATTCGGCTCTTGAGTTAGACGAAAATCATCGCGCTGAATTAGCCAAAAAGCTTATTGATAGCCTTGATCAGCGAATTGATGATGATATTGAGCAAGCTTGGATTGATGAAGTCAAACGAAGAAAAGCTGAGATCCAGTCGGGAAAAGTAACTCCAATTTCAGGTCAGGAAGTACATAAAGCTGCTCGAAAACTTCTAAAATAGTGACTTTTCAATACCATCCTGATGCAGCTAAAGAGTTAACGATTTCCATTCAATACTACGAAGATAAGTCTGTTGGACTTGGGGCTGAATTTCTTGATGAGATAGAAGAAGCCATCGCTCAGGCATTAGCACATCCCAAATCCGGATCTTTACTTACCAAACAAGATCGAAGGATTTTACTTGACCGTTTTCCTTATGAAATTATTTATGACATTTCTAAAACTATTATCACAATTACTGCTGTCAAGCATCTGAAAAGAAAACCGGGATATTGGGAGTCAAGAAAATGACCGGTGATAGCAAAGCTTTTTAAATCGTACGCCCCAAATAATCGGAACAGGCAGAACTGGGTGCGATGGAAACTTGATTGCAAGAAATTAATTTCGCTACTTCAACAAAATCATAATCCCCGCGCCGATATCGCGGGTCATTACTCCCTAATTAGAGAGCCATGCCGCGACCAATCCATGACCAAAATTCCCGGAAAATTCGTAACGGTTTAGATTTTCAAGGTACCTGCCTAAGTGATCCATACTTTGGGCTTGCACACACTGAAGCAAGAGATGACACTATGTTTTCCTTCAGCCCGGGCCTCAAGCTTCATTCAACTCCACTACCCCGGGTACGCGACTTCATGAAGAGAAAAGTTTGTACCACGATCAAGGTTTGTCTAATCGTACTTTTATGGATCGGTGCTGCCGTCAGTCCTTTGGCAGCACAGGAACCCGAGATGGGAACACCCAACCGGCTCGCCCTCTTCCTCGACTGTAACTTCTGCGATGAGACGTTCATTCGTCAGGAGATGCCCTACCTGGATCATGTCCGTGACCGTGAAGTCGCTGATGTTCACGTTCTTGTAACCCGGGAGGACACGGGATCGGGCGGGGAAGCACTGACCATCGACGTCATCGGCCTGGGCATCTTCGATGGGCTGGATTTCTCGACCGTCTTCAATACACCTGCCAACGCCACTGAGGCCGAAGAGCGGAACGGATTCCTCCGAACCCTCGAAGCCGCACTGGTGCCGTACCTGATACAGACTCCCATACGAGACCGACTGCGTGTGAACATTGCTCCTGCCGAGGTGTACGCCGCCGGACAGGCCCAGACTATGGAAGACCCCTGGAATCATTGGACGATCGAGATCTATGCTGACGGCAGTGCCGACTTCGAATCCCAGCAGCGCTCCTTCGACACCCGGTACGGGATGTACGTCAGCCGTGTGACCGAGGAGTGGAAGCTTCAGCTCCGACCCTTCTTTAACTACAACTACGACCGATTTGAGCGTGAACAAGAAACGATCACGAGTTCCGCCCGGCGTGATGGGTTTACCAGTTATGCCATACGAAGCATCTCGCCTCACTGGTCTGTCGGTGCCTATGGAGACGTTTTAACCTCCACCTACTCTAATGTAGACTGGCGCTACCGTTTCATGGGTGCAGTGGAATGGAGCCTCTACCCTTACCGCGAGGCGAATCGGCGACAGCTGACGGTTGCTTATCGGCTGGGCACCTCACACATCTCATACCGAGACACGACCATCTACAACGAAATCGAAGAAGTGCTTCCACAGCATCTGCTCAACGCAGGGTATGAAGTCGTACAGCCTTGGGGAGGAATCGAAATAGGTGTCAATGCCTCACAGTACCTGCACGACCTCTCGCGTCACAGTCTTCAGTTTGATGCGGAGTTCGAAATTCGAATCACCAGAGGGCTTTCCGTAGAGATTGGCGGCTTCCTCGAGCTCATCCACGATCAGATTAACCTTCCAAAGGGTAACGCAGACCTTGAAGATGTACTCCTGCGACGCAGACAGCTCGAAACCAACTATGAGGCGGGCCTCAGCTTCGGATTCCGCTACCGTTTCGGCTCGCTTCTCAACAATGTCGTCAATCCGCGCTTCGGAGGCATCGGCAACCGGGATCGATTCTGATCCGCAGATAGCGTCGAAGTCGTGGCTTCAGTTAACAGTGTTGCTTGTTGAAAATTATCACCGTTAATTAATTCATAATCAGCGCAACTGTTATGTGCTGGGTCGTTATACTTTACTTCAATTCAAAACAGTCCCCAAGGAGCAGAGTTATGAATGGTTATTTCAGGAATTGGTTGAGCTTACTAACGATAATCCGAAAACAGGTTATCATCCTATTTCTGGCAGTTCCTCTATTCGCATTTGGCCAGTCAGCAAAACCTAATGTAGCCATTTTGGTTTACGATGGTGTACAAGTCATTGATCATGCAATTCCGTTCGAGGTATTCGGTCAGTTCTCACTCAATAATGTCTATCTTGTATCACAAGACAGCCTCCCTGTTACTACATATATGGGGATGAAAGTGGTGCCAAACTATTCGTTTACAAACGCCCCTACCCCCGATGTACTTGTACTACCCGGTGGCGATGCAGGTGAGGCTCAAAATAATGAAGAAGTTAAAAGATGGATTAACCTGATGGTTGAGGAGTCCGACCACATTCTGACCGTGTGCACCGGAATTTTCTTTCTGACCGATAACGATATTCTTAGCGGAAAGCAGGTCACAACATGGTACGACAGACAAGAGGAACTACAGCGCATTACTCCGGACGCAGAAGTAGTAACTGACCGGGTTGTCGTTGAGAGCGGGAAGTTAGTTAGTTCAGCCGGCCTTGGAATCGATGGGTCACTTCGCGTACTCGCCCGTCTGCATGGTGAGGCTTGGGCTGAGGTCGTCCGCCTTAATATGGAACATGAATCTATCCCGCAACAACACCATATCCCTCGAGCGAAACTGGCAGATTTAAAGCTCCCTAGCGGCATCTATGCTGCATTCCCGTGGAGAGAAGCTGAATTAAAAAGCTACAAAGGTGATCGTCATCAATGGACCATGGCCTGGGCATTTAATTCCCAAAAATCCCTCGATTCACTGATTGCAGGCTTTAAAAACTCACTGTACTCTGAGAGGGGCTGGACTTTTGTCAGTGATACTACAACAACAGACGAATGGAAAAGTAATTGGACTATTGAAGATAATAGCGATTCTTACTGGAAAGGTATCATTCGACTCCAAAAGCATTCGGAAAAAATCGATCTCAACATGAGCGTCAAGGCTCAACAAGTCAATTAGGTTTAATTTATTTCGTACTGACAGCCCGTACTACTCAGTCCGAATGAATATCACTCATTACCTGACCTTAATATACCAATCGGGAACCGGAGATTCCCAGTAGCGTTCCCAACCCGGGGACTGGGAACCTACTATGCACCAAGTAAGAATTGAAAACTTATTTCAGCCCAACCCGCTCAAAAATCACATCCACGTTACGGGTGTGGTGATTCAGGTCAAAAGCCTCATCGATTTCTTCCTGGGAAAGAGCTTCTGTAATCGTTTCATCAGCTTCAACGATAGGCTTGAAAAGTGTTTGTTCTTCCCAGGATTTCATTGCCAGCGGCTGAACGGTATCATAGGCTTTTTCCCGAGGCATCCCCTTATCGATAAGCTTGTGCAACAGGCGCTGAGAAAATACCAGTCCTTGGGTCTTCCAGATGTTGGATTCCATATTGTCTTCAAAAACCACCAGGTTTTCAATGACACCGGCAAAGCGGTTCAGCATATAATCCAGTAAGGTGGTGGCATCGGGAAGGATAATACGCTCGGCGGAAGAGTGAGAGATATCACGTTCATGCCACAACGGAATGTTCTCGTAAGCGGTAACCATATAACCCCGAAGTACCCGGGCACAACCAGAGATATTTTCAGAGCTCACCGGATTTCGCTTATGCGGCATAGAGGATGACCCCTTCTGCCCTTTCCGGAACGCTTCCTCAGCTTCTCTAAGTTCACTGCGTTGTAAGTGCCGTACTTCCACAGCCATCTTCTCCATCGTTGAGCCAATCAAAGCCAAGGTGGACAGGTAGTACGCATGCCGGTCGCGCTGCAGGGTTTGGGTGGAAATAGGCGCCGGCTGAAGTCCTAATTTCTCGCAGGTATATTCCTCAACTTCAGGCGGAATGTTGGCAAAAGTTCCTACGGAACCGGATAACTTTCCAAACTCCACATCAGCTGCGGCCTTCTTAAATCGCTCCAGGTTTCGCTCCATCTCGGCATACCATAAAGCGCATTTGAGCCCAAAAGTAGTTGGTTCGGCGTGGATGCCGTGGGTGCGCCCCATCATTACTGTGTACTTGTGTTTTTTCGCTTTTTCAGCCAGTACATTTACAATACGCTCAAGCCCTTCCAGCAGAATAACGTTGGCTTTCTTAAGGCGTACTCCCCAGGCGGTATCCACTACGTCGGTGGAGGTCAGTCCGTAGTGCACCCATTTCTTTTCATCCCCAAGGGTTTCGGAAACGGCTCGGGTAAAGGCAACCACATCATGGCGGGTTTTGGCTTCGATTTCTTTGATGCGGTCGACATCAAAAGAAGCATTTTCGTACAGCCTATCCACGTCTTCCATGGGTATTTTGCCCAACCTGGCCCATGCCCAACAGGCCGCAAGTTCAACCTCCAGCCAGGCTTGAAATTGTTGTTCATCCGTCCAGAGGTCAGACATTTCCTTGCGGGAATAGCGAGCGATCATGCGATAGTTTGTTTGAAATGAAAATTACCCGTCAAAGATAATGCTTTTCTTTTTCAGGTTTAAAAAAGGATTCCGGCAAAAAACTCTAAAATTATTGTTACTGAACCGGAATTTTGAGGATCGTCCCCTGTTGGATCGTTTCATCCTGTTTCACCTGATTGATGATCGCCACATCCAGCGGTTGGATATCCATGGGCAGGTCGGCCGGTAAGAATTCTGCAAAAGGAGCAGTTCGGGCCGCAGGCTTTAAATCAATTCTGACGGGATCGATCCCCAAGATGGAGGCGTCATTAAGCTCCCGGAAGCCGGCCGGTATAGCAGCAAACTGAGCTTCATAAATGGGGAAGTCTGAAGCTGATGTGTAACTCAGGAAGTTGTAAATATTCCCCTGAAACTCAATGGCTGTGACCTGAATCCGCAGTTCGGTACTGTCTTGAGCAAGAGCGGTTGCAAAAGCCTGATAGCCGTCCAGACCATTTTCGGTGTATTGATACTGATCGATCGTGGTAATTCCTTCTCTGTTTAGAAATGAGTTCACCGAGCTTTCCGCTGAATTACTTTCAGAATCGATGGTAAACTGAGTGATGGCTGTTTGCTCCTCATTCACCATTATAACTGCAGCCGGTTGGTTATAAACTTGCAATCCCGCCGGAACCGGAAATTGAAACTTCAGGTCGGGGTGGTAGAAGGTTCCGTTTCTCTCAAAACCATGACGAGGATTATTCCCAAACACCATGCCCTCGATCATATTCAAAAACTCTTCATCATCCAGGATGGTTTGCTCATAGCCGCGTTCTTCCCATTTTTGAGCCAACTCGGGGATGGTTTTCTCCCGCTCACCGGGATCGGGGTGACTGGAAAGCAAGGTAGGAACTCCCCCTCCCTGATTTTCTGAAATCCGTTCCAGAGAGTTGAAAAACTCAGCTCCTTCAGCTGCTTTGTAATTCTTCATCGCAGAATACTCTACACCCAAGGCGTCCGATTCGCGCTCATCATCTCTACCATATTTCAAAAACATAAGCTGGGCCGTCTGGCTGCTCAACTGAAGAATACTCCCGCCATCATAACCTAGCGATTCCCCTAAAACAGCACCTCCCATGATGGCTATTTGACCGATTTGCTGTTCGACAGCTCTTTGAGATGCATGACGGGCAGCTACATGGCCAATCTCGTGACCTAAAACAACAGCAAGCTGTGCTTCATTATTCAAGTGCGCCAAAAGTCCGCGAGTCACGTATATATATCCGCCGGGTAAAGCGAAAGCGTTCACCACAGGGCTGTCGAGTACCCGAAAAGTAAACTCGGTTTCCCGAAATTTCTTTGGAGTGTCTTCCCTTCTCAGGTGACTAACTTCCAGCAACGACTGCCCAAGGTCAGATACATAATTCGATAGCTCTTCATTTTGATAGAGTCCGTATTGGGCCACAATTTCCTTATCTGCATTAGCCCCGAGCTTTTCTTCCTCTTCCCAACTGTAACCGAAGGCGCGTTTGTTACCTGAAACGGGGTTTTGCTCAAGGGTCACACATCCGCTTCCAATTACCGCGAAGGATAACAGCAGCGTGATTATAAAAGATCTTGTTTTCATGAATTTCATAATGATTTAACTCTTTATTTCAATAGATCTAAGTAAAAGTAAGCACACAATGTTTCCCGGAAGCTGATCAGGAAACGATATTAACTTCCGGTGCCAGCGAAACACCAAAGCGATCTTTTACTGAAACCTGAATTTTTTGTGCCAGATTCCATATCTCTTCTCCGGTAGCATTCCCGTAATTTACAATAACCAATGCCTGCATCTTATGAACGCCGGCATCACCAAAACGTTTCCCCTTCCATCCGCACTGATCGATCAGCCACGCAGCCGGCACTTTTACCTTTTCCCCCGCAGGGTATGAAGGAATATCCGGGAATTGAGATTGCAGCTCCTCAAATTGCTTCTTGGTAATCATCGGGTTTTTAAAAAAGCTGCCGGTATTCCCAATTTCAGCCGGATCGGGCAACTTGCTTTTGCGGATCTCAATAACCGCCTCGCTAATGTCTTTTATGGATGGACTCTTGATCCCCTTCTCTTCCAGCTTTTCGGAAAGTGCACGGTAGGAGGTATTTACCTTCGGTAATTTTTGAAGCCTCAATTTCACACCCGTTATCACAAAGAGTCCTTTCAGCTCATTTTTAAATAAGCTGTCGCGATAGCCAAAACGGCATTCTTCTTTGGTGAATGATTTCAACTCTCCTGTTTTTATTTCAACCGCTTCCAGGGATTCAAAAACTTCTTCCAGCTCAACTCCATATGCTCCTATGTTCTGTATAGGAGCCGCACCAACGGAGCCGGGAATAAGGGACAGATTCTCGATTCCGCCCCATCCTTTTTCCACGCAATGCACCACCAGTTCGTGCCAGTTTTCCCCGGCTCCCACATTCAGGATTACCTCTCCCTCATCCTCCCGATCAATGGAAACCCCTTTAATGTCCACATGGATAACCAGTCCTTTAAAATCGCTGATGAACAACACATTGCTTCCACCACCCATCATGAACCTGGGAGTATCCTGAAAACGGGAATCAGCCAAAAGGCTTTGTAATTCCTCTACGGATTGAACGGAGCAGAAATAGCGGGCCTTTGCCGCTATGCCCATGGTATTGTAATCGGAAAGGTTAAAATTTTCCTGAATGGAAAATGACTGGCTCATAACTACGATTCAGCAGGTGTTTGAACTTCTTTAGGGCTTTCTACTTTCACTCTCACCTTTTTGATCCGGTTATTTTTTACGGAGTGAACCGTGAGCTCAAGGTTTTTATAGGTAAGGCGTTCTCCCACCACCGGCAGGCTTTCGGTGAGATGGTAAATCAAACCTCCCAGCGTTTCAAATTCGTCTTCATCGGTAGTTACCTCCGACTCCAGGATGTCTTCCATATCATCCAGATCAATCTTGGCATCAAAAATATAGATCCCGCTTTTGAAACGGGTGTACAAGGTTTCTTCGTCACCGGAGTCGTCGGTTATATCACCCACAATCTCCTCCAGAATATCGTCCATGGTAACGATCCCTTCGGTTCCGCCATACTCATCTACCACGATGGCAATATGTGTTTTTTCCTGCTGGAAATCGCGGAGCAGATCATCCAGTTTCTTGGTAGCTGGAATGAAAAGAGCTTTTCTTGAAACAGTTTTCCAGTTCAGGGATGGCTCTTCTTCATCGGCATTTAGATAGGGAAGCACATCTTTGGCGTAGAGCACTCCTACAATGTTATCCAGATCATTCTCAAACAATGGCATTCGGGAAAGTCCATTTTCCCGGATCTTGGTGAGCACATCCTGCAGCGACTCATCCAAAGCCACGGCTATAATATTCACCCTGGAGGTCATTATCTCCCGCACGGTGATGTTCCCAAACCCAATCACGTTCTCAATAATCTCCCGCTCGTCTTCTTTGATAGATCCTTCCTGCTCGCTAACCTCTGCCATGGTTCGAATGTCTTCAGAAGTCATTTTACTGGCCGGCTTGGGAAGGTAGCGCTCGAGGCTGATGGTACTGTCTGCGATCAATTTAGCGAAAGGCTTCAGCAGAATAAACAAGCTGTAAATAAAAGCACTGTTTCCCCGCGAAACTTTAATCGGGTTATTGATAGCGATAATCTTTGGGGTGATTTCACTCAGAATCAAAATCATGAAGGTCAGTACAATCACCTCAATAGTATATACAATCACTTCTGAAAGTCCGTACGCCGCCACAATATCACCGGTGATAACAGCCGCTAAAACAGAAGCCACAATATTGGCAAAGGTATTTCCGATAAGAATGGTAGCCAGCAGGCGCCGGGGTTTTTCCAGCATTTTTATGATGCGGTCGTCGGCCGAGCCTAAAGTCTCATCTTGCTTCAGATCTTGCATCCGGTTCGAGAGTGAAAATAGGGCTACTTCTGAACCGGAGAATACAGCCGAAAATGCCAATCCAAGGAATAAAAAGAGGAGCTCAATTCCTAACACCACAGGATCTAAAGCTTGCGCTGTGGCAGCGGCACTTTCACTAAGCGTGATAAGAGAATCTTGAACCAAACTGAAAGGATCTTCGATAGTATCCAATTACTGTTTATTTATGATTGATTAAATGTAAGCATGCCTTCGCTATCCCCAAAAATAAAAGATTTTAAGCTAAACTGAGCGATAAATAAAAAAACGACACGAGAATTCCTCATGTCGCTTTTAAAACTCAACAAACTGTGTTGATTTAGAATGGAAGATCGTCGTCCATATCATCAAAGTTGCTGTCCAATTCCACATTGCTGCTCATTGGCTTGCCGCCACCCTGATTCTGGTTCTGATTCTGGTTTTGGTTTGGCCGCTGCTGAGGCTGATTTCCACCACCGGAGTTTCCGCGACTGTCTAACATAACCATTTGCAGAGCTTTGATTTCGGTAGTGTATCGCTTTTGTCCGTCTTTGTCTTCCCACTGTCGGGTTTGGATCGGACCTTCAATATAAACCTTGGAGCCTTTGCTCAAATACTGCTGACAGATTTCAGCTGTTCTACCCCATGCTACCACACGGTGCCATTCTGTGCGTTCCTGGTATTCCCCGTTGCTGTCTTTAAAGCGCTCGCTGGTGGCAATACTTAATGTAGCCACGGCTGTATTCGACTGTGTGTACCGTACTTCAGGGTCTTGACCAAGATTTCCAATTAACATTGCTTTATTAAGTGAACTCATAACGTATCCTGTTCTTTTTTGCTGTTTTGTTTGCAATGTAAGAGTTAGTTCAGAAGAATTCCTTACAAAAAAATTTAAAAACCCTTCTCAATCATTAAGTATTCTCTTAATGATTAAAATTTATTTCAACCTCAAAAATATCCCGATATCATTGTTAACCATCCAATTGCAGAAATCGGGAACCTTCTTAGAATTTGCCTCTATAAAAAAAGTGGCAACGATTTTGTAACACTTAACACTTCCCCATTCTCTTATAGGTACAAAAGAGACGAAAATTCGGAGCATATGATTAGTGAAGAGGTCAACGAGGGCTTGAGAGAGTCCCCGGTCAAAACAAAGAATAATAGCAATCAACAAGCGGCAGGTCTGGAAGCTTATACCGGAGCCTGGAGTAAAACTCAGGCTGCTCATTTGGTGCGGCGCACGCATCTTGGGTTGAAGATTAACAACCTCAATTATGCGCGCAGTTTTAGCAACGCGACAGATGCTGCAGAAGCCATCGTTGATAACGCTATTTCCACTCCCCTCCCAGACGACCCACAATGGTTCAGTAACAGCAATTCCGGGGATGTTCAGGATGTGTATGATATTCAGTTCCGCTGGATGGATGCCATGTATAACGGCGGGCTGCGCGAACGCATGAAATTGTTCTGGAGCAACCATTTTGCCGTTTCTTACAGCAACATGAATGCCCTGCCCGATAAAGCCAGCGACAGTTACGCAAGCCATATGTATAAGTACTGGAAGCTGCTTCATGAATACAGCTTTGGCAACTTTAAGGAGTTTGTGACACGGATGAGCAAAAACTCCGCTATGGTGTATTACCTCAATAACTATAACAACCGTGAAGGCCAGCCTAACGAAGATTTTGCCCGCGAGCTGATGGAGCTCTTTACACTCGGGCCCAAGGACAAGGATGGTAACGATAATTATTCTGAAAGTGATGTGGCCGAAGTAGCCCGGGCGGTTACCGGGTGGCGGGTAAATGATGCCACTTTGAGCGGGTATTTTGATGAAAGCCGTTTCGACAGTTCCAGTAAAACCATTTTCGGGGTAGCCAGTAATTTTGATTTGGACACTGTTATCGACCTGATTTTCTCCCAGAAAGAGCAGGAAGTCGCCTACTTTATCTCGAAGAAGCTGTACGTGTTCTTTGTTTCCGCCCAACCCAACGAAACGGTTATTTCTGACCTTGCCGATTATTGCATCGCCCAGAATTTTGATATCGGTGAAGTGCTGAAGAAGCTGCTGAGCAGTGCTCACTTTTATGAAGAGCGGTTTTACGGCTGCCGGATTAAGAGTCCTACCGAAGTTTTTATCAGTTACCTGAGAGAGCTGGAAATCACCCCTACTTCTCAGCTGAAAGAATACATACGGCTGCGGATGCAGGAGTTGAATGAGGAGCTTCTTCGTCCCGAAACCGTTTTTGGATGGGCCGGTTACAATCCTCCCTATTCTGACGGAACACCTGGGCATTATTCCTGGCTCAACACCAACCTGATGCCATCGCGCTGGGATAACCTCACCGATATTATTTACGGATACGACAACGCCGGCAACCGGTACAATCCCATCCGGCTGGCTGAGAAAATATCAGACCCGTCAAATCCATTTACACTGGCTGAAGACCTGGCCGAACATTTATTGGCGCCCCCACTTGATACTGTAGGCGTTCGAAAAATCGATGAAGATTTTGCCGGCAATCCGGCCCTTCACCCCAGTTCCAATGTTGCAGGTTTTGACTCGTTCCCCGAGTACAAAATAAACCTGACCAAAATACTATTGGGCACCATTCCCTGGTACGAATTCACTGCAAACAGCGACCAAGATGGAAACCTTTACTACGAAGAGACCTTTGCCGAGGCCATCCGGCAATACATTTCCTATTTGCAGCAACTACCGGCCTACCAGCTCATTTAATTTCAAATAATCGTCAAGAAGCATGTGTAAGAACGATCATCATAATCCAAAGTTATCCCACGAACGTAAAGGAGCCAGCCTTGAAGACAAGGAAGCTCACAAACATGATCATGAGAGCTGGAGCCGGCGAAGTTTCCTGAGTACGCTGGGATTTGGCGCCATTGGTTCGTCTATGATGTTGGGAGGAATGCCGGTGAGTACCTTTGCCCGTTCCAAGTTTTTTAACCGCTTATCCCGAGCCGATAATGACCGCGTACTCGTGTTAATTCAACTAAGCGGAGGAAATGACGGACTGAACACCATTATCCCGGTCGAGAATGATATTTATTACCAGAAACGTCCCACAATCGGCATCCGTAAGCAGGACTCTATTCTGCTGAGCGATGATATCGGAATGCACCCTGCCATGAGCAACCTTCAGCCGTTTTGGGGTGATGGCAATATGGCCGTAATCAATAATGTGGGTTATTCGAACACCAACCGCTCCCACGCCCGGGCAACCGATATCTGGACCACCGGTAGTGGCAGCAGCGATGTGGAGAATACCGGCTGGGCCGGACGATTTCTGGTGGAAGACAACCCTGATTTTATCATGAATCCTCCCGAATTCCCGTTGGGTGTCCGCATTGGAGGTTCTGCTACCCTTTTCCAGAGTGAATTCGGAAATCTGGGCGTTACCTTTGGCGGTGCCAGTCAGTTTACCCAATTCCTTGAGCAGGGCGGTTTTTATGATGAAAACAACGTGCCTTCTAACGATTTTGGTGATTCACTTTCCTTTGCCCGTAAAATTGCCAATTCCTCCTTCAAGTATCTCGAATCTATTCAGGAAGCGGCAGACAATGCATCCAATATGGGGCAGTACCCAAACTCATCCCTTGCCCAGAGTCTGGCGGTGGTAGCACGATTAATCCGTGGCGGGTTAAATACCAAGCTTTTCCTGGTTTCCAAAGGCGGTTTTGATACGCATAATAATCAGGGCGGAACCGACGGCGGCCATGCCAACTTGCTGGCTGATATTGCCAACTCCGTGAACGCTTTTTATGCGGATCTGGGAAGTGATAATCTCCAGAATAAAGCTTTAACTATGACTTTTTCCGAGTTCGGCCGAACGCTGGATGAAAACTCATCCAATGGAACCGATCATGGCTCTTCAGCCCCGGTAATGGTGTTTGGTCCGGTTAATGGCGGCCTTTACGGCAATCACGCCGATCTAACCAATTTAGATAACTCGGGCGACCCGGTATTCAGTACCGACTACCGTTCGGTGTACACTTCCATTCTGGATGACTGGTTTGGCCTGGCCGATGAAGAAACAGGTGCTGTAATTGACGGCTCTTTTAACAAGCTTGATTTTGTGGACTCTACGGCTACCGTTCCTACCGGAATTACCAGCAGAGGTAACGGCCCGACATCATTTAAGCTGGAACAGAACTACCCGAATCCTTTCAACCCAACCACTACCCTTTCGTTCTCGCTGGCAAAAGCTGCTGATGTAAAACTTCGTGTTTATAACATTAAGGGAAGCCTGATTCGAACGATAATAAATGAAAGGAAATCAGCCGGAGAGTACAGCATCCAGTTCGATGCTGCCAACCTGCCCAGCGGTACCTACCTGTATAAACTTGAAACACCATCCGGTACTCAAACCAAAAAAATGACCTTAATCAAATGACCTATTCAGCAAAACAACAATTGAAGCCCAAATTACTTTCGCTGCTGCTTATCGCCTTGTTTGGCATTGTGTTGATGACCGGTTGTGACCTGGCGGATTCAGTAGTCGGAAATGATGACGATAATGACAATCAGAAAACCATTCACCCCGTATTGTTGAACGGAGAATGGGGATTTATTTCAACCTCAGGTAACATCGTTATGGAACCCCGGTTCGATTTCGCCAGAGATGTGTCTGACGGACTCGCTGCGATACGAGAAGGTACTCTTTGGGGATATGTGCAATCCCATCCTGCCAAGTTGGTAATAGAGGCTCAATTCACCAGTGCCGGTGATTTTCAAGACGGCCTTGCTCCCGTTCAGCTACCGGGACAGTTGTATGGTTTTATCGACGAAACCGGCAATTTTGTAATCGAAGCTCAGTACGATTTTGCCCAGCCCATTTCTGAAGGGAAAGCGGCCGTTCGCATAGACGGACTTTGGGGATATATCAATTCCGATGGCAGTGTTCTTGTGGAGCCGCAGTACAGCGATGCCCGTCCTTTTTCTAACGGACTGGCGGCTGTGGAAACCTTTAACGGCTGGATTTACATTGATGAAGAAGGCAATGAAAGCATCAATCCCACCTTCCAGATTTCTACGGCGGGAGAGTTTGTAGATGGCCTTGCCCCCATCGAAACGGCGGAAGGATGGGGATTCATCAATAAATCCGGAAGCCCTGAAATCACCCCTAAATTTGAAGAAGCCGGACGCTTTTCACAGGGATTGGCTTGGTTCAGAGACGGAGATTATATCGGCTTCATCAATAAAGACGAAGAAATTGTAATCGAGCCCCAGTTCGCTGAAGTAAAACCATTCTCCGAAAACATGGCGGCCATACGGCTGAATAACGACTGGTTTTACCTGAACAAAAGCAGCAAGCTCATTTCCATAACCGAACCTTTTGATCAGGCCGAAAGCTTTATCAATGGTATTGCCCGCGTTCAAATTGGTAACGATGACAACATCCGGTATGGATACATCGACAAGCAAGGCGAATTCATTTGGTACCCAACCCGATAAATCAAGAAAATCATGAAACGATTATTACTACTGCTCACATTTGCGATCACGCTTACATCCTGTGACCTCGTAAACTCTGTAACCGGCAACGATGATGATAATGCCGTAAAGTTATATCCCGTTTTGGTTGACGGAGACTGGGGATATATCAATCAGCAGGGCGAAATTATACTGGAACCGGATTTCCAAAATGCGGGTGATTTCCATGAAGGCCTTGCTGTTGTGCGCGAGTCCTGGGGCTGGAAATACATCAACGCCAAAGGGGAAATTAAAATTGAGGGGAATTTCAATAACATTCGCCGCTTTTCAGGTGGCAAAGCTGCCGTTCAGTTTGATGGTCGCTGGGGATATATAAACTCATCCGGAAATTTTGTGATCAACCCGAAATTCCGTGGTGCTTCCCGGTTTTCTGACGGGCGCGCTTTTGTACGCAGCGTTGACTACAGAGAGTTCTACTACATCGATGAAAACGGAGAACGAATTGAATCGGTGGACCTCCCCGATGACATGGATTATGTGGAAGAAAATGAATTTCGCAATGGCCGCGCCATGGTTCGGGATGATGATTTGTACGGCTATATAGATAAATCCGGGAATACCATCGTAGATTTCAAATATGCGGAAGCACGGCCTTTTTCCAATCAGCTTGCTGCCGTCCGAATTAGCGACCGCTGGGGATTTATTGCCAACAACGGTGAGGTTTCCATTTCCCCTCAGTTTATAAGCGTGGGCGATTTTGGTAACGGACTAGCCCCCGCCCGCTCAAGCTCTAACTCTTTCGGATATATCAACAAATCCGGGGAATTTGTGATTGAGGAACAATTTGAACAAGCCGGTACGTTCTCCGAAGAACGCGCCCCGGTTATGATCAACAACAAATGGACGTTCATCGATAAATCAGGTAATCGGATTACCTCTCCCAAGTTTGATGAGGTGAAGCCTTTTTACAATGGACTGGCAAGAGTAACCATCTACGTTCCGGTTGAAGACGAAATTGAGGAGAATTACGGATATATCAACAAATCAGGGGATTATGTCTGGTTTCCAACCCGCTAATTTCGGCTTCTTTTGTAACAAACCGGACTTTTTAACCTCCTGTATAAAAAAAGAACAGCCATGATTTCAGAACAAATAATATCCGACTACTCTGAACAGGAAAGTGATACTACCGAAAAGATCATGAGAGCTAAAATTGCCCTTTTATTCATTTCGGTGGCAGCTTTGGTTTTTTTCTCCATCTAAGTGTACCACTGGTTGATATTCTCTTGCAGTTTTCATGAACTCTGTGCTCATCCTTGTCATATGTAGTACCGGATATATTGAAGGGCTGTTATTTAATTTGACATCTTTGATCTTCGTCAGGAACATTTTAATTCTTTCGAAGTTTCAATACATTAACTCACAAAGAAAGCATTTAAAACTCATCTAAATCTATTACTATGAAAAATTTTAAAATTATTTTCCATCCTATTTTTCTGGCCGTGCTATTATTCTCAGCGGCATGTTCAACAAACAATAGCGATAAGTCCCCTACTATTGACATAAACTTTACTACAAATACCAGCACCTCCGGCTTATCTAAAGCCTCAACTCAAAACCTCGCAAACTCTCTCACATTCTCCACCGGAACGATAACACTGACTCAAATTCAGTTTGAAGTGGAGAGCGATGAAAATGACTCTGTTGAAGTAAATATTGAGCAAATAGTAGAAATCGATTTTGCTACAGGAGAAACAACTCCTGATTTAAGCAGTCTCGAATTGCCCGTTGGCACTTTTGTTGAAAGCCGGGTTGAACTTGAACTTCTTGATGAAAATGACAACCCATCAGTAGTTATTGAAGGTACTTTTGAAGATAGTAATGGGGAGTCTCACCCAATCCGATTTGAGTTTAACTCAGGCGAAACATTTGAAGTAGAAAGAGAAGGCACCGTAACTTTTGATTCCGGCATGAACGTTATTGCACAAGTCACCTTTGATCCTATCGTATGGTTTGCCGATGTTAGTGTCGGTATGCTGGAAGATGCAACAAAGAATAATGCTGGTGTAATTGTAATTAGTGAAACCAGCAACAGCGATATCTTTGATACTGTTGCTGATGGACTGGACCTGGCTACAGAAGTAGAGATTCAATTGTAGTTTTGATTTTAAAAGGGGAGAATTATTCTCCCCTTATTTCTTTTCAGATGAATGAGTATCAATTAGCTTAACACTGGTTTCTGAACAATACTTGGTGGCAGTAACAAAAAGACGAGTTGGAACTTAATTGAGTTCTTCCATGTCTATAGTTAAAAAATTTCCCCTGCCACCTAAATTTATTATTGTGAAAATTCCATTCTGGGCCAAAGTAATATTCGGTATTCTTGCCTGTAATGCAGTCGGGCTGGCTGCAAGCGGGGTAACCTTACCGGCAATCACCACCTGGTATGCAGATCTGAACAAGCCCTTCTTTAATCCACCCAATTGGTTATTCGGGCCGGTGTGGACTACGCTTTACACCTTGATGGGAGTGGCGGCCGCAGGTGTTTGGGAGGAAGGATTTTCAAAACCGCCCGTAAAATCTGCCCTTACAGTTTTTGGAGTACAACTATTACTGAACGGACTATGGTCATTTCTTTTCTTCGGTCTCCAATCTCCACTTATTGCTTTCATCGAGATAATCCTCTTACTTTTTTTCATTGTACTGACTTTTAAAAAATTCAGAGAAATAAAATGGTGGACCGGTTGGCTTTTAGTACCTTACCTCCTGTGGGTGGCTTTTGCTGCTATCCTCAACCTTTTTATAGTTGTACTTAATTAACTTTTAAAAAAATCAATGACAGACCTTCCAAGTTGGGCTAAATCGGGGCAATCACAGTGGAAGTATTACGGGCAAAAACGGCCTGAATTCGCTCATAAACCCAAAGAAGGACAAGAATCGGTGTGGGATTATCCACGCCCGCCAAAAGTCGACCCTGATTCTCGGGAAGTACTGATCATTTTTGCCAATAAAATCATTGCCCGAAGTACCCGCGCCATCCGGATCTTGGAAACAGCAAGTCCGCCAACTTTCTACATCCCTCCCTCCGATCTGAATTCAAAATACCTGGTTAAAGCGAAGGGAGAATCCAAATGTGAATGGAAAGGGGAAGCGATTTACTGGGATGTTGTTGTGGATGATGAGAAGGCTATTCGGGCTGCCTGGTCTTACCCTAAACCATTCGCCGACTTCACCAAAATTAAAAGTCATTTGGCTTTTTACCCCTCCAAAGTTCATTGTTATGTAGATGGTGAACATGTAAAGCCACAGCCCGGAGGATTCTATGGCGGATGGATAACCCGCGAAATAGTCGGACCGGTTAAAGGGGAATCGGAAGAGACCTATTTGTAAAGTATTTTCAAATGTTTTTAGAACTGCGCGGAAGCAATTATTTTCCGCCATCCCAATAACCAATTACAGCCATGATGATGAAACGAACCGTCACCCTTGCACTGCTTATTTTTTCCTTTCTGAGCTTATCCGTTACCGCTCAGGTAGATGAATCTCATTTCGATTATATGGATATATTTGACCTGCAAATGGTCAGTAGTCCGGCGATTTCCCCTGATGGAAATACTATCATTTACGAACGCCACCAGTTTGATGTAATGAGCGACCGGCGTTTTGTGAACCTGTGGAGTATTTCGTTTTCCGGAGAGAACCACCACCCCCTTACTTCAGGAACAAGTTCTTACGGGAATGTGACCTGGTCGCCAAGCGGAGATCGCATTGCCTATACGTCATCGGAAGAAGGCTCAAACCAGATTTTTGTACGCTGGATGAACTCCGGCGAAACGGCCTCCATCACTAACCTGACTGAGAGTCCGGGAAATTTGAGCTGGTCGCCCGATGGCAGCATGATTCTTTTTTCTAAATTTGTGCCTGGCACTTCTTCTGTGGTGAAAACTGATATCCCTGCTCCACCTTCCGGAGCAAAGTGGGAACAGTCGGCACAAGTTATAGACAAAGTAGTCTACCGACGAGATGGCGGCGGGTATGTAAAGGATGGGAATTCCCACATTTTTGTAATCTCAGCTGATGGAGGCGCTCCTCGTCAGTTAACTTCAGGAGATTATGATCACGGTTCCGGATCCTGGACATCAGATGGAAATATCATTTTTACGGCAGATCGTTCAGGAAATGCAGATTTGGATCCCAACAATGAGCAAATCTACGAAATGAATATTGAGACCGGAGCCATGACAAAGATCACGGATAAGCGAGGTCCACATAGCAGTCCAAAAGTTTCTCCGGATGGAAAGCTTATTGCCTATACCGGCTTTGAAGATAAATTCCTGGGATACCAGCTTACTGATTTATATGTGATGAATCGAAACGGCTCAAACCTGAGAAAAATCTCACAGAAAGTAGCCAATGATATTTCTTCTGTTACATGGGCGAAAGACAGCAAATCTTTGTTTTTCAGGTACAACGAAGAGGGCGTTGCAAAAGTTGGAAACATAAAATTAAATGGAGATTACAGTGCAGTAGCAGCTGACCTTTCCAGCACAACCATTGGTCGGCCATACAGCGGAGGCTCTTACTCTGTAGCAACAAACGGCCGTATTGCCTTTACCACCGGAACCGCAACTCAGCCCGCAGAACTTAGTGTAGGTCACTTTCCAACCCGTATGCAAAACCGTACCCTCACTAATTTGAATGCACAATTCCTGAAATCGAAAACCCTCGGACAAGTTGAAGAGTTTTGGGTGAATTCCTCGGTAGATGATTTCAGAGTTCAGGGATGGATCATTACCCCTCCTGACTTTGATCCAAACGATCAATACCCAATGATTCTCGAAATTCATGGCGGACCTCATACTGCATATGGGCCTCAATTCTCTCCTGAGTTACAGTTAATGGCAAGCCGTGGGTATGTAGTCGTGTACACCAATCCCCGAGGAAGTACCAGTTACGGCGAAGAATTTGCAGCATACATCAATCACAACTATCCCAGTGAAGATCACAACGACTTGATGGACGCAGTAGATTACGTGATCGATCAGGGATATATCAATGTAAATAACTTATTCATCACCGGAGGAAGTGGTGGCGGAGTACTTAGCTCATGGGCCATCGGTAAAACAGATCGTTTTAAAGCAGCGGTGGTGGCAAAACCGGTTATAAACTGGTACAGTTTTGTTCTTACAGCGGACGGATCTCCCTTCTTCAGTAAATATTGGTTTACCAAAAAGCCGTGGGAAGATCCTGAACAATACCTGGAGCGATCTCCTATTTCGTTGATGGGCAATGTCACAACTCCTACCATGCTGCTTACCGGCGAGCAGGACTATCGAACTCCAATGAGCGAAACCGAGCAATACTACGCTGCCCTAAAACTACAGGGTGTTGATGCCGCCATGGTTCGAATTCAGGGCTCAGGCCATGGAATCGCCTCCAAACCAAGCAACCTCTTTCGAAAAGTAGCATACATTGTTGGCTGGTTTGATAAGTATAGAGAATAGCTGACGGCATTCAGATTTCAGCTGTTGGTTTTGTGCTAAAACTGACAGCTGATAATCAGAAATTCATTTTACATTTAGTTCCATTCAATTCAAAAAGCTTTAAAGTCTTTCATACATGCTCTTTGCAGTAAGTCTTCCCTTCCTAAATGAAATCGTTGCGCTCTTTCTCGTAAGCGTATTGATTGCCTACATATGCTATCGAATAAAGCTGGTGCCTATCGCCGGTTTTTTGATTGCCGGTGTGATTATAGGCCCCAATGCCCTTGGCTTGGTTCAGGACCAGGAATTGGTGGATATGCTTGCGGAAATTGGGATTATCTTACTGCTTTTTACAATCGGGATTGAGTTTAGCCTCGAAAAACTCTCCCGGATTCGGAACGCAATTTTTGTAGGTGGTGGGCTGCAGGTTTTGCTGACGGTAGCGGCTGTAGTCGGCATCCTTTTCTTTTTTGGGGTTGATTGGAAAGTAGGCATTTATACCGGCTGTCTCGTAGCCTTGAGCTCCACGGCCATCATCCTCGGGCTTTTCAGTGAACAGGGAAAAACCGATACACCTGTAGGACGGTTATCTCTGGCCGTTTTGATATTCCAGGATTTGGCTATTATTGCCATGGTATTGCTCGTCCCTATCCTATCCGGACAGAGCGATTCTATGACCGACCTGTTCTTCGTTCTCGGAAAAGCTGTTTTATTGATTGCCGTTGTGGTTCTCTTGGCTCGAAAAGTGGTTCCCTGGATATTAGAAAAAGTAGCCCAAACACGCCGTCAAGAACTCTTTTTGCTCACCGTGATTGCCATTTGTTTTGGCACGGCTGCACTTACCAATCTTGCAGAAGTCAGTCTTGCACTGGGAGCGTTCTTAGCCGGACTGGTAGTAAGTGAGAGCCATTACAGTGATCACGCCATTAGCGAGATCCTTCCTCTTAAAACCATTTTTAATGCGGTTTTCTTTGTCTCCGTAGGGATGCTGCTGGATTTACAGTTTGTCATCGAACATCCATTGCTGTTACTTGGTGTTGCAGCCGGTGTTCTTTTGCTGAAATTTATTCTGAGTTCTGTCAGTTTACTCACCCTTGGCTATCCCGTTCGGATAGCAGCGGCCTCCGGTATTGTGCTGGCCCAAATCGGTGAATTTTCTTTTGTTCTGGAACGAGCCGGACGTGTAACTGGTCTTACTCCCGGTGGTTTTGGTGAGGTAGGCTCACAAACTTTCATAGCCGTTTCTGTTTTATTGATGCTCCTCACACCGCTCTTTCTTCACATCAGTCCCAATATTGGTAACCTGCTGGCCAAAACACCTTTAAAACATATCGGACAGAAAAGGAAAGAATCTGCAGAAGAAGACGATCTCACTGACCTGGAAGACCATGTGATCATTGTTGGTTATGGTCCTGCAGGCCGAAACCTTGCCCGTGTATTGCGCGAATCCGGCATCCCTTATATTGTGATTGAGATGAATCCGAAATCTGTAAATGAGATGCACGATAATGATATCCCGGCTATTTACGGAGACGCATCTCGTACTCATATTCTTGAACATGCTCAGGTTTCCAAAGCCAAATTGTGTGTCATAGCTATTAACGATCCTTCCATCAGTCCGCGGATTATCAAGCTGGCGAATTACATCAACCCTACCATTCAGGTGATTGTGAGAACCCGATATCTTTCAGAAGCCGATTTCCTTGAAAAAGCCGGTGCCGACATTGTTGTTCCCGAAGAGATGGAAACCACCGTACGTCTGTTCTCCAACGTATTGAAGGCATACATGATCCCTGATGAAGAAATTGAGCAGCACATCAGAGAGTTAAGGGCTGAGGATTATGAAATTATGCGCGGGAGCATACAGGAGGCGCACTTAATGGTACTTCAGGGACTCGATGAAGAAGGGTTACATACTCGTGCCGTAATAGTTCGGGAAGGCTCTTTTGCAGCAGGAAAAACACTGGCTGACCTGAAGCTCAGAAATAAATATGAAATTACGGTATTGACGGTTAATCGCGGTGAAAAGAACGTTGGAAATCCGTCCGGAGATTTTAAACTGCAACCGGGCGACCGCCTTGTTATGGTTGGACTGGCCACCCGTTTTGCAGATGCAGCAGAAATATTCCGGGAGCCGGAAAACCCACTGGAATTTGAGGAGTAGGGTTGTTCAGCTATCAGCTATCAGCTATCAGAGTTTGTTCATTTCAGTGGCTTAAACTAATTAAATTATCAATTCACTGTCAGCTGAAGTCTGAAATCTGATAGCTTAAACAGCCCCTACTTCCAAGCGCCTAATATCAGGCCCATCAGGGTAAAGACGACAATCCAGAAACTGCCATTTATAAAAATGTAGGTCCAGGATTTTTGCTCATACAAAGCATTCACCCCTAATGCGGTAGCTACCCACCCGAAACCGGTTAAAAAGCCATAAAAAGCTCCATTGCTGCCATTAATCATATCAGCCGAGGCCGGATCTCCGTAAAAAAACATAGCCAGGCAAAAGGCCATAATGAATTGAAAGATCAGCGTGACTCCGAATATTTTAGCCATATTTCCATTTTCAGCATCTTCTTCGGTCATACCGACTGCTTCCATCCATTTCTTCCCAAACAAGGGTCCATACCACACAAACCCGATTGCAAAACCAACAAGTGAGGCGGCTACTACAGCCAGCCAATTAATTGCAGACATTTCCATTTATTCTACCTCATTTTATTAATGTTATTTTGACTATTACCTATCCCGGGCTCTCTATTACCTCATGAGCCTCAGCCAATTAACAAAAATTATGTTTCTGGCACAATTCTTACCTACAAATGAAATCCCGAATATTCACCTTTACAGGATCAAGCTTTTGCTTAAGATTTCTTACCTTCTGCCTCACAGTTACTAACGACCAAAATTAACAGTATGAAGTATCCTGATTTCAACCAAACCGTTCCCATCGATCATGTAGGTGTGGAAGAACGTGTTTCCAGGTTGAATAAGCGCAGCATCAAGAAAGATTCCAAAATACAGGCGCTTAAAATGGCGCTCAGTATGATTGATTTAACTACGCTGGAGGGTAAAGATTCACCCGGCAAAGTCATTCAACTTTGTCAAAAAGCGAAGCAGCCCCACCCGGCTGTTCCAGATCTGCCGACCGTAGCTGCCATTTGTGTATATCCAAGCATGGTTTCTGTGGCAAAAAATGCCCTCAAGGGAACCGATATTAATGTAGCCAGCGTTGCTACTGCTTTCCCAAGCGGCCAGTCTCCCCTTTCCATGAGATTAGAAGACACTAAATTTGCTGTTTCTGAGGGAGCCGATGAAATTGATATGGTCATTAGCCGCGGTGCTTTTCTGAATGGAGAGTATCAGCTGGTTTTTGATGAAATAGCGGCCGTAAAAGAAGCTTGCGGAGAAGCGCACCTGAAAGTGATCCTTGAGACGGGAGAACTTCACACCTACGAAAATGTGCGCAAAGCCAGCGATATTGCTATGCATGCCGGTGCCGACTTCATTAAAACCTCAACGGGTAAAACAAGTCCGGCAGCAACACAGCCCGTAACTCTTGTAATGCTGGAAGCCATTCGTGATTTCTACTACGATACCGGCAAAATGATCGGCATGAAACCCGCCGGTGGAATCAGAACCGCGAAACAAGCCATCCAATATTTAGTTATAGTAAAAGAAACACTGGGTGCCGACTGGTTGAACAAGGATTATTTCCGCTTCGGAGCCAGTTCGCTAACCAACGACCTATTGATGCAAATTGTAAAGCAACAAACAGGCCATTATCAATCACTGGATTATTTCAGCAACGATTAATCGGGATTGAACGGCCTTAAAAGAACTTGAATTAAGTACCAACTACTATGTCTGACACGGAAACTAAAGAAGCTCCTTACAAACCCACTTCACCGAATTCGAAACTGGATTTTGAGTCTGTTTGGGAATATGCCCCGGCACCTCAAACCTCGGACTTTGTTGAGGTAAAGGAGCGCTATGATCTTTTCATTGGCGGGAAATTTGTAAAGCCATCCAAAGGCCGATACTTCAAGAGTACCAACCCGGCTACCGAAGAGGAAATCACAGAATTTGCTGAAGCAACCCAGAAGGATGTGGACAAAGCCGTGAAAGCTGCCCGAAAAGCTTTTGAGGGTGAGTGGTCAAGGATTTCAGCCAAAGAAAGAGGCAAGTATATCTACCGTATCGCCCGGATGATACAGGAGCGTGCCCGTGAATTTGCCGTCCTGGAATCGATGGATGGAGGAAAGCCCATCCGCGAATCCCGGGATGTTGACATTCCTTTAGTTGCCGCTTATTTCTTCTACTATGCCGGCTGGGCAGATAAACTCGAGTATGCCTTCCCGGGAAGAAAACCCAAACCCCTTGGCGTATGCGGACAAATTATCCCATGGAATTTCCCCTTGCTGATGCTGGCCTGGAAGATTGCCCCTGCCCTTGCTTGTGGAAATACTGTTGTTCTTAAACCTGCCGAGACTACCTCACTGACAGCGCTTAAGTTTGCGGAACTGGTTCGGGATTGCGGGCTGCCTGACGGCGTTGTAAATATCGTTACCGGTGCAGGACAAACCGGGGCAGAAATTGTCAATCATAAAGATATTGATAAAGTAGCATTTACCGGCTCAACCCAAGTCGGGAAAATCATTCAAAAGTCCCTGGCCGGAACCGATAAAAAGTACACCCTTGAATTAGGTGGAAAAGGCGCATTGGTTATTTTTGAAGATGCCCCGATTGACCAGGCGGTGGAAGGTATTATTAACGCCATTTACTTTAACCAGGGGCACGTGTGCTGTGCCGGTTCCCGATTGCTGGTTCAGGAAGGTGTGGCTGATAAAGTAATCCAAAAACTGAAAGACCGGCTTGAAACATTGATCGTTGGTGATCCTCTGGACAAGAATACCGACATTGGTGCCATCAACTCTAAAGAGCAGTTTGAGACGGTAAATAAATACCTGGAACTCGGAGTAGATGAAGGTGCTGATATCTACCAAAGTAAATGTGAGATCCCCGAAAACGGTTATTTCATACGCCCTACCCTTTTCACCAATGTTTCACAATCGAATCGCGTGGTTCAGGAAGAAATTTTTGGGCCGGTGCTAACGGTGCAAACATTCCGCACGGCAGATGAAGGCATCGATAAAGCCAATAACACCCCCTATGGACTTGCAAGTGGTGTTTGGACCGATAAAGGCTCCAAGATTTTCCAAATGGGAAGCAAGATGAGATCCGGTGTTATCTGGGCGAATACCTACAACAAATTCGATCCTACTTCCCCTTTTGGCGGTTACAAAGAAAGCGGAGTTGGGCGCGAAGGCGGTCTCCACGGATTAGCAGCCTACACAAAAATTTAATTACTAAGCATTAGACCATGTCTGACACAAGAATTGACGTAAAGAAAACCTATAAGATGTATCTGGGCGGAAATTTTCCCCGCTCGGAATCCGGTCGTACTTATAAAGTTTATGACGGCGACAAAAACCTGCTGGCGAATGCCTGTCAGGGTTCAAGAAAAGACTTCCGCGATGCCGTAAAGATTGCCCGTGGCGCTTTTAACGGATGGAGTTCGCGCAGTGCCTACAACCGCGGACAGATTCTCTACCGCATTGCGGAGATGCTGGAAGACCGTCGTGATCAATTCATGAAAGAACTCGGCCCTATCGGTTTTAAAACGGCCGAGGCTGAAGCTGATATCAATGCCTCCATCGACCGCCTTATTTACTATGCCGGCTGGGCCGATAAATATCAGCAGGTTTTTGGCTCGATAAACCCGGTTGCGAGTTCACACTTTAACTTCAGTTTACTGGAGCCCACCGGTGTGGTAGCCGCTTTCGCTCCTGAAAAGAGCCCGCTTTTAGGCTTGGTTTCCGTCATTGCTCCGATCATTGTTGGAGGGAATACATGTGTAGTGCTTGCCTCAGAAGAATATCCCCTTCCCGCCATCAGCTTTGCTGAGGTGTTGAATTCTTCGGACGTACCGGGAGGTGTGGTAAACATACTTACCGGATTTCGTGAAGAATTATCGGAACATTTCAGTACCCATATGGATGTAAATGCCATGGTATATACTGATAAATTACCCCAGGAAATGAAGAAGAGTATTGATGAAAATGCTTCACTGAACGTGAAACGTATTGTAAATAAACCTATTGATGACTGGTATTCGGAAGAGGCTCAGTCTCCGTATTTCCTTACCAATTTCCAGGAAACGAAAACAACTTGGCACCCGGTTGGATTTTAAACCTATGATAAAATACTTCAGCTTTCTTACACTGCTACTTTTTGTGGTTGTCTCCTGCTCTACTACCGAGCAGGCTGTCAATGATACCATTGAAAATGCAAGAGAAAATTTCAGGTCAGAGAATGAGAAGCTTGTCTCTAACCTCAATCTGGAAAGTTATCGTACCCAGCTTTCTGATGCCTATGCATACCGGGAGAATAAAATTCCGGATGGCTTTAACCAGATTAAGGTTCAGCAAGAAGTAGAAAAAGATTTATACGAAGGCTATCGGGTGCAAATTTATTCCGGGCAAAGCGTGGTACAGGCAGATACGATGGCGGCAAACTTTCGCGCCTGGGCCGATACCACTATTGTAGGTTATCAGCCGGATACTTATACCTTCTTCCGTACTCCTTATTATCGAGTACATGTAGGTGATTTTCATGAACGGGACCGTGCTATTCTATTTTCCAATATCGTAAAACGATACTTCAGAGATGCCTGGGTGGTTTACGACCGCGTAAATCCCACCCGCGTACCGGCCGATACCACCGAGATTAAAACCCAATAGCTTCTCCAAATCTTCGGTAGCAAATAAATGCTGTTCAAATGCTAAACTTTTTAGTTATTATTACGAACAAGCGCTAAATACAAATTCAGATCAGTAATTGCCTTGGGTTTAAAAAACGAAGCACAGTCCGGCTACGGCACAAAGAAATTTTATCAGGAATATGTCTCCGGAATGAGTCGGGAAAGATTCTCGAAAGAACTCACGGCCGATACTGAACGCCTGAAGTTGGTTTATAAAGAAGCTGTCGAAGACATTGAGCGGCAGCAGGGACAGCAGCTTCCCGGGCACATCAAAATGCTGCGGTTGTTTTCTGATCTCGCCCAACGCCTCAACCCCACACGTCGCCTTATCTTTGGATTGGGTTCTGTAAGTTTTGTAGCCTATTACGTGCTCAACTTCCTGGATATCATACAGTATTTCCTGATTGGTGACCTGCTGCTTCCCTTTAGTTTTCTAAGCATGTTCATGCTGCTTTTAATTGAGCTTCTGGAGAAATCGGATGTGCAAAAAGAGATCGATTTGGCCCGGGAAATTCAGCTTAGCTTGCTTCCGGGAACATCCCTAAGTAAAGATAATCTTGAAGTATATTCATTTGCACATACGGCCAAGGAGGTCGGTGGAGACTACCTGGATGTGATCGAAACGGAAAAAGGAACCTACGTTGTGATAGCAGACGTTTCAGGTAAAGGGCTCAGTGCCGCCCTGTATATGGTTCGGCTACAGGCCTTGGTGAATTTGATTATCGAAAAGGATCATCCATCCCCTAAAGAGCTCTTTCTTCAGCTGAACAACTACATCAAAAGCAACAGCAAGGATAAAACCTTTGTTACCGGGTGTGCCGCCTTCTTCCCCAACGATGAGGACCATTTTGAGTATATCCGGGCCGGGCATAACATCCCTATCTACTACAACAAGGAACGCGACACTACTTTCAAACTGAAGGCCAACGGTTTTGCTTTGGGTATGGCCTCAACCAAGCTTCTGGATAAGAACCTCGAAGTGAAGAAATTTCATTTTAAACCCGGCGACTCTGTTCTATTCTACACAGACGGGCTCAATGAATCACGAAACGAGCGGGATGAAGAATACGGAGAAGAGCGCATCGAATCCCTGATGGAAATCTACGGCTCCCTTCACGCCAAAACCATTATCGGCAAAGTACAATCCTCATTGGAGGCCTTTATAGGCTCCGTAAGCCCCTTGGACGATGTAACTTTTACCTGTGTACATCGGCCTGAGAAGTAGCTTTACTTTTCGGGTGGCTGGCTGACTTATTTAGCCGCAGCCTCAACAATGGCATCTGTGGTTATGCCAAAATGTTCAAAGAGCTCTTCGTAAGGAGCTGACTCTCCAAAACTGTTCAATCCAATAGCCGTTCCTTCAGGCCCAATATAGCGTTCCCACCCAAAGGTAGCTCCCGCTTCAATGGAAATCCGGTTTGTAACAGCCTTTGGAAGCACAGATTCCTTGTATGAGGCGTCTTGCCTCTCAAACAGCTCCCAGCTTGGCATGCTCACTACACGTGCGTCTATGCCTTTGTCTGCCAGTTTAGCCTTGGCTTCTACTGCAAGGTGGAGCTCCGATCCGGTCCCAATCAGGATGGCATCCGGAATTTCTTTCTCAGCATCCGAATAAATGTAAGCACCTTTAGAAACCATGGATGCTGAATTCTCATCCGAACGGGATAATGTAGGCAAGTTCTGTCGGGTTAAGACCAGCAGCGTTGGCCCGGTCGTATTTTCCAAAGCTGCCTTCCATGCATGGGATGTCTCATTAGCATCACCGGGACGTAAAATGGTGATATTTGGCATCGCCCTCAGGCTGGCGAGGTGTTCCACGGGTTGGTGAGTCGGGCCGTCTTCGCCAAGGCCAATACTGTCGTGAGTTAACACAAATATCGACGGCACTTTCATCAAGCCGGCTAAACGTATGGCGGGGCGCATATAATCGGTAAACACAAAAAAGGTAGCACCGTAAGGAACTAGTCCACCGTGCAGCGCCATCCCATTTACAGCTGCTCCCATAGCGTGTTCCCGTACTCCGTAATGAATGGTTCTCCCCGTTGGGTTACCCGGCAGGTACGATCCGTATCCGTCAATGTCGGTTTTGGTACTTCCACCGAGATCTGCCGAACCTCCGAATAAGTTGGGTACAATTTCTTTGATGGCATTAATCACTTTGCCGGAAGCCGCACGACTTGCCATTCCTTTTGCATCTTCTTCAAATACCGGCAACTTCGATTCCAGATCAGAAGACAGGTCTCTGTTAACCCAAGCTTTGAATATCTTTCCTTCCTCGGTATAAGCTTTTTCATAGGCAGCTACTTCCTCTTTCCAGGCGTTTTCAGCTTCCTCTCCTTTCTCCTGTTCTTCTCTGAACTTTGCGAGAGCTTCTTCGGGAATGAAGAATTTTTTTTCGGGATCCCAACCGTACGCTTCTTTGGTAAGTTTAATTTCTTCCTCACCCAGTGGAGACCCGTGCGAGGACTCACTATCCTGCTTATTGGGGCTTCCGTACCCGATGTGAGTAGTACAAACAATGATCGAAGGCTTATCAGTTACTGACTGTGCTTCTTCGATTGCTGCTGTGATTTCATCATGATTATGCCCATCAATTTCTACTACGTGCCAGTTATAGGATTCAAATCGTTTGGGAACGTCTTCGGTAAAAGCAAGATCGGTAGATCCTTCAATCGAAATGCTGTTTGAATCGTACAGGTAAATCAACTTACCGAGGCCCATGTGTCCGGCCATCGATGCAGCTTCATGGGAAATTCCCTCCATCAAGTCACCATCACTAACAATAGCATAGGTGTAGTGATCTACAATGTTATGCCCTTCTTTGTTGAACTTTGCCGACATAAAATGCTCTGCCATTGCCATACCAACACCGGTTCCAAAACCCTGTCCCAAAGGACCGGTTGTAGTTTCAACTCCCGGTGTCATTCCATATTCAGGGTGGCCGGGCGTTATACTTCCCATCTGCCGGAAGTTTTTTATCTCTTCGAGGCTTACTTCATAACCTGTGAGATGCAGTAAACTGTAAATAAGCATCGACCCGTGCCCTGCTGAAAGAATAAAGCGATCGCGATCAAACCAGTCCGGATTTTTTGGGTTGTGCTTTAGAAATTTCGTCCACAGTACATAGGCTGCATCTGCCATGCCCATTGGCATGCCCGGGTGACCGGAATTCGCCTTTTCAACGGCATCTATAGATAAGGTTCGAATTGTATTTACACAGAGCTGGTCTAGTTTAGATGCAGGCATTTAATGATTTAGTAGAATGAAAATTGTGTTTTTTAAATCCTCACGAAGATAGGAAAAGGCTTGTATGTATAAAAGGAGCAGGCAAGAGTTTTTGCTCATTACACGGAAATTTATGACATAAAAAAACCACGCTGATTATTACAGCGTGGTTAATATTTTAAGTTCGAAAACTCTTAACGAGCAGTTTCACACTTAAGCTCATATTCCATTTTATGCTGAGCCGGTGATTTGAATGAACCATATAAAGCATTGGTGAATGCGTCGCAGGCTACTGATTTATTACCTAATGTTTGGTGGGCATATCCCAACTCAAAGTAGATTTTTGCCTTATCGGTTTTACCACCACTTTCATGATCTAAAGCTGTTGTGGCATACTCTACAGCCTGCTCATAACTTCCTGCTTTGTTGCTGGCTTCGGCAAGTCGGTAATACACATCAGCTGACTCATCGTCGTAGTTGAGAGCTCTGTTTAATGTTTCCATAGCCGTTTTGGTGTCACCGGCTTCTGATTGACGAGTTCCAACAGCAAGCAGTTCATCGTGGGCAGCTTCTCGGGCTTTCTCAGCAATGTCTGAGTTGTTGGTTGCCTCTGCCTTGGCAATAGCTTGGTCGTACCAGTTAAGCAGTTCATCAACATTTTGGTCAATAATACCATCTCCATCGGTATCATTCTGCTTCTTGATGATTTTCGCCTTTTGGTAGTAAGCTACCGCATAATTTGAATTTTCTTTTATTGCTTTTTCAACAGCCTCGTTAGCTTTTTCCAGCTCGTCGTTAGAATAAAGCGTTACAGATTTTTGGTATAACAGAACCGGAATATTTCGCTTGGCGATTGGTGTAACACGGTCGTCATTGTATTCCTCACCAACATCAACAACTTCCCGGAACGCCTCAATGGTAGCATCTAAAGCTTCCAGACTTTTACTCTTTTGATACTCCTGATACTGGCTTCTGGCCTTGTTGAAATATGCAGCAGGAATTTGCTGCTCAACTCTGTCCACAATGTCTTCACCTTCTGGACCAAGTTGTCTTGCAATAGTCAGTGCCTGTGTGTACGATGCAATAGCAGCTTCATAATTGCCTGATTTGGCTTCTTCATATCCTGCATTGTAAGCCTTCACAGCATCTGTTTTAGTTTGAGCAAAAACTGTAGTTGCCATCAAAGCCAAAACAATCGCTATTGAACTTCTTTTAAAAACCTTCATATCTATTTTATTTGTGATCGTTAGTTGCAGCGCCGAATTTAATAAAAAATGACGCTGAAATTAAAATTATAACTGCCTTTCTAATGAATTAGTATATATAAAACTTATCAAAGCACCGTCATGTTCCCAATTAAAAGTAAAAGTTTGGCATAGGCTCTTTTTTGCTGTAAAAATCGCAGATTATTTTTACCGCCTCATCGGTTGAATCTGTGACATGAAACAGGTCGGTATCCTTATCAGAAATGGTACCCCACTCTTTCATTGTTTTCTCCATCCAGTCAACCAAACCAGACCAATACTCGCTGCCAAAAAGAACAATCGGAATCTGATCGATCTTGCGGGTTTGGATAAGTGTAAGACTTTCGAACAATTCATCAAGGGTTCCAAATCCACCGGGGAATACAATAAAGCCCTGTGCGTATTTCACGAACATCACCTTTCGTACAAAAAAGTAGTTAAAGTTGATGCTGAAGTCCGGGTCCACATGTTGGTTTATGCCCTGCTCAAAGGGCAGGTTAATTCCCAGCCCAACTGATTTTCCTTTCCCTACTTCGGCTCCTTTATTTGCGGCTTCCATGATGCCCGGCCCTCCCCCTGTAATTACACCGAAACCTTTCTGGGTAATTTTATCCGCCGTTTCTACCGCAAGTTGATAATACTCATTTTCGGATTTGGTTCGGGCAGAACCGAAAATAGAAATGCAAGGGCCTATCTGGAAAAGCTTATCGTAGCCCTCCACAAGTTCGCCCATAATTTTAAATACACTCCAGATGTCACGGTCGTACCCGTTCGCCTGGCTCTTTTTTTGAAATTCTCTTTGTTCTTCACTCATATAAGTAATCATCTAAAAATTAATGGACAATGAAAGTACAGGTACCGGCTCTGTATTGCGAACTGCCAGTACCCCCGGTTTCAGCCTTGCATTCATCGACAGGTCATCTGATACATCAAAAGGACGCAAATGTGCAAAAACGTAGGCATCAATTGCGTTAAGCGCATATGATAATCCAATAAATACATACACTAAATCCCTGCGATTTCGATAAAAGTTCCGGGTTTCTCTCAGCGAACTCAGGTTTGAATTTGGAGAAATGTACCCCGGTGTGGGGCCAAACCGGTTATCATCCGGCGTGTCCGGGTTTAAATTGTAATATGCCGCCCGGTAGTCATTATAATTATTGTGCAGATAAATGCTGTAGTAAGTAAGCCCACCCAACAAACCATACACAATTGGTACTTTCCATGCCTGCTTATTGGTTACCTGTCCCCAGCCGGGAATCATCAGGGACCTCCGCAGAACCATCTTAGGTTCCGGGTATTCATTTTGGTCGGTTGCTGAGTCGGAAAAGGACTGTTTCAACGAATAATGTTGGGGAACAAATTTTTGGTAAGAACTAAAACTTTGGGCAAAACTCTGTCCACCGAGGATCAATCCTATAAGAAAAATCAGGCTAATCGATCGAGTCAAAAATACCCAGTATTCGTTCAAGGTCATCATCGGAATAATATTCAATCCTGATTTCTCCCCCCTTTTTCTTGGGTTGTACATTTACCTTGGTACTGAATGTACGTCGCAAGCGAGTTGAAATTTCATCATAAAAAGGATTGGATGTTTCTTTTTTGGATGAAGATTTCTTTTTCGATGTTGACGGGTTCATCACATCACGCACCGCTTCTTCAATCTGCCTTACCGAAAGTCCTTTGTCAATTACCTTTTTGAGTATCTTCTGCTGAACTTCTTCATCTTCAATGGTAATTAAAGCCCGGGCATGGCCCATCGAAATCTGATTTGACTTCAAGGCAGACTGTATGAAAGCAGGCAGGTTCAGCAGGCGTAACATATTTGTAACCGTTGTTCGGTTTTTCCCTACTCGGTCGGCCACTTCGGCCTGTGTATAGTCAAATTCTTCCAGCAGCCGCTTATATCCCAAAGCTACCTCCAGCGGATTCAACTCTTCCCTCTGAATATTTTCAATCAGGGCAAAAGCCATGCTTTGCTCATCATCTGCTTCTCTGATGAAAGCGGGAATTTCCTTCAACCCGGCCAGTTTAGCAGCACGTAAACGGCGTTCACCACTAATGAGCTCAAATCGTTTTTCCCCGATATACCGAACGGTTATAGGCTGAATTAAGCCGTGCTCTTTAATAGAAGCACCCAGTTCATCCAGTTTTTCCTCATCAAACTCTTTGCGCGGCTGATGTGGATTCTTCCGGATGTGATCGACCGGAACAAAAAGAACGATATTAACGCGGTCTTCCGGTTTTACGATGCTTTTTTCAACACCTTCCTTCTTTTCCGTTTCTTTGCCTTCTTCCTGGTATTCAGGAAAAAAAGCGCCTAATCCTCGGCCTAAAACTTTTTTGGTAGCCATAATCTAAAATTCTGTCTTAATCAGTAAGAACCGGGCTGTTCTTAAATAGTTTCTTATTTCTCTTGATGATTTCTCGTGCCAGCGCAAGGTAGTTCTTGGCTCCCACACTTGTGGAGTCGTATAACAGAGCCGGCTTCCCAAAACTCGGAGCCTCGGCCAGCCGGATATTTCGTGCTATCACGGCTTTAAAAACCCGGTCGTCAAAGTAACGTTTAACCTCATCTGCAACCTGGTTCGAAAGCCTTGTTCGGGTGTCGTACATCGTCAGCAGAACTCCCTCGATGTCTAAATCGGGGTTCAGGTGCTGGCGTACAATTTTGATGGTATTTAAAAGCTGACCTAATCCTTCCAATGCAAAATACTCGCACTGAACGGGAATCACGATGGAATTGGAAGCCGTTAAAGCATTAATCGTCAACAAACCTAATGAAGGCGGACAATCAATAATGACAAAATCATATTTATCGCGAACGCTTTCGATCGCTTTCTTCAGGATGCGCTCCCGCTCTTCCCGGTCAATCATCTCAATTTCGGCACCCACCAGGTTAATATGAGAGGGCACTAAATCCAGAAAATCCAATTCCGTTTGCCGGATTGTATCTTCAATATCAGTACTGCCAATCATGATTTCGTATACCGAGTTAGTCACCGTCTTCGTATCAATACCAAGCCCACTGGTGGTGTTACTCTGCGGATCGATATCAATAACCAAGGTAGGATGCTCTACGGCGGCTAAACTTGCAGCTAAATTAATTGCCGTGGTTGTTTTTCCGACTCCACCTTTCTGATTGGCAATTGAAATGACTTTTCCCATTAAAAACCTGCTTTATGCTTGATATACTTTATTGACAAAATCTAATATAAAGCGAGGTGCACTGCTATACAAAAATACTTATGCACATATTAAGGGAAAGTTTTCCACATTGAGCAGGCAACCTTTTGGCTGCCTTGCATTTAATTAGATGAACCGGTCAGTAAAATTCCGCTTCCGGCGTTGCTGCTGCCGTTCAGGTCGTTTACCAGCTCTAGCTTGTCGTAGCTCTTATCCATATCACTTTTCAGCGATGCGGACTGACTCACCGGCTGGTCTCCCGAAAACCGAAGAATTTCATTCCTGTCAACCCAAGGTTCTATGGTCTGGCTGTCAGAAGCTGTTGCAGGAAAGGTAACTGCTTCTCCGGTATAGAAATAGTATCCACCTCCGGTGAATGCGGCTAACAATATTGCAGCTGCTATCCCCCTTTTAAGGAAGAAGGTGATGTTTTTAGATTTTTTTAGTGAATCTGATTGTAGCTGTTTTGCGTCATCCGTTATTTTTTGAGTTAGTTTTTGGGGAGGGGTTTTGAGAGGAAGGCCCGAGAGCCTTCTTTTGGTAGCTCTCAGACTTTCAACTTCGATCAGCAGGTCTTCATCCTCCCGCATTAGCTTTTCAAACTCCATTTCCTCCGAAGGATCCATTTCCTTCATCAGATAACGAATAGCTTTATTTTCATCCGTGTGCATGCTTTTGCTCTTCTTCTCGTTCTTCTTCAAAATATTTTCGAAGGTTAATGAGCGCGTATCGCATACGACCTAATGCCGTATTAATAGATACATCGGTCAGTTCTGCAATTTCTTTAAAAGGCATTTCGTAATAGTGCCTTAGCAAAACAACCGAACGTTGCTCTTCGGGAAGTTTAGCGATGTGTTTCATCAGGCTGGCCCGGGTCTCAGTTTCAACCAATTGCTCATCTGCGTCCACAACGCTTTCATCTTCCATCCGATCAAAGTAATCGGTGTTAGAGTCCTCGTCGCTCCATCCACTAACGTCGATGTATCGTTTTTGTTTTCTTAGATAATCAATCGTTGCATTATGTGCAATACGCATCACCCAGGCAATCCATTTACCCTGCTCGTTGTAGGTATCATCCATCTTGGTGATGACTTTGGTGAAGGTAGTTTGAAACAGATCGTTGGCGATTTCGGGGTTCATCACCATGCTGTAGATATAGGAATAAATCTTCTGCTGATGCCGGTTCATCAATTCATTAAAAGCCGACTCATCTGCATCTCTTCTGAATTTTTTTACCAGCTCTCTGTCTTTTAAATTTTTGTAGTTGGGTTTCTCAACATGTCTGTTAATCAATTTCATAATAATACACCCTGTTTTTTGGGTTATGCTCTGAGCGGGTACACTGAAACTCTGACCGTTTGTTCCAATAACCATCTGCTTTAAAAGAGCGTTTCGTACCAGAGTCCTTTCCTCCGGTGCTGTGGCTATGTTAATATGCTACGCACGGGATTCATATAACATGTTAATGTTACTCAAAGCTCACATTACAAGGATAGGACGAGCTACTTATTAAAATAGTTGTACACTTTTTCACCCAACACCTTACCGAGATTAAACTGTAATTCTTCTTTTTTTGCTTTCTTGATTTTCTTAACCGACCCAAATTCCATGAGCAGTTTCTGGGCGGTCTTCTCTCCTACTCCGTCAATATCCAACAGCTCGGTTTTAACGGTTCGCTTGCTTCTTTTTTTGCGGTGAAAGGTGATGGCAAACCGGTGGGCCTCATCCCGGGCCTGCTGTAATAATTTAAGGGCCGAAGATTTTTTGGGAATCATAATCGGATCCGACATTCCCGGCAGAAATACTTCTTCCAGCCGCTTAGCTAAACCTATGATCTCACACTCACCGTAAAAATCGATTTCTTTAAGAGCCTCCACGGCAGAACTCAGCTGACCCTTTCCACCATCCACAATAATAAGATCCGGGATATGCTGGCCTTCTTTTTGAACCCTGGAATAGCGCCGGGTCAGCACCTCCTTCATCGAAGCAAAATCATCAGGGCCTTCCACAGTTTTTATGTTGAAGCGCTTGTACTCGCTTTTGCGGGGCCTTGCATCCACAAAGCAAACCATGGAGGCAACCGGATCAGTGCCCTGCAGGTTAGAGTTATCAAAACACTCAATTCTTCGGGGAAGCCGGTCCAATTTCAGATGTTCTTTCAACTCTTTAACCGCATGTGGAATCCGGTTTCGTTCGGCTTTCTCTTTCTCCAGAGCCCGTTCGTTTAAATGAAGTTTGGCGTTGGCCAGCGCCATTTTGATCAGTTGTTTTTTCTCTCCAATCTGTGGGACATGCACCGGCACAATCTTTCCTCTTTCCTGATGCAAATACTGCTCCAGCGGTTCCACTTCCTGCATTTCGTGGCTCAGGTAAACCTCGTCAGGGATGGCTGCTGTGTACTGACCGGTATAATAATCTTCCACGAACGATTGCAACATTTCGCCCATAGCCAGACCCTCAATATTCTTCAGGAAGCGGTGAAATTTCCCGATCATTTTCCCTTCCCTGATCTTAAACAACACCCCGCATGCTTCTCCGATTTCCTCGTTCTTGCCGATGGCAAACACGTCCCGGTCCACTTTCTTAGAGACCACCATTTTCATTTTCTGGCTGTAGCGTTTAACAGCCTCCAGGCTATCACGGAGCTGAGCGGCCTGCTCAAATTCCAGGGCATCGGAAGCAATCTGCATCTCATCTTTCAGCTCCCTGATTAGCTGGTCAGTTTGTCCGTTCAGCATCCGGTCCACTTTGTGGATGGTGGCCTGATATACTTCATCATCCCAATCGCCGGAGCAGTTTTGCAAATAATCATCGAAGCAGGAATGCCACTTCGGCACCCCTTTAGTTTTGTCAATGTTTTTTTGTGAAACGGCACAGGTGCAAAGCCCAAAAGCCTTCCGAATGGTTTCCAGCATCCGCTTCATGGCGCCAACACTATCATAAGGACCGTAGTACTTGCTGCCATCTTTTACCACCGTGCGAGTGGGGAATACACGGGGCTTGGAATCATCGGTGATGCAAATGTAGGGGTACGACTTATCATCCCGATACATGATGTTGTATCGTGGCTGGTACTGCTTTATGAGGTTATTCTCCAGAATGAGGGCTTCAGCCTCTGAATCCGTCACCACCACTTCGATATCATCAATTTTTGATACCATCGTTTTTATGCGGCCATCTTGTGGCCGGGAATCCTGAAAATAGGATCTCACCCGGTTTCGAAGCTTCTTGGCCTTGCCCACATACAGCTCAGTTCCGGAAGAATCCCGGTAAATATAGACTCCCGGTGAGGTGGGAAGATTGGCTACTTTTTCAGAGAGTTGTACTTGTCCTTCATTACTCATGCAGCAAAGATAACAGTTTTTTGATGATTCTTAACCTGCTTAGCTCCTCTCATCATCTGCCGGGTTTTCCCCAAACTTCGCGGGTACCCAGTTCATCTCTGAAATGGGCGGGCGTTCGTATTCAGGATGCTTGCTTATCTTTGGAAATTCAATCGGCTCCGGAGTTAAATCCTCATAATCAATCTGATTCAGTAAATGCGAAATGCAGTTCAGGCGGGCATGTCGTTTAATATCTGCATTTACTACGTACCAGGGTGAGTTTTCCGTATCTGTATGCTTGAACATTTTGTCCTTAGCCCGGGAATAGTCCACCCAGCGCCTTCTTGCTTCGATATCCATAGGACTTAGCTTCCATCTTTTCATAGGATCTTGGTTTCGGGCGATAAACCGCTTCTTTTGTTCTCTATCGCTGATTGAAAACCAGTATTTGATGAGAATAATCCCCGAGCGCTTAATCATATCTTCGAACTGGGGGCAGGTGCGCAGGAATTCCTTGTACTCTTCATCCGTGCAAAAACCCATCACCTTCTCAACCCCGGCCCGATTGTACCAGCTGCGATCAAACAATACCATTTCTCCTGCTGTAGGAAGCTGATCGATATACCGCTGAAAATACCACTGATTTCGCTCTTTCTCGGTGGGTTTCTGAAGGGCAACTATGCGCACCGTCCTGGGATTTAAAGGCTCTATAATTCGTTTTATCACCCCTCCTTTGCCGGCAGCATCTCTCCCTTCAAAAATCACACAAACTTTTAACCCTTTTTCTTTGATCCAGTACTGTAATTTTACCAGTTCAGCTTGCAGTGAAGCTAATTCTGATTCATAAACTTCAGATTTCAGCTTTCCATTATTGTTATACATACTTCCGCTTTAAATGATTATCCAACTATTTGATGCGCCATAATCAGGAATTGGATGAACAGTAACAAGAATTAAAGGGCAAATCTGGTAAGACTAAGTTCGAGGATAAGATTCATAACTGTAGATTTGCGAATGGTCGATGAATCGAATGACCGATTTGCGAAAGTGTATTCCTGTACCACCTATACCCCTACCTCAGCGAAGGGTTGCACCCGTTCACTTGTTTTAAGAGGGGGAATACGTTCTTTTTCGTCAACGTCATCCCGGATGAAGTGTAACGGAGATCCGGGATCTCCTATATCCGACTACTAAGTAGGAAAAAAAGTCCTTTCCCATTGCGAAGGGAAAAGACAGAAAGGGGGCTGACAGCGAAGGGCAACATTTCCTTATTTAAAACCCTACCTGTATCATCCATCACCCGGCTCTTATTTAATTACAATCGAAAGCCTGTGTCAGGTGAGCCGAATGATGGAATTAAGTGCTCTGATTTGCGAAGGCTCGTTCTTTCCCAATAATCTCCTCTAAATTAAATCCCAAATGGAAGAAAGAATTCTTAGTTTTCAGGCCTATGAAAACGACCAAAACCTCCCCTAACATCCCGATTATTTTTGAAGACAATCACTTGCTTGTGATTGATAAACCGGCCGGTGTTCTTTCTCAGGAAGACCATACAGGCGACCCGGATGTTTTGAATCTCTGTAAGGCATACATCAAAAAAGAATACAACAAACCGGGAAATGTATATCTGGGGCTGGTTCACCGGCTCGACCGTCCGGTTAGCGGAGTGATGGTGCTTGCAAAAACATCAAAAGCGGCTTCCCGTCTCTCCTATCAAATCAGGAAGCGAACCATGAAGAAAACCTACTGGGCCCTGGTCCACGGTATGGCACCTGTTTACGGAGAGCATGTTCACTTTTTGGACAAAGACAAGCGCACCAATACCGTGAAAGCCTACAAGTCACCCAAAGGCAAGGCCAAAGAGTCGAGACTGAAATTCATCACCATAAAACAAAACGCCAATTTCAGTGTGGTTGAAGTTGATTTAATTACCGGCCGGCCTCATCAAATTCGTGTTCAGTTTGCCAAGGAAGGAACACCGCTGTGGGGAGATCATAAATATGGAAATCCGGAAGAAAGCCATGGCAAAGACATTGCACTCAGGGCCGTTAAGCTGGAACTGGAGCATCCTACCCAAAAAGAAATTATGACCTTTAAAGCTCCCAAGCCTACCGGCCAGCCCTGGAATAAATTCGAATATTAATTTCCGGCATTAAACCAGCACGTTCGCCGTAGATCCTTTTTGATTTTTCAGGTGATTGAACATAAGCCGGTATTCCGTTCCCTCTTTTCCAGTATTGATATCAATTTTCGAATTAATCTGCTCTGAATAGGAAAGTACCAATGTAGTACCCAGCGTAGGACTGTTTTCCAGCTCAAAACCTTCCGGTAAACCGATTCCGTTATCTTTTACTGAAAGGGATACGGTATCATTTTCGGCTTTCAGGTCAACGGTAATGGTTCCGCTTTCCCGGCCTTCGAAAGCAAACTCGTAGGCATTGGATACCAGTTCATTCACAATCAAGGCCAGCGGCACAGCCTGATTTACATTCATTTCAACCCGGCCAATTGATTTCTTCAGCTTGATAAATTTATTCTTTGGGTTTCTCTTATCCTCAATGAACTCTAACAGCTGAGCCAGGTAATGATCGAATCGAATACCGTTGAAATTGCTTACGTTGTACAGGTCTTCATGAATCAGAGCCATAGATTTAACCCGCATGTGATTGGTCAACAGAGCGGATTTTACCGACTCGTCCTCACTCACAAATTCCTGCATTTGCAGGAAGCCCGATATCACGGCCAGGTTATTCTTAACCCTGTGGTGGACCTCGGCCAAAAGCACTTCTTTTTCCGCCAATAACCCTTCCAGTTTCTCCTGATACCTTCGTTGCGCTTCTATACTTTGACTGGTGCCTATCAAATACTTCTTATCTCCCTGTTCAAAACGAACCGCATTAAACAGAAACGGTTTCTTGCTACCATCTTTTTGAATCAGGTCAGCTTCGATACTCCCCTGTGATTTATCACCCGCAAAAACCTGCTCTATGTATTCTCTAATTGATTGCTGATCATCCCCTTCAAAAAAGTCCAAGGGCGTTCGTTCTGCATATTCCTCGTCAGAATACCCGTGAGTAGCATGATTACGGCTCCATTTGATGAGATTCTGATTTTCATCAAACATAAAAAAGTTAAGCGGAAGAGATTGTATAATCTTTTCACTAAACAATTTCTCTTTTCGAAGTTCTCTCTCCGCTTGCTTACGCCGGGTTATATCTTTTGCCGTAATCAGCAGTTTATCTTCTTTACGAATTCCATTCAGTTCCAGAAAAACTTCTCCGGCAGCCGTTTTCAAAGAAGTTTCAGATTCAAAGCCATTGCTGCCGTTTTTGATCCAGTGCCTCAGCTCTGAAATTAACGCTGAATCGGGGAACAACTCGTCAAGAGGTTTGAAGAAATCTTGCCCGCTTAGCTCAGAAAGCAGATTACTCCCGTTCCTGTTTGCCTTTTCTACCAGAAGTGTATCCGGATCGAGCACCAGCAGCAAATCTACCGATGCTTCCAGAAAAGCTGCCGTGGTTTCCAGCTCCCGGTTCTTTTTATGGAGTTCCAGGCGCGCTTCAATTTCACTTGCCAAGGTTCGCAACGCATTGAGTTGGTCCTCCGAAAGCTGCTTGGGTTCCTGCCCCAGTACACAAATAGTACCCAGGTTTTGTTGGTCCCTCCGGATGTTCACCCCAGCGTAAAATCGTAGTTTCGGATCGTTTGCAACAAAATCAAAATGACTGAAACGGTCATCAACAGATGCATCCTCAACTATCATAAACTCTTCCTTCCGTATGGTAGTATTACAGAAGTGAAATTCTCTGGGAGATTCCTTTAAATCATTACCGTAGTTTGCCTTAGACCATGTGCGTTTATCATCAATAAAGTTGATTTTAGCAATAGGTACTTCACAAATCTGAGCCGCCAATGTCACCAGGTTATCAAATTCTTTTGTCTCTGGGGTATCCAGGATGTCATAAGAATGAAGTACGTTAAGCCGAAGGGCTTCAGGAGAAAAGTGCGACATAATAGGTCTTATATCTGGATAATATTACTGCTTCAACTACTATTTTATCGGCAACAGAAGTGGATAATTAAGCCTTCTTATCAATTATTTACAGAGTCGAGCTGTATTTCCATCAGTATGGAATCGAGATAGGTTCCCAGCGAATCCTGAATGGCTTTCATGTCCACCGAATCCAGGAAAACGGGTTTCGGTTTCAGGGTGTCCATAGAGTCAGGCTTTGGCTTAGGCAGGTATCGAATCCCGCTCAGCTGTTGCATGTTTCTGAGTATCCACTGACTTCGCTGAACTACATAATCTGAAGCGGGCTCCGGTTCAATACGCTTTGGGCTTGGCAACACGGTCGCCATCCGGGCCGATTGCTTTGGGGTGAGTTGGGATGCCGATCTGCCGTAGTAGAATTGGGATGCCTTTTCAACTCCAAACATACCCGGACCAAATTCAGCGATATTCAGATAGACTTCCAGGATGCGGTCTTTGGCCCAGAAAAGTTCGATCAGTATCGCAATGCCGGCTTCCACCGCTTTTCTGAGGTAAGTTTGAGCCGGAGACAAAAACAAGTTCTTTGCCACCTGCTGAGTGATGGTACTGGCTCCACGCACCCTTCCGCTTCGTTCTCTCTCTTCCAGCGCTTTATCGATAGCGGCCATGTCTAAGCCCAGTGCTCCCTGAATCGCTGATCTTCGGAAGCGATCACCGCTAATTTCAGATGGTTGGGCAGTTGTTCATCAGGCACCCAACTTTCGCGCAGGTTGTATCTTTCCTTGCCAAGTTCTTCCCAGTTTTCCTGCAGGGTAAAGGCGGTAAACGGTGGATTGACCCAAAGCATCAAAAAAATGAGCAAACAAAACCAAAACGACCAGCCCAGCAGTACACCGCCAATCACCTTACCGTACCAACGCCAGCTTTTTGATGTAAAGGATGATTGCTTTTCCATGAGCCAAAGGTATCAATTTTAACAACAGATACATCAACGGCAGCATTTTGTTTCTTATTTTAATCGTCCTTGTTTAAATGAGAAGGTAGTTTTTTGGAGTTTTCTGCCCCCAGCTCTTTAAGCATTTCGGCTTGTCGAATTAGACTTCCCCGGCCTTCACTTAAGCGGCCCAGTGCTTTGTCGTAGCTTTTTTGGGCCTGACCGATTCGTTCTCCGATTTTCTCGAAACTCTCCACAAACAAGGTGAATTTATCCAACAACTCTCCTCCCCGGCTTGCGATTTCGCGGGCGTTCATGCTTTGCTTCTCGCGCTTCCAGATGCTTTCTATGGTAGCAAGTGTAGCCAGTAAAGTGGACGGACTCACGATCACAATGTTCTTTTCAAAAGCCTCATAATACATGTTAGAGTCATGCTGCAGGGCAAGAGCAAATGCCGGTTCAATAGGAATAAACAGCAACACAAAATCCGGGCTCTTATCCTCGTGAATGTGCTGATAATTTTTATCACTTAACCCTTTGATGTGAGCACGAATGGAATTGACGTGTTCCTTCAAGGCTTTTTCCTGTTCCTTTTCATCCTCGGTTGAACTAAAGCGCTCATAGCCCGTCAGGGATACTTTGGAATCAATAACTAAGTATTTCTCCTCCGGTAAGCGCACCACCACATCCGGGCGCAGCCTTCTGCCATCTTCCATGGTCACACTTTGCTCCGCAAAATACTCTTCCCCTTTTCGCAAACCAGACTTTTCGAGGATACGCTGCAAGATTACCTCCCCCCAATTACCCTGAGCTTTGGAATCTCCTTTCAGGGCTTTTGTCAGGCTTTTGGCATCTTCACTCATGGTTTTGTTGAGTTCAGCCATCTGTTTAATCTGCTCTTTAAGGGTAGCGCGCTGACGATTTTCCTCGTTGTATGTCTCTTCCACTTTCTTCTTAAAAGACTCCAGCTTCTCCCCCAGCGGATTCAGTAGCTGATCTATCTGTTCTTTGTTTTGTTTGGTGAATTTCTCTGATTTTTCTTCCAGGATTTTATTAGCCAGGTTCTCAAACTGAGTAGTCAGCTGTTCCTGCATCTGGGCCAGCTCTTCTTTTTGCTCGTTCAGTCGCTCCTGAAGATTGCGATAATCCGCATTTCGTTCGGCCAGCTGTTTATCAAGTTCATTAGCCCGGTTTCGTTCTTCGGTAAGCTCAGCATCTTTTTCATGCTGAAGGTTATTGAGCTTAGTTTCAAATTCCTGAACCTCACGCTCCCATTTTTCTTCCGTCTCCGAAAGTTGTTCATCCAGATTCTGATTGCGTTCTTCCAGCCGCGAACTTTCTGATTTTGATTTAAAATGCGCTATGGCAAACCCCGCAATTCCCCCAATGATGATTCCTGCTATGGCTAAGATGTAATCCATGTCTAAACTCTGTTATTACTTGTAACTTATGGCAACTCAAAGGAATGCTTTCCAACTCCTCTAAGTTTTGAAGGTACAGAATAATAAAGGACAGCGACAGGAATTGTCACCCTTTTTGGATTTTCTTTCAGCACCCTAAAATTGTTCTTCTTTCATGGAGCTTACCATTCGCTTACTTAGCGGCGTCATCCTGCTGTTGCTCAACGCGTTTTTTGTAGCTACCGAATTTGCCCTCACCCGACTCAGGCAGTATAAGCAGGACAATCTTGAAGAAAGTTCGGGGTTGAACCGGGCCTGGGAAATGACCAAGACGCTGGAAATCTACCTCACCTCCTGCCAGATTGGGATCACCACTACCAGTATACTTTTGGGTGTTATAGCGGAGCCTGCTGTAACTCAACTCATCGAACTGTTCTTTACGGCTGAAAGCATCGGCAGTATTTCTACCCACACCATTTCCATTATTCTGTCGGTGGTGTTTATAAACTTCGTGCATACTATTTGGGGAGAACAGGCGCCCACTTATCTCGGGGTTGAACGAGCCAAGTCGGTTGCCCGGTACTGTGCGGCTCCTCTCTATTGGTGGACGTATGTCATTTATCCTTTTCTGCTTTTAGGAGATCGCATCACCAAGGCTACCCTCCGGCTGTTCAACATTGAAATGGAGCGAAGTTGGCTGCAGCAGGAATCGTCTTCCACCGAAGACATCCGTGCCGAGATGGTAGAGCTGCTGAAAAGCGGTGACATGGATGAGGAGCGCCGGGAGGAAATCATCAACACTCTGGATATCGAGCAAATACCCGTAAAAGACATCATGATCCCCAGAGATGATGTAGTGACCATGAGTACGGAGAAAACATTCCGGGAAAATTTAGCCACCCTGAACCGGAATATGCACACCCGTTATCCGCTGGTGGGTAATTCCATAGATGACTTCATCGGTATTTTATACACGCCGCAAATTACCGCAAATGCAGAAGCACTTTTGGAGGGCAGCAAAGAGCTGGATGATTTCGACTGGCCTCGCATGGTGATTGGAAAAGACCTGCCGGTAAGTAAGCTCATCGATCGCTTTCAGGAAGAGCACCAGGAACTGGCGCTGGTTACAGAAGAAGAAGGTAAAATTATTGGGCTGGTTACCCTAACCGATGCCCTTGAAACCATTATCGGCAGCGCCGAAGACCCTCTGGATTTATTGGAATAACAACCCTGCAACTCTGACTTACCTTACAATCATGTCTTTCCGGACGTAGTACCAGACCAAAAATTCAATATTCAATGTTCTTTATTGAATGTTCAATATTCAATCCCGCGCCATTCTCATTGCTCCCCGAATTCAGGTTACTACCGATTCAGTATCTCCTCCATCACCCGTAGCAGTTCCTGATTCCGATAAATCCATCCGTGCCCCTGGTTTTCCAACACAAAATATTTATCTCTTTCTTTTAGATGTTCAGTAAGCCTGAGAGACCTTTCTAAAGGTAAAACCTGATCCTCCCCCGCATAAAAGATGTAGACCGGCTCTTCAATTTTTTGCAAGGCCAAATCGGTTCGTAGTGGAAATCGTACCAGAAAGTCGGGCAGAAAGGCGAATTGAGCATCCTTCATATCAATCATGCTGTAAAATGGCGTCCACATAATCAGCATCTTGGGGTCGTTAGCAGCAGCCACTTGTGCTGCTACTCCCGCTCCCAGTGAGTAGCCCATCACAATGATGTTTTCCTCGTTATACTCCTGCTCCATCTGGTCAAAAACGTAAGCCATATCCCCCACCAGGTCTTCTTCATTCCAGAGCTCTCCGGAGCTTTTTCCATATTCGCGGTAATCCGGGTACAATACATCGTAGCCGGCATTCAGGAACAGCTCAAACTTTGCCGGGTTGGTTCTGTTGTTTCCACGGTTTCCGTGATGGTAAATCACCAGTCCGCCTGCTGAATCCGAATCCGCAAAAGCGTGAATGGCGTGAATCCGAACCCCTTCTTCCGGCTCAAACCAGCGCTCCTCGAAGGGGAAATTATACGAATAGGTGTCGCTGATATCAGATTGGGAAGGCCTGAAGATGATAGTGTTTTGAATCAGGTAGAAGTAGCCGCAGATGCCTATATAGCTAAGCAGCAATACAGCAGATACAGAAATGAGAGACTTTTTATACTTCAATTGTCCGGAAATTTGATTCTTTCATAATTGTTGTTCTGAAAGGAACTGTTAAAAAGCAGATAAAGTTTTCTGTAACCTATATATAATTACGCATTTTTCTATTGGGTAAAACGTACAATCAAGAAACTATTCATCAGGTTACCCTTGGGTTTGCAGCTCTTATTACCGATCTGCTTTTCCCGGAGTTTACCGAGGCCATCCGCTTTTGGGTGCTTGGCATTGTAATCATTCTTGTAGGCATGCCCCACGGCTCACTGGATCATATCATAGCCTACCATTCTTTTCCGGAAAAGAATAAAACAGAAAAAAGGATCTGGTTTTATGGATACTATACAGCATTGATGGCTGCTTATGCTATGCTTTGGATTTGGTTCCCTCTTTTCAGCTTTCTGATCTTTTTGTTGATCACGCTTTACCATTTTGGTCAGGCCGATGCTGAACGATTTCAGTTGCCTTCTCTACCCAAGAATATCCTTTTGTATTCACGTGGTTTGACGATCGTAGGTCTCATTTTGTATGGAAGCGACCCGGTTTATATCTCAGAAGTGGTTGAAGTCATTACCGGCTTCTCGAGCTTAAGTCTTATTTCCGGTTATGTTGAAATTCCCGTTCTTACACTTACTTTTGCTTCCATCTACCCTATAGGATATTTATTTGTACTCAGCTTTTTACAGAGAAATGAACTGCCCGCAATCTATTTACTTGATGCGCTAATCGTACCAGCCTTGTTTGCCATCGCTGACCCCATATTTGCTTTCTCTGTGTATTTCGGAGGCTGGCACTCATACAATCACATTAGAACGATGCTCAACTATCTGAACAATCGTGATCTGGGTGTGTCGATGAACTGGTTTTACAGAAAAACTTTGTTTCTCAGCCTTATTTCTTATGCGGCACTTGCTGCCCTCTACTTCATCATGCAAGCGTTTGGGGATGAAGATCTTTTGGTTGGGCTTCTTTTTATTCTGATTAGTGTTCTCACTCTTCCCCATATCTTTATTGTTGAAACCATGTACCGAAAATTCAGATAATAAAAAACCCGGGAATGCTACTCACCGGGTTTAAATCGTCAGCTTTAAGCCTTTTGTTATTGGCTGTTAAGCTCTCTGTCAAAGGTATCATAATCGTAACCTTCAGCTTTACTCATTTCCTGGGCAGCTAGGGTAAGCAGAATTCCATAGATCACTTTAGAACTTATATCAGCGATGGTATAAGTAATATGACGTGCAACCACCGCCGTTTCACTTAGTGCCGGCTCCAGTCCAAAGCTGAACAGATATGGCATAAGGTACGCGCCGGGATACAGGAACCAGGAAAACAAGAAAAGCTTCCAGATGGTGCCTAAATATCCTTTGGCTTTTTCGGGTATTCCTTCCTGTCCCTCTTTAATTACTTTGTTCATCAGGTATAGAATATGGATGAAAAAGACGGTGGATATAAATCCCCAGATAAAGAACACAACAGGATTTGAAACTTCATAAAACTGGCCAATGTACCCGGTAATAATCATACCGGCTCCGGAAAACCAGAAGCCATTTCGAATGGAACTGAAACTGCTTGTTGTCAAAGTAACTACAAACAGAATCTGGAACAGAAGCATTGGCACATCAATCAGCCAGTTTAAATACCGGTAGCCGTTATTAAAAAGGTCGGCACCGGGGGCCAATACATATCGCGCTGTGTCAGCATTATATACCAGTGCGGTGGTCCAGTTTTGTTGTTGAACATAAAGCAGTAAAAAAGCAGAAACCATCACTACAACGGAAAGTACCGATGAAATACGGAATTTTGCTTTTACCGTCTTCAAAGTAAGGACAAAATATAGAAGACCGGCCAGCATCACGGCATAACCCAGAGTTAAAACATGGGCCGACATCTGATAAGCCATCTCTGAAAACCCAGACTCCAGAGCCACATAGTTTTCGAAGGTAGAATTACCCAACACGCTAATTAAATCATTCATGGTTAATAGATTTGGTTGTGGTTTATGTTAAGCCCGGCCACAAACCATGATGATTATCCCGTGTGGGTAATCTTAATCTGCAGCTCAAGCACATCTCATTTGATAAATAGTTACCAACACAACTTTCACTTCAATTTGAAAGTTCCAAATTCGCTTAACGGAATGATTGAAAAAGCATATGCATTTGAAGGATGAACATTAACCAATATTCATTATGAAATTATCTGATGTTTTTATTCTGGGTTCAGCATTTCTATCGATGCTGCTATCCATTTATTTATGGTTTACCACTAACCCTGAAGCAGGAATTTTTGTAGGTATCTGGGTTCCTTCTCTCTTAGGCTTCGGAATTTATATCAAGAATATATACAGGAGTCCCAATGAGTAATACAGTTATACTATTTTGCGGAATTTTTACGACCGTCTTATTTCTGATTGGCTATGGATTAACAATCAAGGAAATGAGAGAGCTGGAAGATGAGCGAAAAACAAATTCATTCCCCGAGGAAAGTAATGCTGAGATCAAAAAATGATCCCAGCACTTAAAACTCTCCGATGAAGCTTATTTAACTTCAGCTTCAGCAAGTTCGTGTAGCCTTTTCCATTCTTCTTCCCGGACCGGGGTAATAGAATGCCGTGCTAAGCGAAATAGCTCCATGTCTTGTAATATGGGGTCTTCTTTAAGCTGATCCCGGGTTACTTCTTTATCAAATTTCTGAACGAACTTGACGTCAACCAGCTGCCAACGGGGTTCGCTTTCGGTACTCTTTTCATCGAAGTATTTAGAATTGGGATCGAATTGAAGGGGATCGGGATGCGATTCTTTTGACACCTCCATCGTTCCCACAATTACCGGTGTTGAAATGTTGGAGTGATAGAAGAGAACGCCATCTCCTTTCTTCATGTCATCACGCATATAATTCCGGGCTGCATAATTTCTGACGCCCGTCCACTCGGTCTCCCCGTCTTTCTTCAGGTCATCAATGCTGTAATCATCCGGTTCTGATTTCATTAACCAATAGTTTCTATCGCTCATTTTATTCGCTTTAGAATTAAGAATTATAGATTAAAAATTTAAAATTGAACAGATCTGTGCCAATTTTAAATTTTTAATTATTCATTTTGAATTATACTTCTTCACATACCACAAAATTGTCTTGCGGAGCATTCCGTCAAAATCCTGGGAAGGTTCCCAGCCCAATTCGTTTTTGATTTTTGAAGCATCAATGGCATAGCGGAAGTCGTGCCCCAAGCGGTCGGTTACAAAGGTGATGAGGTTTTTATAGTCTCCATCCGGTCCGTTTCCAACTTCCTCATTCAGGATGTCACAAATTTTTCGAACCAGGTCTATGTTTTTCCATTCATTATTTCCGCCGATGGTGTAGGTTTCTCCGGCTTTTCCTTTGTTGAACGCTACATCCAGGGCATCGCAGTGATTATGCACAAACAGCCAGTCCCGAACGTTCTCCCCTTTTCCATATACGGGTATTTTTTCGTGGTTGATGGCACTTCGGATAACAACTGGGATCAGTTTCTCATCATGTTGATGAGGCCCGTAATTATTGGAGCAATTGGTGGTCACCACATTCATACCATAAGTATGATAATAGGCGCGGACGATCATATCGCTTCCGGCTTTGGAAGCAGAATAAGGCGAATTGGGAGCGTAAGGAGTTTCCTCAGTGAAAAAACCGTCTTCATCTTCCAGCTCCCCATACACTTCATCGGTAGATACGTGCAGAAAACGGTTGTTCTTCCACTCCTCTTCATCATCTTTCCAAAGCAGCCGGCATTCTTCAAGTATGTTGAAGGTGCCTACGATATTGGACTGAATAAAAGGCTCGGGGCCCTGGATGGAATTATCCACATGCGATTCGGCTGCCAGGTGGAAAACACCCTGAGGCTTAAATGTCTGTACTATATCATGAACCTCATTCCGGTTCACCAAATCCACTTTCTTAAAGTAGTACCTGCCTGAATCTTTTAGCGACTTCAGGTAGGATTGATCGGAAGCATAGGTCAGCTTATCAAGGTTATAAATTTCCCAGTCGGGGTGGTCTTCGGTAAGTCGTAAAATCAGGTTCGAACCGATGAAACCGGCTCCTCCCGTTACAATTATGCGCATATCAGAATAGGTCTTCTTCTTTGAGTGATGAAAACAGAGGCAGCGTACGGTCTTTCTCGGAAAGTATCGGACGGGTAACATCCCAGTGCACCCGAATCAGCGGATCGTCCCACCGGACCCCCCGCTCTCCCTCTGCGTTGTAATAGTCGGAGCACTTGTAAGCTACAATAGCTTCGTCGGATAGCACTGAAAAACCATGGGCAAATCCTTTGGGTATAAACAGCATGCGTTTGCTCACATCGCTGAGCTTGAATGCCACGTAATTACCAAAGGAGGGCGAATCCTGACGAAGATCCACGGCCACATCCAGGATAGATCCCTTCAGGCACTGCACCAGTTTATCTTGCGGATTCTGGATTTGATAGTGTAACCCGCGAACGGTGTTTTTATAGGATTTTGAGACGTTATCCTGTACAAAATCTACATCGATACCGGCTTTTTTGAGCTCCGACTTCCGGTACGCTTCAAAAAAATACCCCCGGTCGTCTTCAAAAACCTGAGGCTCTATAATCTTTACAGCAGGAATACGAGTTTCTGAAATCTTCATACTTTGAGTTCGGCCAACATTAGTTTTAGTCCTTCTTCCCATTCAATCAGGGAAACGCCCGAGATGTTAGCAATTTTTTCTGTACTTAACAGGGAAAATGCCGGACGTTTTGCCTTGGTCGGGAATTCAGAACTATCCACCGGTTGCAGGTTGATGCGTACTCCGGCCTGTTTAAAAATTTCTGAAGCAAAGTCGTACCAGGTTATTTTTCCTGTGGAAGTCAGGTGGAAGATCCCTTTTTCCTTTTGATCGATAAGCTCCCAGCTGTTCTCCACCACATTTTTGGTAAAGGTGGGGCAGCCAAACTGATCATTCACCACCTTTAGTTCATCCCGATCCTCCGCAAGCTTAAGCATGGTTTTCACAAAGTTGCTGCCATATTTACCACACAGCCACGAAACCCGGATCAACAGATAGTCACAACCGCTTTCCCGGATGGCTTTCTCTCCTGCCAACTTTGATTCGCCGTATGCATTAACCGGGTTTGTAGGGTGATCTTCAGTATAGCCGTTGGGAAGCTCTTGCATGTCTTCTTCCGTTCCGGGAAATACATAATCCGTTGAGAAGTGAACAAGCTTAATATTCTTTTTGGCACAATAATCGGCCAAATTTTTAACGGCTTCCCTGTTTACCTGATGGGCTTTTTCCGGCTCATCCTCAGCCTGATCTACCTTGGTATAGGCTGCGCAGTTTATGATCAAATCCGGGCGAAGGTTACTAAGCACCCGGTTGGTATCATCATGATCGGTGATATCCAGGTCGGCAGAAGGCAGAGAGATAAATTCAACTTCCTTGCGGTTCAGGTAATCTACCCATTCCCGTCCAAGCTGACCGCTTCCGCCCGTAATTAAAATCCGCATGGTTATCCCCTTACCAATTCATTCGCAACCCGGTACGATTCGGGGGTGCCGGCATCGGTCCACCACCCCTCCATTACCGAACTTTTCATTTCGCCTTTTTGAATGTAGAAGTTGTTTACATCAGTGATTTCCAGTTCTCCTCTTCCCGATGGTTCCAGGTTTTGAATACAATCAAACACTTTGGAATCATAAAAATACACCCCGGTTACTGCATAATTTGATTTGGGCACTTCCGGCTTCTCTTCAATAGATAGCACTTCCTCTCCCTTCAGTTCAGCCACTCCATATCGCTTGGGGTCGGGCACTTCCTTGATAAGGATTTGTGCGCCGGTGCCATCGTAATTATCAACGGCTTTTTGGAGTGACCTTTCGAAAATATTGTCTCCCAGAATGACCACCACCGGTTCGTCCCCGGCAAAATTCTCTGCCAGACCCAGTGCCTGTGCAATTCCACCGGCTTCATCCTGCACTTTGTAGGTAAACCGGCAGCCGAAATCTTTCCCGGAACCGAGTAAGTTTACCACATCTCCCATGTGCTCAGTACCCGTTACAATCAAAATTTCCTCAATCCCCACCTGGGTAAGTTTTTCGATTGGATGATAAATCATGGGTTTGTCACCAATCGGAAGCAGGTGTTTGTTCGTAACCTTAGTTAAAGGGTAAAGCCGTGATCCGGTTCCGCCAGCGAGAATAATTCCTTTCATAGATAACGTTGGTTCAATTTTACCCAAAATAAGAAAAGTTAATTTACATCTGCATAATCATTATTAGAGTCTGTTAATTAACGAGAATTAACTGATTGAAGCCTTAACCAAAGGTTATTTTCAGTCGATACTTTAATAGTAAGAGTACATTTAAATCTGTGATAGTTTCAACTTTGTAATTATTACCGGAACAGAGGCCTAAGCATCAATCTGACTAACTTTTTTCTTCGTATTTCTTTCTTACTAAGGTCTATGCAAATATTCATTTTACAGGTTTAAGCTGTATATTTCTGAGGCAATGATAGATAGGTTTCTTCAGCTTTCGTAAATGTTCGTTATCTGCAGCACATGCTATGAAAACAATTAAGACATTTTTATTTCCGTTGCTTTTAGTTTTAGTCTTCGGAGTACTGGAGAATCTAAAAGCACAAACCATTACTCCAGCTACCGGAGGAACGGGTATTTCTGCAGATAATTTTGCATCGGGTACCTGGACTACTCTCTCGGGACCGGTTATTCAGGAAACAGCTCCCGGGCAACTTCAGACAGGTAATATTAGATTTCAGGTACCTGCCGGCTTTGTTTGGGATACCGGTGGGACAGCACCAACTGTTACCGTAACTCAACCCAAAGGGAACAGAATAACGGTTACACTAAGCAGCCGAACCAGTTCAGAAATTATTTTTCAGTTAACCGGAAACAGTGGGGGTTCTCCTCCTAACAATCCTCACCGTCTTGAGTTTAGCAATTTCAGAATCAGACCTGCACAGGGAACCCCTTTGGCCTCCGGACAAATACAAAATGCAGGTAGTGCAGCCCCGGGAGGAACCGCAAACTATGGAAGTATTTCGATGGTGGCCGGTGCTGATAACAAGATTCGTGTTGAAACTGCACCCAACTCAGGCGGAACCGTAGTCAGTGCTCAAAATGTGGAAGCCGGTTCATCAATAACGGTTTATTCCAACGTCAGAGATCAGTTCAATAACTTTAAGAGAAATCAAAGTTCTACCTGGTCGCTCCAGAATATTACCGGAGGAATAGTTTCCGGAGATTTATCGGCATCAGGCACCAGTGCTACTTTTACGGGTAACCTGGTAGGTTCAGCTAATATTCGGGCTACTTCCGGAGGACTCACGGTAACTCAATCCGGTACCATTTCTGTTATCCCATCCGATGCTACCACGCTGGCCATAGCCACTCAGCCATCTTCGACAGCTACTGCCGGACAGGCTTTCTCTACCCAACCGGTTATCGAGATTCGGGATGATTATACCAATGTGGTAAGCAGTGATAACTTTACCCAGGTTTCGGTTATCAGAGGTTCAGGTGCGGGGGATTTGCAGGGAACTACAACCGTGACAGCAAGTAGCGGTGTGGCTACATTTTCGGGTTTAAATCATCAGGTGGCAAATTCTATCGACCTTGATTTTTCAGCTTCCGGATTTACTACCGTCACGTCAAACTCTATTGCGGTAAATCCAGCAGCTGCAGATAGCCTGATTTTTACCGTTCAGCCATCAAATGCGAACAGGAACACGAATATGAGTCCACCTGTTGAAGTCCAGATTGTTGATGAGTTTAACAATAATGTTTCTCAATCCGGCACAGGCGTTACTTTATCCATTAACAGTGGTACCGGAAACATCAGTGGTAATACTGCCAATACAGATGCAAGTGGTACCGCTACATTTAGCTCTTTATCCTTTAACCAAACCGGTAATAAAACCATCATTGCCACAGCTGCCGGCCTGGATAACTCTGAAGCAAGCAACACCTTTACCATTGCCAATGCAGGTTCTTTAGCCGGCTTCGAGGTTGAAATAACAGGAACAGGTGCAATTGGAACTCAAACAGCAGGTACTCCTTTTGATATCAGAATTGAAGCCGTGGACGGAGTTGGTGCTCTTCTCGATGGCAACATGGGGAGGGATAATTTCACTGGCAATGTTGATCTGACAACAACAAGTACTTTCTCGGGTACAACTACGACTGTAAGTGTGGGGCCTTTTGTTAACGGAGTATATGATCCACATAACGTGGAATTAATTACAGCCGGTGACAACATTACCATAACGGCGACCAATAGTGCCGGAAGTGAATCCGGTAGCAGCAATACCTTTACGGTAAACCCGGCGGCAGCTAATGCAGATAGTTCTCTTATCCCCATCAGTCAGGATACCCTGATTGCGGACGGGTCAAGTCAGTCTGATATTCTCGTTCAGCTGAGAGATGAGTTTGGCAACAATTTAATTTCAGGCGGAGATAATGTCGTCATATCCCGAACAGGTACAGGTACCCTTTCCTCCACTACAGATAACTCCGACGGAACTTATTCTGCTACAATAACGGCACCAAATAACGTCGGAAGTGCCACGATCAGCGCAACAGTTAACTCTACTTCTATAACAAGTGGAGACCTGGACATTACTTACACATTTGATGAACTCTCCACATTTTTAGTTGAGGCTTCCGGAGGTGGTTCCGTTGGCACTCAAACTGCCGGCACTTCCTTTGATCTCAGAATAACTGCTCAGGATGCCTTCAATAATACCGTTACTACCTTTACAGGTACCGTTCAGATAACTTCAACCGGCACTCTTTCATCCGGTGGAGGCACCACAGCCTCATTTACTTCAGGGGTTTTGAATACTCATTCCGTGACGCTGACCTCAGTTGGCTCCACAACAATTTCTGCACGACAAACGGCGTCAACTGAAACCGGTACAAGTAATAGCTTTACCGTAAACCCCGGGCCTGCCGATGAAACCACTTCGACCATCACATCCGCACAAAGCTTTCTGCAAAATGATGGAGCAGATCAAACCCAAATTACTGTACAATTAAAAGATGAGTTTGGTAATAACTTAACCACCGGAGGCAATACGGTTAATTTATCTGTAACCGGTTCCTCAACGCTAAGTGCTGTAACTGACAATTCAAACGGGACATATACCTCTACTCTTACGGCTGGTACTACTTCTGAAACTGCAACTATTACCGGTACGGTTGATGCCCAAAGCATCACGGATGATGCTACCATAACCATAACACAGTTTAATGTTTGGGATGGTTCGGGCGGAGGGAATCCTGCTGGTCGTTCTGACTGGGGAAATGCAGACAATTGGAGCCTGGGAAGTATTCCTACAACCGGTCAGGTTGTTCTCATTGAAAGCGGGTGGACATATTACCCAATTATCAGCGGACAAGACCCGACCGTAGATTTTATCAATATTGAAAGTGGGGGAACACTAACACTCTCTGGAAGAACACTGACAATTAATAACGAAATTTCTGGAAATGGGAGTTTTTCCGGTAATAACGGGACCATTAATCTTGGCGGAGATTCCAAGATCAGCAATTTTATCTCCGGTTCATCGGTAGTGAATTTAAATGGATCTTCTACCCAAACCATAGAAGGCGATTTTACTGCCGATACGCTGAACATTCAAAATGATGTAACAGGAACCGATTACCTCGAAGCATTCAATCTCATCAATATAGAAACCGGAAATACTCTGACTATGTCATCCGGATCAGAACTCGTAGCGCTGGGAGATATTACCGTTAACGGACAGGTTGTGGGAAATAGTTCTGCTTTTCGTTTTGGCGGTGATATAAATGGTTCAAATTTCACACTTACCAATACATCGGTTACGCTGAATGGAACTCAGCCACAGCAGATCAATGGAATAGAGGAAATCAAAAGTTTTACACTCGATAACCCTTCCGGAGCTCAGGTAAATAATGATTTGGTTGTAACAGATACACTCTTTTTGACGGATGGTACTCTCACCATTGGCTCCGGATATAGTTTTGTAAGCAATATTAAACAAGGGAATACTCAGAATATCCGAATGCTTCGTCAAATAAACGGTTCAAGAGGCTGGCGCATGGTGTCCAACCCTCTCAGTACCACATTTGGACAGTTCACAGATGATATTTTAACGCAGGGATTTCCCGGTGCAACATACGCAACGGGTTCCCAACCGGGCGATACCCTTCAACCTAATGTTCTTTACTACGATGAAACTCATCAGGGAACGGACAATCAAAGATGGAGAGCCCCTAACGACACCTCCTCTGCTTTTACAGCCGGAAGAGGATATTATATTTACTTCTTTGATGACGTAGCTACAGACCCCTTATATAACGACCCGTTACCTGATACACTGTCAGTAAAAGGCGAAGAGAATTCCGGACCATCTGGGGAATTTAGTTTTCCTGTCACTTATACCGCTGCAGGCGACAGTGGCTGGAACCTGATAGGGAATCCTTACACCGCGACTATTGACTGGGACGATGGCAACTGGACTAAAACCAATATGGATAATGTGATCTACGTTTGGGATCCGGTAACCGGTGATTATTTGGATTGGAATGGCATTGCCGGGTCATTAGGTGATGGTAAAATTAAACCTTTTCAAGGGTTCTGGGTAAAGGCCAATGGAAATGGAGCACCTACTCTTGCTGTAAATGAAGATTCAAAAACAACCGGTGGAAGTTTTTATAAGCGACAAAAAGAAGATGTTGCCATAGAGTTGAAAATGGAAGCTGAAGGGATTTCAAAGACAACTCATATTACATTTTCGGTTGGAGGAAAAACTGCTAAAGATGAGTTAGATGCAATCCGGCTCGTACCTTTCCTTCAGGATACCTATTTGAAATTATTTACTCTATTGGATGATGGTACCGAATTGTCCATTAATAACCTTCCGAGGAACTTTGGAATCCCGATTGAGATTCCAATTCAGCTTGGAGGATTCATTGACGGAGAACCTATTGAAGGGATGGTAAACTTATCGTGGACGGGCATTAAAAACCTTCCTGAGGCATGGAATATTACGCTTTCATCCAAAAATTCGAAGCAAAAATCTCAATCTGATAATCGTATAGACTTAAGAAAAATCAGCAGCATTAAATCAAAACTTGATGCCAAAGACAGTTTTCCGGATCATAGCAAACGTTCAAACTTCAAGCTTACAAATATGGCTAGCATGAAGAATCTGGAAATGGCTCAGTATATACTGACTATTGAACCCGGTGCTGATGCGGATGGGTTACCAAACTCTTATAACCTTCAGAGAAACTATCCAAATCCATTCAACCCAAGTACAACCCTGGAGTTTTCTACTCCCCTGGAAGGTCCGGTTTCTTTAGAGATTTATGACATATTAGGTAGAAAGGTTACAACCCTCATCAACGAGAATTATCCAGCCGGCTATCATCAGGTTTCCTGGGATGCCTCACGGTTTTCCAGCGGTGTTTATATAGCCTTATTCAAAGCTGCTGACAAGATATTTACTCAAAAGCTCACCCTGATAAAATAGCTACACCTTTCTATTTATAGATTCTTCTCATAAGGGTTAGAAATAGCTAATACTTACTGTGGTTAATTCTTCGATAATTATATTTGCGGTCAAATTCAGACTAGCGAAGAAGTGTGAAAATCATCCACAGCACACATATCGGACTATTGACCCTGCTTATAGCACTCATCAGTGTGGAAAGTTTATCCGCACAGGTTCCGGGCTATACCCATCGCAAAAAGTTTGCAGTAAACAATGGACAGGTTTCAGGCGCAACCAATCTGACTGATTTTCCGGTTCTCATTTCTCTTACCGACAACGATTTCAGAACTACCGGCAATGGCGGTGATGTTGAAAATGCAAACGGGTACGATATTGTATTCACTTCATCCGACGGTTCCACCATTTTGGACCATGAACTGGAATCTTACAATGCCACCACCGGAGAGATTTTGTTCTGGGTCCGCTTCCCTACCCTCAACGCCACTTCGGATACCGAATTTTATATTTACTACGGCAATTCCAGCCAAACAACCGATCAGTCCGTAAACACAACCTGGAATTCCGGTTACCAAATGGTGCTTCATCTCGACAGTGATTTAAGTGATGCAACCTCAAATGGCAATGATGCAACCACCAGCGGAACGTCTGTGGTAAATGGTATAATAGGAGACGGACGAGATTTTAATGCCGGCAGCGCCAATGATATTATTACCATAGCCGACGACCCCTCCATTGAAATTACAGATGACATCACCATTTCATTTTGGATGAACGGGTCTAACCTTAATTCTGTGGGGCCTGATTTAGTGACCAAAGGCGCTTACAACAGTTCTTATGCCGTCTATTATTTCAACAACATTACCGTGAATGACGACGGAACGGCCTTTGATGGTAGTGCGATGAACGACGGGCAGGATTATTACGTCACTTTCACCAACAGCACTGCTAATGGAAGAACCATTTATATTGATGGTGCCCAGGACGTCACCAACGCAACGGCTTTCAATTTCACCCCAAATGGCGACAACCTCACCCTCTCCAGTGGTAGTTACCAGTTTGATGGCATGATGGACGAAGTGCGGATTTCGAACGTCGCCCGTTCCGCTGACTGGATTTCCACCGAGTATAATAACCAGAACGCTCCGGGAAGCTTTATTTCTGAGATTCCTGATCCCCCCACCCTTGCCGATATTGAATCTTCTCCCCAGAACTTTTTTGCAGGAGGCTCACCGGTATTTGTCACCTCTGCAATTACAATTGATCACCCATATACATCAAATCTTTCCAGTGCTGAGATTGAAATTACCGGAAATTATAATGCCTCTGAAGACGTGCTCGATTTCACCGATCAGAATGGAATTACCGGCAGCTGGAATTCAGGAACGGGAATCTTGTCACTTTCAGGTTCAGCGACGCTAGCTCAATATCAGGCGGCTTTGCGCGATGTAACTTATGAGAATACAAATGGTTCAACCCCTGACCAAAGTACGCGAACTATCTCTTTTACGGTAAATGACGGGTCGAATGATAGTAATACTCAGACTCGGGACATCAATATCATAACCACGCTCTCTGATTTATCCACCGATTTAGCCAACCCTGTTTTTCATTATGATGCGCTGGATGTAAACGGGGATTTAAACCTGGGCAACCAACCCGGAGACGGAACTTCGGTTGCTACCTGGGGAGACCGGTCGGATAACGCCGTTGGCTCCGGAACCGATATTTCGGCATCAAACGGAACAGCAGCCCAACAGCCTATTTTCGATTCCAACTATTTTGGGGAGCGAGGCGGAATTCTCTGGGATGGAACCGATGATAACCTTGACCCACCCAACAATGCTATTTTGAACACCGGTACATATGATGAAAAATCATTTGCCATTGTATTCAGAACAGGAGCCTCTACGGCCGGCTTACAGATAATTTACGAACAAGGTGGGGGTACACGGGGATATCAGATAAGCATCAAAGATGGCAACGCCTATGCCTTTGTTTGGAATAATGCTGAATGGGGTGTTGGTAATCAGTATAAATCAATTAACCTCGGAGCCGTTCAGCCCAACGAAAGTTACATTATCGTTGCAAGCCACGATGCCACAGCCGGAGCGCTGATAGACCGAACCTGGTCGGCCAGAATTAATGATAACAGCGCCATCACTTTAAACAATGTGGATGCGCAACAATCACATGCCGGGGGAGCTATTATTGGTGAAGAAAACGGCACCCGCGACCCGGTAACAACGGGCAACAACCCGGCGGGCACAAATAATTTTACCGGGTACATCGGTGAGTTTGTTTCCTGGAATACCGCACTAAATGGCGGGCAAATGGCCAGCGTGTACGATTTTCTGTGTGATAAATGGTGTAATGAACCTCCGGTACTTGCTGCAATCGAAGGAACCGATATTGATTATACCGAAGGTGATGCACCTACATCTATTACTTCTACGCTTACCGTTTCTGATAGTGATAATACCGTATTGGATAGCGCGCAGGTCATAATTTCCTCAAATTTTGACCCTTCAGAAGATGTTCTCGACTTCACCCCAACCGGAAGTATTACCGGCAGCTTTAATGCTACAACCGGTGTGCTGCTACTTACCGGGCAAGATTCTCCGGGCAATTACCAAACAGTTTTACGCTCGGTTACCTATGAAAACACCAATTCCGTAAGTCCTTCAACAGCCCTACGTACAGTTGACTTTGAAGTGTACGACTGGGATGATGTTAGCAACACCTTGTCCAGAAATGTAAATGTAATTTCTGTTAACAGTACCCCCTCCCTGTCCGGCATCAGTGGACCAACACTTACTTATACTGAAGGCACCGGGGCTGTGAGCGGAGGCGCTGCCTACAACGCCACGATTACGGACAATGATGACACCAATATGGAAAGTGCCACGGTGGCCATTACCAATAATTATACACTGGGAGAAGATGAACTTGGCTTTACTCCTCAGTTTGGAATTAACGGCAGCTGGAATTCTACTACAGGAATTTTAACATTGACCGGTACAGCATCCCTTGCCGATTATCAAACCGCTTTGGAAAACGTCACTTATGAAAACCTGAGTGCCGACCCTGTCGAGATTACTCGCACCTTCTCATTTACAGTGAATGATGGTGATGCCAATAGTAACACTGAAACCCGGGATCTTGACATTGTTGCCGTTAATTCCGCGCCCATTCTCTCTGGAATTGAAACTTCGGACCTGAATTATGACAATGCCCCTATTGAAATTACTTCTACCCTATTGGTTTCCGATCCGGACAACACCCAGTTAGACAGTGCTTTTGTAATTATTACCGATAATTTCAAACCCGCGGAAGATTCCCTGCTATTTTCTGGTATTTTTGGAATAACCGGTGATTTCGATGACCAAACCGGTCGCCTTAAGCTAACCGGTACCAATTCCCTAAGTGACTATGAAACCGCCCTCAGAACCGTTGAATATAAGAATTTCGCCACTATACCTACCGGCCCGGAACGAGAAGTGAGTTTTGTAGCTCACGACGGAGCCCTTGCCAGCGACACAGTTGCCCGAATTATTGAAGTGAATGCGGTGGAAGCTATAAGCGGCCTGGAAGTTTGGCTGCGTGCGGATGCCGGTGTTGTAACCAGCGGTAGCGAAGTGGTTACCTGGCAAGATCAAAGTGGAAATAGTAACGATTTTGTAGGTACTGCTGATGCCGGAACAAGGCCTACTTTTGTGAGCAGTTCTACCCCGCTGAATAATCAGCCCTCCATCAACTTCGCCGGAGATGGAGACTTTTTCGAAGATAGCGACGGGGAAAATTACATTAATGGATCCACCGAGTTTACCATATTTATGGTGTATAAATCGGATCAGACAAATACCGACCGGGGTCTTTTTAATGTTCAGAATCCAAATAATGCCGATGAGTTTTTAACCTTCCGCTATGATGCCGCCGGTGCTAACAACAACGGCGCCTTCACCAATGTTGTAAAAACAGGAATTCTTGCCAACGATCCAGACAACCAACTAGAGAGTTTTTCTGATATTCAGGCCACAGCAGGCCAGATTTTTAGTTTCCAATGGCAGAGCGGAAACACCTATGATATTTTTATTGATGGAATTTTAAATAATCCATCCGCTGCAGGGCCTCCCCCAACGGGCACTTTGGCCAATGCAACTACAGCTATTGTTGGAAAAGGGGGTAAGGATGACCCGAATACCGCTAACCAAAGCTGGGATGGTGAAATCGCTGAATTCATTTATTACAGCCGCCTTCTTTCACAGGCAGAACGTGAGAATGTAGAAGACTACCTGTCTGATAAATACACCCTGTCCATTCGTAAAATTACGGCAGCTGAAAACGGGGAGAATATTTCTGCGGATGATGCTAACTCTACTTATACATCCCTTACAGGCCCAATCATTAAAGAAGGATTTGCCGGTGAACTATCAGCAGGAGGCACCTTTGTACTTGATGCACCTACCGGATTTGAATGGAATACCGGAGCAACACCATCCGTTTCCACTTCGGCTGTTTATGGAGGAACTACCACCCTTGCTGTGTCCTTCAACAGTATTACTTCTACCCAGGTTACATTTACGGTGAATACGGCGTCCACCTCTAATCCGGGCGAAATTGATATTAGCGGACTTCAGATCCGCCCAACAACCGGACTGCTACCAAATTCAGGTAATATTACAAACTCCGGTACTACGGGGCTTGGAGGTGGAACCAACTACGGGTCGCTTTCAATGGTAGCGGGTGCACTCGATAGCCTGGTGATTACACAGCAGCCATCCTCCACCAATGTAAATACCGCCATTTCTCCTGCGGTCCGGGTTCAGCTAACCGACCAGTTTGGAAATAATGTTAAACAATCCGGCGTATCAGTAGATATGGCCCTTACCTCCGGAACGGGTACTTTATCAGGAACTACCACCCAACTCACGAATTCTCTGGGTATTGCTGACTTTTCTAATCTTGAAATTGATGACGTAGGTACCAAACAAATTACGGCCTCCAGCTCCGGTCTCGATGATGCGGTAAGTTCAAATTTCAATATTGTGAATGCAGGGGTTTTGACTGGATTTAAAGTAGAGCGAGTGCCTTCCGGGAATATCAGTCCAAAAGTAGCCGGGCAAAATTTCAACATAAAAATTACGGCCATTGACGGTTCCGGTACTACGGTTACCACTTTTAGCGGTACAACGGTTGTAACCTCCTCCTGCGATATGGGAACGGGTCAGGGTACCACTCCCGCATTTAGTTCCGGGGTATTGTCATCACTAACAGTAAGCATCACAAGCGTTGGCAACTGTACCATCACCGCCACGAACTCTGCCGGATCTGAAACCGGGGTCAGCAACTCATTCGCTGTCTCAGCGGGAGCACCCAATGAGACCGAGACTACAATTTCCGCCTCTCCTACCGTTATTCTTAACGACGGAGCCAGTACTTCTACCATCACCGTACAGGCTAAAGATGCTTATGGAAATAATGTAACCACCGGGGGAGCTACCGTTGTGTTGAGCACCGATGAAGGCTCAATCGGAGGTGTGACGGATAATTCCGATGGTACCTACACGGCTACCCTCACTTCCTCCACAAGTACCGTTGTGGCAATCGTTTCGGGAACTTTAAATGGAAACACCATCAGCGATGATGCTCAGGTTGAATTTGCTTCTTTCAGCCATATCTGGGAAAGCCAGCTCGGATCTGTAGCAGCGGCTTCTAATTATTATGATCCTGACAACTGGAATGTGAATTCTGTGCCAAATGCATCCTCTGTAGTATTGATCCCTGCCAGCCCGGCTGTGGGTAATGAATTCCCGGTAGTTAACATTACAGATACTGAAATTGCAGCCCTTTCCATTGAAGCCAGTGCCGAGCTGAATGTATCAGGTGGTGTTAATTTTATCGTCTCCGGAGATGTGACCGGTAGCGGAGATATGCTGGGAAGTAACAACGACTCGCTTACCATTGGCGGCAACCTGAACCTTCCTACGTTCACCCTCGGTAATGTCATATTCAACGGCAGCAGCGATCAGACTATTGAAAGTCCACACACTTTCGTAAACGTTGAGATTGATAATCCCGGAACGGTTGAAATCACCGATAACTTTACCGTTACCGGCACCCTCACCCTCACCAATGGAGAGTTACTGATTCCAAGCGGCAAGAACCTGATAGCCAATACACAATCATACGGTTCCGGTGAGCTTCGATTCCAGAGAAAAATATCCGGCGTCCGTGGCTGGAGGATGTTGTCCTCACCGGTAAGTTCTACCATTGGTGATTTCCTGGACGGAACCCTTACCCAGGGCTACACCGGTGCAACGTACAGTACCGGATCTAACCCGGGAGATACCCTTCAGCCTAATGTAATGTGGTATCTTGAAGATTATGACATCAACGAAGAAGGTTTACCGGCTACCGATAACGACCGCCTGAGAGCGCCATCAAACATAACCAATTCCCTGGTGTCGGGACGCGGATATTGGGTGTACTTCTTTGGAGATATCGCCGCCGACCCGCTTTATAATAATCCGCTTCCGGATACCCTTGATGTGGCAGGACAGGAATTCGGAGTAGGCTCAACAGAAGTCGATTTTGGAGTTACCTATACCCCCGAAGCCGACTCCGGCTGGAACTTTGTGGGGAACCCATTTGGGGCTGCTATCAACTGGAATAATGCCTCCAACTGGACGAAAACCAATATTGAATCCACCATCTATATCTGGGATCCGGCTGCTAACAGTGGTAATGGGGAGTTCCTCACCTGGAATGGGTCCACCGGTTCATTGGGAAGCGGTATCATTCCGGCCTTCCAGGGATTTTGGGTGAAAGCCAACGCACCGGCTCCGGTTCTTAAAGTTAAGAAAGCAGCTAAAACCACCGGGGGTAATTTCCTTCGTAAAGAGGCGGCTCCTGCCCAGCAGCAATTTGAGGGAACACCACCTGTATTAGAACTAAAAGCAGAAGGAAACGGACTCGCTAAGGTGACACATGTAATGCTCAGCCAAAACGGAGCCACCGGTAAAGACCCGCAGGATGCTCTGCGATTACTCCCCTTCTCGGATTCGCACATAGAGTTTTATTCTACCTTAGATGATGGTACCGAGCTGGTAATCAATAACCGGTCGGCGAATTTCATACACCGACAGAACATTCCACTCCACTTTGAAGCTTATATGGGCGGACAGGTTGCAGCCGGAAGCTACTCACTCAGCTGGCCCGGACTCCGAAATGTACCGGAGGAATGGATGGTGATTCTGATTGATTATGAGGCAGGGCAGGAAATCAACCTTAGAGACCAGGATAAGTACGTATTCACATACAACTCGAAGAAAAAATTGAAGCAGGCTCAGCCAACCAATGGTTCTCCTTCTTTAAACAAGAATAAATCTTCGTCAAGATTCCTTCTAAGAATAACTACCGAAGAAATTGAAGCCAACATCCCGGAAGAAGTGTACTTGTATCAGAATTACCCAAACCCGTTCAACCCAACTACTACCATTCCATTCGGACTTACAGAAGAAACCGAAGTAACTCTTGAGGTATTTGATATTCTGGGGCGTAAAGTTCAAACCCTGGTTTCTGGAAAACTCCCGGCAGGAACCTATAATATCCCCTTCCGTGCTGGCAGTTTGGCAAGCGGTATTTACCTATACCGTGTCATAACCAATCAAAAAGTTATGACCAATAAAATGGTGCTGATCAAATAAAATGTAACTTCCCTCCAATCTCTTACTCTTTCTATTGCGTAGATATAGAGCAACTACTGTAATTCTAATTTGAATTATGGTCCTGCAATTTATACTATTACGATAAATTAATATTAAAATCCTCTAATAAATGAGTGGATACACAGAGATTTTCCAGGTAATGATGGCAATGACACTGGTTTCGATCATGGTCCTAAACGCCAACAGGCTGATTCAAACTAATAATATTGTATTAGTTGAAGGACACCTTGAAGAGCAAATTGTTGCTTATGCCCAGGATATCATTGAAGAATCAAGAGCTCTCTCCTTTGATGAGCAAACTACAGACGTTGACTCAGATGGTGAGAATGATGTGCCGGTTTATATCCCGGAAGGTTTTTCTACCCTGGGAACTGAAACCGGTGAGACCTCAAGAGATGAATTTGACGATTTTGATGACTTTCATAACTGGAGTGCTACCGTTGAGATCAATGATATTACTTATAATGTTTCAACCATCGTTGAATACGTGGAAACAAGTGATTACAAGACCTATTCAAAGACGAGTTCAGGCACTAAATCCACTTTGAAAAGATTGATCGTTAATATTCAAACCAAATACCTTACAGAATACACTTCAAGAGAAGAACGAGTGTACAGCTTTGATTTTGTACGAAGTTATTACGCTGACTAAAAAATTAATCATCAGGAAGCCCTATGAATTTTGGTATTATACTAAGCTACGTTATAGCTGGATTTTTGTTGATTGCAATTTTAGCAACTAACTCCAACCTGAATTACAGTTCTTCTGAGCTGACTGCCACCCAGATGAAGAAGAATCATTCTAAAGCTATAACGGAGGTCATCAATCACGATCTCCCCAAGATTGGATTTAACCGGGTAAATGTAATTGACCCGGCATTTGTAAAAGCGGACAGTAATGAAATCGTTTTTTACAGTAATATTGATAACAGCGCTGACGAAAGCGTAGAAACCATTCGCTGGAAATACACGAATACCCCTGCTCCGGGGTCTAAAAATCCGCACGACCATATTCTGGTAAGAGAAATAAATGGTGACGAAACGGAAATAGATTTTGGGATTACCCGGTTCAACATTGACTATTTCGATGAATACGGTGGAGATACCCCAATGTCAACCCCGGTTAGTTCGGGTAACTTGCAGAGCATAAAACAAATTGAAATTGAGCTAACAGTTCAAACCGGTTTTTCGCTAAAGTCGAGCTCAAATCCGGATGGCAGGTATGTCACATCAACATGGATTAAGAGATTTTCACCGGTAAACCTGAGAGATAATTGAGAGGTAATATATTATGGGACGAGCAATGATTATTTTAGCATGTGGAGCCATATTTACAATGGGAATCATGCAGATTGGAATGCAGGACCGAAAAATCCAGATAACAAAAGTTTCTTCGTCCTATGCCAATGATATACAGGCAAGAAACAAAGCCTACACGGCCGTACAGATTGCTATGGATAGAATAAATGACTCTAACGGCAGCTGGCACCCCGAAGAAGATAGCCCATGGGTCCAGGAGATCGAAGGCGACTCCGTCAGCTTATATTATGAATTATATGAAGCCTCAAGTGCATCGGGCTCCTTTGGAGTATTAGAAAGTGATACCGTTAAAATGTATGCCACCTCCTGGTACAATGATCCTCTGACCGGTGCAAAACAGGAAACCAATATCATCAGTCTTTTTACGAAGAATGCGATGCATTTTGTACCCGAATTTAGATCGGCTCTTTCTTTCGCAACAAACGACTTTACCTTTAGCGCAGGTGGAAGCTCGCTTGTTTCCGGTAACGATGCCAGTGGCACATGTGCAGATCGCCCCGCACTCGCAGTTCAAAGCACCCTCTCTTATCTTGAAGCTTCTTCAGGCGGGTCAGGGAATATTGAAAGCGATTCAGTTGACGTGGCTATAGATTCAGAGCTTTCTTATAAACCTGTGGATCAGTTAGTAGCAAGGTTAGCACAAATGTCTGATGTGCAAAAAATTACAGGGAACTATAAAGGAAGTTTGGGAAGTGCTGATGACCCCGGAGTGTTTTTCGTGGAAGAGAACGCAAAATTAACCGGAGGTATTTCTGAAGGTTATGGGATTATGGTAGTACGTTCTAATGGTTATCTAAAATATGATTCGGCCGGGGTTGAACTTGATATAGCCGGAAATTTCAAATTTAACGGGTTGGTTATTTTTGAGGATGCTTACAATATGGATGGCAGAGGTACTCCAACCATTAAGGGATCCGTCTTAGTTGGCAAAAAAGATGAGGACACGGGTAACGAGCTGGATGTTGACCTGAATGGTAATATCACCATCCAATATGACTGCGAGGCAGAAAAATATGCCCAGGTTGCTTCTGCCAATAAGTTGAAACAAAACCGATATAGACGGTTAAGCACCTTTGAGTAGGCTCACCTAAGACTTATTAAGAATAATTAGTTAATACATTCTAACTCGCTTTCCTGTTCAATTATATGAACATTTAGGATGTATTAGTCTAACGGGTACATACCGAGCTGTTCTATCTCTATAGGCTAATTGATAAAGGGTCAATTCTCTTTTTGTAACATTAGTTCAGCTTGAACTCTTGTTATATAAAGAGAGCAACTTTTAGCCACTGAATTATGACTGACTTTTCAGATATCATTTACCTTGGTGCCGCAATGGTGGTGTTTTCCTTGCTTACAATGAACACGTCCAGAAGTTTTCAGGTAACACTGGATACCATGATAAGGTCAGAATTGGAGTACCGTGCCATTTCAGCCGCACAGGAAGAAATTGATGCTATCCGCTGGGTTCAGGCACGCTATAAGAGTCAGGATCCATTCGACTCGGGCAATAGCTCATACTATTTATATGAGGATAATCCCGTAGAGCGGACTTTTGATTATGGGGCAAATAATGAATATTCAGAAACCTTCACCATTTATCGAGAAGCAGTACCCAGCAACGATTGTGATTTGTTAGACTCAACCAGCCAGCGCTGTTATGAAATAACGATCACGGTAGAAAATAATTCACTGGATCCTGTCATTACCGTTACCCAAAAACTAATCAGAACCTTAACCTTTACCAGCTAATTGCCATGAATATAGGTATTGTAACAAGTTACGTTATTGGTGGCTTTATGCTGATTTCTATTCTGGCATTTAATATCAGTTTAAATACCTCCGGACAGGAAACCACCATTTCTACCATCAACCAGGAAAAAAGAGATAATTTGGTAGAGTTACTTTCCTGTGATTTTAACGGGTTGGGATATTCAGACGATGTATTTAACAATGAGCCGATCGAGACCAGTGAAAGGAATAAAATTGAATTCAGAACTTCTCCGGCCTGTGTTGATAACGGAGATAATACTTCAGGCGAATTGGTAACCCTATATGCTGATTCTACAGCCTTTGTCAGTTCAACTACTAATCCAAATGACTTTTATCTGTATCGCGAGGATAAAAATGGCACAACCCAGTTCCTCGTCACCTATTTTAAGCTTAAGTACTATAAAAGAGATGTTTCGAGCGGAAACTGGGAAGAACAATCTGACCCGGCCGGTAGTGGCACTTCACAAAGAGGCATTAAAGTAAGAGTTGAGATAATGATTGAATCTGAAGAACCCATTCGGATAAGCCCACAAGGTGATTATATATATCACCGTACGGCCTGGACCCGAGAGTTTTTACCCAACATCATGAACCACCCCTGGAATTAAAAGGAGAGTATTATGGGACGAGCAATGTTATTTCTTGTTAGCGGTTTAGTCATTATATCAGGCATCATTCAGGTGGCAAATATGAACCGGACCGAAATGTTGCCGGAGCGAACAGCCACTCACTTTAACGAGCAGCAGGCTAAGAACGTAGCTGCCAGCCTCATTGACAATGCTATTCAGAACTTGCTGGTAGATATGGAATGGTCAGACCAGATATCAATGTCAACGGCAAGTGGAGCATCAGGAACACTTTATATGACGCAACCGGATCCCGATGATGAATACCGTGTTTTATTAACCAGCTATGGAACCTATGGTGGTTATCAATCAGAAATTGAAGTATTAATGCAACGTGACTCCTTTTCCAGATATTCCTATTTCACTGATGCGGAGACCTTTGCACCTCCATACTCGCATGTTAAAATCTGGTGGTGGAATGGTGACCAGGTAACCGGCCCGGTTCATACCAATGGAACCTTTAGCATGTCGGGTTCGCCTACCTTCAATGGATTTATTTCCAGCCCGAATGACTGGGTTGGATACACCGGCGACGAAACCAGTAGTGATCCGGCTACTCGTCATGGCAGTGATTCACCTAATTTCAACGGGGGAACTAATTTTAACCTCACCAAAACCAAAGACCTGCCGGGTACAGAGCAAATTAACTTATTGAAAAGTCAGGCTACATTATCCTTTAGCTCGAACAAAGATGTCGAATTTTATGAAGATGTATTGGGTGAAGGCTATGTAAAGGTCAAAGATGTAGGATGTACTGATCCTTTGGTTTGTTTTACCCATTATAAGCTATCAAGTTACCAAAATGCTGAAGGTGGAGTTGTAATCAGTGTTAACGGAGAGGTTAATGTGGTTGGTGAAGTGAAGGGAAGTGTAACGCTGCACGCTGCAAACGATATAAATATTATGGGGGATATTGTATATGATACAGACCCAAGAGTTGATTCAACTTCCACCGATCTTCTCGGATTGGTAAGCGAAGAAGATGTAGAAGTTGACCGATGGGCACATTCTTATAATGGTAGCTCTGATTTAACCATCCACGCATCCATTATGGCACTTGGAACTTCTTTTGAAGTAGAAGATTATAGCAGCGGAAGTCCAAGAGGTACGTTAGACCTTTTGGGCGGAATAGTCCAGAAAAACAGGGGTCCGGTGGGTACTTTTAGCGGAGGAAGTGTAGCCAGTGGCTATACTAAAGATTACGTGTACGATACCCGACTGCAACAAACCATCCCTCCTTCCTTTCCCCGGGAAAGTGTTTTCTCGCTGGTTTACTGGCGCGATAAACCCGTTGTGAAAGTGAACTCATAACCCGAAAAGATTCTTACATTCCATTTTCAAAACAACTATTCAATAACTATACATACGATTATACCACCGATGAAAAGATTATTATTTATTCCCATTCTGCTGCTCACGTTTTCTTTGGTTGCACAAGCCCAAAGCAAAGTTACCTTCAATGTTAACCTAACCCCGATGCTGAAGGATAGTACTTTTGTACCCGGCCGGGATTACGTACAGGTAACCGGCAACATAAGCCCAATCAGCACCCGCCCCGTCCGCTTATACGATACCAATCCCGTGGACAGTGTTTATACTGCAGAGGTTCGTTTTTCATCACGGTATTCTAACAGTGAGCTTGAGTATAATTTTGAAATTGTACATCCCGAAGGAAAGAAAAAGACGGAGCAGCTTCCCCGGAAAGTACGCCTTACCAATCGGGAACTTGAACTCCCCCCTCTCTATTTCAACGCCTTTGCCTGGTAGTCTATTTGTTAGAAAAACAGAACCTCAAGCCCCCACAAGACCTTGGAGCTTTCGGTGGTCAATTAAGTCTGCTTATATCTAACCAACCATATTCTCGCAACGCTTCCGAGGCCATTGCACACTGACCGGTTACTGTACTAAATCCGGCTACTCATTCTTTTCGTATATATTGAAGATGAAGCAGTTCTTTACCGCTGAAAAAACGTAGAGTAACGGGCCGGTTACGATGCTCTAATTAAAATATATTAACTGGCTTTACTCTCATTTAACCGAGAAATTTACTCTCGAACTTTAAGGTTTCAGGCAATTACTTTTTTATGAGATATTTCTTCTTAGCAATCATATTAATTTTGTACACAGCTCAGCCCCTTCAGGCTCAGGATCAACGAGGTGAACCTGTTGTATCTGCAAGTATTAATGTTAGTGCCCTTGTAATTCCTTCTATAGAATTGATTACCGTTAATTCTATGACCTTCCCAAACCTTCAGCCCGGACAAAGAGAAATTTATGTAAATCCGGTGAACAGCTTAAATGCCGGTTTTATGATTGCAGTAGGTATGCCCAACACTGAATTTCGACTAAATTATTTACCTGAAAGAGAACTAACCCAAGTTGATGGAAATTCTACTCTGACTTTTACTTATGAATTATCCGGTAACAGTGAAGAAAACCAATCTACTTCTGAGCTATTAGAGCTGGATAACAGAAATATTGAATTTAACGAAGAGGGACGATATTACATTTGGGTAGGTGGTCGCGTGAATATTGAAAATGCAGCTCCCGGTAATTATGAAGGAGACTTCACCATTGAAATTGATTACATATGATCTTCAACTCACATAGAATTATAGCGCTTTTGGAGCCTTTCAAATTGAAGGGCTTTACGCGTTCTATGTATTTAGCATTTTTTTTGTTGTTGTCGGGATCTTCAATCAACACCATCGTAGCTCAGGAAATTGACTTCGGCGACTTCAGCAGTAGATATACAACCATCAGTCCGGTTCTAATCCAACCCAACTTAGACTTTGGCACTATCGCCCAAAATCAGGGTGTAAAAGAAATTGATATTAATGAGGCAGCTGTCATAGAGCTGGAAGGTATAAAGTATCTCGATGTGCTGATAGATATAGAACTGCTTGCTCCATTTGATACTGACGGGTGCTCTAACGCAAACTGCACCTTGCCATTTACATTGAAAGGAGCCTACTCAAACTTTGGAGAAGACAGTGAAGTTTCAGCGCTTAATAACACCAGGTATATCGGTGAAACAACCATAGACTTCAGCCAGCAAACCGGGGTTATAAGTACTCAGTTCCCGATATTAAGCCGAACCTCCGGTCCTCCCGGGCCACCTCCAAATCCAGTTTATAAAGGGTATAATTTGGAAGCTCAAAAAGAAAGTGCTTACCTATTCATTTATGGTTCGATTAATGCCAGTGGCCAAATTTCGGGATCCTACTCCGCTGATATTCAGGTAACCATTTATTATGATTAAGAAAATATTCAGCATAATTACCATTTCTTTTCTTCTGAGCATCAATGCTAAAGCTCAGTTCATAAATCTGCAGCTTAAAATAGAACCCGAGCTCAGTGCAACCGTTGAGCAGAATCTGGATTTTGGAACTTTAATTTCCAATACTGGGATAACCGAGATACAATTGGGTGATGTAAACATGGGTGTCTTCAGCATCAGAGCCTTTTATACTCAAAATGTCTATATCAATCTTGAATACCCGGAAGTTTTGGTTAATGGTCAAACCGGTAACAATCAGGAAATTCCGCTCTCTCTTAGTATGTCGTACAATAATAGTGGAACCAATTCCATCTCTTCGTCTTCTCCAATCCCTTCCAGCGGAGGAATGGTATCTATTCATGATAATACAAATCTCACGAATTCCAATGAGATCTGGAAACAACTCTTTATCTATGTTTATGGCTCGATTGAGGTCGGTAATATCCCAAACGGTGTTTATACCGGTGAAGTTGTATTGAGCGTTGATTACGATTAATACTTTTCGAGGCACCCCTTGCATAATATATGGTACTACTTTGTCAGCTTGAAGGAACATTCCCTTCTCCTATACACCTGCCATTAAATCGCTTGTTTACTTTAACAAACCTCATCATTAGCTGACGATGATGCTAAAATTATTCTGAGAGCTGCTTCAAAGTAACTAATGCATGCTCCTATTTGAACCTTGATGGATAGGATTGCCGGATTTCCCTGATTACTCAACTCCATCCTTCCAATCCTCTAATCAAGTAAATCATGGTTCAAAAACCCGGATGTTGCCCTACCCCATACAAGCTTTAACCACAAAAAAGGTCACTATTCCATTGTTGAAGGGAAAAGATAGAAAATGGTTAATGATTAAATCCAACCTTCAAATTCCTTCGTATTATCAAAGTGGAATCCCAAACATTAAAGAAATCTAAATATAAGTCTGAAGCCACATGGGTATTTTAGACGCATAAATTATCATCTAGGACATTGATTACATGGTTTCAGCTCAAAAAGTTAGGACGTTTTAATTAAGAGTATCTAACTAGGAAGGCTTTCAGAAGATCAATAATTTTCTTTCAGAAATTAAACAAACAATAAAATCTCACGATTATGAAAACTCTCAAAACTCTTTTATCTGCACTCGCATTGGTTGCTTTAACTGCAACTTCTGCCATGGCTCAAGGACAAGCAAGTATTACAGCTTCTGCTAATGTTGTAACTGATGTAACATTGACTGGTGTTAGAGGCCTTGATTTTGGAACTCTACTTGATGGCGATGTTGATGCTGGTGTGACTGAAGCTCTGAGTACTGCAAATGAAGCTAATCTCGGTAAATTCCAGATGACTAGTTTGGCTAATGGACAAGCTATTGTCCTTTCACTTAGCGCTCCTGCTAATTTAACACCAGAAGGTACTCCTAACCTTTCCGGTGGTACTGCACAAGACGATATCCCATTTTCTGCTACAGCTACCTATACTGAAACTGATGGCGATGTTGATGGTGGAACTGATTTCTCAGGAGGAACTGCAAGCGTTACAACTGGAGCTACCACTGCTTATGTATATGTAGGTGGTACTCTTAATACCCTTGCTACTGCTGGTAATTACCAAGGTCAATACTCCGGTGACGTTACACTTTCAGTGTATTACGACTAAGATTGATTATTTAGATTTAAAGCCTTGCCACTATCGGCAGGGCTTTTTTTTTAAGCAGAATAAAGCAATCAAGGAGTATTAATAAGTGATGGTAAAAGTTAGAAACAATCATTACTATTACCTGCATCGGGAATTCACTAATCTATAGAGTTATGAAAAAGCTATTACTTACAGTACTTCTTGGCTTATGTACTTTATCTGCCGGGTTATCTCAAGTTACTATTGCCCCAACAAATTTATTTGTAGAGGACAACTCCAGATTTGGAACCTACATGGTGATCAACAATTCCAATGAAAATCAGGAAATTTCTGTTGATTTTGTATTCAGTTATAGTGCCTTGAATGATGATGGGCAACGTCGAATAGTTGAAGATGACTCTATAAGTGCTGAAAAACACTCTATCGCAGAAAACGTGCGTGCTTTTCCACAGAATTTTGTATTAAATCCGGGCCAGCGACAAATAGTTCGGCTTAGGATTGCTGCTCCAAATGATTTGGAAGACGGCACCTACTGGGCAAGAATTAAAACCAGTGCAACACCGGAAGCACCACCAGTTGAGATTGAACAAACAGAAACTGTTACCGCGAGTTTAGGGCTTATTGTTGAGCAGATAACCGGCCTTTACTATAAAGTAGGGACTGTGAATACTGGTATCGCAATCAATGAAATAACCCCTCGTTTATCAGATGATGGTGTATTAGAGGTTTTTACTGATTTTGAGCGTACCGGTAATTCCCCATTTCTTGGATCTGTTATAACTTCTCTTATAAATTCGCAAGGAAATGTTATACAGCAAGCCAGAAACTCTACTACTCTCTATTTTAGTGGAACGCATAAACAAGATCTCTTAATTGGTGATACTCCGCCTGGAGAATATACATTACGGGTCGAGTTCATTACTCAACGAAATGATGTTTCCGATGACGATATCGTTCAAATGCAGCCTGTTTCAAGTACAACCAAATACACGCTTAGGTGAATCATTGGTTAAAATTTATACTAACCTTCAATATTGTTGCCTTATGCTTATTCCTCCAACCCGATAATTCTCAAGCTCAAGGCAACAACAATGACGAAATTGAGGTATATCTTGAATTTCGTCATCGTGGCATTATAGGTTCGGTTGTTATTTCCTATTATAAAAATGACCAATTTTACCTTCCCATCAGCGAACTTTTCTCCCTCTTTGATATTGACCATACCGTGAATGGTTTATCTGTAAACGGTAAATTTGGCCTTAAGCAAACTCCTTATCAGATAAATTTGCAATCAAATCAGATAGTATTCGGAGATAGGACCATTCAACTCACAGCTGATGATTACCTGATCCAAGAAATTGATTCTTATCTGCGGGCCGATATTTTCTATGAGGCATTTGGACTTGATTTCACCATCGATTTCAATAATCTAACGCTGAATTTAGAAACTGAAAAAGAGCTTCCGGCAATAGCCAAAGCTATCCGTGCTCAAAGAAGGCGACTTGCTGATGATAATAGGTATCAGGATGTCAGATATGACCTGCGGTATGGCAGGGAACGGCCTTTTATTGATGGTGGCTTTGTGGACTATAATCTATCAGCCAACCTGAATTCCGGAAATAATGTATACAATGCTAATACAAATTTAGGAATTCAGTTGTACGGTGGCGATTTGCAAGGAAGTATCTTTGGAAGTTATTCCAGCAACTTTTCCAATATCTCTACCGATAACCTTCGCTGGCGTTACATGTATCGTGACCAACAGTGGCTTTCAAAAATCACTATTGGCCAAACAAATTCGGATGGTGTCGCCAGAAATAGCTATACCGGGATCAGGCTTACTAACGAACCTATAGAGCCCCGTCGACTGTTTGATGAGTATGTAGTTCAGGGCAGCACTATACCCCAGTCGGAAGTTGAATTATATATGAACAATGCCCTTATCGACTTCCAACAAGCAAATGAAATGGGTGATTACCGGTTTTTAACTCCCATCACGTACGGATCTTCCCAACTTGATTTAAAAATTTATGGCCCAACCGGCCAGATTATCGAACGCTCTGAACGTATACAAGTACCTTTTACCTTTCAGCCAAACGGAGTATTTAACTATTCTGTAAACCTTGGGCAGCTTGATAACCCGGTGGTTGGTAATACCAATCAGAACCTGACGGCCCAAGGTTCAGGTTCTTATGGAATCACCGATTGGCTAACAGCCAAAGCCGGCGTTGAGTATTATGAAGGGTTAAATGACGGACTTCCTACTTTCACCTCTTCCGTTTCCTCAAGAATCCTCTCGAGTTATATATTAACATTTGAGGCTGCTTCTCAGGCCTATTATCGTGGTGTTTTTAATACAATATTTCCTAACTCAGCAAGTCTGAATTTTGACTTCACGGAGTACACAGGAGGCTTTAGCATCTACAACCCTTCCAATGATGATAAAAGACTGGTAGCTTCCGCTTTTTATCCCTTTAATTTGTTTGGCACCCCTTTCAATGTCAGGGCTTCTGCTTTTTCCAGGATCAGAGAAACCACAAATGCCACTACTCTGCGGCTGGATGCCAATTCACGAATTGGTAAAATGAATCTAAGGGTTGGTTACAGTGACCGGTTCGCCGGTAAAGTGGATCTCTTCAACCCAACAACAACTTCATATGTTGAGACCTCCGCTACCTATAATGTATCCCGCAACAGAAATCTGCCTCCATATATGCGTGGCGTTTTTCTGCGTGCACAGATGCGATATCAGCCCACCTTAAACCAGTTCGAATCAGCTGAGGCTTTAATTTCGAGAAATGTTTTTAATCAGGGACGATTCCAGCTCTCTGTAGGTCGAAATTTCATTGCAGAGTACAACACGATTAGATTCAGCCTTGTTATCGACCTCAATAAAATCCGTACCAATACTACTTACAATAACATAAGAAACAACAGCAGTTTCACACAGAACGTACGCGGGTCGATAGGATACGACACCAACTACAATAACTTTTTATTTACCAGCAGAGATCAGGTCGGCCGATCCGGTACAGCTATTCAACTATTTGTAGATAATAACGGAAACAGATCTTTTGAGGAAGATGAGGATCAGCCAATAAGTGGAAATGCCGTTAGATTAAGACGCTCGGGTGCGAGCAGTATTCAAAAAAATGGGATTCTTTATTTCACACAAATGCAGCCCTACTTCTACTACAATATGGAAATGAATGAGGGGGGGCTAGACAATCCTATGCTTGTGCCTGAATTTGACAAATTTGGGCTTATAACTGACCCCAATCGATTCAAAAAGGTGGAAATACCCTTCTATATGTCCGGAGTTATGGAAGGATCCGTAAAAAGACAAATCGCAAATGCAAAAAGTTCAGGAATTGGGGGACTCAAACTACTTTTAGATCAACAAAACGGGGATTTCAGCAAAGAATTGAGAACATTCTCGGATGGTAGTTTTTACGATTATGAACTCCCTCCCGGCCAATATATACTCCGGGTAGATCCCTCCCAACTGGACATCTTAAATGTGAAATCCATCCCCGAGAAAATAGAGTTTGAAGTGGAGGCCATTCCTGAAGGTGATTTTGTGGAAGGACTGCAAATTCTGCTGGTTCCTAAAGATTATCAGGTAAATGAAGAACCCATTACGGCCGGAACCAACATCGCTCAAACTGCCAACAGTGGCGGAGGTATTTCACTGGAATACAATATTTCAGTAGACAGGCTTACGCTGAACAAATGCCGATATGGTGTTCAGCTGGCTGCTTTTTCATCGTTTGAAGCTGCCACAAGGATTGTTAAAAACTACAGCCGCGATTCCGACTCCTACATTGTATATAACGAACCACGGGAGTTGTATGCGGTCAGAACCGGTCTTTTCCAAGAGCTGAGCCGTGCATCTCAATTCACGCAGAATTTGTCTTCAAATTACCCAGATGTGGCGGTACTGAATCAATGTTACGAAACGGTAGCAACCAATTACGAGCCGGGTGGCTTTCGGTACGATCTTCAATTTGCTGCCTTCACGAATCCACATCGGGCAGATTCTTATATGACTGACCTGGAATCCAGGTATAATTTCACTCTGCATCGTTATCAGGATCCCAATACCCTGATGTATAAAGTCAGGCTGGGTCCATTCAGTTCTGAACGATTGGCAAAACAGGAAAGAAATAAGGTTTTGAGTTCCACAGCCATCTCTGATGTTTTTATCGCAAAACAGGAACTTCCTGCCTCTATGATCAATGTTGATTTTGAATTTATCTTGCAGCTGGGAGAATTTGAAACTGAACGACAGGCTGTGCTTTACGCCATCCGGGTTGAGGAAGAATTCGGGTTCGATTCAAAAATACTGATCGATGAGCGGGAGAACATTGTGCTGGTTCTTGAGGAGGTGTACTCCGATTGGGAGGAAGTCCTGTCCATTCGAAAGCAGATCGATAATAACAACACGTTCAGAACTCCGGTTATTCACCTGATGGAGCAGAAAATTAACGACCAGGTTAATTTCAGTTGGTGATAAATTAGCCTGTTCCTAAAAAGTTATCTTAACCCTTCCAGGGTTAAATCCCCTTTGTTTGAGTCAGGATAATTGCCATAACCCTGGAAGGGTTATTTAGGCAACTAAAAAACGTCAAGTCTCTTACCGAACTCATCCATTTCAGATGCTGAATCAAGTTCAGCATGACCACGACTATAGAATACCCCATAACCCCACCTACTCAATCTTATATACCTTAACCCTTCCAGGGTTAAACCCGCTTTGTTTGATTCAGGATAATTGCAGTAACCCTGGAAGGGTTATTCAGGCAAAAAAATCATATCACCTGTTTACGCATCCTTGCTACGGGCTGGTTGAGCTGCTCCCGGTATTTACTTACCGTTCTTCGGGCCACTTTGTAACCTTTCTCGTTCAGCATATTGGTAAGTTCCTGATCGCTGTACGGTTTCTGCTTATTTTCTTCATCAATAAGCTTCTCCAGAATATTCTTGACTTCGCGGTTAGAAACCTCTTCCCCGCTTTCCGTTTCCAACCCTTCATTGAAGAAATACTTTAGTTCGTACACCCCGAAATAAGTTTGAACATATTTTCCATTCACCACACGGGATACCGTCGAAATATCCATTCCAATTCGTTCGGCCACATCTTTCAGGATCATGGGTTTCAGTCCTTCCCCGAACTTGAAGAAGTCTTCCTGCAGAGCCACTATCGTCTTCATGATATTCATGAGGGTGTTCTGCCGCTGACGAATCGACTCAATAAACCACTGAGCGGAATCAATTTTACTCTTCATGAAGGAATGAGCCTCTGCATCGGTATTCTTTTTCTTTTTGGCTTTAATTTCCTCCCACATCTGTTTGTACTCCGGGGAAATTCTGAGTGAAGGAGCATTTCGCTGATTCAGGTTAATCACAAATTCACCCCGCTCAGTTTCCCCATCTTTCATGCCCTTCCAGTACACCTCAAAATCCGGCTCAATGTAGTTCTGAGTTTCTTCCATATCACTGGCCACCGCACCGGGACGTGGATCCATCTGGCGGATGGCTTCGAAAGCAGCCTGCAATTCCTCCCGCTCAATATTGAACTTCTGCAGCAATTTGGAGAAGTGCTTCTTCTCAAACGATTTCCAGGCCTTTTCCACTATTCTGATAGCAAGATTTAGACCGGGCAAATTCTTTTGGGAGTCCCTCAGCTGCACCAACAAACAATCCTGTAAATCTCTGGATGCTATACCAATGGGGTCAAGCTGCTGGATTTTTTTACGAACACTCTCCACCATGTCTTCATCCACCAATACTCCCTGGTTGAAAGCAATATTATCCACTACCGCTTCCGGTTCCCGCCGAAAATAGCCGTCTTCATCCAGCGAGCCCAGAATTTGATCGGCAATCAATTCTTCTTCTTCCGAGAGATTCAGAAAAACCACCTGCTCTTCGAGCTGCTCTAAAAACGAGGCGTTATATGGATTAGGAAGTTCTTTCCATTCCTCAATATCCGGGTTATACGAGGTGCTGTAATTTTCGCCATCGTATTCGGTGTTGGAGTCATACTCATCCCAGTCCACTTCATGCTCTTCCAGACTTTCAAGAGCTTCTTCTTTCTCTTCTTTGGGAGATTCTTCCGCTTCCGATAAGCTAACAGTTTCTGCTTCTCCGGGGTTAACCTCTTCCAGCACAGGATTGGCTTCCATTTCCTCTTTGATGCGTTGCTCCAGGGCAATGGTAGGCAATTGCAGCAGTTTAATATACTGCAACTGTTGGGGGGAAAGCTTTTGCTGTAAGCTCTGCTGCTGCTTTTGACCTAAATTCTGTTGATTACGTAGCATGCTTTTCCTTTTCACGAATCTCTTTACAAGCTTCTATAAAACTTGCGAACCACTTTTCTCCATACCGTCGAACTAACGGTTTTTCAAGGAATTCTGCCAAATATATATTTTCGTTCTCTCCCCGTTCGCATGCCGCCGAACATAGCTTCGGTACGTATTCGAAATTGGCGTAATCAAAGTCCGCTATTTTCTTAAGCCGAACCGGGAATAAATGACAACTGATGGGTTTCTCCCATTTCAATCTCCCATCGAAATAAGCCTGTTGTATAGCACAGTATGCGACATCATTTTTATCATACTTCACAAAAATACAATCATCACTCTCCACAGTTGAAATCTCATACCCGCTGTCCTGTGTCCCAATCACCACGCCGTCTTTTTCTGCTATTTCAACCGCTTCTTTCTGTAGTTCGCTCTTCAGCAAGTGGTACGCTTTGTTTAAAGCCGGAATTTCTTCCTTAGCAACGGGAGCTCCGGCATCACCAACCACGCAACAAGCCCCTTTGCATCGAGGTAAGTCACAAGCAAATTGCGCTGTAGCAATGTCGTCTGATAGAATAGTATTTTTTACTTTGAACATAACCCAAGATAAGAATCAGTCGGACACTTTTCGAAAATCAACGGTCTGTTTTTATAATTCAATTCATTCCGGTAGAATTCATTAAATTCGGCCTTTAATAATTTGTGATAATTTTGAACGGGCTCTATCTTCTCTGCATATGAGAAAACTGACCCCATCGGAATACAAAATTTTAGATCGTCTTATTTTTCCTGAACCTTTTGAAGTTCTTCAGGAAGAAACCCAACTTCAATACGGAGAGCTCCGTGACGATTTAATCAACCTTATGAATTCACGGCTTATTCAAGTGGTAAACCCCGATCAACCTGAGCAAAACGGAGCTTATTATTTCGATTCGGATAATGTTCAGGATTCAACCTTTCGGATTACCAACGCAGGCATTAATCACATAAAAAAAGTTCAGAAATGAAATTCCAGGCAACTATAGACGATAACAGCCACGATATTGAATTGTCTCCCAAAGACGAAACATTCACCGCTGGTGAAACTGAAGCAAACTACACCTTCGAGTTTGTTAACGGGCGATATATTTTGCGCACGGGAACAAAAACCTACAAAATCGATAATGTAAGTTATGAAGGTTCTGCAATTGAATTTTCCATGAACGGCATATGGCATTCCGTGGAAGTTAAGGATGAACAGGAGCTGTTACTCGACCGACTTGGCTTTCAAACAGCCTTGACTGCCGGCGAAGGAATTCTGAATGCACCAATGCCCGGAAAAATCCTCGAGATTATGGTAGCTGAAGGTGATGAGGTTGAAAAAGATCAGCCTCTGGTTATCCTGGAAGCTATGAAAATGGAGAATGAGCTTAAGGCCCCCATCAGTGGAACTGTCGCAAGTATTTCGGCAGAAGTCGGACAATCATTAGAGAAAAATTCACCTATACTGGAGATCGAAACCATTGGATAAATTTATTATTGAAGGCGGTACCCCACTAAAAGGAACCATCCCCATAAGCGGATCAAAAAATGCCGCGTTGCCACTCATGGCCGCCTCCCTGCTTGGAAATTCAGCATCTACCATTCGCAATACGCCCCGTCTTAAAGACATTTATACCTTCAACAACGTAATCCGAGTTGTGGGTGCGCAGGTTGATTTTAAGGAAGATGAAAACACCCTCGTTATTGATCCCTCCAATGTAAATCACCTGGAAGCCCCGTACGATTTGGTGCGTAAGATGCGGGCCTCTTTTTATATGCTGGGAGCCCTGGTTGGAAAACACGGCTACGCCAAAGTATCGATGCCCGGTGGATGCGCCTGGGGCCCCCGCCCTGTGGATCTTCACCTGAAAGGCATGGAAGCCATGGGAATCGACATTGAGCTGGAAAAGGGATACGTAATCGCCAAAGCGGATGACAAAATCGAAGGAGGTACTTTTCGGCTTGAACCAAGTTCTGTCGGAGCTACGGTAAACCTGTTGCTTGCTGCCGTGTTAAAAGCCAAAAAATTTACTATTGAAAATGCAGCCAAAGAACCGGATGTGGTTCAGCTTTGTAATTTCCTGACTAAAATGGGCGCAGACATTGAAGGCATTGGAACGGATACCCTGACCGTTAAAGCCGTTGATTCACTTGAAGGCATTGACGTGTCCAACGATCCTGACCGAATTGAATTGGGAACGTTTATGATTGCAGGGGCAATGTACCCGGGTTCAGAACTTACGTTAACGGGCTGCAACCCGGATCAGCTTGGAGGATTCACCGACAAACTCCGGAAAACCGGTACTTCCGTAGAAGTAGATGGAACAACCATTCACGTAAAAGCACCCGATAAACTGAAACCTGTTTCCATTAAAACAGAAATTTACCCCGGCTTCCCAACCGACCTGCAGGCGCAATGGGCAACTATGATGACCCAGGCCGAGGGCGATTCCAAAGTTACAGATACCGTTTATTTTGATCGGTTCAGCTATGTTCCGGAACTCACCCGCCTCGGTGCTGACATGGAAGTTGAAAAGAACACCGTACACATTTCCGGCAAAACTCCGCTTACCGGTGCATCGGTCATGAGTACAGATTTGCGCGCCAGCGTAAGCCTGGTTCTGGCGGCTATGGTTGCTGAGAACCACACCGAAGTACTCCGCATCTACCACCTCGACCGTGGGTACGAGTCCCTCGAAGATAAACTGAGTGCAGTAGGAGCTTCGATTAAGAGAGTGGACGGGGATTAATAAAACCACTATTAACCTTTCCAAAGTTGCTAAGTGCAGATTGATTACTTCTGTTCAGTAAAACTTTGGAAAGGTTTTAATACCGTATTAATACCTCAAAACCGTGCAACTTTGGAAAGGTTATAATAAGATTGATTTGGATAGGCAGGTTAAAATAACCGAATAATTCTATCTCAAAATAACCGTTTACATTAATCCACTTTCAGAGTTATATTAATTGAAGGAAAAATCGACCTGAACAAGCTTTTTTAAACTTATTTTCGATTGCATAACGCACAAAATACATACCAAAAACAAACTTTGGTGGCATCACTGTCTCACTCTTGGAACGATGCCTCTATCGATTTTTTCTTTTTCTGCGGATTACTAATTACAGCCATAACGCAGACTCTCTTTTCTGATTCCGATAAGGAATCCCCAAAAAAAACAATTTTAACAGAATTTACTCCCGAAGCAGCCGCTCGAACGTTTGCTTCCAACCCCAATCTCTTTAATGAGACCGTAATCAATTTGCACCGTAAATTAATGCGATGGTTCGTTTGCAGGGGTTTCAGCGGCTTCCGGGAAAGGAAGAATTTTACTAATGAAGAATCAAATTATTATTCACTCTTCGGGCAATCAGACCCGTATCGCGCTTTTAGAGAACAACGAGTTAGCGCAGCTATTCATAGAAACGGAAGAAAACCAGCGTACCGTTGGTAACATTTATGTAGCCCGTGTTCATAAGGTATTGAGCGGAATTCGCGCCGCATTTATTGATATGGGCACTCCTAAAGATGCTTTTCTGCACTTTTCCGATGCCGGCGACCACCTTGATGAATACATCACTAAGCTAAACGGTTCGAATGCTATTCCCGGCCATGCCAAAAAAGACATCGAGAATAAGGACAACCTCTCGAATGTTCAAAAACAGATTTTAGCGGGCAAAATGTTGCGTACCGGCCAGAAGTTGCTGGTTCAAATTGTTAAGGAACCGATTGGCTCCAAAGGCCCCCGCATTTCTACCGATATTACCATTGCCGGACGTTTCCTCGTACTTATACCCATGGGTGATTACATCGCCGTTTCCAAAAAAATCGGGCATTACAAAGAACGCCGCCGTTTGAAAGGGATTCTGAATAATATGATCCCCGATGGTTTTGGAGTGATTGTAAGAACCGTTGCCCAGGGACAGGATAAAGAAGCCCTTGAAGATGACCTTCGAAATGTATTGAAGAAGTGGGAGCAGATTGTTGATAAATTGGAAGATGCCAAGCCCCCTTCCCTGCTCTATCGTGACCTGAATATGACGGAGAGCCTGATCCGTGATCTGTTCGCCAAAAACTACGACCGGGTTTTGATTGATGACCCTGAAATGTATCGTCAGATTAAATCCTACGTTGGGCAGATAGCTCCGCAAATGGTCCCCAATGTGGAATTGTATAAAGGCAAAGAGCACATCTTCGACTTTATGAAGATTGCACACGATGTGAATTCCATTTTCAGCCCTCGTGTACGTATGAAATCGGGCGGTTACCTGATCTTTGAGCAGACCGAGGCCATGTATGTGGTGGATGTGAATTCCGGCCCATACGCCGCTAAAAAGAAACAAGAGGACAATTCCCTTAAAACCAACCTTGAAGCCGCCAGAGAAGTTGCTAAGCAGCTCAGGCTACGAGATATCGGTGGTATTATCGTTGTTGACTTCATTGATCTCCGGGATGACAAGAACCGTAAGAAAATCTATGACGAGCTCAAGAAAGAATTCGTTAAAGATCCGGCCAAGACCAATGTAATTGGCATGAGTGATTTTGGCTTGGTTCAGATTACACGACAACGTATTCGCCCAAGCGTGGTGAACTCAGTTTCCAAAGTATGCCCGGTTTGTGGCGGCTCCGGAAATGTAGTTACACAGGATACCATTCTTACCGATCTGGAAACCTGGTTAAGCAAGTTCAAACACAACACCAACTACCGTGCAGTTGACCTGTATGTAAACCCATTCCTGAAGTCGGTTCTGACAAAAGGTCTGATGAGTACGCACTGGAAGTGGATGGCTAAATTCCGCATTAAAATCTCCCTGATTGGTGATGAAACGGTATCTATGAATGAATTTCGTGCTACACTCGTAGGTTCAGATATTGACATTACTGATATTGTAATGAGAGATGAATCGATTGAGGAAGTGCTTGATCGTGAAGGCGAACTCATTGAGCTTGAGAGCGGTAAAGGAGATAAAGAGAACCTGGATATCTCTAAAAAAGAGAGAAGCAACTCAAGCAGATCGTCAGGCCGTAATGACAATTCGAACGGAAGAGACAATTCTAAGTACTATAAGTCTTCTAACTAAGGCTTGGCTTGGTTTTTGTTTTTATCGGTTCAACTATCATTAAAAAATTGAATACATGAGTTTATCTGAACTACACGCAACTACGGTAGTCGGTGTTATCCATAATGGGAAAGCCGCCATCGGGAGTGACGGACAGGCTACCATGGATAAAACCGTGATGAAAAGCACCGTCAAGAAAGTACGCAAGCTGCACGAAGGCAAAATACTGGCCGGTTTTGCCGGTTCTACCGCCGATGCCTTCACCCTTTTTGAAAAATACGAGGAAAAGCTGAACGAGTATAACGGCAACATGGAACGAGCCGCCGTTGAGCTTGCCAAAGAATGGCGAAAAGACAAGTTCCTGCAAAAGCTACAGGCTTTATTGGTGGTAATGAACAATGAGAAAGGACTATTGATATCCGGCCAGGGTGATGTAATTGAGCCCGATGATGAAGTAGCAGCCATTGGAAGCGGCGGATCCTATGCCCTTTCAGCAGCAAGAGCGATGAAAAAACACGCTTCAGAATTATCGGCCGCCGAAATCGTTGAAGAGTCACTGCATATTGCAGCCGACATCGACATTTATACCAATCACAACATTACGATTTTAGAAATTGAAGATTGATATGCTAACTATTCAGGAAAAGAATTTAACACCTCAGCAGATTGTAGCTGAGTTAGACAAATACATTGTAGGGCAGAAATCAGCAAAAAGATCCGTTTCCATTGCCCTTCGAAACCGCTGGAGACGGCTCAATTCTGATGAAGAAATCAGAGATGAAATTGTACCCAATAACATTCTGCTGATTGGTCCTACCGGTGTCGGTAAAACTGAAATTGCCCGCCGCTTGGCTAAGCTGGCCCACGCTCCCTTTATGAAAGTGGAAGCCTCCAAATTTACTGAGGTTGGTTATGTTGGCCGTGATGTGGAATCCATGATCCGCGACCTGACTGATGTTGCCATCAGTATGGTGAAGCAGGAAATGCAGGATCGGGTTAAGGAGAAAGCAGAGCACAAAGCGGAAGAGCGAATCCTTGATATCCTCATCCCCCCTGTTAAAAAATCCGGTGCTGGGTTTAACAGCAGTTCAAGCAGTGAAGATTTTGATCCGCAGAATGCGAGCGATTCCGAACTGAACGAACGAACCCGCGACCGTTTCCGTAAAAAACTCAGAGATGGAGAACTGGAAGACCGGGAAATTGAAATTGAAGTAAACTCTTCCAAAAACCCAATGATGAAAGTATTTGGCCCTCAGGGGATGGAAGAAATGGGCATTAACCTGCAGGATATGCTCGGCAACCTTGGCAAAGGAAATAAAAAGACCAAGCGTAAGCTTCCCATTAAAGAAGCCCGGGAAATTCTGACTGAAGAAGAAGCCGAAAAACTGATCGACCATGAATCTGCCGTTCAGGAAGCACTGGAACGAGTGCAGAAACAAGGGATCGTATTTATAGACGAGATTGATAAAATTGCCGAATCCTCAACCGGAAGCGGCGGCAAAGGCGGACCTGATGTAAGTCGTCAGGGCGTGCAGCGCGACCTCCTCCCTATTGTTGAAGGCAGCGCCGTAAACACCAAGCACGGCATCGTAAAAACCGACCATATTTTATTCATCGGTTCCGGAGCATTTCATGTCTCAAAACCTTCGGATTTGATTCCTGAACTTCAGGGACGTTTCCCAATCCGCGTTGAGTTGAATTCCCTTACGGAAAACGACTTTATTGACATTCTGTCCAAGCCCAAAAATGCCCTCACCAAGCAGTATATTGCCATGCTGGATACTGAAGGCGTGGAAATTGAATTTAAGGATGAGGCCATTCAGGAAATTGCCCGCATTGCTGCCGAAGTGAATGCATCCGTAGAAAATATCGGAGCCAGAAGGTTACATACCATTATGTCGTCTCTGTTTGATGAGCTGCTTTTTGCCGTTCCCGACGACATCAATTCCGGTAAGATCACGATCGATCGAGGCTATGTTGACAAACAATTGGCCGGCATAGTGAAAGACAAGGATTTAAGCCATTATATCCTGTAAGGAAATCCATTGTCGTCTTTCATTTCGTATTAAAATCAGAGAAGGCGTTAACTTGTTTTAACGCCTTCTTTGTAATTGTACTATACTACATTATTTAGTACAATCGTTTGGAATGAAATTATTTGCCACTTTTTAGGTTTTTACTACCATACACTGATGTAAGATGATATTTATGCACTTGAAAAAAATACTGTACCCCAACCTTCTCATACTATTTATTCTTGCGGCTCTCCGCTTCACAGGTGTCGATCCTGTACTTCAGACCGAAACGGATGACACCAAGAATTTAACCAAATATCATCAGGCACAGCGTAGTATTGTCGCTAATTATTTTCGGGAGCCGGACTTAAATAACATGTACAAAACCAGTATCAAGCGGATGGTTAAGGCTATCAAGGATTCTACCCTACTGGTTGACGGCACCCCGATTGATACCACTTTCCAGGGAGTTCAGATAAATAGCATCAGGGATTCTTTTTCGAATTTTGAGAAGGCTTATTTGTACATCTCCAATAACAGCCCTGAAGAGAACATGACCCGGCTCACTGAAGAAGCCATTAAAGGCATGTTTTCCACTCTTGACCCCCACTCGATGTATATCGAACCGGAAGACAATGAGCAGATTCAAGCTGAATTTGCCGGTAAGTTTCAGGGGATTGGCGTTCAGTTCCAGGTTATTAAGGACACCATAACCGTTGTTACTGCTATTTCGGGAGGTCCCAGTGATCAACTTGGCATCCGCTCCGGAGACCGTATTATCGCCATCGAAGATTCCTCCGCTATCGGTTTCACGAATGAAATGGTTGTAAACCGGCTTCGCGGTGAGAAAGGCTCAAAAGTGAAGGTTACCGTTAAGCGACCGAATGTAAAACAGCCCATCAATTTTGTTATTACCCGGGATGATATCCCGCTTTATACCGTGGATACCTCCTATATGCTGGATGAGAAAACCGGATATATCAAGATTAATCGGTTTGCGGCCACCACTCACGATGAATTTATGCAGGCCGTTGAAGAGCTTGAGAAAGAAGGCATGGAAAGAATTGTTCTCGACCTGCGTGGAAATCCGGGCGGGTACCTGAGTCAGGCTATTGCCATTGCGGAAGAATTTTTTCCGAGAGGAACCGAGCTGGTTTCAACCAAGAGCAAGAACAGCCGCTTTAATGGCGAATACTTCTCCCGTAAAGATGGGGAGCTCAAAGAAGAGCCCGTTATCATTTTAGTGGACGAAGGTGCTGCATCTGCCAGTGAAATTGTTAGTGGAGCCATACAGGATCATGATCGCGGACTTATTGTCGGGAAAAGAACATTTGGGAAAGGCTTGGTTCAGCAGCAATATGAACTGGTTGACAAAAGCAGCGTCCGGGTTACCATTTCAAGATATTACACTCCTTCCGGGCGTCTAATTCAAAAACCATTTGTAGAAGGTGGTGAGCAATACGCATATGAAATCTACCGTCGCGATAATGCAATGAATGATGCCTCCGAATTCATTGATCACGTACCGGATTCATTGAAATATTCTACTGATGCCGGACGAACCGTTTATGGCGGCGGTGGTATTGTACCCGATTATATTGTCCCTTCAGATACTACCACCTCTGCCTATGTATTCAACTTTTCTATCCGTGAGCGGGCTTCCTTTGATTATGTACGCTCTTTCCTTGATGAGCAGGGAGATGCATTCCGCAACGAGTGGGAAAATAATTTTGAAGGATTCCGAAATACCTTTGAATGGGAACAGAAGCATGTTAACGGGGTTAAGTCATTGCTCATGGAACGAGGCATGGTAATTACAGATACTGTAAGCTCTCCAAAATTCCAGAATGATTCTCTGTTTGTGCCTAACGGTCACTTTGAAGAAATCTCTTACCTGGTTGAGGGCAGGATGAAAGCTGAACTGGCTCGTCAGATTTGGGGCATGCAGTACTTCTACCCTATTGCCAACGATATTTTTGATAAAACCCTGAAGGAATCTATGACTCTTTGGGATGCGGTTGCCCGGCTGGAAGCCCTTGCCAGCGGGAAAGCAGAAGCCAACATTGGTAACCTGCAAAACCAGAATTAACCGTTCATTCTGAAATTTATTTAAACTAAAAAGGCCTCAAATGAGGCCTTTTTTATTGCAATGGATTAGGGTTACCTGGTTTAGTCATCCTTAAAAATATCCTCAATCAGATGACCGTACTTATCAGAAATCACCCGTCGTTTTACTTTCAGGGTTGGAGTAATTTCCCCTGTTTCTACGGTGAATTCGTTGGGTACCAGGCGGAAGTCGCGGATTTTTTCATGGGAGGCCAGTTCCTTGGAAAACGAGCGAATCTCTTTCTTGTAGATATCCTTCACTTCGTCCAGCTCAATAAGCTCTTCGTTGTTTGAGAACTTGAGTCCCTGCTCTTTAGCAAACTTCCCGACCACTTCAAAGTCAGGTACTATAATAGCGGCCATGAAATTCTGTGCTTCTCCCACAACTACAATCTGATCAATCCACTTACTGGTTTTGAAAAGATCCTCAATAGGTCCCGGATAGATGTTCTTACCACCCGCATTTACAATCATGTGCTTGATGCGATCGGTTATTTTCAGGAATCCTTCATCAAACTTGCCGACATCTCCGGTATGAAGCCACCCATCATCGTCTATCATCTCCTTGGTGGCTTCCTCATTGTTCCAGTACCCTTTCATCACGTTCGGTCCTTTACAGAGAATTTCACCGGCCTCAGAACTGGTATTGGTTGGATAATCTTCTCCGCTAATCTGGGCCAGCAATTTACCATCCTGAAGACTTTGGATTCCCACGGTGACGCCCGGTATAATGGTTCCAACTGCACCTACTTTCTCCTGACCGGGCTTATTGGCAGCCATTACGGGTGATGTTTCTGTTAATCCATATCCCTGAAGGATATTCATCCCCGCACACTGGAAAAACGTATCAATCTCAGGAGGTAGTGCAGCACCACCTGAAACAAACAGGCGAACATGCCCTCCCGTACGTTCTTTCAGCTTATCAAAAACCAGTTTGTCAGCTATTTTCTTTTGAAGGGTAACCAGCCCGCGCTTTCCTTCAGAATACTTGCGACCGGTTTCAACAGCCCAGTTAAATATTTTCTTTTTGGTATCACTGCCCTCTTCCACACTTTTCACAATCAGGTTGTACATCTTCTCAAAAAGGCGGGGCACACTAATCATAATAGTGGGCTTGGCCTCGGGCATGTTTTTGGAAACGGTATCCACACTTTCCGCATAGTAAACCTCAACACCGGAGGAAATCATGGCATAATAGCCGGCCGTGCGTTCAAATGAATGGCACAGTGGTAAAAAGGAAAGCAGTCTGTCATTATCATCCCAGTAAATGTGCTGAGTAGCTGCCTTTACATTACTAACAATATTATGATGGGTAAGCATAGCACCCTTTGGCTTACCCGTGGTGCCGGACGTATAAATTAAAGTAGCTACATCTTCCGGCTCTACTTCCATCGTTCTCTTCTTGATGGTGTCCCTGTGTTCTTCAAGATGCTTACCGCCTTCAATCAGCATATCGTCGAACATCTTCACATAACTTTCTTCCATCAAATGCTCGAGTTTTGGAACATCGAAGGCAATTACTTCTTTCAGATCGTCGCAGTTATCGAAAATTTCGACCGCCTTTTTGAGCTGAAGTCCGGTTGATACAAAGAATATTTTTGCTCCGGAATCCTGCAAAATGTACTCGCACTGCGCCGGCGGAAGCGTTGTATATAACGAAACATTTATGCCACCCACCAGCTGAATGGCAAGATCGATAGCGGCCCATTCGTAGCGGTTCTCGCTTAAAATCCCGACACGGTCTCCTTTTTCTACACCCTGCTCAATCAGGTAAGCGGCTATAGAATAGACATCATCAGTAACCTGTTCCCAGTAAATAGGTTGGTATTCAGAATCCGGGTTGGGCTTGAAATAAAACTGAGCTTTCTCAGCTCCGTCGTATTTGCGGGATAGATTCAAGAATAATTCAGTCAGTGTTTCAAAAGGGACTATTGTAGGCATATTGATTAAATTTATTCCATAGATAACTGCGCCCGAAATATAATACTCTTGAAATCAAAAGCACGGGTTTCAAAAGCAAGTTTACATATCGTATATTACAGCGTAAATTAATTGAAGTTATGGCACATCCAGCACACGAAGATACTGTAAATTTAGTAAAGGAGATTTTTCGCTCCTACCTTAAAGAAAGGAATCAACGGCAGACTCCAGAACGTTTCATGGTTCTGGAAGAGATTTACACTGCCGACGGGCACTTTGACGCCGATGATATCTTTTTCAGAATGAAGGAAGCCGGCACCCGGGTGTCTCGTGCAACGGTGTATAACACCCTTGATCTTTTGGTGGAATGTGGTTTGGTTCAGCGTCAGCAATTCGGGAAGAGCCAGTACTATTATGAGCGTGCCTATGCCTATCAACAACACGATCATATCATTTGCCGCGACTGTGGACATGTGCTTGAATTCTGCGATCCCCGTATTGGAGAAATACAGCGTATGCTCTCAGAAATTCACGATATGGATATTGACGGACATTCCCTCCACTTCTTTGGTACCTGCAGCGATAAAGAAGCTTGCAAAAAAAGGCAGGAAAAAGGAAGCAAGTTAGCCGACCTGAAAGAATCCTGATTTACTGATCAATTCAATAGTTTTGGTGAATAAACCAAAGCACTTTTTCCATCTCTTCTTTCACCACACCCGAGGAAGTAACATAGTGGTTGTTCATAAATGAGAAGATCAGCTTTCGCCCGGTTCTCGTAATTAAGTAGCCGCTAAGGCAGTGATTATTACTCAGAGTTCCCGTCTTCGCAAAAACATACGGCTCCCCTCCTTCCCTGTGCGCATACCAACTTCTGATGGTTCCTGATTCCCCTCCAGCCGGAAGATGGCGAAACAGCAATGAGTCCTTTTCAAACTCCCGGTCGATAAGCTTTAGTAACTCCACCATATTTGTTGGAGTGAACATATTATAACGGGATAGCCCGGAACCGTCTCTCCAAACCGGCTCTTTACTGAAATCATTAAAAAACTCTGCCGATGTGTTTGCAATTACAGCTCCGGAATTCATAGGAAGATTCTGTTCAGCGGCGATATTCAACAGTAACTGTTCGGCCAAAAAGTTATCACTGGGCTGCAGCATACGGGTAAGCACTGTGTCTTTTTCATTTCCATATAATCGATTCACATTTTCCGGCCTAACCCGATCTACATAGTTTACCTTCTTGTTCAGTGTATCACTAAGCAAACTTGTTATAAGCTCCGGCGTGTAGTGGAATGGTCGATAGCTGGTGTATTGAATAGTGTCTGCCTTCGGGCTGTACTCAATGGTATTATAGTTGAAATCCCGGTACAAGAACGGAGATTCCTTTCCCGGTCGCTGTTCGGCCATCTCGATACTGGATCTGAAGTACTCCGGCTTAATGATATAGCCTTCTTCATTTTCAGCGATCTTGGTCTGGCTGATTTCCTGAATCTCTATCTCGGCTACGTTTCCATACATCGGAAACGGGCTTTTTTCTGTCGAATAGTAGTATTGATAATCTCCCCAGGCCCAGCCAGGACCTAACAGCTCATCTTCGTAATGATTATCAGAATAATACAGCTCATACGGAGTTTTTTTTAAAAAAGAATATGCCGTTGTATCACTGAAATCCGGGTGCAGGAATGTAGGGTCACCGGTTCCCCAAAAAATGAGCGAATCCCCGTTAATGATATATTCAAGAGCCGGCAGAGAGTCGGGCAATTGTTTAAGAGCCGCATAGAAAGTGAAAAGTTTGGTATTGGATGCCGGTGTAAAATACTTATCGGCATATCTTTGGAAGAGCGTTGTGTCATTCTCTGGATCATGTAGAACAAATCCGGTAAAATTATCAGAAAAGATAGTTGAGGAATCAAATATTAATGCTAATGGGGAACGCTCTTCCTGTACAGGGCGCAATTCCTCACCCATTGGTTCTGTACTTTTGCAGCCCGTTAACAACAACAAAGGCAGTAGAAAAAATAAAGGCGTACGTTTCAAAAAAAGCATAAAAAATGGTTATCTAAGTTAATCCTGATCAGCCGGAGATATAGGTTTCCTGAATAAAGCGACGGGCGGCCCAGCGACTTCCCCACCAGCCCATCAGCAGAGACAGAACCAGCATGGCTCCCACCAGGAAGTACCATCTTCCAAAAGGCCAGCTGAGCGTGCCCAGATCAGCCAGGTAAAAAGGAATGGCAAATTCGAAAATAAAGAAGACACAAATCACGGCCAGTCCCCCGGCTATCAATCCCTGGAGGATTCCCTCTACGATAAAAGGACTTCGAATAAACTTGTTGGTGGCCCCTACCAGCTTCATAGCACGGATTAAATCACGCTTGGCATAAATGGTAAGGCGAATGGTATTATATACCAGGATTAAAGCTGCCAGCAGGATTAGTAAAGCTATCCCTCCACCAATAAAGGTGAACGTATTCAGGTTCGATTCCATCACCCGCAGTAAAGCCGCATTGTATTCAATTTCATCAACTCCGCGTAAATTTCTGAGCTGAGAAACCATCGTCTCGATTTTATCCGCGCCGGCGTCGGTATCCACGCTCAACCGGAATGAAGCCGGTAAAAAATTCAGCTCCGCTAATTCTTCGACCCCAGCTCCAAATTCTTTTCGCATAATAGCGGAAGCACTGTCTTTGGAAATATAAGTTACTTCCTGAACCAGCTCTTCTTGCTCCAGTTCCTGCCGGATCTGATTGGTTGTGCGTTCATCCACATCAAACAAAAAGACTTCCACTTCAATCAGATCTTTGATAGACATGGCCTGACTGTAGATATTGAAACCAATCCGGGTAAGAACACCCAATAAAAGCACCGCGATAAACAGGGAAAGTATGGATGTAGTAGCCGCGAGTTTGGCCCTTTTGATTCCTGTAAATCCTTCCTTTACTATATATTTTAGACTCATATTAATTTCTGAATTGTGCTCTTATTCCTACAATTAACCGTCGTGGAGGCATCGGAAATCCGGCCGCCTCAAAGTAGCCCGCCTGTCCTAATCCGTCAAGCGCATTTTCCCACCTCATTACTACCATTATTCCCCGTACCCGCGCCGAAAGTTCCCCATCCAAGCGAAAGAACGGAGGAAGCTGCTGATAGGAACTGTTTCCCTGCCAGTAGCTTAACCCGGTGTTATAGGTACGAGCCGAGTAAAAGGTAGGAGATAATAAGGTTTTTACACCAATTTTTAGATAGGCGGCCCGATCAAATATATAGCCTTTTACGAAAGCTGAGTTTCTTAGCCAAATAATCTGATCCCGGTGATTGAGGGCAGCGACATTACTTCCCGTATTATCGTAATCAAACTGCTGGGCCGATGCCGAACTCTCTATTTCAAACCGGTGGTTTTCGAACCGGGCATACGCCGTTCCACTCAGCTGGGTGAAACTTCCGCTGTTTGAAAATGTACTGTCAGGGCTCAAAAAAGTGGCATTCTCGGCAGATTTCACCCTTCCGGAAACGCCCACTGTAAGTGTTGGGAACAAACTCACATCCAAGCTTGCAGCTGCAGAAATACCTTCTTCATTCTCAAGATCGGGGTTCCCTGCATAATTCTTAGACTGCCAGTACAATGCTTGCATTGTGGGCATACGGCTGTACCTTGAGGCACTGACATTCACTCGGTGTTTTCTTGAAATCAGCGAATTTATTCCAACCGTGAAATCCTGCCCAAAAGATCCTTCAGTGCGGTTTGTGACTCTGGCTTTTCCATACAGTTCTGAACCCTCTAAAATCTCATAACCTATAGTGCCTTCTCCTTTTATTTCCGTCCAGCTGTTTTCCGATAACACAAAATCATCTTCTGCCGTATAGTTTTGGGCATTGACTTCACCCCGTACACTCAGGTCGCTCCATTTAAATTCTTTGAATAACCTTCCACCTATCGTTCTGAGATCCCATCTTAAAGTATCTCCGGTAAATCGCAGTGATTTTTTGTTTTTGGTCATGGAGATTTCAAGCCCACCGTCTTCAGCCGAGGATGTATCTTTGCGATGATAAATGCCTCCGATTAAATCCCATCTCGTAAACTCAGATTTTCCGGACGTGCTGTTTGGAACCGAGGTGAATTCATCGAAAGGAAAAGTAGCCGGGTCTCCCACGTTGTAGCCAAACGGTTCATCGTTACTCAACTGATTTCGTAAATACATTCCCCTGATCAAATATCGGTCATTCAGGTGATGATACACTCTCCCAACCACCTGACTTCCGCTTATTTCACTGTTTGGGTAATAACCTCCGCCTCTTCGGTCCCAATAAGAAATCTCCACATTGGTCCGCTCAGAAAAGTTTTGGGCAACCATAAATTCCAGATTTCGGTAGCTCCCGGTGGCCTCATCATAATTGAGGTAACTGATGGGCTTAATGATGTAATAATCCCGCAGCCTGATATCAGAATAATAATTTCCCTCCCACGACTCTGAAGCTAACCCAATTTTGCGATGCGGAACCAGGTTGTAATTTGGCAGCCCGGTAACCGGATTATTCAGTGAAAGTCCTTCCATTTCCAGCTGCTGTTCCAAAGGCTGATATCCATTTATATGAAAGGCATCTACCCGCCCATTAGTACCTTGCCTGAATGAAATCACATCACGCCGGTATGCCTGAAAATCTCCCCAGTTTGGCCAGACTTGCCACCTCATAAGACTGTCATTAGTAATCCGGGTTGAACCGGTTGGCGCGAGTTCTCTCCACGGGGTAACCTGTCCGGGTTCCGGTTTTTCTTCTTTTTTCTGAAGGGTGGTATCCCGGGGTGAAGTGGAAAGAGAATCAGATGCGGTTAGTTGAGATTGGGTGGAGTCAACCGCCGCTGAATCAGCGACCTGCCCGAGTGCAGGGATCCAAAGGAGCAGCAAAACGATATGGAAAGCGGTCAGTTTCTTCAAGGAAGTTGCTTTTTAAGATCATAGGGCATCGTATCAATTCCCTTTAAGGTACGGCGGATTATTTCGAGCAGCACCATTTTTGTCCGTTCTTTATTCATGTGCCGGTCTTTGGTAAACATCGCTTTAATCGCAAAATGTGCTCCATCCTTTTGATAATACCCCATCCAAACCGTTCCAACCGGTTTTTCTTCGGTACCGCCGCCGGGCCCGGCAATTCCCGTTGTGGAAATTCCGATTTCGGTGTCCAGTTTTTCGGCTACACCTTTGGCCATTTGCAATGCCACTTCTTTACTCACGGCTCCCACAGAGTCCAAATCATCCTGAGAAACACCAAGTTGCTTCACTTTCACATGGTTCGCATATGACACAATTCCGCCATCAAAGTAATCACTGCTTCCGGCCACGTCTGTAAATGTGTTGGCGATAAGTCCGCCTGTGCAGCTTTCAGCAACTGCTATTTTCAGTCCTTTTTCCTTCAATAATTCCCCAACGGCTTCACTGATGGAAAAGTCTTTTCCCTCTCCGTAGATATACTTACCCGCTTTTTGGTAAATAACATCGGTCAGTTTTTGGATATTGTCTTTTGCTTCTTCCTTAGTCCTTCCCTTACCATTCAGCCGAAGGGTTACTCCACCGGGCGAGGGTAAAAAAGCGAGGCTTACTCCGTTCTCAAAATAATCCGACAAATCTCCCAAAACCTGATCGCTCAGTGTACTTTCTCCAATTCCGGCCGTTTTAATGTAGTGAGAGTATAAATAGCCAATATCACCGAAAGCTTCTCTGAGTTTTGGGGCTACGCGCTTTTTCATCAGGTATTTCATTTCATAAGGAACGCCCGGCAACACAGCAAGGTAACTGCCGGCCTCGAACCACATTCCCGGAGCCGTTCCGGCTTTATTGAATAATACTTCTGCATTTTCCGGTACTTCAGCCTGACTGTAATTCGACTCTGAGAAAGGAATATTTCGTTTCTCAAACAGCGATTTAATGTAATCAAGCGACTCTTGATGAAGCTTGTATCCCACATCAAACAGTTCAGCTACTGCTTTTTTGGTCAAATCATCGTGAGTGGGGCCAAGTCCGCCCGTGCAAATCACCACCTCTGATTCCTGCATGGCCGTTTTAATGGTCTTCTTTATGAGATCAAGTTCGTCTGAGATAGTGTGAACCTGTGTCACCGTGAAGCCCAAACCTGTAAGAAATTCACCCAGCCAGGATGCGTTGGTGTTAACGGTATCGCCAATAAGAAGTTCGTTGCCGATGGAGATGATCTGTACTTTCATGAGGTCTAAATTCCGTATTAGCCAGCCCAATTTCCACAGCTATTTAACAGGTGTTAGGCGCAAGGTTTTAGGTGTTAGGTTTTTGTACATACTTTATTCACTAAAACCTAACACCTTGTATCTAACACCTATTACCAAAAAATCTATCATGTTATGGTCTGAATTACTTAGTAAGTTTGGCGGTCACAAGAAGGCTGAATAGTTATCGATGAAGAACATCCCCAACATACTGAGTACCATACGGATGGTGCTGGCTCCCATATTCCTGTTCATGTATATACAAGACGAACTTATCTGGCGCTCGCTCAGCATCGCAGTTTTTGCTACAGCGGCTGTTACCGATTACTTTGACGGTAAGATAGCCCGATACTATCAACTGGAAAGTGATTTCGGGGTTTTCATTGATCCCCTTGCCGATAAATTCCTGACCTTCGCCGGCTTCTTTTGTCTTCCTTTTCTGGATGTATCCCAATTTCCATGGTGGGCCGTTATCCTGATAGTGATTCGGGATGTGTTCATTACTGCGCTCAGGCTGTACGCAAATCGTAAAAAAATCCCCCTGAAAACACGGTTTACAGCAAAGGCTAAAACCATGGTCCAAATGCTGTTTCTCTATACAGTTTTGCTGCTCGGGGTATTTAAACAAGCCGATATAGAATTTGCTGATGCTGCTGCACAATTCTTTAACTCGGGTGTGCTGTACTACGTCATGATGTTTGTAACGGCACTTACCGTGTACTCCGGTGCTGAGTACATTTGGGGCAACAGCCAACTTTTCAAAACTCAAAACCAGTCCTCGTGAACGGCCTGAAATTATTTGTAGGAAGCGGATGCTACTCCGGTCTTTTTCCAAAAGCACCCGGAACCGCCGGAAGTTTGATAATGCTGCTCCCTCTCTATTTCATTCTTCAGTTTAACGCCACGTGGCTGATTTTACTTATTACATTTGCATGCTCCCTGACATGCTTTTGGGTATTCGGATATTTTGAGGAAGCATTCGGCAAAGACCCGGGCCAGTTGGTAATGGATGAATGGGCCGGTCAATCGCTCACGTTTTTTACCGTTTGCCTGGCCGGTAGCACCGAACACCATGTTATCATTTTATTAACGGGATTTGTGCTCTTTCGCTTTTTTGACGTATTAAAGCCATTAGGGATAAAAAAAGTGCAAAATCTGCCGGGTGGATGGGGAATTTTTGCGGATGATTTATTGGCAGGATTGTATGCGCTTCTGTGCTTAAAAACCCTTATTTTTGTCTGGCCAAATATCTTTGGGATGGTATAATAATTCACTCATCGCAGCGGTACCAATAACAGAATTTAAAAGACTTATGATACTCAATAACTCATTTGCTCGTGAGCTGGCTGCTCATTTGCTTGATATTAATGCTGTAGTTCTCAGACCGAACGACCCATTTACGTGGACTTCAGGCTGGAACTCGCCTATCTACTGCGATAACAGGCTCACTTTGCGGTTTCCTGAAATACGGAATAAAATTGAAAATGAATTCACCGCTATCATCCAGGAAAAGTACCCGGATGTAGATGTGGTGACAGGCACAGCTACGGCCGGAATCCCCCATGCAGCATGGGTAGCTGCAAACCTGAACAAACCTATGGCCTATGTGCGTGCAAAAGCGAAGGCTCATGGAATGGGTAATCAGATTGAAGGTGGTGTCAAGAAAGGAGAATCTACCGTTGTTATCGAAGACCTGATTTCTACCGGCGGATCAGCCATTTCTGTGGTTGAGGCCCTGAAATTTGTGGGGGCAAAAGTTGACGCTGTGTTATCCATCTTTACCTACGATTTTGATAAAGCTTCTAAACGATTTTCAGATACAGAAGTACCGGTTTATACCCTTACCGACTATAAAACACTGGTGAACGTAGCTATTGAAAAAGGGGTAATCGACGGCGATGACCTTGACTTACTTTCCAGCTGGAGAGATCACCCGGAAGTGTGGCCTGATAGTCCTTCGGATGAATAATTTGTATATTTCGAATTCATAAAAATATAGTGCAGTGAAAGAAAAGAAATTCTATATCGAGACCTACGGTTGTCAGATGAACTTTGCGGATTCTGAGATCGTGAATTCCATCCTGCTTGAAGAAGGCATGAGGCCGGTTCATGAAGCAGAAAGCGCGGATGTTGTTCTTGTAAACACCTGCTCCATTCGTGAAAACGCGGAAACCAAAGTTTGGAATCGTCTCAAAGAGCTTCGATCCATAAAAAAAGAAAACGGAGACCTTACCGTTGGCGTGCTGGGCTGTATGGCTGAGCGCATCAAAGACCGGATTATTGAACAGGAACACCTTGTAGATATTGTAGTCGGCCCTGATGCATACCGTGATATCCCTCGTTTACTGCAGGAAGTTGAAGACGGACGAAAAGCCGTGAATGTGCTTCTCTCATTGGAGGAAACCTATGCCGACATTGCCCCCGTCAGAACCACCGGCAACGGTGTAAATGCGTTTGTATCCATTATGCGCGGGTGTGATAATATGTGTTCGTTCTGTGTAGTTCCTTTTACACGGGGACGTGAACGCAGCCGACCGATGGAATCTATCCTCAGAGAAATTAAACAGCTGAGCGATGAAGGATATAAAGAAGTTACGCTGCTGGGACAAAATGTTAATTCATACCTGGATGGGGAGAACACCTTCACACGTCTGATGGATGAGGCCAGTAAAGTAGATCCTGAAATGCGTTTTCGTTTTTCCTCTCCTCACCCCAAAGACTTCCCTAACGACCTTCTGCACCTGATTGCTGAACGTCCTAATCTGTGTAATTACATCCATATTCCGGCCCAGGCCGGCAGCGACACCATGCTGGAGCGTATGCGTCGCCCCTACACGAGAGAAGAGTATTTGGAGCTTATTCAAAATATGAAGTCCATAATTCCGGGCGTTTCTCTTTCTACGGATATCATTGCAGGGTTTTGCGATGAAACAGAAGAAGAACATGAGCAAACCCTTACCTTGATGGCTGAGGTGGAATATGATCTGGCCTATATGTTTGCCTATTCGGAACGGGAACGTACACTGGCTCACCGGAAATACGAAGACAACGTACCGGAGAAGGTTAAGAAGCGCCGGTTGACTGAAATCATCAACCAACAGATGGATATTCAGGAAAGAAGAAATCAGGATGAAATCGGGCGTCGTCACGTAGTTCTGGTAGAAGGAACCAGTAAGCGTTCTGAAGAGCAGATGAGCGGACGTACCGATACTAACAAAATGTGTGTTTTTGACCGCAAAGATTTTGAGAAGGGCGATTATGTAGAAGTGGAAGTAACCGATGCCACTTCAGCCACCTTGATTGCACGCCCTATCAAGAAAACGACGCTGACTGAATATTACGGAGCTGAAGTTGTAGCCTGAGTGAAAGCCAAGGCCACATATCTTTTCGCCTTAAGCTTTTTCTGCCTGTTTCTGGGAACTACGGCCAAAAGTATGGCTCAGCAGCCTTCTTTGGGTATTGTCTGGGATCATCCCACCGATACTTCAGAAGCTAAAAATCAGTTGGATACTTTTGCCCAGCATGGCATTGATTACCTCCAGCTTGATCACCCGGTAAGTCCTGATCTGCTGGCTTTACTGAGAGAGGCCCCTTTTACCATTCTCATACAACTGGATAAGACCTATCTTACGCTCAGTGAGATTCGCTCTCGTCAAAGTAATCTCCTGCAGCAATTCGGAGAGGCTACCGATCTCTATCGTTCCTATTTGAATTTTGCTGCCATTGGTTTGTTGAGCAATAGCCAGACCTCTCACCCGGAGTTTGACGATATGTTTTCTCCCATTCTGGATTCCTTGTCGGCCCGATCAAATAAAGACTTTTACTTCTACGCCTCTGATAAATGGTCTTATTTCGACACTCCCGATAAACCATTTGCTGTCCTTTTTGCGGACTCGGTTTTCCAAAGAACCGATATCGCCGCTTTTGATGAGCAATTCGGGTGGGAAGTCGATCAAAATTCGAGTCTTATTTTCTTTCTGCGCGCTGAATGGTTCGATGAAGCCATTTCTGCATATCCCGAATTCTCTGAAAGTCTCATGCAGTATGAGCAAAGTCAGGAATGGAAAATACCATTACCTGCAGCCGATGAATCACGTAGTTCACAAAGCTGGATGGTACTCTCGTTGGTTGTTCTGTGGCTTGGCTTAGCCGTGTTATTCAAACTACTACCCTACTTGCGGCCTATGCTGCTGCGCTACTTTCTTGCACACCGGTTTTTTGTGGATGACATACTGCACTACCGCGAACGCGCATTAACCGGAGGGATAGCCTTGTTGGCAATGCATGCACTATTTTCCGGAATGATGTTTTATATTTTGGCACAAACTTCGATCAGTTTAACCGGGCTTAATGCCTTTTTCCATCACCTGCCAACCCTGGCAATTTTTGGAACCAATTATGCCTCTTTCTTCGGAATCGGAGTTATTATAACCCTGCTTATACAGACCGTGGCCTTGCTATGGCTTTATCTTCCGGCAAAGAACCTGGAACATTTCAGTCAGACAGTGAACCTGTATTCAGGCACCTTCTTTCTCGATTTTCTGATTGTGACCATTTTGGTTACGCTGTACGTTACCGGTTTTGGACCCACTGCCATTCTGATCTTTGGCGCTTTGTTCGTACTGATTTGGTACGGGGCTTTTAATATCTCCGCTTTTGATATCTCACGTAGCTCCGGGCCGGGAACAGCTATTTACCTGTTTCTAACAGTAGGGCTGCACACCCTGTTCTCAATCGGCTTACTGGTTCTTTTCTTTACAAACGATTCCATTTTGCAGGTTTTTGAGCTTGCTCTCTCCCTTTGATTCCCTCACAATTTAAGTACTATAAAGATTGGAAAGTTCGGGCCGCTTCTTCGGGAATCAGAGAATTATCATACTGGCCTGCTTCTGCATTATCTCCTGCTACAATACGCCCTACATGTCCCAGCCGTTCGTGCGGTAGGCAAAAGTAATCATAGATGCCTTCTTCGGTAATCTCCAAAAACCAGACATCCCCTTCACTCAGCATTCCCGAATCAAATGAAGAGATTGACTCAGGTATTCTTGATGGCCGGCGGTTGTCCGGATGATAAGCCGTGACGGTATGCATCCCTTCCAGAACTTTAAACCTGATTACATCACCCTTACTTACCTGTATAAGTGCCGGTACAAATCGGGCATCGGCACCGGTTCCCCGTACTTCTACAGTGAGCGTGTCAGCAGAGAGCGACTGAAAAGCCTGTACCGGTTCCGTACCGACCAAGAGCAAAAGAAAGGCTATGGAGTACATCGTTTTCATTGCATGGTATGGTGCTTCAGCATGTTCTCAACTTTTCGGGCAGCTGATGTCATGGGTTGATTTAGTCCTTCTACACGAACCGCCACTTTTCCTTCCGTATCCAATACACTGACCAGGTTAGAGTGTGCAAATTCACCATCGCTTTTCTTTGCATACTGAACGCCCAGCATCATAGCCAGACTTCGGATATCAGCTTCTTTTGCCGTTACGAAATGCCAACCTTCAATATTCAATTGCTCGTATTCGGCATATTTTTTCAGTACTTCGGGTGAATCATTTTCCCGGTCGAATGAAACGGCCAGCACATTCACAGAACTTCTTAAAGATTCATCTATCGAATTGTACAAACGCCACGTATCTCTGATCAGGATTGGGCAAACCTGAGTACAATTCCCGTAAAACATCACTACAATCACCGGTTCCCCCTTAAACTGACTTAACGTTACCGATTCATTTCGGTGGGTGATCCACTCAGCTTTTAGGTGATACAGTGAATGATCAGATACCTTCTCTGCCTTCAGCATTGACGAATCGCCGTGATGATGTTGAGCTGCTGCGGACATTGAACTCAATAGAAAAGCGGATAAAATGAATAATGTTCTCATAGTTCTGAATTTTTAGCTGATTCCTGATCTTCGATATTGTAAGCACATCTGAAGCCCACCATACCCGTTGTTGTTTTTGGATTAAAGCTCATCCGTGTGATATACCGAATGGAAGCGGCATAACTATATGTATTTCCAAGTTGCTGAAGCCTGCCAACTGTGCCACAGTCCAGCGAAAGTTCATCGGCTATAATGGGCTTATAGTCTTCCACCCATTCCATAATTAAACCAAATTGATCCTGAACCCCATGCCGGTTTTGTATTCCTGTTGAACCAACAGCTTTGGTGTTTTTGGCATCCACACTTGAATACCAACCAATTAATTCGGTACTGAACCGGTTCATTTCTTGCATGGAATCAAAATCCATTAGCTGGGCCGAATATTCCCACTCATTCAGGCTAGGTAATCTTCCTCCTTTATCGGAGCAATAGGCATTAGCCGCAAACCATGAAACGTGTGTAACCGGACGATTTTCTCCAATTGCTTCAAGACCGGGAGTGCTTGCCTCCTCCCAATGGTTCAGGTAATTCTGAGCTGCAAAAATGGACGGTATTTCGTCTTTTTGCCAGCTATCATTTTCCTGAAGAAATTGGAGAAAATCTTCGTTGGTAACTGCTGTTTTATCTATATAAAAAGAGTCCACTGAAATGGGCTCACCTTTAACTTCGGGCAGGATAGAATGAAAAGATCCCGCCGGAATCAATACCCGCTCTTGTTGTGCCATCACCGGATTCAACAAACTAACCAATAAACCAACTATACCGGTCAGGGCCCAACTTTTTAAGCCGTATATGTTCCTTTGGGATCTCATCGTATCTATTTTTTGAAAAATTGTAAGGGCGAATTCAATTCGCCCTTACAGTATCTACTATTCAAATTTTTAAATCAGTGAGCTTTTCAGCTTCACCGGTTTACTTTTCCTGTCTTGGGCCTGCTTTCAGTGTACCGGTTGCGCCTAATTCTGCATCGGCAAACTCGTGGTCAATCAGGATGTACTTGCCTTCTTCAGGTACAATCATGTCTAAAGTTGCTGAGCCGGAAGCTCCTACAAGTACAGTCTGCATTCCGCGCATTTCATTGAATGGGTGACCTTCAAGCCATACCCGGTCAAAGATGCCGCCAATTACGTGGAAGCTGGAGGTTCCGCTTGGTCCGTTATTGGAGAAGTGGAAACGTACTCGTTCGCCGGCATTGGCTTTCAGTGGCTGGTCGTGCATAATGGTTTGGTGGCCGTTAAATACAACGTGGGAAGGCTGACGATTTGAAGCGCCTTCAAAGTCGTACTGATACAATTCGCCGGAACCTTTTTCCAGGTAGTACTCGGATTGAACCACTACATATTCACGGTCAACTTCATAATCGGTTGGGTAACCGTCTTTAGGCGAAACTACAACTACACCATGTTGCCCCATTGCGGTGTGCATAAGAACACTTGGAGTTCCGCAGTGATAGATGTAAGAACCTGCGTAGTTTGCAATCCAGTCAAATTTAATGGATTCACCCGGCCCTATGGTTCTCCACTTGTCATCTTTAGCTACGGTTCCGGCGTGGAAATCCATAGAGTGTGGCATAGGCATAATGGCCGACTTATTTTTTTGATAAGTATTTTCAGCCACTTGTTGCATGAATGGTGAACCGCCTTTTGAAGGTTCTGTAATTGTCACTTCTTCATCAGACCGGTTTTTCATGGTGAATGTAATCCGGTCTCCTTCCTTAACATGAAGTACGGGGCCCGGAACCGTTCCGCCAAATGTCCACGCACGGTATCGAACACCTTCGGCCACTTCGATTTCCTGAACCAGTATATCTATTCGTACCTCGTGATGCTTATTGCCCTCGTAGTCTAAGGGTTTAAGATTAGGCAGCAGGGTAACGTATTCTCCTACAACGGGAGGTCCGTCATAATCTTCAGTGAATACTTCCGCTTCCGGCATACCGAATGTCATACCATCCAGGGTATATTCGGCTGTTTGAGCAAACGCCAAACTTGTAAATAATAAGCCAAACAACATGGAAAGAGTTAATTTTGAGAGTCTCATAGTTGTGTAATTTTGAGTTAAAGTTTTAAGAGTATTTTGTCTTTTATTTGTTTTGAATGTTCTTTAGCAGATGATAAGCGAGTATTGTGAATTTAAGATGAAGATGTCTTTAATATATTCTATAAACTCTATGTAGATCCCTAAATCAGTATTTCCCATGTTCAATCACGAAATAACAACCCGAAGACCTGAAGTATGAAACAACCCATCACAGGATTTCACAAAGATGAGCAAGGCGACTGGGTTGCGGAATTGAAATGCGGGCATACCCAGCATGTGCGGCACAACCCACCCTGGCAACTCCGCCCATGGGTGGTTTCCAAAGAAGGACGGAAATCAAGATTGGGGAGCCTGTTAAATTGTAAGAAGTGTGAAAAGTAAAACTTTAGTATAATCCCCCGTTGGCTTTATTCAATTAATCAGAATGTCATGTCTTCTTCAGTCTTTTTTCGCACCGTTATTTCCGGTTTTATTGCCACCTTTGTTATGGCCATGGTAGCCTTTCTTTTGGGGGGGATGGGCTTTCCCGCTTTAGACATCGGGTACATATTAACCGAAAGCTTCAATCACTCCCTCCCCGGCGACCCTTACCATATAGTTTTCGGAAACCTGGCTTACAACATCGGCGGAATTCTGCTGGCGCTGATTTGGGTAGCCTTTCTACAGCATAGGATTCCGGGAAGGTGGATTACCCAAGGGTTGATTTATGGCCTGATTATTTCCGTTGTAGCAGGGGTCATCATTTCACCCTTTGTGTCGCTGGCGGCGGGTGAAAACTTCGGGATCTTTTATACCAACACCTGGTTTCCCGGCCTCATGATTCTGGCCGGCTTGTTTATGCATCTTGCCTATGGTCTCACCCTTACCCTTTGCCTAAAGACAGCAAAAATTGACCGTACCGACAAGTAATTCTTCTTAATGAAAACAATTATTTGAAGTCGCTCATAATGTCTGATTTAAATTTCAGATGACTTGTTATAACAACTGCTCCCTCCTCCCGAAATCAGGTTAACATAGTCTTCACATTAAAAGACTATCTATAATTATGAACAGTAAAATTTCTTTATTCACGAACTGGCATACCATGCGGTGGGTGGCTTTGGGTATTGCTGTGTTCTTTACCACCCTGGCCATTATTGACAGGGAAATTATAACCGGGATGTTAGCCGCTTTCTTTCTCTTTCAAGCTGTTACCAATAAGGGCTGTATGGTTTCACCATCTTGTGGAGTCCCTGTAGATGAACACCAAACATCCTTTAAAGAATATGAAGAACCGGATTTTACCGAGATTAAATAAATAATTATGGAAAGCAACGACACGAAAAAGAAATCATTCTCCGAACTCATAAAAGGTGAAACACCCGTTTTGGTTGATTTTTATGCCGATTGGTGTGCTCCCTGTAAAATGATGCCCCCTATTTTAAAACAACTGAAATCTGAAATGGGAGATCGGTTAAACATTATCAAAATTGATACTGAACGGAATCCTGACGTAGCTATTCGATATCAGGTTAGAGGCATCCCAAATCTTATTCTTTTCCGAAAAGGAGAAGTGCTTTGGCAACAAGCGGGCGTTGTACAAATGCCGCAGCTAAAGCAAATTATTGAACAAAAACTGGAGCAATCATGATGGCTGACAAGCACCTGTATGATGTGGATCTTAAATGGGAACACGACCGCATTGGAACGTTGAGTTCTGATAAACTCGATGACCAAATTGAAGTGGCCACTCCACCCGATTTCCCCGGAGGGATTGAAGGGATCTGGTCACCGGAGCATCTTTTCGTCGCCTCTATAAGCAGTTGTTTTATGACTACTTTTGCTGCGATCGCAGAATATTCTAAACTCGACTATGAATCTCTGGATGTACCATCAACCGGTGTGCTTGCAAAGGTAGAGGGCAAATATGCAATCAAAGAGGTTTATTTGAAGCCCAGGCTTGTAATTACCGATGAAAAAGCCAAAGACAAAGCTTACCGGATTCTGGAAAAAGCCGAAGAAGCGTGTCTTATTTCCAGGTCTTTAAAAACCGAAATCATACTGGAACCAAAGGTGACAATAGCCGTGTTGAATTAATAAATCCGAACACAAATCTTAGATACAATGTCTTATCATTTCAGCAAGAAAATCGATCTCTCTTTTGACGATGCAATTGAGAAAACCACAGCCGTTTTAAAAGAAGAAGGCTTTGGTGTGCTCACTGAAATCGACATTAAGGAAACACTCAAAAAGAAACTGGACGTAGATTTTCGGAAATACCGAATCTTAGGAGCCTGCAATCCGCCCAATGCACATAAAGCGCTACAAGCTGAAGGTCATATCGGATTAATGCTTCCATGCAATGTAATTGTTCAGGAGCATGATTCCGGTGAAGTAGAAGTATCTGCCGTTGACCCTATTGCCTCCATGCAGGCTATTGAAAACGCAGAATTAGGTGATGTTGCTAAGGATGTACAGAATATGCTGAAGCGTGTTATTGACAAGCTTTAATGCCTATTTTTGTTAAAGCTTACAATTCTTTTCCAATGCAGGCTTATAAATAGTACTACGGCTGAGAACTCAAGCCCTCGTGCAACAAGGTGTATATAATCACCCGCCTCGGTTAATTCAGCAAAAACCATTAACCAAATTCCGAGGTTAAAGAGTAAGACCATGAGGTAAGCAGGAAGGCGATTACCTCTCGCTTCACCCTTAAGATATCGGGGCAAAATCCAGTAAGCCACGCCCAGGGTAAACTGGATGATCCAGCCGAATATCATCAGCTCGATGTGAACCGGCAGAAGCCCCCAAATTTCAGGGTCAATATTCAACGCTTTATTGATTAAGATCAGCGCACCAAGCAATACTCCAACTAACAGGCAAATGAGTGAACTCTTAATCAGCAAGCGAGATGGGAGTGTCATATCAGCGTGAGCTTTTATTCTTTTTACGCCGCTGCGCTTTTGAAAGTACCCGGGGCCAGATTTCAATTACGTAACAAAGTACAGCCACAAATTGAAGAATAGCTGAAATAACGAGCAGAATCTTCCAATGATATCCTTCTGAAAGAACTATCATTGGTTCAGAGGCGAACCGCAGGATCAATCCCAGGTTCAGAAATCCATAGGCAAGCCACGCCCATTTTTGATTTTGAAAGCTCTCTTCTTTGATTCTGCCCGGAAACATCCACAACGAAACGCCCATAATAATTTGGGTTATCCACCCTACCATTAACATGTGCCAGAACATGGGAACCAGGTTAGGAATCCCAAGAGCATCAACCTGAAGAAGTATCCCAACCAGCAACGCTCCTAAAAAATAAACCAGCCCGGTTTTTAGAAACAGACGAGTTATTAGTGGCATAGGGGAATGTTCTTTTTAAGCAAGAACTAACGCAGAAGACTGAAAAGACTCATAGAGTTCAGCTAACCGCTTACTCTGTTCTTCCACTGTCCTGCTAATCGATTCAAGATTCTCATACTCATAAGCCTGCCCCTTTGAAATCTCAAGGCAGTATGCCATTCCATCTTCCAGGTTTTTCTTAAAGCGAGTCATTTTTTTAAAATCATCAGCGGGACTTTCACTCTGGTTGATCAACTCCTCAAAATAATCCACATACATCACCAATTCTTTAGCAAACATGTGCGGGCGTTTTACCGGCACCAACGAGTCAATTTTGCCATAGATATGAGCAACCATCTCCTGAAGGCTGTATTGCCGATTAAACCATGCAATGTTCGGGCCGGGACAAATCGCTTGCGGGGCTCGGTTAGGCTTCAAAATTCCCAATGTAATTAAAGCTCCATTTCCCAGGTGATCACAAAGACAAGCTTTATCCAGCACTTTCTCCCGTTGCTTTGCTTTTAAACCATCAGATACTTCACTCTGATTAATCTGGTCAATCTTCAGCAATTGGTATTGCGTTGAGGCTGTACAAATCGGGTTCTCCGTAAATTCCGTATTGGACTCCAAAAAACCTTTTGGGCACTGCGAGCCGGGTTTGCCTTTTTCTATTCGCTTTTGATGCCATTTTGCCGAACCCGTATTTTTCACATTGTTGAAAGGAACACCCAGAGGTGAAACTCCCGACAGATACAGGTCCTCTTCTTTGGACTCTTGCAGAAGTTGCATAGTTGGCTCGTCAACCGTTGTAGCTTCAGGAACCATCAGAAACGGACTCCCCCATCCGGTGGCATCCATTTCAAAATCTTCCAGTAAACGCCTTGCTTCACCGCTGGTACCAATTCCACCCTGTACGGTAATTCTGGGGTGATTACCGGCCCATTCACCGCTAAACTCGCGGCCAAGTTCCTCTTCATAAAACTTTTCAATCAACGGCTGAATGGAAGAACTCAACATCTCTTTCTTCTCACGGAATTCTTTGAGTAAGGACGGCAATAAATACCCATCGGAGGCGAATGCGTGTCCCCCACAGTTTAAGCCAGACTCAATACGATATTCAAATATTTCCAACCCCTTTTTTGCCAGGTATTTTCCCTGTATCAATGCGGACCGAAAATCACTCACCTTCAGAATAATTTTCTTTTTGATCTGACCTTTTACATCCCGATAGAAATCTTCGAACTCTGCCAGGTAATTATATAAACGGGGATTGAAGCCGGCTGAGAGAATAAGACTGGAAGAAAGTTGGCTGTTTGCATATCCCCGTAGTGCAGCACTGCCATCGCTGTATTCTGCTGTCATGGGCTGTCCGCTATTCGGAAAACTGAAACCATCTACTTTTGACATTATGTTAACGTCGATAGAGCCGTGCTGCATTTTGTTGTTTAGGTTTGAAGCCAGTTCTTCCCGATTCTGCCCCGGACTCGTCTTTAATAAATCCTGATACTTTTTCTTGATACCGGAAGCGTTAGGAAGCATTTCAAAGTACTTCGACTTCTCATTGTTCTCGAAAAAAGGCTGACTTTTGATCGCTTCAAATTTCTGATTCACGATTTCCTGTACCAGATCGAGATAAGCGGTTATCCGTCGAGCCCGTCCATCTTCTGCATTCCTTGGAATATTCTCATAGGGAAGCTCAAAAAGAGTAGCATAATGCTTTCTGATGCGCTCAATCAGAAGATCATCAACAATTGAAATTACCGAGTTGATTCCATATGGAGCTACTCTAATCGGTGAGTCGATTGAATGCCCCGTTCCCATTACAGGAATAGAGAAAGAGTGAAGAGAATTTTGCATAGCAATTTATTAGTTGTTTGTTAGCGGAGCGCAAAACGACCCAACTTACATTACACCTCTTATGTGTAGTTAAAATGAAGTAAAGGAAAGGGTGACTATACCATCACCCTTTCACTCTTAATTTAATCGTTGCTCAAGTTCCAAAGCTTTTGGAAAGAGAATGTTATTCTCCAGGTGTACATGCTTGTGTAAATCCTGCTGGAAGCCTTCAAGGTTCTGGAACAGAACGCGGTATGAAGCGCATGCATTTTCCGGCGGGTTAAAGCCTTGGGTTAGTTCTTCGATCTTAGCCATTAAATCACCGGCCTTATCATGCTCATCTTCCAGGGCTTCAACGATAGCCTCTTTTACCGATCCTTTTTTCTGATCCTGAACCAGCTCTTTAATCCGGGGAAACAACTCCTCTTCTTCTTTTTGAAGGTGTCCGAGCATCTCACTCCTCAGCAACCGTACATTCTGAAGAATATCAAGCAGTTCCGGATCTCTCTCGCCATGTACCCTTGCTACTTTTTCAGCATAAAAATCAATTTCCGGCAGCATTTTCCGCACAAAACTATGGTGATTGTTAACAATATAATCCACCAGAAAGTCCAGCGACCAGTCATTGTAATTATGATTTTCACCGGCATCTAAATCAAGTGCATTCAGATCGGTTTCAATTTTATTTAAATCCAAGCCCTTTTTAGTACAGGCTTTCTCAAGCGATACTTTTCCGCCACAGCAAAAATCAAGACCGTAAGATCTTAATACCTGCGCTGCTCTGTAATCTTCGGCAACAATCTGCCCTACTGTTTTCTGTGATAGTGTTTCTGAATTAACCATATTTAAGAGTATTTTATCTTTTATTAGTTTTAATTTTTTTACTGCCAGGCAAATGACCCATCAGCAGTGATGCGAAACTTATTCGCTCTCCCTTCACGGGCTAGATGCTTCAAGTCGGTACGTTCCAGCATTTCCTTAATCGATTCGCGAACAGTCAGCCAGCTATCGTGTAATGGGCATGGAGCCGATGATCCGCATCCCGGCAAGCCAAGTGCGCATTGTGTGAAAAGTCCCGGTCCATCTATCGCAATAACCACGTCTAACAAAGTTGCCTTCTTTCCTTTTTCCGATAGGCGGATTCCTCCATTTGGCCCTTTATAGGATTCCATTAAAGAATCTGCGGTAAGCTGTTGCAGTATCTTCGTAAGAAAATGGAAGGAAATCTCCAGCTCTTCGCTAATTTCTCGAATAGATGTATACTCCTGCTCAGCTCTCGAAGCAAGGTATAAACTGGCTCTCAAACCATACACACAAGACTTTGATAACAACATAGAATCTATTTAAGAGTTAATTGTCTTAAATATAGGTAAAAAAACTGAGCCTTCCATCTTCTATCAATAAAAAAATCCATACCGCCCTTTTAAGCGATATGGATTTACTATGTTGTTCGCTGGATTTCTGAATATTATCCGAGGAATCCAAGTACAGACTGTGGTCCCATGTTAGCTTGCGCCAGAGATGATGTTGCAGTCTGCTGCAGAATCTGAAGCTTAACAGATTTACTTTGTTCTTTCGCAAAGTCGGTATCCATGATACGAGACTTGGCAGATTCGTTTGCGCTGATCGACTCAGACAAGGTCTCTTCACGTACAGATAGAGAAGACTGAGTAATACCAATGTCGTTCACTCGGTTCGACATTTCATCAATTGCACTGTCAACAGAGCTCAGGAAGCTACGGAAGTCAGAAGAAGTTGCTGTAGCAGCGAAAGTCAATGCACCTTGTCCACTGGTTGTAGCCGCAGTAGCTGAAATCGCAGCACCTGCAGCAGCACCACCACCGGCGGTTGTTGTAGCACCCAGAGAAGCATCTCCGGAAGCAGCAAACAGCTCACCAACGTTTACAGCGTCGATGGAAGTGCTGATGGTGTCAGAAGCACGCTCACCTACCTGGAAGGTAAGGTCAAGTGATCCGGACATGTCGCCAGCAGCGTCACCGTTCAGCAGATCGAAGTCCTGGAATACGGTCTGGTTAGCGATTTCGTTAATGTCGTCGCCCAGGGCTTTGATCTGGTCGCCGATGTAGCCACGCTCGGTGTCGCCTAATGTATCGTTGGCAGCCTGGGTAGCCAGACCTTTCATCTCAACGAGGCTGTCCATGATGGTGTCGAAGCTGGACTCCGCAATATCGAGTACAGACTTGGCATCGCCTACGTTCTGAAGGGCTTGCTCCAGTCCGGCTGTTCTACTTTTCAATTTGGTTGCAATCGAGTACCCGGCAGCGTTGTCTTCTGCTTTGTTGATTTTAAGACCGGTTGACATACGCATACGGCTGTCAGCAAGGTCACGGTTTACTCGGTTCAGTGATAACTGTGAGTCTAACGATTGAACGTTAGTATTTACTCTGTTTAAATCTCCAAAACTTGCCATGATATTTCACCTTTTTGATTAATTAAAGTTTCTTATGAGTTGCTTTGGTTACTCAAGTTATCGTAGGTGAAATAGCGTTCTTAAATTATTCCTTAAATAATTTCATTAAACAAAAAAAGAGCCCTCAAAGGCCCTTTATGACAGATAATTGAAAATAAGTTGGATTAACCTAAAATGTAATTTTCATGAATACCTGTTCTTGTGTGCGTCAGATATTTCTATATAAGCTCTAATTAAAAGCATAAAAAAACCGGCTATCATATTATGACAGCCGGTTTTAATTCCGAGCGTTACACTTGCTAATAAAGAGGGGTTCTAAGAATCCTGAATTTTTCGAATAGCAAAACTCTGATTTTCTGTTGGCTCAACCGTTATATACAGTAGTTCCCAATGGTTTTTCACACAGAATTCGTGTACGGCTTCAATCACACCGTATCGGTAGGTAGTAATCCAATTCCCTGTAACATAGTCGTGACCAGCAATAATCCCGCCCTTTTTAACTTTTGGAGCGTACTTGTTAAGTTCGTCCCGGGTAGTTTCATATGAGTGATCGGTATCAATATATATCCAGTCGAAATATCCATCTTCAAAGTCAACTGCCGCCTCCGTTGAAAGTTTTCGGTGTATTTGCACTTTTCCTTCGTCAATTTCATCCTGGAAACAGGCTTTCACATCCTGGTATTTACCTTCATGAAAACGATCGGTACCCCATATATCTACCAAATGAAATTTTTTGGGTTGAACTACATTCCGGATGAGACGACTAAAATGCCCCTCATCTACTCCAATTTCCGCAACCACTGAATTCTTTTTCATTTTCTCCAGCAGCATTTCCCGGTTCAGAAGCAGCGTGCAATTGGCTACATTTTCGTTTTTAAGAGCAACTTTAGGTATTTGAGCTTCCCTTTCTGCTCTGTTATTCTGCAGAAATTGAGAAACCCTCTTAATGATGAGTTGAATTTCCTGCTGCTTAAAGTTTTTCGATTTCTCCATAATTATATCTTGTAGTCCTGTATTAGCGGTGTTTTTAATTGATTGAGAGAAACCTTGCCCGACCTGATGTTGCAAAACAGATTATCGGTTTCTGTTATACTATCCTTCTTCATTTGGTCTTCTGTTCCCTTAACACTCAATTCATTTATTTGTTGAATAATGTAGTTCTGTTCAGCTTTATTAAGCTCGTAGTAAAGAGGAAAGCGAACGAGGTTTTTCGAATACAAATCAGAATATGGAAGTTCTCTTCCATCGTGTTTGTCTATAAAGAATTTTGAAGAGTGCAGCGACTGATAATGAAATACACTCAATATGTCTCTCTCCTTTAAATATGTAATAAGCTCGTCGCGTTGTTGTGTGCCTTGGCATACCACATAATACATATGGCCATTATTGGTAGCATACTGTGGGATGACAGGTCTGCGGATTCCCAAGCGCCGGCAGGCTTCAACCAAACCTCTATGATATCGGTTCCAAATACACATTCTCTTTTGCTGAATCCGAATCAGGTTCATCAACTGTGCATATAGAAAAGCAGCATTCAGTTCTGAAGGCAAGAACGAAGAACCGATATCTACCCAGCCGTATTTATCCACTTCACCTCTGAAGAATGCCGTTCGGTTGGTTCCCTTCTCCCAAATGATTTCGGCCCTCTCGGCAAAACGATCATCATTTACAATCAGCATCCCCCCTTCGCCGGCCATAATATTTTTGGTTTCGTGGAATGAGAATGTCCCCAAATGTCCTATGGAGCCCAGCGGACTCCTAACTCCATCCGCATGTTCGTAATAACTGTTAATGGCCTGGGCAGCATCTTCCACAACAAACAAGTTATATCGATCTGCTATTTCCATCACTTTGTCCATATCACAAGCAACTCCGGCATAGTGTACTACTACAATAGCTTTTGTTTTTTCGGTGATCAGCTCTTCAATCTTATCCTCATCCATTCCGGGGTGGTCTTTTCTGGAATCCACAAAACGAATAACCGCACCACGCAAAACAAAAGCATTAGCTGTGGAAACAAAAGTATAGGACGGCATGATGATTTCATCACCGGGTTCCACATCTAATAGGATAGCAGCCATTTCGAGAGCATCAGTGCAGGATGTAGTAAGCAGGCATTTCTTAAACCCAAACTGCCGCTCAAAAAACCGATGAATTTTCTGAGTGTACTTTCCATTCCCGGAAATCTTCCCATAATCTACCGCATCCTGAATGTATTCAAGTTCGTTGCCGGTTATGAATGGTTTGTTAAAAGGAATTTTGTATTTACTCATAGGGCACAAATTTTCCTTTTTCAGGAAGCAGATACTTCATGAATTGTACTTCGTCCGTGGAGCGCTTTTTGGTATAGGTTCTGGAAGCCACATCGAAGTAGCTGACCTCGTCATCGAAATTGAATTCCGTAATGTTGCTTACCACCTTAACCTTCTCTTCTGAAATTCCTGCCTCTTTCATGTACATGTTCATTTTCTCCATCTTTTCATCGAGACTTACCTCTTCAAACTGAGGGCCAATTTTTTCTGAAAGAGAACGAGCCGGAGAGCCCGCATAAATTTGGTTGTACTCCATGTTTTTAGTCACCACCGAGCCAACCATCGCCATCGATTTATCTTCGGCTTTGATGGGGGAAACAATACAGTGGCCCACAAACCATACATCGTTACCTACAGCCAGTGAGCTTTCACTTAAAAACCGGCAGCCTTCCAGGGTATCTCCATACTTGATGTGTGACCATAGCTGAGAGTGTGCCCCTATCCCGCAATTATTACCAATGGTCGTCCCACCAATACTGTCGATGATCGAATACTGCCCGACCCAGGCGTTATGCCCGATAACACAGGGTTTGTAGCCATGCACATTAGTGTTGTGATGAATTTTGGAGTAATCCCCCAGCTCAAAGTGATCACAGATAATCTGCACGTTCTTGCCGATGTAGCAATTATCTCCAATTTTGATGGTTGTGGCCGGTCCGTTCAATCCCCTAATCACTGCCGACTCTTCTATAACCGTACCTTCTCCAACTTCGATTTCAACGGCATCTATATTCGTGTAAGTTGCGGTTGCTTGCACTATTGATTCCATCTTAATTCACCAGCGCGTGTTCAGTTATCCTTTCTCTGATTGTGCTGCAGGATGTTACCAGATCTTTTGCCCGGGTTTCTAAACCAAATTCATTGATGATAATTTGTTGATTTCGGGTTTTCTGAGGTTGAGACTTTCTCAGAAAAGATCGTATAGATGGTGCTTTTTTAAACTCCTCAAAACCCGATATATCCAAGCCGTATTTTTTCAACATTTTCCAGGTTGGGTTCATCTGCTCTTTTTCACCCACCGTAATCTTCTTTTTTAGAACAGTAGCATTACCGCTGTATAACGACAAAAGCATATTCCCGATGGCTTGTTGGCGATTATGAGCCGTAATCAGCATATCTGAAGAGTCCACGAGAACTCTGTATTTATCCGGTTCAATAAAATTTTTGATGAGTTTTACACAATCCGTCATCCCTGCTGCATTTAACCATTTCAGGATCGCATTCTCATATTCCGGAATTAAGTTGTAGGACACCGGGAGCAGGATATCATAATTTCTTACATCTTTCTTCGTCCTTAGTGCCTCCAAAATCTCGATATGATTATTTGAATAGTCCCCTGAGTTCCCTACAATAATTCTTGGGCGATCGTTACTTTCGATAGTCTCCGGAATATCTCCATAGAGTCCCGGATAGGGATAACCAAATCGGAAAGTCGGGCAGTCTCCGTAATGTTTTTTAAACACTTCAACATCGCCTTCAACCAATGAGTGGATACTGTCGATATGTTCAACAATATCTACTATCGGCTCTTTTATTTTGATGGGATTGTAGAGATCACCACCCCAGATAATCCATCCAATATGTTTTTTTGAACCGATTTCTTTGATCAGTTTTTTCTGCCAGTTAAAAAACAGTCCGTGTACAAATATTGCATCCACATCTGAATCCAGGCATCGGTTAATAATGGCTGGAAAATCGTACTCATGATTAAACCAGGCAGCGTGTTCATTACTGCTTAAATCAGGTTTATACTCTTCAATGGCCCAGTGTGATTCTACAAATAGAAGATGCTGCTGATCATATTCCTCGTTCACAGAAGCCAGCATATCCGATAGTGACTTCGCATACAAATGGTTGAAGCATAGGTGAATGTATTTTCCGCCTCGTGGCTTACTCTTTCTTCCAAAAGAGGTATAGAGCTTATCTTTCTCTGCTCTTGCTACTTCGAAATTGGGCTGCATATGTAGGGCAATATCGTACAGCTCCATTGCTTTCTTGAGGTCCCCTTTTTCGGAATAAATTCCGGCTAATTTATAGGCAATAACATGATTCTTTGGGGCCAGTTTATTAGCGATGGTAAAACACTGAATGGCTTTTTCTGAATCAGACTGCCCCCGGTAAATTTCACCCATAAACATCCAGGCCTCCAGCAAATGCTGATCTAACTGAATGGCTGCTTTTCCATAACGCTCTGCCTGTTCAAAATCTGAAAGTGCGTTAAAACATTTGGCAATTTGTAAGTAAGCATGTGGGTTTTCCGCATGCTTGGTAAGAGAAGTTTCAAAGTAAACGACTGCCTTCTTATAGCTGGCTTTCACCATGTGGGCAATTCCCAGAAAGTGATCAATCAGCCAGTGCTCATTACCCTGTTCTGCCAATAAGCTCAGAACCTTTATTGCTTCATCAGCATCGGGTTGTGCCCGATCCAATAAAAGCCGGACCTTTTCTAATTCTGCTTTCACAATATTATTTGTTTAGAATCCTGTTGTTGATGTACTTGATGGTTCCAACTTCACAAGGAACTGAAACTCCCGATGCATACACGCTGAATCCGGATAGAATGGCATCTATCTCCCGGCGATCTGCTTCTGAATGATATTCGAGCATAATAAAGCCGGTGTTGATGAGCAGATCTTTCATGCCTTTCAGAATAGAAACTTCAGCACCTTCGGTATCAATTTTGAGGACATCGATCTTGTTGATTCCTTTCTCAGCAAGTGCTTCTCCGCTTTTCTGCATCTTAACAGTAACCTCATGTCCGCCTTTCATGTGTACAGTCGTTGAAGACTGACCTGTATTCCTTGGGTGCTGAAACAGATTTATTTCACCATTCTGATCGCTCAGGGCTACCTTAGTAATGGAAATATTATCAAGGCCTTTCACATTGTGAGCCAAAAGTGGAAACACCTGTGGGTTGGGCTCAAAACTGTGGATCTGGCAATCCGGATTCCACTGCCGGGCATATAATGAAAAAGACCCAACATTTCCCCCTATATCAACAACCACACTGTTCTCATTCAGCTGAAAAACTGAAGGGAGTCCATATTCATGATCTTCAAATATATTCCTCAACCTGAAAAGCTCAGATTCCGGAATGGCCACACTCAATGGTTCCGCATACTTTAAATCCTGAGTATTCACTATGGCCTCTACCACATCTGATGGAGTATCCGTGAACTTCACAAGAGACTTATTTACATAAATCCCCTTCTTCAACGCTTTGTCTTTTATTCCGTTTTGAAGTGATTCAGCTTGGGTCTCGGGTTCTTTTTTTTTCTGTGACACCCAAATATGATCCTGCCATTCTCCTTCGGGAAGATTCTTCTCATATCCTTTCACTCTCTGAAGCCACATCTCGCGGAAGGCATTCGCCAGGTTGCGGGCAAAGCGTTGAGCATCGCATACCGGGGAGCTTAATAGGCGTCCCCGAAGTTCAGCTCTTAACTTTGATAATTGATCAACATCACCGGCAAGAGAAACTGCCTTTTGTATATAGTCTTCCCAGTTGTTAGTCACCCATTCCGGGAATCCCGCATTCGTCAAATGAGAAGTAGAGTGTCGCCCCGCAAAAGTAGGACCTGAATTGGTGATTACCGGCACGCCCATCCATAAAGCTTCGATGGTTGTTAATCCACCGGAATACGGCCATGGATCCAGTGCAATATCAATTTTATTGTAGCATTCAAGTAGTTCATTATGGAGCGAATATCCCTCAAAAATCACCCTGTCTTCCTCAATACCACACTCCGCCAAATGTTGAGTAATTCGCTCCCTAACTAATTCCGTGTCGTACTGTTTGCTCTTGAGAAAAAGACGGCTATCAGGAACTTGCTTCAGAATTTCTGCCCATTTAGACAAAAGCTGTGTGTTTATCTTGGTAGGGTTATTGAAACACCCAAAAGTGATGTATCCATTTTGGGTAACAGGAGCTTCTGCTAAATCAATGTCATAGTTTGGAAGGGTATAACAAACATAATCGTCCGGCATACGAACCAATTTTTCGGTGTAAAATGGCTCCTCTCCTTCCGGAGATTCTTTCGCATCGGTCAGCAGGTAATCCATCGACTGTAACCCTGAAGTATTGAACAAACCTCCCACCCATTTTATGGTAATTGGGGCTGGTTCCAGAGCTACTGTTTTCAAACGGTTCCCTGATGAATGTCCGGAAAGCTCTACCAGGATATCAATCTCATCGTCTTTAATAATCTGAGCAACCACCTCATCGCTGTATCCCACTACGGATGTCCATTTTGCACTGGCTTCCCGAATGCGTTTAGTAAGTGAATCGTGGTAGGTATCGGTGGTATATATATAGGTTGCAATTTCATCTTTGGGAAGTTCCTCAAGGGCGGATGTTATCATCCAGCCTACCGGGTGTTTTTTAAACCCACCCGAGATAAACCCAACACGCAGTTTCTTGTCTTTATCATTATTGGCAGGAACCGGACGTTCGGGCCGTTCTTCCGGTGCATAATATTGATCCCAAAGTGAATGAGCTTCAAAAATCTCTTCTTTGGTTCGCTTGGGATTGTAATGTATCCCCATTAGATAGTTGGAAAGTGACTGCTGCGTTTCCGGGGCATCCTTTAATGCTCTCCGGTAATTCTTCTCCGCTTCATCATATTGGCCGGTTTCCACAAGGCAGAGTGCATAATTTACCCGCACATTTCCGTCGTTAGGGTAACGATCCAGCAAACGTTCATTCAATTCAATGGCCTCGCTATATCTACCCATGGCACGATATAACAGAGAGAGTACGCTCAACGCCAGCAGGTTTTCGCTATCAATCTCCAGTACTTTCCCGATGGCTTCTTCCGCCTGCTCATGTTCACCAATCGACTGGTAAATCTGCGCTTTCTTGATACCGGCATCAATTAGCTTTGGCTCCATTTGCAGGGTAATATCGTACAATTCCAGGGCTTTCTTATAGTCACCCTGATCAGCATAAATTTGCCCGATATTGTAAGCAATCAGGTAATTCTTCGGGTCCAGTTTATTGGCAATAGTGTAACATTGAATGGCTTTATTTAATAATGCCTGATCCCAGTACAGCTGCCCCATAAACATCCAGGCATCTAACAGCTCCTGGTTCAACTGTACGGCCGCTTTCCCAAATCGCTCTGCATTTTCGAAATCCTGCAGTTCATAATAACAGCGAGCTACCAACAAATAGGTCTGGGAGTTTTGATCATGCTCACCGATGGATTTCTCGAAGTACCCAATGGCTTTCTCAAAATTGGACTTCTGCATTTGAGCAATCCCCAGGAAGTAATAGACCAGCCAGTGTTTAGACTCTCGCCTTAGCAAAGGGTCAAGCAATTTTATCGCTTCATCCGGATCCGGGTATCTCTGATCTAATAACTTTTGGGCGCGCGCTAATTCTACTTTCATAATCGAAAATGAGTTTTCTGGTTTTCAACACCCTCTCTTTTCCAAAAATGATGCCATGGTATAAAAGCCCAATTCCATCTTGTAATTCGCCTGTTTGAGACTCAGAGTGAGGGCCAAATTTTCCGCTTCAGAATATTTTTCCGCCTGTCAGGTATCAAACCGGATTCATTTTGCCTCAAAAACTACCGATCGATGGTTTTCAACTTTGGCACAGTAGTTGCCAAAACAAGTTTGTCCGCAACAGGTTTTTAAGCCTGTGATGGATTGAGAAACATTAAAAACTCCTAATTTAAGTTTTGACGGTATTTGGCCGAAAAGAACCGGGAGTTACTTTCATCAATTTCAAAATTATGCGAGATCCACAATTAGTCTATCAAAAACAATCTGTGATGAATGCTTCCCCGCTGAAGCTGGTAGTGAAGATGTATGACCTGGTTATACAGGCCTCCTACCGCGAAGATCAGGGAAAAGTAAAAGCCATTCTATCTGAATTGATACAAGGATTGAATTTTGATTATGAACCCGCCGGTCAGCTTTTTGAGCTTTACCGGTATTGCCAGGACCTGGCCCGGAAGCAGCGGTTTGAAGAAATCCGTGAAATCCTGGAGCCTTTAAGAGAAACCTGGGAAGAAGTTGCCAATCAAAAACAACCTTCCCCCTCTGTAGTTCAGCAATAAATAAACAGTAACCGTCAATACCTCTAACTATGGCATCTATTTCCAGCCTTATGAGTCAAACAAGTTCGTACGAGTCGTTCGTAACGCAGCTTGTTAATATTGAAAGCCAGAAAATGCTTCGGATGGAAGTGCAGGTTCGGGATGAGAAAGAATCAAAGTCTGCCGTTGGAACCGTGAGTAAGGCGATCTCTGATTTTGAGAATATCATTAAGGAGCTTGAAACCCCAAGCAACCGGTCTTTTGAACCGTTTAAAACTACTTCCAGTGATGATTCGGTTGTGCAGGTAAACTCCGCTTCCGGTTTAGATAATGAATCAGCTTTCAATATCACCGTAGAAAGGCTCGCTAAAAACGACACCGCACTCTCCGAAACGATGACCGGTGCCGGCTATGAACTCGCCGCACAGGGAGATGGCTCCGTGACACTGACCATTGGTGACAAGACTGAGACTATAAATGTTGTAACCACCAAAGACGATGGCAGCGGCGGCACGGTAAATAAAACCAACCAGGAAATCCTGGAATCGTTTGAAACTGAAATTGAAAGTCTCTTTGGTGATGAAGCCAGTGCCAGCGTTTTTAACCTGGATGGCGAAAATATTCAGTTCTCCCTTAAAAGTCTTGAAACCGGCTACGACAACCGTATTCAATTTAGCGGAGCCACCGGTGTATTAGCAGGCGTTACCGGGAACATGACTCACCTCACTCCCCAAGCCGAGTTAGATGCTCAGTTTATTATTGATGGAGTGACTTTTAACCGCGCCGAAAATATCGTTGACGATGCTATCGAAGGACTCTCCTTCACTATGAAGAAAGCCACCGGAGTAGCGGAACAAATGACGGTTGAGCGTGATACTGAAGCTGCAAAATCTAACCTGCAGGACTTCATCAATGCCTATAATGAAATGAACGAGACCATTCGGGAGCGTACATTCATTAATCCTGAAACCGGAAATAAAGGCCCCCTTCAGGGAGTGAGATCGGTCCGAAATCTGACTATTAACTTACGGCAAACAGCTATTCTGTCGTTAGGCGGTGTTGCTGAAGGTGAGGTCGCCAGTTTTGCCGACATGGGCATCACGTTCGAGAATAACGGAAAGATGGTTATCGATGATTCCTCTAAACTGGATGACATCCTGAACCAGAACCCCGAGCAGATTGCCAATTTCTTTACCAACGAGAACTCTCCGGTGGCCATGATGAAGGCACGGGCCGAATCATACACAGAAGCAGATGGAATCCTCTCTGCGATTGAAAGCGGACTGGATCAAAAAATTGACCGTTTAGACCGGCGTATAGCCAGTGAACGGAAATACCTGGAAGAATATGAAGCCGAGCAGCGCCGAATATTTAATGAGCTGGACCTGATTCTCGAAGAAGGACAAGCTCAGTTCGATGCGGTTTATAACTTCATGTCCGGTTATTAATAATTTATGAGATGGAAACCCAAACTATGACCCCTTTACACAACATATTGGGACAACTGAATGACAGAAGCGAAGCGATTCTCCGTGAAATAGATGAGAATGAACCTTCATTTGACGCCATCAAGTCTCAGCTGGGGCAACGCGAAGAGCTGGTGAAAAAGCTGGGCATCTTAACCGAAGCAAACCCCAAAGACTCACTTTCGGAAGAGGAACGTATCTCCCTGCGCTTTCTCTTTGAAACGTTTGTGGAACTGAATGATGGCATTCAAAACAACCTTCAAAACATATTAAACAGTCATAAGGAAAAATTAGGCACAGCTGTAAACCAGCGCAAGGTGGAAAAGAGCTACCGTGTTTTAAAGAATCCTGACATTTCGTACTTTTAATCTTGATGAATAAGAGGGATAATACCATGGAAATTAATAAGCTAACAAATCACGTTAACGGCCAAATAAAAAGCACTGACGCTTCCGAGAATAGTCAGCAAGCTTCTAAAGTTTCTCGTGCCGAAAAATCCCCGGAGTTAACCGACAAGGTATCTCTGGAAAATTTCAGCGCCAAGAAAAGCGAAGAGCTGTTTGCTAAAATTGAACTTGAAAAGCAGAATCAGGCTTCTTTCGGTAAGCTGAAAGATTATAAAGCCAAACTTCAGGCGTATGAAGCCGCCAAGAAAGAGTCGCCTGAGGCAGCTAAAAACACCGAAATTGGTAAGATGTTGAACGACCCGGAAGTATGGTCAAAAATAGCACAGAATATAGTTGACAAATAGTGCGGACTTATCTTTCTTAATTTCATCTTAATAAATAGTTAGAGAGCATTAATGCTCTCTTTTTTTGTCTGAGAATCCCGTAACTTCTTTCATCAAGTTGGCGCTATTAAAAAATTAATCCGCTAAAAACCTATGAAACACTCCATTCTTGTTGTTGATGATGACGAACTCCTGCTCGGTTTTATGGAGGAGATATTAACAAAAGAAGGATTTAAGGTTCACGCTTTTGAATCGCCTGTAAAAGCCACTGAATATCTCGAAAAAAATAGTGTAGATCTGGTCATCACCGATGTTAAAATGAATGAAATGACCGGTGATGAAGTGCTTGCCAACGTGAAGAAGAATTACCCGGATACCGGTGTTATTATGATTACCGGCTTTGGGAACATCAACCACGCCGTACGAGCTCTCCACAAAGGGGCATTTGATTACATGACCAAGCCCTTTAAAGCCAAAGAGATTCTATATCGCGTTAACCGTTATTTTAATGCGGATCCGGAAGAACGAGACAAAAAGCCCAAATCAGTGGCTCACTCTCCCCGGGAAGACAAAAAAGGCGACCTGGTAAGCCCGGTTGACAATTCCGACGAAACGGAAAATAAGTTTATCGGAAACGATCCACAGATTAAAAAGCTGATGCGGATCATTCCTCAAATTGCCCGGAATACTGCTCCTGTATTAATTCAGGGAGAAAGCGGAACCGGGAAAGAAGTATTCGCCCATCAGATTCATGTTAACAGTAACCGCGCGCAGGGACCGTATATCAAAATTAATTGTGCGAACCTCCCCTCCGAGCTGGTTGAAAGCACATTATTCGGACACCTCGAAGGCTCTTTCACCGGGGCAACCTCAGACCGGCAGGGAGCTTTTGATGCTGCTGAAGGCGGCACCCTTTTGCTGGATGAGATCACAGAAATTAAACTAAACGTTCAGGCTAAACTGCTTCGTGTTTTGCAGGAGAATGAATTTTACCGGGTGGGAAGTCAGGAGCCGGTTAAAGCAGATGTGCGTATCCTGGCCACATCAAACCGAAACATTGCGGAAGCTATTTCAGAGAAGCAATTCCGGGAAGACTTGTACTACCGTTTGAATGTATTTCCTGTTGAAATTCCGCCGCTCAGGGATCGTAAAACCGACATCCCGGTTTTGGCCAATTATTTTGTAGAACACTATTCAACGAAATACGGGCTGGAGAAAAAAGAACTTTCGGAAGAGCTCCTAAATCATCTTGTTCAGCAAGAATGGCGCGGAAACGTGAGAGAATTGAATAATAAAATTCACCGCGGCATTATCTTAGCCCAAGACAGTGATAAAATCACCATGGAGCATATCAATCATGAAATGTTCTCCAGCGTGGATGATAACCTGAATAAAGAAGTTCTTGCCACCGACCTCCCACTAATGTCGATTGAAGACATGGAGCTGCAGCTGATCCAGAAAGCCCTCGAACATACGCAGGGAAACCAGAAGAAAGCTGCAAAATTATTGGGCATTTCTGACCGCACCATCCGAAACAAGCTTAAAAACCTGGAAGAAGACGAGGATTAAAAGCCAATCATCGTCCCCCTCCTGTTTAGAAATTATTTTTGCGTTTCAAACTGCGCCAGTAAGGCTGGAATAACTACCATATTAAGTAAGGTAGAACTCAAGAGTCCACCCAGAATAACCTGAGCCATCGGAGACTGTATCTCGTTCCCCGGTTCACCGGCAGCAAGTGCCAAAGGAATAAGTGCCAACCCTGCAGTTAGTGCGGTCATCAGGATCGGATTAAGACGTTCCATCGCTCCCTGCCGGATAGCTTGGATGAATTCCTTTCCTTCTTTCCGTAGCTGCTGATAGTGTGAGACCATCAGAATACCGTTTCTTGTGGCAATACCAAATAAGGTGATAAAGCCTACCAATGAGGCAATAGAAATGATCCCGCTGGTAAACAGCACCGTGTAAATACCTCCGATGAGGGCAAAAGGAAGATTTACCATGACCAGCAAGGCGGTTTTGAGAGAACCGAATTCCAGGTACAATAGCAGATAAATCGCCGCAATGGCAATGATGCTAAGCAACGAAATGGTGCGTGTGGCCTGTGCTTCGCTTTCAAACTGTCCGCCGTATTCCACAAAGTAGCTTTGCGGGAAGCTGACGTTCTGAGATACATTGGCCCGGATCTCATCTACAGTTCCACGCAGATCACGGCCGGCTACATTTGCTGAAACCACGATCTTCCGCTGCACGTTTTCACGACTGATGGTATTAGGGCCACTTCGGGATGTCACCGAAGCCAGTTCTGCCAGTGGCACAATGCTTCCGTCTTCTAAATTGAAGGTCGCTTTTTGAACCGCTTCGATGCTGCCACGGTGGTCCTCATCAAAGCGAACCAGTAGATCGAACATTTTATCGCCTTCCAGAACTTGAGAGACTACTTCACCGGCAAATGCCACATCCACCATTTCAGCAAGTTGCTGAATGGTAATTCCATAGCGAGCCAGTGCCCTTCGATCGGGACGAATTTGGATCTGCGGGACATTTTGCTGCTGTTCTACTGAAAGATCCACCACGCCTTTTACCGTTTCCATTTGTCCGCGTACTTCTTCTGCCAAAGCCCGAAGCCTGAACAGATCCGTACCAAAGATCTTCACGGCAATGTTGGCTCGTGTACCGGACAGCATGTGATCAATCCGGTGTCCAATAGGCTGACCAATAGTGATGTTGGTTCCTGAAACTACACTCAGGTCTTCCCGAATCTCAGCCAACACTTGTTCTTTGCTCGTTCCGTCCGGGATGTCGAGTTCGGCATCTATCTCGGAAGCATTCACGCCTTGAGCATGCTCATCCAGTTCAGCCCGTCCGGTACGTCGAGAGGTTGATTCAATGGCCGGATGTTCCAGCAGGATCTCCTCGATTCGCTTTCCGATAGCATTAGATTCAGTCAATGAGGTTCCCGGAATAGTTACTGCACTGATCACCAGCGTGCCTTCATTAAACTCTGGAAGGAATGACCTTCCTAGAAATGGCAACACCACTAACGTTCCAAGAAACAGCACCAAGGTTCCAACCAGAACAGTCTTCTTGATGCGAAGGACTACATTCAACACATGTTCATAGCCTGATTTTAACTTGTTGGTGAACCAGCTTTCTTCCAGTTTTCCTTTGGAGGCCTGACTGGGAAGCAAATAGTAACACATGGCCGGTGTAACGGTCATGGCAATTACTAATGACGCTCCGATGGATATGATATAGGCTAGTCCCAGCGGTTGTAACATGCGCCCTTCGATCCCACTCAAGAAAAACAAAGGAATGAATACGATCATAATGATCAGTGTGGCATTGATAATAGAAGAACGGATCTCCTTTGAGCCTTCAAATACTACATCGATGTCCGATTTCTGCTTGGTTTCCGGAAGTTTTGAGTTTTCCCTGAGTCGCCTGAATACATTCTCCACATCAATAATGGCATCATCTACGATCACACCAATGGCAATAGCCATCCCCCCCAAGGTCATTGTGTTGATGGTGATATCAAAGAATTCCAGTACGAAGATCGAAAAGATCAGCGCTAACGGAATGGCGGTTAGCGAGATCAGTGTCGTACGGAAATTCCCCAGAAATAGAAACAAGATCACGATTACCAGAAAGGCCCCATCCCGCAGGGCTTCGATGACGTTATCGATAGCCAGTTCAATAAACTCGGCCTGCCTAAACAGGTGTGTATTGATCTCAAAGCCGTCGGGGAGACTGGATTCAATCTGGGCCAGCGTTTCATCTACGCGGGATGTTAGTTCCAGTGTATTAGCACCGGGTTGTTTTTGGATGGAGATAATTACCGCCGGTTCGGCATCCACTGAGGCATCCCCGATCTTTTGAGCAGCTGCGATCTCGACATTAGCCACATCTCCTATCGTGATTGGAATATTATTTCGCTGGGTGATCACGGACTGCTCCAGATCTTCTACCGAGTACGCCCGGCCTATACCACGAATGGTATACTCCTGACTGTATTCCCTAAAGAAACCGCCGGAGAAGTTTTCATTAGCCTGTTCGGCAGCCTGTAAAACCTGATGCAGGGTGATATTATACTGCTTCAGCTTATCAGGGCTAACCCGTACCTGATATTGTTTCTGGCCACCTCCAATGGGAATAACTTGGGCGACTCCGGGGATAGCCAACAAGCGTCGCCGAATTTCCCAGTCGGCGGCTGTTCGTACTTCGAGTTCGGAATGTTCATCGCTGTTCACACTCACCAGCATGATCTCTCCCATGATGGATGAGATCGGCGCCATAATGGGCGGCGGGACTTCTTCGGGCAGGCCGGTCGCTACCAGCTGTAATTTCTCATTCACAATTTGCCGAGCCCTGAAAATATCGGTGCCCCAGTCGAATTCCACCCATACAATGGATATGCCTTTTGAAGTGGACGAGCGAACCCGTCGCACTCCCGTCGCTCCATTTACGGAGGTCTCGACCGGAATGGTTACCAGTCGTTCTACCTCTTCAGGTGCCATCCCGTGCGCTTCGGTCATTACCGTTACGGTGGGTGCCGTGAGATCGGGGAATACATCCACAGGCATGCGGTCCACGATATAAATTCCGGCCGCCAATATGACCACCGAACTCACCAACACGACCAGCCGGTACCTTAACGATCCTCTGATTATTGCATCTAACATAATTTATTTCCTTTCCTGATGATTAATGAGAGTGTCCGTGCGAAGGTGCTTCAGATGACAACGAAGCTAATTTTACCTGGTACGCATTGGTCATAACCACATGCTCGCCTTCTTCCAGGCCGGAAGTCACTTCCACCCAGCCGCGGTTTCTAATGCCCGTGGTTATCGCTCTTTTTTCGAAGGATTCTCCGGCCACATGCACATACACCACAAAATTACCTTCCTCTTCAATAAGGGCTGATTCAGGAATGGCGATCACGTTTTCTTTTTGATCGGTGTCGATCTCTGCGGTCACAAAGAGTCCGCTGTGCAAACCTTCTGGATTATCAATTTCATAGATCAGCGAAAGTGTTCGTGTTTCAGGATCTACCTGTTTTCCGGCACTCAGCAGGCGTCCGTTCACTTCGTTCATTTCGTACATTCTCTCATTACCCTGCACGTAAAAAACAGCCGCGCCGGGATTTTGAATGGCTATTCGCTTAGCTGCGGGAACGTGAACACTCAACCACATTTTGCTCATATCGACGATTTTTAAGAGGGGCTCTCCGGCTTTCACCTGCTTTCCGGGTTGCACATAGGATTCCACTACGGTTCCGGATATCGGTGCTTTCATTTCAAAGCGATAAGAGGATTCTGAGTCGCCATAAGTATCTACCGTTGCAGTATCAATTTGAGCGATCTCGTTGATTGTCTGAAATTGCGTGAGTGCCTGACGGTATTCGATTCGTGCTCTTTCCAGTTCCACTTCCGGGATCGCTTCTTTTTCATATAATCGCTTTGACCGTTCCAGGTTCTTTTTGGCCAAAGACAATTGTGATTGTGCATTGATAAACTGCTGAGCATAGTTCTCTCCATCGGCGGATTGAATAGCTGGATTCAGCTGAACCAGCGATGTGCCTTTCCGAATGTTCTGACCTTCAACCGGCAGACTCTGATTGGTGCTGCTCAGGATGATCCCTGAGAAAGGTGCTGAGACAACCACTTCCCTACTTTGTACAGGTTGTAGTTCGCCATGCGCGTCCACCCTTTCTGACAGTGTGTGTCGGCCGACTTTTTGAGTGGCAAAAGGGATCTTCCACTGCTGTTCTTTCAGAAAGGAAATCAGATTTGGGTCTTCTTCATCGTGAGTAGCCGGAACGTCTCCTGCGGATGCATAAACGGGAATACCATTTACCTGAAGGGTATCATCAACCATTCCCTGGATGATAATAGTTAAGTCATATCGTCCTGCTCGCTCAAAAACAACATCAGGTCCGTAGATGCCCGGAATTTGCACTTCCGTTTCGGTAAGGGAACCTTCGTTGCCTCGCTCAGAACTAAACACGAACTGCACTTCTGATTCAGAAATAGGCTGGAAATCTGAAAGTCGAGTCAGATGAACGGCGAAGGTGGCTTCCTGACTTACAATAAGTTCCGGATACTCCATGAACAGTTCGGTTTTATCTGTCCATTGAGTAATTACCCCGGCTCCTTCCAGTTGGGCATCCTCCCCATGACTATGGGCGTCTTCTCCATCATGGGAATGGCTATCATTTTCCTGTGCTTGCTGAGCAGTTTGCTCGTGTGTATGGTCTCCATCTTCACCATGACTGTGGCTTTCATCACCGCTTCCGCCGCACCCCATCATCGCCAGAGAGGTCCCTAAAATTATGGTTAGTATAAGCTGTTTCATTGCTTTAAAATTTATTCGTGATAAGTGGTTTGTTCATGGAATTAGTGACTGTGCTCTTCATCCCCATGAGAATGCGTTGAATCATCATGGCTATGTTCTTCCTCATCGTGACTGTGATCCTCTTCATCGTCATGGGCATGAGTAGAATCGCCTTCTGATGAATGGTCACCGCCTCCAATACGGACAGCATCGCTGTCATCTGTCATGGATGGTTGAGCCGGAGTTTCATGGGTGTGATCCCCGTCTTCGCCATGACTGTGTGTTTCCTTTTCTGAGCCGCAACCGGCGATAATAAATGCAAGGCTTACAAAGAGTACTGTGAATAGATTTTTCATTGTTCTGAAGTGTTTTGAGTTGAGAATATTTTTCCTGAAGTGATGGTATCGAGTGTAAAAAGGGCTTGTTGGTAATCTGCAGTCATTCGATGCAGAAGGCTACTACCATCTACGTAAGCCTTGGTGGCATCCAGCAGTTCGATCAGCGAATAACGTCCTTCCTGATAAGCTGACCGTGATGTTTCCAACATTTCCGCAGAAAGTGGATTTTGTTGCATTTCTTGCCACTGCGCATACAAATTTTGAACACGATGGTACGCTACATCCACCTGATTACGAATGGTTCGCCTTTGGAGCTGCAACGATGTTTCCACGCTGCGATGTTCGGCTTCTGCCATGGTGATGCTTCCACTGTTTCGGTTGAAAATGGGCAGCTGTATGCCTCCGCCAATTACAAAACCTTCCGAGCCGTCCGACTGATTTTTATAGCCGAAATTTACCTTTAAGTCCGGCAGGCGTTCTCGTTTTTCCACTTTGTATTTTAGTCCGAGAGCTTCTGCTTCAAGCTCAATAGCTTGTAAATCGACCCGGTGTTCCAGAGCGTACTGTTTCAGCGTTTCCGAATCCTCCATGATCGGCTCCACCGGCAAATCAGCTTCCACCTGGAAGTCAAAGCCGGTTTCTTCCGAAGAAGTGATCATAGAAGCCAGTTGCTTCCCTGTTTGCATCATTTCCAGCTCAACTTCATTGCGCATACGCCAGTACCGATTCTTTTCCACCGTAAAACGCTGCACCTGAAGACCTGACTCTGTGCCTTCTGTTTGTCGGGCTATGGCTGATGCCAACACTTCGTGAATAACATCAAGTGCTTGGTCGTAAACCTTCAGTTTATGCTGTAAAAACCAATATTCAGCATACAGGCTCTTTACCTGCTGGATGAGCACTGAGCGGTCATACTCATAGCTTAATTCTGCAGCCTCACTACTTTTGGTCGCGCTTTTATTTCGAAGGAAGGGTTGCCCCAGCAGTTCAATCGGCTGCGAAATCTGATAGGTGGTTTCATCATAATCGAGCGTGCCGGCATTGAGCTGCTCGCTGAAGATGCTCACCTCGGGATTCATGTACGATTTATACTGTTGAGCCGCTCCCTGTTTTCGAAGCTTATCAAGCTCTGCCAGCTCTTGCTGGAGGCTGTGTTGTTTAAATCGCTCAACAACGTCCTCTAAGGAAAGAGTCTGAGTTTGGGCGTGAACCTGAAATGGTATCCACAGGAATACCAAAAACAAGATCCACCACTTGGATGAATTCATAAATAGGATGTATTAATGGTTATGGAATGCTATTGAGATAGCGGATTAGAGATGCTATCTGGCAAAGGGATAGATTTATCCCAGGGGTGGGCCGCGAAGAGAGTAAGAAGAAAATGGGATGGATTGGTAAAGATGATCCGGCGGAGGCAGATCTAAATAAAGCAGGATCGGAGATTGTAAAGTTCTTTGGCTGCTTAAAACGGCTGGAGAAGAAAAAAGCTGTGTGTTAGTGGATACTTTATTGGTAGTCTTCTGAGTTAGTGTTCCCGTTAGGTCAACGGTAGCCGTTGGATGCTGGTGGGCATCCTTATCATCAAATTCTTTGGCGTGACTATGATTTTGATCCTGCTCATTTGAATGGATGTGTACAAAAGCATGTACATCACCGTGATCGAAGATATGATCAAAAAGGGCGTGAACATGCAATCCATTTCCAAAGATTACACATAGAATACTGGCTACAATAACTAAGTTTGCAGCAGATTTAAACAGTATATGGTTATTCAGTTTTTCCACTTATAGAAAATAGGCCCTCAACTTTAAAATCCAAAGAAAGTATGGTTAAGAAATGATAAAACGAGATGTCAATAAATAAAGTTTTCATTCAACAACAGAATTTCTCTTGCTGAATAGAAGGACAAGGCGTATCCCCGTAAGAACAGAACACACAACAGTCTCCATCCTTAGGCTTGATGATGCTTTTACATTCCGGGCATTCCCAAAAGAACTGGCAGGAAGTTGTTGGCATTTTCTGTTTCAAGGAAAAACCGCAGTTGGGACAAGTAATCTTAGAATGAAGTTTGGTTTCAGCCATTTTATATCAATGAGTTAAAAATGAATGCTGTGAGCCCGATCAGGTTTATCAGAATAAATAAACCAACCATGAAAGATTTAATCTTACCCCCGCCTTCCATCTTCATCATTTTCATGGAATGATCTTTCAGATAAGCCTTATTCTGATACACCAACCAACCGGCAATCCAGACAAACACCAGATTCATCCAAAAGGTATAGTCAATTTTAAACTGCGTGATTTCAGAAACCACCCGCTGACTTTCAGGGATGATGTTCAGATAGCTGAAAAGTCCATTAAGGATTAATGCCGTCAGTACAATACTGATGAACATGATGCCGGCTATATACAGCGCCACTCTCCAACCGTAGTATTTAGCATTAATGTGAACGAGAGGCGGCACCATAAGGTCGGAATAGATAAATCCCATGATACCTGCAAACAGCACTCCGTTTTCGCTTAAAACGGTTGCAAGAGGGATATTACCCATAGAACCGATAAAAGTAGAAGCGGCCACAAACGGAGCAATCAGGGCATTTTCAACAGCTACTACCCATTCCGGTATCCCGGTAGCATCTACCAAGAACAATGAACTCCAGAACATTTCCGGCACTAAAACAGCTACAAAGCCGGCAATGGTAAATCCTATAAGGATATCTTCCCAAGCCATCTTCCAGTCATTTACGAATTTATGCCCTACCAGCTGCCATCCTTCTTTACTTTTGATGCGCTTCTTCCAGTCAAATTCTTCTTCTATCTCTTCGCCTTCATCCTCCACTTTCTTCCGTGCTGCTTCCATCCACTTTTCCGGATACGTAAGTTTGATAAGCACGGTACTGATGGCTATCAGAATTAATCCGCCAATTATTTCTGCGGCCAGGTATTGCCAGCCCAGAAAAATAAGGATGAGTATTCCCAGCTCTATAACCAGGTTCGTGGAAGCAAACATAAAGGCCACACCGGCTATAAAATGTGCCCCTTTCTTGATGAGAGCCCGGGCGGCGGCCAATGCGGCAAAGGAACAGGAAGATGAGGCAGCCCCAAAAAAGGTAGATAGAGAGATACTTTTAAAATCTCCGCCTCCCATATATTTGGTTAGTTTACCCTTGGGCACAAAAGCCTGAATCATTCCTGATACAAAATAGCCAAGTACAAAAGCCCAGCCCGATTTCCAGAAAAACCCAAGTGCTGTTTTTGTTGATTCGCCGTAGAGTTGTATGAATTCATTCATCGTAAGTCCGATTTATTTTTATAGCTTTGTCATTTCAATTTTAGATATGAGAAGAGATCCACTGCCAACAAATTTGATACCCACTGCCCCACTTTCGGGGGCATCTCCGTGGCCGTGCACTTTCATTTCTCTGTTAATGTATCCGCGAAAGTGAGTCTCATCTGCCACTACCCGTAGAAATAACAGCCCATCGGTTTCATAGGTGCCTTCTTCGAAAATGGTTCTTTCACCGTTCTGGATTCTGCCCTGACGAATAATCCCATCCGAATTCAGTGAAACAAAATCATAGTTATCTGCATCCTGCAGGTGATGAATGAGTTCTATTTCTCCATCTAAATCATCCAGATTGAGGTAGTAATCAACTTGTATGTTTTGGTATGATTGATGGGTTACAAATAGATTTGCTTGCCCGGAAGCCTGAAGCTGTAATAACGGATTACCGCTTGAAGTTATAGTTGGCTTTAATGCCTGTAAAGAACCTTCCACCCAGTGAAAGTTAGTGATTAGATCACTGACTGAATTTGAGTTGATCTCCCAGGTCCAGCCTCCATTTTCTTTAGTGATAAAAGAGGATGGAACCGTTGTAGTACTGTCGGTGACTTCAGATAGGGCTGCTTCTTCTTGTTGCAATAATTGACCGGTTCCGACTCTATAGCCATATACCATTTTACCACCGTACTCCGCGGTTTCAAACACCATAAATAATCCCGGAAGCGCTGTAATTAATGCAATGATCTTAAAGCTCTTCTTTTCAAAAAGATCAAACCAGTGAAAGGCGATTCTCAATAGAGTGTATATAACAAAGAACCAAAGTAGGTACTCTGCCCAGTCGGCGTGCTCGCTTAATACAGATTGTGCTTCTGTAGGTAAAAAGACGCTATCTGCAGCTAATGTACCACTATAGTAGGTGATCCCGGCGAACAGCGTGCCTGCTACATAAAGGATGGTACTCTTTGTTTCATCCCACCATTTTTCTGAAATAAAGAAGGTGATAAAATTTGCAACCACAGCCCCTGCAAGTAAAGCAATGGGGAAATGCACTACAAGCGGGTGAATATTAGGTAACCACTCAGGTATCATTTTCAGCTCCTTTGTTTAGATTAATAAAATTTTAAGTTCAAAATTGTAAGTATTACTCTAAAGTTGCTCAACCGTTTCTCCACAGTTGTGCATCCGGCTTCCATAAAATGGATTTTTGATCTCCTCGCTGTCGCTAATCCATGAACTTCCTACCTCATACATTGGGCAGTATTGCTTAAATAAGCTTCCTTCATAGCCCTGATTTTCTAAAGCCGTTATTAGCTCAGCAGATATTTTTTTAAAAGCTGAACGAAAGGATTTGATATCAGAGGCCTTTTCGGCCTTACTTACAGCTTCCAGCATCGCATGGTGATGCACGGCATGTTTCTGAGCATGCTCCTCGTGCTTGTTCATTTCGGAACTGGTTCTTACCTCCTTAGCAAACGCCTGAAAATGGATTAGAGCCTGATCAAGATTGTCTTGAGTTAGCGCAGTTTTCATTTTCAAATAATTTTCAACCAGCTTATCCAAATGGGTGCTATGTTGATGAACTGATTTATGGGTGGTATCTGAATCCGCTGACATCAACTGCATTGTTTGATGCTCGGTATGATCCATATCTTCTGAATCACCACTAATGTCCATTTCCATACCTCCATGATCATGTGCAGAACGATTGGCACCGGCTCCGGGCTCTCGGTTCATCATACTGAGTTTATCATTAAGCTGGGCGGCACTGTCAATTTTGAAGGTGCCGTTGGTAACAACTAACTCACCTTGCTGCAATCCTGATTCTACCACATAATATTCCCCGGCACGCTGCCCGATTTCCACTTCGCGGGCTTCAAAGGTTGGTGTATCAGTCCCCCGTACCTGAACATAAACGATGGAACGTTTTCCGGTCCACATTACTGCTGAGCGGGGCACCAATAGGGCCTCACCTTCAGAGACTTCGGATCGAATATTAGCCCTTGCAAGCATTCCGGGCTTTAGCATAGAACGGGGATTCTCAATTCGGGTTCGGATCGTTACTGATCGGGAATCGTTATTTAGAAAAGGATCCACGTAAATTACTTCAGCCTCAAACTGCTGTCCCGGAAAAGCTTCAACCGAAAACTGTACGTTATCTCCTTCCTCAATATTGGCCACGTTAGATTCAAAGGCCTGGAAATCCACCCAAACCGAAGACAGGTTTACAACCCGATACATCAATCCGCCTTCCATAACGTGCTCTTCTCTCGAAATAGCAACTTCGGAAACGTAACCACTTACCGGAGAGAAGAAATCCAGTTCGGTCATAATCTCTCCGCTTCTCTCAATTGCGTTGATTGTGCTTTCCGGAAACTCCCAAAGTCTCAGTTTTTGCTTCGCTGCCTCATATAATCGAGGGTTCTGCTCCTTGTATTTTACGGTTTCAAGTAGTTCTTGCTGTGCTGCAATAAGCTGGGGTGAGTAAACCGATGCCATTTTTTGGCCTTCTTGCACAAAAGTCCCTTCATAATCCACATATAAATCACGAATTCGTCCGGGAAAATGCGCCGTCACGCTCGATACATTATTCTGATTCTCAACTACTTTCCCCGGAAGTGTAAAGGTGTGAACTGCATCTCCATACTCAACCAAAGAGGTCTGGATCTCAGCCAGCTTTACGGCCGCATTGGTCATGGTAAGGGTGTACTCATTTTCCAAGGCTCCGCTTTCAGAATCACCGGCCGGTATGAGCTCCATCCCACAAATGGGGCAATTGCCAGGTTCATTCTCTCTGATTTGAGGGTGCATGCTGCAGGTGTACACTATTTCCCCCTCTTCATTGGTATGAGTTTCTGAAATATGCTCTTCAAGTGTCTGTGGTTCTGAACTTCCTCCAAAAAAGAGGTAGCCAAGTAAGAGCCCTCCAAGTATAAGTGCAGAGTAAATAAGTATGTTTTTAGTTTTCATAGTAGTGAGATCTAAGATATTAGATGTAAGATTTGAGAAGTTTTTATCTTGATACTCAAATCTCACATCTTACATCTATTTATTAAGATTGATGTTATTTTTTCCGGTCAAATAATCGATATACGCCGATGAAACCTGCATATCCACCAAAGCCTGAATACGGCTGAGTTGGTAGTCAAGAAGCTTGCGTTGCATGCGAAGAATTTCTTCAAAATTGGAACTGTCTGTAGCATATTTCTGAGTCATAATGTTCAGTGCCTGATTTACCCGCTGAATCTGTTTCTGGTCGTACAATTCATATCGGCGTTGGGCATCGTAAAAATCTCTTAACGAAGAGGTCAGATCGGTTTCCAGCTTGTTCTCTTTATCGATAATCCGGGACTGTACCGCTTGTATATTCAGCTCCGCCTGGTTCACTTTAGCGTTATATTTATTTCGGAATAGGGGGATTTTGAAACTGGCACGGGCCATGATAGCATCCTTGCCATTATCGGTAAGATTGGTAACACCGGATCGCTCACCGGTAAAAATGTAATCCACTCCTATCCCGAAAGATGGCTTTCCATCTTTTGCAGCCAGTGCTTTCATCTCGCGCGCTGAATCTTCCTGGTACCGAAGCCGGTTTAAGGCCGGATTTTGCTGTATCAATTGATTCTTCAGTTCCGACTCACTTTCTATATCCGTTTGGGGAATTAACGTATCCGGCAGGGTGACTTCCTGCTCTACCTTAGCATTTAAAAGCTCATTCACTTTCCTGATCAACACTTCCCGGTTGTCTTCAAGCAGAGCAATTTGCGTTTTCAAGTCTTCCTGTTCGATTTGAGCCCTTAACACATCTACCTGGGAAGCCTGATCAGTTTCATATCGTCGTAAACTGATCTCCACCAGTGAATTCAGGATGTCCAGATTCTCTTTAGCAATCGATAAGCTTTGTTCGAGTTCATAAAGTTCGAGCAGCGATTTTTCAGTTTGAAAAAACAATCGGTTCCGGGTTTCCCGAAACACTTCGTACTGTTCTTTTGCCCGCACTTCCGATACTGATCGGTGGTCAGAGAGGCTTCCAAACCACGGAAACATCTGGGTTAGTGAGATGCGCGCTTGCTGTGGCCCCAATCTGGTTTCAATCGGGCTAATGAAATAAGCAAAAGCCACTTCCGGATCAGGTAATGCCCCCACTTGGGATTCTACCTCCATGCTGGAAAGATATTGCTGAAATGCAGCGCGGACTTCCGGGTTATTCTCGGCAGCCATTTGTTGGTAGTCTTCAATACTTTGGGCAGTTACCGACACCGGGATCAGTAACGCTAATGACAGAAGCCGCAAATAATTCGCAGGCCCTACCAGTCTGCTCCAAGCGTCTCGCTTGAAGCTAAGAGATGTAATTAAAACACCGCACAAGCGCGTCGCTAGCGCTATTCTATTTAAAAGTTCTGATTTCATAGTTTTATGATTCAATGTTCGATATTCTTTTGATTTTGAATTCCTTCCATATGAAGTACAGTACCGGCACAACAAACAGGGTGATAATCTGAAGTAACATTCCCCCCACACTTGGGATGGCCATTGGAACCATGATATCAGCTCCTCGTCCTGTTGAGGTGAGTACCGGAAGCAGTGCCAGAATTGTGGTAGCGGTAGTCATTAGCGTAGGACGAATCCGACGAGAGCTTGCTTCAACAACCGCCTCTTTAAGTTCGCCTATGGTTGCTGGCTTCCTGCGATCATACAGTTGGTCAAGGTAGGTAGCCATTACCACTCCGCCATCTGCTGCAATTCCAAAAAGTGCAATGAAGCCCACCCAGACAGCCACACTCAGATTTACAGTACCCATCTGGAACACGTTGCGGAGATTTTGTCCGAATATTTCAAAATTCAGAAACCAGCCCTGACCGTATAACCAGACCAGTAGAAACCCGCCCGCCCAGGCCACAAAAATGCTGGTAAAGATCATTCCTGTGGTAGCCACCGATTTAAATTGGAAATACATAATCAGAAAGATCAAGACCAGAGCAATCGGTAAGATGATACTCAGTCTTCGTTCAGCCCGAACCTGATTCTCATAATTACCGGCAAATTCGAAGTTAATACCAGCCGGTATCGTCAGTTCTCCTGAGTCAATACGATCCTGAATAACCAGCCGGGCATTTTCAACTACTTCCACTTCGGCAAAACCATCTACTTTGTCAAAAATCACATAGCCCACAAGAAAAGTATCTTCGCTTTTGATTGCCTGAGGCCCTTGTCGGTATTGAATTTCAGCCAGCTGCCCCAGAGGAATCTGGGTTCCGGTTTTGGTTGGCACCAGCAGTTCTGAAAGTGATTCCGGATCGCCTCTTAATTCTCGTGCAAAACGGACACGGATATCGTATCTCTCTCTTCCCTCTACCGACCTGGATACGGGCATTCCGCCAATACCGGCGGTAACAAAATGCTGAACCTCCTGCATCGAGAGTCCATAACGAGCCAGCGCTTGCCGGTTCCATTCAATTTCGATATAGGGCTTACCGACAATTCGTTCGGCAAAAACCGATGACGCCTTCACCCCGGGAACTCTCCGAAGTACGTCCTCCAGTTTCAATCCAAAACTCTCAATTTCACGAAGATTGTCTCCCTTTACTTTCACCCCCATAGGTGCACGCATACCGGATTGTAACATCACCAGCCGTGTTTGAATAGGTTGAAGTTTAGGGGCAGAAGTAGTTCCCCGGAAGCCGGGAGGCTTCGACAATTTCATTCCAGATATCATCCGGTGATTGAATTTCATCCCTCCACTGGCGGAAATATTCGCCGTCAGAATCTGGAATAAGCTGCCCATTTTCATCCCGTGCGTAGCTTCCGTCTTCGTTTACTTTGAATCGAATCCGGCGACCGCTTTCATCGGTTTTGTATTCTGACTTGTAGAGAATTACGTTTTCAAACATGGAAATAGGTGCCGGATCCAGAGCTGACTCAGTCCGCCCCATCTTTCCAACTACCGTTTCAACCTCAGGGATAGATGCCACAGACATATCAATCTTCTGCATCACGTCTTTGGCCTCCTCTATACCGGCGTGAGGCATTGTGGTGGGCATTAGCAAAAATGCGCCTTCATCCAGAGCGGGCATAAATTCCTCTCCCAATCCCGGAAAGGTATGGCTGGCTGCCGTCCACACCGAAGTGGTACGGATATTCACCCCCAACGAATCAAAGCCTTTGGCTACAAATCCAAAAACCGTTGCAAAACCCAGCCATATCATCACTCCAACCAAAACCAAAGTAGAAGGTATAGCAAGAAAGGTCTTTTTATGATCGAGACACCATCCTATAAGCTGGTTATAGTATTTGATAATCAGCCAGAAACTGACAAGAATCATACCAATCAGTAGAATAATGAAAGTCAGGTTGCCTGCAAATGAAACGGAAGGACCAAATGGCAACCAATACTCGGTCAGCAACCATGTGACTACTGTAACAGAAAGTGCATTATTTAATAAAGGAATGCGCTGCTGATATTTCTCTCCAAGGAAATAGCCGGCTCCGTTAATCAGTCCAAACCCGAGAATTAACAATCCGGCCCACCCTGATACCGTAAATAGGATAACTAATCCGCTAACTACCAATAATCCGTTCCAGCCCAGCTTGATGTTTTTGTTTCGGATTTTTAAGCCAAAGACCCAGTGTGCAAAAGGCGGGATAAGAGTAATTGCAATAATGATGGAGGCAATTAGCGCGAACGTTTTTGTATAAGCTAAAGGCTTAAATAGTTTACCTTCCGCTGCAATCATCGTAAATACCGGCAGGAAACTTACAATAGTTGTTGTAACCGCCGTAATTACCGCTGACGCTACTTCAACCGTAGCGGTATAAATCACTTCCAGAAGCGACTCCCCTTCATCCATTTCTTCCATATGGCGAAGCATATTCTCAGAAAGGATCACCCCCATATCTACAATCGTACCAATGGCAATGGCAATACCGGAAAGCGCGACAATATTGGCATCCACCCCAAAATATTTCATTGCGATAAAACACATCAAAACAGAAAGCGGAAGCATACCTGAGATCAACACCGAAGTGCGAAGGTTCATTACCATTATTACGATTACGATGATGGTAATCAGTATTTCCAGGGTCAGTGCTTCCTCCAGTGTGCCCAGTGTTTCTGAAATCAGTTCAGAACGATCATAAAAAGGAACTACCGTAACTTTTGACGTGGATCCGTCTTCGAGTGTTTTTGAGGGAAGGCCTGTTGAAAGTTCTTCAATCTTTGCCTTTACATTATCGATCACCTGCTGTGGGTTGGCTCCTTGCCTTGCCACGACCACACCTCCAACGGCTTCTGCTCCGGCTTTATCCAAAGCTCCTCGTCTCTGTGCCGGACCCATCGTTACAAAAGCCACGTCCTGAATTCGAATAGGAGTGTTATCCACCACTTTTACCACAGCCGACTCAAGGTCGTCCAGGCTTTTGATGTATCCCAATCCCCTTACCAGGTATTCGGCATTATTCAACTCCAGTGTTCGCGCTCCGGTTTCCACATTACTGTTTCGAACAGCCTCAAATACATCCGAAAGAGTGACCCCATAAACCTTCATTTTGTTTGGGTCCACATCTACCTGGTATTCCTTCACATACCCCCCAATAGCAGACACTTCAGCCACTCCTTCCGCACCGGATAGGGCATATCCTACATAGAAATCCTGAAGTGATCGCAATTCCTGTGGATCCCAGCCTCCGGCCGGATTGCCGTTTTCATCACGTCCTTCCAGGGTGTACCAAAAAACCTGCCCAAGCGCGGTTGCATCGGGCCCCAATGCCGGCTGCACTTCTTCCGGCAAAGTGCCCGCGGGTAATGAATTCAGCTTTTCCAGAATGCGGGAACGACTCCAGTAGAACTCCACATCTTCTTCAAAAATCACATAGATGCTGGAAAGCCCGGTCATGGAAGTGCTTCGAACGGTTTTCACTCCGGGAACAGTAAGTAACTGCGTTGTGAGAGGATAGGTTACCTGATCTTCAATATCCTGGGGAGACTGCCCGGCCCATTCGGTATATACAATTTGTTGGTTCTCCCCCAGGTTTGGAATGGCATCTACCGGAACCGGATCTTTCGGGAGGGCATCCAGATTCCAATCAAACGGTGAGGTAATTAGTCCCCATCCCGCCAGCAGTAGTACCAGCAATACAGCTATCAGTTTATTTTCCAGGAAAAACCGGATGGTTTTGTTTAGTATGAGTTCTTTTTATTGAATCGGTAGTTTTAAAAGGGATTGTTAAGAGAAAAGTCATTAAGGCTTTATCAAAATCATGCTGTCCATTTATCCACAAAAAGTTGGTAAATGAATTATGATCCTTACCCTCACAATCATGACTTTAGGGTAGAAAAGATGTACCGATCCCTAAATCAAAAAAGTCTCGTTGGCTAAAAAGATGGGTGGTGGTGAATAGGAATCCGAAGTTTGAATAGCGTGGTTGTCGGATTCAGTTTTAGTGGTATGATCTTCCGCAATAACCTGAACAACAGCTAAAACCTTTGCTTTCACTTTTTGGAAAACAGGCGCTTCGGTTTTAACCGGTGCTTCTTCGATACTGCAGGCACAGGCAAAACCGTAATCGTGCATTCCTACCATTGATATGGCAGGATTTGCCTCCTCATTTTTGTGCTGATGCTCCATGGGGCAGTCATCGTGTCCCGCCATCATGGTCATAGGCATTTGATGATCAGCATGCATGGTTTCCATGGCATCACATTCTTCCAAGTCTTTGGCGTGCAAGCCGGACGGAAGTGAAACACCAATGAATATGCTCAGGCTTAGCAAAGATGCAATGAAGCGATATGTTGCAGAAATTTTCACGTGATAATATTAACGATTCTAACTGAGAGCTAAAAGCGATATCAAAATTATACACACTTTAGATGGAATTCTGTAAGTGGGTTGGTATCAGGGTTACCATGAATGTCGTTCAAAGCTGAGCAATGAAGAACTACTTACCAAGTATTTCGCGGCAAAGATCCTTCGCGATTACTATCCCGGCCCTATTTCAGCATTCTTGCGCTCAGGATGACCCGTTTTATGTAACCGGGTAACAAGCAAGCAATCAGGCTACTTTTGCTACTAACTTCTGGGCTTGTTCTACTCGGTTGGTCTTAACGGATGCCACAATCAGTCTGCGCCGGTATTCATCGATTTGCGGGTTTGAATTGTAGAGTTCCCAATACAACTCATACACAAACTCATGCCACTCATTTTGCATAAACATGGTCATGTAATCGTTGAGCTCTTCCCTGATTTCATCGTCCATGGTCCCGGATCCTACCTCATCTTCAAACATTTTGTTGAAGAAAAATTCCGACTTTTCGAAGTCTGTAAGTTCAATCGACAGCACTAAAAGCTGACGCAGAAAAGTGCGGTCCACCTCTCCGTTTTTAACAGCAAAAAGTTCGTTCAGCAGTTTGGAGGCTTCTTCCCTTAAACCGGATTTCAATGCAAGATCAGCCAGGTTAATCAAGGTCTCTTCTTCAGATATTTTCACATCAAAGTTGGCGAGTGAATAAAGCTCAAGTCGTTCGTAATAACTATTCAGCGACTGATAGGCTTGCTTCCATTTCTTTTGCAGCTGAAAGATTTTAAACTGAATCAGGTAAGGAAGACTTTGCAGTGGCTCTGCCTCCAGCGATTTCTCCGTCAGTGCCAAAGCCTGAGGCCATTTATACTGTTCGGCCATACAGCTTGCCAATCCATTAACCGCTCCTAAACGATCAAAGGATAACAACCGGTTTTTCTTAAGTAACTGACGGTATTGGGCCGCGGCATGTACATATTTCCCTTCTTTAAAATACTGATCTCCCTGAACCAGGTATAACTGTGGAGAGTAGGATTGAAGCGTTAATTCATCCGAAGGGTTTACTTCCTGTACCGGATTTGTTTTCCTTTCAATCATAATCGGCATGGAAGCCAACCCAATTTCATTCTGGGTAATGAACCGTGTACAATCCGGAAGATTCTTGCCATCAAATACCTGGGTTTTTCCTTTCTGAACCAGGCGAATTTGATAATGCTGATACAGCTTTTCATTCTGAGTATGAACAATCAGCGCCGGAGCCCATTTCTTTTCATGGACCTCCGCCTCATTAGGAAAATCATTGAATTGAATGACTTCATCATCTTCCACAAAAAGGGTCCACTCTTTGTCAGATTGTGCCAGCATCTCATTCCAAATGTCGGATCGCTGTTCTTCTTTCTCAGAAATTCGCCATCCGATGTGTTCATCCAATTCATCCGGACGTTCGTCGGGACAAACAACCCTGATGCTGTTGAAAATAGAATCCCATTCAGCAATCTTGTTTGAATTCAGGTATTTGATGTCGGTCAGGTAAACGACCAAATCAATCCACTCTTTGTATTTAGTTTCTTCTTTCATGGCTATTGATTCCGATTCTATTTTCAAGGTTCAGGCTTAGAGATAATCCAGCAGGGTATTTTTGAACATAGTGGTATGAACCGCCATTGCCGACTCATACGCTACTTCAATCCGCTGTAAATCCGAGAACGCCTCGGCATAATCCGTATCTACCAAGCGACTGATATCCGCTTCTTTCGTAATTCGGGTGGCTTCATATTGTTCAAACATAAAGTCCATCCGGTTGATATTATTCCCCAATCTTGAGGTCACATCCGTCACATGTTCAATGGACTCATCCACATCAGGCAGCAGGTTATTCAAAGCAGTTACGTCGTTATCTCGCAAAGCCTGTTCAATATTTCCAATCACCTCAAAAAGATCACCCGCCGGTGTATTTCTGATTTCCGAACCGGTTACACTGATGTCGATATTGACACCATCTCCGGCCTGTACTTTAGGCGATTTGTTGTTACTTCCATTTGAAACTCCACCCACGGCCGTACCGTCCAGTTCAAAAGGCTTTTCACCGCTGTTGGTACCGGCAAATAAATAACGATCGCCGTAGCTTAGGTTCAATGTACTGATCAGGCTATCTCTGATGCCTGAAATGGAATCGGCCATACTGGCCCGGTTGCTTTCTCCCAACGAGCTGGATGCTCCCTGTACAACCTTTTCCTTAATCTCAATCAGCCGGTCGATGGTTTCATCAAGAGCATCCTGGGCCAACCGGCTTTGCCGAAGGCCACTTTCGATATTGCTCTGAAATTGCTCTTCCTTGCGGATGTCTTCGGTCAGAATCCGACTTCTCTGAAAAGAAACCGGGTCTTGTGATGGCACCCTGACTGCTTTTCCACTGGAAAGGTCTGACTGAATCTTAGCCATTTCACCGCGATTCTTATTGATATCGCGCATGAAGTTTCCAAAAATAGTTTTCTGTGTAATTCTCATGATTTACCTCAAAATTCCGATGAGTGTGTCGTACATATTCTGTGCGGCCGACATTACTTTAGCCGCTCCCTGATAAGCATTTTGATATTGAATCATCAGGCTTAGCTCTTCATCAATATTCACACCCGATTCTCTCTCCTGCTGGGTGGTCAGCATCTGAATTTCGGAATCCCGGGCTTCTATCTGAGAGTTAAGGCTGCTCAGGCTATTCCCGGCCGATGTAATCAAATCCACGGAATAATCAATCAGCTTTCTTCCGCCAATCAGTTGCTGGCTGCGAAGTTCTGCGATCTGAAGTGCCGTTTCACCATTCCCGGCTTCACCGGCGGTATCAGAAGCCGCAATATTTGTCGGGTCATCCACCAAAACCTGGTTCAGGCTGATGGTATCAGCTGTGGTGTTGGTTGGGTTGAAGAAATTTCGGCTTATGCTGTCATTCAGCCCATAACCGCCGGAGTGAATGGCATTAAACTCTGTTACTATGGTTGATGCAAGTTCATCCAGCCGGTCTTTCAATGCGGGTATTTCGGTTTGATACATCTCAAGCTCAGCTCCAAGCTGACCGCCCTGAGGCTCCACTGTTTTCCCGCTCTCAAGCCGAATCTGGTAGGTTTTATCTACATCGTTGATTTCAGCTTTCAGGTGATCTGCTTTTTCTGCATCCAGCACCTTCACCCCACCAATGCGTAATTCAACGGCATTGGAATCGTTGGCGCTTATTTCGTAGTCGGTAAGCTCAGACAACTCCTCCAGCTTGCGCACCCTGAGATCCAGACTTGTATTATCGGGAGCTCCGGCAGCATCGGCCTGAGCGATGGTCTGATTCAGAGAATGAATCTCTCCCAGCAAGCCGTTAATTGCATTAATAGTGCTGTTGGATGACTCCAAAATAAGGTCGCTGGTGCGATCTATATTCCTGCTTACATCCTTAAATTTAGTCGTCAATTGCCGGGCATCACTGATCAGGCTGTTTCTAACGCTTATATCCTGCGGGTCGGTGGACAGCTCAGAAAAAGTATCCAGCAAATTGCTGATACTCAGGTCCAGATCGCTGCCTGAATCGGAAGCCATACTGGCCTCAAGCTGTTCAAAAACCCGGGCTTTACTCTGCATGAACGACATGTTTTGCCGCTTTTCGTTCAGCATCACATCGTTCATCTCGTTTCGGAGACGGGTTACATTCGAGATATTCACCCCGAGCCCGGTATTATAGCCGGTCATCTTCATACCGTTCGGAGTTTTGTCGATCCGCTGGCGGGAATATCCCTTCGTGTCGGCATTTACAATGTTATTTGAGGTAACCGAAAGAGAACGTTCGGCACTTCGTAATCCACTTTTAGAAATTTCAAATAGAGAGCGCATAATCAGATCTCCTGGTTGAGTGCTACACCTGTTGTAATTCCCTTTTGTTGCCCCGTAGGTGCATAATGTGTGTTTTTGGAATTATGAACACTATACATAGACTGCATCATGCGGGCATTTTGGCTCATCGCAAACTCAAGCAGCTGTAGAATCTGATTATGCTTACGCTGTAGTTCTTTGGTATCAGCGGTGAGGGTTTTGTGCCAATTTTCTATATCAGATACAGACTCCGGAAACACCTCTTTAAGACTCACCAACCGCACCGGTGCTGTACTTCCTGAAGTAGCTAATAGTGCGGATAGTTCGCTGATGAATTCCTGCTCGTGAATTTTAAATCGTTTAGACAGATTACCATGCACTTCGGAAAGCTCTTCAATTCTCAGCGCATTTGAAGCGATGATAGCATCAATTTGGTCCTCCATCACCTTTATAATCTGTTTGGAGCAATTATGAAGCAGGTCAACCGATTCTGCTATCTGTTCTAATGAAGTGGTATCGGATATGTTATACATTGCTTTGTTTCTTAATTATTGAATTACTTTTTGGTGGATGCGGAAGAATGATCCCAGTATCTGGAAACCAAATCTGCCATTCCTAATTTTCTTTGAGCCGCGAGTTCACTCGCCAGAGCATCGGTGATAAAGCTTCTGTACATATTATTCGATTGTCCCATCATACCGCCGTTATCGGACATCTTAAATGAATCTTTAGTGAGCTCATTCACCAAATGCTTTGCAAAAATCTCTTCGAAATCAGTAGCCGCCTTCTCTTTTTGAAGATCCTGGCTTCTGTTCTTATCAACCTGATTTCGGGCTATGTTTAAAAAAGAGTCGTCAACTTTCATGTTTTTCCTTTTGTCTTTCTTCTACATCACAATGAGTTTGCCACGCAATACACCGGCTCTGTCCAGTGCCTGAAAAATCGAGATGATATCTCTCGGGCTTAAGCCCAGCGCGTTCAGCGAACCGGCCAGTTGCTGTACATTCGTCTCAGGTTCCAGCACAATGGTTTGGGCCGCCTGTTCACTAATACCCGCTTCCGGCACATTCAACACCTGGGTTTCCCCTCCGCTGAATGCCGGTGGTTGACTCACATACGGTGTTACCTGGGTTCGCACCTGAATATTTCCGTGCGAAATCATTACATCGTCAATAACCACTTCACCGCCGGCCACAATGGTTCCGGTTCGCTCGTTAATAACTACTTTAGCCGGAGACTGAACCTGAATTTCCTGCTCCAGAATAATGCTGGTGAAAACGTTCATGGTACCGCGGTCTCTGAAGGCTTCCGGCCAATTCACTTTTACCAAACCCGGATGGTGCATGGAAGCCAGCTCTTCATCAAACGTCTCGTTGATGATTTCAACCATATTCCGGGCATTGGCATAGTTTGGTTCTCTCAGGACCAGCCCCAAAGGTTCTTCGGTACTTAAATTGAATTCTTCGTTTCGCTCTACGGTACCCCCGCTTGGGATGGTTGCCGTCAATGTTTGGTTTTGGCTGAGGCGGGCGCCGGGAATTTCAGCCGTTATTCCCCCTACAATTAGCGGACCCTGAGCTTTGGCAAAAACGGCATCGTTATCCGGATCAAAAAGCGGAGTTTGAAGCAAGACGCCACCCTGTAAACTACTTGCATCTCCCAAAGAGGAAACGGTGATATCAATTTCACTACCGGGAGCATGGTACGGAGTAATGGTAGCTGTAACCATCACAGCGGCTACATTTCGGGTTCGGAGGCGTTCAGCGTCAACGGTAATCCCGAAGTTCTCCAGCATGTTGGCAATCGACTGTACGGTAAATACCGATCCCCTGCTGCTGGATGAACGGTCACCCGTACGGTCCAGCCCGGTAACCAGCCCATAGCCGATCAGTTCCGAGCGTTCTGCATTTTGGATTTCTACCAGGTCAGCCAGCTTAGATTGCGCCTGTAACGGAACGGATAAACCGAATACCAAAGCAGCTGCAATAATGTGGGCGAGTATATTCTTTTTCATGTTGATTGCTTCTGTAATCTTGTTCATCGTTGTAGTTCGCGCAGTATCATGGCAGCTCCCATCCCGAGAGTGACGCCGGTGAACACCACTTTCTTCAGGAGGCCTTTGTGTTGTTTTTTCTTTTTGATACCGCCCATTTTCTGGTAGCTGATATTGGCATTGGCAATGCGATAAGAAAGCACCTGGTTTCGACTGTCCACATCATTCTGCCGAACAGTCCCGGTAATCGACATTTTGTGAACTTCACCGTTTACCTCGGTCATCCGGTTACCCTCTACAATCAGGTCTCCCCGATCGGTCACCTCAACAATCTGAACACTTATATAGCCTTCGAGTAACTGGCGCTGACTGGAAAGGTTTTTCTGATCCGAACCGTAGTTCACATTCACGCCTGAGCCAAAAGTCGGTTCAAATGGCAGAAAATTTCCGCTTATGGCCCCATTGGCTGATCCATCCGAGCTGGTAGAAAGTTTGGAATCGGAGGTAGAACTTCCGGAAGTGCTTTCCTTCAGTATCACTGTTATGATATCTCCCACCTGATTTGCTTTCACATCCCGGTACAGGGAACTCTGTGCATAGCCCGTTCCGGAGAACAGCAGCGTGAGAAAAAGAACAACAGGTACGATTCGATTTACTAATGTGTTTTTTGCCATAGTGCTTCTCCCGGACCTTTCACTGTGCCCAGGTATTTGTTTCGTGTTTCTTTGCAATAAATTTGAATTTCTTCGTCGATGGCTCCGTTTTGGCGAGCCTCACAAGTCAGGATAATCTGTATTCCAAACTCTGTGAATATCAGGTCAACATCCTCTCCTGCTTCTACCAGGAAAGGGGTACTTATCTCTGAATGATGAATCGGCTGTCCCGGATTCACAGTTCTCCTCAATGTCTTTCCCTCTAGCTCTTCCATATTCCGAACCGGCTTCTCCCTTCCCATCCTTACAGGTACCCAACGCCAGCTTAAATCGCCCGGCTTAATGGTTTGCCCGCTCATCATTCTTCGGTTGGGGACCGGAAGCTTTTGTTCCGCTTCTACTTTCAGCTGTATCTGAACTTGTTCAATCGTATTCCCATTCAGGTACAGCACTTCGAAATTGGTGTATTGTTCAACCGTACCCTGCAGCTTAACAGAGCGTACATGTTCGGGTTGGGCTTTTAACAAACTGCCGGGAATCCACCGAGCAGAAAGAGTGAACCGATACTCCTCAGGGTCAAATGTTGACTCTATTGATTCCTGTGCTTTCTCTATGATAACCTGCCTGGTTTCATCAGTTGCAGTGGGGTACGCCGGCCCCGCTACCACAGAGGTGCACGAAAAAATTATGAGGAGTATCGGTATCACGATGCTATAGATTGCTTATGGGTCTTATCGTTTGATGGAGTTAGTTACCGACATCATGTCTTCAGCGGTTTGAACCATTTTTGAATTGGTCTCATACGCACGTTGTGCTTCAATAAGCCGTACCATTTCCGTTACAATATCTACGTTCGACTGTTCCAGGTATCCCTGGCGAACCACCCCAAATCCTTCCGATCCCGGCTCACCGAAAAAAGGCATGCCTGACGATTCTGTTTCTGCAAACAGGTTGTCACCGAGCGCTTCAAGTCCGCCCGGATTGGAAAACTTGGCCAGTTCAATCTGTCCCAATTCAACCTGGGTGTTATCGCCGGCCATCAGGGCGGTTACCGTTCCGTTTTGGGAGACTTCAATAGCCACCGCGTCGGTTGGGATTTCAATCTGGCTGGCCAGGGGCAAACCTGAGTTGTTTACGAGCATCCCGGTGGCATCGCGACTGAAGTTACCGTCGCGGGTATAGCCGATGTTACCATCCGGCAGTTCTACCTGGAAGAAACCGGCTCCGCTGACGGCTAAATCCAGGGCATTGCCTGTTTCAGCTACCGAACCCTGCATAAAGTTTCGAATCGTGGCAACGGCACGGGAACCGTGACCTATTTGCAGCGAAGGGCCACTTGAGTTTTGGTTTCCTGAGTTGCCCAGCTTGGAAGAAGCGATGTTTTCATAGAATAGATCCTGAAAAGCAATGGTGCTTCTTTTAAAACCGGTGGTTCCAACGTTAGCCAGGTTGTTGGCTATGTTATCTACCGATCGCTGTTGAGCACTCATTCCAAGTGCGGCTGTACTTAATGCTCTAAACATAATGCTGTTGTTTATTCTGTTGTTTGATAATTAAAATCTGCCCAGTCGGGTGGTTACCTGAGAAAGCATTTCATCGGTTGTTTTCAATGCCCGCTGCTGGCTTTCAAAAGCCTGCATGTTTCTCATCATATCCACCATCTCCGTCAGGGGCTGTACATTTCCTTTTTCATAATATCCCTGCATCACCGTCCCGGTGCTATCTTCCGAAAGCATGCTTTCGTCCATCACCGAGAAGTAGGCACTCCCTTTTCGGTTAAGCATGGCCGGGTCTTCCACATTTACTATGCGCAGACGGTCTTGTGCTTTATTATTCAGCCGGATGGTTCCATCTTTGGATACTTCCAGCATGGCATTCCCGCCTGTTTCTCCATTCGACTGCATATATTCTGCAAGCTGAACCGGGCCGGAATCTCCCATCACTTTAGCACCGGAACTGTTTACCAGGTATCCATCGGGATCAAGGTGAAACCGGCCGTCGCGGGTTAAAAACTGTTCACCATTGTCTTCCACTACAAAAAAGCCGTCGCCGTTAATGCCCATATCAAATTCATTACCGGTTGGCTCCAAAACGCCCTGCTCCAGGTTTACCTGCTGCATGGGCACACTTTTTGAAATGGTTTTCCCATTCACGTTCTCCTGAAACATCCGGTAAAACACTTTGGTCCCTTTAAAGCCCGGCGTATTAATATTCGACAGGTTGTCCGCGGTCATTTCCTGAGACCGGTTCAAAACCTGCATCGCCTGCATTTGGGTATATAATCTGTCAATCATTTGTAACTGTTTGAGATCATCATTTAAGGATTTCAAAAATCCGCCGAGAACCATGGAGAACATTTCCTGCGATTCTCACGGGTTGAATTACAAAATCTGTGCCAGTCGGTTGAAAAGGTGCTTGAATTCGGCGCTAGGCAGGCTTCTGAAACAGCCGTTAGAGATGTTTTAAGAAGCATTAAATCACTTATTAGAGTACTGAATCGGCTATTAATGCTGCTTCAGGTATCAACCATATACCATAGAAAGAATTTCCTGAACCGGGAAAAGTTGTACCCTTACCACCCCTTCCTCTTTTAGGGAAATGTTTTCCGTTAGCTGGATTTTTTGTCCTTCCTCTTTCCTGCCAACCCCGTTAAATCAGCCGAATTATGAAGCCTGCAGCCGTGGTACTGTTTTTGATACCTATGGGACATGGCAGATAATAAATCAGATCAGGAAAAAACGGAGGAACCCTCCCAGAAACGCCTCGATGATGCGAGGAAGGAAGGGAATGTCAGCGTCAGCAAGGAAGTCTCCTCGGTAGCCCTTATGGTTACAGCGATTATATCGTTTGTAGCGATGAGTGGTATAATCGGTGACCGGCTTACCAAGCTGTTCGAGTCTTTCTTTTCGAACGCGGGTGGAGGTTTCGCTGATCAGGAGGAAGCTACACGCTACCTGCAGGATGCATTATGGGCCGGTATGGAAATGCTAACCCCAACCATGATCAGCTTACTTGTAATGGCTGTTCTCGTGAATGTGGTGCAAACAGGTGGAGTCTTTTCTTTTGATGCCCTGAAATTTAAAGGCAGCAAAATGAATCCGCTAAAAGGATTGAAGAACATTTTTTCAACCAAAGGACTGGTGGAGCTGGTAAAAGGTTTGCTGAAACTGTTCATCATCCTAACTGTCGCTTACTTCACCATGCGGAGCGATATAAATCATTTCGTTTCATTCATCATCTCCCCTTTGGATTACAGCATGAGCCAATCCGGTTCGTTCATCCTTTTATTTGTAACCCGGATTATGGCGGCACTGTTGGTCCTTTCCATTGCTGATGCCGTGTACCAGCAGTTTCAACATAAAAAAGACCTGCGAATGACCAAGCAGGAAGTAAAAGACGAATACAAGCAGATGGAAGGTGACCCTCATGTAAAAGGTCAGCGTAGAAAATTCGGAATGAAACTCCGCCAGCAAAAAAGAATGGATCATGCGGTTCTTGCTTCCGATGTAGTCGTCACCAACCCGACTCACTACGCTGTTGCCCTGAAATACGATCCCGAAAAAAGTAATGCACCTATAGTAATGGTGAAGGGAAAACGGCTGCGTGCTTTAAGAATAAAAGAGCTGGCCAAGCAGTATGGCATACCTATTGTAGAGAATGTACCTGTAGCCCGGGCTCTTTATGCGACGGCTGAGGAAGACGAATTCATTCCTGCAGACCTCTATCGTGCCGTAGCAGAGATCCTGGCGTACGTTTATAAACTGAAAAACAAACACAAAGTATAATTCACATGGCCTTTGGCGGAATCACAACCGAAAAGTTAAAAGGAACATTTTTCCAGACGGATGTCTTAATTTCCTCCAGTATCATCATGATCCTGTTGATTATGATTATACCGTTCCCCACACAGTTGATGGATTTCTTCCTGGCGTTGAACATCTCCCTTTCCCTCATCGTGATGCTGGTGGCCTTCTATGCTTTGAAGCCTTTACAGTTTGCCGTTTTCCCCGGTATGCTTTTGATTCTCACCCTCTTCCGGCTTTCGCTGAACGTGGGTACAACCCGGCTCATTTTAAGTGAAGGCTATGCCGGTTCCATCATTGAATCGTTTGGGGGATTTATTGTACAGGGCAACTTTGTAATCGGGATTATCATTTTCGCGGTTTTGATAATTATCAACTTTGTGGTTATTACCAAAGGTGCTACCCGTATTGCTGAAGTTGCCGCCCGATTTACCCTGGATGCCATGCCCGGTAAACAGATGTCGATTGATGCCGACCTCGCCGCAGGATTACTCACCGACGAAGAAGCCAAAAAGAAACGAGAGGAAATTGCCCGCGAAGCTGATTTCTACGGAGCCATGGATGGTGCCAGTAAGTTTGTTCGCGGTGACGTAATCGCCGGACTTCTCATTACCTTTATAAATATTATAGGCGGTCTCATCATCGGAACCGTACAGCTTGGGATGCCGATTGGAGCTGCAGCTGCTAAATATACGCTGATGACTATCGGTGACGGTCTGGTTTCTCAAATTCCCGGGCTGTTGATCTCGACGGCTGCAGGTATCATGGTTTCGCGTGCTGCTTCGGAGGGTAACCTGGGTAACGAACTTAAGTTTCAGCTGTTGGGGAATCCCAAGACCGTCATCATCGGTGCTGTATTTGTATTTTTTATGGGGATGTTGCCCGGACTTCCCGTCATCCCCTTCTGGAGTATTGCCGGTTTCTTCCTGTTTATGGGAGTGAAGAACTTTCAGCGTGAAGAAGATGAAAGGCTTGAAGAAGAAGCGGCAGAAACAAAAGAACTGTCCGGCAAAGCCGAAGATCCGGTTGAGAATTACTTACTGATGGATACCCTGGAGCTCGAAATTGGCTACAGCCTTATTCCCATGGTAGAAGCCAACCAAGGAGGTGACTTACTGGATCGAATGACTTCACTCCGAAAACAACTTGCTTCCGAGCTCGGTATCATCATCCCTTCAATTCGAATACGGGATAATGTTCAGCTTGACGCCAACCACTATACCATAAAGATGAGAGGAATTATGCAGGGCGATGGTGAAATCCTCCCCGGCTATCACCTCACTTTGCTTCCGGCTGATTTTAAACCGGATATCCAGGGCATTGAAACCAAAGACCCGACCTTTGGTATGGATGCCATTTGGGTGAGCGGAAAGAATAAGTCTCAAGCGGAAAAATATGGGCTTTCCGTGATTGAATCCGGAGCTGTGATTACTACTCACCTGATGGAAGTGCTCAAGAAAAATGCCCATAAGCTGGTTGACCGTCAAATGGTGAAGAAGCTTATTGATAACATCAAAGAACAGCACTCGGCCCTGGTGGAAGAACTTATTCCCGATGGTATGAAGGTGGGAGAAATACAGAAAGTATTAAAGCGACTGCTTCGCGAACGGGTACCGGTGAAAGACCTGGTTACCATTTTGGAGACCCTGGCCGATTATTGCCATCAAACCAACAACACCGATGTACTCACCGAGTACTGCCGTGCTGCTTTATCGGAGACCATCACCCGGCAGTATGCAAACAACGAGAACGAAGTAACGGTGGTAATGATGGACTCTAACCTTGAATCGCACCTGATTGCTCAGGCACAGCAGGGTACGTTAAACAGCAACACACTTGGGCTAACCCCTGAAACGGTTGAGAAATTGTACAAGAATTCCTCAGCTACTTTTGACAGTATGATCCGTCAGGGATTTGAGCCGATTTTACTAACCTCGCCGGTTCTTCGCTTTACCCTTTTTGAGTTTTTGGCACCAATTTTGCCAGATATAAATGTGCTGTCGTACAATGACATCAGTCAAGACGTACAGTTTAAAACATTCGGCCGACTGAAGATTGAAGACCCTGTAAAGATGAATCAACCGGCGGCTAACACAGAACAACCAGCGCAACAACCTGAAGAACACGTACTGGCATGATATTGAAGAATATTTTTGGGAAAACAATAGAGGCGGCTAAGAAAAGTGCCCAGCAGATGTATGGGGATGATTTCCTGGTCATTGAGTCCTTTGAAGGTGATGGAGCCGATGGTAAAGCCCGTATCACGATCTTTTCTGATGGCAAGAAGGAAGGCCAAACCAACGGCCGCCAAAATGGGCATACCCGTACTGCAGCACCTAAGCAGTCTAAACCTGAGCCTGAACAAGGCGTCATGTTTGAGCGATCCGGTGAAGCGCCGGTTCCACCTAAAAACGGGCACAGTAATGCCCAATCCCGTAAAGATACATTGGGTTCTCTGCGTAAGTTTGCCGAGCAACAGATGGGTGCCGAACTGAACGGCTATCAAAATGGAACGACAACTTTAGAGGAAGCAAATGAACCTGAGCCGGAAAAAAATTCCGATATGTTGTACAGTCGTTCCTTCATTCGCCCTGTAAAACCGACTCCTGAAAAGAAAAAAGAAAATAAAGTTGAAGAGCCGGTTTCACCGTCTGAAAACCCAAAAGAAGAACAGAAAGAGGCCCCTTCAGGAAAAGCCAAAAGCAACGGCTTCATTACCCATTTCAAACCATCGAAGCCACAGGCTAACAAAGCCCCTGAAGTTCGGGAAGTGGTATCAACGCGGCATAATGAGCGCGAGATAAAAGCCCTGCACAAACGATTTGACAAACTGGAAGCTTTGCTCGACTCAGCCCTTATTTCGGCTAACCTCGACTACGCCTCCCACCCTGCTTTCCAGCAGTTGGTGCATACCGGAATAAACACCAGCGTAATTGCGGGTTGGTTCAGTGACATTATTAAAGAAGGCATCGACCCTTATGACCAAGGCGAGCTTTTTATGTCGAAGCTGGCGGAAATCATCCGTAAAGCATTGGGTAAGCCATCTGAAGAGGAAGCTCAGAAATTCATGCTCTTTGCCGGACCATCCGGAGCAGGGAAAACACAGCTGATTATGAAGCTGACTCAACACCCTGACTTCATGATCGACAAGAAATTAGCCGTAGTTTCAGTCTATCCGCAGGCAGAAAATGCAGCACCATATTATACCATTCTGGAACCATTCTGTGCTCAGCATGAAATTCCTTATTTCGAAGTACAGAGCGGACTGGATGTCTCAAAGATTGTTGAAGACTTAGCCGAATTTGACCATGTGTTTATCGACACACCTTCTTTAAGCATCGAACAGGATAACTCGTTCCGTGAGTTTTGGAAAATCAAACAACTGCTCTCTCCTCTTGCTCCTTTAGAGGTGCATTATGTGGTGAATGCAGCTTTGAACCGGTTTTACTTCCAGAATTCGTCAGCTACTCACCATCCCCTTCAGCCCGATTACGTGGCAATCACTCATCTTGATGAAGTGGCCCAATGGGGACCGGTTATTCCATTCCTTCAAAAAATGGGATGCAGCGCCCGGTACATCAGCACCGGCAACAAGTTGAATAACTTGAATGAGTTTAACCCACAATGGTTTGCTCAAAAGGTATTACAGGAAAATTAGAATTATGAAACAGCCAATTGAATTAGAACAACCATTTGTATTCACTGTGATCAGTGGAAAAGGCGGCGTAGGTAAAAGCATGGCCAGCGTTAACACAGCGACTATGCTGAGCAAGCTGGGATACAAAGTTGCCTTGCTGGATGCTGATTTGGGCCTGGCAAATTGCGCCACCCTGTTAAACGAACCCGTGAGTGCAACGGTGAGCAGCTGGATGGAAGGCAAATGCGGAATTGAAGACTTGCCTTGCGTTACCTCCGGAATAACACTGGTAACGGGAGCAAATGCCCCCGGCGAGAACAAGTTTAAGCCCGATCTTTTTATGGATGCCCTCGATCAGGTGACTGCCTTTCTTAAGCAAAACCATGATTTTATCATTATTGATACCCCTGCTGGTGCCGGTGAAATGTCTTTGTGGGCGCTGGATATCTCACAGATTGGGGTTTTGGTTCTGGTTGATGAACCCACCGCTATTTCCGATGTGTACCGCTTATGCAAGTACGTATTCAATATCGACCCCGGGTATAAATTCGCAAGCATCGTGAATTATGCTGAAAGCGAAGACACCGCCCAAAGCACCTATCAGCGGTTCAATACCATCCTGAATTATTTTCTAAACAAGCAGACTCAATACTTTGGGTTTATTCCGGCAAGCGAGCAAATCCGGGAATCGGTTCAAAAACAAAAACCGCTGCTGGACATGGGCGCCGATACAGACATACTCACGGAATTCGAGTTTATTGCAGAAAACGTGCTTGCTTATGCAAATAACGAAGAAAAAACACTTTTAAAGACCGTAAACTAACGGAAGGAGAAAACCATGCTAATACGATTAATTACTGTAATTTCACTGATTCTTTTTATGCTTCTGATGATATCCGGAGTGAACATTGAAGTTGCCCTATACCGCAGTATGCTCACATTCATGATCCTGTTCGCCGTGGTTTATATCTCCATTTTTCTGCTGAATGTGCTTCGTGAAGACCAGAATTCAGATGGCGTGTCTATGCCAAACGGCGGGAGTACTTCTAATGCTAACGGAGAAGGGTAATCATGGGAAATAAGTCACTACAAGAACTGGTTGAAATTTATTGCAAGAACCCTGTGGACGGGATTCGAAATTCTATCATCAGTAAATCCACTCCACTTATTCGCAGCATTATTGGCAAGATCAATCGACCTGATCAGCCATTGGCACACCGTGAAGATCTGGAAAGTGCAGGAATCATCGGGCTGCTCCAGGCTTTGGATTCTTACGATTGCGAACGAAATATTCAGTTTAACACCTTCGCTTATTACCGAATCCGTGGCAGTATTGTTGATTACCTGAGAAGTATCGATCAGCTGCCAAGAAAACAGCGCAAAAACTACGGACAGGTGCAGGAAGTTATCCAGCGAATGAGCCAGGTACTTGGCCGCGAGCCTTCTGATGAAGAAATCGCCAATGAGCTGGAAATGGAAATGGATGATTACTACAAACTTCTTTCCAATGTACAGCAGCGAAATGTACTCTCATTAGATACTCCTGCTTATGATGAAAACTCCGGTTCCTTCTATGACTTCCATGAGGATCCAAATTCAGAAACACCGGATACCAATTTGGAGAAGAAAGAGCGCACCGAAGCTCTGCAGAAGAAAATCGGACAGCTAAAGGAAAGAGACCGTCTGATTTTGATGCTCTATTATTATGAAGATATGACAATGAGTGAAATCGCCTTGCTGCTGGAACTTACCGAAGCCCGTATTTCTCAAATCGTGGGTAAGTTGCTCATTCAACTCAAGGGCGACCTCGGACAAGAGCAAATGGCGTACGCAGCCAGTTGATGAGTATTAGCTATAGCTCTGCAGTCATTCAGAGCGGAGCGATGAACCTTAGCCACGAAATGCTTACCAAGCTTGCACTGGCTCAGATCCTTCGCGGTTAATACCCAGCCCTATTCTACTTACTTGCGCTCAGGATGACCCCTAGTTGGACTTTTTTCAACAACCTCCCAAATGTCATTCAGAGCGGAGCGATGAACCTTAGCCATGAAACGATTGCCAAGCTTGATCTGGAGCAGATCCTTCGCAGATAACACACAGCCCTAATTTTACTTTTTTTTGCTCAGGATGACTTTCTATCTGGTAGCGTATGTTTCGGAGGCCATTCTCCTAACACTACTTTATTAAGGCAATTCCATCCCGGATTTTCCTCATTGATTAAAGCTTCCTTCCATTTTCTGCTCCTCCCCTTAATTCTTTTCTCTGCCTCAATAGCTTCTCTCATTGTTGGAAATGCCTCATACCAAATCAGACAATAGCAGTGGTATTTACCGGCAAAGGTGTTACTCTCTCCTCTGTTTAGATAATGTTCAATGATTCGTTTGCGAACATCATAGGTGACCCCGGTATAAAGTGTTGTTTTCTTAGGGTTAGTAACGATATAGGTATAGTGCCCCATGGTTGATTATAATAAATTCTCCCCAAAAGTCATTCAGAGCGGAGCGATGAACCTTAGCCACGAAATACTTACCAAGCTTTTTCTGGCTCAGATCCTTCGCGATAAACATCCGGCCCCATTCTTCCCTCTTTAGCTCAGGATGACTCTACTTCGTCGTTCAATTTAGGCTCCGACAATTCTAATTTAATATCTAATCATTTCTGTCCGATAAAGGATTAACGAACAACCTTTTCGTTACCATAACATGTCACTCGTACCAAAAATAACACGCTTTACAAAACTGCCGGAGCTCCTGAAACACAAGCAGGAAGCCGAAGAAAAGCAGAAGAAAGGCCGGCAAGACCGAAAGGATAAAGAACGCCCTCCTTTTGTTATGGAAGACGAAGTAGCCATTCATTCCCAGGACCTGTCTGAGTTCAAAGTACAAACTCATAAAAAAGAGCCCCAAAAACCGAAAACTAAAGACGAAACCATCGGCGGACACATCGACCTACAGGCATAATTTTTACCTGTAGAATTCCTGTTACTAAGTTCAGGTCAAAAATTCATAACAGCCCATATCTATTCCGGTACACCAGCGAAGCCATTCATAGTTTCGTGATAAGGATTGAATGGTGAATGTCATGATTAGTTTTATCAAAGCAATCCTACAATCCAATAAATCAAGGTTCAAAAACAAAGGAACCTTGATTGGCTTGATTTCGGGATTACCGTGATTTTCATTTAAAGCTCTCGTAATCGGGACGATGTACCTTTGCCTTAAAATTCCAGCGGAGAAATGACACCCATCACTTCCACCAGGAAGTCGTACAGGTGCTGGAACATTAAATCGAAGGCGGCTGGCAGGTACGGGATGGCGAGCATCAGCAGGGCGATCCCTACACCGAACTTAATGGGAAGGGCGATAAACATCATGTTGGCCTGAGGCATGATCCGGGCAAAAATAGCCAGCGATACATCCAACAGAAACAGCACAATGATAAACGGAGAGGCAATCTGAACCCCGATCGTAAAAAGGTAGGTCGCTATCTCAAGCATATACGGACCGGCCAAGTGAATTTGGGCTTCATTAACGGGTATAACCTCAAAGCTTTTTGCCAGCGCACTGATATAGACCTTGTCTCCGTCAATCGAAAGAAAAACCAACACAGCTATCATACTAAAAAGGTTACTGAGTACAGCACTTTGTTGCTGGGTTGAACTGTCGATCATATTGGCAAAGCTGAGTCCGGTATTTAAACTTATAAGCATCCCTGCCATTTCCAATCCTGCAAACACAAGCTGGCCTACCAGCCCAAGAGCCATTCCCACTAATACTTCGAGAATAATGGCCTGGAAAATAAATAGCGTGCCGTCACTGGCAGAAACGAATGCCCCATCGGCCGGGATGGCAAAGAAAAGCAGAATGGTAGTCGCCATTGCAAAAAACAGCTTAATCTGCTTGGGAAAAGCCGCCGAACTGAAAAAAGGTCCGGTCATGATAAGCGCAGCTACCCGGGTAAAAACAAGGAACACCGATAAAATCATATCTACAGTAAGCGATTCCATTTACCTACCTCCGGGTTGCTGTTTCGGTGAGCACGAAAGCCTGCGGTTATTGGGTAATCTGCGGTATGAAGTCGAACACACGCTGGGTGAAATCAACCGCAAACTGCAACATGAAGCCAAAAGCGAAAAACAGTACTACTACTACCACTACCATCTTAGGGATATAACTCAGGGTCATTTCCTGAATAGAGGTAGCCGCCTGGAAAATGGCGACAGCTAAACCTACGGCAAGCGCTCCAACCATAGCCGGAGAACATAAAACAACTACGGCTGTGAGCATTTCCTGTAACCAAAAAAGTGCTGTATCTATATTCATTCTTCTCTAATTAAAACTTTCAACCAGCGACTGTACCAGCAGGTACCAGCCATCGGTAAGTACAAAAACAAGGATTTTAAAAGGCAGCGAAACCATCACCGGCGGAAGGAACATAATACCCATTGCCAGCAAGATAGAAGCTACCACAAGGTCTATGACCATAAAGGGCAGGTAAATCATAAAGCCAATCTGGAAGGCTACCCTAAGCTCGCTTAGCACATAGGCCGGTACGGCTACATAAAGTGGCAGGGTTTCAATATCATCCACGCTTTGAATTTCCGCCATGTCCATAAAATACAGCAGGTCCTGATCTGATGTCTGCCGAACCATAAACTCCTTGAGCGGAACCGCAGCTGCCCCCAGTGCTTCCATTTGCGTCATTTCTTCGTTGATATACGGCTGAATGGCTTCCTCGTTCATCCGGTCAAATGTGGGCTTCATAATGAAAATAGTGAGGAATAATGCCAGCCCTACCAACACCTGGTTGGGCGGAGATTGCTGTGTACCCAACCCCATCCGCAAAAAGAAAAACACCACGATAATCCTGGTAAAGCTGGTCATCATGGTGATGAAAGCCGATCCGAATGAAAGTACTGTGATTAAAATCAGTGCCTGAATCGGCAAGGTAAAATCTTCGTCCTGGGCCGTTGCGCCGGTGTTTCCAATCGATAGATCGATTTGCGGAATGGCTTGAATAAACATAGGGCTTGTTACCGAAGCCAGGTTAAGCGGCGCTGCCTCAGAAGACGACGGCATGGCAACAAACAGGGCGGCCATTACCATAAAAACCTTCGCAAACAACGAACTTTTAAGTTTCAACTTCGACATCATCTTAGTTCTTGAACATTTTATAGAGTGATTTAAAATCAGCGGAACCGTTTTTGATCTCTGCTATTTCTTCCAAGCCTTCGTTTTCATTCCACTCTGATTTAGGGATGCGATGCAGTAAATTCAGCGATCCTGCGGTCATTCCCATCACCCACACCTCATTATTAATTTCTACAAACTTCAGCTGTGCTCCTTGCCCCAGAATATGTTCTCCCAAGTCCCGCCCATCTTGTTTTTGCTGGGTTGAACCGGACTTTTTTCTTGCCCAAAACCAAACCAGTCCCAGCATCCCCATCATAACCAGGAAGGTGGTAAATGCATTTTGAAAAACGGTGTCTTCCCCGGCATTTTCCGGCTCTGCAGCTGATACTTCAACTTCAGCGGTTTTCTGCCCCAGGCTTGTTTTCAAACCCTGGGTGCGCTCTATTGCTTCGGGATTGGATGCAGCCGTTTCAGTGGCTGAGAACTCCATTCGTGATACCAGAAACATCCAGATAACCAACAGGGCCACTGCAAACGCAAGCACGATTTTGAGTACGTTCTGTGGCTTCTTTTTTGACTGTGAAAGGATTTTGGTGAAGTCCATTACGAGAGCTTGGCTAATCGTTGGCGGGTAGTAATCAGGTTTGAGATCCGAACCCCAAAGTGTTCGTCTACAACTACAACTTCGCCGTGGGCAATACGCTGCCCGTTTACGAGGATATCAACTGGCTCACCGGCCAGCTTCTCTAATTCTATTACAGAACCTTTTGCAAGCTGAAGTACTTTACCAAGCGGTAATTCGATGCGGCCAAGTTCCACCGACACATCCATTTCCACATCTTTGAGCAGCTCCATGCTGTTTCCGTCACCGTTTTTAATGGCCGGTGTGGTTTGCTCAAAATCTTCGAACTCAATATAGCGGCCGGATATCACCTCTTCCTGAGCCCCGGCTTTTTCGAGTTCTTCGGAACCGGATGGGGTAAACTCATTTTCTGTCGGTTCTTCCTGAACTTCCTCTTCAGGTTCTTCTTCTACTTCAACCTGCGCTTCCGGATTCCCGAATACTGCGGCTGCTTTAATTTTGTCGTCAGCCAGGCCTTCCACTTCCATCATACCAAAGAAATATTCGGTATGTCCTAATTTGTCTTCCAGCTGCTTAAGCGCTAATACTTCCAGCTCGCGAAGATCAAATTCCTGCCCGTCTTCTTTCAATTTCTTGGACAGCGTTGTGGAAAGTTCGGACGAAAACTTCATCAGTAAGTCTTTAGTCACTTCATTGAAGGAGCTTTCATCCACACCCAACATGATACTGGAAAGAATGGCAAACCAGTCTTTATCCAGAATACAGATAAGGTCGGTCTCGGTGTTTTCATCTCTTGTAAGAATGAAAATATCTTCCTTAACCATTTTCTTCAGAAAATCTTCTGTTGAAATGGCTTCAAAAGAGGTAATCTCAATATTCGTTTCCTCCAGCAGTACAGAAGTTAAATACTTCTCTATTTCGGGAAGGTTGTTTTGCAGTTGTTCTTGATAGTAATTCATAGTTATACCAGTTCCTGTTCGTTAATTTCTTCGAGGAGTTCAAAAATTTTGACCGCTCTGTGTCCCTGTATAACTCCGGGATATGCGGTCATTTTCTTTACGCCATTCACGCGTATTTCCAGCGGCTTGTCCGATTTTTGCCGCAGCGGGATGGTATCGCCTTCTTTTAGATTCATGATTTCATCCAGGGTGAGCCGGGTAGTTCCCAGCAGCGACTGAATGCGGATATTGGCTTTCTCCAGGGTTCGCTTATAGGACTCCATTTCTTCTTCCGAAAGCCGTTCTTTGCGAGAGTTCACCCCCTTTTTCATGATCGTATCGTTCATCGCCTTTTTGAGCAGGCTGTAGGAATAGGAAATGCCGATCTGAATTTTTTGCCCGCCGAGATCTACTTCAAACTTCACCACAATGTTAGGGTCCACTGCAGCCAGGTTCAGATTCTCTGGCTTGCTCTCGTACTTTATTCCATCCACCTTAAAATCCATGTACGGCTCCCAGGCCAGCACCACTTCATTGCTGATGCTCCCCATGATTCGCGACATGATTTTTTCTTCGATTACCGTAAGGATCCTGCGCTCGCTCAGCTGCTTTTCAGCCCCTCCGCTTTGCCGTTCAATCAGGTGAATGCAAAATTCAGGAGGAAGCACTACTACCACTTCACCGCCCAACTCGTTAACCTCGAGCAGATAAATCGTACTCGGGCTTTTAATTTCGTGAGCAAATTCTGATGAGGAAAGCTGATCTACCTTTTGCAGATATACATCTACTTTATAGCGAAGTGAAGAGCTGAGAATACGGCTGAGGTTTCGGGAAAATACTTCATGAATAGCCTGCAGCGTCCTCATGATTTCCTTACTAAACAGCTTAGGATGTTTGAAATCGTAGGATTCTACATATTTAACATTTCCCAATGTACGCCTGGGCAGCTTCGATTCCATAAGAGTTTCCGTTCTTGGTTTACGATCATTGCATTACATATTTAGTGAAATACAAATTGCGTACCGAACGTACTCCGATAGAGGAATTAATTAATCCTGAAAGTTCTCTCCTTAATTCTTCGCGCCCCGCTACCCGGGTAAGTTGGTCAACATTACGTGACGAAAGCGCGTCAATAATTTCTTGCTTCAGCTTCATCATATTCTCGTCGAGAAGCGAAACATGGTCTTTATCGTCCAATTCAAGGCTTATTTCCACCATCAGGTATCTTTTCCCATAGGTATTGGCAGGATTCACCACCATCTCTTCCATTTGATAGGTGCCGTAATCGGACGGACTTTTCTCACTCATTTTAGCAAAAACGGTTGGATAATATTTATCCACAATGGCGTACGCCAGAAATCCCTGCCCCACCAGAATGAGAACAAGCAGGAAATATTTTCCGAGCTTAAGAAAATTTGGCCCGCCTTTACGCTTCTTGGCTTTTATATCCTTTTTGTCCTTTTGGTCGTTTTTATTTTCTGTAGCCATGATGGTAACTGTTAATTTGTTGATGGATTGTAAACCGGAATAGGCTCATCAAATGGCAGCACGGCCTCAAGAGCTCCTCTGGCAATCAGGTCTTTCAGGTAAATTTCAACGCGCCGGTTTTTTCTTCTTCCATCCGTTGTTTCATTTTCCGATACGGGGCGGTATTCGCCAAAACTGCTTGCCTTGAAATACTGTGGGTTAATATCCGCCTGAGCCTGAAGATATTGAACCACTGAAACCGACCGGGCTGCTCCCAAATGCCAGTTTGATTGGAACAACATGTTACTGATAGGCACATTATCGGTATGCCCCTGTACCTCAATATCAATTTCACGCTCTCCCAGAACTTCAGCAACCTGCTCCAATACGATCTTAGCCTCCGGCAATAATTCGGAAGAACCACTTTCAAATGTCAGCGAATCACTCAGGGTGATTTTAACTCCGTCCTGCAGTAGCTGAATATCCACTTCGGAGGCTACATCCTGCTCATGCAAAAAATCGGCAAAGGCTTCCCATCGCTCCATTTGCTCTTCCATCATTTGCTCGAGCTGCTCGGGTTCTATTTTATTCTCAATACTTTCTACGGCCGCCTGAGATTCCGGCAGGAAGCCCGCATTCTTCTGGAAGTATTGTATAAAACTGTTAAACGATGTTTTCTCAACACCGGAAGTCATGGTATATAGCAACACAAAGAACGTGAGAATCAACGTCACAAGGTCACTATAGGTCACTAACCAGCCTTGAGAATCTCCTTCAGATTTTCCCATTCTTTATCCTGTTGTTCGATCCAAAGTTTGTAAAACTTCTCGTCTCGTTGTTTGATGATCTTTAATTCTTCATGGTGTTTCACATACTCGGCCCGGCTGTGCGGATCAATATGGATCAGCATTTTCTTTTCCATGATGCGGGGATTTTCACCGGCAACGATAGACAAAATGCCCACCCGGAACATCCGCTTTCGGTTCAAATCAATTTCACTCAAATACTCTAATTTAGCTGCCAACGGACCCACGATCATATTGGCGAACATACTTCCATATAGTGTAGTCAAAAGGGCCACTGCCATACCGGCCCCAAGCGCTTCCGGATCCGAAATATTCTGAAGCATCAATACCAGCCCTACAATGGTCCCAATCATTCCGAAGGCTGGTCCGTAGGTAGCCAGTGAATTCATAACACCGGCTGCAAGTTCTAAATCCCGCTCTGCTCCTTTAATTTCATCGGCAAGAATGCTATCCAGGCTTTCCTCTTTGAAACCGTCAACCGCCAGCTGAAGACCGTTCTTCAGATAGTCATCTTTTAAGTGTTTGATGTCGTTATCCAGAATCAACAATCCACCGGTTCTAACACGCCGGGCAAACATACTGAGCAGCTCCATGTCGGTTCGGAGGTCGATAGAGGTCACTTTCATTAATCCCATGAAAGTTTTAAAACTCGTTTTGATGTCATCAATGCTGAAGCTGATCATGGTTGAAGCCATCGCCCCACCAACCACAATAAAAAGAGAAGACAAACTCAAGAATATGAGAATACTGCCTTCCATCATGATGGAACCGATGATCAGGGTGAACCCAATAACTAAACCTATGATTGTTGAACGATCTAACATATTTCCTTTATCGGTATATGGGTAAAAATCTTAAGAGGATATCCCCCTGTTTTTCTAAAAGTGTACAGGAACTCATCTGTAATGCGATATAGGATTGGTATCGGCATTTTTTAAAAGTTCATAAGCAAAAAAAGCTCCACCCCCATAATTGATCTACAGACCAATTTCTGTGAGCAGAGCTTTAACCTTAACTATGAAAAATTAGCTACGTTATCGTTTGGCTAATTACCTTTTCAGATTTACTGCTTCTGTCAACATTTCGTCAGAAGTTGTGATTACCCGAGCGTTTGACTGATAGGCTCGCTGTGAGGTAATCATATTTGTGAATTCTTTAGCCAGGTCAACATTTGATCCTTCCAAAGAACCGGAGTTAATAGCTGTTCCGGCAAAGCTATCGGCTGTGTTTACAAACATTTCGCCGGCAGCTGAGGTAGCACGGAACAATCCGCTTCCTACCATTTCAAGTCCATTCTGGTTTTGAACCTGCGCAAGAGCAAGCTGCGCCAAAACGGTGCTGTTTCCGTTGTCATAAATTCCCTGAACCTGTCCGGCTCCATCAATGGCAACATCAATCAGCTGACCCTGAGTGTAACCGTCCTGGCTAATCACCTTAGCAGAATTGGATCCTGCATATTGTGTGAACCGGGTTCCTGTTTGGGAATCACCGAGGTTTACGGAGAAGCTGGATGTGCTCGCTCCTCTACCCGGGTCAAAAGTCATGTTCAGCATATCATCGGAAGAAAGCTGGCCGAGTTCATCAAACGTAACGGTTCCGGAAGCTCCGCTTGTGATGGTTTCGCCATCAAGGAAACGGGCGTCGTATTGCCATTCGTTGGTTCCAACCTGTGTGAACTCAAGCATCAGTGAGTGAGCCTGACCAAGATCATCATACACCGTGGTACTCATGGTTTGTGTGTTGGTTTGGCCTTCCTGAATGGTTTGCAGTCCCGGGAAGTTGATGTCTCCCGCTCCGGTTACCGATACATTAGAAATATCGAGCTCACTGTCGCCCATGGTAGCAGAGCGCAGGTTCATCATTCCGTCAATCAGCGAAAGCTGGCCTTCAGCCGATGTTAATCCGCTGTTGAAGCTGTTAATCATATCTCCAACTGTGTCACCGGCAGAATAGGTATGAGAGATAGTTGCAGTCGTTCCGTCGTTTAATGTAACGTCGAACGAAATTACATCACCGGCAGATAGATCCGTCAGTGTTTGGCTGAGATCGTTTATAGGAGTTGATGCTGTTGCATTGTCCCCGGTTGCGGTGGTAAATCCACTTTGAGCTTGCAGTACTTTGCTAACGCTGGTTCCTGCATTCAGGTTACCGGCAAGCGTTACGTTATCTGTTTTCTTTGGAGGAAGTACGTTTTCAAAATCGATACGAACATCTTCAGCAGTACCGCCGCCTAAAATGTTTCCGGCACTGTCAGCGATGTATCCCTGAACCGAACGTCCGGCCTGATCAACCAGCATACCATCTTTGTTAAACACAAAGTTACCGGCTCGGGTCATCAGGTTTTCACCTCCGTCTGATACCATAAAGTATCCTTCGCCTTCTATGGCTAAATCGGTGGATCGGCCTGTGCTTTGCATCGCGCCCTGGCTAAAATCGCGACTGATGGAAGATACACGCACTCCCAACCCAACCTGGTTGCTCAGCTGTGGGGAGGAATCTCCGCCTCCGCCTGCACGGCCTAAACGCTCACTCATCATCTCAGCAAAAGTAACCGATGATGATTTGTAGCCCGCCGTTTCTACGTTTGCGATGTTATTACCTATAACATCCATTTTGGTTTGAAATGCTCTCAAACCGCTAACACCTGAATTTAAAGATTTGACTAATGACATAAGTTATCTCCTGTCTTTTTGAAAATTGCAGCCTTTAGTACTGCCGGGCGATGCTACGCGATGCCCTTTTTGTTTTTTTGATTAATTACGTTTAGAAAATTCCAGTACCTACTTCTTCAACATCACCAATAGGTATCTCTACATCATTCACCGAGAGGAATACCCCTTCCGATGTATAACGTACTCTGTCGGCTATACCCTCAATAAATACCAGCGAGCCTACCGGATTATCCCCGTTCGCTGCCTTCACTTCAATGGTATAATCTCCTTCTCCCATGCGGTCACCGGCATTATTCAGCCCGTCCCATGTCCAGTCGTGGTCGCCCGATGACAACCCGTTCATTGTTTCGCGGCGTATTTCTGATCCACTCGCATCGCGGATGATAATCTCAACCGAATCGGCTGAGTTATTTAGTTCAAACTGAATATCGGAATTGCCTTCAGCTCCAAGGTGAACCTCATTGCTCAATGCCTTCACCTGTTTTCCTGTAAGTGATGCTGCCATGGAGTTGGTTAAGCTGGCGCTCATCATATCCTGGCTGCCTTGCAGGGTTTTCAGACCGTTATTCACGCTGATCAGCTGCTCCACTGAGTTAAACTGAGCAAGCTGGGAGGCAAATTCGGCTCCATCCATTGGGTTGATGGGATCCTGATTACGCATTTGAGCCACCAACAGGTGTAAGAATTCCTGTTGCCCGAGCTGACTTTTCTTAGTCTGCCCTTGTTGAGCAAATGCTCCTGAGGCTTGTGAAGTTATACTATTTACATCCATGGTTCGGTTCCTTTAAGCGGTCCATTCCATTTGGTTGTAGCCAAATCGACGGACGGTTTGTTGTAAGTTCTGTTCGGTTTTCCGGGCTGATGCCTGTTCATTTCCCACACCTGATTTTATCATCGGTGCTTTTTGCCTGGAGGAAGACGAGTTCCCAAAGAAGCCTGCCATCTCCTGCCCCTGTTCACCGCCATCAAACTGAAGGTTTACATCCAGTTGACATTCCTGCTCCAGGTGCTGTTTAATTTCCTGTTCGTACTGCTGCATCAGGCGACTTAATTCCACACTTGTGGTTGCCAGCTTCACCTGCAACACGCCATCTACCTGTCGGGTAGAAAGCTGAATGCTGTTTCCATCTTCCAGTTCAAAACTGTGCTTTTGCCAGGTTTCCGGGCTAGCTTTACCGGCTGAAATCGTTTTCTGAACGGCCTGGGTAAGCGATGGCATTACGGTTCTGCGAACCAGCATATTTGATACGGGCATTTCTCCCATTCTGGCAAACAAAGCGCTGGAAGTATCCTTCTGCTCGGTCATCTCAACCGATTCTTTTAGATATTCTTTCAGCATCAGCTCCTGCTCGGTTGTCATGGTAGAATTTTGACCGGCACTCATCTGGTTCTGAACAGCCTGAACCGGAACATCAAGTTGCGACAAAAAGGAAACCGGAGCTTTTGTGTCTCTGCCCTGTGTAATAACGTCAAGCCGCTCGGAGGTCAGTTCCTGCCGGCCCGAAAAAGCATAGTTTTCACGAAATCTCTTTTCTCTTACTTCTTCAGCCTTTTGGCTTTGCATGCCCTGATTTAATTCAGGGGCACTTGTGGCGGTTTGCCCGGTAGCTGCCCGCATAGCCTGTTTTGTTACCTCCGCCTCTGCTTCAGGCTGCGTTTCATTGGTCTCAGAGCTTTCCTCAACCTGCTGTTTTTGGATGGTTGAAGATACCTGCTCAACTACTTTTTGATTCTTTTGCAGTGGATTAGCTCCTTCATTCACCAAAGGTGAGGCAGAAGCCGGGTTCTGCAGATTGTTAGCTGAAGAAGTTTTTGTTGAATCTCCTTCAGCCTGCTGAAGTTCAATTTCTGATTCAGACACCATTTCTTTTACCGAAACAGTGGTTTTCGTGGCATTTTCACCTTCAGTAATTTCAGAAACTTCAGAGCCACTCTTAACCGAAGACTCCATTTGAGATGCTCCCGGTTCAACAGCCTTAGCTTCCCCGGCCCCTGATACCTGTTCAGCAGCCGGTTTTACTACCCGATCGGTATTCTTTGCTTCAGAAGATTCCGTGGTGCTTGTTACTTCAGCCTCCCCTTCGGAATTCATTGATGTACTTACAGCTTCGGCCGGTTTTGAACTTGTTGATATGTCTGATTCCTTTTCAGTTTCAACAGCTGGCTCGGCCGTTTCTATGTTCTTTGCAGTTGCCTCAGTTTCAGGCTCAGCAGTAGAAGATATCTTTTCGCCGGCACCGTTTAACACCGTATCCCCTTTCACAACCTGAGGACTGTTTTCAGATTCAGCCGATTTCGACTCAGAGATCTTAACTTCACTTTCTGCTCCGGTTACTTCCTGCGCTTCTTCATTTTTTTCTTGCTCTTGTATCACTGCTTTTTCTTCAGCTTCAGCAGTGGGTGCTTCATTGGCAAGAGCTGCTTCTTCCGGCTGAGCTTCCTCCTGTTCTGAAGAAGTGCTGCCAGATTCTGTTTGTTGGCCAAGACCCTGTACGGTTTTCAGTATAGAGCCGAATAGTCCCGGTGAAGCCTGATCGCTGTTGGTACCGTTCGTTTTGGTGATATTTGTTGCCAGCCCGGCTTCTTTACTACTTCCGGCCGATGATAATAACTGCTTTATCATAACATAATCTCCGTCATAAGTTTGGCTGCTTTATCAGAATTAAGCGACCGCAGAATCTTCTCCCGCTGAATGGTCCCTCCTCCATTGTACAGCCTCACCAATTGCTCGTTGGTCATTTTCTCAAGAATAGGCCCCAGGTCGTCCTCTTCCAGGTTCAATAAACTTTTAATTCGTTGCGCAAACTCTTCTTTGCTGAGCTCCTGAATATCTTCAGCATCGGTTTCTTCCGGCTGATTTGCTTTTAGCACTTCGATCTCAGCAATCAAAGAATCGACTCTTTTATGCAAAAGGGTATTTTCTTCCAGTGCCAGCTGAAGCTCATCGGTAACCAAGGTGTCAACGGCTACAGAATCCATTACCATGGTTGCATCAGAAAGAACGGCAACCACCGAATCTTCCTGAGCAGGCAAGCCCAGTGCTTCAAATTCAGCATCCAGCTTTTCTTCCTGCGCCTGCACCAATTCCTGATACTCCTCTTTATTGATATAGGGGTACAGGAAGTACATGGCTACAATCATCACCAACAGTGGCACAGTTATCAAACCCGCAATTTTAAGTATTACTGCTTTGTTCATCGCTTATCGGCTAAATGATTGAGTTGCAATTTCGTCCATAAATTTCTGTTCATCTTTGGCCATACGTTCCGAGAAAAGCCCCTTCTCAAATTCTTTCACTTTCTCCAGGATGTGAAGGTTCTTATAGGCCGTGGCCAGCTTCTCTCTCTCTTTGGAAACCTCAACTTCAGCTTTGTCCAGATCCCGGCTCAGCTTATCCATTTTCTGATGCACCTGTTGCAGGTGAGCCGATCGTCTTCGGATCATATGAATATTCTCCGCTGAGTTATCTTCTGAGTTTTGAAGAAAGGTTTTCAATTTCCCCTGTACATCATCGCGTACATCGCTGATCTTCTGCTTTTTGGAAACCTGCTCAGCCAGCTTTTGCTTCTGAAGCTTTTCCTGGTGTTTCCGAACTTTGAGAACCGGTGCAAGAGAGAATTTGAATTTCATGTCTGTTGCTCGTGATTTTTATTCAATAATTTTCTTTAGCGTATCCCAGAGATCATCGCTGAAATCTGTTTCGTTTAAGTCTTGTATCAAAAATGATTCCAAACCCGGATGTTTTTTTATGGATTCATCAATTTTTGGGTTTGAACCTTTCACATAAGCACCAATATTGATCAGGTCTTCGGCCTCTCGGTAGGTAGCCAACAGCTCCCGTGCTTTCATCGCAATTTGTCGTTGTTCGGGTGTTACAATCTTGGTCATAACCCGCGAAATACTTTCGAGGATATCAATGGCCGGATAATGATTTTTATGCGCTAAACGTCGGGAAAGCACGATATGGCCGTCTAAAATGGAACGTACAGCATCAGCAATGGGCTCGTTCATATCGTCATTATCAACCAATACGGTGTACAATCCGGTGATGCTTCCCTTGTGTGTTTTACCCGGTCGTTCGAGCAATTTCGGGAGTATGGTGAACACACTTGGAGTGTATCCTTTGGTGGTTGGGGGCTCCCCTGAAGCCAGTCCAATTTCTCGTTGTGCCATGGCAACCCGGGTCACAGAATCCATCATCAAGAGGACATTTTTTCCTTGGTCGCGGAAATATTCCGCAATAGCCGTTGCCGTGAATGCTCCTTTTACCCGACTCATGGCCGCGCTATCTGAGGTTGCCGCCACCACAACCGACCGCGCCAGCCCTTCTTCGCCCAGGGTATCTTGGATAAATTCCTGAACCTCACGGCCACGCTCACCAATCAGAGCAATCACATTGATATCGGCCGAGGAATGCTTGGCTATCATCCCCATTAAAACGGATTTACCCACACCGGAGCCGGCAAAAAGTCCGATTCGCTGCCCGGTTCCCACCGTATTTAAAGCATCCAATGCCCGGATGCCTGTAAACATAATGTCGTTGATGGGGGCACGGTCAAGCGGAGCGGGTGGGTCGTTATGTACCGGCATTTGCCCGGTTACACGAATTTGTCCTTTCCCGTCTATGGGCTCGGCGTTGGTATCCACTACACGGCCCAGCATCTCAAAACCAACCGGCACGTTCAGCGATTGCCCCATACTTTCCACTTTGCAGCCGGCTTTCATACCTACTACGCGGTCGTAAGGCATAAGCAGAGTTTTCCCTTCCTTCAACCCCACTACTTCGGCGGGCACAATGGTATCCATAACGGTATGGATGCCATACACTTCCCCAACCGAGGCTTCCAGTCCGGTACATTCAATGATAGTACCGATGATGGAAGATACTTTACCAAACCTCTTTACCTGGTTCAGCTCACCGCTGATTTTTCCACGAATGGTATCGAAGTGCTTTTGTAAGGAGGGCATGTCAGCTATTTCCATGATGGCAGGGCCAATGTCTTTTTAAATTCATCGAGCATTTCCCTGAAATTGTGAACCACTGTTTCTTCCTGGGTTTCCAGCCGGAACTCGCCGGGATTGCATTCTTCTGAGACCTGCATGTTCAGTACCATGCTTTTGGAAAAATCGTCTTTCAGTGCCTGCACAAATTCCAGGTCATCTTCGCAAACCCAAAGAATGGGCTTCGACTGCTCGTTAATCTTTTGCAGCAGCGGAGCTAATTTTTCCTCAAGGGATTCTCTTATTGAGGGATTTTCAACCGGGATACCGAGAATAGATTCACTAATCTCGAAAACCATATCCAACAAGCCTGGCTCCAATATCTGTTGGCGGCTTTTCCACTCCTCATGAGCTTGCTCCAAAGCCTCCCTGACCACTGAAAGCTTTTCATCGATCTCAGCCCGGGCCGCTTCTATGCCTTCAGCCTGGCCTGCATCAAATCCTTCAGCGTAAGCTTCATTGCGAACCTGTTCAAGCTTTCTTTTCCAACGGGCATCTCTTTCATCAAGTAGCTCATTAATATCTGTCGTTTCTTCCGTGTATTCATCTTCTTCGTTTTTAACCTCACTTTCGTTGAAAATCATCTGGTAATTCAGGCGCTTGCTGCCCTCATTAAACCAGCTTATTTGATTATTTTGTAAGACCTTCTGAGTTCTCATTCTGCTTACTCAACTATCTCTTCTTCATCCATCTTACGGGTAGAAATCTGGCCGTCTTCTTCCAGTTCTTTTATCTTCTTGATGATACGCTGTTGCGCTTCTTTCACATCTTTCAAGGCAACCGGACCAAGGGCATCCATATCTTCACGTAACATATCGGCCGCACGGTTCGACATGTTTTTGAGGAATTTATTTGCCAGGGCTTCATCCACCCCTTTAAGTCCCATAACCATATCGGCTTTTTCCATCTCGTTGATGATAAGCTGAACGGTACGGTCGTCGAAGTGCAGAATATCCTCGAACAAGAACATTTGCTCCTTGATGTCGCTGGCCATTTGCTCGTCTCTTTCTCCGATAGTCTCCAGCACATGGCGCTCAACGGTAATATCAGAACCGTTAAGAATTTGGGCCACAATGTTGGTTCCGCTTTTCACGCGGTCTCCAAGGGTATCCATACCGCCCATATGTTCTTTGATCACTTCCTCAATTTCTTCGATTACCTCACTGGAAATTTTATCCATACTGGCCAGGCGGTACACAATATCTGCCTGCAGTTCTTTGTCGAGATACCCAAGTATTTCGGCCGACTTCTCAACATTCAGCTGAGAAAAAATCAGCGCTGCCACCTGCGGATGTTCATTCTGAATAAAGGAGGCAATTTGTGTGATTTTAGTCTGCTGAAATTCATCAAAAACCGTACTGCCCGACTGTGCTTTAAGTCGCTTCAGCATTTTTTCGGAGTTAGCGCTGTCTCCCAATTGAGCAAGCAGATCTTCGGCGGCATCTACACCACCATTCAGCATGTATTGCTTCACTTCCATCAGGGCATAATACTCCTGTAGAACGGCATCCACGACTTCCGCTTTTACATCTTTGATCTTTGCAATCTCGAGAGTGATTTTCTCGATTTCGGTTTCACTCAGTGATTTCATCATGGTTGCTGCGGTGCGAGTACCAATACTCATGATAAACACAGCTGCCTTTTGAGGACCGCTTAAGTCCGAAATATCATTAAAAACACCGGGTTTACTTTTTGTAGTAGTTGCCATTTTTCTCTGTTAATTTTCTTCTGATGCTATCATTGCTCTCATAACCTGAGCGGCTTCAGCCGGTTTCAATTCAACAAAATTCACAATTTCGTCTTTGTTGTATTTCTTCTCCGGAAGCTGCTTAGCTTGTTCTTCACCCTCTGTGCCCGGGTTGCCTTCAGCCCCTTCAAGCTGATTTGCCGCAGAACTTTCTCCCGGAAGTGAACCTTGCTTTTCACCACCCTCAAGCTGATCGCCTGCTTCAAAATTACTCATCGTTCTGAGTTCATCTATTCCGGATTTCTTCTTCAGGCTGTTAATCAGCAGAATCACGACCACGAAGGTGATCCCGATGAGAGACCATCGTAAAATGTTATTGGTGAAGGTAGGCTGGCCGGTAAAAAAGTCGCCGCTGTCAATCGGATGCTTATCAAAGAACTCAACCTGTTTTACCGTGAGCTGATCTCCTCGGCTGTCCTGAATACCCAGGGCTACCTTCACAACTTCCTTAAATTCTTCCACTTCCTGCTCAGAGTATGGCTCACTTACCAGCGTTTGCTCTCCCTCTTCGCCTTCTTCAAACCGCTGTTTGTAGTTCAGCAGCACCGAAGCCGACACCATCTTTAACTCACCCTGAGTTTTCTCAAAAACTTCCCGGGTTCGGTTTACCTCGTAATTTCTGGTTTGAACCGTTGACCCGTTGTTATTGCTGGCAACCACCACCGAACCGGTCTGGTTGTTGTTTGTCACATTCCCGGCAACCGGCTCCATGACCTCATCGTTATTGGTTTGTTCCCTTTTCTCTTCTGAAATAACGGTTCGGCTGTCGGGGTCAATTAAATCAGACTCCCGCACAACTCGGTCAAAATCATGTTCAACCGAAACCCGGAGAATACTGTTGCCGGCTCCCAGAACCCGATCCAGCATCGACTGTCCCCGTTCAGTCAGGTAAGCTTCCGTTTTTTGGCGAAGCTGCATTTGGGATGATCCGAAAGCGAGTTCTGATTCATAATCAATTTCATCGGTCAGCCTGTTTCCGGCCTGATCGAGTACAGTTACGTTGGCCGATTCCAGTCCTTCCACACTACCGGCAATCAGAGAGGTTATCCCTTCAATTTGTTCTTTTTTGAGAGCTTGTCCCTTTTTCAGGTTCAGGATTACCGATGCCGAGGCCTCCACGGAGACATCTTCAAAAGGAGAACGCTCGGGCAGCACCAAATGGATGCGGGAAAACTCAACCTGCTCCAGGCTGTTGATAGACCGGGCCAACTCCCCTTCAAGAGCCCGCTTTTTATTTACCTGTTGCATAAAGTCGGTCATACCAAGCGCATTGGTATCAAAAAGCTCGTAGCCTTTTACGTCCGAGAAACTACCGCCCATCGGGGCCAGCTCCAGCCGCAGTTCGTGAACCTTATCGCTGGCTACATAAATAGCGCGGCCGCTTTCCTGCAGCTCGTAGTTGATTCCCCGATTATTCAGTTCGGTTACAATTTCCTGGGCTACCTCAGGCTGAAGAGATCCAAACAGGAGCACGTTCTCCTCCTGTTGCGACCAGTAAAACACGCCCCCGATGATGGTGAGCACCACCAGCATCAGCACCACAAACATGGCACGCTGGGCATTACTCAGCGGACCAAAAAACTCCTGAAAACTTTCTACATACTTATTCATTTAGGGCTGTCCTTATATTTGCATTCTGCTTATTTCATTGTAGGTCTCAATGGCTTTGTTGCGCACTTCAACCATCATCTGGAAGCTCAGCTGAGCACGCTGCATTGAGATCATCACGTCCGCAACGTTGTCGGTTTTACCGGCCACGTAATCCTGCATCTTTGATTCAGAAGTTTTCATCGTTGTATCTACCCCGTTGATCGCGTTGGAAAGCATATCAGCAAAGGAATCTTTTTCAATATCATCTACCGCGATCTCATAATGCTTCGGGGTAATTTCAATATCCTTGGGTAACTGTAATCCGTTTAATTGTACTGGGCTCTGCATGGCTTTTTCTTACCTGTTTCCTTCTTTTAAATTCGGGTGTCTATATTTCTTCCGCGCGACAACTCATGCTGATTCACTTTTCCATCGACCGAATAAATGTTCATCGCGGCTTTTTTCTCAGCGGTAAATTCTTGGTTGATCAGAGAAGATTCATCCTGGGTTAACTTGGGTAAATCTTGCGAGCCGGCTGCACTTCTCAAGGCTGTGTTTCGGCTTACTTGTCCTGCTTGTTGGGTATAGATAGAATTAATACTGTTCATGGTATCAGATCTCCAGTGATCGTTTAATAATTTCTTTTTCAGCTTCGATGCTACTCAAATTGGCTTCATACAGACGATTGGCACTTACCATTTCCGTCATTTCGCGCACCATGTCGATGTCCGGATATTTTACCATCCCGTTTTCATCGGCATCGGGGTGGTTGGGATCATACTCGTAGCGGAATTTGTTCTGTTCGCTTACATGAAACTCCGGACCCAGCCCGGTTGCTTTCTCACCATTAGGACTATTTCCAACACCGGTAGCCATGTGCTTTGGGTTGGTTCTTGTAAGTGAAGAAACGCTCTCGGAAAGGACCTGTAGAAATTTTTGTTGGTCCGGAGCTAAAGATTGTACCCGTTTTGGCCGATAAACATTCTCGGAGCCTGCGGGTGCCGAAGTTTGAGCATTAGCAATATTTTGCGATGCCACGGAAATCCGCTCGCGTTGTAAGGCCAGGCCCTGAGCGGCGGTTTGAAATGTTGATGATAATCTATCTGGGAGCATCTGAATGGGTTTTATCGGTTAATGCCTGTAATTCCGGATTTAAGAAGACTGAAGTGATGGCGAAGCGAACGGGTAACCATTTGTACCCGAATTTGCGTATCGGCCATTTCAATCATCTCATCTTCCAATGTCACGCTTTCATCTGTTTGTACAATTGATGGTGTTACGGCTTTCATGCCGCTGATGCCTTCATCCAGCTGGGCCTGCTGAAGTTCTTCTTCAAAAAGCACTTCATGCCTTTTATAATTAGGCGTGTCGGCATTGGCAATGTTAGAAGCCGTCACTTTTTGGCGAAGTGAATAGGTATCCATCGCCCGGGCCAGCATTTGACTATGATTACTATCGATAAAGTTCATTGAAATTTTGCTTTGGTTGTGAGTCACTCGCACGGATAATTGCAATTGCTGTGCCAGCTCACCTAAATCTCTCTCAAATACCTGATATCCATTTTTTTCAGGAACAATCGGAAAATACAGGAGTAGAATTGACCGCTTCATGGCAAATTTTTCCGTCTTTCCGAATTCATTTAAGGTGCAAAGGGGATCGCTGATAACCGGTGAAACAACAAGAACAGAATCAAAGCAAAGCTACAATGATGACTTTACGGCAAGAAATTTGTACACCAGATTTGGCAGTTGAACCCCTTAATGCATTTAAGCAGATTGATGGTTACCATTACACAACTTCGGAGCATACATTAATGCAGATCATAAAAGACCTATTTAACGGGTATTCAGCACCCCTTTTGGTTTTACATCGTAATAACCGGGAAATCTGTTTTGCCACTCATCCTTCTTCCAGTGTTGATGAACTGTTAGGTCAGAGTTTTGAGCAAGCCGTTACTATAGTTGATGAGAATATCTCTAAGGAACCGGTTGCCTGCCTTCAAAATCAATGGCTGAGCTTTGATGAACGGGCATTTACATGGAGAGATGAAGAATACACTCTCATCGTTTTTAAACAACGGAATGAAGTTCCGGATGAGGAAACCTTAGCCTCATGGAGAAATATGATTGCCGTTATGCTCCACCGGTTCCGTTCTCCCCTTACCGGTATAACCGGCTATGTTGATTTACTGAATGAGTACAACGAGAATGAACAGCAAGAAAAATATTTCGACCTGATTGATAAGGGCATCAACCGCCTGTATGATATGATGGATGAGCTGGAAATCCTTTACACCATCGACCCAAATGCGATGGAAGATGACGAGGAATCCACCTCCCTGAAAGCTGAGAAATTAGTCGAAAGCATCTTGCTTGACTACCCCGCAGACGTTCAGAAACGCATCAATGTACAAGCTATAGATCCGGACTTTGAGTTCAAGGGAAATCCTTCCAGCCTCAAAAACATCCTTGAGCTTTTAATTCAAAATGGCCTTCAGCATGGAGCGGATAACACTGTTACTGTTTCCGTACCTTCCGAAAGACTGATCCAGATTTCAAATCCCGGCCCGGCTATTCCCAAAGATATCGCTGACAATATATTTAGCCCGTTTGTGACTGATAAAGCAAACGGACTTGGTATTGGATTGACTCTGGCCTTGCTCTACGCCCGTCAGCTTAGTGGAACTATTTTCTTATCTACTAATGATGATGAGAAGATCACCTTTAGTTTGTGCCTGCCTGAATAGCTGAGCATTCGTGTGCGGAAGATGAATCGCTCAGCTGAGTTCCGAATTACCGTAGTTCGCACTTTTTATTTCTCATAGCTTCTGAAAATTAATGTTTTCTCGAATTCAACCGATAAAACAAATGGGTAAGTATTACGATACTGATCCGAATACATTCAACAAAGGAAGCCATCCATATGTTAACTGAAGAATTGACGACTGAAAAGATTAAAGACCTCAAAAAACCGGTTCCCGTTAACCAGGAAAGTCCGTTTACTTTTGAGGAACTGTTCTTCTCTGTTACCGATCCAAAATCGAATATTACTTATGCCAACGAAGTTTTTGTACGAATAAGTAAATATGAAAAGGAAGAAGTAATCGGGCAGCTGCATAAATTAATTCGCCACCCGGATATGCCCCGGTCGGTCTTCAACATCTTTTGGGATCATCTGAATGCCAGCAAACCGGTTGCTGCCTATGTTAAAAACATGGCAAAAGATGGCTCTTATTATTGGGTGCTGGCACTGGCTTTCCCATGCAAAGGCGGGTACTTATCCATTCGTTTAAAACCGGGGAGCGAGCTTTTTAATACCGTTAAAGAATGCTATGCCAAAACCCTGCAATTTGAGAAGCGAAAAGAACAGCAGCTGGGAGATAAGAAAAAAGCCATGGAAGAATCCCGGGCTTTCCTGTTGAACCTGCTCAAGAAAGAAGGCTTTGCAGACTACCGGGAGTTCATGTGGAATGCGCTTCAGAAAGAAATGAGCTACCGCGAAAGCATCCTTAGCCAAGGTATGTCGGAGGAGAAGAAAAAGACCGAAAAACACATCGTGCCCCCTGTTCTGGTAAAAGTTGAAACGATACTCAGTGAACTGGTGCTGGGCCTGGAGAACCTGCAAAACATTCATAACGCCCTGATCGGGCACTCCGATTACATCCTGAAACTGGCTCGTTCTATACTGTTGCTTTCCCTGAATGCACAGATCAGTTCTTCAAAGCTGGATCAGGACGATATGTCGCTATCGGTTGTAGCCGAAAAAATGGGTGAGCAGTCGGTGGATGGGGAAAAGCGGCTCATCAATATGAAGGAAAATATCCATCATTTAAGCGACCTGATTGCGGAAATGAATTTCGAAATTATTTCTTCTAAGATACAAGTTGAGATGACCATTGATTTCTTCAAAGAGCTGGAAAAACGCAAATTTGAGAAAGAGATATCCCTGATTAAATCTGATGAAGTTATAAATTTGTTGTATGATGCCTTTATGCCTCGGTTAGATGTCATCAGTAAGGGAATTGGAAAAGTGCCGGCTTATCTTCGCGACCTGATGAACGGAGTGAAAGACATTGAGCGATTCTTACTGGTACTTCGGTTTATTCATATTACCGGAAAGGTGGAAGTAGCCCGTATGAACGACGATGCCAACTCATTTTCAACTACTTTTCAGGACCTTGTGAATGAAATTGAAACGGCCGACTCCCACCTTCGGGAACTAAATGAAGTGGTAAGCGATAACAAAGACAGCGGACTGATGTACACCGCCTACCAGGAACGCCTTACAAACCTTATTGCAAATATTGACCGCAGATAAGCAGCCTCGGCCAATACTGTTAGGGTAACCCCCAAAACGAAAGAGGAACTTTAACCGAGTTCCTCTTTTTTTTCGTTCTGATTTTATTTGTAAAAGTTTTCAGATCATCGTTTTATATGCATAAATGACTGGGCATCAAAAAATTGCAGTTTTATTAAAATATGTTAATATTAGAAATGCCTTAGGATTCAGCATACTATTACATGGAACTACTTTTTTTAGAAAATCCCAACCCAATGCTTATTTATGACCGGGATGATTTAAGCATTGTGGATATAAATCCGTCTGCCCTTAAGCTATATGGTTATACTAAAGAAGAGTTTCTGAAACTGACAATCAGAGACCTTCGACCTGAATCAGAAATTGAAAAATTAGAACAAGAGCTGGATAAGCATGAGAAGGGATTTAATGATGCCGGGATAGTAAGTCACCTCAGAAAAGACGGGACTCCCGTTCATGTCAGAATACTTAGTTCCCCTGTTAAAAACGGTGATTCAAACTTAAGATTGGTATTAGCCCAAAATGTAACAGAATATGTAGATGCCAAAGAGCGGCTTGAGAATGAGAAAGAACTACTTACTGCGGTTACCCAAAACCTGCCCGGCACTTTTTATGTGATCAACCAAGAGGGTAAAACTCTACGGTGGAATAAAAACCTGGAAACGATAACCGGATATTCCTCTCAGGAAATTGCTAAAAGTTCCGCATTCAGGTATTTCGATCCTAAAGATCATCCCAAAATAAAAAAGGCCATTGCTGAAGGTTTTAAAACCGGGAAAGCAGAACTAAAAACCAATCTGATCACCAAAAACGGCGATCGTATCCCGTTTTACTTCAGTGCGAGCACATCAACGCTATATGGTGAACCTTACCTGATTGGGCTTGGAATTGATATATCCAAACAGCATAAGGCACAAGAACAGTTATTGCAACAAAAGATGTTGCTTGATGCCATTACGCAACAGTCCGAATCCATTATTTTTGTGAAAGATGTGGACGGCCCGTATAAACTGGTAAATGAAAAATTTAAACAAGACCTTGGGTTTACCGGGCAGCAAGTAATCGGTAAAACCGACCGAAATCTATTTGAGCCGGAATTGGCCAAACAGCTAATTGAAGATGATACACAAGTTTTAGAAAGTAGAACTGCAAAGCGGTTTGAAGAAATCATTCCAACCGTAGATGGCTCCAAAACTTATTATACAGTAAAGTATCCTCTTTTAGATATACCGGGATATGAGAACAGCATTTGCGGAATTGCTACCGATATCACGGAGTTAAAAGAAGCTGAAGGTAAACTTGAAGAGCTTTACGAAAAAGAAAAAAGGGAAAGAGAACAGCTTCAGCTAATAAATTCACGGCTGCAATTTTTATCCAGGATTAACACCATTTTTTTGGAGGCCGGTAATACGGCGGCGGAAACACTCGAAAAGGTAGCTGCCGTAATGGTAGAAGAGATTGCAGACTTATGTTCATTCGACTTACTGATTGACGACCAACTTCAGCGTGTGGTTACCCGGCACAGGGATAAAAAGAAGGAAGAAATTGCCCAAAGACTCCATGAGACAAATCCTGATATGTTTTATTCCTCTTCTTTCCTTTCTGAAGTACTCTCTTCAAAGAAACAGGTGTTCATTCCCGAAATCAGTGATCAACTTATCGATGAGTATCTCACACAACCTGAGCTGGCCGACCAGGTTGAAGCCCTGGAAATTGAATCCGTTCTCATAAAACCCCTATTGGTACAAGACAGGGAAATTGGAACCATGACCCTTCTCTTATCAGGTGAACAAACCGAGTGGGTAGAAGATGCCTCTATCCTGTTAGATGAACTTGCCTATAAAATCGCTCTTGCCACCGATCACTTGCTGGTAAATGAAGAGCTATCGAAGTTAAACGAAACGTTGGAGAAGAAAGTAGAAGAACGCACCGAAATGCTCGAAAAAGCAAACAAGGAGCTGGAATCATTCAGTTACAGCGTTTCTCATGATTTACGTGCACCCCTGCGGGCTATTGATGGCTACTCTTCCCTCCTGCTTGAAGATTATTATGACAAATTGGATGAAGATGGAAAGGAGTTTTTGAGCATTCTGAATGATGAGTCCAAACGAATGGGAGAACTGATTGACGACCTTCTTTCCTTCTCACGAATGAGCCGGCTAAGCAAAAGCGCCGCAAGGTTTTCCATGAAATATTTGGTAAACGAATGCGTTAAAGAAGCTAAGGCTGTATTTCCGGATACTGACCCGGTAATTGAGGTTGAAGATTTACCCGAAGTTGAAGCTGACTCCAGACTGATAAAACAAGTATGGTTAAACCTGTTGAACAATGCCCTGAAGTATTGTGAGCCCGGCAAAGACCCGGAAATTCACATCCGTTCGGAACATGACAAAGAAAATCAAGTTTACATTTTTAGCATAGAAGACAAGGGAGTAGGATTTGACATGAAGTACGCCGATAAATTATTTGGTGTTTTTCAACGCCTTCATAGTGATGACGAATTTGAAGGAACAGGAATTGGACTGGCTTTGGTCTGCAGAATTATCAATCGGCACAATGGGAAGACCTGGGCCGATAGCACCCCCGGAGAAGGCACCACCATATACTTTTCACTTCCGGCAGACATTAATTAAAAATACAACGGATAATGACAGAACGATCAGTAGAAATATTGTTAGTAGAAGATAATAAACGAGATGCAGACTTAACCCTCAGAGCACTCAAGAAAAAAAAGCTCAGCAACAAAGTTGTTTGGGTCAAAGACGGTGAAGAAGCCCTCGAATATCTGTTTGCTAAAGGAAGATACGCGGATCGCTCAATCAACGATAAACCTAAAGTCGTATTACTGGATCTTAAAATGCCTAAGGTAGATGGGCTTGAGGTTCTCAAAGAGATTCGAAGTAACCCCGTAACTAAGAAGCTGCCGGTGGTAATCATGACCTCTTCCAAAGAAGAACAGGATATTGTTCAAAGCTATGAATATGGAGTGAACAGTTACATCGTGAAGCCGGTAGACTTCAGTAAGTTTATGGATTCCGTAGCTGAGGTTGGCCTGTACTGGCTTCTGCTCAATCAGCCAACCAACGACTAATTACCAAACAAAACCCCTAAAACAGTATCATGGGTTACACCATTTTAATTCTTGAAGATAATAAGGCAGATGCTTCTTTAATGAAGCGGTACCTGGAACGTTCGAAAGAGCATTTCGAAGAAATCATTCTCACAAAAAACAGTAAAACCTATATAGATGCTCTTGCTGAACATGAACCGGATCTTATTATTTCCGATTTTCGCCTGCCTGATATAACCGGCATTGATGCCATTGACCTTAAGAATGAATTTCATCCGGATACCCCTCTTATCATCGTTTCAGCTACTGTAGGTGATGAGAAAGCTGCGGAACTTATTAAAAGAGGAGCTGTTGATTTCCTTATAAAAAACAATATTAAGGAAAGGTTGGTGCAGGTATGCAAACGTGCTCTTATGGAAGCCCATGAAATCCATAAGAGAAGAACAGCTGAGCTGAAGTTAAGCAAATCAGAGGAACGGTATAGCTTATTATATGAAACCAGCCTGGACGGAATCATTATCGGCTTGCCCAATTCTGAGGGAGAAATTCTGGATGTAAACCCCTCTATTTGTGAACTGCTTGGGTATTCAAAAAAAGAGTTTCTAAAATTAAAACGCTCCGATATCCTGTTTGAGAATAAAATAAATACAAAGGAAATACTTCAAATCCGGCAGAAGAATTACCAGTTTAAAGGTGAAATGGTAATGAAACATAAAGATGGATCTGAGATACCGGTAGAAACCACATCAAGGATCGTTGAAACAGCGGATGGTCAATTATTATCCTATAGTATTATAAGAGACATCCGAGAAAGAAAAGCTGCCCAACGCAAATTACAAGATCAACAGAAAGTGGAGCAACTGAAGAATGATATTGCCCAAATTTTAAATAATAATACCTCTTATCAACAATCACTTAATGATTGCCTGGAAAGAATTAATGACTACCTGGGATGGGATATCGGCCACATTTATGTTAAAGATGTGAATGAAGAATCTGTTCTGTTTAAGTCATCCACTTTAATATCTAAGTCGGTACGGGGCAAGTCCATTCAAAATTTTCTGCACAAAACTAAAAACCTGGTATTCAAGAAAAAGCAAGGATATGTAGGGCAAGTTGCAGCACAAAAAGAACCACTTTGGTTACAGAATGAAAATATAACACAGAACTACCTGAGAAAAGATGAAGCTCTGAATGCCGGGATTAAAACCGGACTTTTGCTGCCCATCACTCTAAACGGGCGAACCGAAATTGTATTAGAGTTTTACTCTCGCACAGAAGAAGAGCAATGTAAGGTGATTGAAGATGTACTGATAGATGTGAGTAATCAAATGAGCCTTTTGCTGGAGCGAAAGCACAATTTAGAGTTGCTTGAATCTGAAAAAGAACGATATCGGCTGATTTCCAAAAACTCAACCGATATGATATCCAGACATGCACCGGATGGCACTTATTTGTATGTCTCTCCAGCTTCTGAAACATTAATGGGGTATGCTCCTGAAGAGTTACTCGGCACCAATGCCTACGATTATTTCCACCCTGATGATCTTGAAAAAATAGCAGACAGTCATCGCGATATCACCACATCTGAGGACATCTCTACCGTAGTTTACCGCATAAGGCAAAAAAAAGGAGGATGGAATTGGGTAGAAACAACCAGTAAAAGCTTAAGAAACCCTGATTCAGGGGAAGTTTATGAAATACAAACCTCTACGCGCGATATTTCGGATCGTAAGAACTATGAAGAGAAACTGAAGCAGCAATCCAAACTGAATGAGAAAATAGTTAATAGCCTGCCGGGAATATTCTTCATCCTGAATGAGAACGGCATGGTTGAACGGGTCAATAAACAGCTACAGGAAATGCTGGATTATAATCCTGAGGTGCTCCAAAAGAGTTACTTTAATTTTGTAGCTACTGAAGACCATGAAGCGGCCCTGGAAAGTTTTAACGAGGCTTTTGAAACCGGCCTAGCCGAAACGGAACTGAACATTATTACCAAAGAGGGAGATAAAATACCCTTCCTGATTACAGGAATTGTTGACGAGCTGAATGGTAATAGATACATAATTGGATCCGGACTGAATATAACCGACCGAAAAAAAATTGAAGATGAGCTTAAGTGGGAAAAACGATTTATTGATCGGGCGATTAATTCCATCCCGGGATTGTTCTACGTATTGGATGAGGATGGAAATTACGTGCGGATAAATGATGACTTCATTAATACTCTTGGCTATTCAAGGGAAGAGATTGATACTATGAACCCAATTGATTTTTATGAGCCGGAAGATCAACCTCGTGTTACTGAAGCTATACAGAAAGCCTTTACGGAAGGCAGTGCCAGCCTAATCTCCAGGATTAGAACCAAAAGCGGGAAATTACCCTACTATTACCTGACCGGAGCCCACTTCGAGGAAAACGGAAACAACTATATACTGGGTACCGGTATTGATATTTCAGATCAGGTTCACACCCGGGAGTTATACTCCCAAGCACAGGAAATAGCCAAGATTGGTGCCTGGGAGTATGACTTAATTAAGAATGAGCTGCATTGGACAGAGGCAACCAAGCAAATCCATGAGGTGGATACAGATTACAAACCCAACGTGGATGAAGCTCTTAAGTTTTATAAAGAAGGTGAAAGCAGGGAAAGAATTAATGAAGTAGTTGAGAATGCCATTGAAAATGGTGAGCCCTACGATGTGGAACTGCAGATTATTACCGCTAAAGGAAACGAGAAGTGGGTTCGGGCCATGGGAAAGGCGGAGTTTTCAGGAGACACCTGCGTTAGGATTTATGGAAGTTTTCAGGACATTAACGCCAAAAAAATTACCGAACAGTCTTTGATGAAATCCCTCAATGATCAGGAAACCATGCTCATGGAAATTCATCACCGGGTAAAGAATAACCTCGCCCTGGTATCCGGTTTTCTTCAGCTGCAGGCCTTCCAGACAGATAGTGAAGAAACCTTTAACCTGCTGTCGGACAGCCAAAGCCGGATTAAATCCATATCTCTAATTCATGAGCAGCTTTACCAGTCTGAAAGCTTTTCCCAGATCAGCATGAAAGAGAATATACAGAAGCTGGTACAACATGTTGAAAGTTCCGTACCCACCGAAACTGATGTCCGGATTAAATTAAAAGTCAGTGATATTCAGCTTAATATTAATCAGGCTATACCCCTTGCATTAATTGTAAACGAGTTGCTGACCAATAGTTATAAACACGCGTTCAAAGGGAGGGAAAAAGGAATTATAAACATTGCATTAAACAAATCCGGAAAGGGAATCATCAAATTGACTCTTTCCGATGATGGAATAGGGCTCCCTCCTGATTTTGATATGAACCATTCTACCTCTTTGGGTTTTACTCTTTTAAAAACATTAGCCAGCCAGCTGAATGCCAATCTGGAGCGTAATAACCCCAAAAAGGGAAGCAGTTTTACCGTTGAGTTTAAACCCGTATCCGAATTAAAAGGAGCCTCAAGCAATTTCTTTTAACACCGGCACTTGGCTAATGTAAATGAGCCCCGGCTGAACCCTTTATATTCTCTTTCTGAAAACACAGGGTGAAGGTGGTACCTCCCTCATCAGATATATATTGATAGGTTCCGTTCAGCTGTTTTACCAGGGTTTTGAGTAAGGTATTCCCCAGGGTTTTATCCCGGTCAATGTCAAAGTCTTCCGGCAGGCCCGAACCGTTATCCGCAATGGATATATATACCGTTTGTTCCTGGTTATAAAGCTGAATGCGGATCTTGCCTGACTCCGCTTTGGTAAAGGCATGCTTGTACGCATTGGTAATCACCTCATTCATAATCAACGAACAGGGATGGGCCTGGTTAATATTCAGCATCACCGATTCCACATCCAGTTTTACATCAATTTTTTGAGTCAGCTCATAGTACATTTTAGAAATGGAGGTAACTATTTTCTTCAGGTTCTGCCCAAATTCCAGCTGACTGAAACTCCCCGATTCATACAACAACTCGTGCATGTTCGCCATAGCCTGAACACGCCCTACGCTGGAATACAGTTTAGACTGAACGCTCTCGTTGCCTTCGGTGAAGGCTTGTAACTGCATGAGGCCCGATATAATAGCCAGGTTATTTTTAACGCGATGGTGCAGTTCTGACAAAAGAACCGTTTTCTCCTCTACCGCCATCTTCAACTCCTTTTCAGTCTCGCGAAAGGGAGTAATATCCTGCCCAACCATGATGTAGCTCGTGATAAAGTCGTATTCATTCCGTACCGGCGTAAGCGTAGCCGAAAACACGAAAGTGCCGCCTCTTTTTTTATTATTAATCAGCTCCCCTTTCCATTCCTCACCATTGCCTATCGCCGTTTTCAATTCGGTGTACTGCTGTTGATAGTCGAGGCTGGATTTGAACATCTCGAGCCCGCAGCCAATTACCTCTTCTTCTTTGTACTGTGAGAGTTTTAAAAAACTTGGATTTGCATACTCAATAAACCCCTGCCTGTCTGCAATAAGGATGAGCGCCGGGCTCAATTCTGCCACTTTACTGAACTTGTAATATGGATTTTTGGCCACGCCCAGCTTTGTAGGGTCGCCAAAAGACGGTTGGAACATATTACCGGAGTGATTTCTGATCAGTCGGATTATTTTACTTTGAGAGGGAAGCGAAATTTCTTTTTCAGGTTGCTCCTGTTTATTCTTTTGAATTTTACGGAGGGGTGCCTTGGCCATCTTATTCTTCAACCCAGAATCCCCCTCAACTTTAAGGGAAGAATTTGTTTCCAAATAATTGAGCCGACAACTATTACCCTCCGGATTAAGCTTCGCACCCTTCTGTAAAACTTCGGTGAGTTTTTTCTTAGGTGAAGAATTTTTCATCGTTCATCTCCTCATGGCAGTGTAATTAGTTCTCGGCTTTGTATATGTGAATGAAACCTTACCCGGTTTCATCACTTCTCTTAGTATTAATCATCTCACTGATTTTGTCTTTCAGCAGAAGATGGGTCAGTGGTTTATGCACAAAACCCAGCCCCTGCCTTAAAATGGCATCAATGCGGTCTTCGTTATTCTCGGAAGAAACTACGATGGCCGGTATATCTGCCATCTTCGGATGGTCGCGGGCATAATCCAGCATTTCCAGTCCGTCCATAATGGGCATGTAGATGTCAACCAACATCATATCTACCTTTTCTTTTTCCAGGACTTCCAGTCCTTCCTTCCCATTTTCGGCTTCAAAAATTTCAGCCACTTCAACATCCAGATCTGCCGAAAGTACCGTGCTTCTCAGCACTACTCTCATTGCAGCATCATCCTCAACAATCAGTACATTTATCTTCATCCCTACTGCTCCTAACTATTAGATTTGATAAAACCGTCTGTAAATAAATTCCGGCTCAAAGAACCAGAGCCAGAACCACTGCAACGACCGACAGCATCACCGCCACAGCAGAAATTGTTATAAATAAAGTGGTTCGCTTTTTTTCTGAACTCAGATCGGCCAATACCGCCGACACCAACGGGTAGTTCACACTCAGCCCTTCAAACTTTTCGGACATAAAGAATGTGGTAATGTCTCCATCCTCATTCTTATAGCTGTACTTTTTGTTGAAGTGGTAGTACAATCGCCCGAAGATCATGTCTTCATCAACACCACAAGCATCCGCTATTTCCTGGATGTTTACGGGTACGCGGATTCGGGCAATCCGGTCCGGTTCGTCCTTAGCGTACTTCTTGTACTCATCATAGTAGCGATAGTAAATATCCTCAATGATCTCTAAGTCTGTTGGTATTTGATCCATGTTAACCTCTCTGTTATTTATACTTGAATAGAGGATCCGGGAAACCAGATCCTCTACAGCAAGTTGTTACTTTTATGTAGTGGCCTGGCTAGAAATCACTGAAGTCATCATCATCCTCGAAAGGGATTAATTCGTGCGCTTCTACTCTTTTGGAAGAACCGTTGGAATGCCCGTTTGCATGAGCTCTGTTTGATCCATTTCCGTTGTGATGTCCATTCCCGTTCCCGTTACCATTGCTGTGTCCGTTATGGCCTTTGCCTTTGCCGTTTCCATTAACGAAACCGTTTGCAAGGGTTTTGCTGATGGGTGACTGCTGTTGCGACTGCTGAATGAATGTTCCGTTTCCGATATTAGCTGAGCTTCCGCCGCCAACAAGTCCGACCAACTCGCCAATAATGGTATTCAGTTCATTAGCCTGAGAAGAAAGCTCTTCGGCAGCACTGGCTGATTCTTCAGATGAAGAAGCGTTGTTCTGAACCACGTTGTCCATTTCAGTCATTACCGAGGTCATTTGTTCAATGCCTACGGCCTGCTCTTTGGATGCCGCTGAAATTTCAACAACCAGCGTGCTTACGCTTGCGATACTTTGCTCGATCGCTTTCAGGTTTTCTGATACTTCTTCGGCTACACTTGAACCACGATCTGAACTTGCCTGCGACTTCTGGATCAGCTCTGATGTATTCTGAGCGGCTTCCGCACTTCGCTGAGCAAGGTTACGTACTTCTTCGGCCACCACAGCAAAACCTTTTCCGGCCTCTCCTGCCCGCGCAGCTTCTACAGCAGCATTCAATGCAAGCAAGTTGGTTTGGAAAGCAATATCATCGATCGTATTAATGATTTTGGATGTTTCCTGGGCAGAACTCTTGATTTCATTCATGGCCTGAACCATACGCTGCATGGCCTGTACACCATTTTCAACCAACGGCTTCGACTCATCCATGGCCAGTTCAGCCTGACTTGAGTTATCATCGGTTTGCTTGATTTGAGCTGCCATTTCTTCAAGAGAAGATGTGGTTTCCTGAAGACTTGCCGCCTGCTCGCTGGCACTTTCTGCCAATTGCTGGCTGGCGCCGGACAGCTGTTCAGAAGAAGCGTTCACTTGCTCAGAACCGCTCTTCAGTCTGTTTATGATACTTTTCAGTGTATTGCTGATCGACCTTCCAATGAAGAACCCGAATGCCAATACTCCTAATACCGAAAGCACCGCTACTACACTAATAATCCATACATAATTATCTACGGTAGTCTGAGTGTCGCTCGCAAGGGCTCGTGCACCATCTTCGGCAGCCTGATTGATTGCAACTGAACGATCCAGCAGCTCCTGATAATCGATAGCAGCATTTCTCTCTGATTCGAATAAGGCATTACTCACTTTTGTCAGTTCAGACGGATCGGTATTATTCTCCAGTGCCAGGGTAGCATCAAGATATGCCTGAAGGTTGCTTTCATAGCTTTCAATTACCTCTTTAAGGCCCACCATGTTTTCTTCCAATACCGGCAGATCGTATGCTTCTACATACTCTTCAAACTCTCCGTATTCGCCATAGATTTTTTCGAATCTGGAAAGAGCCGTTTCCATATAGGAAACGTCATTGGTATTTGTGAACTGCAGGTGTTCGTAGCCTGCTTTTCGAACTGCTGTCTCAAACGCTGCCGCAGTTCCCCACTCATTAAATGAAATATCAGATAAAGAAGTGGTGTTACTCTGAATTTTACTCAGGGAGAATAAAGCAATGGCTCCGAGTATCAGTGTTACTACCGCTGCGGAAGCGGTCAGGAAGAAAATTCTTTTCCCAATAGTCCAGCTACCTTCCGAAGCACTGCCTCCTCCGGTGATGTTGTTTAAATAGTTATTAATCGATGACATTGTTCTGTTACCTTATTTTTACTTATTGAATTTATTGAATTAAGCTGCGGTCTCGTTTGTGTCCAAAACTTCTTCAGGTACATCAAATAGTACTTTATGGATATCAACGATCATCTTTACAGACTCTTTAACTTTACCAATACCGGCCAGGTATTCGCTGTTTCCCTTCACACCAAATGAAGGCACTTCCTCAATCTGATTGTCCTTGATGTCGGCTACTTCAGATACTTTATCTACCAGCACGCCCATCAGGTAATCATCCTCCTGCACAACAATCACGCAGGTCTCGTCGGTGTCTTCCACCGCCGGCAGTTCAAAGCGAAGCCGCAGATTCATTACCGGTACAATTTTACCTCTAAGGTTTAACACCCCGCGAATGTACTTCGGCATTTTGGGTACAGGAGTAATCGGCATGAGGCCAATAATTTCCTGCACTTTTAAAATTTCAATAGCGTACTCCTCTTTACCTAAAAAGAAGCTGAGAAATTTTCCGCCAGCTATTAAATGGCCCAGTTCTTCGGCCTCTTTTTCTTTAACCAGTGTTTCTTCCATGTTGTTAGTGTTTTGCTTCTTTCCGGCTTTGCAGGATTCATTAGCTGAGTTCCCCTCACCAAAAAGCTTAATTATTGGTTTGTTAATGAGTTTATCGGACAGGGTGAGATTTTCTTAAATGATTTTAATGTGCGGGACTAAGTATTTTTGAGAAGGTTTACCCCTGTTGACCTTTACTCTCCCCACCGTCATTCAGAGCTTAGCGCCTGCCAACCGGAGCAGGTTGGATGAACCTTGCCATTAGATGTTTACCAAGCATGTCATAACCCAGATCCTTCGCGGTGAACAACCAGCCCTATTCAAACCTTCTTGCGCTCAGGATGACTCGCTGACTTGAATCACGGTAATCCGTAAATCAAGTAAATCAGGGTTCATAATTTTGAACCTTTATTAGACGGATTCAAGGATTACCATGATAGTTATCCAATCGTAGCGCCTGCCAACCGGAGCAGGTTGGATGAATCTAAGCCATTAAATGTTTACCAAGCATGTCATAACCCAGATCCTTCGCGGTTTACACCGGACCCATTCAAACTTTCCTGCGCTCAGGATGACTCTGTAGCCTGGAGCTACCTTGCTGCGTCCGAAGGACTGCAAGCGTTGCACGGTACCGTTGCTTTATTCCACGGCGAACGCTCCAAGATCTTTTAGGACGCTTGGTGGTTCTGATTCCTTCAATTTCACAATAGTCATTCAGAGCGGAGCGATGAATCTAAGCCATTAAATGTTTACCAAGCATTTCATAACCCAGATCCTTCGCGGTAAACACCCCGCCCCATTCATACCTTCTTACGCTCAGGATGACTTTATAGAAAGGAACACAAATGGTTCACCAAGGCCTGAAGCGGAACCTTAAATAAAATAAAAAAAGCATTACCCTGGTCAGAGTAATGCTTTTAGCCAATTATTGGGGATGTTATGTCTTAGTCTTAAGTTCTTTAGCTATTTATCTTGAAGCTCACCGGAAGCGTATAGTACACCTTAACCGGTTGTCCATTCAATTTACCGGGAGTGAACTTTACTTTCTTAATACCTTCTACTGCGGCTTCTCCACAGCCTGCACCAATATCTTTGATGACTGTCGGGTTTTTTACGTTTCCGTTTTCATCTACCACAAATTTTACGAAAACACGCCCTTCAATCCGTCCGGATATTGCAGCTCTGGGGTATTTAATATTGTTGTACACTTCTTTGATACCTCCTTCAATCTCCGGCATCTGATCCACTACATCATAAATTTTAGCTGAGTCATCAGCAGCTATTTCAAAAGCCGTGTTTTCAACATAATCAGATATGGATTCGGCATTTGCACTCGTTACTACCGCAAGGGCAATTACAAAAGAAAATAGTTGTATTGATTTCTTAAGCATGGGTTTTCCTCAATTTTAGATATAGATATAGAAAAAGTTTTCAGGTATTAGCATTTCTAAACTCATTATCGGCAGCTCTAATGCTTTCTTAAGTTTTTTCTTAAAATTTTTTAATAAAACTTAGTTATCCTTCCTAGTACCCCTTGCAGTGCAATCTGTATATAAAAAAAGCAGTAGAAATTTCTTCCTACTGCTCAAATAAATGTCAAAACTGCGTTTGGGATCTAACTTTCGAGATAGGCTTTTAATTCGATTCAACTGCGGCAAATGGATTATCGGCCGTACGGGAATCACTTTTCTATTAATCAGAACTCAAGTTCGCCAAAGTATGGTTGGTTATGCGGCTATAACCCCTTGCTCCGATTGTGGGATCGCCAAAGTAAACGTGGAGCCATTTCCTTCCTCACTCTTCACTTTAATTTCACCACCGTGTAACTTGGCTAACTCGTTGCAAAGTAACAGCCCAAATCCTGCACCATTTGCATTCATTTTGGCATCGCTCTTAGGATGAGTCAATTTAAAAAGCCGCTCTTTTGTTTCTTCAGACATTCCGATTCCATAATCTTTAACCGAAATATTGAGGTCGCCCTTAACCTCTATATGCACATCAATACTGTGTCCTTTCTTATCGCTGAATTTGAGTGCATTAGATAAAAAGTTCCTGAAGATGGTGCGAACAAATGTTTTGTCCGCATGTACTTCTACATCCACTTCCGGGTAAATATTTATGTTGATCCCTTTCTTTTCTGCATTAAAAGCCATCATCTTGATGTCTTCTTCAATAGCTGAAAGCAAATAAAAATCGGTGCGATTTACCTTCATTTCTTTGCTTTGCACACGGGCCCAGCTCAGTAAGTCGGTAAGCAAATTCCATAAATTAGACGAGGACTGATTAATCAGGGTCAGAAATTTCTTAAGCTTCTCCTCATCCATATTTTCCAGGTCGCTAAGCAGTAAGTTAATTACTCCACTTATTCCGTTTACCGGCCCTCTAAGGTCGTGCCCTATCACCGAATAAATCCGGTCTTTCATAAGACCTAATTCATTCAACTTTTCGTTCTGTTCCTTCAGCTTGTCTTTTGAAAGCTTCAGGGAAATGTGCGTATCTACCCTTGCCAGCAATTCCTGGGTATTAAAAGGCTTGGTCACATAGTCGGAACCTCCCAAATTCAGTCCGTTTACTATGCTTTCCTGCTCTACTTTAGCCGTCAGGAAAATCACGGGTATGTGCTTCAGATCTGAATGAGCTTTTAGTTCTTCACACACTTCAAACCCTGATTTACCGGGCATCATAACATCCAGCAAAATCAGATCTGGGCGGTATTTTAAAGCACTATCCAACACCTGCTCCGATTTTGATACCGCTGCAACTTTATATCCTGCTTCCCTCAGCGTGGTGCCCAGCAGTTGAAGGTTCTTTGATATATCATCTACAATAAGTACAAATCCTTTGGATGAATTACTGCTTTGATCTTTCATAAACTTCTATTGATTCCTTATCGTTGGTTATGATCGGCACATTCGTTTGTATCACCTGATCATATTTTATTATTGATTCCTTAATGCCTTCGATATCAAAGCTGAAGGCATATTCGATGATGTTATCGGCTAAAATCTCTAATTCTGTAATATTTAATTCCGAACCGGCTTTTTTAAGCTCCTCAGCAAAAACTTCACAGCTGTCCATCATTAAAGCTTCTCTGTCAATTTCTTCTAACAGGTTATTAAGTCTGGCTTGCCATGTAGTTGAAAATGCTTTTACCTGCTCCGGATTCCAGACAGATATTCCCGCTTCCTCAGAAGAATCTGTTGCCCCGGTGTTTTCGAATGTAAGTTGATCATCGGTTGATGAATGAGGCAGGAATTCACTCAAATTACGTACCAGGCTTTTATAACTAATTGGTTTTCGCAGATAACCGTCAAAACCTAATTCTTTCACTTCCTCCCCATACCCGAGAAACCCTGAAGCCGTAAGCGCCAGTACTTTAACCTTCGGATTGTGCCGCTTGATAATTTTCATGGTTTCCACACCGTCAATTCCGGGCATTTTGATATCCATCAGGATTAGATCAATGTCGTTTTCTTTAACTTTTTGAATAGCCTCATTACCGCCCCCGGCTTGTAGAATAGTCATCGGATGATCTTGCAAAAATTCAGCAACCAGCTCGCGGTTTGTTACAATGTCGTCTACCACCAGAACCATGGCTTCCTCAAAAAGAATATCTTCCATCAGTATATCAACAGCTTTTTCTTCCACAAGCACTGACGAGGTAACCACTTTCGGAATTGTAATTGTGAAGCAACTTCCCTTACCCACTTCACTTTCCACCGAAATAGTTCCGCCCAACGTTTCAATCAGTTTCTTACTGATTGAAAGACCTAACCCTGTTCCACCAAATTGATCAGAGATCTGCCGGTCTTGTTGCTCAAAAGCATTGAAAATTCCATCAATTCTATCCTGTGGGATTCCAATACCGGTATCACTCACCTTGATAATCAGGTCCACTTTACTAAGATCCCTCTGTTCGAGGTTGGCACCAAGCTCAATCGTCACGTATCCATGATTGGTAAACTTTATAGCATTACCAACCAGGTTGAACAAAATCTGCCGAAGCTGAACATCATCCAGAAGCAGAGAATCTGGAATTCCTTCTTCTATGATCACATCAAGATCAATTTTCTTTTGTTCGCTTTTTACCGAAAAGATGTCTCTGATCTCCCGGATAAATGCTTTTACATTCACTGGGTTAAGGTTGACCTCCTGCTTACCTGCTTCAATTTTTGACAAGTCAAGGATATCGTTGATCAGCTGCAAAAGCATTTTACCACTGCTTGAGATGTTTTCGAGGTACTTTTTACTCACTTCGGTAGTAGCTCTTTTTTGCAGCAGTTCGGTAAAGCCCAGAATGGAGTTCATTGGGGTTCGGATTTCATGACTTATATTGGCTATGAACTCACTTTTAGCCCTATTGGCTGCTTCCGCATCCTCTTTTGCCTTCAGCAACTCCAGTTCCATCTTTTTACGATCCGAAATGTCCTGAAATACCCCATATAGCTTATTGATAGTTCCATCCGATTTTTTATCAGCTAAACCGATGGCCCTTACCCACTTTTCATTTCCTTTGGCAGTCACAAAAGGCAGTTCCAGATCATAACCTTCCCCTGTTTCTGCTGTATGGTTAACAGCATTCTCAATAATATTGCGAGCCTCTCCCGGAAAATAACTCAGGCCATCTACCAGATTCGTGTCTGTACCCAAGGGTAATTCATGGATATTATAAACTTCTTCAGTCCAATAAGATTTACCGGTATCCAGATATAATTCCCATCCGCCAACAGCCGCTAACTTGTTGGTTTCCTTCAGCAATATCTCCAAGCGTTTTCTTTCCGTAACCTCCCGGGTACCCGTACGGAGCTTTACTACCTCTCCTCTTTCATTTAAAACGGGTTCGGTATTCGTTTCAAGCCATATATACTCCCCGTTTTTTTTCATGGTCCGGTAAGTAAAACTCTTAACCTGTTCCCCGGTTTTGGCTTTTTCGTGAGACTCTTTCTGGATCCTTTCTATGTCATCCGGATGAAACCGTGAATACGGATTCATTCCTATTATTTCTTCCTGAGTAAATCCTAACAGCTCTTCTACAACCGGAGAAGCATAAATATAGGTGCCATCCGGTTCGTGCAAGCAAACCATATCCGAAGAATGGTTGGCCAGAAGCTCATACAACTTCCGGCTTTCACTTAACTCATCTTCAATTTCTTTCTTTTCCAGGATAGAGCCGATCCATTCCGAAAGCAAAGTTATGGTGTCTTTATCACCTTGGGTAAACTCTCTTCTCCTTTCTTCACTGGAAAAATTCAATGTTCCGAACAAGTCCCCATCCACGTAAACGGGAACACCTATATAACTTTCCAGCTTAAACTGCTCATAACAAACATGGTGGCAGTATTCTGATTCCCCCATATGGTTGATCGCGAGTACTTCATCGGCTTTCAGCATGATATCGCAGTAGGTATTACCCAATTCAAACTCCATGCCTTTTTCAAGGCCTGTGTCTTCAGGGTAAAAATACTTAACGGTATAGGTTTGATCTTTAACAGAACTTATAATTCCAAGCTCCAGCCCTAAAAGTTCCGAGGTAAGTTTAAGGGATTGGTTAATCTGCTGATCATAATCGTAGGTATCCTGACTCATCACCTTTACTAACAAATGAAGCTGATCGGTGAGTTGTTGCAGGTTTGCCTCTTTGTGCTTCTGCTCTCAGGTCTTTAATAAGTCCTAAATAGCCAATCGTATCACCTTTATCATTCTTTACAACACTTCCTACCGTTTCTGCCGGGAAATCTTCCCCATCTTTAGTACGATATGCCAGTTCATATGAAGCCTCTTGAACATCAGAAGCCTTATTGTATTTGGTTTTCCCGGTTTGCTTGAAATCCTCTTTATCGGCATACAGCATGGCTGTCTTCTCTCCGAACACCTCCTCTCTCGAAAAACCAAAGATATCCACAAAAGCCGGATTCACAGCAATAATCTCACGATCTGCATTTGTAACAACTGCCGCAAAGGGAATAGATTTAAAAGCTGACTTTAAAAAGTCAGTATTCAGTTTTCTTAAAAATTGGTCTTCCGTTTTCATGTTTTCTTCATAGGTATATGGAGGATTGGATTTGCTTATCGGCTTTTCTCCTTACTTGTGAAGAAAAAGACCCCAATCATTTCATTAGAAAATTTTAATATTAAAAGGTAGATGCTACTCTTGAATAATGAATCAGCCTTTTAACCTAAATTTGTATGAAGGGCTCTTAGGTATTTTCACCTACTCTGGTAACCTGTAACTCTAAAAATAGTGCAGCACTCTCGAGTACCTGAATGAATTTTAGATTGGCAGATTAGATCCTATAGCCACAAAAAAGAGTGGAATTGGTAAGCATTTTTTGGAGAAAATTTTCCGGTGTACAAAAAATATCATTAAAGTATGCTCGCCGCGATGCAGTAAACGACTCGCTTGCATACCGTAAACCATATTTACCTAGACCGCCATCTACCCACCGGCAACCATCTCTTCCAGTAAACAAGCGAAGGGGGCCAGCCCTTTGCTAATAACATAACCAGATATCAAAAACAGCAACTGAAAGCGTCAGCCCATTAATGCATCACACCTAATACATCCAGAATTTTTTCTTTCAGCACTTCCGGGGTAAAAGGTTTGTGAACAAAACCGGCATATTGCTCATCAATTATTTTGATGCGCTCGTTATTGCTTTCCGTAGAAACGATAAGTACCGGCATATCCATAGTGACCGGATTTTTTCGCACCTGGGCCAGCATTTCCATTCCATCCATAACCGGCATGTTCACATCAATGAAAAGCAGGTCGAGCCAGTTGTTGTCAACCACTTCCAGCCCTTCCGCACCGTTGCTTGCCTGGTGAACTTCCCCCACCTCAATACCGGTGTTCTTAATTGTTTTAATGATCATACTTCGCATTACAGCACTATCGTCAACCACAAGTATGTTAATTGCCATTTCTATCTCCGTTTAGTTACGCTATAAGTTCCAATTTCTTTGGTTTTACATGATGCAGAATCGCACCTGCTATTTCTTTTAGTGGAAGGATATCAACAGCCGCTCCAATTTTAGCCGCTTCTTTTGGCATGCCGTGCACGACTGAACTTTTTTCATCCTGTGCTATGGTGTAGCAGCCTTTATTCTTTATCTGAAGAAGTCCTTTAGCTCCATCATTTCCCATACCCGTTAGAATTACGCCCGTAGTATTACCTTCAGCCACTTTAGCTACTGAATCAAATAGCACATCCACGCTTGGGCGATGATGATTAACTTTCGGTGCATCTATAATTCTAACCTGATAACCCGTTTCAGATTCCTCGAGAATCATATGTCTGTTGCCGGGGGCAATTAACACTTTGCCCCGGTGTACTATATCACCGTCTTTAGCTTCCGCAATTTCCATCCTGCACAGGGTATTCAATCGGCTTGCAAACTGTTTGGTAAAAACCTCAGGCATATGCTGTACAATAACCACACCGGGAGTATTCTCAGGAAATTGCGGAAGCAGATATTCCAGGGCTTTCGGACCTCCGGTTGAGGACCCTATAGCAATCAGTTTTTCTTTTGAGCCTACAGTTGGTTTTTCTGCACCAGATTGATCTGTGGAAGTCTTATCTATTGTTCCATGTAGAATGCCGGGAGAATCTTGAATCGATACGTTGGCTACTGCGGCCGTCCGCACCGCGCTTACTAAATCATTCTCCATATCTTTGGCGCCATAATCCGCTTTCGGCTTGGAAATCACTTCGATGGCACCAGCGGCTAAGGCGCGCAAGGCTCTTTTGCTGTTTGCCGGAGTAACTGAGCTTACTACAACCACGGGCAAAGGCAGATGCTTCATTAATTTCTTCAGGAAAGTAAGTCCATCCATACGGGGCATCAGCATATCCAGGGTGATAACATCCGGCTTAAGCTCTGCCAATTGCTGGCGGGCTTCATAAGGATCTTCGGCCACGCCAACCACTTCTATATCTTCCTGCTTATTCAGTAAAAACGAAATAAGTTTTCTATCAAATAAAGAATCGTCAACAACCAGAACCTTAATCATGCCAGCCCTCCATTCCTTGTTATGAAACCGGTTCGGCCATTTTACGGGCCATATGTTTAACAATGGCCCGGGGTATAGACTGCAGCGGTAAAACCTCTTCTGCAGCTCCCAGTTTTACAGCTTCTTTAGGCATCCCATATACGACTGATGTTGCTTCATCCTGGGCAATGGTATGGGCACCCGCATTTTTCATATTTAAAAGTCCGCTTGCACCGTCTGCTCCCATTCCGGTCAAAATTACCCCCATCGCATTCAGTCCCGCTGATTTAGCTACTGAATTGAACATTACATCCACGCTTGGTCGCTGATGATGAACCGGAGGCCCCGATTTTATTCGCACATAATATTTAGCACTTGTTTTTTCTACCAGCATGTGAAAACTGCCCGGGGCAATCAGAGCCTGCCCCGACTTAATCAAATCTCCGTCTTCCGCCTCTTTTACATTAATCCTGCAAATACTGTTCAAACGTTCAGAAAAACTCTTGGTGAATACCGGTGGCATATGCTGGGTGATCACAATACCCGGAATGTTGGCAGGCAGTTCAGTTAAAACAGCTTCAAGAGCCCGGGTCCCTCCTGTAGAGGCTCCTATTGCAATTAATTTATTGGTAGTATGCTGAAGACCGGATAATCCCGGTTGATCCGTTGTCTTCTGGGCCGACTGCATAAACCGAACGGTTTCCATGTGCTTATCGAAACGAGCGACGGATGCCACCCGAATTGATTTTACAATATCCTGAGAAATATTCTGGGTTGAATAGGCTGAACCCGGTTTACAAATCACATCTACTGCTCCAAGATGGAGAGCATTTAATGCATTGGCACTGTTTTTTGGGGTCAGCGAACTTACCACCACCACCGGCATGGGGAAATGCTTCATCAGTTTTCCCAAAAAAGAAAGGCCGTCCATACGGGGCATTTCCAGGTCAAGAGTCAGTACATCCGGCTTCAGCTGGATAATTTTTTCCCGGGCTACATAAGGATCCATAGCCGTACCAACTACTTCAATATCCTTTTGCTTATTTAATTCTTCGGTGAGCAGTTTCCTGACTACAGCCGAGTCATCAACGATAAGAACTTTGATCATTACTGCTCCTCTGCATCATAATAGATGGAGATATCTGCAACGCCCTCGTCGAGGTAAACCTGCAGTTTCTCGTGATGCATATTTAGAAAAATTGAATCCAGGTCTTCTTCCGGTTTTGCAATTCGGGGAGGACGGATATAGCAGATGTTCTCATTCCTGGCAAAAAGCGGTACTGTATTTCCGCATATGATATTCGCAATTTCGCAGAGGGCCCCTTCTTTTTCTTCTTGTGAAGCTTCATCAACCCCCAGCATATTGGCAGCAATAGCTTCCAGCAGGTCTTCTGAAGCATCGATCACCATTCCTCCGTTGGCAGCGCCGTCAAAATGCACTACCGATCGGGATGAACCATCCGGCTTTTCGAGCATGTCGGCATCTTCCATTTCCCACTCTTCCAACGGAAACATGTAGCAGGTAATCTCGAATGTATTTACGGCGATATCGTGGATTTTATCCGTGTAAGTAGTACTCATTGTTGATCCCATAAAATTTTGATATTTCTTGTTCAAGCATAGACTGCCGAAGGGGTTTTCTGATGTATCCGTGCCCCCAGAAAGCCAGCATGTTTAGTAACTGTTCTCCCGATTCTGAAGTAGCGGCAACCACAGGTATATCTTTGAACTTGTGATGGTTGTGAATGATGCTCAGAAATTCGATTCCGTTCATAACCGGCATGTCTATATCAGTCAAAATCAGATCTATACTATTCCTGCTCATAATGTCGATTGCCTCGATGCCGTTGGCCGCTTCAAAGATATCACCCACGTTGAATCTGCTTCTTCGCAACAAAACTCTCTGAAGTATGCGAATTGCAGGTTCGTCTTCAATTACCAGTACGTTATTAATCGATATATTTTTCATATGAACTCCCATAACAGTTACGGTTTATATTCCCCCATTTACCAAATAATCAGTCTCTTCGGTTGTTATCGATTCTTTTCCTAGCAACTTTAATATTTTGTTGCGAAGTATTTCCGGCGTAAAAGGTTTATGCAAGAAATTGGTGCCTAACTCTTCTACGATCTCGATTTTTTCGCCATTACTTTCCGCAGAAACTGTGAGAATAGGAATGCGGCAGGTGGCAGGGTCCAGTTTAATATGAGCCAGCATCTCAGCTCCGGTCATAACCGGCATATTCAGGTCGGCAATGATTAACCCAAATTCATACTCACGAACCAAGTCCAGTGCCTGCCTACCATTCTCAGCCTCAACTATCTCATTGATATCGAAATCACAAAGCTCTACGGTACGGCGAATTACCATCCGCATTACCTGACAATCGTCCACTATTAATACATTAAGTCCCATAATAACCTCTCTTATATTGCTACTTGATGGTTAAAGGCTGCACCTACCGAAATACCGGTTGACCGATTTACATTATTCAGAGGCTGCTTGTTAATGGTTACCTGCCCGTCTGCCAGCGACAAAACCATGGTGCGCGAAGTACTGCCTCCCACATCCTGCGATGTAATCATAAATCCATTCTTCCAAAGCAACTTTCGCAGTACGGTAAAATTTCGTTTGCCAATCTTGAAGTAATCATCATCCTGATTCTGTTTCATACTTGCACCGCCGGCCACAATAATTTCAAGATTCTTTTTTTGTGCACCCAGTTCGTACACCTCATTCAACAGCAGGCCGAAACCGGTATCCACATACATAGCCGGACGGGCTTTGGCTTTTTCACGATCTGCTTTGGCAAGGGGCAGCATTACATGGACCATCCCTCCTACTTTTGCCACCGGATCATAGGCTGTAATACCCAGACAGCTACCTAACGCATGCGTAATAATCTCCTCATTTACGTTGGCTGAAACCTTTAAATCGCTAACACCTACTACTTTTCTCATTTAACACTCTGTTATATTTTCTGATACACAGCAGGAGCCAAGTTTTTGAATCCTTTATTATTTGATGAAACACTTTCGGAATGCCCTAAAAACAGAAACCCTCCCGGCTGAAGCTGGTCATAAAACTTTTGTACCACTTCCTGCTGGGTTTGTCTGTTAAAATAGATCATCACATTACGGCACATAATTACATGGAAATTTCCCTTCAGCGGCCAGTCATCCATAAGATTCAGCCGTCCGTGGGTAATCATGCTCTGTATATTTTCTTTTACCCTAAATTCATTATTGCCGATGTCATCAAAGTATTTTCGACAAATGGAATCCGGTACATCCTTCATCCTCGTTGAAGGATATACTCCATTCTTTGCTACCTTAAGCACCTCTCTTGATATATCTGTAGCCAGTATTTTTACGGACGACCACGACGTTGCCCTCCGTGCTTCATGCAGTGTTATGGCCGTAGTTACTGGTTCTTCTCCGGTAGAACAACCGGCCGACCACCATTTTGCATTTTGGCCATCCATAGTCGGAATGATGTTCTTCTTGATGAACTCAAAATGCTGGGCTTCTCTAAAGAAATGGGTTTTATTGGTCGTCAAAACATCCACAAAAGACAAGAACTCCCCTCCCGATTCGGGCCTTTCGATGAAATCCAGGTACTCGGAGAAACTTCCGATCCCCAGCTTTCGCATCCGTTTCATCAGCCGGCTTTGGACGAGCGCCTCTTTACCATCCTGCAGAAATATTCCGCAGTATTCATAAAGTAAATCCTTGACCCGTTTAAAATCTCCTGCCTTTAATTTGACGGATGAAACTGACGAAGAAAATGCGCTCTGTGTGAATGTGTTCATAGTTTCATCCTTGTTCACGCAGCAGAATCCATCAGGGCGGCTGTATCCAGAATCAGACCAACACGTCCGTCCCCAAGAATGGCACCGCCCGATATGTGCGACATTTTGGTAAGCATGTGAATTGACTTACCCACCAGTTGTTGTTGGCCAATCACCTCGTCAACCAAAAGGGCATACCGGCGATTGTTGTTCTTTATGATCAGCAGAGTGCCTTCCAGTAAACTTTCTTTGGCGCCGTTAATCTCAAACTGCTCATGCAGCCTTATCACAGGAACGGACTGTCCTCTGAAATTTACCTGCTCGGAGTTGCCCATCATGGTAAACATGTCCGATTCTTTAGCGCGGAAGGTCATGTCTATGTTTATTGTCGGAACGATAAATCGCTGTGTACCTACACGAACCAGCATCCCATCGGTAATAGCCAAAGTGAAGGGCAGCTCAATGGTGATGGTTGTTCCCTTACCCAGCTCTGAACTCACATCCACCTTACCTTGCAGCTGCTCGATAGAACGACGAACCACATCCATTCCCACTCCTCGACCGGATAAGTCCGTAACTTTCTCCGCCGATGAAAAACCGGGCAGGAATATGAGATTGTAAATTTCTTTTTCGGTGAGTTTTTTCTCCGGATCAACCAGGCCTTTTTCAATGGCCTTGTTGAGGATTACATCTTTGTTAATGCCACGGCCGTCATCCTTAATTTCAATGACCACTTTACCACCCTCTTGCGATGCAGAAAGTGAAAGTTCGGCGTTAGCTCCTTTTCCGCTTTTAAGTCGCTCTTCCGGCTCTTCAATGCCGTGATCCAAAGAGTTTCGCAGCATGTGAATCAGAGGCTCATTAATTACATCCACCATGTTTCGGTCAATCTCAGTGTCTTCTCCGAAGGTGGTGAATTTCACCTGCTTGCCCGCTTTTCTGGAAAGATCCCGAACCAGACGGTTCATTTTGTGGAAGGTCGCTTTAAGCGGAACCATACGCAGGGTTAAACTCGTGTCCTGTAGCTCACGAAGTATTTTGGTTGCGTGATTTACTTTTTTCTGAAGTTCTGAATCTTTGGGGATAGCTTTATCCTGTGCTACAACAGAATGCGCAATAACCAGCTCTCCAACCATATCTATCAGACGATCGAGGCGGCTTACACTTACCCTCACCGATGATTCTGACTCGGATTTAGCCGTTATTTTATCAACCACAGCGTTGTCGGTATCAGCATCCCCTGAATCGGTTATGGCCTCTACAGCAGGATTAGTAACCGGAGCTGCCGCTTGTTTCCCCCGGATTTCTTCGAGGGCCTTGGCCGGCTCTTTTCCTTCTTCCGAAATGGAATGCAGAATAGAAATCATGCTGTCGTACTGTGCCGGTTTATGAAGCGGATCGCCCCCTTCAGCAACTTCCACAACCTTTAGCATTTTATTCAGAATATCGATCGACTCAAAGTTGATATCGGCACATGCCCGGTCGAAGGGTAAATCACCTTCGCGCACCATACTTAACAAGGTTTCTACAAAGTGGGTGAACTCCGAGATCGGGTCGAGCCCCATAAAAGCAGATGTTCCTTTGATTGTATGAAAAGCACGGAATACGGTATTGATCAATTCTTCATCATCCGGAGATTCTTCCAGGTCAAGAAGCGCACTTTCTGCCATTTCAATCAGTTCGGAGCACTCGGTAATGAACTCTCCGACCAGAGCCATTTCTATATCATCCGGGATGTGAAATACTTCTGAGGACACAACCTCTTTGCTTTCTGACTCTTCTTCGTTTGCCGGTTCTTCAACTGGCTCCTCCACTGTAGTTTGCTCATCCTCCATCGGGCTCTCAGTACCGACAGGGTCATCCGTATTTCCGGGATTATCCCATTCTTTTTGAGCCTCCACTTCAATAGCCTGCTCGGTTTTATCCGATACAATTTTCAGCCAGCCTTTTGCTCCACCGCTGGCTTCAACTTCAGCCATAGCTTCTTTTAGCGGAGTGGCAATAGCTTCATCCGCATGCTTAACTATGTAGGAAACCAACTCATCCAGTTTCTGAAGGTCTTCGCCGGTAACCGACTCCTCCTCGAGAGTGATCAGGAAGCCAGCCAGGTCATTCAGCGTATATTCTTTTGCCGGTTTTTCCTCTTTAGCACTTTGCTTCGACTCCCCGTTCTTTTTGATTTCCTCTACTTTTTCTTCATCCAATTCAATAACGGTGTCGGCCGATTCCGAGCCTCCCTTCAGTGATTTCTCCAACTCGTCATAGGCCTTTTCAAAGTCTTCTACTTTGATATCCCCTTCTTCAATCACATACTCCCTTATTGTATTGATGGCTTGCATCGTGGCTGTTTTAACCATGATGAAGTAGTCATCTTTTTCGTAAAGGTGCTTAATGCCCTTCCACGACAAATCAATCAGTTTCTGAAATTGCCCGAAATTGTTCTCGACGTTATTGGTAACCTCTTCGAACTTAGCACCGGCTACGGCCACATTTTCTCTGTCGGCCGGCCACACATCTGCCAGCAAACGGATAATGGATTCGAGGTCTTTGATAAGTTGGTCTTTATTGCTCATTGGATTATTACCGTTTTATCTGGATTCACTCAGCGCCATGTTCAGCATAAACTCGCCGCAGTCGCTGGAAAATTTCATTTTGGCTGAAGGGGGTTTGTTTGGCATAAATAGCGTCAGGTCACTTCCACGGGTTGCTGTTGGCAGCGAAGACTGACCTCGAAAACCCACCCGCTCAATATTAGCAGCTACTTCTCCTGCAAGGATATTTGATATCTCTGCAATTAAATCTCCCATATCGTGGCTTTCAAAAGGAAGCTCCATACCCAGAAAAGAATTCGAAATTTGCAATGCCGTTTCTTTTGGTATAGCGATCATCAACGAAAAGGTGTGCTCGGCATTGAATACCGCAATGTTCCCGATGATGCCATTCAGTGGGCCGCTTTGATCCAATTGCTCCACACATTCGGGAGTACCTCCACAAATGGAAGTAAAGGTATTAATAACTGATTCCTGTACGATGTCAACGATCTCGCCCGGGATTTTATCTGCTTTGCTTAGCTGTTCTGCGATCATGACAACTCCCTTTAGGCATTTAGAATGCTGCTAAAGAAGCTCTTCTTCTCTTCTTCAGCTTCTTCTTTCTTAATGTTTCCTTCCTCATCGATGTACCGGCTTATAGCCTTCGACATTTTATCGGCTGTAAAAGGCTTGGTGATATATTCGTTGGCACCGCCTTCATTTAAAGCCTTATCCACTTTACCCATCGATTTTTCGGCTGTTACCATGATAATGGGGATATCAGCATAGCCTTTGTCCCGAATAGCACGGGCGAGTTCAACGCCGGTCATTTTGGGCATGTTCCAATCAACAAACAGCATATCAATGTCATCGTTGAATTTCCCGAGTGCATCCTCTCCATCCATTGCTTCTTCAAATTCAAAATCAGCAATCAACAGTTGATCAAGAGCTCGCTTTACCTGGCTCCTCATAATTTTTGAATCATCAACAACAAGTGCTTTTATCTTACTCATTACTTACTCCTGTGTGTGGGTAAGGCAGAATGGAATCTGCCATCAACCTCTGTATTAAAGTATTATTGAAGCAGTTGGCGTCAGTTTTAATCTGATTTCGCACATACCGCTCTGCCTGTTATCGGATGTTTGGAAAATTCCTTAAGAGAATTGCCGGGAAATATTATCTCAAGCACTTATGAATACCCTGCCAAGGATGGAAACCTTTTATAAAGATGAAAAGCCGGAGGTGGGAAAGCACTCAGATTAATGGATTCTAACAAGTAAAATATCTGCCCCTTGTTTACTTTCGTGTAGTTTGATTTAAGGGTATAGATTTAGGCTTTCAGGTATAAATAATGGGTATAGACAGCACATTCCAGTCATTTGTGCGTTCAGAAGTTAAAACCTCCAGAGGTTTTCGGCTTGTGGAAGCATACCTGACACATAAGAATTATGCAGACAAGCACTCCGGTGAATATGCTGATTATGAGGTTATTGAGGAGACCAAAGATAATCGCCACACCAACGCTACCACGTTTACGGCAGATCCGGATTTCACCTTCAATTCCAACTTCAAAGATATGCCGGATAGTTGGGTGAACCTGAAACAGGAAGAAGTATCGATGCAGCTCGCCATGGTTTCAAAAACAAGCCCTTTAATTGAGAAAAGGCAACAAACTTATCAAACCCTTTCCAAGTTCAAGCCAAAGGGTCAGCACCTGGATTTTAAGCTCTGATTCAACCCGGTTATTAGTTATCAGAATAAGAAAGAGGAATACTGAGGTTTAACCTGACTCTCTCTTCACTCTCGCCGGTAAAACTTAAATCACCCTTTATTTGCCCTGCCAGTTTTCGGCTCTGAGCTAAGCCTTCGTTAAAAGAATTCTGATTACACTCCTCAGCTTCTGAGTCGGATAAAATCTGGGTGAGTTCATTTCTCTTCTTCTCGGATGCTTCGAAAACCAGGGAGAAGTATGCTTTATTTCCTTTTTTTGAAGTACTCATTTCGGTAACCGATTCCTTGCCCGAACATTTCATGGCAAAGCTGATCAGGTTAAAAATAATCAGCTTTAACATGAATATATCGGTATGGACATGTAGTGGGTTATCACTACGCTCAAAAGAAATATTGGGACCGGCACACCTCATTTGGTCGCATACTTCGGTTACAATCCAATTCAGGTCAACATCCAGTAAGTCTTCGCTTCCCGATACTACGGTGTCAGACTCATCACTGTAAATTTCCATCAGCTGCTCGAGGATAACATTCACCTGATTTATCCCCGCTTCAATCTGTTTACGGTAGTGCTGAATCTGCTTCACATCCGGGTTATTGGACAGGGAAATATTGATCAGTTCCAGGTAACCGGATATTGCACTTATAGGAGACATCGCATTGTGCATGTTCTGCTTAACAATGCTTTTCTGCAGCTGATGAACTCCCCTTAGTTTATCCAGGTGAGGATCTGAAGAATCCTTTTGCTCTTCAAATATATCCGTTACGATGGAATGCAATTCATTCTTAACCTTTTTCTCTTTCCGAACGATATCATCGAAGCTTTCAGCTAAATTCATACTACTAAGACTTATATGGACATTAACACATTATATAAATGAGCTATTTGTACCGGACGTGCAGTATATCCATCCCCATGGCCAACATCATCCCAAAACAGCTAACGTAAAAAATCCTAAGTTTTATTAAGATTTTTTAACCTTTTCTATTTTAGCCAAATAGTTTTATTAAAAAAAATTAATGTTCCGTGAATAACATGTTTTTAAAGAGCTTTTTATTTCCCGTAAGCTGTTAGCTGTCATGTGATTAAAGTGATTATTACAAGTCTGTGGAAAAAATGTGGATAACTAATTCTTATCCAATAGCAGATTCTTGTGCGAAACCGGAAATCCGAACAACCCAAATATGAGTATTGTCTAATCCGGTACCATTTTCTATCGATTCTTTGTTATTTAGGTGCCAATAATTTTTAAGAGTGTTTCCAAATTTGTGCAGTATTTTATTGTATGAAAGACTTCATTTCGATTTTATTTATTGAGGAAACCGAACAGTCAAATCAAGAGGTCAAACTAAGATTAGAGCAGTCTGATTTTTCGGTTATCCCATTTTCCCAAAACAGTGTAGAAAGCCTGGGGGTTTTACTTCAAGCCCATAAGTGGGATCTCATTATTGCCGACATTGATAAAGAAGACCTCGACCTGTCTTATACACTTGATATTCTGGATCAACAAGAATTTATCACTCCCCTTGTTTTGATCGGATCTGAAATTAAGAATGATGTGCTATACGATGCCATGGCTGCAGGAGTGCAGGACTACGTAGCTAAAGACAATCCAGACCGCTTGCTCCCCGTGGTAGCTAAGGAAATCAGGAACCTGCGCAAGCAAAGAAAATACACCCAAACAGCTACCAAAAACCAGATTTTCGACCGGATTCTTAAGAAGAGTACGAATGAAGTTTTTCTTATGGATCCCATGAATCTTAAAGTTATTTATGCCAACGATACGCTTCTGGATAACCTTGGATATACTGAAGAGGAGCTTTATGATCTTTCCGCAAAAGATTTAATTGCTTCTTATGATATACGAAACGTTTTCGAGAAGATAGCCCCCCTATATCGCGGAGAAGAAAATTCCACCACTTTTCAGTTCGATCGCAAAAGAAAAGATGGTTCTACCTATCCCGTGGAGATACACGTTGAGGTTACACAGGAAGATACCCGGCAGCTTTTAATGGGTATAAGTTTTGATATTTCCCGACAGGTGGAAGATGCTAAAATCATAGAAAAGCAAAAGCAGAAGACCCGGGAACTGGAGTTAAACAATAAGTACAAGTCGCAGTTTTTTGCCAATGTAAGCCATGAAATGCGAACCATTCTTAATTCAACTCTTCTGCTTACCAACATCCTGAAAGAGAACCGTTATGAGAACCTGAATGATGATCAGTTAGAATACTTACAGACTATTTATCACTCCAACAACAGCGTTCTTGAACTCCTGAATGAGGTTCTTGATTTGTCCAAAATTGAAGCCGGAAAAATTGAGGTACGGCTTGATGAGGTTGAAATTTCTGATGTTTGCGAACGTGCCGAACGTTTATTCAAACCCATTGCTTGGGAGAAAAACCTGTCATTTGAATGTAGCCTCAATGGAATTGCCAACAACATCCTTAAGACCGACCGACTTCGACTCGACCAGGTTTTAAACAACCTGATATCAAACGCTATTAAGTTTACGGAACACGGCAGCGTACGACTTGAAATAGTAAAGGCTAACAGTGATCGGGCAAAACAAAACGGCGACAGGATTGCCTTTAAAGTTCATGACACCGGTATTGGCATCCCTGATGAAAGGCAAAAGCATATTTTTAAAAGCTATGTTCAAGCTGAAGGTTCATCCACTGAAAAAAGATTTGGTGGTACGGGACTTGGGCTGGCCATCTCAAAAGAGATTGCGAACCTTTTGGGAGGTGACATCACACTTGAAAGCGAGCCCGGCAATGGCAGCTGCTTCACCCTGTTTCTCCCTTCCGACAGTAGTGATGAACTTGCTCAGCAGGCTAAAAAAGGCAAGTTAAGAATTGAGAGTAAACCTGATGTTGAAAGTCCGCTGGTAGAATTCCCTGAACTGGAAACCGATAAGTCTCAGGGCACCGTATTATTAGTGGACGACAGCAGTATTCATAATATGGCCTTAAAGGAATTTTTAGGCTTTAGTATTAACAAGTGCATCACAGCAGAGTCGGCCGGAGAAGCCTACGAAGTACTCCGACAAGAAATTGTGGACTGCATAATCCTGGATATGTACCTGCCGGATGCCGACGGAAAAGAAGTACTGGACAAGCTTAAGTCAAACGGGAACTATAAGAATATTCCCGTCATCATTTATTCCGGAAAAAGCTTAGCTAAATCAGAAGAAGAAGAACTCCTGAAAAAAGCTGATGCTGTGGTTCAGAAGAATGTAAACAGCTACCGTAAATTATTGGAAACTGTGCTTGAAAGAATTGGGTGAAAACCTATTATTTCTGAAGCCCCTCCCTTTTAATAAATTGGCTCTTAGATACTTAAAGCTCAGAACAGCCATCAAGGCCTCTGCCTGAATTACCCCAAACAAAAAAGCACAAACCCGTTTCCGGATTTGTGCTTTAATTTTATCTGCGCCTGTTACCCTTAAGCGTAAACTTCCGGGCTGCGCTTTTTCTTGATTCTTCCACCCTTGGATTTCGAAAAAGGCTCATCACCTTTAGACTTGCGATTTCCTCTTTTGGATTTGGAACCGCCTTTCCCTTTTCCTTTATAGCTTCCGGATGACGATCCTTTTGAAGAAGATCCGGATCCGTTACTATCAGGCTTGGCCAATTCTACGGAAAGATCACGGCCTTCAAACTGAGTTCCGTTTACAGCATCGAATAACTTGGCATCAAAACCTTCTTCCACTTCAAAGAAAGAGAAGTTATTCTGAATATCGATTTTGCCAAAATTCGGCTTCTTGCCATTCAGCTGCTCGTTCACAACTCCCATCAAACGGGCCGGATTAAGTCCGTCACGGTTACCAACATTCAGGAAGTATCGGGTAAACCCTTCTTCAGCATGTCTTCCGCTTCCGCCGGAATTACTTCTTCCATTGTTCTTACGGGAAGGGTTATTACGGTTGTTATTATTCTTTGATCTACCGGCTGAGGCATTGATATCGCCTGCTTCCTGGTAATATTCCAGAATCTGGTTGAATTCCATGGAAACAAAATGTTGAATCAGTTCCTGCCAGCCAAGGTCCGCTAATTTCTCATACACCTGAGGCAGATACTTCTCAATCTGCTTTTCGTTGACTTCGGTAGCCTTCAGCTTGTCCACCATATCCATCATGCGGACTCCGCATACTTCTTCTCCTTTTGGAACATCCTGCTTGATGAATTCCTTTCCGGACATTTTTTCCAGCGCACGAATTCTGCCCATTTCACGGGTGTGAATAATGGAAACGGCAATACCGCTATTCCCTGCGCGACCAGTACGGCCACTTCGGTGAATATACACTTCCAGATCATCCGGCAGGTTGTAGTTGATAACGTGCGTCAGGTTATCGACATCAAGTCCACGTGCGGCTACATCTGTAGCTACCAGCAACTGGAGTTCCTTGGTGCGGAACCGGTTCATCACTTCATCGCGCTGCGCTTGTGATAAATCTCCATTCAGTAAATCAGCATTATATCCTTCTTTCGAAAGCTTGGATGCCACTTCAGAAGTTTCGCGTCGTGTTCGGCAAAAAATAATCCCATAGATATCAGGATTTACATCCGCAATTCGTTTGAGGGCATCATACCGGTCTTTGGCGTGAACCATGTAATAATGGTGCTCCACATTGAGGGCACCTGAGTTGCGGGCGTTTACTTCAATCTCTTCAGGATTGTTCATGTATTTCCGAGCCATTTTGGAAATCTGCTTCGGCATGGTAGCTGAAAACAGCAACGTTTGTTTTCCTTGGGGAGTGTCCGCTAAAATAGCATCCAGATCATCCTGGAAGCCCATATTCAGCATTTCATCAGCTTCATCAAGTACCAGAGAACGTACGTTGGTTACGTCCAGTTTACGGCGGCGAATCAGGTCCAGCATTCTGCCCGGAGTTCCGATTACAACCTGGCATCCGTTGTTAAGTGCGCGAATTTGGGTAGAGATATTAGCTCCACCATACACGGCCACTGTTTTAATTCCTTTTTGATGCTTGGCGAAAGACTTAAGGTCTTTGGCAATTTGAATAGCCAGCTCGCGGGTTGGTGATAACACCAGTACCTGCACATTGTTTGAGTTGGCATCAACCTGTTGAAGTACAGGCATACCAAAAGCGCCGGTTTTACCCGTTCCGGTTTGGGCAAGCGCAATCAGGTCGCGCTGAGAAGCCAGAATGGTAGGGATAGCCCTGGACTGTACTTCGGTTGGGGTTTCAAAGCCAAGATCTTCAACGGCTTGGCATATTTCGGGCGATAAGCCCAGTTCTTTGAACGATGACATAAATTGTATTCGGTTTTATCCCGTACAAAGAAATTTGTGCTGCGCGTTGATCTTGCCCGGAATCATTAATTGGTAAGGTGAGCTAATGACAAGAGGCAAGCACGACTGCTTGATTCATAAAGGCCAGCAAGGTTCTATAAACCTGAAAGGTTTTCTTTTCGAAAACCGGGTTGTTCCAGTCTTATCGCGAACTCACAAATTCAGTAAGCCCCCAAGATACATATAAAAACCTTCTGTTATGAGATTTCACCCAATTATTTTTCTGCCCCGTTTTTTGCTGGTACTAGTTTCAAACAAATGATCCCCTATACAATGTGCTGTGTTATGATTAGATTAACGGCCGAATTCATGAATTGACCATCAAAAGCATGCAGTATATTACCAAGCACTATTCCGAAGCAGAACCTCTTTCATTAGTTGAGAAGAACATCCTGGAAGAGATACAGAAACACGGAATGCGTCCCAAACAATGCATTTGGGGAACCTCGGTTTGCAGTGATGAGGTCAACAACTCTTTAGACGGAATGAGCCGCCATTTTGCCGCACCCGGCCCTTTTCGATTTGGTGGTATTTCGGGAATCCCCTTTGCCGGCAAAACAGGATTTCGTGCTTTTGCCAGCCATATTCCGGATGATGGCGGTGCTGTAATTGTGTACGGGCCTCACATTGGGATTTCGAAAAATGGCACCACCGGCGAATTAATGCGGGAAGGCCAGGCTGATTCTTCTGCCTGTTGCGGTTCTTTGATTGCCGGACTCGAGAATGTAAAAGCCGGCAACATATTGATGATTTCTCATGATGACTACCAGCAGGGGCAAGTTAATAAACTGCTGATTGAGAATTACAAAGACATCAAAAAAGCGGACAATCAAATCGTAAAAATCACCGATATTGCTTACCACCAAATCAAGAGAGAGCTCACTGATATGGTATCTGCCTGTATCGAAAACCTGGGAAATAGTCCCCTCTTATTGATAGGAGGAATTGTTATTAATACCGATGTTGAGCAGGAAGATTACTTTGAAATTAGAGATATATCCATTTTCAATTCATAAAACAGTATCTTCATTTCTTTTGCTCAGAACCGCACTTTTATACAAACTACCCTTCAGGTCACCTTTAACCTAATAGATCCTATGATGCGTATATGTTTAATGATGTTACTTACCGGTTTTCTTATTTCCTGTACGGCTAATGAGACAAAAACGACTCCGGTCAACTGGGAAACCGTTCAGGATACCACTGATATCGCCTTTACCATTAGCGGACTGGATGGCCCCGAGGCTGTTCGGTATGACCCAGAACAGGATGTCTATTTCATTTCCAATTTTACCGGCGGCGGGAACACACAGGACTCCACCGGTTTTATAACCAAAGCGGATGCAAAGGGAAATATTCTGAATCTTAAATTTATGACCGGCACTGCTGATGCTCCCCTTCATGCTCCAAGAGGCATGTTCATCATCGAAAACACACTATGGGCCGCGGATGTGCTTGGCGTACACGGCTTTGATACATCAACCGGTGAGCAAACAGATTTTATTGATTTTTCGGATTTTGAAATTGGCTTCTTGAATGATATCTCAGCCGATGCGGAAGGCACATTGTTTGTGACAGATACCGGGACCAGCCGGGTTTTTAAAGTTGAAGCCGGCACGCCTTCCATTTATCTGGACTCACTTCCTGAAGCTCCCAATGGAATAACGCTGAATCCCGAGAGTCAACAGTTTGTTTTGGCTCCGTGGGGCGGCGATCAAATTTTCCGTTCTTTCAGCAGTTTGGATGATTTGGACGAATACGCAACCCTGGAAGGTGGTTATTTTGACGGTATCGAGTTTCATCAGTCAAATTTATTGGCTGCCAGCCAGCAGGATTCCAGCATCCGTTATTTTGACGGCTCGGCAAGCACAATCCTCATCAAAACAACCGGCCGACCGGCCGATATTGGAATTAACACCAATCTGAATCACATAGCCGTTCCGTATATTGCTTTAGATCGCGTAGACGTTTGGAATCTTTCAAAACAATAGCCTCTTAATATTTTATGCCTGACACTTCAGCTCTGATCCCTGAAAATGAATTTGAGCGAGCTTTAAAATTATCTGAATATGATATTGACTATTCGGAAATTCACGGAAAATTAGATGATTTAACCCGGCTTGCAGCTCACGTTGCCGGCACTCCCATTTCTCTCATCAACCTGTTGGATACAACCACCCAGTGGACGGTTTCGAAAGTTGGACTTGATGTACTTCAAACTCCCCGGGAAGAAACCGTTTGCCAGTATGTAGTACTGGATGATGAATCATTAGAGGTGGAAGACATGACGGAAGATGAGCGCTTTAAGGATAAAGAGTATGTCAAGAACTCCCCTCATATTAAGTATTACTACGGAGTGCCACTAAAGACTCCGGATGGCCACCGAATCGGAGCTATGTGCGTAATGGATACCGATGAGCATGATCTTACTCCTGAGAAAGAATCATTTCTGAAAATCATTGCCAATGAGGTCATCACGCGAATTGAGTATGAGCATAAGCTGAAGCTGATGCGCCACAACGTGGATGAGCTTAAGGAAATACAGCGCAAAGTAAGTCATGATATCCGTGGGCCCATTGGAGGTATCATTGGTATTGCTGAAATCCTTCGCGACCAGGCCAAGGGTGAAAAGAAAGAAGAGCTCATGCAACTTCTGGAACTCATCAACAAAGGCGGCAGATCCGTTTTAGATCTGGCGGATGAAATATTGAGTGACTTTGAAGATCAATCACAGGAAAATCAACTCTTCAAAAATCAGCTTACCCTCGAAGTTCTGCAAAAGAAGCTCGAAGACCTATATAAACCACAGGCACTCAACAAGTCCATAGATTATAAAATCGTGATTAATAATGGGCATCAGGGACTTACTTTTCCCAAGCATAAATTACTCCAGATATTCGGAAACCTGGTTTCCAATGCGATCAAATTCACCCCGGAAAATGGAAGCGTGGAAGTGAGTCTGGATATCAAAAAACCGGACTTGGGGCTTATCGGTGTGATCAAAGATAATGGCGTTGGAATGTCCGGTGAACAAATAAAAGAGATTATGGGCAACCGGGGACGTTCAACAAAGGGAACCGGACAAGAGCGGGGCTTCGGATTTGGATTCAAGCTGGCCAAACACCTGACTGAATCCATAAATGGTTCTCTGTTAATTGAATCCCAAAAGAATGAGGGAACAGAAATCACCGTAAACATCCCTCTTTAGACTATATAATTGAGGTTATGAATGCGAATTTATTCAGGTGTTTTTCTTCTTGGCTTCATCTTAGCTGTATTTTCAAGACCGCTGAATGCCCAAATTAAAAACCAGGCATTAAGAGGATTTCCTGTTATTTTCTACACCGAAGAAACGAGTTTTGCCGCTGGCGGACTCGGAATCTACACCTTCGATTTTAAAAACAACCTGAATTCCGGCAAACCATCTCAAATCAATTTCGGGGCAGCCTATACTCTGGAAAAACAGCTCCTCCTTTACTTTCCTTATGAGCTTTATCTTCAACAGAATAACTGGCGGCTGGATGGAGAAATAGGATACTATCGATATACCTACAAATATTACGGGATAGGAAGCAACACCCCGGAAAGTAACGAAGAAACCTACCGGGTTAACTTTCCCCGCATTCAGATAAACGCGCTTCATAAGGTCAGCAGAAAAATCTATGCCGGGGTAAGCTATTGGTACGACCGTTACGATATGACTAACATTCAATCCGGAGGCTTACTGGATACCAATAACCCAACAGGAACCGCGGGTGGTACTCATTCCGGCATCGGTATATCATCTGTGTTTGATACAAGAGACAATATTTTCTATACAGAATCCGGAAGCTACCTGGAGCTTCAGGGACTCATAGATCAGTCTTGGACCGGGAGCGATTATGACTTCTTCCAGCTCTCATTGGATGCCCGAACGTTCCATACCAACGCTTACGATCATACCCTCGGGTTTAATTTTGTGAGCAAATTTACCGGTGGCAACGTCCCGTTTCAGAAGCTGGCGTTGCTGGGCGGACCAAAACAAATGCGCGGTTACCTCGAGGGCCGATACCGGGATAAGGTATACCTGACTACTCAAGCTGAATATAGGGTTCCTGTGTATAAACGGTTTGGCGCAGTCATTTTCGCATCTGTGGGGAATGTAGTCCAAAACCTATCAGATTCCCCATTGACAAACCTAAAATGGACCCTTGGCCCGGGATTACGCTACATGATTGATGAAAACCGCAAGGTCAACATTCGGCTGGATGCCGGCTTCGGCCCGGGGGTAAACGGTTTCGTGCTCACCATCGGCGAAGCCTTTTAATCAGATATCTTTATAGTTACCCAGTTCCAGCGTCCAATCGTATTCTTTAAATTCAACGGAAGGATCGGCATCCTGAGGTATGATTTCATAATCTTTAAGCATTTGTACAGCTCCGCTTTTTCCACCAAAGTCGGCACGGAACCAGCTCATAAGCTTATTTACGACTACCCTGTTTTCTTCCGGATAATAGTCCGTTGTTTTTTCCAGGTATTGTTTCGTGGTGATGTCCAGCTGCTCGTTCACCCGGTCAGGATCGTAGGCGGCGATGTAAGGACAGGCTGCAGCTCCACAATTGAGTGCAAAGTGAATGCGGGGGTCAACTTCATACCATCGAAATTTCTTTTCATATCCACCGGGAAATGGATTGCTGGCATACCCACCGGAAATTTTAACTTTGGATCTTCTGATAATGCCATGCTCAATATCATCAAAGCTTACATCCTTTCCGGCAATGGTTATTTGGGGGGATGAGAAAAAGTTATAACCAAATACCGAATCCCGGTCTTCAAACAACTCAGGATCTTCAGTCAAAATAATTTGCACGTATGCGTTATATACATTCAGCCAAAATGCTTTCCGTTCTCCTTCCGAATCCAGGCTTGCCTTTAACTCTTTTTCGGATACATTCGCCAGTTTTTCCTGAATGGCTTTTGTTGATTTGCCTTGTCTGAGATTCTCAATCATTTGCTCGGAAAGTTCGGCGTAAGTCATTGCATCCAGGTTAACGGTATCTGCCGACATTCCTTCCTGAGCCTGAATATTGACAGAGGCCAGCACTCCTGCCATTAATAAAACACTAAAAATTATTTTCTTCATTTTGTTATTCTTTTTGAATATTAAAAACATCTGCAAAACCCAACACATCGTATTGACTATCCAATATTGATTTATCTTACTGTGAAATGCTGAGCATCATTGTCCCTACATATAACGAAGAAAACACCATATTGGATTTATTGATTCACTTGAGTGATGCCATAGGCCCTTCCGATGAACTACTGGTTGTAGATGGAGGCAGCTCTGACAAAACCATTAGCATTGTTGAGCAAAATGGGTTCACCTGCCTGAAGTCACCCAGAAAAGGCCGTGCTGCCCAAATGAACTATGGTGCAGAAAAGTCAACCGGGGAAATTCTCTATTTCGTCCATGCCGATACCTTTCCTCCGGCCACTTTTCGCGATGATATTGAGGAGGCTTTGTCTCAGGGCTATGAATCCGGTTGCTACCGCTACCGGTTTGATACGAACCATCCCCTTTTAAAAATCAATGCCTACTGCACCCGTTTTGACCGTTTGATGTGCCGGGGCGGTGATCAAACCCTGTTCATCAAAAGAGATTTATTTAACGAGTTAGGCGGCTTTCGGGAAGATTTTATGATTATGGAGGATTACGATCTGATCCAGAAAATTCAGTCCGATTCCAGCTTTCGGATTATCCCCAAAAACGCCACCGTCTCTGCCCGCAAATACGACAACAACGGGTACTTTCGGGTGAACTTCGCCAACCTGATTATCTTTATGATGTACTTCGCCGGTTTATCCCAGGAGACCATGGTTCACGCCTACAAAAACCTGATCATCCACCCCAAGTTCGATTGAGCTCAGACCTCAATATTCAATGTTGAGTGTTCGGTGTTCAATGTTCGGTGTTCGTGCCTTAGCCCGTCGTTTTCTTATAGCGATTGATGGAGATCAGCAGCAACACACTTCCCATCCCAATAAGCGTATAAACCATAAACTGAATTTCTTTCCAGCCGGCTCCTTTCAGTAACACCATCCGCATAATCTTAATGAAATAAGCTACCGGGTTAGCCAAAGTCAGCTGTTGTGCCCACTCGGGCATGCTTTCAATAGGAGTGAACAATCCGCCCATCAGTATAAAAATGACCATAATGAACCAGGCAATAAACATAGCCTGCTGCTGGGTGTGGGTTAAGGTAGAAATAAGAAGACCCAGCGATTGTATAACAATCAAAAAGATCCCCGCAACCACCAGCACCGTTGCAAGACTACCCAAAAAAGGAATCTGAAAACCATAGCGGGCCAGGGCCAGGCCAATGAGTAAATCCACCATTCCAATCACCCAGAATGGAAGCAGCTTCCCTATCATAAACTGGTACTTTCGTATGGGTGTTACATTCAGCTGTTCAATGGTTCCGATCTCCTGCTCCCGGACAATATTCATCCCCGATAAAAACACGCCGATCATGGAAACAAGCACCACCAAAATGCCCGGCACCATATAGGTGATGTAATCCAGGTTCGGGTTGTACCAGTTTTGAGGAATGATATTAATTGATTTGGCTTGTTTAATCTGCTGCCCCGCCTCTTCAATATTTAGCTTAGTCAAAACTTCGGTGTTCAGATCATTCAGGATAGATGCACTGTATGATTGAATGAGTCCGGCCGTGCTGCCGTCCACGGCATCAATAATCAGCTGCAGATCTGCCTGCTTTCCGGTTGAGGCATCCTTTCCAAATTCAGAAGGAATGTGAATGATCATTTTAACCAGGCCGGCATTCATAGCATCAAGTGCTTCTTCCCGGTCAAAGGTTTCCAGCTTCAGGGTGAAGTAGCCGGTAGCCTGAAGTTTTGCCGTCAGCTCTCTGGAAAGTTCGGATTGATCCCTGTCAATCAGGGCAAAGTCAACCTCTTTCAGTTCATAAGTGGCAGCAAAGGAAAGAACCAGCAACTGAACCACCGGCATCACAAACAGGATAGGCAACATCGCTTTGTTACGGAAAATCTGCAGAAACTCTTTACGAAGTAAAACCCGGATGATATTCATTGCAGCCTCACCTTGAATTTTTTCATACTCAGAGCCATAAAGAACACGGTGATTCCGGCAAGGATAAGCGTCTCTTTCCAGATAAATAAGAACTCTGATCCTTTCAGCATGATGTCTCTTACGATAATCAGAAACCACTTGGCGGGGATGATATGAGAAATCCATTGAAGCGGAAGCGGCATACTTGAAACGGGAAAAATGAAGCCCGACAACAACACCGTTGGAAGCAGCAAACCTGCCAGAGAAACCATCATCGCCGTTTGCTGATTATTAGCCGCTGATGAAATGAATACCCCCAGTGCCAGGGCTGTTAAAATGAATAAGGTTGCTTCCATGAAAAACAGGAAATAGGAACCCTGAAAGGGAACTTGAAACACAAACCGGGCCAGCACCAAAATGGTGACTACATTCACCACCGAAAGCACCAGGTACGGCAATACTTTTCCAATAATTATATGCCGTGGCTTGAGCGGTGATACCAGCAAGATTTCCATATTCCCCATCTCCTTTTCGCGGGTGATGGAGATGGAAGTCATGAGGGCGGAAATAAGCATAAGTATTACGGCAATCAATCCGGGGACGAACAAGTTCACGCTTCTCAGTTCGGGATTGTACATCATCCGGACTTGGGGGTTTAGTCCTGCCTTTCGTATATCTCCGTTATCATTTAACTCCCCCACGTAATCCCGAATGATATTGGCTGTATAAGACTGAACCAAGTTCGCAAGGTTTGGGTCGGTGGCATCGGTAATCACCTGCACCTGAGCTGTATGTTCCCTGACTAACTTCTCTTTGAAGTTCGGTTCAAAAACCACTACTTCTTTGATATTACCCTCCCTGAACAGCCCTTCCACTTCCTCATAGCTTTGCAGGTACGCACGGACTTCAAACGATGCCGAAGCTTCCAGCTTTTGGATGAGGGTTCGGGTTACTTCATCCTTCGATAAATCCAAAATCCCGATCTGAGCGTTGGTCACTTCATTTCTAATTGCAAAACCAAACAGGATCAGCATGATGATGGGCATTCCAAAAAGCACCGTTAGTGTCCGCTTATCACGATAGATCTGCTTAAACTCCTTAGTCACAAAGCCGGAAAAAGCATTCATCCTTCCCTCCTCTCGGCTCCGCGAGCCAGCTTTATAAATACGTCCTCAATAGAATCTGATTCTAAATTCTCTTTTAGTTCGCGGGGTGAACCGATGGCATCCATCCGCCCGTCCACCATAATGGAAATCCGGTCGCAGTATTCTGCCTCATCCATGTAATGCGTAGTCACAAAAACCGTAATTCCCCGGTCTGACACCTCGTATATCTTTTCCCAGAACTGTCGCCTCGTTACCGGATCAACTCCGCCGGTGGGCTCGTCAAGAAACACAATGTTGGGATTGTGGAGTATGGCTATAGAAAAGGCTAGTTTCTGCTTCCAGCCTAAGGGCAAAGAGCGGACCAGCTTTTTTCGTACATCTTTTAGTCCAAGTGAGTTGATTACCTCGTCAATTTTGCTGTTTAGTTCTTTATCGGGAATCCCATAAATGCCCCCGTAAAACCGGATATTCTCTTCGGAGGTTAGATCATCATACAGCGAGAACTTCTGACTCATATACCCTATGTTTTTCTTGATGGCCTCCGCCTGCCGATAAACATCCTTGCCCGATACCAATGCTTTGCCCGAAGTTGGAGTAAGCAGTCCGGTAAGCATACGCATGGCTGTCGTCTTTCCTGCTCCGTTGGCTCCCAAAAATCCGAAGATCTCTCCCTGTTCCACTTCAAAGGTGATTTTATCCACCGCAGTGAAATCACCAAACTTCCGGGTCAGGTTTTCGGTTTGAATGGTCGGCTCAGACATAGGTTCCCTCACCCTTGGCCTGCATCAGCTCCATAAAACTGTCCTCGATATTTGGTTTGATGGGCTTGATCTCAACTTGTTCTAATCCCCGGTCAAACAAGTAGGTTTTTAACGCCACTAAATTGGGAGAACCGGTCTTTTCGGTATAATGAACATACTCGCCAAAGGGTTGAACCGAATGCGCCTGAGGATACGATTTAAGAGCATTGAGTAACGCATAGGTGTTAGCTGCTTTGATGCCCAGCAACGTACGTTCAAAGGAATTTACGATGGCTGTCGGGGTATCAATTTGCAGAATCTCCCCTTCCTGAATCAGTGCCACTCTTTCGCACAAGTCTGCCTCGTCCATGTATGGCGTGGATACGATGATGGTGATCCCTTCTTTTTTCAGCATCTGCAGCATTTCCCAGAATTCCTTTCGGGAAACGGCATCCACTCCGGTGGTTGGTTCATCCAGTAACAATAACTTTGGCTTATGAATGAGGGCACAACTCAGTGCCAGCTTTTGCTTCATCCCACCGGATAAATCTCCCGCCAAACGGGTTTTAAATTTTTCGAGCTGACTGTAAATAGGCTTCACCAGTTCATAATTCTCCTCTATAGTAGTTCCAAAAACAGATGCGAAAAACTTCAGGTTCTCCTCCACCGTTAAATCCTGGTACAGGGAAAACCGGCCGGGCATATACCCCAGAAGTGGCCTTATTTGCTTGTAGTCTTTCACCACATCTTTACCCAATACCATGGCAGAACCTTCATCGGGAACAAGCAAGGTGTTGATAATCCGGAACAGCGTGGTTTTACCGGCACCATCCGGCCCGATCACTCCAAAGAGCTCACCTTTGTTCACATCAAAAGATACCTGCTTCAAAGCCCGGACCTTGCCAAACCACTTAGAAACTGACGATATGTTTACCACGCTATTCAATTACCTAAAGTTTACCTCTCCCGGCATGCCAATTTTTAACTTGCCATCCGGGTTTGGAACGGTAATCTCTACCGCGTACACCTGCGTCACGCGTTCTTCTTTGGTTTGAATCATTCTTGGCGTGAACTCCGCTTCGGATGCAATCCACCTTACCACACCGGTAAGTGATTCATTCTCCTCCGAATTTTTGTCAATTAAAACCTCTGCCTGTTCACCCAGAATAACCATCGGTAACTGCGCACCCGACACATACACCCTTAAGATCATTTCATCCAAATTGGCGATTTCGTACAGAGGCTTTCCGGTTGTGACTAATTCCCCCTGCTCCGCAAAGCTTGAAAGTACCGTCCCTGAAACCGGGTTTATAATCCGCGTCTTTTTTATCTGATCTTCCACCTGAGCTATTCGGGCTTTCATTGTTTGCAGCTCTGCGTAAACCGATTGCTTTTGTACTTCCACCGAATTAATCTGTTTTTTCAGCACATTTACCTGTCCTTGTGCCTGGTCGATCTGCTGCTGGGTGGCGGCATTATTTTGTTTCAGGTTGGTGAAGCGCTGCAGATCTTTCTGAGCTGTATTCAACTGCTCGCGATACACATCGGCCTGTGCATCCAGTTTTGCAATATTTGTCCGGATAGAAGCTACCGAAGCTAACAGCTCATCTTTTCGAAGAGCCAGCTGAGTTGAATCTACCTGTCCTGCTTTTTCGCCTTCTTCGAGTTTCATACCCTCCTGAACCGTAAAACTCTTAAGTATTCCTGAGGTTTCAGCCGACACGGTAACTTCTTTCGCTTCAAACTGCCCATAGGCATCCGATGTTTGATCCTGACTGCATCCTACCGTTAAAAAAAGCAAGGCCGCCATTGGAATAAGGGGTGTGTATATTTTCTTCTGTTTCATAACCTTTCCTGTCGTTAAAATTTCTATTCCAGATCCAATCCCAAAGCCGTTCGATACTCAGCCCGGGCCTGAACTAATTTGATTTCATTTGTAAGCAAGGAAAGCCGGGCCCGGTTGGCATGGGTTAACTCGGTGATATATTCCGTTGCCGTAATCACCCCATTCTCAAGTTGATTGGAACTTTCAGCTACCACCAGCTCCCTGATTTCGATGATTTCTTTATCGTGGATGATGTTCTCTTTAATGGCTTTGATTCGCTCTTCAATTCTACTCAATTGGGTCTGAAGCTGAAGGGTAAATGACTCTTCGTTTTGCCGGATGGTTTTCTGCCGGATGTTCAGCACTTCATTCTGCTCATCGGCATTCAGGAAGTCCATCAAATTCCAGTTTAAACGCAGGCCCACCATGTAGTAATCATGGAAGTCATCGTTTAAGAAGTTGAGTCCCGGACGTCCATAAGCAGCGGACCCAAATGCCGAAATGCGTGGTATTTTGCCGGTTTGAACCAGTTTCTTTTGCTGCTCCAAAGCTTTCACCGAATTTTCAAACAAAGCCATTTCTGGTCTTGCCACATCAGTTACTACACCTTCAGAAACCGGATCAGGTAGTGTAAGTTTAATAAAAGGATTCAGCTTTTCCCCTATCAGTTCTCCCAGCACCAGGTATCCGGATGTTATATTCGCCATGATGCTTGCCGAATCCTGCTTAGCTTTGATCAGTCCGGCTTCCAGGATCAACTGCTGGCTTTTCAGCAGAACCCCATTTTCAACTTTGGAACGGACACCTTCCAGGCGTTCATCCAGTTCCGAGATCATCAATTTTGTGGCTTCCATCTGCTGTTGAGAAAGCAGTATCCCAAAGTACACCTGATCAATTTGTGCTCTTACCTGCTGAAGTTCCACCTTTGTGGAAAGCACTTCCTGCATTCCTTGTGTCCGCTCCAGGTCTTTTCTGATGGCCGTAACTCCGCCGTTATAAATGTTCTGGCTAAGCTGTATGGAAGCTTCATACTGATCTTTGCTAACCGGGGGCGCCCCTCCCCCCGGTAACCCGAATTCCGTTACTTCCGACTGATAACTCGCCCGCCCGTTTACAGATACCTGTGGGTAATAACCCGTATTCACAATGTTGATATTTAGCTCTGTTATCTTTTCCTGGAGCGCCACCTTCTTTGCCGCCGGGTAATATTCTTCCGCCTGTTGGTAGCAGTAGTTCAGTGAAACGGAATCTGAAGGGGCACTTTGATTCACAAACGTGAATATCAGTAACGAAGCGAGAAACGTGTTCATGGCTTTCTGTAGTTTATGGCGTTCAGGATAAAATCAGTAAGGAACCATTTCCGGTCTTTCAGAAACTTCAGGTATTCCTGTTCTTCCAGGTCAAAAACTGTTTTTACCATCATCTGGGCTATAAAAGGAAATAGAATCAGGCCGACCATACTAATCAGCAGTTGCCGCGGTTCTACCCGATCCATATTTCCGGCTTTAATTTCTTTCTTTATCTGCTCAGCAAAACTTTTGGGCGGATGGATGTTCTTCTCACTCATAAACCGCCTGAATTCATCCGGATGATTATTCATTTCCTGTATGATAAACTGCACCACCTTGGGATTGTCTTGCAGGAAATTGTAGTAGGCATCAATCAAGCGTGGTACTTTCTTATCCAGTGTAAGCTCTGAACCTAAAATTTCGAATATAGTGGGAAAAAAGTGAGCCAGTTGCTGCTGGAATACCGCCCTGAACAGTTTGTCTTTGCTGCGATAATAATAATGCAACATCGACTTGTTGATGTTTGCCTCGTCAGCAATTTGTTGCATGCGGGCGCCGGCGTAGCCATCCTTTTGGAAAACCCGGGATGCAGCTTCAAAAATCAGTTCTTCTGTATCCTTTTCTTTGTCAGTCATGTCTGTCTTTTGATTGATTCTGCATCAAATTTATACCAGAAAAAGGATTTTTTCAACCATATGGTTGAACTTGTTGGTTAGTCATTTTAAGGATATGGTTCTCCCATAAAAAACAGCCGGATAGAATTCTACTTCAGTGACTAAATCAGATCAGAGATAGAAAATCTAATCTATTTTAAAGGGAAAGCAGTGCGTCAATAACTCTCATATTGGCAACGGCATCATTTAAAGGAGTGGGGACATCCCTATTCTCGATAATGGCTTTTGAAAAAGCATCTCCCTGGATTGTGTAATGATTAGCTTGTAATGTTTTCTCTTTCAGAACTTGTCCTTCTCCGCTTGTAATTCTTATGGAAGCCGGGCTTTCCTGCGGGTTAAAGGGTATATCCATTTCAATAATACCCGACGTTCCATAAATGATGAGCTTTTGATCGGGACTGGCAAGGGTAGAACAACTAAACGTGGCTGTTCCTTTCGCGAACCTGAGAACGCCTGAAGCTAACGTATCAACTCCAAAGTCCGGATGAATTTCTACCTCCCCTTTTATATCAATAGGTTCATCCTCAAATAAATAACGGGAAGCTGAAATACAGTAACAGCCTATATCCAATAAACCGCCGCCGCCCATATCTGCTTTGTTTCGGATATTTTCAGGATCATCATTGTAATAGGTGAAAGAGGAATGAATGGTTTGTATTGCACCAATTTCTCCATCATCAATCCATTGCTTAATCACCTGCCACTGTGGATGGAAACGATACATGAATGCCTCCATCACTTTAAGTTCCGGATATCGTCCAATTATTTTTACCAGCTCCTCAGACTCCGCCAGATCGATAGCTATGGGTTTTTCACAAAGCACGTGCTTGCCTGCCTCCAGTGCTTTAATGGTCATGGGAACATGCAGATGATTAGGAAGAGGGTTATAAATTGCATCAATATCTTCATCCTCTAAAAGTTCTTCATACGACCCATACGCCTTTTCAATACCCAACCGATCTGCCACTTCTTTTGCCCGGTCCTCCTCTCTTGATGATATAGCCGATATTTTTGATAACTCTCCTTTCTGCATAGCCGGAATAACCTGCTCTACGCCGATTTTTGCTGTACTTAAAACTCCCCATCGTATAAAATTCATTTTGTACACCGTAAGATTAACGCTTCAGTAAGAGTAATTACTTTTTGGATCACCTTCACAAAATATTCACAATGCATGGTTAGTTTTTGATCAACAAAATTAAAACAGGTTGGTAACCACACTTTGGTGCCGCAACTAATAAAACAGACGAATACTATGAGAACTCTATTTTCTTTATTAGCAATTTTTGCTTTCGCATTCACAACAACGGTTCAAGCTCAGGATAAGGTTGAAGTAACCATCGAGAGTAACGACCGGATGCAATTTGACTTGAACGAAATTAAAGTAGAAGCAGGACAAACCGTTGTACTGACCCTTAAGCATGTTGGAAAACTTCCTAAAGCTGCAATGGGCCACAACTGGGTACTGCTGAAGCAAGGTGTCGACATTCAGGCGTTCGGATCAGCTGCCTCTAAAGCCGCTGGCAACGAGTACGTCCCGGAAGGCACCGACGATGTAATTGTACATACAAAACTGATTGGTGGCGGACAAGAAACTACCATCGAGTTTACAGCTCCCGCAGCCGGAACCTACGATTACATCTGTAGCTTCCCCGGCCACTACGCGCTGATGAAAGGTAAACTAATTGTAGAATAAGTAGTTATTTAGCATTTCTAAAACTACTCGTATTATACCCTGAACCCCGGATTTCTGATCGTTTTCCGGGGTTTTTTATATCTGCTAACTTTAGCTCAGGTCAGAAATGGCTTGTTTGATGGATATGTCACCCTGAAGCAGCTCCAGGCTTTTCCCAAAGCTTTGTTCCTCATCCAGCAATTCCACAATAACCGATGCCACGTCATCCCGGGTTATGGTTTTGGTATCAATGGCCTCAATCCGCTCCTTCAGTTCTACTTTCCCAGTACCGCTCTCATTGGTTAGCCGGCCCGGCATCAGCACCGTGTAGCTGAGATCGGAATTTCTGAGATGCTCATCAGCTTTGGCTTTGGCATCGTAATAGTGTTCCATGGGTTCCGACCATGTTCCCGGATCACGATTGGCCTTGAGCGCACTCACCATAATGAATCGCGTAACACCCGATTCTTCTGCCTCATCAATGGCTTTAATGGCTCCATCCCGGTCTATGACCTTAGTCTGAGATTTAGGGGTATCTCCGCCCGACCCAGCCGTAAATACTACTGCATCAATATCCTGGTAAGCGTGGCTGAAATCTTTCTCCAGGTCAGCCAGCACCGTGTCAACACCATGCTCTTTAAACTGGTCGATTTGCTCCTCTTTCCGGACCATCGCCACCGGATTGTGCCCGGCTTCCTTCAACTGATGTACCAACCGGTTTCCTATTTGTCCGTTCGCTCCTATAACTAATACGTTCATTATCTTTTTTTGAATTGAATTTCAGTAAGGTAAATGACTGTGAACCCCTTTTCGTTTCGGGCGTGTTAGTCCGTCCTGCCCACCCCTTTTTTAGAGCTCCTCTCTCTATTATTAATTCAGCCAGAATCGCTTATTTTATTCACCAAATTTCATCGACAAAAAACAACTATGAAGAAAGTACTTGTCACCACCGGGGGCGGGGATTGCCCCGGGCTGAATGCGGTAATTCGCGCCATTGTAAAGCGTGCAGCTCAAACCAATGACTGGCAGGTTTATGGCAGTATTGAAGCGTTTAACGGAGCTTTGCGAACGCCTAAAGAGATTATCAGGCTAAATGATCAGGAAGTGGCCGGAATTCACGCCAAAGGCGGAACCATTCTGAAAACGACCAACAAGGGCGGACCTTTTAACTGGCCGGTAAAGCATGAAGACGGTTCATGGACTACGGAAGACCGTTCCGATGAGATGATCGATTATCTGAAAAGGGAAGGCTTTGAGGTTGTCATTAATATCGGTGGAGACGGTTCTCAGAAAATCAGTCACCAGTTGCAGGAAAAAGGATTGAATGTAATCGGCGTTCCCAAAACCATCGATAACGACCTGTCCTCCACCGACTATACCTTTGGTTTCCAGACCGCCGTTGATATTGCCACCGATGCCGTGGATAAATTGGTTACCACCGCCTCCAGCCACCACCGGCTGATGATACTCGAAGTGATGGGCCGTGGAGCCGGCTGGATTGCCCTGCATGCTGCTATAGCCGGGGGAGCGGAAGTTTGCCTGATTCCGGAAATTCCTTATGACGTCAACAAGGTGCTGGAGCGTCTCAACAAACGGTATAAAGATGGACGCGGGTTTGCCATTATTGTGATTGCCGAGGGAGCCAAACCCCGGGAAGGATCGGTAGTTACCCGTGAAAGCGATGAAGTCGGATATCGCAATCAACGGCTTGGCGGTGTTGCCTATCAGCTATCTGATCAGCTGAAATCGGCCGGATTTGAGCATGACATTCGCGAGATGGTGTTAGGTCATCTGCAGCGCGGAGGTAAGCCTGAAGCCTTTGACCGCATTCTTGCCACCCAGTTCGGGGTGAAGGCCATGGAGCTTGCCATCAATGGCGAATACGGAAAAATGGTTTCCTTCATCGATCAAGAAATTGTAGCCGTCCCCTTATCTGAGGCCGCAAAAGGAAATAACCTGGTTGACCCAAACAGCTTTTTGGTACAAACCGCTAAAGGAGTTGGCATTAGTTTCGGGGATTAGTACCGAGAATTATAGCAGCACTTGTTGACTACTTTTTCTCGTTCCGAGCATCCACGTTGTTCTCGTTCCGAGCATCCACGTTGTTCTCGTTCCGAACGTCCTCGTTCGGTACGCCTTTTGGAAGCTCCGGCTTTCAGTACAAAAGAACCTTCTACTTCACCAGCAGCATTTTACGTTGTTCGGTAACCTGCTTGCCACTCTCTGTTTTCCCAACAAAACGATACAAATACACTCCGCTGGCATAGGAGGAAGCATTCCACCGGAACTGGTATTTACCGGGTTTTTGTGAGGCATTCACCGGTTCGCTCACCAACTGTCCAAGAATATTAAAAATTTGAACCGTCACTTTGGTCTGCTCCGGAAGCTGATAAGAAATAGTCGTGGCCGGGTTAAACGGATTCGGAAAGTTGGCAAATAGCTTAAAATCGGCCGGAGCATCGCTTGCGAGTTGGAAATTCTTTTCTCCTATAACTCTCCCCTGTTGAGTGATCTGAAAGGTAAGCGCATAAACCTCTCCCACTTCAACCTTCTCACCCGCATCAAACCGGAAGGTGATTATTTGGCTATCACCGGATGAAATATTATCTAAATGCAGTTCATCAGCTGAAAGAGATATCCAATCCGGGATTTCTACGGCTTGTACTAAAAGGTCTTGGCCATTTTCCTGACCGGAATTTACCACTTCCAGTTGAAGCGTATTTCCTTTACTGGCAAAAGGAATGGTATAAGTTTGAGCCGCAGCCGGAAATGTTCCAATGATAGCTGTAATGATCAGGGCAAAAGCTTTGAAAAAATTCATTTCAGTTCCCCCTGCCGGAATCCAGCTTATCCATCAAATACTCCGCATTAAAATACAGCAGCGCATACCCCTCTTCGGTAATATGCTTCCCCCGCTGAGCTTCAACCTGATTGATAAATGCATGGAGCACGTTCCGGGCCTGCTTGGGTTTATCCCGTTCAAGGTGTCTGCGGAAATTACGAAGTTTTACCTGCAGGCTGTTGCAGATACCCTGGTTGGTAATCCAGCCCAGTTCTTCGCAGGAGCGGTAACGAAAAGTCTCGAGAGAGTCGGTAAAGGAAATAAGATTCATAGTAGGATTAGGGCTCCAAGGACCTAGGGTTTTCTTCAAAACCCCACTTTTTAAAGTGAGTAATGAATCAACCACTTCACCTAACCTCCCTGTAGGTCCTTGAGGCTCTGAGGGAAAAGAATACCACACATAATTCTTTGAGTAGCTGTTCTTTATAGAAGGTATCCCATTACTAACATATGAAAACCCATTCAAAGTATCGCCAGAAGAAATTCCTGGAATATCTCCCCCAACTTTCGCCCAAGATGTCTCCCTATATCGACTTAAATAACTACCATCCCATTGATTATTAGGTGTTAAAATTTCATTAACAGGTTCATCTAATAGTATAGAAAACTCATATAATGGGTAAAGTGCATCCATTTGATTATTTATGGTATATGAGTATTCGAACTGTCCCGTTGACAATGATTTTACGTCCGCTAAAATCCTTGGAGATACATTATCACCAGGCATTACTGTTCCAGTAAAAAGGGAATCATTGCTTTCCCATTGATAGATTATTCTGAAATAGCCCTTTTCAGTATCAAAGGTTAATTGATTTATTATCTGCTGACCAAAAACATTTTGAGAAGTATAGACTAACAGAATTGGCACTATAAATTTGAGATATTTCATAATAACGTCTACTAATTAATAGAAGTAAACATGATAATGTTCATTTTTACCACTACCATGAATTCCAGATTTCCGGTTTGCACCATGTAAAATTATCTGTCGTTGGAAAGCCCTGTTTACATAGACTTCATTCCCTTCTGTATCGAGTACTGGGGTACCATTTCCATCTAAAAGCCTGGTAAGAAGTACACCATTTCTCCCGTTACCTATTGGAAATTTTCTTGTTGTTCTGATATCAGCATCTCGTCCTACCCTGTGATAATCGTGGGCCGCACGATGCAATCTCGTTAACCATCTACCTTCAAGGTCAAACTTTCCTCCATTTGGTAAACTTAAATCGTTAATATTCAATGGTACTTGTCTATCATCTTGCTCAGAATCAGATGCTACAAGATTAGCCCAATTATTAGCTAACGAAATCAAACTATCCACAAATTCTTGTGTGCCAAAGTGATTATTATCTGGAGATCTGTTGTTTTGATATCGTGAATCAACGCGTGGCCCATGGTGGCGAGGCGTTCCCCCTACTTTTGATAAGTTATTTCCATTAGGTAAAAGAACCAAACCAGGTACTTTTACTGCAAGCGTATCGTCTGCAAACAACGTATCTCTATTGATATTTGTTTGGGCCACCATTCTGATCTTTCCTCCAAATTCAGGTGCCCTATATCTCAATCGTATCTCCCCATCTTCATTAGTAACGGTTTCTATTCGCCCTTGAGCTGAATCAGCTTCTGCTATATCTACTATCCAACCCATTATATTTTGTGGGGGCTGTGCAAGATCATTTCCACCACTATGATTATGGCCTCCGGAACCTTCAATCCATTCAGTACTAATGGTCACCCCTTGGTCAGATATTGGGCTACCACTATTAAACATTTTCACAATTATTTCTCCAATTGTATTATCTACTTGTGCAAAATCAAATAAAGTACTCGCTCCACCTTGAGGTATAGATGGCCAAACCTGAGCTGAATCTGGTAACATTATTTCAATCTGGATAGATGGTTGAATGGTCACCGAAATATCTTCTTTCGTCCTCGTTCGGAACGCCTTTTGGAAGCTCCGGCTTCCAGTACAAAAGAACCTTCTACTTCACCAGCAGCATTTTACGTTGTTCGGTAACCTGCTTGCCATTCTCTGTTTCGACTGATTCCGTAGTAGCAGAATCAGCAAAAAGCAGAATTACGGCACTCATGTCCTGATAGCAAAAAAGCAGCCCAAATTATTTCAGGCTGCTTCAACCAAAAGTTTTAGTTTTTTTGGGGAATTAAACCTTAACCCACCCGAAACTTCAATTCGTCAATTTTTGAGAGAATTTCATCCCGGTTCATATCCCGGTATCGTTCAGGCAGTAATTCCTTGGACGTACATTCAATGACGGCACTCAAGGTCTGAAGCTCTACTTCCTCCGGATAGGTTGGCGGAAGGAAATCGGCCAGTGCAGCATCCAGGACTTCCGGGGTTACTTTCTTCTTGCCTTCTGCAGCTGCACGGAATTTGGCCCGGGTTAAAGCTGCTTCCATATCTGCACCGGAAAAGGTTTTAAAGCCTTCTTCGATTACCGCAGGAATGTATTTCTCAGTCATCTGAAGGCCGGTTTTCTTCCGCATGGCTTCAAAAAGTTCCACGCGTTCTTCATTGGTATGAGGCGGGAACAGGGCAAGGTGTTCCTCGGCTCTTCCCTGTCGTTTCAGGTCAATAGGCATGAGGTCAGGTCGGGCCGTCATCAGGAACCAGACAATGCGTCCGCGGTTGGTGGTATCACTCATAAAGGTAGCGATCTGTGAGAATACGCGACTTGAAACTCCGCTGTCCCCGCTTGCATCACGGTCGCCAAGGTAGGCGTCGGCTTCATCAATCATAACCGCTACAGGGGCCATAGCTTTAAGCAATGAAAGTATCTTCTCCAGATTCCCTTCGGTAACCCCTTGCCATTGGCTTCGGAAGTTTTTGAGTTTCACCATCGGGATGCCCACTTCGCTGGCAAAACAGGTCACTAAAAAGGTTTTACCGGTTCCCACCGGACCACAAACCAGATATCCCATGGGCATTACATCCTGCCGGCCGGCTTTCAGCGCTTTAACGGATTGGCGTAAATGCTTTTTCACATGGGTATGTCCGGCCACATTATCCAGCGAGTACTCGGTTTCCACGAACTCCAGCAGTCCGTATGCTTCTGCTTCAATCAGTTCCTTTTTGGTTTCGGATAAGCCGTCAAAGGTGATCTTTTCTTTATTCTCCCGGGCATGAGATAACACGCTCCGGATGTTTACAAAATTCAAGCCTGCCGTTTGCTGAGCTACAATCTCCGGTTTCACTTCCGAAATATCTTTCCAGGTGTCATCCCGGGTTTCGTAGTCAATAAAATCTCTTCGTTCCTGCTCGGCGGGGATATCAATTTTAATATCCGTGGTGTAAGGGTTTTGGACCAGTGTTTTGTTCAGGTCGGCCAGGTTCTCGGTTATCATCACGGTGGTAAAATCGGAAGCCAGGAACATAGGGTCATGGGCCCATCGCGATAAATAGACCATGGAAGTCCGGTCTTCATTCCCGATAGAAGCTGCATCACTCATTGGCACAATGGTCTCGGCATAATCGATGATCAGTGCCACACTTTTCTTTTGATCGAGGCGGAGACGGAAATACTGCTCCAGCAGCGACATCACCCGAACCGGGTCTTTCGGCATTTTCTTGGCGTATTCGGTGCCCACCAAACTATCCCGCCCGGCAATGGCCTGATTGAAATCAGCCTGAGACTCTTTATCCCGAAAATAGATACCGGAAGCGCGGTCATAGAAAATCACAAAGTCACGAGCCCCGAAAAATTCATCCGAGAGAAAGGATTTAAGGCGGTGAAATTCCGTTCCTTCATCGGTTTTCAGAGAAACCAGGTCATGAACGTTTCCGTGCAGTATAAACTGATTAATGGTTCTGCTCAGATACTTCCGGGCAAATTCGCGCGACCATTTTGGATAGTGATCAAACATGTGTTTTACGTTATGAAAGTGTGAAGGTGTTTACGTGCGAACGTGTTTATAGATTTCCATTTGTAAACACGTTCGCACGTAAACACATAATTACTCGATTAAAATGAGCTTAACCGTTTCAATGCGGCTGGGTGTGGCTTTACTGATAATGAATTTTTTGCCCTCAATCACCACTTCCTCATTTACTTTTGGAATACGCCCTAAATGATTGATTATGAATCCCGCTACGGTATCGTACTGAGAAGGTTCCAGCGGAAGTTCAATTTCTGCAAATTTTTCCATCAGCTCATGGATCTCCACATTCCCGCTTACCACATAGGTATTTTCGGAAAGCTTCTTCATAATTTCATCTTCAACATCATATTCGTCCTGAATGTCACCCACTACCTCTTCCAGTAAATCCTCGATGGTGACCATCCCGGCAGTGCCTCCATATTCATCCAGAACGATGGCTACCGACATATTCGACTGGCGGAATTCGGTGAGCAAAGCTTTCGATTTTTTACTGGACGGCACCAGCTTAACCGGACGTATGATCTCGTTCAGGGATTTGGGCGAATGGAAAAAATCGTGCGCAAACACAACCCCAATCACATCGTCAATAGATTCCCTGTACACCGGGAGCTTGGAATGGCCGGATTGTATAAACATATTCAGCACTTCTTCAATAGGCGCATCTTTTTCAACCGCTTCAATTTCGATGCGGGGTATCATAGAGTCTTTAACCCGCTTATTGGAAAGCTCCAATACATTATGCAGAATCTCGGAGTCATCCTCGTCAATATCTTCACTCCCCCCGCTGTCCCGCAGTTCTTTGAAGATCATTTCCACGTCCTGCCTCCGGTAGTAGCTTTCCACCACCTCTGCATCGCTTACCAGCCAGCGGATCAGGATATTGGATGAACCCTTCGAAATTTCGATAAGCGGGCGAAACAGGTAATAGGCAATCCGAAGAGGAATCGAAATAACGGCGATCATATTATCAGCCAGTGCCCGGAAAATAGCTTTGGGCAAAATCTCCCCGAACAACATAATGACCACAGATGCGATAATGGTCTGTATAATCAGGATCTGTATTTCAGAAGGGACCAAACCAAACCAGGCTTCGCTGTACACTTGGATAGGCTCAACCAGAAATATGGCCATAAACGTAGCATAAAGCACATTTACGATATTATTCCCAACCAGCGTCGTAGTTAAGAAAGTCTCCGGTTTGCGTGTAAAAAACTCAATTGAGTTGGACAGAAAGTTGTTCTTGCGTGAAGCAACTTCCAGCTTAAGCTTATTAGCCGTAACAAAGGCGATTTCCGACCCTGAAAAAAAGCCACTCAGAAGAACAGTTATGAAAATCAGGGCAAACTCAAACATAGTTTACCCCGTTTTTATCAGGTGTGAAGAGAAAAAGAAATGTGCTACCCGATGGAGGTTCGTCTTTCATTCAAAAATCAGTTCGTTTCTATTTACCGGAGAAATTAGGTTTTCTCTTTTCAAGAAAAGCGCCGGTACCTTCCTTAAAATCAGCCGTACCGCATAATTCTCCAAACAGCCGGGCTTCGGTTTCAAATCCTTTTCCGGAACCGGCTTCCTGAACAGCCTGAATAGCGTTTTTAATAGCTAAAGGGCCTTGCTTCATGATTTTAGTCAGCATTGATTTGGCCTCATCAATCGCGGAATGTTCTGTCACCTGGTTTACCAAACCGATTTCAAAAGCTTCATCTGCTTTTACCTGTCGGCCGGTCATAATTAATTCCAGAGCTTTACCGCGACCTACAAGCCGGGTAAGTCGCTGCGTTCCGCCATAACCGGGAATCAGTCCCAGGCTGACTTCCGGCAACCCGAAAGCGGCTTTTTCGAATGCAATTCTTAAATGGCAGGCCATAGCCAGTTCACATCCCCCGCCAAGGGCATAGCCGTTTACGGCTGCGATCACCGGAATGGTCAGGTCTTCGATCTTTTGAAAAATATCCTGTCCTTTTTTGGATACTTTTTCTCCGGAAACCGGATCCAGCGAGCTCAGCTCTTTGATATCTGCACCGGCCACGAAAGCTTTTTCTCCGGCCCCGGTAATCACCAGCGACTTAACCTGATAATTCTCTTTGATGTCATCAATAGCCTGGTCGAGTTCATCCAACACCTGATTGTTGAGGGCGTTGAGTTTATCGGGGCGGTTAATGGTAAGCGTGCAAATGCCTGATTCATCGACTTCTACAAGAAGCGTTTCGTAAATCTGGTCCATATTCTATTCTTTGACTTTCTTAGCGGGTTTTATTTCCGTTTGTACCTCATCAGAGAGTTCATCCAAAATGGAATCAAAATCCAAGTCGTTCTCCCATTCGGTAGTGTACTCGGGTAAAATATCCTGATCTAAGTCGTCAATCAATTGTGAAGTTTCTTCTACTTCGGTCAGTAGGTTATCAAGCTGGAAGCCGATCTCTTCCGGGTTGCTCATGGTCATAGACTGCTCGTAGATATACCTGACGGCATCTTCAATGGTTTCCAGGTGCGTTTCACAAACCAGGTATTTCTCTTTGGCCACGTTAAATTTCTTGAGTCGCTTTTGCATAATAGCAACACGGCGGGCTTTTGTGCGCTTCAACTTCTCTGATTCCAGCGTCTTGATTTCTTCAATTTGCCGTATCACTTCTTCCTTCAGGCTGCTTTCCAGAGACGTGTTCAGATACACTTCATATCGTTTAATCAGGTCAAGCAGGGTCAGGTAATTTCCGAGCAGCTCATCGATCTTCTTCCCGATATTATCCAGCAAGCCCTGCGAGCTGTATGGTAATTTCTCAAAGTTTTCCTGTACCAGTTTAGCCAGATGCTTCAGTACCAGAAATCGTTTCTGCGACTTATTATCAAGTGACTGAAACAGCTCTTTTTCGTTATTGGCTGCATGGCGTTCTTTAATCTTCTTCAGTTCCAGCTTTTTGCGGAAGCGCGGCAATTTGGGGACAATGCCCAGGTACATGAGTTCCAGGCCGAACACAGAAGTGAGTAAAAGGCTGGAAAAATCCCCCATGCCGGTCATAAAAAAAGCCGTGAGCGTGGAAACCAGCAGCACCCCTAAGTTAATAGGGTTCATGAAGGCTTCCCGGGTATAATTGATATTCAGTTCGTCACTCATGATTCAGGTTCTGATGAATTATCTTTGCTATCTGAAGACGGCTTTTTGTTACCAATTGTTTTCTCAGTACGGATTTCATCGGCATGTTTTTCGATCTCATTATAGAGCATGCCCATTTCGGCCTTCACTTGCTTCAGAGTCTGCTTGGCTTTCTGCTTCTTCAGTTCTTCGTCAAGCTCTTCTTTTTTAATTTTACTGCCTGCAGTGGTGTCTTCGTCTTCCAGGCTGTCCATAGCTACATCCAGCCGGGCCTCCACGTTAGAGACCTTTTCGCGCACTTTCCCGAGAAACTCATCAACAGTCCCAAGAAGATTGTCGGCATTCATGTTATTGACTGCCTGGGAGATCTTCCCTTTCTGCTCGGCTCGTTTAAGCCGCTCCTTCGCCTCTTTAATACGCCGATAGTGCTCTTTGTATTCTTCTTTGAGACGTTCCCGTTCTTGTTCACTTTTGCTGCTCATGGCGATTTCCTATGAACTGCTTTTTTCTTTGTTGCCAACAGTTTTAGAGCTGTCTTTTTCTTTAGCCGGTTCTTCTTCATCAATGTTGATGGACCCGCTCTTCTCACCCATTTCCATCTTGAACTGTTCTACTAAGGACTTGGCGCGCAGTTTCTCAGCATTGGCTTCGATTTCCATGGTTTCAGTATCAATGCTGTCGAGTGCGATTTCCATACGGGCTTCGTTTTTAGCCGACTGCTCGTTGATTCGGTTAATCATCTCATCGTGAGTAGCATCAATTCCACCTACCTCAAACTGTTCCAGCGTATCCGCAATCTTGGCTTGCCATTCGGAGCGCTCGCTTGCACGCAATGCTTCTTTGGCTTCCTGGATCTTGCGATCTTTTTCACGCATGAATACTTTTTTCACCTTAATCGCTTTTTCGTAGGCTTTTTCAGCAAAGGCAAGCTGATCTTTGGTGTGTGCATAATTTTCTTTGGCTTTCTCTAATTGAAGAGCATATCCCTCGGCAATATCATCACGATCGGCCTGGATAGCGGACTTCACTTTTGCCGTCAAATCCTGAATCGCTTTTTCATTTCGATTCATTTCTTTTTGGAGCATCAACAGGTTGGCTTTAACCGTAGCGATATTCTCGTTCATCTGGGGAATTTGGTCATTCAGGTCCCGGATGTTTTGCTCAAGGATGAGCTTTGGGTCTTCCATTGAGCTTATTAAGCCACCGAACATGGACTTGATTGCGCGGATAAATCGTTGAAACATAGTACTTTCCTTTATTTTTTAATGCCCTGTTAAACTACAAACTAAATTAACCGATTATTAGTGTATTTCAAGCAGTTAAAGCTCAAATGCCCTGCTGCCTTTTTTGTCTATTGTATGACTCACCAAATGCACTGCTTCGGGTTTAGTTTCGGCAATAGTAACTGCCCCGAATAATTGCTCGCTTGCAGCGTCTATTGCTGATGGCTTGTTCGTAAGTCCGGTCAAAATTGTTTCACCTTTTGAGATTTTGTCTCCAACTTTCTTTTGAAGCACAATTCCGGCCTGGGGATCTACGTCATCTTCTTTGGTTTTCCGTCCGGCTCCGAGTTCTACCGAGGCCATTCCAATTTCAAAGGAATCCATAGCTGAAACGTAGCCTTCCTTTTTCGCTTTTATCTCAAACTCAAATTGGGCTTTGGGGTATTTTTGCGGTGATTTAATCATTTCCACATCCCCATGCTGTTCTTCAACAATATCCAGCCATTTCCGGAAGGCGGCTCCGTTTTCAATTTGCTCTTTACTGAGCTCAATACCTTCGGAAACATCTCCGGCTTTACCACCCAGATAAATCATGGTTCCCGCCAGTAAGTGAGTGATTTCCATGATATCATCCGGGCCGTTCCCGTGCATGGCGTCAATACATTCTTCCACTTCCAGCCAGTTTCCGATTTTATAACCCAGCGGCTGATTCATATTCGTCACATAAGCGATGGTTTCTTTCTCAAATTGGGTGCCAATTCCAACCAGTGCCTCTCCCAGCTTTATGGCTTCTTCTGTTGTTTTCATAAAAGCGCCGGAGCCTACTTTCACATCTAAAACCAATGCATCTATACCTTCCGCCAGTTTTTTACTCATGATGCTTCCGGCAATCAGCGGAATAGATTCTACCGTGGCTGTTACATCACGCAGGGCATACAGGCGCTTATCGGCGGGGGCAATTTCTTTGGTTTGACCGGCCAGTACCAAATCATGTTTACCAATGATTTCCTTGTAACGCGCGAGGTCCATATCCACCGTAAAGCCGGGAATAGATTCAAGTTTGTCTAAGGTGCCTCCGGTATGTCCGAGTCCACGCCCGGAAATCATTGGAACCGGCACTCCGGCTGCCGCCACAATGGGTGCTAAAATGAGCGAAAGCTTATCCCCAACTCCGCCTGTTGAATGCTTGTCCACCTTTTTTCCGGCTACGTGAGACAGGTCAACAATTTCCCCGGAATGCAGCATGGCTTCAGTAAAAGCCGCCGACTCCTCATCATTCATCCCGTTTAAAAAAGCCGCCATCAAGAAGGCGCTTATCTGATAATCAGGAATCTCATCAGCGGTATATAAATTAATGAGATGCTGTATCTCCTCTTTCTCGAGGGTTTTTCCATCCCGTTTTTTGCGAATAAGTGAAACTATATTGTATTTTGAATCCATATCGAAGTATAGGCTTAATCAAACTTTTTTTCTCACTCAATCAGCATTTTTTGATACACGTTTCAGCCGACCAAAATCTGTATAAAATCAAAGAGCTTATCCCTCCACAAACAGAGCTCTCCCTGTACAACCCTTCAGAGGGAATTCCGGATCTTACACAGGCTGACGCCATGCTGTTGAGAACGGTAACTCATTTAACTGAAGAATCTTTCCCGAACCCGCCTGCCACACTGAAATTTATCGGCACCGGATCATCCGGAACCGATCACCTTGATAATGAACACCTTGAGGGAAAAGGAATTACCCTTGCCAGCTCCAATGGATGTAATGCCCGGGCAGTTGCTGAGTATGTAATGACAGCCCTATTGTTGTGGAAAGAGAAAAAGCAACCTAAGGAATCGTTTGGAAAAGTCGGGGTGATAGGTGTTGGCAAAGCCGGGTCTGCAGTTGTTGACTTACTTTCCGGTTTCGATATTGATTGTGTGCTTTACGACCCGCCCCGGCAGCAAAGAGATCCTGATTTCACTTCTGCTTCGCTACAAGAGGTTTTGGGTTGTGACATCCTCACCTTTCATGCTCCCCTTAGTAAAAAGGGACCTCATGCTACCTACCACTGGCTGGATGAAGAAAAATTAGCCGGCAGATCCTTTAAGTTGATTATCAACGCTGCGCGGGGTGGAGTGATTGACGAGCTGGCCCTGATGAAATATTACGTAGAAGGTAAAATCGGGGATTACATTCTGGATGTGTGGGAAAGGGAGCCTGACTTTAATACAGAGGTAGCCAAACATGCCTTCATAGCTACGCCGCATATTGCCGGCTATTCTGAACAGGCAAAAGTAAATGCCACCAAAATGATTTGTGATCAGCTGGCTTCTTTTTTTGAGCTGGGTTCCGGTTCGGCTCACTATGAAATCCCGGAACGGGTTGAAGACCTGGCTCATATTCAATACGACCTGACCAAGCTGATCACCCGCCTTAACCCTATCCTGGAATATGATAAAGCATTAAGGGATTTATCCGACCGACCGGATAAAGGAGTCCTATTCCGCAATTTGAGGAATGAGTGGCCACTTCGGTATGAGTATGCTTCTCTTAAAATTCGTAAAGAGTTACTCAGGGAGTTCAAAGAAATTCATATGTTAGGGGTTCACCCCGTTTAAATGACTCCAAATGGTGTTTTTATGCGACCATGTACCAGTAAAACACTTCTTCTTTCTCTTTTATGGATATTCTACATAGGATTAGGGGGCCTTTCCGGACAGCCTGTACAATATTCGGTTGAAGATTCTGTGATAGCTCGGGTAGGTGATGATTTTTATGGAATTCAATACCACTCCAACACCTACAGCTCTCCCATACTTCAGGAAAAGTTATCTGAAATCCCCATTAAAAAAGTCCGTATTTGGGCAAGACCTAATCAGATCCGGCCAAATCTGGAAGAGTGGAACTGGTCGGGGCTTGATAATAAGGTCAATGAAGTAATCAATGCTGGCTATGAGCCTATCGTGTGTATTTTCCAGGCTGAAGATTGGTATACCGGTACCCCGGAAAACCCCTGGTGGAATGACACTTCTGCAGTAAATCAATGGCTTACATTGTCAGAAGAACTGGCAGGCAGGTACGCAGATGAGATTGAGTACATCATTTTGTTCGACGAGCTGAACTACCTGCATCAGGACAATCCCTATTACATTTCCTTTTCGAAGGCTGCGGATTTATATATTCAAACAGCTTCAACGATTAAGGCTGTTGATCCTGACTTAAAAGTTGGAGGACCTTCAGGATTCAACGGGTGGGAAAACGGGCATTGGGGAAATTACGTTTTCAATCAAACCGAACACGATACCTTACTCGATTTCATTTCTTCAAATATTTTTCTTTCGTGGGATAAAGATGATTCCGACCAATCTATCATCAATAAAACCATATGGTATGAGGAGGCCCCGAAGAAAATCCGGAGTATGCTCAACTCAACCCACTCTCCCACACTAATGCTGGATGCCTATAATGCTTCAGCACTTTGGACTATCGATGGAACCAAAGACGGTGAGTTATGGACCGATCCCAGAAATGTGAATACTTTCGGTGGAGTTTACCAGGCACTTGCCCAGCTTCACAGTACTAAAGGTGGTTTTGATATCACCCTTAAATGGGAAACAATAGGCGGTTACGGCATATTCAATTGGTATCCTGACTTCAACGAACTTCCCACCTATTATAGCTGGGAACTCATGGCTAAACGCGGAGCTCTTAAACCCGGATCCGAGCTAATCAAAATTACGACGACTGAAATTCCCCTACAGGACCTGCCGCATCACTCGGGTATGAATGTGGATGGCTACCGGGTGCAGCCGTTTGCAATCCGGGATTCCGAAAACAACATCAAGGTTATTCTTATCAACAAAACAGACAGCCTGCAAGAAGCAAATATTACTCCTCCGGCTGAAATGAACAGCTTTCAGTTGTATCAATTTCATGAATCCCGAACGCAAAATACTCTGGCAGCAGTTGACTCTGGCAGCGTGGATGATAATTTACTTCTGGAACTTCCTCCGCTAAGTATCAACATAATCAGTTATTCCGAAAGCAGCCTGCTTACGTCAACAGAAACAGAAAAGTCAGGTTCTGAACCCGATCAATTTACTCTTTTTCAGAACTACCCGAACCCTTTTAACCCTACTACTTCCATTGCCTTCAGGCTTTCAGAAACAAGTTTTGTAGAACTCTCCGTTTATAATGCCCGCGGACAGAAAGTGAAGGAATTTTACGGAAACCGGTTGGCTGCCGGTGAACATTCTTTGCTATTTGACGGAAGCGGACTTTCATCCGGTATTTACTTTTACCGGCTTACTGTTGACGGTAATACTGAGGTCAGGAAGTTTGCACTGATCAAATAGCATTCATTTCTATACTTAAACTATCGGTAGTATTTTTTCTGAAATTGTTGCATAATCGGGCTACTGAATCTCGCTAACCCTAAGTTCGCCGGATGAATAACAAGTTCAACCTCCTTATCACTGCCTGCCTGTTTGGCCTGTTATTTACGGGATGTAAAACCTGGCATACGCTGGAGTATGAAACCGACAATCAGCCCATACAAATGGGGTCCCATTTATCAACTGTTCCTTTGGATACCCTGGGTGTAATCAGTGGATATTATCGCTTCCATTCTGAGGATGCTGTTTATTCTGAAGCAGAAAACATAGCGGTGACTTTAGGGGGTGACGAATACGTTGAAGAAAATATCACTACAACTATTTACCGTTCGCTGGATGATAATCCCGATCACTTCATTGCTGATGGTGTTTTCCAGGTTGAAGTGGAACAAGGAATGACTTTTTGGGGATTCTTGAGAACGGTAATTGCCGGAGCTATAACGGGTGGGGAATCAACCGGCGGGGAGTTCTCGACACAGACCATTCGTCATTCCGGGGTTGTCTATAAAATAACACCTAACACCAATCGGGATGAAAACGAATAACACCAAACTGTTTTCACTGGCAATTCTTTTCTTTACCGGAGTTCTCACATCGGGATGCTCGGTGGGTGCAAAAATAGCCGTGAGCACCACGGATGTACAATATCCAGTTTCACAGACCAACAGCTTTTACACCCAACAGAATCAGCTTACAACGGAAGATCAGTACGAAGCCTTAAAGGATTTCGGCTTCACCTTTACAAAGTGGGGTGTTTCTTCAATGATTGAGATCAAAAACAGTGAAGATATATCCAACCGTCTCAACAAAATCATTGAAAAGCATGATGGGGATGCGATCGTTAATCTTCGTATTTCTGTAAATAACCCTGCCGGGAAAAATGGTCTTTTGTGGTTTTCCAAAACACTCACTACGACAGCATCTGTTCTCTTTACTTTTCTGGCAATAGCCGATCCCCAGCCGGAATTTACGGCCATAGCTGTAAGTTCCACAGGACTCACTTTATTCACTCCCGCCGCGGCTGATATAAAAGTGGAAGGAACCGTAGTTCGAATAACCGATTATACTTCTGATTAAAAATACTTCGGTTATCGGTCTGAGTTAGGTACTTCACTCTCCATGCGAAAGAAGGTCGATATCTATTGCACCTTCTCTGGTGAAAGTGCTATTCCATTCAGGCTGATTCATCAACTTTTTCAGCTCAACCGATTCTCCATTTACTTCAGCAACAGGATAAACAAGGCGCAGCCCGTGGCTGTAGTCCTCATATTCTTCATCATGAACTGTTGAAAGCGGCTGAATAGGATCATTCACAGCATAATGCCATCCGTAAATAGCTACTCTCCCACCTTGTTGTGTCAATCGATTTGTAATCACAACGTCCTTCTTATGTCCGGCAACCAGTCGCCCGTTTTCAACTCCTGCAAGCTGTTCCTCTATCATCTCATTGTGCCGGTGGTAGTAGTCATTGCTTCTCATTTGTTCACCGGGCTTCATCGGAATGGGAGTTAGACTAAATTGAGCCTGCGCATACATAGAATCCACCATAACCGCTGTGGGCAGGTACATGTTGGTAGCCCTGGCAATTTCTTGAGCAGAAGGCATTGAAAGCGGGAACCGTATGAAATCATCATTAGTGCCTATCGACAAATAATCACTGGTCACCCAGATTGTCGCGGTTTCACCACCGGCATTTCTGAACTGTACAGGAACCAATTTCCGCAGAAATGATGGGATGTTTCCTTCTAAAATCCAGCTTACAGCCTCTTCCTGGCGGGATTGATAATTCAATGAAGCTGTTTCTTTGAGGAAGTCACTTCCGGTTATAGATTGTGAAATTGAGGGATGAGGCAATTCCAAAACCGGTGTTTGCAACGCATTCTGAGCACTCACAGAAGTGCTTAGCATCAGCAATAAAATCAAGGTATATTTCATGGGGTGCATCTTACATGATTAGCTATCAATATACTTCGGCGTTTAAGATTTTTACAAAAAAAGAACCCGCCCTGTTTTTTAAATCTAATTCAAATGCTTAGGATTGGCAGTTCATTTTCATTCTTACAATCCATTGCCTTGAGACGAATAGCTACTTTAAGTTTACTCACTTTCTTACTCTCCCTCCCCCTGCTTTCCGAGGCACAGACCCTTCAGGAAAAAATTGGCCAGATGATTATGGTTGGCGTTGAAACCAGCCAGGAACACCAGGATTCTTTGAAGTATGACATCGAGCACCGAAACCTGGGCGGGGTGTTGTTGTTCGCATATAACCTTCGTTTTCCCAGCCAGATACGCAGCCAAAATTCGAGATTTCAAGGACTGGCAGACACCCCTTTATTTCTGGCCACAGATCAGGAAGGCGGTATTGTAGCCCGCCTTGATGAGCAAAACGGCTTTGAGCGAACTTTCTCGGCACATAAACTGGGCACCGAATTTAATTCCGAAGATTCCACACGAAAGCAGGCCGCGCTAATGGCCGGCTGGATGGCGAATACCGGGTTAAACATGAACCTGGCACCGGTAGTGGATGTAAATGTTGATCCCAACAGCCCGGCTATAGGCGGACTGGATCGCAGTTTTTCGACGGATGAACAGGTTGTTTATCAACATGCCTCCTGGTTTGTGGATGAGTTTCATAAACAAAATATTACCACCTCACTCAAGCATTTTCCCGGTCATGGAAGCGCTGTATCTGACTCCCATGAAGGGTTTACCGACATCACCGACACATGGGAAGACCGTGAACTCGACCCTTTCCGTTTTCTTATTGAAGATGGATACAACGATGCCGTTATGACCGGACATCTATTTAATCAAAATTGGGATGAAGACTACCCGGCCTCCCTCTCTTCCTATGCCGTCACCGACATTCTGAGAGACAGCCTTGGATTTAACGGGGTTGTGATTTCCGATGAGCTTTTTATGGGCGCCGTTCAGGAAAATTACGGAATGGATGAAGCCATTGTTCAGGTGGTGAATTCTGACACAGACATTCTTTTGTTCAACACCAATTTGTATCAGGACAAATCCCTTCCGGCCTATATCATCTCACTCATTTCAGAAAAAGTAGAAGCCGGCGTTATTGATGAAGCCACCATCACCGCTTCTTATAATCGCATTATGACTCTGAAGGATACCCGCATCCCAACCAGTAACGAAGTGGATTATGAACCGCAGGAGCTTCCCGATCAGGTTGACATCGCCAACTACCCGAACCCCTTTAACCCTTCCACTACCATTACGGTGTCTTTAGATCAGTCCAGTCAGGTACAGGTACAAGTCTTTAACTCCATTGGTCAGCGGGTGCAAACACTTGCCCAAACACAGCTCTCATCAGGTGTGCATAACTTTACTTTTGACGGAAGAAGCCTCAGCTCCGGCATGTACCTCGTAGTGGTGAGTACTCCGGAAACCCGTCAGGTGCACAAAATGATGCTCATCAAATAATGAGCATAAAAAAAGTCCACCGCTCAAAAGAACGATGGACTGTATTATCTGTTAGATTCGAATAGATCAGTCGAATTCGATTACATCGGCGGTGATGGTAACCTTCGCTTTGGTATAGAGAACTAAGTTAGTTGTTCCGGCATCGTACTGAATGTTTACCAAAGCCAGTTTTCTGCCTTCAACCGGAGAGTTTGCTGCTTCAAAGTTAGCCCACAAATCTTCACGGGCATCTTTATAAAGCATTTTTCCATCTCCTATCGGAATAAGTCCAACTGCGTTAGTTGCCATTCCCCAGGAGTAGCTGGCACCCAGGATATATGCTGATTCAGACGTACCTGAAACATTTTTGGCTACGATGGAGTAGTTCCCTTCGCTCAGTTCTACCTGAGTATTGTTACTTGCTACGAAAACCCCGGCATTACCACATCCTGCTAATACTAATACAGAAGTAAGCAGTACAATTATTGTATATGATTTCATCATGATGAATTTATGATATGAGTTCAGTTATGGAGAAAGCTTATGAATTAACGTGCCTTTAAAAAAATAAATGAGTGGTTAAATCATTTCTTCTCACCTGATTGCCTTAACGAAATATTCACGAAGAAGTTCAGGTAGATTTGGGATACGATGAGTACCCATTGATAACTGTAAGCTTAGAGTAAGAAAAGTAATAGGATAAGCAACAATGCCGTAATATTGGAGAAAGCCGTTCGAATGATATTCCATTTTACCCACTTCTCTTCAAAATTAGTGCGGGCGGTTTGTAGTTCTTCTTCGTCCATCTCATCTACATCCAGCATTTGTAAAGCATCATTCAGGGGAATATTGATGCGGACAGTTGGTAACTGAACACCAAGAAAGTAAGTAGCAATGGCAAGGATCATAAAAACCCAACCTGTTGTATCCAGTTCTCCCACCCCTAATACGGCCGTGACAACCAAAGCAATAATCGAACCTACCCAAAATATCATAAATAGCGCCTGACCGTTTTGAATGACCCGGTCGATAGCCTGAAATGCCCGGATAAATTCTCCGTCATTAAGGTTTTTGATACCCGGCATTACCACAATGGAAAAAGCCATTAAAAAACCACCAACCACCGAACAAAAAAAGGTGGCAAGAATCAGTGTAATCTGAAAAATATCCATGTAACGAGCTCCCCGAAAATCATTTATTAATACTGTTATTAATTTGAAATGTAGTTAAGCCTTTTCAATTAATCTACCAATATAAAACGGGCGGGATTAAAATTAGTCCGGTGTATTTGTCCACGCGATGTCGTCTTTAGTTACGACCAGCTCAAAATAATCAGAATCAGATACCAGGCTGGATATATCTATAGGTCCGCCTACTTCCATCATCGGTTCTCCCCAAAGTCCCACTTCGGTAGGTGTGACGCTAAACACGTGATAGACTCCGTTTGCATTCCGGGCATGTAATCCATCCTCTGAAATCTCATCGGCCGGGAACGCTATTTTGTGGAAGGTAAAACCGTCAAAGCTTCCCCCTCCACCGCCAAGCATAGGGGGTTTTTGCAAATAACTCTGCACGGAGGCCGAAATGGTTATCAGATCCTGCCGAACGGCATCGTTATTCATAGAATTAGAGGCATCCCCAAACACTGTAATGGCGATAACCGTTGCGATACCCACTAATACTGCTACCAGTATCACCAGGAGTAGTTGTTGCTGTCCCATAAGCCTAACGTAGATTGATTTTGCTTCATAATATTGAAGTATGGGAAATAACGGAATTAGAAATAATTTAGATACTTCTCGGCCAACGGGTTTCGGAGATAATAGAAAAGCTATAATCTATTGTCACTTTCTTATGGCTAAAACTCTGCTGAGCCGTGTTAATTGGTTCTATAAACTACTATCCATAGTACTTTACCCAGTATAATAGAAAAGGCAATAAAGCCATCAGAGCAGTTGTAATTATACCGGCTATTCCGGGTTTAATCAGAAAACTTTTTTCCGGCTTTTTAGGATTATAAAATACAATAACATCGCCCTTCTGATTCTTTGTTACCCTGTTTAACTGATTTTTAAGGATAAACCTGAAGTTATGTGAGGCTACTACCGTCCAGGCAGTTAATCTGTGCCCCTTGTATTCCTTGCCATTTACCTGGTATAAATAAGCGGTTTCTGTGATATAATCATCTTCGCTTTTATCCCACTCAGCAGCTCCAAACCTTTGCAAATCACTTTTTATTAACGTTCCGGCTACCCCCGGCCATAAACTTGTTCTTATTTGGTAAACAACTGAAATCAACAATACAACAGATGCATATACTGCTGCCCAGAAGAAAATCCCCTGGGTTGATCCCTCAAGAAGTAAACCCCACATTTCTATCAAATAGTTAGTCATTTATTCTTTACCAATTAACTCATTATAGCTACCACTATTCCAATAAAGACAGCAAATAAGGCCAGAATCAGATCACTGTATCGCTTATTCCCGGAGCGAAGACCAGGGATTAGAACGGATTCATTCGGTTTAGCCGGATTGTAATATACATCCACTGCTTGGTCCGGGGAATTATTCTCAGCAAATTCAATGGTCTCCGGGTACATCATCGTATAAAATGCCACTGTAGAACTTTCATATACCTTACCTTTCAAGATATACTCATACTTAACCGACAACTTTTCAGCATCTTTCATCTCGCCATCAATATTTCGTTTTCCCCACAGTTCAACGCTTACCAATTTCCCGTTTGCCACAGGCCAGTCTTCACTTTGCTTTGCTCTTCTATGATTCCTGACTGCATGTATTACTAAATAAACTCCAAAAAGAGTAAATGCTATTCCAACTAATAGAGGAAGGTTCATCATTGTTATAATATGGCTCACCACACATGTAGCGCTGGGTTAGAGGTTTACGGAAGTAGCAAAATTAACTCCACTCAATCAAGTTCAACTGTTAAATCTCATGGTACTCGTTCAGAAGCTCCAGCTTCGGAACGCATGTGGTAAGCTCTGCTTACATGGTACTGGGATAACAGCATTCTTGATTGGAGTATCAAGGCAGATATATTATAGGACCTTCCATCTGTTTATGGTGAACCTCAGGCGAATAACCCTTAGTTGGACCAGGTGGTCCTCAGTAGCATTCCCAACCGGGTGGTTGGGAACGAGATCCAAGGAAATTAATATAGAATTCTACAGCTTCATCATACTTGAAGATTCTGAAAGTTGGTATTCCCTTGAATTTGATTTGACTCATGGTTTTAGGTTTAAAGCATAACAGCCCAGTGATAAGCAGCAGGACATCAATTTAAAACTGGTTCAACTCAATCTCGTTTTCTGCCTTTAGTGATACAAACCATTCATTTAGTAAAGAATTATGATGATTAATTATTTGTGATGCAGTAAGGTCGTCAGTATCCCAGGTGCTATGAGAATCTTTAACCAATGTCACTTCATAGCCAAGACTAAATGCCCTCCTACAAATAGTATCTATACAATATTCGGTTTGGATTCCAGCTATTATCACTCTGTTAATTTTATTTGAATCTAATATGCCTATAAGATTTGTATCATAAAATGAATCAGGAGTATGCTTTTGCACAATAAAATCATCATTGGTGAGATCCAGACCCGGGTGGATCTGCCAATCGTTTGTACCCTGCTCTAAAGGGTGTCCTTTTCCTCCATTGTGTTGAATGAATACAATTGGGATCACCGCATTTCTTGCTTTCTCTATCAAACGAGATACGTTTGAAAGTAACTTTTCAGACTCAAAAACTGCGGGGATAGTCGAGCCATTAAAAACGCCAACTTGCATATCAACAACTATAAGTGCAGTATCTTTTGCCAAAACAACTTTGATTCAATAGTGTTAAAGTTTTTTGCATAACACCCTCTCGCTCTCCTAAGATAATACCTTACCCCTCATTTTCAACGGCAATCAAATCCCAAATAACCGCTTCGCTGTCTCCGTGGTTTTGATGTCTATTTCCTCCAGACTCAGATCAAAAATGTCGGCGAGTTTTTGAGCGGTGTATTTCATGAAAGCCGGTTCGTTGCGTTTGCCGCGCTTTGGGGTGGGCGACAGATATGGGGCATCAGTTTCCAACACCATCTTATCCAGCAGGAGCTGAGCTACGGTTTTATCCACTCCCCCGTTTTTAAAGGTTACCACGCCGCCGATCCCGAGATGAAATCCAAACCCGATGGCCCGTTTGCCTTCTTCCACCGTTCCGTTAAAGCAGTGCCAGATGCCGGTCAGGCTGCCATCCTGCTCCTCTTCCAGGATGTCAAGCACATCGTCCGTACTCTCCCGGTTGTGGATAATGATCGGCTTCTGCACTTCTTTAGCCACTTTACAATGAACGCGAAGGCTGCGCTTCTGCTCCTCCACATGATCGGTGCTCCAGTAATAATCCAGCCCGGTCTCTCCCACTCCGTAGATATCTTCTTTTGAACAAAGCCCTAACAGTTGTTCTTCAAAATCATCCGGCAGGCTCTCCACATCGCAAGGGTGTATGCCCGCCATTTTGTAGAAATCAATTTCAGAATGACTCAGCTTATCCATCTGCCCCAGCGAATCGAAATCGATAGCCGGCATGAATATGGCTTTTACTCCGGCTTCTGCTGCTCGCCGGTTTACTTCAGCACGGTCTTCATCAAATTTAGGAAGGTATATATGGGAATGGGTGTCTATCACGTGGTTGGTGCTTGTTTAATTAAAATGCCACTAAAGATCCTGAATCAATTTCATGATGACAACCAAATATCCGGATCCATTTCGGATTGAGAACTTTGACAAATTCAGCATCCTCAAAATCACCAGGCGCCTCATCTATACATAAGGGACACATTATGTTAACAAATTGTTGCTTTAGGTAAAACTGCCCAACATCGTATTGAATTAATCATTTTAAGCGTTATTTTGCGGGTTCTATCTTTTTCAGACCTGCTGTCTTAACGCGGGCTTTGCATCGAAATTAACATCTAATCAATTATTGTTTATGTCTTCTACTCCACTCATCCGCCCTGAGTTTGAAAAGTATGAGAAAGTGCCTACCAAAGTTTTTGATACGGCCAAAATTGCTTCTAAATATGCCGCTGATGAAATTGTTTCACTGATACGAGATAAAGCGGCCAAAGGTGAGCAAGCAGTCCTGGGACTTGCAACCGGTTCCACTCCAACGCAGCTGTATGATGAGCTGGTGCGGATGCATAAAGAGGAAGGGCTGAGTTTTGAGAATGTAGTCACCTTCAACCTGGACGAATACTACCCGATGGAGCCGGACTCCATTCACAGTTATGTCCATTTTATGCACGAGTATCTCTTTGACCATGTGGACATCAAAGAAGAAAATATCCACATCCCCGATGGTACACTGGATCGGGAAGACGTGTACGATTTTTGCCAAAAATACGAAGAGAAAATTGATGCCCTTGGCGGATTGGATATCCAGATTCTGGGTATCGGGCGAACCGGTCACGTTGGCTTTAATGAGCCCGGTTCATCCATCAATTCTAAAACCCGCCTCATTGCTTTAGACAGCCTGACGATATTAGATGCCGCCAGTGGATTCTTTGGTGTTGAAAATGTTCCCCGTCGCGCCATCACCATGGGGGTTGGAACTATTATGAAAGCCGACCGCATCTTCCTGATGGCCTGGGGCGAAGGCAAGGCTAAGATTGTTCAAAAGGCTATTGAAGGGGACATCACCAGCCAGATTCCGGCTACCTTCCTTCAAAAGCACGAGAACGTAGAATTCCTCCTCGATGATGCTTCTTCGGCAGAACTTACACGTACCAAAACTCCGTGGCTGGTCGGCCCTATTGACTGGACAGACGAGCTGCTTAGAAAAGCGGTGGTATGGTTAAGCCTCTATCTGGAGAAACCAATCCTCAAGCTTACGGATGAAGATTACAGTGAGCATGGCATGAACGATGTATTGATTGACATTGGCCGCGCTTACAATGTGAACATCCGCATTTTTAACGAGATTCAGCATACCATTACCGGATGGCCCGGCGGAAAACCCAACGAAGACGACACCTACCGTCCGGAACGAAAATCACCGGCTAAAAAACGCGTGCTTATTTTCAGTCCCCACCCGGATGACGATGTAATTTCAATGGGCGGTACTTTTATCCGCCTGGTGGATCAGGGACATGAAGTTCATGTAGCCTATCAGACGTCGGGTAACATCGCCGTTTTTGATGACGAAGCCATTCGTTTTGCCGATTTCGTAACCGATTACCACGAAAGTTTTGGATTGGAGAATGAAGAATCAGCTGAGCTTTTTGAGGAAGTAAGAGCTTCCATCAAGAATAAGAAACCCGGCGAAGTGGATTCCGATGAAGTGAAAACCATTAAGGGAATGATTCGACGCGGAGAGGCGAAAGCAGCCTGTCGGTATGTGGGCATCCCCGATGAGAACATGCACTTCCTGGATCTTCCGTTTTATGAAACAGGGAAAGTGCGTAAAAAGCCTATTGGCCCGGAAGACATTGAGATCACTAAAAATATTATACAGCAGGTGAAACCCCATCAGATTTATGCAGCGGGCGACTTATCCGATCCGCACGGTACGCACCGGGTGTGTCTGGATGCTGTTTTCACCGCTTTGCGTGAACTGAAGGATGAGCCGTGGATGCAAGAATGCTGGACGTGGTTATACCGCGGTGCCTGGCAGGAATGGGATATTGAGGACATTGAAATGGCAGTGCCACTCAGCCCCGAAGAAACAGACCGCAAGCGTAAAGCCATCTTCAAGCATCAGTCGCAGAAAGACCGACCTCTGTTCCCCGGAACCGACAAGCGGGAATTCTGGCAGCGTGCCGATGACCGAACCCGCGGCACCGCCGAACTCTACGACAAGCTGGGGCTGGCTGAGTACGAAGCCATGGAAGCCTTCGTGCGCTGGAAAGAGCTGGATTGACATTTTTAAACATTTAAAAGCGAAAGAAATATTTCTTTCGCTTTTTTTTTACCTATAATTCCGACTTCGACATTTTGAAGCTTAACCATGAAATCAACATCGGCATATGAATTTAATAGCTAAGCTAAAAGAGAATCCATGGTTTTGGATTCCTTCTCTCTACTACGCTCAGGGACTTCCCTACATCATGGTGGTAGAGGTTTCGGTAATCATGTATCAAAACCTTGACATCTCTAATGCCGAGATTGGTTTATACACCAGTTTGCTGTACCTGCCGTGGATTATTAAGCCATTCTGGAGTCCACTGGTAGAGAACACCAAAACCAAGCGCTGGTGGACCATAGGGATGCAGTTTGTGATGGGAGCCGCCTTTGCCGGCGTGGCTCTTGTATTGCTCACTCCTTCTTTCTTTGCCTTTAGCCTTATCGTGCTTTATCTGCTGGCCCTGGCTTCCGCAACCCATGATATAGCCGCAGACGGTTTTTATATGATTGCCCTTAATGAAGAGAAGCAATCCTTTTTTGTGGGGATCCGATCTACCTTCTATCGCATTGCCATAATAAGCGGTAAAGGGGCGCTGGTTATTTTAGCCGGTTACCTGATTGAAAGCGGAACCGATGTAGATTATGCCTGGGCCGTAACCTTTGGTATCCTGGCTGTGGTTATGACGGTTTTTGCCCTCTACCACACCCTTTCTATTCCCAAGCCTGCCGGTGACTATGCCGAAGAATATGACAGCCCCAAAGAACAACTGGCAGCTTTTTTCAAAGTATTCATCGATTTCTTTAAGAAGAAACAAATCTGGGTAGCGCTTGCTTTTATCCTGTTTTACCGGTTTGCGGAAGGTCAGCTCGTGAAAATGGGGCCTCCTTTCTTTTTGGATGAAATTAATGCCGGAGGACTAGGCCTCTCCACTTCCGATTTAGGATTTATCTATGGAACCATAGGCGTGATTGCCCTGACCATCGGTGGCATTATCGGCGGTGTGGTTATTTCAAGAAAAGGACTTAAATACTGGCTCTGGCCTATGCTTATTGCTATGAACGTGCCCAACCTGGTATATGTGATTCTGGCCTACTTCCAACCGGAATCCTATACTTTAATCAGTGCTTTTGTAGCCATTGAACAATTTGGATATGGATTTGGCTTCGCTGCTTTCCTGATGTTTCTGATTTATATAGCCCGCGGCGAGAATAAAACAGCACATTACGCTTTCGGAACCGGGTTTATGGCCCTTGGTATGTTGATCCCCGGCTCTATCAGTGGTTTTATGCAGGAATGGCTGGGCTACCTCGACTTCTTTATCTGGGTGATGATTGCCACTATCCCGATTTTTATTGTAACAAAGTTTGTAGATATCGATCCTGACTTTGGAAAGAAAAAAGACAAGCAGGAAGCAGAGAATAATTAATCATCGAAACCTGTTTTTACAACAAGATAGTTTTACAAAGAATAAAATCTTTAAGGCGCTCCCTTGTAGCATCTTACAGCTAATTCCATCATTTTTACCTACTCCACTATGATCTGTAAATCGTTTAAAATCCAAAATATGAACTCTTCTATATCATCTATAATCACCTCCCTTCTGCTGGTGATTACTTTATCCGTAACAGCCATTGCTCAGCCAGCTCCGAATGGAAATCCACAAAAATTGATAAGTGTGGAAGGTTCTGATTTTATGAACCCGGTTTGGTCACCTGACGGAACCAAAATAGCTTTCACTTCATCGCGGCAGCAGGGACTTTGGATAGCAGATACGGACGGTTCAAACATGCAGCAGATTACAGATGAATCGGCCGGGTACGGCTTCTCATGGTCGTCTGATTCCGAATCTATTTTGACCCGGGTTTCAGAGTTTCAGAATAAAAGAAGAAAACTCGCTGTTAAGATTTACCACACCAATGGCAAAGAACCTGAGCAGCTGACTGAGTTCAGAGATCAAATGCCAACCATTCCAAAGTGGGCCAATTATGACCGGCAGGTAGTGCTTATTTCTGATAATGATATTGAATCGTTCGACTCTGGCAAAGAAATTTCTACCCAGCAAAAAGCTTCGGTCACCAAACCTTTTTATGTATTGAAGTCGAACCAGATTGCTAAAGGTAAAGTCCCGGAAAACAGCACCGAGAATATCTCCCCTTTTGATGATGCCCAATACCTGAACCTGGAAGTATCGCCGGACGGTAAAAAACTGGCCTTTGAAGTGTACGGGGGCAACTTATTCGTAATGAATATTGACGGTACCAACCTTATGGATCTGGGTAAAGCTAACCGGGCAAAATGGTCGCCCGACAGTCAATACCTGGTGGCGATGGTTGCCGAAGATGACGGACACAACTACACCAAATCAGACCTATATGCTTTGAGCATTGATGGAGAAGAGCGAATTAACCTGACTTCATCAACGGATATAATAGCTATGAACCCTGACTGGTCTCCTCAAGGTGACCAAATAGCCTTCGACAGCCCCGATGATGGAAGTATTTACATCCTGAATATCAGCTATTAATTCATCCCGTATAATCAATCAGCAACCATCCACACACGGCATTATGAAGTATTTTCTATCCCTTTTAGCATTTGCAGCACTTTTAAGTACGGCCCCGGTTAAAGCCCAGACCGTAACAGGACTCGAAGGCTTTTCTATTTTTCTTGATCCGGGGCACAGCCAAACGGAAAACATGGGACTTTACAACTATTCGGAAGCTGAGAAAGTACTTCGTGTAGGGCTGGCTCTTCGTGAAATGCTGCTCACCCAAACCGACATCGACACCGTGTACATTAGCCGGACAAGTGATTCTCAGCAGGTTCCTCTGTCTCAGAGAGATGATCTTGCCAACGCAACCGGTGCCGACTTCTTTCACTCCATTCACAGCAACGCAGGCTCAAATACTGCAAACAACACATTGTTTCTACATGGCGGTTGGCGTTCAAATGGACAAACCGTTGAGAAAACTCCGAACGGAGGAAAAGAAATGGGCGACATTATGGAAATTGAGCTCACCGATGCCATGCGGATACCTACCATCGGGAATTGGGCCGATCGTAATTTCTATCAGGGCAGCTCTGTTGATAATCACAGCAATCAGTTCCCGTACCTCTTTGTAAACAGAACAACCAACATGGCTTCTGTATTGAGTGAAGCCGGATTTCATACAAATCCTACCCAGCAAAAACGAAACTTAAATGCGGACTGGAAGCGACTGGAAGCACAATCCTTTTTCTGGTCTATTCTGGACTACCTGGATGTGGAACGACCTCCGGTTGGCATTGCTACCGGGTACATCACCGATGCTGATGGCGGGCTTCCAGTTAATGGGGCCGTTGTATCAGTTGGCGATTCTACCTATACCACCGATACTTTTGAATCCCTGTTCAACAATTACGCTGCAAACCCCGGCGACTTGCAAAACGGTTTTTACTATATAGAAGACCTCGAAAACGGGCCCGCTCAAATCATTGTTGAAGCGGAAGGATTTTACACTGATACCGTTGATACCAACATCATTTCTACCGATTTCACCTTTACCGATGTGGCATTGGTTTCAAACATCCCTCCCTTTGTGGCATCTACTTCCATTGGGGATGACGATGAGATTAATCCCGGGGAAGCACTCGTACTCAATTTCAGCCGGTCTATGGATCGAACTGCGGTAGAAAATGCCTTATCCCTCACGCCTGAAGCCGACTATACCCTCACGTGGAATTCAGATAAGAAGCTGAGTATTTCCACGGCTAATTTTGACTTTGAAAGCAGTTACACCCTTACAATTGATTCTACGGCAACCGACAAATCATCCTATGCTCATAACATTGACGGCAATGCCGATGGCACGCAGGGTGATTCTTACACCGTTGCCTTCGAGACCGGTCCGGTCGATATTATTCCTCCGGCTATTTCTGATATTCGCCCAACCAATACCCAACTGAACGAACTCCGGCCTATCATTAGCGCCACTTTTGATGAGCCACTGGATACCGCACTTTTTGATAACAAAACCATCGAAGTGAGCAAAAGCGACTACACCGTTCTCGGTGAAACCGTTTATTATACCATAGGTAATCGAAGTGTACTTAACTTCTTCCCTTCCGAGAGACTCGATAAATCCCGGAATTACACCCTCACGTTCTCCAAATCGATCAGTGATACGGTTGGAAACAGTCTCGGATCTGATGTAGTACGAACCTTCCCTACCGGAGATCAGGACATTATAAATGAAACCGTTGTTGATGATTTTGAAGATGGAATTTCAGCCTGGTGGGAGCCCTCTCAAAGCGGAAGCACGGACGGTTATATCCCCGAAGAAACCAGCCTGGAAATCAGCACCGCTGAAGTCAACCTTTTGACTAACAGCAGTCAGTCTATGAGGGTGAATTACGGCTGGGATACTACCAGCACTGCAAACCTTATTCGTCAATATCGTGGCAGTGTCACTACTCCTAAGTTCACTAATGATCTTGTTCTTCAAACCTATGTATTCGGTGATGGGAATGGCAATAAATTCAGGTTCATGCTTCGCGACGGCAATGGAGAGCTCGAAGGGAGTTCCTGGTACACTGTAGATTGGTTGGGCTGGAAATTGGTTTCATGGGACCTCACTCAAGACAGCGTGGTTGCATGGGTAAATGGGAACGGAACGCTGAATGGAAACCTGTATTTGGACAGCTTTCAGATGACCTACACCGACGGGCAGCCAACAAAAGGTTTTATTGTATTTGATGATCTCAGAGCGGTTGAGATGGGGCTCGCTACTTCAAACGAACCCAATGATGAGCTTCTTTCAGATGTACCCAACCAAATTGAGCTGAAGCAGAATTATCCGAACCCATTTAACCCTTCCACTAACATCAGTTTTGGATTGCCCCAACAGAGTGACGTTAACCTGAAGATCTACGACATGCTGGGACGGGAAGTAGCCACCGTTTACTCCGGGGTCAAATCAAAAGGGTTTCATACTATTCAGTTTGACGCTTCAAGACTATCAAGTGGAGTGTATATCTATCGATTGGTTACGAAGTCGGGTACCATTTCCAAGAAAATGACTCTGCTTAAATAAAGAACCCGGCAGCTTAGATACCCTAATTATTCATTTAAAACAGGTGCCGCCGCTCTGCTGCGGCACCCGGTTGTGAGGCTGAGCCTCAGGATGTTAAGTAATTGGCAAGAATGAATTTAAGATAGAAACGCACTTATTTAGAGACGGAGCATCGTTACGAGATTAAGTCTTAACTTATGCCTGTTCTAATCGACAGGCCGCCAAACCTTGTATTGCTAATTTAAACTCTTTCCTAAAGCGGTCGGACGAAAGCGGAAGCTTATTCTTACTCATCTAACTCTCATTATTTAAGGACTCTATTACTTATTACCAAACACCTCTTCTATTTATCAGGCATATCTGACACCGTTTCAAGGTATCCGTGCTGCAGGTAAAACTCTTCGAGTCCCTTCACAATTTGTTCAGCAATTTTCTGCTGGAAATCCGGATCAGTTAATAATATTTCCTCTTCCGGGTTTGAAATAAAAGCCGTTTCTACCAATACATTCGGAAACTCAGTGGGTGCATTCAGGGAGAAGTTAAAACTACCGGTCAGCCCGTAGTCTTTAAAGCCCAGCTCCATCATCTTATCATACATAATAGCGGCAAGCGGTTTAAAGGCGATATGCTTGTAGAAAGAACCGGTTCCCCTCACATCAAGCGGATCACTTCCATACCCAATTGAATTTGTGTGAATACTGACGAGCAGGTCTGCATCTTCCTCAATAGTGATCTCTTTTCTCTCGCTCATATACACATAGCTGTCATCGGTTCGGGGTAGTACCACCTTGGCTCCCCTTTCCTCGAGCAGCTCTTTCACCAGGTAAGACAGCTTCAGGGTAACATCCTTTTCAAGATTCCCCGCAGCTCCTAAGGATCCGCGATTGTCACCGCCATGACCCGCATCAACCGAAATGGTTCTGCCGTCGAGCGGACTATTGAAATTGGTAACAACCGGAGGCCTTTTTACTTCCACATTCAGCTGAGAACCCCAGCCGTACCCTACGGTATATCCCCAGTTTTGGCTGTGATTCAGCTCAATCTCCAGCCGGAAACGATCATCCTCAACCTGATTCCAGGTTACATTTTTGATGCCTTGTGAACTGTTGTGCTTAATCTTCCAGTTGGTGTTGGACGTAGCCCCAAATACATCAACAATAATTACATTCGGTTCCAGCTCCTGGTAGGTGATATACGGCAGTTTTTGAGAAAGCGTGAGCGAAATCATATCTGATTTATCTCTGCCCGACACCCTGATATTTCCTGTAAGGGATGTGGCCGGGGGAGTGTACTCATTCTGAAGTTCAACAAACCGAACCGGTATCCAGGCGCTCAGGCTTTTGGATAACTGTACCCGGTAATTATCGGCTTTGCGACCGGTGATATTGAGTTTTACTCCCGGTTCAAGGGAGCCATAACGAGCTCCTCCGAGGCGGTCGGTACCCATGCCAATGTTCAGGTAGGCATTTTCATCCATCACTTCCGCAACGCGGGAGAAGTTGTTAAAACTGACGGTATATTCACTTTTTTTCTTCTCATACCCGAACAAACCCTTTTTCATTTTAAAGGTGATATGTTTGTCCCTTACCTTGTCACCGGGTTTCACGGTGTAGCTTCCTTTATAAAGTCCTTCAATACCGGCAATTTCTTCGGGTACTTCTTTCATGGGGATATTATTCTTGAAGTAATCGATATTGAAGACCACTTCTTTTCCGGGCGAACCCAAAAATTGCACGTCCAGTGTTTCTCCGGTTACCAGCCAAAGCTCGCTGGATGGTTTCATCATCCGGTCAGAAATTACATTTCCCTTGGTATCTAATGGTTCCGGAGACTCCGGACGTACCAGGTACATGGTTTTGGTCAGTTCCTCGCCGTTCAGTTCTACTCTGAATTCTATTTCGGTGGTATCCGACCGATGCCCCATCATATCAATGAATGCACCGCTTTCGTACACCTTCACCGGCTTCCCGTTTATATACGCATTTGCAGCGGGGTTCGTGTTAGCTGCAACACGATATCGCGAAAAACTGTAGGTAACCGTATCGGTTTCAGGAATAACAATATTCAGGTAAAGAGAATCGCTGACTGCGATGGTAGTGTCGGCCTGTACCGTATCAACCCTGACAGAATCGACCTGGGCTTGCAGGTTTTGTGGAGTAAACTGTACAACCAGAAAGGCGGCTAATAAACTTAAATACTTCATGAATTACTTGTATAGATAATAGTTTTGTGATTTCTCTTTGAAGGAGGCTATATCTTTGGAAAGGTATTCCGAGATGTCTGAAACCTTATAATTTTGGCTGAACCGCTTACGTATTTGATCGGTTCCGGTTACTTTCTCAAACATACTCCATCGGTTTTTGCCCATTTCAAAAACATCCTTGTCCGGATACATTTCTTTATGAACCTGCATAAACCAGAACTGTAGCTTCATCAAATGAGCTTGCGTGTAGTCGCTGAAATGAATCTGAACACCATGTAAGGTCTTGCCCTGATCTCTTCCATAAAAAGGCTTAAAAACAATGGGGCGAAATACCACTCCCGGTATATCCAGGGCATTCATGCGGTCGGCAAGCTCACCTTCATCAATCCACTCGGCGGCAAACACCTGGAAAGGAAGCGTATATCCAACACCTTCCGAGAATACTCCCAACTCTCCCATAATACCTGTGGCCACATAAAAGTAAGCGGAATACTCATGCGGAATATGCGGTGATGTGGGCACCCAGGGCAATCCCGTTTCGTCAAAGGTCATAGAGCGGTTCCAGCCTTCCATTTCCACAACGGTAAGATTACATTGTTTGCCATTAGCCAGCCAGCCTTCTTTGTTGATCATTTTGGCTACTTCACCCGGAGTAAGCCCATAGATATAGGGAACCGGAAACTGACTCACAAAAGAAAAATATCCTTCTTCCACAATATTGCCTTCCACCTTTTCTCCACCCAGTGGATTGGGACGGTCGAGCACCACAAACTCAAGGTCATGCTCTGCGGCAGCTTCCATGGCCAGCCCCATTGTACTGATGTAGGTGTACGAACGAACGCCGATGTCCTGAATATCATAAACCAGCACATCCACATTCTCCAGCATTTCCGGAGTTGGCTTGCGGGTTGCTCCATATAGTGAAAACACGGTTACACCGGTTGCTTCATCCACATAGGTATCAACCTTGTCACCGGCGGCGAACTCTCCTCTTACCCCGTGTTCCGGCCCGTATAAAGCCGTGAGCTCCACACCCGGAGCGTTGTAAATAAGATCCACAGTAGATACAAGATCAGCATTGACTCCGGTGGCGTTAGTGATAACTCCAACTCTTTTTCCTTTCAATAATTCGAAGTTGTTTTCAGCCAACACTTCAATTCCGGTTTTAACTTGGTTAGTATGCTGAGTGAAGCCGTTTGAATATCCCAAAAAACTTACCAGCAGAACGAGCAGAGCTTTTTTCATCATAATAAGAGTGATCTTTTTTTCATTTTAAGCTGTTGAAGTTATACATTCTCAACCTGAACTTCAGGCACGAATGATTACTACTTGTAAAAAATAGAAACCCCTTCAAGCACATGCCCAACAGCAACCTAGGTACCGTAAGCGAACTAAGTCTTAAAGAAAAAATTGGCCAGCTTTTTTTAATGGGATTCAGGGGGAATGACATATCTGAAGATTCGGAAGTTCTGAACATGATTAAAGAACACAAACCGGGCGGAGTTATTCTATTTGATAAAGATATGGTTCATGACCAACCGGTTCATAATATCAAGTCGCCTGAACAGGTTCGCAGCCTTACAAAAGCATTACAAGCTTCTTCCGAAACCCCTCTTTTAATTGGCATTGATCAGGAAGGCGGACTCATAAACCGGCTGAAGCCCGAGTACGGCTTCCCGGAAACCATCTCCCATCAGAAGTTAGGTGAGAAAGACGATGAAGAATACACTGAATTGCATTCCCGGCATATCGCCAAAACACTATCTGAAGCCGGTATTAACCTCAATTTTGCCCCGGTGCTTGATTTAAGCTCCAACCCCGACAGCTCCATCATTGCAAAGAGAGAACGTTCATTCGGGTCTTCGCCGGAAAAAGTAACCCGGCATGCACGAGCTTACATCAAAGGGCATCAGCAGGAAAACATACAAACCTGTTGCAAGCATTTTCCCGGACATGGCAGCGCCGAAGGTGATACCCATGCCGGTTTCGTTGACATCACACACACGTGGGAGGAACATGAACTGGAGCCTTATGAGGCGTTAATTAATGAAGGACTTTGCACTATGATTATGACCGCACACATCTTCCATAATGATATGGATGAAGTTGTGCCTGCCACCCTTTCGAGAAATGTGTTAAAGAATCTGTTAAGAAAAAACCTGGGTTTCAGCGGAGTGATCATCTCTGACGATATGCAGATGAGGGCCATTTCCGATCATTATTCCCTTAAAGAATCACTGGAAGAAGGATTGAAAGCAGGCCTCGATATCTTCTGCTTTGGCAACAACCTGCTTAAAGAACAGGTGGAACTCAACGATTGCATTTCTGCCGTGGAGCAACTTGTTGAGGAAGGAGAAATTTCGGAGGAAAGAATTGATGAATCTGTGTCCCGGATTTTGAAGCTGAAGGGTAGGCTCTAAGAACAAGCCCAAAAGTCTGTTTCATGATAAAAATAGTTCCGTCCTTCAAGACGGGGATTATGAAATTTGAAAATAACCCAAGCATCTATAGATATTAAGTTTAGATGCTTATCGCAGGGTTGGGCTTTCCACTTTAAAGGCATATAGCCAAAGCTTCGAACACCCATTTTACTTAATCTACATCAGGGCGAAGCTTTTCATTTTACTTTTTCTACCCCGCCCTGAAGGGCGGAGCTATTGCCGATTACTTCTCCTTGATCATCTGTCTTATGCCACTCAAAAAAACCAAGTTTAGAAAGGCAACGCCCAACACAGTCGGAGCAACCTTTCAGCGTCCACAGGTCCTGAAAGCGTTGCGGGGATATGGCTGGTTAGATATCGATGAGTTTCATTTAACAGCGGACGCTTGGAGGTTCTTCTTTCCTTTAAGCCTTGGATTCTTTCAGATGGTTCTCCACCAAACGTTCAATTGGTTTTCGGACAATGACGCTTAAATTCAGCCCTCTTTCTGATAAAACGCTTTCAAGGGTATCGCGGTGAATGGCGGCAATAGATCCTACAAAGCCGATTTCTTTACCGGATAAGTCCCCGAAGTAGGCCAGCTGCTTATCGGCAAAATCTTCGAAACCGCTCCGCACAATATTCTTGATGAAATCATGATCAGCAAAATTCCCCAGCAGATGTGAAAAGGACGCCACAAACCGATTTCCATTCGGCTTTTTATACACCATTTCCAGGATGTTATCCAGCCTCATGTCGTGCCGTTGCTCGAGTTCATTCCTCAAATCTTCCGGCATAATGTTATAGTAGTAACTTCTCAAAATGCGTTTCCCAAAGTATCCGCCTGAGCCTTCATCACCCAGCGTAAAGCCCAATGAAGGGATCTTGTTTACTATCTTCTCCCCGTCATAGATGCAAGAATTGGACCCGGTTCCCAAGATACAAGCCACACCCGGCTTATCCCAGAAACAGGCTTTAGCTGCTGCCAACAGATCGGTATCTACCTGAATTTCAGCATTACTGAAACAGGCCGCGATTCCTTTTCTGACGACTTCCTTACTCTTCTCTGTCCCACAGCCGGCTCCGTAGAAAAAGATTTTATCAATGGGCTTACTCTCCAAAACCTGGGCCAGCCCCTCATCAATGGCATGGATGAGTTGCTCTAGCGACATGAAATAGGGATTCAGCCCGTCTGTATGGAAATACTCCTTATGCCCTTCATCATCTATTAAAATCCATTCCGTTTTAGTGGAGCCACTATCTGCTATCAGTATGTTCATGCATCTATTTTAATTGATTGGAGCGAAGATACTTAACACATTATTCCATTACCACTTTGGTTTCTTTTTTTATACTATTGGCGTTCACAAAATATTCTTTATGACTACTCTCAGCGGAATTTCATCAGGCAAACGACTTGTTTCACTCGATTTCTTCAGAGGTGCTACCGTTGCCGCCATGATTTTGGTTAACAACCCCGGATCATGGTCACACATATACGGACCTTTAAAACATGCGGCCTGGCATGGATGGACGCCAACCGATCTCATATTCCCGTTTTTCTTATTCATTGTTGGCGTTTCCATTGTGCTGGCTTTTACCAAAGCAAAGGCAAAAGGTGCCGATGATTCTGATTTGTTGAAAAAGACGCTCATCCGGGCCGCAAAAATATTCGGCCTCGGACTGGCCCTTTCCGCCTTTCCCTATCTTACATTTATCCCGGACTTCGGACTCCACCAAAACCTGATTGATATTCGCATCCCTGGAGTTCTGCAACGAATTGCTATCTGCTATGCCGCGGGAGCTTTCCTGTTCCTTTACACCAAACCAAGAACCCAAATGCTTACGCTGGGCGGACTCCTTATCGGTTACTGGATTTTGATGATGGCCATTCCCGTTCCCGGTTATGGAGCCGGAGCCATTGATACCGCAGAAGGAAATCTTGCTGCCTATATCGATCAGTTGCTACTCTCCGGGCATATGTGGAAGGAAAACTGGGACCCCGAAGGCTTGCTTAGTACGCTCCCGGCTATTGGAACTACCCTGATTGGAATCTGGACGGGACGAATGTTGATGAGTGATAAAGAATCCGAATCTTCGCGAACCATACAGTTTTTCATTTGGGGCTTCATACTCATCATACTTGGTTATGCCTGGAGCTGGGTTTTCCCTGTCAACAAGAATATCTGGACCAGCTCCTACACCTTATTTACCGGCGGACAGGCCATGTGTATTTTTGGTTTATGCTATTGGTTTATTGATGTAAAAAGTAAACAGCGATTTACTGACTGGGGCGTGGCTTATGGAATTAATGCCATTACCGTCTTTTTCCTGAGTGGAGTTATTGCCCGAGTATTTAACATGATCCGGTTTTCATACGGAGGGGAATCTTATACCCTGAAAGGTTGGATTTACGAAGTGGTTCTCACCTCCATAGCTTCACCTATTAACGCTTCCCTGCTTTATGCAATCATGTGGATCGTTCTCTTTTACCTGCTCGCCGCCTGGATGAAAAAGAAGAACATCATCATTAAGGTGTAGCTTAAGATTCTTTTTGAGCCAATTTGAATCTCGCACTGCTGTGGATGTGGTTGGTTGTAAAACTCGGTCATCGCGAGGAGTTGTACGATGAAACAGGACTCCCTTGTCTGGCGACGACGCGATCTCCTTAAGCCACTTGGAATGTAGGTACAGGGAGATTGCCTGCCTTTGCCAGCAGGCAGGCGGCGTCGTTATGCACCCAGACCGACATAGGATTTATAGGCTCCTCGCAATGACGTGATAGTTTTTTACTTCTTCTTATCTCGAAATCACATTACTTAATGAGCATCATTTTCCGGGAAATGCTCGTTTCGTTGGTTGAAAGCCGGTAGAGGTATAATCCGGAGGATAGTTTTCCGGCGTCAAAACTAACGGTGTGATTCCCTGCACTAAGCCTTCGATCCACTAAAGAAGCTACCTTTCTGCCAAGCACATCATACACATCAAGATCTACCCGGCTCGCATTTGGAATGCGGAAAGAAATATTGGTGGTAGGATTAAACGGATTTGGATAATTCTGATTCAAAGAAAGTTCATTCGGAACTTCAGCATCTCCCGTTCTTTCATTAGACACTACTGTGCGGTTGGGATATACTATCTCGAGATTATCCAGAAAAATGGCTCCGGAATATCGTTCACCGCTTTGCTGATCAGAGGCCAGCTTGATGCCTATCTTTTTTATGGTGATGGGATAATAGAAACTGCTAAATGGATCAACCGGGGTAATATCACTTGTTAGTGCCGGATAGATGTCAAACTCGGTGTTTTCGGCCCATTTTTTAACGCGGACGGTAAACAATTCATCGTTGTTATCTGCAAGTTCAAGTTCAATTAAATGCCTTTTACCATCGGATCTTGCATCAAGGTTGATGGAATCCGGCACCCCAAATACCGGAATATCCGTTTCAAGGTATGCCCATACTTCCGGATCGTTGTCGTACACAAACTCATAATCCAGACGAACGGAGTGGGATCCTTCGGTAAACGTGCTGTCAACCACGGTGAGTTCAGAGTTTTGAAGATCTAAATTTTCTCCGCTCAGCGACCAGCCTTCAAGATCCTCAAACCCGCTGACGGTTTCAATTCCTCCCCCGATTTGCACCTCAACTTCAACCGTATCAGAAATACCATCATAGGTTCCGATGACGGGCGTGGTACCTTCTGTTTTACCAATAAACGTTCCGTCAATCACCTCTCCTACTTCCTCGCTACCCACCTGCCAGCTGATATCTGTATTACTTACCCCACGTTTTTGTCCGTCAAAATCAAAGGACTCATTGAAAAAGCTGAACTCGTAGGAACTGTCAGTAACTGCATATTTAGGGAAAAGGGAGAACTCGGTAATTCCTTTCACGATCACCATCGCCGTGTCTTTCATGCCTTCATAATCCACATAGACATAACCGGTATCCGGGGAATTTCCGGCAGTAAAATTGCCTTCACTATCAATGGTCGCAGTAAAGTTCTCGCTCAGGCTAAAGCTCAGTTTTTGAGGGTCGAGCTCAACCGGATAGTAGTTCTCATCGCTTCCCCGGGCTGTAAACGTAAACGTATTGCCCCTGTATAATTTTTTGAATGTGGGATCGAGCTTTAAATGCTCCAGTTCTCCCGTTTTCTGCTTTGATGAAATCACCATCAATGCATTTGCCACCGCGCGTTCTCCGCTTCCGTCAGAGGGATCATTGACTACCTGATTATGAACAACCATAGTTGTAGAACCGCCGCCATCAAGATTCAAAGCATTTTGCACTCCGAATCTTTTCATGAACTCGCCCATTTCCGTCAGGGTCATACCGGCACTGGTACTTTGCCGGCCATCTACCGTCAGCAAATATAGTTTTGTTGAATCAGCATTAAAACCTACTGCCGTACGGGGATGTCGCTCCGGCCAGTCGCCCTCATTATTTCCATCATTCAGAAATTTCCCGCGTCCGCCTACAACTTCTTTGATATCATCGAAACCGGGCATCAGTTGGTGATGCACAACTACGGTATCTCCTACTTCAAAGCCGTCCAGTATAGTTTTAGAAGTTCCGTGACCGGATAAAACAAAGGTTGAATCTGAAAGTGCAGCATCTCCCGAGGTTGTTTTCTCTTTCACCACGGCTTTTACTTCCCCATTAACCACCCATTCATCCAGAGCGGTTAGAATAAGCTCTGTTCCAAACTCATTGGTTCCTGTTGAAGCTCCGTAGTAGTGATTGTAATAGACTAAAGCGTCCGTTGTTCTGCTCTGATTTACACCCGTGATATCATATTCATTTCCACCCTGAAATAGCTTTCCGGTATAAGTGGTAGGATTTATGAACACCTTTTTTTCTTTAGTATATCCAAATACATCTCTGCTGATGGGCTTTTTTATGATCTCGCCTTTTATAACCTGCGCATTGGTCGGATTTCCTCCCCCATAAAAGTCGCCGTTCACCGCGGCAATAACCTGATGACCTTCATAGGATTTTCGCTGGGCCATCGAGCTGGTTTGTTCATAACCTCCAAATGTATCCTGAGCTTTAACGGTCTCCAGTTTGGTATCCGGCCGGGTCAAATCTACTTCAACTACATCAAAAGTCCACGGAACGGAAGGAGCTTCAATGGTATAATGATACATGCCATCCCCGATTTGCTGAACACTCAGGGTGTCATATTTTATCTGTGCAAAACTTGTGATGGAACACAGGAGGAATGTTAATAGCAAGATCAGTTTCTTCATAGCTATAAAGGTTAGATTGAGTGATACATCCTGAAACAAACGGACAGGGATTGCTTAATTAGAAGTTAAGGTGGTTCAATATTAAACACTCGTCATTGCTGTAGAAGTCAGGTAATTCGAGGACAGTTTTGGTTAAACTGAGCAGGCAATCTCCCTAAATCAATAATCCCAAGTAAATCAAGGAGATCGCTTCGTCGCCATGCAAAAGAGTCCTGATTCACCATATGCTCCTCCTCGCGATGACAGTTTGGTTTTTCATTCTAAAATAACTTCGACATAATGATCCTGTAAAGCCTTTGCGTCCCGGTCCGACGGCTTTAAGCCCGTCTGACCGTTGTAATTAAGCTTACCAGGCACATTCGGACCATCCATCAGACGGGTGATCCGTCAGATGGATATCATGACCTGATGTACTTACGGTTAGAAGAATTCTTTATCTCAAACTCACCTTAGTTCTCAATTTCGGCGCGGTAAAGGCTATCCTGCCTTTGCTCCAGTTGTTGTCTGGTCTGTATTCTTTCCCTTTCCACGGTATCATCAGGCTCCAGCTGATGCTCCCATTCGTACTCCACCGGGTACCACTTCAAAATGTCTTCCTTGCCAAGTTCAAATACCGTATATCCGGGTTTAAAACCTAACCAGTTTCCACCCCACCATGCAGCAGAAGCAGACTGAGACGTTGTGTACCAAACATCATTAAATCTAAAATCCTCGTTGATATGGGTGTGCCCCTGCAGCAGTGCTTTCACATTATGACGCTCTAAAACATACCGCAGATCAATATTATCCTGCAAGATGAAAGGACTCATAGCCATCATCTCAAAATCGTTGTTGATTTGCCCCTTATGAGAAAAAGCAGGCATATGCGAAACCAGAATAGCCGGCATGTCTTTGTGATCGCCAAGATCGTGGCGGAGCCAGTCCATTTGTTCTTCCCCGATCATGGGTTTATAGGCCGGGCCGTTCTCCCCTTCAAACTCAAAAATGGAATTCAACACTACAAAATGCCATCCCTTATGATTGAAGCTGTAGTAATCTTTCTCCATCCCCAGCTCCTTCATAATCATTTTCCGGCCTATGCCTGGATGATCTTTCGGAACTTTTCGTCGGGAAGAGAGGCCGAGCACATCATGGTTTCCAATGCAATGATAATAAGGCACATTGAGCTCTTCTGTGATACTTCGATAAAGCCGTATGGATTCCTGATAAGTCTCAAGTTCGGTGTACAAACCGTCAAACACCATATCTCCACCCATTAACACTAAATCAGGGGCAGGATCAAGCGCATTAATGGATTGGATACACTTTTTATATCCCTCATGTCCTTGCCTGCGAGAGGTGACATGCTGGTCGGTCAGGTGGACAATTCGAAAGCTATCTTCATCGGAATGTTTACCGTTGAACAAAGTGCCCATTCCCAGGGCACTCAGTCCTATGTTTCTTAAGAAAGATCTGCGGGTGGTCATTATTTAATCAGCGTCATTTTTCGAGTTAAGGAAACATCACCCCTGTTAAGCTGATAAATATAAATACCTGACGACAGTTCGGAGGCATCAAAATTAACGGTGTGCTCGCCGGCCGTCATATTTCGGCTGACCAGCTCGGTAACCTGCCTGCCCAGCATGTCAAAAACTTTCAACGTGGTAAAGCCGCTATTGGGTAAGTCGAAGGTAATTCGCGTTACCGGGTTAAAAGGATTCGGATAGTTTTGAGACAGGGAGATTTGCTCCGGTGTCTCCTCAACCTCCTCGTTTGAAACCACGATTCCACCTTCGGCAGCGGCTGTAGGCTCACTTTCTACATTGTTTCTGCTCACAGCTGTAACAAAGTACCAGTGACTTTCTTCGGATGGAGGAGCGATATCGGTATATGACGTCTCCCCGGTTACGGCAACCAGGTTATAAGGGCTTTCCATCTCCTCAACGGTATTTGGAGACGAACCGGCATCTACCCGGTAAACCGCGTATTTAATCAGCGTATCAACATGCCCGGCAGCAGATACTTTAGTCTGCACGTCAACTTCCGGCTTATCCCAGCTCAGCTCAAATACATATTCCTTTTCGGAATCCCTGTTTACCACCAAGTTTTGAGGGCTGTTCGGGGCCGTTGTATCTTTCCAGGCCATGGTTGGCTGCAGGGCTGCATACTTGTAGAAGTTCGTTTTCAGGGAATCCGCAAATCCTTTGGAAGAATAGGTGGTAATGTTGCTGGATCTGAAAAACACACTTCCGCTTATGTTTTCATTATTCCTGTTATGTCGAATTTGACGGGGAATCTCATCGGCATCAAACAAGGTATTGGAAAAGGTACTGCTGCTGGAACGATAAAGTCCATGCCCCGGATAGATATGGCGATCGTTAGCCACGGCCTGTTCTGCCCACCAGTCTGCAAGCTTGCCATAATCCTGGGCCGTCCCGAATCGGGTAAATGCCCAGTACAACTGAGGGGTTATATAATCAATTGTTCGTTGTTCCAGCCATGCTATACCATCACCGTAAATAACGCTGTAGGCATCCATCCCACTCGTGCCTTGAGGAATTCCGCTTTTCCAAATTCCAAAGGGACTGATACCGAATTTAACCCAGGGTTTTACAACCTGGATGCTGTCATGAAGCATCTCTACAAAAAGGTCGATATTGTTTCTTCTCCAATCGTCTTTATTATCAAAACCCCGCGGATATTGAGCAAAGGTGCTGTCGTCCAGAGCTTCGTTCTCACTGGAACTGCCCATGTGATTGGGAGGGTACGGATAGAAATAATCGTCAAAGTGGATTCCATCCACATCGTAGCGGTTTACTACATCCATCACCACCTTAACATTGTATTCCATTACCTCCGGCAGGCCGGGATTCATAATGGCAATTTTGTCATTCATTACAAACAGCCACTCCGGATGCTTATTAGCTACATGCAGAGAATCGCGTGCAGTAGTTCCGGGAAGCTTATTTTTTGAGTTCGCATCGTAGTATCTGCCGAGAAAAGGCTTCAGGCTTTCGTCGATGCTTTCATTGTTGAAAATCTTTTGTGTGAAATCATCAGGAATTGTACGCATGGCGCGGTAAGGGTTCAGCCATGCATGAAGTTCCATTCCTCTTTTATGAGCTTCTTCAATTACAAATTCTAAAGGATCCCAATATGGATCCGGTGCAACGCCTTCTTCTCCGGTCAAATACTTCGACCAGGGTTCAATATCTGAATCATACAGAGCGTCCCCTTCAGTTCTTATCTGAAAGTATAAGGTGTTTATTCCCGCCGCTTTAAGGTCATCCAAACGGTCGGTTAAACTTTGCTTTTGAAAACGGACAGGCAAATCACCGGAAGCCGGCCAATCCAGGTTTATTACCGTTGCCATCCATGTGGCTCTGAATTCTTTTTTAGGGGGCTCATTTTGTTGAGCAATTGTACTGCCGGCAAGTAAAGTTGCAAATAAAAGTAGTATTGATTTTTTAAACGACATGATATTCATTTTTCATAGGTGTAAAAAAAAAGGCAGCACAAGGCTGCCTTTTATCGGCTTATTGCCTGTTACTTAATCAGAGTCATTTTGTTCGTTAGACGAACGCCATTAGCCTGCAGCGAATAAATGTAAACGCCGGAAGACAGGTTAGAAGCATCGAAAGAAACAACGTGCTCTCCTGCATTCATTCGCGTATTTACAAGTGTTGCCACTTCACGACCTGTCATGTCATATACTTTCAGAGTAACCGGTCCGGCCTCGTTAATAGTATATTCAATGTTAGTCGTTGGGTTAAACGGATTCGGATAGTTCTGGCTTAAGCTATAGCCTTCCGGAATCTCATTTTTGTTCTCATCTTCGTTAGATGTATAAACTTGATCGGTGGTAAACTTCTGAAGATCCACCGTTGTTTCACCTGCACTGAATGAACCAATATAGGCAATGGTACCATCAGGGGAGAAATCAAGAGCACGAGGACGTGCGTTGTCATAACCAGCTGTTACATCAGCACCAGCTGCCCATTGGATACTATCCAATCGTGTTTCGTCAGATCCTAATGTAGAATAGTCAAAGGCATACCAGGTTTGTGGTTGAATACCTTCAGCTGGTACATCATTCAATGAACCTGAACCAATCCACAGGTTATAGGTTTGTGGATGCAGATCGAAGCTTTCTGCTTTATAACCTCTTAAAACAGTATCTGGTACAGCACCAAAGCTACTGAATTCGTCCGGACGTGAGTATTCCAGCACAGCCCCTAAGGTATATCCAGCCCACCAGACTTTGTTTCCATCAGGGGAAACCTGGAAGTCACGTGAAAAGCTTGAAGTAAGAGTAATGATCTCTTCAGGATTCTCGAGATTAGGATCGTACTTAACGATAGGAGCATCTGTTGCTACTACAGCAGAAACGTAAACATTACCATCTCGGTCAGTAGAAGCTTCTGTAAGTGAACCAATTTCTGGAGCAACTTTAGCTAATACTTTACCATCTGAGTTCAGTTTGAATAATACGTTCCACTGAGAAATAATGATATTACCATCATAATCAGCTTCAATACCTCGACCGGATCGGGTATCGTATCCTCCCGCTCCATCGTTTAATGAAGGATCCCAGTATCTACCCAGGGTGTCATTTGGTGTTTCTCCATCTTCCCATTCTAATACGGTAAGTGGTGAGAAATCAGCAGGTGTACCATCAGCATTGTAAACGTAAATGGCACGGGTACTTAATGTATCTGGCACCCCGTCATCCCCGAGATCTCTGTTAACAACTATAGTTTCAGTCGAATAAAATGACTGAACCCAAACTTTGCCTTCATTATCTACGGCTACACCATGTACCTCGAAGAAGAGATCATCTCCATCAGGGACAAATGTTGTGTCCTGCGTCCATTGTGCAAAAGCCAATGCCGGTAACAGCATAAAACTTAGCACCATTAATAGTTTATTCGTTTTCATCATATTTCTCCTTTGTATCTGTTTATCGATAGGTCTTATTAGGTTATTGTTTTGGTTATCGTTTTAGTTAAAATCCGAAAATCCCGGCCCTTCTTCGGTCATACATGTCCAGGAAATTAATGCTGTTTTCTTCTCCACGAATGGTTACTACAGCAAATTCATCATCCCTCCAGGTTATACTTGTGGCACCGGGCTTTAGCATTCCTTCGTAGAAAGCTTCATGACGCCCATCAGGAAATACTCTTACCATACTTGGCTTCGATACATCATTAATTTCTCTGCCCGTTGTTATAATTAATTCACCGTTTGAAGCAAATATCATATCTGAAACAGATCCTTCGTAATGCTGTCCATAATCAAAATATAGGCCTCCTTGTGTCAGGTTACCTCCTCCGTCAATGGTAAATTTCCAAACTTTTTGTCCGCCATCAATTTCTCCACCCACAAATAGTTCGTTGTTATTACTATAAAATGCAACCGAAGATAGTGCTCCTGCAAAGGGAGTCTTGGACTCATTTCTATTAGCCGTGTTGAATCTGTGAATTTGATCACTGTCTGCTCCTACAACCCACAGGTACCCGTTGTTATCAAAAACAAAATCACGAATCTTTAAGTTACCGGAGGAAGAAGCCACCCAAACATCTTCCTGCAGGTCATTACCGAATTCTTTACTGAAAATGGCTCTCAGGTTCTGCTGAGCCATAAATAAATCACCATTCGGCCCCACTTCCATCGTGGAGTAAGCAGTAAAACGCATGGTACTGTCAGACGGATATGGGTTGTCGTTTTCATTTAATTCACCGGGATATCTTGTCATGTCGGTAGTGATGGTGCCATCGGGAGAAATTCTCGTGTACCTGATAATCCCATTCGTGTTAATAATGGTATAAATATTGTTTTGAGCGTCAACTGCAACAGGAGATGTTGGTGTATTACTTTCATCTACCCCGGGATAGAAACCAAATGGCTGAATAAGGTCATATTGATAGGGTTCACTGAAAAACTCGGCACCACGAACGCCAACTCTTACATCCAGGTTATCACCCCAAATAGTGCCCGGCCGAACCACTAGGCGGGTTTCGGTAGCACTTTTAACCACGCCCGCCGAACCTCCAAAGTTTACGATTACGCTATCTGGATGTGAGGCAAAGTTTTCACCTATTATAATAACAGAATCCACTCCGGCAAGATATCCGTTTTCAGGAGTGATATTGGTTACTACAGGATTTGGTTTTGACGGTTCATAGCCCGGATCGTACACACTATTGCCTTCTTTACAGGAGATCAATCCGGTAGCTAAAACTGCTAATAATACGAGACGATTTATTTTTCTGAACTTCATACTTACTAATGTCATTTAAAATCCTATTTGAGCACTAAACCTGTTTACCTCTCCAAAAACACCGAACTGAGTATATGAGTAATCAACACTCAGCACTAATGGACCGATAGGCTGTTTGATACCGGCACCGAAAGTAAGCTGCTCTTCATCTTTCGGGAAACCATATCCTCCGCGAAGTACGAACCGATCAATAAACGTATATTCCAGACCGAACAGAAGTTGTTCATCATAGTCTCTGGGGCGATTCGCATCTATACTTACCAATAATGAATGAACATCCGGGTCGAGATTCGTCAAGTCCAGCACATCCATGGATACCCCAATCTTAAACGTAAGCGGCAGCTCAGCTCCTTCATCATCATAACTTACTTCCGGAGAGAAATTCCTGAGCGCCATTCCGAAATTTAAGCTTCTGAACCCTGTTTTATAGAGCACTCCGAAATCCAGCACCCCGGTTCCCGCCGAAAATGATTGGGTTTCGTAGTTCCCTGCCCCATCCGTGCTAATTGCAGCACTTCCTAAGTTTTGATTACTGTACCTGAAGTTTGCACCAACAGAAAACTGGTCGGTCACCGCATTTGCATAAGAAAGACCTACTGCAAAGGCTGTTGGGTTGATGGTACCAAGGTCAATATAGCCCTGCTCGTTGTCGGCCCTTGCCGTGGATAGGATGTCTCCGTAATCAACCGAAATAGCATTTAACCCTATAACTCCGAATTTACCATCGGCCGGCTGATAAACCAGAGTAGCTGAATTGTGGTTGATGTCCGCTATCCATTGCACAGCACCTACGCTTGCGGTGTACGTACCGTTTATATAGGCCATGGTTGCCGGGTTGTATAAGGCAGAGTAGGCTCCCATTTCAACCGAAGTAACGGCTCCGGATAGGGCAGAAGCTCTGGCAGAGGGCGATACACTTAAGAATTTCATACTTGTTTGCGCTCTTTTCTTTTGCCCGTATATATCTGTGGTACAAAGAAGCGCTAAAATACAGAGGAATATTGCTTTGGTTAATCTCACTTTTACACCTATAGTATGATTACAATTTTTCTTGTAGCTACTCTGCCGAATTCATCACTGTTGGGATCTTCGTTGATAATTCGGGCAATGTAAATGCCACTGGCTACTCTTTGACGGTAGTCGGTCTTTACATCCCAGTAAATGTCACCGCTGCCATTTGTGTTAGTCAAAGTCCTTATTTTTTCTCCCAGCTCTGTGTAGATCTCAATAGTACAAACGCTTGGCACCTCAAAAAAGGCAACCCGGTCTTCACTGGCTACACTTCCAAATTTCAATTCAACGGGGGAATTGGCCCTGTAGGGGTTCGGAACTACTCGTATATCCGCCATCGCTTCACCGGCAGGTCGCAGCAAGCGCGCAGGGTCGTAGCTTTGCATGTAGTATCGGTTACTGACCAACTCTGTATTCGTTGGCGTTTGTCCGGTTCCATCGTTGTTCACGTTGCCGACACTTACTATATAGTAGTAATAGTCGAGCCCGCGTATTGGGGGATCCAATAAATATTCAGGTCCGCGATCCACATCCCCGTCTTTAATAAAATTCTCACTCGGATCAGCTTCATACAACAGCCGGTATGTACTGTCTAACCGGCCGGAAGCACGGTAAATTCTAAATCCTGATAGGTTCGATGTATTTCCGGTGTATTCCCATTCCAGGTCAATTCCGTTACCTGCAGAGGTCACCGTAAATATACTTGGAGGCTCAGGCGCTTCGGGGATGGCATATCCGGATTCGTAATTCGCAATGGCCCGTTCAAATGTTTGAAACAAAGAGTCTCTTCCCTGGAAAACCACCCTGTTCTTTTCTTCAGCTGTGATATCGCCTCTCTTAAAAGCGGCACCTGTTTCATTGGCTACCTCCCGTGAAATACCTGATGAGGCTTCAGCTATGACGATAGTCACACTGTCTCCGAATGCAATGTCATAAGGTCCATATCCATAGGTATAAGCCTGCCCTCCACCTTCACCCAAAGAAGGATCGTTTGAAGGGTTCACAAAACCATCAAAACCACTTGGCTCTACCACGTAGGCATGTCGGGGTGAAACCCTGCCACGATTCATCATCTCGTACTCATCTTCCATTTTAGTAACGTTAAAAGCATCGTTGTTACTGTATAATGGATCATCATTATGCTCATACGACATGGTAAAAGGCTGACCTGGATCATCGGTAGGATCCGTTGAGGAGGCATCCGCATGCAGCGTTACGGTTCCTACAAAGTGATAGGCTGCCAGCCTTCCTGTGGTATCATCGGCTGATAAATAACCACCGGTGGTATTTGGTACAAAAATCGGGGCTCCGATATTGTCATAATTTGGATTGGCAAAACTTGGGAAATAGCCATGCCATGCAAAAGAAGCCCTGAAGTCTTCCGGTTCACCGGGTCGGGCACCGTCCCCTCGCTGATCATTCATGGTATTAATACCCCAGCCTGTTGCGTTACCGATGGTATATCGGGAAGCTTTAACCGGTGCCATTCGGTTCAGAAAGTAGGGTACAAAACCTGTGATATCCTGCCCCTGCATTTCAATCTCAGGGTCATCATCAGTGTTGCCTGTGTTTACAAAGGTATATTCAATAATGTGATAGTTATCGTGGTACTGCTGGCTAAACTGCTTGATGGTTCTTTTTACCGTAACACCAATCAGGGTGTTTGTAACCACGCGTATTTCACGGTCAGCTTCCAGGTTTGGATCTATACGATCGTTTTGTACACTTTTTGAAAATGAATCCAAACCATCTACAGTAACTGATGGTGGCTGAAACTTACTTACCGTTTCCATGCTCACAGGGTAAAATTCTCCAAGCCCGGTTACACGAGGGCCCACATGGACTACCCGGCTGCTGAAGGTAGTTCCGTTTTCGTCCGTATAGTCTGTTACTCCAAGCCAAAGTGCTTTCATGGCCTGGGCATCCTGACCTCTGTAAATAGCAGGCCATTGCCATCCGCCCTGCTGTTCCTTGATAAAGCCTTCTTCAATTTCAGAGCCAATACTGGAATAAAAATTGTGAAAAGACCCCGCCGATAACCATCTGTTTTCTACTTGCGAATAGGCATTAGCAGACAACCCAAAGGCTATTAGTAGCGAAGCACAGATACTCTTATACAAATTCTTTCTACTCATTACGCTTGTTTAATTATTACTGCTCTGTTATTTAAAACGAAAATCTTACACCAAAACGGATCGTCCTTGGATCAAGGAAATTGAAAAACCGTTGATTAGGCATATTGATATATGCTTTGTCGTCTAACACTTTATTGACAAAGCCCTTATCTGCTTCAACAAAAGATCCGTTTTCAAACTGGTAATACTTTCCTTCCTGGGTATTGTAGTACAAGGCCCGCCCGTTCGGGTTACTTATGGTTCCTAAATCTGTGGTAGCTTCAATCGGTACATACTCAACACTTGCCGGACGGTAGTCGCCGGGTTGATCGTTACCGGGAACACGAGAACTCAATAAATTTATCTCTTCAAGTTTTCCTTTTGGCAGGTGAAGTGAAGCCATGTAATCCAGGTAATCGTTACCGTCAATCAGGCCGGAATTGAAAATGCTGAAGTTTCTTCGGTTGATCACATTACTCACATCAGCAAAGAATCGAAGGTTAGATCCGTCCCCGAGGTCCACGCGTTTTGTCAATCGCAGGCTGGTTCCCCAGAAATCTCTGTATTGCAGGTTATCCACTATACCGGGAATTGAGCCTCCTCCTGTATAAGTAAACTTATCCCCTGCCCTCCAGGTAACTAATGGCACAACCTGCCAGCTACCTAAGGGGTGGCCGCCAAGAAATTCAGGTCCAACATCAGATGGTGTCTGGAAATACAATTGCAAGCGGGCATAAGGACGTGGTGTTGATCTGTTTATGTCATTATCAGCTGTTAAGCGCTCATATTGACGTTGCTCAAATGGGTTTTCATAGTTTTCAAGCGTTCCAAAAAACCCAGTCGTTTGCACATCATAGGTGTAATTAATTTCACCCCAGAAAAATCTTCCTCTTTGTTTTCTGAGAGTAAATTCTATACCGCGGATATCTTCATATGAAAATGGCCGGCTAACCGTGTAGTTGCTGTTATCACGTCCTGTAAATGAAACCTGAATAGGCTGGTTGGTCAAATCTTTATAGTAACCGCTTATTCGTATCAAATAATTATCGAATAAGTTTTGCTCATATCCGAGTTCATAAGCAACGGTTTTAGGTAAACTATTACCCGGAGCAGCAATTCGGGTTACGGTATTCGTAAAAGGCTCAACTCGGACCAGATACAGGTTTTCTGGATCCGGTAGCTGAACGAAATGTCCGTAATTAAAGAACAGCTTACTGCTTTCGGTGATTGGGAAAGAAACCCCTAAGCGTGGCTGCAGTACAACCTGAGGATCAACATCTGAAGTAGCTGCCGTGTCCAGCGCGGAAGCGTTTCCACTAGAAAATAAATCAGTAAAAGGCTCATAATCATACCACTCAACATTCGGGTCATTGTAGGTCAGGCGAAGCCCCAGGTTAGCTATCATACCACGGAACTCTAACTTATCCTGAACATATGCTCCTATTCGGTACGGAGTTGTATTCCAAACGGAGCGGGTACGGCCTGAAGGTAGCACCTTATCAAAAGAACCGTAGTTAACCCGGCTGTTTGTTCTGTTAAAATCAATCCCCGCCTTAATCAAGTTAAAGCGATCGACCTGGCTGGTGATGGCGAAATTCACATTCAGGTCAGAAACCTCACTACTATCCCGGGAGGTACTCATTCCAACTCCCATTCGCATACCGGACGCTAAGCCAAATGAGGTCTCATCAAAGAATCCAAATGGAGCTGCAGAAAAACCAACTCCTCCAAAACTAACAACATCGGAAGTATCGCGAAATCCACCGGGATTCGTGCTGTTACTTGAATAATAGTTGCTAACCTTTACTTCGTAAAATGTATTGTTGTTGATGGAGTGAGTAAACTGTGCCCCAAGATTTGCACTTACTCTTTCAGATGGCGCCCAGTAATCGGTAGCATATAATCTGGACTCAATGAAACTTACCCGTTCAATACTACCTGCAATACCGGACGGGGATACAAAGAAGCCCGGATTACCTGACTGACTGGCACCTGTACCTGTTTCCTTACTGTACAGTCCGTCAATCGACAATTTCATACCCGTTCCCACATTACTCGTTACTTTGGTCTGGAAAGTAGTTTGCTGATACCGGTCTCTTGAAAGGGGTACCATGTACATGGTCTGGGTTTGGCGAAGAGATGATGAAAACCGCAAGTCTCCTAACTTTTCACTTACAAACGGAACCGGGCCACCTACCGTCAAATCAATTTCATAATCAGGCTCGGTGATGGCAAAATCTTTTCTGTGCTGCCATAGAAAAGCCTGCTGAGCTGCCTCAGGTGTCAAATCATTTGTTGGATCGTCGTCAGCGAGAAGGTTCTGTGAAAAAGCATTCCACCCGATAAATGATGGGTAATTCTGCTGGGTGTATCGGTCCCAGGCTCCATTGTCCGTACCGGTCCAGGCCACTTCATCATCCATATAAGGACGAAGCCAGTATGAATTAGGACTATTTATATCCTGCCCTACATTTTTCTTTTGTGGAGGAGTAATACGAATCAGTCCATCTACCGTATAACGATCGGGATTACCTTCTTTACTGGTTACGTTAATCAAACCGGACCTGAGGTTACCGTATTCAGCATTAAAACCACCGGTTTGCAGCTGTACATTTTCAACTGAAGTAACACTTACTCCGGTAAAGGGACTGTTATCTCGCCCGGAACGAAGAGTAAATCCATTCAGGTTGAACGAAATCTCATCAGAGCCACTACCCCGAACGCTTAAGCCTTCAACACCGGCTTGCAGACCAACCACATCAGTTACACTGGCTACCGGAAGCGCATCTATATTTTCTTTACTGATATTAGCCTGGCTAGAGGAAACATCTTTCTTCACGACAGGTTGTTCAGCCACAACCACAACTTCTTCCCCTTCAAATGTTTGTTCCGACATTTCGATATCAATCTCGGTAGTCAGGTTGATGTTTACTTCCACCTCTTCAATAACAACCGGAGTAAATCCCACAAAAGAAGCTCTAAGGGTATATGTACCGGGCTTCACGTTTAAGATTTGAAAATATCCATCCGGTTGAGTTGCTGTTCCCTGAGTTGTTCCTTCAATAATTACGTTCACCCCCGGAAGCGGTTCCCCTTCCGTGTCGGTTACAAATCCGGTTATTTTACCGGTTTGCGCAAGAAGGGATTGAGAGATAAGCAAAAAGAAGAAGAATGATAGTAGCTTTTTAACATCCATAGACTGAAAAATTTTTTTAACAGTAGAAATCCCAAACAGGATTTTTCAGTGTTGACTGAAACCGCATAGTATAAAATTCCAATTAAGAAATAAACTTTTGTTGAAGGTTTTTTAGCAAACGGAGAAACTCACTGAATTTCGTTAATTCCTTTGCCCTAAAACCGCTTCATTTGTTTACTTCTCTCTCTTACTTATATCCCAGATACCCCTGCCACCCTTATAAAAAATTTTCTTGTATGGAACTTCTAATTCCTGCTTATGCTTTAACTATATGAATTTTAACTGACTTGCCATGAAAAAAATTTTCACCGAAAACCCGTTATTTAACACTCAGTAATCGATAAAAGGTTTGGATGAGCTGTCAAACTTACGCCCTTCCCCCTATTTGTTGTGCGCCGATTTGAGATCGAAAATTTATTATAGTGCCAAGGCTCTCAACCCAGAAAATATTCTCAAAACCATACCAAGTAACATTTTTTAAATCTTTTGTCGATAAATTTTGAGCGCGCGTTGCTAAAACAGATCCCCGATTTCAAAATATCTCAACTATTCTTAATGAAATTAATCACCAATTTTATCATCTCTATCATCCAAATTGAGTTTTAGCATCAATCCGACGATCTCGCTATAATTCGGCTCAATCAAAATTGTGCTATGAGCCTTACATATACCAACTACCTGAAAATCGACGAACTGCTTGAACTACAGCAGCTTAAATCAAACCCACCTGAACATGATGAAACCCTGTTCATCATTATCCATCAAACCTATGAGTTGTGGTTCAAGCAGATATTGCATGAATTTGGGAAGCTCCGCAAAAACCTAGAAGACGGAAACACCTGGGCTTCTCTTAAAACCATGCGGCGGGTTCTTACCATACTAAAAACCATGGTCTCCCAAATTGATATCCTGGAAACCATGACCCCTCTTGAATTCAATAGCTTTCGAAAATTCCTGGGTCAGTCGAGCGGGTTTCAATCCCTGCAGTTCCGGGAAATGGAAATCGTTTGCGGACTCCGCTTCCCCTTAATGAAAGAAGCCCATAAAGATCAGCCCAATCATATAAAGGTATTGGAGCAGCGGATGGAAGAATCCACATTGTGGGAAAGTTTTTGTGCCTACCTGAGAACGCGGGGATATAACATCCATCCCGAACGCGAAAACGAAAAGGGATTGGTTCATGAGCCTTCCGAAGAGATTCAGGAGATGTTGGTTGAAGCTATGAAAAATGATCCGGAAGCGGCTGTGATTGCAGAGCTGTTTGTGGATTATGATGAAGGACTACAGGAGTGGCGCTACCGGCACGTTAAAATGGTGGAACGAACCATCGGCACCAAGAAAGGAACCGGTGGATCGGACGGTGCCAAATACCTGCATAAAACACTGAACAATCCAATTTTCCCGGACCTTTGGGCTATCCGGGCAAATTTCTGATCTGGCTTGATTTAAAAGAGTTATTTTTAGTATTTAATGCCATCGTTTAATCGGGTAAAATTTTAGGGTACAATATGACTTGTCCAAATTGTGGAGAACAGCCATATACTTTTTTGGAATCTATATTTCCGGGTAAAGAGGAGCTCAGGAAAAATTTAAAGGGGCAATACAATTGCCGGAAATGCGGAACCGAACTAACCTTCAAAAAGAATAAATATGGTTTCTATCATTTCGAAAACAGTTTCTACGTGATTCTCAGCACGCTCATTATTTTGACACTCACCCTGACTTGGGCGGTGATTATGAATATGGAAGTTATTTTCTCAATTTCTTCGCCTGCATTGTCTTTGGCTTTACTTTTTCTCGCTGGTATAACTATCAGTTTGGGTGGAGGAGCATTGGCGAGGAAATATATAACACTCGAAATCTATGATCCTGCAAAAGAGGAACAGATTCAAAAAAAATCAGTTATGGGAATGATTGTGTTTATGGCCTATGCAGTACTTGCCATCTTTGGTTTTGGATTCCTCAGTAAATGGGCAAATGATCATTCAATAAGCACTTTACTTTTTGTTGTGGGTACACTGACTTACCTGGCCATCGTTTTAATTATCGCTCTTAAGATTATGAATTCGTCATTATTTAAGAAACTTCCGGAATAGAGCTTACTTCTTATATCCTAGTTAACAACAGAATGCGGCTTAAGAGCTCCGAGTCAACCGAAAGTTATTGATAAACAAAAAAGGGGTACATCATGAACTGTCCGAATTGCGGTAAAAAGCCTGTGGGTTTCATGGGAACGTTCTATTTGAAAGGGGTTGGTTTTAAAAGAGCCCTTCAGGGATTTTTCAGGTGTCAGCATTGTGATACCATTCTGATTCAGAAAAAAAATGATTCCGGGTTCCCTCAATTCGAAAAGCCTTTCTGGCTGATCTATCCCCTCTTTATTCTGGGTTTGCTTGGAATTACCTGGGGTGTTTTTTACTACCTCGAAAGCACCATAGGTTCTGAGCCGGTGTGGTTTTCTATTCCTGTAATAGTTGCCCTTTTCGCTTTACTATTTGTGTTAATGGACCGGACAAGAGCTCGCTATTGGGTTCTCAAAGAAACTACTTTTGAAGAATATGAAGATGAACTAAAGTCCCAAAAGCTCTCTACAAAAGGTGTTCTCGCTTTCCTGTTTTTTGGAGTTTTGGCTATCACAAGCTTCCTGTTTTTAGATGACTTTGCAGAAACGATAGACCTCACTCCCACTGTCTATACTCTATCAGCTATTGTCTATATGATGTTGGTCGTTGCAATGGCTTTTGGATTAATGAAATATCTTTCTGACGGGAATTCGGCTCAGAAAGAATGAATTATCATCCCTGCGTGTTAGCTTGATTCTTTTTAGGCAATAAGCCAAAGTAAACTTATTTTCAGGCCCAGAAACGAATCAACAGATATTTTTTCATGTCCGCAATTGACACCCTAGCCCATAAGCTTTCCCCCCATTATTCTCACTTCGATGTAGCCAACCGCCTCTTGTTTACCGGTCACTCTCACCAGGCCTGGCCGGATGTAGCCCGGGAAGGACAAACCGAATATTTTGATGTATGCGCTAAACATGTGGACAACAAATGGGACATCGCTTTTGAAAAGACGGAAATCCTCAGAAATTACCTGCGTGATTTTTATGATGATCCTGAAGGATTCTATTGTCGTGAAGAAAGCACCCATGTGCTATTCGTAAGCTGGATGAGCAGTCTGGATCTTAAAAATAAGCCAAAAATCATATCCACTGATGGTGAATTTCATTCGCTGTTTCGTCAGCTGCACAGGCTGGAAGAAGAAGGCCTGAAGTTTGTTCGAGTAGCAACTGAACCCGATGAAAGTTTTGCAGAACGTATTATTGATGAAATGGATGACCGGACATCGGCCATCATGCTTTCCCGCGTGTATTTTGAGACTTGTCTTATTAATACACACCTCACCGAAATTGCTGCAGCTGCCAGAGAAAAAGACATCCCCGTTTTAATTGATGACTACCACGGAACCAATGTTGTTCCTCTGTCTATCCGGGAAGCCGGGCTGGAGGACTGTTTTATCCTGATTGGAGGCTACAAATATTTGCAGTGGGGAGAAGCAAATTGCTTTCTTCGTTTTCCTAAAGATTGCGATTACCGTCCCGCTATAACCGGCTGGTTTGCTGCGTTCAGCTCTCTCGATAAACCCCGAACCGATGCCCCGGTGGAATATGATAACGGCAACCAGCGTTTTGCCAGCGGAACCTATGACCCTTCCTCCCAATTTCGAGCTGCCCGGGTGGTCGATTTTTTCCGGGAGCATGGATTATCTCCAACTGTTTTGCGCGAACAATACCTGACCCAAGTCGGAATGTTAAGAGAAGAATTCCTTGCCCATCAGTTTGACCAATCCTTGATTCGCCTCACCCACGAAGAGCCTCTGGAACGGAACGGCGGATTCCTTTCACTTACCTCTCCCCACGCCCGGGAAATTAGAGCTGCTCTTCTTGAAAAAGGCGTCTTCACCGATGCCCGTGGTGAAATTCTACGGTTTGGGCCTGCCCCCTATATATCCACTTCTCAGATCAATGAAGCCATAAATGAGCTTAATGCTGTTGTAAAAAATCTACCCTGAAAATTTTTTTTGTAAGGAATTCCTTTTTAGTTGCTCTAACATATATCACACATAAACAACTTTTTGGGGAAATATTTTAAATGAGTACATCTGAAATTTGTCTATCACATATATTGAACATATATTGATTCCGTTGTAAAAGAGGTGACATGAAGTGTCACTGTTGTCCATTATATTTGCCTAAAACAAATTCAAAAAACCGAATACCATGTCAAAAGACGATCGAATGAAAGCCCTCGATATTGCCGTAGGGCAAATAGAAAAACAACACGGCAAGGGAACCATCATGAAGCTGGGTTCTGAAGCTATTCAGGATATTGACGTAATATCCACCGGCTCCATCATGGTTGATTATGCACTTGGGGTGCAGGGAATTCCACGTGGACGTGTAACTGAAATTTACGGGCCGGAAGCGAGTGGTAAAACCACCCTCGCCCTTCAGGTAATTGCGGAAGCACAAAAAGCCGGCGGATATGCCGCTTTTATTGACGCTGAACACGCCTTTGATCCACGCTATGCTAAAGCTCTGGGGATTAATGTAGAAGAGCTATTGGTCTCCCAACCCGATAACGGAGAACAGGCACTCGAAATCACCGAAACTTTGATTCGGTCAGGCGCACTCGATGTAGTTGTGGTTGACTCCGTAGCCGCGCTTGTGCCACGGGCCGAACTGGAAGGTGAAATGGGAGATTCTCACATGGGGCTACAAGCTCGGCTGATGTCGCAGGCGATGAGAAAGATTACCGGAATCATCAACAAGAGCCGGACGTCCTGCATTTTCATTAACCAGGTTCGGGAGAAAATCGGGGTAATGTTTGGTAACCCGGAAACCACCACCGGTGGTCGAGCCCTTAAATTCTACTCTTCTGTTCGTATTGATATTCGCAGAATTGGCTCCATCAAAAGTGGCGACGAAGTAATCGGTAACCGAACCAAAGTCAAAATAGCTAAGAACAAAGTGGCCCCTCCTTTTAAAGTGGTCGAATTTAATATCATGTATGGAAAAGGGATTTCCCGCATTTCCGAAATTCTTGACCTTGCCGTAGAGTACGACATCATCGAGAAGCGAGGCAGCTGGTTCCGTCATGGCGGTGAACCGATCGGTCAGGGTTCCGATGCAGCAATGCAATTCCTGGAAGAAGATCCTGAATTAGCTGATAAAATTGAGCAGCAGGTTCGCGCTAAACTCCGCGGTGAAGAATTAGAGGAAGTGCAGGAGGAAAAGGGTAAGAAAAAAGACAAAGAAGCCGTTGAAGAAGAAGGATAAATACCAACGGTATTCGGAAGAAGCATTCAAACTTCTTCCGGCCCCTGTTTCCGAAATTCAGGTTCAAAAGAAAAATAGCAGCCGGTACTCTATTTTTGTTAAAAACCAATTTCTGATCGGGGTTTCCGACTCTACTCTGACAAAACTAAATCTAAAGAAAGGCGTTGAAATAACGCCTTCTTTTTTGCAGCAAATTGAGAAGCAGGAAGACCAATGGGCTGCCCGTGAATACATGTTTCGAATTCTCTCACGGCGCGACCACTCCCGCAAAGAGTTAAAAGACAAAGCCTACAAAAAAGGCTACTCGGGTAGCTTTATAGATGAAATTCTGGATGAATTTGAACAAAAGGAATACATCAACGATCGGAAGTTTGCTGAGAAATATGCCGTCGACAAGTTTGAGTTCAATGACTGGGGTCCCTATAAAATCAGAACTCAGTTATTTAAAAAGGGGATTTCAAAATCAATAGCCGAACAGGTAATTAATACTACTTTTGGAGATCAGGCGATCAAAGAAAGCATGATGACTTTAATCACCAAAAGGAAAAAGAGATACCTGAGAGAGCCGGAAGAAAAACGCCGGAAGAAAGTTTTCGACTATTTAATGAGAAAAGGGTATGATTCAGAAAATATTTTAAAGCATCTGGACGAACTTTTAGATATCATCTCATAATGGGAAATATCACATTAGAACGGGTAGTAAAATTCATTCTCGGAGCAGCGGCAATAGCTGTGGCACTGCTCATTCTATACAATTATTCTACCCTGGTTGTGTTCCTGATCCTGGCAATGATACTCAGCTACATCCTTGATCCATTTGCCAACCGGTTGCAATCAGCAGGGCTGAACCGGACGTTTGGAATTACACTGATACTGGCCACCGTAATCCTGATTCTTGTTTTTATTTCCACCAGCGTTATCCCGATTATCGCTAACCAAATGGCGGAACTAACCGCACAACTCAGTATTGAAAACATCCGCCGGATTGCGGTACAGGTTGAAAATCAGCTTACCAATAAATTTGAGTTTCTGCCTGACGGCTTCCTGGAAGAAAATATAACCGCAGTACTTAATGAGCTGTTTAATGTAAATCAGATTTCAACCATTGTAAGCGACGCCCTCAGTATTTTTACCAATATTTTTTCGGCTGTATTAGTAGTGCCTTTTGCTGCTTTCTTTTTTCTTAAAGACGGAAGTAAAATCCGCCGTGACCTCCTTCAGTTGGTCCCGAATAAGTATTTCGAGACCACACTCACCGTTATAGACAAAATTGAAAAACGTCTTGGCCTTTATTTTCGAAGCGTACTTTTCCAAAGTTTTCTGGTCGCCCTGTCTTCGTGGACTACACTGAGCGTTGCCGGATTGGATAACGCAATGTCGGTGGGGATTGCGGTCGGGCTGGCAAATACCATCCCCTACTTCGGACCTATCCTGGGATATTTTCTTTCCATCATCGTATCCATAATTGAAACCGGCAACTTCTCTTTAGTGGCAGCCTGTATCCTGGCCATATTTGTAGTTCAGATGTTGGACAACATTGTATTTCAACCCATGCTCTTCTCACGATCGGCCGACATGCATCCGGTTGCCATCCTGTTTATTATTCTGATTGGTGCTGAAACGGCAGGAATTATCGGGATGCTGGTTGCCATACCTATAGCTACAGTTGTAAAAATCACCATTACCCAGGTAAGCTGGAGCTTCAACAATTACCAGGTATTCAGGCGCGATATTTCTCAATCAACCGGTCCGCCTGGTTAGCAAGAAAGTCCTTCATTACACCCAAACATTTACTATCTTCAACGCCCAATCAGGCACTGCAAAATCCATCACTACTTTCTTGAAGAATATTGTTGTTTTTGCCTCCGGTTCGGGCACCAATTTCCAGTCAATAATAGACGCTATTCAGCGTGGCGAGCTTTCTGCCCGTATCAGCGGCCTGATAACTAACAAACCCGGAATCGGCGCCATTGAACGTGCCGAAAAAAACGACATCCCCGTAAAGGTTATCAATCCTGAAGAACCTGGCTCTGAGCAGGATTATGAAGAAGCACTGTTGCGACAATTAGAAGCCTGGGATGCAGACCTGATAGCTTTAGCCGGTTATTTGAAGAAAATTCCTTCCTCTGTCATCAAGATGTATTCCAACCGAATTCTGAATATTCACCCGTCCTTACTTCCAAAGTTTGGAGGTAAAGGGTTTTATGGTTCCAATGTACATAAAGCAGTACTTGAAGCCGGGGAAACTGAATCGGGTTGCACCGTCCATATTGTCACCGAAGAATTTGATGAAGGCCCTATTCTTGCCCAAATCAAAGTTCCGGTTCATGAAAACGATACTCCGGAAGATTTAGCTAAACGAGTATTAAAGGAAGAGCATCGACTCTATCCCCAAACCATACAGAAGCACATACAAAACTTATAAATTTCAAAACCCAAAACCGTGGCTCTTAAACCTCTCTCATCCCTTCCTAAAACACCTCTTAAAATCAACCGCGCACTGCTTTCTGTTTCTGACAAAACCGGTCTATCAGAACTTGCCAAAGCCCTTCATATTGCCGGTGTAGAAATTATATCAACAGGTGGCACGGCCAAAGCTATTGAAGCAGAAGGAATTCCGGTTAAAGATGTTTCCGAGGTTACCGGGTTTCAGGAGTGCCTGGATGGTCGGGTTAAAACCTTGCATCCTATGGTTCATGGAGGAATTTTAGCCCGTACTTCTCACGAGCCGGATGTGAATGAAATCAAAGATCTGGGAATCACTCCCATCGATTTGGTAGTTGTGAACCTTTACCCCTTCAAAAATAAAGTTGCTGAACCTGATGTTACTGCTGCCGATGCAACAGAATTTATTGACATCGGCGGACCAACCATGATCCGGGCGGCAGCCAAAAACTTTGCCCATGTTTCTATTCTGAGTTCTCCCGATCATTACGCTGATTTTATCGAGGAGCTGGAAGAAAAGATGGCGATTTCTTTTGAGAAGCGTCAAAAACTGGCCAAAGCTGCTTTTGCTCACACGGCAGATTATGACAGTGCCATTGCCAACTATTTTACGGGTTTGATTGAGGAAGAGCCTGCCCGGCAATTCAATACCTCCCTCCCGCTTTCACAGGAACTCAGGTATGGAGAAAACCCTCATCAAAAAGCGGCCGTTTATGGAAGTCAGGATGATTTTATTGATTGTTTTCATGGCAAGCAGCTTAGTTACAACAATTACCTGGATGTAGATGCCGCACTTAACATCATTTCCGATTTCGATAAGGATGAGCCCGCCTGTGCCATTATCAAGCATACCATTCCAAGCGGCGTGGGCGTGGCCGACAACCTGACCGAAGCCTATAAGAAAGCCTTCAGCACCGATAGGGTTTCTCCTTTCGGAGGCATCGTTGTTGTAAACCAGCAAATGGATATTGATACAGTAAAAGCCATTGATGAGATTTTTACTGAAATTATCATAGCCCCCGACTTTTCGGATGAAGCTCTGGAATTGCTACAGCAGAAAAAAAACAGGCGATTAATCAGGATCAAAAAGTCAGTTCGTGAAGTACAAGCTTCATCATTCCGGTCTATTTTTGGAGGATTGCTGAATCAGGATGCTGACTTGGCCCCTGCAAATCCGGATGATTTTGAAATTGTGAGTAAGCGAAAACCAACAGACCAGGAAATGAAAGACCTGCTTTTTTCATGGAAAGTAGTTCGTCATATCAAGTCTAATGCCATCGTATATGCTAAGGACGGTCGCACTTTGGGAATCGGCTCAGGACAAACAAGTCGGGTTGATTCTTCGGAAATTGCTGTTGCCAAAGCCAATAAAGAAGGACTGGATTTAAGCGGATCGGCTATAGCCTCGGATGCTTTTTTCCCTTTTGCAGATGGTGTTGAAGCAGCTGCTAAAGCCGGGGCTAAAGCAGTGATTCAACCGGGAGGCAGTATCCGAGATGAAGAAGTAATTGCCAAAGCAGATGAATATGACATGGCTATGATCTTCACCGGAAAACGTCACTTTAAGCACTGATATTTACCGCTTAAAAATGACCTTACATTTCGGTTTCATAAATTTCCTAATATTCGTTGCTTATACATTCGCAAATACAATTTCAATATTGTATTTTCTCATGATTATATCATCCCATTAAAGTTCAATTCACTTAATCAGCGCAAATGTCAGATTCCAGCGGAGCAAACCCTTCACAGTCTTCAAAAAAACAAGCTCAGAAGGGCTTTTTAGATTTTCTTTACACCGATATAGCAATTGACTTAGGAACCGCAAACACGTTGATCTACTCTCGGGGAGAAGGTATTGTCTTAAATGAGCCTTCTATTGTTGCTCTCAATCAACAGAATGTTCCTGTTGCTACAGGACATCAGGCGAGATTGATGCACGAGAAAACGCACAACAAAATCAGAACCGTACGCCCGTTAAGAGATGGCGTTATTGCTGATTTTGAAGTTGCCGAGCAGATGATCCGTGGGATGATCAAGAAAGTGAAGATGAAGTGGTATTCCACCACCCGACAAATGGTTATTTGTGTACCCAGCGGAATTACGGAAGTTGAACGCCGTGCCGTACGAGACAGCGCCGAACATGCCGGGGCCAAAGAAGTTTATCTTGTGGATGAACCCATGGCCGCTGCAATCGGAATCGGACTGGATGTTCATGAGCCGGTGGGAAGTATGATCGTGGATATCGGTGGTGGTACTACAGAAATTGCCGTAATTGCGCTATCAGGAATTGTTTATGCGCAGTCGGTTCGTTTAGGCGGTGATGAACTCAACGAAGACATCATTAACTACTTCCGAAGAAATCATAACCTCTTGATTGGTGAGCGAACGGCCGAAAAAATTAAATGTGAGATTGGTTCAGCCGCTCCTCTTGATGAAGAGCTGGAGATGATTACCAAAGGTCGTGACCTTGTAAACGGGGTTCCAAGAACACGTCACATTACTTCCAAAGATGCCCGCGAAGCTATAGCGGAATCGGTAAACACCATTGTTGAGTCGATTACAAAATCTCTGGAGCAAACTCCTCCTGAACTGTCGGCCGATATTCTGGATCGCGGAATTATGCTGACCGGAGGCGGAGCCTTGTTAAAGAATCTGGATAAACTGATCATGGAAACAACCGATCTTCCTGTCCACATTGCAGAAGATCCATTAACAGCCGTAGTTCGCGGAACCGGTGCCATACTTGAAAATCTCGAATATTACCGTCCGGTAATTTCCTAATCCCCTGGAAATGAATGCGATTTAGATCATTCAATTTAAGTGATGCTAAAGATTACATAGTTACCGCTCTTATCCTGGTTTTTGCCTTAGCCATAATGATTGGCAGGCATCAGGGCGGCATTGATACCCTGCGAAAAATTTCCGTGACGGGCCTGAGTTTGCTCGAAGAACCTTTGGCTAACATCAGGGTTTACCGCCAAGCCCTCAACACTAACACCTACCTGCAGCGCCAGAATATTTTATTGCAGGATGAACTGAGCCGGCTCCGGTCCATTGAGCAAGAGAATCGTGAGCTTCGACGTCTTCTGGGATACAGAGAGCGTAGTCAGTTTGAATTAGCTCCTGTTTCTATTGTTGGGAAGCAGTTAACAGGATCAAATAATATCCTGACCATTGATGCCGGAAGTTCTGATGGATTAGAAGACGGAATGCCCCTTGTTACTTCTGATGGATTGATCGGAAAAATTGTACTCACCGGAACTTACTACTCACAGGTGATGCCCTATTATAATTCTTTATTCAGGGTAAGTGCACGCATTCAGGAGAATCAGGCTCATGGTATTGTGAGCTGGCCGGGTGAAATATATGGTGAACTTGTGATGGACTTTGTACCCAAGACCATTCCTATTGACAGTGGCTATGTGGTGGAAACATCAGGAAACAGCAACCAATTTCCTGGTGGAATTCCTATAGGAAGGGTAATCCGGTCTGAGCCGGAACCTGGACGTGAAACCCAACGCATTTATTTAGAACCCTTTGTGATACTGGCTGATATTGCACAGGGCTTTGTCATCGAATTTCAGCCTGATACGAGTATCGTAAACCTTCAACAAGATTATAACCAGCTTTTTGAATGAGTGCAGAAACCCTAAAAGACTTTTTGATTGGCTTATGCTTCATTCTGGCTGAAGTACTCATTTTTCAGCACCTGAGCTTATTTGGAGCCACTCCCGACCCGCTGATTCTTTACCTGCTTTGGCTGGCCATGAAATACGATCGCATTAAGCTGGTGTTATTTGCTGCCTCACTTGGCCTGGTACAGGATGCCCTTTTTGACTTTTGGGGATTACACATGTTTGCCAAAACGCTGATGTGTTTTGCATTCTTTAATTTCGTGAACCAAAGAAAAGAAGGGCGTTTATTATTGTGGCAGATTTTCCTTGTTATCACTGCGGCGGCTGTTTTCCATAACCTGATTTTCCTTGGATTAAGCAGCTTCATTGAGGCTTATACAACCGGATTTAGTCCTATAATTTTTATCCTTGGAAACAGTTTATATACAGCACTGTTGGGAGCCATGCTTTTCATTTTTAAAGGAAATTAGACACAGATGTCCACCGGTCAAACAAATCGAACAAGAACTTCTATCCGGGCGCTTCAGGTTATCATACTTGGGCTTACTCTGATTGTGCTGGGGCGGATTTTCTACCTGCAGATTGTGGAGTACGAAGTGTACGCCGCTCTGGGTCAGGAAAACTCCGTTCGGCAGGAATATGTAGATCCTGCACGCGGTTTGATTTATGACCGAAACGGAAATCTTATTGTCGATAATGAGCCCATATTTTCGATCACCATCACCCCTTCCCTTTTCGATAAAAGTAACATTCCATTGCTTGCTGATTTACTTGGAGTTTCTGACTCCCTCTTAAACACCAAGGTTCAGGAAGCTCAACAGTATTCCTGGCATCGTACTTCCCGGTTGTTTACAGAGATAGATTTCCCCACGTTCTCGGCTGTTCAGGAAAACCTGTGGCAGCTGCCCGGAATTGGTCATCAGATAGAGAGTAAACGTCACTATCCCACCGAGATGAAAGCCTCGCACCTCCTTGGATATTTACGGGAAGCCAATGAAAACGAATATCGGCAATCTGAGACCATCCGTCTTGGCGACAAAATTGGCAAAAGCGGCCTTGAGATGATCTATGAAGACTCATTGCGCGGAGAACTGGGCATCAGGTACCTCAAAGTAAATGCTTTTGGACAAGCTCTTGGAGAGTTTGAAGGGAATGAAATTGGCCGCAATCCCGAGCAGGGGAGCAATATCATCACCACTATAGATACGGAGCTACAGATATTTGCTGAAAAGCTGATGGAAGGTAAACGCGGAGCTGTGGTTGCTATGAACCCAAATACCGGAGCCATTCTTGCCATGGTCAGCTCTCCTACTTACGACCTTAGCAAACTCGCCGGACGGCTGGATCAGGATTACTGGCAGGCAATTAATGCGGATTCAACAACTCCCCTGTATAACCGGGCCATTTCAAGCCGTCAACCCCCGGGCTCTACCTTTAAGCCGTTAATGGGAATCATCGGTTTGCACATGGGAATCATCACCCCGCAAACAAAAATTTATAACAGCGGAGCTTATGTGCGCGGGCGGGCCTACCGAGATTTAGCTCCCGTTGGCGAGTATGACCTGAAAAAAGCCATCACTTTTTCCAGTAACACCTATTTCTTTTCGCTGATGGATAAGATCGCTTCTCAGGGCAAGCTTAATGAATGGAGCAGCCTGGTTAAAGATTTCGGTTTGGGTGTAGCCAGTAATGTAGATCTGCCTAACGCCAATTCGGGCCTCATCCCGGACAGCACGTACCTGAACAGACGGCTTGGGGAACGAAGATGGGGGCTCGGAGATCTTATCAACTTTGGAGTTGGGCAAGGAATGGTTTCTGTTTCCCCTATTCAAATTGCTCAAATGACCAGCATTTTTGCCAACGGAGGGTATCGGGTAAAACCTCATTTAGTGCAGGTTTTCAAGCATCCGGATGGATCCATTAGCCGCGTACGCACCGAAAGTACGAAAATTGACTGGCTGCGGGATGAGTACCTTGAAGTGGTTAAAGCCGGGATGCGTGGTGTTGTGACAGAAGGAAGCGGACGCTGGTATGCCAATCATCCTAATATTGAAATTGCCGGGAAAACCGGAACGGCCCAAAACCCACATGGCATGGACCACGGATGGTTTACCTCCTACGCTCCGCTTGACAATCCTGAAATTGTTGTTACCGCATTTGTTGAGAATGCCGGCTTTGCTTCCACATCGGCAGCCCCCATCGCCTCTCTGGTAATTGAGAAGTATCTGCAGGGCGAAATAACCCGGCCTTACGTTTATAATTACGTACTGAACTTTGAGCCCAAAGAAGAGGAAGACGAACAACCTGCCCCACAACTAAATCAGCCCGCACAGAATGAATAACATCAGAGAATTTAGCTGGTCTGTAGTTTTCGCCTGGGTGGTGCTGTTCACCATTGGTATTGTAGCTATTTACAGTGCTACACAGGGCCCGGTGTCCCAGTTTTTGCCGGAATACATTCAGGACAATTTCTATAAGCAACTCATCTTTGTTTCCCTTTCCGTATTTATGCTGGCAGCGGTTCAGCTAATATCTCCGAGAAACTTCATTCAGCTTTCTTACGCCTTTTACGCCATCTGTTTAGTGCTAATGGTGATAACCCTCTATTTTGGTACCGAAGTAAATGGTGCCAAAAGCTGGCTGCGTTTTGGGCCATTTAACCTGCAAACCAGTGAGTTAATGAAGATTGCCACGATCCTGGCTACGGCAAATTATCTTACAAGTCGCCGGGATATTTCTGCAGAGAATGTTCGTTACGCTGTTATTTCTGTGATCATAATTTTGATACCAACCATTCTCGTTTTCATGCAAAACGATCTTGGAACGGCATTGATTTTTCTGACGCTGATTCCCGTCATGCTGTTCTGGTCCGGGTTACCTTACGGAGTTTCGCTCTTCATCATATCTCCGGCCATCATCGCATATTTATCGGTTATAGAATGGTATTATGGTGTGATTGCAGCCGTAATTTTGACGGCCGCCATCTTCTTTATTCAGCGAAGAGTCTGGTTATCCATCACATCCCTCATCACCGGCTTGCTGACTACCTCAGGGGTACAGCTGGCACTTACTCAGCTGCTGCAACCTCATCAAATTGCCCGCATTGCCGCATTTACAAATCCTGCTTACGACCCTACCGGGGCAGGATGGAATGTAATTCAGGCGAAAACAGCCATTGGCTCAGGCGGATTAACCGGCAAAGGATTTTTAGAGGGAACCCAAACTCAGCTTAAATTTTTACCGGAGCAGTGGACCGACTTTATTTTTTGTGTGATTGGAGAAGAATTTGGCTTTGTGGGTGCTGCAATTGTAATCATTACCTTCCTTTTCTTATTCATCCGCTTGTTGAACATGGCTGGCAGCCATAAGCACCCTTTTGCTCAGTTGGTAACGGTGAGTGTTGCCTCTGTCTTTTTTGTGCATTTCTTTATCAATGTGGGGAGTGCTTCTGCCCTTCTCCCGGTAATCGGCTTGCCGCTTCCATTTGTAAGTTATGGCGGGTCGGCCTTTATCACCAACACCCTTATGTTGGCCATATGTTTAAATATGGACTTCTATAAACGGGATTTCAGCATCTACCGCTAAAGCAGATTTACTTTGAAGGTCGCTTTTTGGAAGTGCCTAACTTGAAGGAGGTCCGGTGATGTACGGTATAGCCAAATTCTTTCAATCCTTTTTTATGAGTGGCTGTAGGATAACCGACATTTGTATCCCAACCATATTCCGGAAATTGTTCGTGGAGTTTTCGCATCAAATCATCCCTGTAAACCTTTGCCAGAATGGATGCAGCCGCAATACTCATCGACCGGTCGTCCCCTTTTACCAAACACGTGTAAGGTATCAGCGAACTAATGTATCGATTGCCATCCACCAGCAAATAATCCGGGGTAATTTTGGTGGCATCAACACATTTCTGCATGGTGTGAAGTGAAGCCCAGAGAATATTCAACTTGTCAATTTCAGCAATACTTCCTTCCTGAACTGTCCACAGCAAGGCTTCCTCTTTTATTTGCTTTGCCAGCCTGTTTCGTTCTTCTTCTCCAATCCCTTTACTGTCTCTTATCTCCGGTATGTCTGTATCTGGATGAAATACCACTCCGGCAGCTACAACCGGTCCCGCCAAGCATCCGCGGCCTACTTCATCCAGTCCCATTACATGCGTGTAGCCTTCTGCCCACAATTGTCGTTCAAATTTTAACCGGTCGATGATATGCTTTTCTTCGTTCCTGATTTCGCATTGAATATATTCATGTATTCTATTCTTTTCTGAATTAATGGAACTCATTTGCTCCACTTAGTATTTGATATGAAAAAGGGATCTGATTATGCACTTTAAATATTTCGAGTGGGATGAGCGATTTGCCAAGACAAATGGGAAATCTCCGTTCGATACTTTGTGGGACTTGTTTCAACAGCTGCTAACTATATCCAGCGGGGAAGTGAAACAAGCTCTGAACTGGCTTACCGATCTCGATAATGAATATGACATTACCGGACAGTTTGATGATGGCTATTCTTTGGGTGATTTCATTGATGAACTGAAGGAAAGAGGCTATATCGAAAATGATGGTGGTAGTGCCGGTTTCATCATGACCAAAAAAACGGAGCGCAGCCTCAGAAAACGTTCACTGGAAGAAATTTTTAAAGACCTTGAGAAAGGTGGAGTAGGATCGCACAAAACGCCCCACACCGGTAAAGGATTGGAACGCCAGCCGGAGACCCGAAAATGGACGCAGGGCGATGACATCGGGCAAATAGACAGCGTGGGCACTATGTTGAACATGCTGAACCATAGTAGCATTGACGCTTTCAACCTACAGGAAGATGATCTGGAAGTTTATGAAACCGATCACTACACATCTAATGCTACGGTTCTGCTAATCGATTTGAGTCACTCTATGATACTATATGGCGAAGACCGCATCACACCGGCCAAAAAAGTGGCTATGGCCCTTTCAGAACTTATCATGAATAACTATGCCAAGGATTCTCTGGATATAGTAGCGTTTGGCAACGAAGCCTGGAAAATTTCCGTGGATGATCTGCCTTATTTAAAAGTGGGTCCATATCACACCAACACCAAGCAAGGTCTTGAAGTGGCACGTCATATTCTTCAGCGTAAAAAGTACGCCAACAAACAGATTTTTATGATAACCGACGGGAAGCCGTCCTGTATGATTGAAAACGGCAGACTTTATAAGAACAGCTTTGGGCTGGATCGTAAAATCGTCAATAAGGTACTTGACGAAGCCGTGAAATGCCGCAGAGATCAAATTACTATCACCACCTTCATGATTGCGCAAGATCCTTATCTACAAAGTTTTGTGCGGGAAATGACGGAAGCCAACAAAGGAAAAGCCTACTTTGCCTCTCTTGATAATTTAGGCGGATATATTTTTGAGGATTATATCCGGAATCGGAAAAAAAATGTGAAATAAAAAAAGCCGCCCAGAATTGAACGGCTTCTCAAAGTAATGTTGGATACGTATTCGCTTAGTTGAATACACCCAGTTCCTGCATTACCGCGTCGGTAATATCATATTTAGACTGGTATTCATCAGAAGCATAAAGAATAATCAGGTCACCGCTTGAGGTGGTTGTATTCAATACATAAGTCAGGCCTTTTTCTTTGGCTACCGCGTCAATGGCTGTACCAATTTGTGTAAACATAGGGCCTAACAGTTCCTGGCGGCGCTGCTGAAGTGCTTGCTCTGCTTCACGCTGAGCTGTACTTAAATCCTGCTGCAGCTGAGCCAGACGCTCTTGTTCTCTTTGGTTAGCTTCCTGTGTTCTTACGCCTGCTTTTTGCTCATACTCAGCAACCTGCTGTTGAAAATCCTGCTCTTTCTGAAGCAGTTCCTGCTGCTTCTGTTCTGCAAAATTTTGCAGTCTTTTCTGTATCGCAGCCATTTCCGGCATTTTAGCAAGCACAGCTTGCGGGTTTACGTAACCGATTTTCATTTCTGCTTCCTGTGCCTTGGCAACATCCATGGATGAAAAGGCAATCAAAAAGGAAACAAGTAATAAGCTTAATTTCTTCATTTGTATCGTTTTATTGGCTTTGATTATTTTAATTTTGCTATAATTTCGTCGGTGATGTCGAGACCTTCATTTTCTGCAAAAAAGATAATGGCGTCTCCGTAAGAAGTTCCTTCATTAAGTACCAGGTCAAGGTCCATCTCCTGTGCAACTTCTTCCATTGCTGCATTCATCTTTTCGATGATGGGGGCCATTAATTCATTTCGCTTTTGGCGAATTTCATTCATCATGGTCTCACGATCCTGCTCAAACTCCTGGTTCATTTCCATCAACTCCTGCTCTTTAACTGCTCTTTCCTGCTGAGAAAGATTGGCCATGGAAGACTCGTAGTTAGAGAAAATTTGTTGCAGGTCGGTGGCTTTTGCAGCCAGCTCCTCATCTCTTTGGTCAATCAGGGTATTAATTTGTTCGTCAACCTCTTCTACTTCAGGAAGTTGGCTAAGTACACGGGCGGGATTGGTGTAACCGATTTTCACCTGTGCCATAGCATCCTGGAGCGCAAAAACGCTCAGGAAAAGGATAATTGCGGTAATTCTTTTACTCATGTTTGTGGATCTGTCGTTTTTTCTAATTTAAAAGTTTTTTCAGTCAATTGTCGTTACTGTTCTTCTACCTCGATTCCCAGTTCCAACAAAATATCATCATTTAAATTGTATTCATTATTGGCATACACCATATAGATGTCGCCTGAACGGTCGAATACAAAATCAAAACTCTGCTGCTGAGCCACTGCTCGTACAGCTGTAAAAACCTGGCGTTGTATAGGCTCTAACAATTCACGCTGCCGGGAAAAATACTCTCCCTCAGGTCCAAATTTCTGGGCAAGGTATTGCTCTTTTTGTCTCTTCTTTTGAGCTATTTCCTGCTTTTTTTGATTACGAATTTCATCAGTATATAGTATTTCTTTGGCTTCATAGTCTTCCTGAAGCTGCTGAATCTCATTCTCCATCTCTTCTACCTGCTCCTTCCACTGGGTGCTCAGTAAATCCAGCTGCTGCTGAATCCCCTCATACTCCGGTATCTGCTGAAGAATGTAATCAGACTCATAAAATCCGATTTTTTGCTCCTGCGCCCATATAGATTGAGATAGTCCCGCAACCAGAGCAGCAATAAATAAATACTTATACAATCGCATTAGAACGGTGCTCCTATGTTAAATAAGAATTCCCAGTTCCCCGGCTGTACATCAGCACTGTTTGGTACCGTAACGCCATCAAGACGATAACCGTAACTCAGGTCAACCAAGCCCAGCACGGGAAGGTATAATCGAACTCCCAAACCGGCTGATCTTTTTACACGGAAGGGATCGAAATCATTGAAGTCAAGATATGAATTACCTGCGTCGGTGAAAACGTAAGGAATAATCTGAACCTGTTCGTTGGAAACGGCCGGATATCTCATTTCAAGTGAATACTTACTATACATTGTTCCGGCTACTTTTCTGCCATCAACAATCGGAGAAATACTGGTTGTGGTACCACCGGGGTAACCACGCAGGTCAATGTTATCATACAAAAAGCTTTGACGCTGTTGTAACTGCGTACCACCAACTAAAAACTTATTCAGCTCACTTCGCTTGTCATCAGTAAAGTAACCGATGTATCCATATTGCACCTGACTGGTTAACACAAGCTTTTCAACAACCGGCACATGATGCTGGTAGGCCGATGTCAATTTATAATATTCAGAGAATCCCGGCAGTGGAGGGGCCGCTTCAAACGAAAGCGTAAATTTAGAACCCGTCATCGGAGAAATTGGGTTATCAACAGAATTTCTTTCCAGCACTTGCTCAAAGGTTAACAGGCTGGAAGTTCCGTCTGCAAGGAAAGAAGAGTTCCCTTCAATATTGTATAACTGGTAGCCGATAATTGACTGTGTAGAGAAATAATCATCCGGCCACTTCAAACGCTTACCCATGGAAACTGAGCTTGAAAACAGCTCATTTCTTTCCGTGGAACCTCTGTAGTTCAACAAGTTATAAGATACATTCACCCCAACCGATGTAGGCTTACCCTGGAACCATGGCTCCTGGAAACCAAAACTGTAGCTCTGATAACCTGTACCGGTAACCTGAACACCCAATGATAATTTCTGTCCATCACCGGAAGGGATTGGAGTCCAGCCGCCATCTTCAAAAGCACGTTTTAACGAGAAGTTATTGAAGTTAACCCGGGCAGAGAGAATCACACCAATACTCGGGCCACCATAACCACCGGAAAACTCAAAGTTACTGGTACTTTGGCTGTCATCTAAGCGATAATTGATGTCAACGGTTTTATCTTCACGGTTCGGTAAAATATCGGGTTGAATGTTTTGCGGATCAAAAAAGCCCAGCGTACCAAGTTCACGAATGGTTCGGATAACGGCATCTCTGCTGTAGCGATTTCCGGGAGTGGTTCTCAACGTACGGCGTACTACATCATCGTGAGTTCGTGTATTTCCGGAGAAGCTTACGTGGCGAATAGTGGCAATTTCATCCTCATAAATATCAAAGTGGATATCGAGAGAGTCTTCAGCAACTTTCGTAACATTTGGAACAGCCCTGAAAAACAGGTATCCGTTATTTTGGTACAAACTGCTAACGCTGCTTTCGCCAAAGCTGTAATTTTCTTCAAATTTGTTCTGGTTGAAAATGTCCCCTTTCTCAAAACCCAGCACCTGTGTGAGCGTTTCATTGGAGTAAACCGTATTTCCGTCCCAGGTGATATCACGGACTTTATATTGCGGGCCTTCTTCAATAGTCACCACTACCTTGAGTCCGGTTTTATCTTTGAATAATCCGTCATGCTCGTACGTGTACACCGAATCTTTTATAATTCGGGCATCGGTGAATCCATTTTCACGGTAGAAGGTTAACACACTTTCCTTTCCCTCTTCAAATTCTTCTTCTTTAAATACCTTTTTGCCAAAAATTTTCCACCAGGCATCTTCCTTAAGTGGCTTTATTTGACGACGCAGCTTTCGGTCTTTGAACTCATCAGCACCTTTAAAAACAATGTCCTTAACCTCTAACCGTTCTCCCGGCTTGATGTCAAAAATGAGTCGAACACGGTCTTCCACCCCTTCCACTTCTTTTGTGCTGGTTTCAATTTCCGTGTACCAATACCCTTTATCTTCGTAAAAACGTCGGATCGTGTTCTTGGCCTGACCAATAGCGGATTCAGTAATTACCGTTCCGGGGGTTAAAACCAGCAAATCTTCCAAATCACGTCGCTCTGAACGCTTAATACCCTTTAACTTATACTCCAGGATGCGTGCCTGCTCCTCTACTTTAATAAGAAAACTGATTCCGGTAGAAGTTCGATCTGTAACAAAAATCTTGATATCTGAAAAGAGTCCTGACCGGTAAAGTCGGCTGATTGCTCTTGTCAGTTTATCTCCACCCGGATAGGTAATGGAGCTTCCCTCAACCAGCGTACTGGCATTTTTAATGAATTGCTCGCGGGTGTTTTTATTCCCTTCAACCGTTACCTCCATAATTTGATACTCGGCCGGGGTGAGTGTAGTGGGGTCGGTTAATTCAATATCCTGAGCCTGTAAAAGATGAGAAGTGAAGCCGAACGTCAATAAGGTTGCAAAAAGTAATCTTTTCAAAAGTAACAACACGCCTTTTGGTTAATGCTTATGATTTTTTGTTAACTAAACGAGATGAATAGGAGTTTTCGTCTTTGGATGATGGAATTTTTCCAAACCTTCGGTCTCTTTGCTGATAGGAACGAATGGCTTCGTATAATTCATCTCTTCTGAAATCCGGCCAGTAGGTTTCCGTAATGTAGAGTTCGGAGTATGCCAGCTGCCATAATAGAAAGTTACTGATGCGATACTCCCCACTGGTACGGATTATTAAATCCGGATCGGGAACATCTGCGGTCGAAAGGTGGTCACTTATCATTTGATCGTTGATAAGGTCGGGGTCTAAACGTCCTTCCTTTACATGATGAGCTATTTTCTTAACTGCCTCGGTGATATCCCATCGTCCGGAATAACTCAGTGCCAGGCACAATTCCAGCAGCTTATTATCTTTGGTGAGCTCAATAGCCTCCTGAAGCTCATTCTGGCAATTCTTTGGAAAGCGGTCCATCTGACCAATGGTGGCCAGCCTGATATCGTTTTTATTCAGGTTTTCAGCCTCTTTACGGAGTGAGGAAACCAACAATCTCATCAAGCCCTGCACTTCTGCCGATGGACGTCCCCAATTTTCCGTTGAAAAAGCATACAGCGTTAAATATTTAACACCCAGCTGAGCACACGATTCTGTAATGTCCCGAACCGAGTCAACTCCAACTTTGTGGCCATGCAGCCTGATACTTCCCTTACTCTTAGCCCACCGACCGTTGCCATCCATAATTATGGCAATATGAAGAGGAATCTCGCCTGAATTCTTCAGGATTTCCTGATTCTTCTTATCGTCTTCAGTCTGTACGGTGTTTGTTAAAGTAAGCTCTTTCAAGTGATTTTTTGGGCTGTTTTTGAAGCTTTGAAAATTAGAGCTTTGCTTGTCCTTTATCAAGGTAAATAATCTTTTCAGGAAGTTAGTTTTTGTTCCATTGATATCATCTCTAAAAGGGCCAAAGCGGCTTCTCCACCCTTATTCCCTTTCTCACCGGCTCGTTCCATCGCCTGTTTCACATCATCGGTAGTTAAAACTCCAAACGCCACGGGTTTATTATGTTTTAAAATTAAATCGGTAATTCCACGGTTAACAGCGTCACATACGTAGTCAAAATGTGGTGTTCCTCCTCTTATCACAACTCCCAGGGCAACCACACCGGCTACGTCTCGGTTCTCCAGAACCTTTTGCACGGTTAACGGTATTTCATAGGAGCCGGGACATTTTACTACCGTGATGTCCGCTTCCTCTATCCCATTACCTTTAAGCGCTTTTAAAGCCCCGTCCAGCATCTTATCGGTAATCATGGAATTCCATTTTGATACCACGATGCCAATTTTCACTTTTCCGGGATTTGTGTCGCCTTCTATTAACTCTGCTGCCATACTAACTCTTAATTTCCGTAATGTTTTTTCGTTGTTCCGTCATTTTCTTCATTTTCTCAATATGCTTGTAGGCAATCGTAACCACACCCAAATTGGTATATCCGGCATCGACACCTTCATGGGTATCACTGCCTCCGGTCATCAATAATCCGTGCTCCTCACAAAATTCGGTGTACTTTTTTTGCAGCTTGAAATTATGACTGGGGTGAATACACTCAACACCGTCAATGCCTGCATCTACAAAGGCCCGCATTTCATCCGAAGAATAAAACCTTCCGGGGTGAGCCACCACACTGGCTCCGCCCACATTTTTGATGATCTCAATCACTTCCCGGTAATCAGGATAAGTGCTTTCAATAGAACCCAATTTCTGATTGCTCAGGTACCTGATAAAAGCCTCTTTAGGGCTGCTTACATATCCTTTCTGGGTAAGCACCCGAGCCAGGTGTGGCCGGCCGATATTCGCTCCGTTTGCCTCTGCCCAAACCTCATCATACTCAACATCAATTCCCGACTTCTTCACCGTTTTAATAATCCCTTTAATCCTGTTTTTTCGGGCTTTCTTCTGCTCTTTCAGGAATTCTTCCAGATAATTGGTATCGGGATCAAAATAATAGGCAAGTATGTGAACTTCTTTATCTGCCAGCACGGATGTAATCTCCACACCGGGAATGAGCTCAATATCCAACTCATTTGCTTTATCAACAGCTTTGAAATACCCCTGACAGGTATCGTGATCCGTTATCGCCAGGCTTGCCAGATTTTTATCCTTGGCCACTTGCACGGCTTCTTCAGGTGATAAACGGCCGTCGGAGCAGGTGGTATGGATATGTAAATCTGCTTTAAGAGGCATGCTTTATTCCCCTGAAAGCAGCTTATTCATTTCTGCTTCGTTGGCAATAAACTCAAGGGCTTTGAGTACGTCCGGGTCTGATTTAAGTCCGGCTTCCACCCTTCCTGTTTGCCCCTCATATCGGGAAACCAACTCGAGATAAAGGTTTCTGCGAATTTCAGTTTCATCTTCTGTAAACTGCTTCTCCTTTTCTCTGGAAATAGCCGTTCTAAGTCCGTTTAATTGATTTTCGGCACCATCCACTCCTCTAAGCTGGGCAGACAACTCGTTTAGCAGTTTCTCGGATTCAGTGGCGAAATCAAAGCCATTTTCGGTAAGATAATTTCTGAATTCCTCAAAAACGTCATCAGGTAATGCATCATAGACAAAGGAATCATGTGTGGCTTCATATTCAGTAGCAAAATCGAAATACATTCCTTTTTGGAGCAAGGCTATCTCCAGAATACTCAGGTCGCCTTTTCCAGATTCCACATCGGGCTCAATGCCTCTTCCTTCATACACCGTTCTGCCGTTGCGGGTCTTGAATTCTCTTTTGGATGAGTCTTGATTCATAACCGCAGAATTCCGCCCCTGATGCGTGTACTGAATAGACTGAATACTTCTGCCGCTTGGAATGTAGTAACGCGAAATAGTGATCTTCAGGGATGTATTATACGGCAATGGCTTAACCACCTGAACTAACCCTTTCCCAAAACTCTGTTCTCCGACTATCAAAGCCCTGTCCAAATCCTGAAGAGCGCCGGCAAGTACTTCTGAGGCACTGGCACTTCCCTCATTCATCAAAACCACCACCGGTTTGTCGAACATAACAGGCTCTCGCGTTGCAAAGGTTTGGTTATACTCTGCTACTCGCCCGCGTATATCCACAACGGTAATGCCGGGCTCAATAAACTTGTCGATAATACCTACGGCTTCCTGTAAAATACCTCCTGGATTGTCCCTTAGGTCAATCACTAAACCATCCAGCTCCGTGCTCTCCGTCAAATTAATCATGGCTTGTCTGACTTCCTCAGCAGAGTTACTGCCAAACTGAGTGAGTCTAACATAACCGGTTTTTCCCTCTTCCCCAATCAAACCGGAATAAGAAATATTGCTCACTTCAATGCGCTGCCGGTTGAGGGTGAAATCCAGCGTTTGATCAAGTCCAAAACGTTCTATGGAAATGGTAACATCTGATCCGACCTCTCCGCTTGTCAGCGCATTTACTTCTTCGGGTTGAAGTCCTTCGGTTGAAACTCCATCAACGGCAACAATCACATCTCCGGCCCTGATGCCGACTTGCTCGGCCGGGCCGCCTTCAGTAGGTGCAATCACAACCACTTCCCCGTCACGATAGCCGGCTTCAATACCGATGCCAGCGTAATTGCCTCGCGACATGATTTCGGCCTGCTCGTTTTGAGATTCATTGAACATGACGGTGTAGGGGTCCAATGTTTCGAGCATGGCATCAATACCATTTCGCATGAGTATCTCGGGATCTACCTCATCCACATACTCCAGGGCCACATTTTCATAGGCATTACTGAAAATGCTAAAGTTCTTTTTGATCAGGAAATAGATATCCGTCTGCTGTGCAGCTATCCCTGCCGAAGCAAGTATAATCAGCGCTGTGGCAAAGGTTGCTTTATATTTCCCTTTCCTGGTCATAAAATCAGTTGGCAGAAATTCTGAGAGTCTGGCCTACATAAATCCGGTTTCCGGAGATATTATTCAGGCTTCTCAATTGACTTAAGCCAACGCCAAAGCTTTCTGCTATTTCGCTAAGGGTGTCGTTTTGCTTAACGGTATAGGTGGTATAATTATCGCTATCGGTTGATGTTGCGGATGCGATAAAAATGTCTTCTCCACGGCGCTGCTTGCGCTCGATAGCCTGCTTCTCGGCGTAGCTCATTTCGTTTACTTTTTCGTAATGGCTCTTCCGGCTTTTTGGCACATGAATGGTAAGCGACTGCCCTACCCTTATGGTATTGCCGATGCCGTTCCACGTGCGGATATTCCACGCTCTTACATCATACCACTCAGCAATATGCCCAACCGTATCACCTGTTTTCACTTTATAGGTCACGGCTGTTGAATTTGCAGGGGCACTAACCTGAGATGAGGACGACCGTCTGGTAGTCACACTTCGCTGCTGGTTTGTGGGTTTGTTGGCAGAAATCTGTGTAGCACTTCCCTGAGGAAGAGGCACTACAATTTTCTGCCCGGGGTAGATAGTACTGGAGAGGTTTTCATTGGAGCCATACAAACCGGCTACAGTAGTTCCGTATTTACGAGCAATAATTCCCAGAGACTCTCCCCTTTGAACCGTATGCATGGTTATGTTCTGGCTTCGGCTTTCTTTAGGAATCTCATTGTACTCAGCCAGAAATTCTTCTCTGTCCGTTTCAACAGGCAGTTTCAGTGGATACTTTCCTCCCGGAGGGGTTGCCCAGCGAAGCAGTTCAGGATTGTATTCTTTAAGTTCTTCAGTGGTGATACCTGCAGCAGCTGCTAAATCCGACAGTTCCATTAACCCGTCAACTTCTACTACTTTGTAGGAATAGGGCTCACCGGGATAGCTTTTCTGGAATCCAAATTCTTCAGGGTTCATCCCAATTAAGGTTGTGGCAATAAAGCCGGGAACATACCCACGGGTTTCTCTTGGCAGATATGGATAAGCTGCCCAGTAATCTTCAACTCCACCCGCTCTGTTGATGGCTCGTTTCAGCCCACGCGGACTAATATTGTAGTTCGCCATTGCAAGGTGCCAGTCACCCCAAATATTGTATAAGTCTCTTAAGTGACGTGCTGCTGCACGGGTTGCTTTTTCGGGATCGCGACGCTCATCAATCCACCAGTTAGCTTCCAGTCCATAAACGGAGCCGGTTGCCCTGATAAACTGCCACATTCCAACAGCAGCAGCCCAACTACGTGCACTTGGGTTTAATCCACTTTCAATAAAAGCGAGGTATGTAAGTTCTTCGGGTACGCCCTCTTCTCTAAAGATCTTGCGCATCATAGGTTGGTACTTAACTGCTCGTTGTAACCACGTCTCCATTACTTCAGGCCGACGTAACGTATAATAAACCAGGTGGCGGTTTACTTTGTCATTCTGAATAAGCGGAACATCCGTTTTATTCAGTGGAAGGTCTTCCGGGAAGTCATAATCTTCGTTCATCCAGCTGTCATCTTCAGAAAACAGTTCTTCCTGAATAGCAAAAATCTCTCCTTCAGGCTCATTCCCAACTTCCGTGATACCATAAAACTGTCGGTATTCTGAAATTACGGATCGGTACAGTTCGGTAAATCGCCGGTCGCCCCGGATTTCAGGATAATCATCCAACAGTCCCTGAGTGGCAGCTACGGCATCATTAATCTGAGCTTCTGCTTCCAGAGGATCATTGCTTACCTGGGCTTCCATCGCTTTAATGTGTATGCGATAGATATCCGAAATGCGACTCATGATATCTTTCTGGAAGTTATCCAGTTCCTGCATGGCCGGTTGCTGGGTTATTCCATCACCTTCCTGCAAACCTTGCATAGGACTTTTGTAATCCAAAAGCCGCAATGGCATTTCTTTTAAATCGAGTGTTGCAGTGGTGTCCTGGGCAGAAATGCCGGGTGCAATAAACATACAACAGGTTATGGCAATAGCCGTTTTTCGTAACTTCTTAAGCATGTATTAGAGATGATTTTAAAATGATTGTCTAAAGTACTAATTATTGTATAGAATTGGGAGAATAGAACTCACGGCAACATCAACGAAGAAAACAACGAATTAGCGCCCTTCTTTATTAATTTTTCCGGATTGAATGATTTGCTTCTCTTGCCCGGTCCATTGTTGCGCTAATGGCCATCTGCGCCCGGTTCCAAAGGCTTTTGCGGACACTTTTAGCCCGGGTGGTGCCTGGAATCGTTTGTGTTCGTTCAAATCTACCAATCGGAGGGTTTTATCTACGGTGTGCTCGTCTAAGCCGCTACTGATGATTTCTTCTCTTGATCGCTGCTCCTCCAGGTAGTATCTCAAAATGGTATCTAAAGTTCCGTAGTCGGGCAAAGAATCTGAATCTTTTTGATCTGGGCGTAATTCCGCACTTGGAGCTTTGGTAAGAATGGCCTCCGGAATTACTTCTTCCCCGTAATATTCTTCATTCAGCCAGCGGCAAATATCATAAACTTCGGTTTTGTAAACGTCGGATATGACGGATAATCCCCCGGCCATATCGCCATACAGTGTGCAGTAACCGACAGCCATTTCGGATTTATTTCCTGTATTCAGCAGCATATATCCAAACTTATTCGCAATGGCCATGAGTAGATCACCACGGGTCCTGCTTTGCAGATTTTCTTCTGCCACATTGAATTCAGTTCCCTCAAAAACCGGAGCCAGCGCATTCAGGTATTCTTCGTAAATATTTTTTATGGGGATTTCCAGGAGTTCAATCCCCAGTTTCTCCGCCAGCCTTTCTGAATCGGAGACACTTCCTGCCGATGAAAACTTCGATGGCATCGTCACAGCTTTTACATTTTCTGCCCCGAGTGCTTCTTTCGCAATCGTACAAACCAGGGCAGAGTCAATTCCCCCGCTCAGACCTAATATCACTTTATCGGCGGCGTTGGATTTTTTCAGGTAATCGCGAACTCCCATTACCAGACCTTCAAACATAACCTGCTCTTTGCCCGGTGTTTCAAAGTTTGCCTCCACATCCGTTATAGCTTCAACCGACTGATCTTCTTCATTGAAGATAATATCCATGTAGTCCGGTTCGAATCTCTTGGATCGAGCTTTCATCTCTCCGGAACCATCAAAAGCAAGGGAATCACCGTCAAACAAAAGCTCGGTTTGGGCGCCCACCTGATTCACATAAAAAAGTGGTGTTCCTAACTTCCGGGCATGATTTTGAAGCATTCTTTTCCGGGACACCGGTTTATCTTTATTGAAGGGAGAAGCCGAAATGTTGATAATGGCTTTTGCTCCTTTGTTTGCCAATACTTCGGCAGGATTTACATCGTAAATGTGGTACTGAACATCATTATCGTTAAACCAGATATCTTCGCATACGGTAATCCCGAATGGAAATCCTTTGATAACAACCGGCTCAAATTCATTACCTGGCTCAAAATACCGCAGATCGTCAAATACATCGTATGTTGGGAGCAGAGTCTTGTGAACCCGTGTTACCTCTTCTCCGTGCTGAGCTACAATGGCCGAATTATAGCAAGACCGGCCTTTCCCTGTCAGGTTTTCGGTAATTGAACCAAATATAACCGTTGTTTCTCCCGTAGAATCAATGATTTCGCGATTCACCTTGTAAAGTAATTCACGGAATACACGGCGCTCCATTAAATCCATAGGCGGGTAGCCGCATGTCACCAATTCAGGTAGCAATAACAGTTCTATTCCATCTTTCTCAGCTTCGCGAATAGCTGACAGAATCAGTTCCTGATTTCCGGTTAAATCCCCGATTATCGGGTTCAGTTGTTGAAGTCGTATGCGCACAGTCTCTTAATTAATTGGATTCAAGATAAGGAGTTTGGTGGTTAAGTGATAAGGTGATGACGTGATTAAGTGATATAGGTTGATGGATCTACTTACTCATCAATATTTACTTTTCACTTAACGTACACTGTTTTGGTGTTTATGAATTCGTGGATGCCATATAATCCTAATTCTCGTCCATAGCCGGAATTTTTAATACCACCAAATGGCAGGCGGGGATCGGATTTAACAAGTTCATTAACAAAGCAGCAACCGGCTTCCAGTTTTGTGGCTGCAATTTCTTCGGCGTTTTCCACATTCTGAGAATAGACCGAAGCACCTAAGCCATAATTTGTGTCATTGGCTACCTGAATGGCTTCTTCTTCATCCTTCACTTTAATGATGCTTGCCACCGGACCGAACAACTCTTCCGAATAGGCCGGCATTCCGGGTTTTACATTCGTAAGGATAGTTACAGGATAAAAAGCTCCATCACCTTCCGGTTTTTCTCCTCCCATAACCAGTTCAGCTCCATTCTTTATACTTTCCTGAACCTGCTCATGTAGCTGATCTCTGAGATCAACCCTTGCCTGAGGACCAACATCGGTGTTATCATCAAATGGATCTCCCACTTTTCTGGCTTCCATCAGAGCAGTGAATTCTTCCAGGAATTCATCATACACCTCTTCCACCACTACAAACCGTTTGGCAGCAATACAACTTTGCCCGCTGTTCAGTAGCCTTGAGTTTACGCAGGTCTCAGCGCTGGCTTTGATATCTGCATCTTTAAGAATGAGGGATGGATCACTGCCTCCCAATTCAAGTACGGTTTTCTTGAGCATTTCTCCAGCCTGTGCTGCCACAGCTTTTCCTGCCCGAGTGCTACCAGTTAGGGTTACTGCAGCAATACCTTCGTGCTGAATTACCTGTTTCATATTGGATTTATCACGCACAATCGTTCGAAATAAATCCTTGGGAATTCCAGCTTCATGGATGATTTCTTCAATCTTTAAGGCACATCCGGTTGTATTTTCTGAATGTTTGAGTACAGCACCATTTCCGGCCATGAGTGCAGGGGCTGCAAACCGAAATAACTGCCAGAAGGGGAAATTCCACGGCATGATGGCCAAAACCACACCCAACGGATTGAAGGTAACATAACTTTTGGAAGCATCTGTTTGAACCGGGTCGTCTTTTAAAAAATCTTCAGCGTGTTTGGCATAATATTCACAAACCCAGGCACATTTCTCGGCCTCTCCGATTCCCTGCTGCAGAGGCTTGCCCATCTCCTCTGCCATCAGCCTACCCAACTCCTCTTTCTGCTCCCTCAGAATTCCGGCAATTTCATTGAGGTAAGATCCTCTTACTTCAAAACCGGTTTGTTTCCAGTCGGCCTGAGCAGCATTCGCTTTTTGAATAATCTCATCCACTTCATCAAAGCTCATATCATCATATTCTTTGATGACTTTTCCGGTAGCAGGATTTATAGTTTTCATGTAACTATTCTTTTGTTGAGTTTCTTAATCGATAAAACAGCATATCAATAGTTTCAATTCCGTTTCTTCAAGAGATAGGGTTTGAACTATGATTCTCAGGATTTTCGGATTACAAGATTCAGGTACATTTCAAAATCCGTGATCATCCGCCAAACCCGCTTTATCCGCGTTCCATCACGAATGTTTTTCTACAGATTCCATAATCCTGTCCAGCACTTCGTGCAGTAAATCGTCTTCGATAATTAATGGCGGTGCCAGGCGAATCAGCGTATTGGAGTGAAGAGTCCAGCCCAGCAAAATCCCCATTTCAAAACAATCTTCAACAACCTTTTTGGTTAAATCCCAGCTTTCCAGTTGAAGGCCCAGCATGGCGCCTTTGCCACGGACTTCAACAATCCCCGGGCCCCTCAATTTTTCTTTGGTGATTTGCTCTATTTCCTTCGCTCGCTGTAAATAATTGCCCGATAGCAGTTCTTTGAGGTTGGCATATGCTGCAGCTGCAGAAACCGGGTGTCCGCCAAAAGTCGTTACGTGATTCAGCGGCGGGTCGTACTTAAAGGTTTGAAAAATTTCGGCGGATGAAACAAAAGCCCCCATCGGCATGCCTCCGGCCATAGCTTTAGCCAGACAAAGGATATCAGGAGTAACTTCGTATTCCTCAAAAGCAAACAGGCTTCCTGTGCGACCAAAGCCCGATTGAATTTCATCAAAGATAAGCAGCACGCCGGCTTCATCACATCTTCGGCGGACTTCCTGCAGCCACTGCTTATCAGCGGGAATAATCCCACCCTCTCCCTGTATGGGCTCCATAATTACAGCAGCGGTCTTATCATCGATCAAGTCCAGGTTATCTTCCGAATTAAAAGAAAGAAAATGAACATCCGGCAAAAGCGGCAGATAAGGATCCCTGTACACATCCCGGCCGGTCACACTCAGTGAGCCATGCGTGTCGCCGTGATAGCTGTTCTTAAAAGCAATAAATTTTGTTCGCCCGGTGTATTTTTTTGCCAGCTTCAGAGCGCCTTCGGTAGCCTCTGTTCCGCTGTTTACAAAATAAACCTGATTCAACTGTTCAGGAAGATTTGAGGTTAGCAAATCCGCAAAATCAACCTGCGGTTTTTGCACAAATTCTCCATACACCATCACATGCAGGTGCTTGTCAACCTGTTCGTGGATAGCTTGAATTACTTTGGGATGGCGATGACCCAGGCTGCTTACGGCAATGCCTGAAATAAAGTCCACGTACCGTTTATTGTCTGTGGTAAAAAAGAAGGGGCCCTCGGCATGAGAAATTTCCAGCCCCATGGGAGCATCACTGGTCTGAGCTATGTACTTGAGGAATTTCTTTAACACTTCTGAATTTTAGCTAAGATTTTCCCTAAGATAGCTAAGTAATTCAAAATAAATGTAGTGGCTTACCGATTTCCGGTTTTGTGTTCATTCTTCTTCCACTCATCGAGTAGCTGAATAAACTCTTCCTGCATAGCTTTCCCTTTGTTGCGGGCATACCATAAATGCAGATTTTCAGATGCAACCTTATTCTCGATTTCAGGGTTTGCCCTTTCGCTCATATATACTTCCTGAATTTCCTTTGGTCGTGGACCCCAGGTTCCCAAAACCTCCAGCGTTTCCCTATCCAGAGCAATCAGCTTGGGGATAGAGCGGGAGCCATTGGTCAGAAATTCATCCATTACTTCCGGATACTGGTCTCTCAGAATAAGTTTAAGCTCAATGTTATCCGACAATCCGGCCATTTTGTGGATGAAAGGCAACGACTGAGCCGCGTCCCCGCACCAGCCTTCGGTAATAACCAACCACGTCATCCGGTTTGGAAAGTTCTTAAGCTCATGTGCAAGCTCTTCAGAGATTTTTGCTCTCTTATTCCATTTGGAGGTCCGGTGTATATTCAACTTGGTGTACTCCAGCATATCAGGGCGGTTATCCTCATTGGTTGTCCGGTCCTCTTTAAATAATTGCTGTACCAAGTCTGTGTATTCCTCAAAAGAAATGGTGTTCTCAATGAGCTTTCTCGTTATTACCGAATCTACTGCTGTTTCCATGCTATTTGTTAGTCGTACTACTTAAATTTGAAATATAATTGTTTTGGTGCATCGCTTCATTAACTAATCGATTGTATAGAAGCTTCCACAAGCTGTTTTCTTACTTCAATCGTAATCAATGAAAACGAATCTATTTGGAGATTATATGAAGAAGAAAAATTCTGCTTATTCCCCATAACCCTTCCAGAGTTATGGCAATTTATTTGACTCAAGCAAATAGGCTTAACTCTGGAAGGGTTAGATAGGGCTGGGAGATAAATCTGGCTTCCAATGTTAATTGAACTCAGTTTTGAAAAAGAATTTGTAGCAACAACGTTCCGCCTATAAAAGCCACAAAGCTGAAAGAAGCAAAGAACTTCATTTTCATCACGGTATCATATTCATCCTGATTTCCTTCCAGTTTCCAAACAAAGGTACTAAGGGCAGCATAAGCTGTAAAAGTCACCCCTCCGAATATCATTCCCAATTGCTCATTTTGGTGATCAAGCAATACAGAAAGCAAGGTTGCTCCAAGTAAGAAAAGGATGGCAAAAAACCATTTCACCCCCTTCAACCCAAACCGAACTGCAAAGGTACGATCTCCCCTGCCCTCATCTTCGTCCGTTTGATAAATCTGGGAAACCGGGTACAAACTCAATATTATCGCGGCCACTCCTAAAGCAATGATATCTTCCGAGATGCTAATCGGGTAAGCTCCCGCTGCCAGATAGCCCAGAAAAAAGGAGTTGGTTCCGGTACTGATGCCAATGGCAACTATGCTAAGGATTGGTTTCCCTTTCCACCGGGCAAGCGGGGTTGAATACAGCCAAAAAAACAACATGCTGACGGCATAAATGATGGCATAATTCCAGCCGACGGTAATTGCCCAGCCTAAGCCGGCATATTGCATGATCAACGAAGCCGGCCACATCCATGTGTTCATTTTTGGGGGTGATTTTAGTCCCCCAATGGGACCTTCATCTTTATCCCACCAGGAATTATAGGCCGTAGCCCCGCCAAATAAGAGCACATGCACGTTTATAAACTGCAGCCAAAATTGGTCCCATGCTACTGCATCCACAAAGAGCGCTGCGATTAAATAACCTCCGGAAAGGATAAAAAACTGGTAGTGCAGCCTAAGGTGAATGATGAAATTCAGAAGTTGCTTCAAGTTTACTGGCTTTGGTAATTCAGTTGTAGTATTTCTCGTTAGCTGAATTTAACCTATTGAGTTTTTAATTCCTGAATAATCATTCCTTATCTTTGTGATATGTTAGCAGAGACAAAACAAATTGAGAATCAAAAACTGATTGCTGAGTCTGAGTGGTTGCACGAAAAGGAAGCTCACGAACAACGGGTGAATGAGTTACTGGATGATTACCTGGAAGCGCGGTCTCGTCAGGAAAAGAATCCTGTTATGGATTTTCTTTTCGAATACTATGCCTTTCGTCCTTCGGGGTTGAGGAGATGGTCGCCCGGAATGGGAGTATCGCTTTCCTTTTCAAATTTCGATTTGTTACCTGAAGTAAGTGAGCTTACTGTTAATGGCGACATCGCTTTTATAGACCCTGCCCTCTTCCCTGAAAAACGCATCTCCTCTTTGAAATGGATGCTGCAGATGCTGGAGAACACACAGAACAGCCGACCCTCATTTGGCTGTTTTGGAATGCACGAATGGGCAATGGTTTATAAAACGGATAATCCAAGGCATGATCAGGTTCCCATGCGTATGGAACCGGATGAGCTGGCCGAATTTGTGGAATCACGACCGTTACTCTGCACCCATTTTGATGCCTTCCGCTTTTTCACCCAACCGGCAAAACCCATGAACCGCTTTGAGTTATCGCGGGAGAAATTTCACAAGACCGAACAACCGGGGTGCATTCATTCAAATATGGATTTGTATAAATGGGCTTTCAAGATGTATCCATGGATTTCCAGTTCACTCATCCTGGATGCCTTCGAACTGGCAGTTGAGGCCCGACATATAGATATGCAAGCCAGCCCTTACGATTTACGAGATCAAGGGCTGGAGCCCATCAAAATTGAGACGGAAGCCGGCAGAAAGGAATACAAACAAAAGCAGGAAATGATCTTCCGAAAAGGCCTTCCCATACGCGAGAGAATCATTGAAAAGATGAGGGAAGTTTTAAAGAAAGTGGAATGATTAAGTGATATGGTGATGATCGAGGGATCACTCAATCACCATATCACCATGTCACTACCACCTATTGATGCCTGTGATACACTTTAGCTACCACTTTCCAACCGCTTTCAAATTTCAGCAAAGACAGGTAATCCGTAAATACATGCTTCCCTTTGTGATGTAATTCAAGCTCAACAGAAGCAGCATTTCCGGTCACGTTGATGTTTGTGAATTCCGGTTTCCAGACGTTATTCTCAGGATCGAATTCCGCACTTTCTTTTCGTTTCTTTGTGCTTTCAATCCATTTGGAGATGGGATACCTGCCAATTTCTTCCCCATTTACAGAAAAGATAGCAAAGTCTTTGTGAAAGGTTTCAGCCATTGCTTCAGGATTTAATTCATTGAATGCCCCGTGAACATAGCCGTTCAGAATTACTTCCTTAACAGCTTCTTCTTCCTTGGCAATATATTCGGTGGCGTTTATACCAACCAGCAGCAGAGTAAACACAAAAACAAAACTTAACAGTACAGACTTTCTCATGGTAATATAGATTTGGTGAGGGTTAACAATCTTTTATCACGTTCAACGAAGCAAATAGTTACAGAGTGTAGTGATGTGGTGATAAAGTGATATAGTGGGCTGGGTATTATTTTTTACCGATTTAGTCGATCAGCCTCTTCATCCCATCACTTAATCACCTAATCACCAAATCACTTCCCTCAATTGAATAACTTCTTCAAAATTGTTTTTACCTGTTTCACATCTTCATCTCCTATTTCGAAGTAGAAAGTGGCGCGAATGGTTTTGGGACCAAAAGGGATCATGACAATGCCTTCTTCCTGGAGCCTTTCAACGGCAGAAACAGCATCTCCTTCCGGCACATCAAAAATAAGGATGTTTGTTTGCAGGTTGTCCATATCGATGGCCAGTTTGCTACACCCGGCAATAGTCTCCGCCACATCACGGGCTCTCCGATGATCATCTTTCAGAAGCGGCCAGTGATTATCTACTCCGTATTCAGCGGCGGCAGCAAGCAGCCCTATCTGTCGCATTCCTCCACCCCACATTTTGCGGTAGCGCCGGGCTTTGGCAATGTTCTTTTTTGAGGAAAGCAACATAGACCCAACCGGAGCACCCAATCCTTTAGAAAAGCAAACTGAAATGGTATCGGCGATGGTTCCAAAATATTCCGGTTTAATATCAGTGGCCGTCATCGCATTCCAGATGCGGGCGCCATCCAAATGTATGGCCAGCTCATGTTCATCAGCAAAGGCTTTAATCTCGCTCAACTCCTCCTTCGAATAGCACACGCCACCGCCCTTATTGGTTGTATTTTCGATACATACCACTTTCGTTCGAGGCTCCCAATCAAAATTTCCGCGGACTTTATTTTCTAAAACCGCTCTGTTCAATTTACCCTGTTTGCCCTGCAATGTGGTAACCTGAACTCCAGAAAGTGCCGGAGCTGCCGAGGTTTCATAATTGAAAATATGACCTTTTTCATCAATAAGAATTTCATCTCCCGGTTCGGTTAACACTTTAATGCCCAGTTGATTACTCATGGTTCCGCTTGGCACAAACAGTCCGGCTTCCATTCCAAAAAGAGCAGCTATTTTCTGCTGAAACTTATTCACTGTCGGGTCAGATTCGAACACATCATCCCCAACCTCAGCCTCCGTCATGGCCTTTAGCATTTCGGGAGTCGGACGGGTTACTGTATCGCTGCGTAAATCAATCATACTTTCATTTTGCTTTTTCAATTTCAAGGAATATAATCAATACCTGATGCGAACATAAGTAACGCTCACTCAGCTCATGAAAAAAAGTATAAAAGTTCAGCTCGGTCTTTCGGGTTACTCAGTACCGCCGGAGGTTTGCAGTATTGAAGATTGAAGCCAAATACGATGTCATTATTGCCGGCGGTGGTTTATCCGGACTCAGCCTTGCCTGGTACCTGGCAAAAGGAAATTATAAAGGAGAAGTGCTGGTAACGGACTCAACCTTTGCACCCACCAACGATAAAACCTGGTGTTTTTGGACCAATAATGAGCCGCCATACCGGGATATCATCTACAAGAAATGGAAGAAAACCTGGGTTTCCGTTCTAGACTACAGCACCTTTCGTTATCTCAATGAGTACAGTTATTACTGCATCCGAAGTGGAGATTTCCGGGAATACGTGCTCAGGGAACTGAAAAAGCACAAGAACTTTGATCTACTGGAAGACAATATCCTGGATTTTTCCTCCAATCAAAGTAAGGCGGTGATGCTTACCAAAGGCGGCGACAGTTACATTGCCAACTATATATTCCAGAGCATCATGAAACCCAAAGACCTTGACCGGTCGCAAATCAAATACCCGCTTATTCAGCATTTTCTGGGCTGGGAAATAAAAACCTTTGAGCCCGCCTTTGACCCGGAAACCTTCACCATCATGGATTTCGATAATGAGTTTGAGCCCGGTGTTGGTTTTATGTACGTGCTACCCTATACACAGAGCAAGGCCCTGCTAGAGTTCACGGTTTTTTCAGAAGACGTGCTGAAAAAGAAAAAGTACAAGAAAAAGATTAAGCATTACCTGCTGCATGAGCTTGGGCTCGACGACGATCATTATGAGATAAGGCGAAAAGAATATGGAGAAATTCCGATGGAAGACCGTCCTCATGTACCTTACTATGACAAAAACATTATCAATTTGGGATCGGTGGGAGGCCAAACAAAACCCAGCACAGGCTACACCTTTACCCGAATTCAGGACTACACTCAAAAGCTGGCTCAGAATCTGATCCAGGGATTTGAACCCCTTCCTCCGCAGCAATCAAAGCTAAAGTATCGATATTACGATCTGTTGCTGCTCCATATTCTTTCCAACTCCACCAACGATAGCCTCAGGGTATTCAGGTCACTATTCAAGAAAAATAACTTTGATGATATTTTCCGTTTTCTCGGTGAAGACACCAACCTTCGTCAGGATTTAAAAATAATGTCTTCTGTACCTTATATCCCCTTTTTTAAGGCTATTTGGAAGAATTTATGAAACGATAGCTCCCTCACATCCATTTTAATAAGTGAATTTAATCCACAGAAAATTCAGATATTATTATGGAAACAGAAAAGCTTCAAGATTATACAACCGACCTTTACGCATTATTAAAACACACACAAAAAGTAATTAAAACTCAGAAAAGCTCCAGCAAAGTAGATCACACCAAAGCCGTGGATTTACTACACGATATAGATGTGGCATTGACGGAACAGCTAAATGAATTCGATGGAATGGAAGCTTTGCTGAACGATGGCACAGCTTCAACCATCAAAAAGAAATTAGCAACCGTTTCAGGTTCACTGGCCGGGTTGATGGATACACAACGGGAAGATCCGGTATCCAAAATGCTGCGTGATGATTACACCGCACTCAGTATGATTGCCTCCGGCTACACTATGCTTCACACAGCTGCATTAGGAGCCGGCGAAGATCATTTAGCTGAGTTCACAAAATCCAGCCTGACAACCATAGCTGCTCTTATCACAGAAACGAGCCGGGTTATGCCCCATGTGGTTGCAAATGAATTAGATGTTGAGCAAATAGCTGAAGCCGCCGAAACCAATACTCAGGAATGCTGGAATCCTGAAACCATGATGGCCGAAGCATAATTTAGAGTTTAACTTTACTCATGCTACAGAGCCCGGTTGCCGCCGGGCTTTTTTATTCTGTAAAAAGAAATTGTGAGAGCATCGTAAGTGCAGCCGTCTCGGCCCTGAGCCTGTTTTTCCCCAGCGAAATCATTTGAGCATGCTTCTTTTTTGCCAGTTCAACTTCTCTGTCTGAGAAGCCCCCTTCTGGGCCCACAAGCAATAAATTCTTGTCGTGACTTAAGCTCTCAGCTTGGCGATTATCTGCTTCCACATGAGCCATCACCGAATGGTAGGTGAGATAGTGATCAAAAACATCGTCCAGGGAATTCAGGTAATGCACCTCTGGCAGCCATCTTCTTTTGCTTTGTTTGAAGGCACTTAATACAATGGATTGCAGTCGTTCTTCATTTATTCTGGATCGCTCGGAATGATCTGCATTAAAGATGCATATTTCCCACGCTCCGAGTTCCACCGCCTTCTCTACCGCAAACTCCAGCCGGTCTCTTTTCTTTATGGCTCCAAAAACCAACACTTTTTTGATCGTTGGCTCCGGTTCCGAATTGGTTTCCAGGATATTCGCCAATACTGATTTCTTGGAGATGGATGAGACCTGAGCTTTATACAAATTTCCCTTTCCATCAGAAGCGTACAATTCATCTCCTACATTAAACCGCAGCACTTTGGAAGCGTGAGCTGCTTCCTGATCAACCAATTCCAGTCGGTTAGCAGATATATGTTCAGGGTGTGCGAAAAAAACGTTATCCATTATTCAGTTCACTAAACTTAATGTACATCGGGAAACACCGGTTTACTGAGTAAGCAAGTTAATCAGCCCTGTAAGCCTTCTTGTAATATGCGCCGGGTTCAAATTCCGTATCCCCGGTTTCAAACATCAACTCGATGTAGGGAATGCAGAGTCCGCATCCACAGCTGCAGAAGTCTTCCGCCTGAAGTTCTTTTACGGATGTAATACCGTTCTCTTCAGCATGGTCTTTTACTTCTTTGAAGCTCCGGCTGTGGCATATACATCGGTTGACTAAATATCGGCTCATGGTTGCTTGAAATGCTTACCTAACTTGAGATCCTGTCCCTGGTAATTACTGTCAATTTCCTCGCCATATACAAAATCCGGTTTCTCGGCATTAGGCTCAAACTGCATACTGAACATGGTCTGACCATCCTCAATCATAAACGGGACATCATGTGAGCGAACTTCAAGCACTGCCCTTGCTCCCTGGTCTTCCACCGATCCGCCAAAGCCACTGTCAAAGAATCCTGCATAATGTGTTCGCAGCTCTCCCGAGCCAGTATCATAAGCCATCATTTCGCAAGCAAGGTGAGCCGGAACCCGAATTCGTTCTTTGGATGCAAAAATATAAAAGGCCTCCGGTTCAAGGATAAGCTGATCGTTCTGCTGGGCATAAATCGGCTCCCAAAATTCCTCCACTTCATAATGCCCGATATTCTCCAGATCGATATAATTATTGTGCTTTTTTGCTTTATACCCAATGATATCGCCCTTCTTCCCCTTCAGGTCAACACTCATAAACAAGCCTTGCTTAACCTTGATCTTCTCCATGGAAACAGGCACTCTTTGTTCATCAAACAGCAGTGGATCTGCTGCATGCACCCGTAGTAAATCCTGATCGGGAAGCACTTCAAATCCATGCCGAACGCGTAGTTGATTCAACCTTTGCCCGGTTTTTACTTTTATAGAGAATGATTTAGGGACCACTTCCAGGTACATTTTTCCACGATAGCCGGGGGTAACTTCTTCAAAACGATGCGAATAATCGGTGATGACCCGCGTGAATACATCCAGCCGGCCGGTGGAGCTTTTGGGGTTTGCCTTGGCCGAAAGATTTTCGACCGTACCCAGCTTGACTTCACTCTCTTCTTTATTTCCGTTGAACAGTCCCTTTTGAATCGTGTTGTTTGATTCGGGCATGTTCAGTTCTTCCAATAAAGGAATGATGTACACGCAATTTTGCTCCAGCACCGCTCCGTCTGTAATCGGCACTTCATACATTTTCAGTTTTTCCACCTTCTCTTCCACCGAATCATTTTCGGGTAGAAAGCTGCAGCGAACACGATATGCAACCTCACCAAGACGAAGATCGATGGAGTTGGGTTGAAACTGATTATCCTGAATGGGATAGTTTGGATCAGATGTTATAATCCCAAGTGCATGAAGTAACTTGAGTTTTTGAACCGGTAAAATTCCTTTTGTACGAAGCTGAACTTCTTTCAGAGTCTCAGGCATATTCAAATCGCGTGCTTATTTTCGACTGAAGATAACGACCACGTTCCAATATTCAATATTGAATCATGAATATTCAATATTGATTGAATTTAAAAGCCCCAATCACGATAAAGATCCGCACGTCGGTCTCTTAGAAAAAGCTTTTTTGCATGTGATCTATGCACTTCGGCAAGATCCAATTCTGCGTACAAAATCTCTTCAGTTCCTTCCCCTGCTCTGGCTATTATCTCACCCGCGGGATTGCATACGAATGATTCCCCGGCAAATGTAAGTTTTGGTTCTTCCCCCACGCGGTTGCACAAAGCCACGAAATATCCATTCTGGAAAGCAGCTGTTCTGACTTCGGCTTCATATAAACCTTCCGGCCATTCACCCACCGAACCCGCCTGGGGTATGAAAACCACATCAGCACCGGCCAAAGCCAGCGCCCGCATATATTCAGGGTAATGCCTGTCGTAACAAATGGCGATGCCGATTTTACCGAATGGGGTTTCATAAACAGGAGCACCGTTATCCCCCGGGGTGTAATACTGCTGCTCATGAAAACAGGCATACTCTGTGATATGCACCATGCGTGTGGTTCCCAAAATGGAACCGTCGGTATTAATAACCGGTGAGCTGTCGAAAAGAGCAGCTCCATCTTTTTCATACAGATTTAAGATGATGACCACACCGAATTCTTTTGCCAGTTTTGAAAAGACATCTGTAGTCTTCCCGGGGATAGATTCTGCAAATTCCGATGGGTTATCCGGATTTTGAAACTGAGGATAGAAAGGCTCGAACGCCAGCTCTGCAAAGCAAATGACATTGGCACCAGCCTCGGCTGCTTTCCTGGCCGAATCCAGTCCCTTTTTTAGATTCGCTTCTTTGTTCTCAGAACAGGATTGCTGTATTAGTGCAATTTTCATCATGCCTATTTTAATAGTGTCATTTTACGGGTGATAACTTCGTCTCCCGCCTTCAGGCGATAATAGTAAATTCCACCGGCCATTCCATCCGCATTCCAAGAAATAGTATAAGTGCCGGCTGGTTTTGGGCTATCCTCTAATTTATGGACTTTCTGTCCCATCACATTAAATACCGTGAGTGAAACCGGGGCAGCTTCCTTTAGTGTATATTGAATATGAGTTACCGGGTTGAAAGGATTCGGATAATTCTGATCTAAACTAAATTGATCAACCTTGTCTTTCTTTTCAGTACTTACGGAATTCGTAGTGTTCAATAAAATGCCAAAGCGGGGAGATGGTTCTACAACAGCCGGAGGAAATACCGGAGATTTAAGTACGCTTGTATAGCTTTTCTTCCCATCGGCCTTTACCTCAAAGAAGTAAGACTGTTCCTCTTCCATTAGCAGCGAAGTTCCGGTTTCATAATCAATCAGGGTGAAATCCCAATACTCCGGTATGTTGTAAAATTTATGCCATCGCAAGGTATAGGTTCCGCTTATTCCGCCACCAAAAACTGCAAGTTCATACTTTTGATGTTCAGAGGGATTCATTGCCCTTGCGTCCTGCACCAGCAAATCGTACCGGTAGTCGTTGCGGGTTCTGATAAAACTTAGGTACGGGCTTCCATCAAAGGGAATCATTTTACTTCCGTCAAATGCGTCCGGCTGATCGGATGATTGCGGACTGAAAAACAACTTATTGGAAATATCTTTCTGTCCGTTTGGTTCCTCCAGTTGAAGCTCGATTTGTCTAAACGTCTTATTTCTACTTTTCGAGAAGTAATAGGCATTTGCCGTATCGGAAGTTTTTGCTGAAGTCGGGATGGTAATCTGGGTTGTGGAACTGTCATTTCTTTCGGCAAAAAAGCCGGCCCAACTGCTTACAACCGTTTCGGTTCCAAAGTTAACCGTATTCAAGCCATTGGAATCATAAAAGTAGAGCGGACTTTTTAATCCACCATTCACACCCCCGCTGCCATTTCCCTCGATGTCATCAAGCTTGATGTTACTCATAAAGGGATTTCCGATAAGGGTGAATGAACTGCTGACGTCCACAATTACATCTGAGGAAGGTTCGGGGCCGGAAGCGTCAAGCATAAGGGGAAGCTCGGTACTTCCATTCACGTTATTATCAAAAAAGTAGGCAATAAATCCCAGTCCATCTCCCCATGGGGTATAAATATTCTCTGGAACAAGATACCCGTTCCCCGCCGTGCCGTTGGAAGCAGGATTGATGTAAATGTTTGGATCGGCGGCTTCATTCTCCCCGCCGGCAATTCCCTGAACAGCCGTGTCATCCATGATTTCTGTTACCGCCGCATCCTTCACCGGAAAAGACAACACCCTCCACCCGGCCTCGCCGGTAATTTCAACCCGGGAGGCAATGGGCTCAATGCTGATTCTAAAATTCCGGCTGCTTGTAAATGAATAGCTTGAGTCTTCTGCCATAATTATGGTTGTATCTTCATCCTCATCAATAAAATCCAGCTTCCAAAGACTCGAAATATTTTTAAAGCCAGCCCAGCTGATCGTGAACTCACCGGAAAAACCGGCATCTTCCATTTCCAGGTCATAGACCTGCACCGTATCGGGGTATAAATTCCGGGCATCCTGAACCAGGCGCTCGCTGCCACTGCCAAAGTCTTGCAGAAAAAACAAATAGGGATCAGCTGATGAAATCGGAGCCAGCTTTGCACCATCGTATCCATCTTTTCCTTCCGATCCGTTGGCATGAAAGTAGAGCTTGTTGCTGACATCTTCGACTCCGTTGGACGCCACCAGTTTCAGTGAGATTTCCCGGTAGGTGATACTTTCACTTTGAGCAACCGCTGCCGGACTGAAAAATACCCCAATCAAGAAGAAAAGCAGATTGATACTATGTATATGATGACCGATCAACGGCAAAGAATTTGGTTTATATAAAAAAGGTGCCCGATGTTGAGCACCTGATGACTTTATTAAATGTAACCGGTTTTTATAACCCTGATTCCTCTTGCCTCTTTTTGCGATCGCGTAATTTCTTGAGCGCATAGCCTCCGCCGGCAGCGGCCAATAAGCCAAGTCCTCCGTCAATTGGTGCCTGACTTGGGTTGGCTGGTAAACCGGGCTGAGCATGCACAATAACTGATAAGGCAAGTAAAAAAACAATTGTAATGAAGATATAAATGAGGGTTTTCATAATCTGAAATTTTGAATTTAAGACGATAAATGCTGAAGCTCAGAAGCAATCAACATCCGTAATTCATCATGAATAATTTATTTAATTAGAGTCATTTGGCGAATCATCACCTGGCTTTCGGCCTGCAGGCGATAATGATATATCCCACTTGCCATATCGGCGGCATCCCAACTCACCCGGTATGTACCCTCCGGTTTTGTTTCATTAACAAGAATAGCAACTTGCTGCCCCATTACATTATACACCGTTAAAGTAACAGGCACTGACTTCGACACGCTATATTCAATTGTTGTAATTGGGTTGAACGGGTTCGGATAATTTTGTTTTAAAGCAAAAGTTTGAGGCTCATCCTCTTGTTCCGTACTTGTAGTTGTACTGGTTTTCAGCGTAATAGAGAATCGTGAGTTTACCTCTTCAGTTTCAGCCTGTGCTGCTGAAAAATGAGAAGCTGAAGTCTCTTTTCGTTTTTGAGTCGCTTCAACCTCAAACTCATACAAAGTTTCCGGTGCCATCGTAACCGATTCTCCTGTTTCATAGTCATTCAGCGTGAACTCCCAATCCTCCGGGATGTTCTTCATTTCAGGCCAGCTGAGGGTATAGGAACCAGAAATTCCGGCATCGGCAATCACCAATTCATAACGTTGTTCCTCTGTTGGATCTAAGAGTCGTGCATCCTGAACCAATAGTTCTTTACCGTTCCCAAAATCGTTTTCAAATGCCAGAAAAGGTGCACCATCCAGTGGTGAAAGTTTACCGCCATCAAATCCATCTTTGTTTGCAGAAGAATGATCAGAGAAATAGAGCTTGGTTGTCCGGTCAGAATAATTTCCCGGAGCTTCCAATAACAAATTTATCTGCCGGAAATTATCTTCTGATCCTGATTTAGATAACTTGACTGCATCGGTTGTAGCAGCTGCAGTTGGGATCGTTAATTCAGTTGTACTGCTGCTAAACCTTTGAACGAAGAACCCACTCCAGTCGCCTATAACATTACTGCTACCAAGATTCACTGTTTCCCATCCCGAGGCACCATAGAGATAAATTGGACTTGTTAAACCATCATTTACCCCATTTCCGCTATCATTTCCTGAAATATCATCGATGGAAAGGTTACTGTTGAATGGGTTCCCGGCAAGCGTCCAGGTATCGGAAATTGTTACATTCACGTCTGCATCAGGGGCATTACCAAATGCATCCAGGGTAATCGGTAATGGGGAACTTCCATTTGTGGAGTTATCGAAGAAATAAAGGATAAAACCCAATCCGTCTCCCCATGGAGTAGTTGTATTGGTGGGGGTGATATAATCCGATTGGTCAGAACCGTCATAAGCCGGGTTGATAAATAAGTTTGGATCTGCACCTGCGTTATCACCACCTGAAATACCCTGAACGGCCGTATTGTCAGATATATCGGCTACGGTTCCATCTTCAATCGGCAAGGAAAGCAGACGCCACCCAGCATTGCCCGTTATTTCCACAGAAGGCTGAAAATACGTACCATCAATTCGGGTTCCGGGAGAAAAAGAAGAAGCATCATCTGTATCGGCGGTTTCGTGCTGTGCAAAACTACCCGTTAAATCAGGACTTCTTGTAATTGATTCATCGTTGTTAGCTTCTGAACCATATGTTAAACTAATAATCTCAATTCCTGATCCATTTTTCAGAGTGATCGTTTCACCTGTATTATTCAACCCCAGTGAAGATGTGGAATCAACAATGCTATTGCCAAAATCTCCTGTCGGTGTTCCTCCTCCGAATATTACCGCCGCTTGCAACGCCTTAAGTGTTGTTGAAGAAGGAAACGTGTACCTGTCCGTAGAGTTATCAGAAAAAACCCAATTACTGATGTCTATATCCGTAGCCCCATAATTGACCAATTCTATAAATTCATCATCATCGGTATCTACAATACCATCCCCGTTTGCATCCCCGCTGGTACCATCCGGATCAGCTAAAACTTCATTAAAAATAATATCCGGAGTTTCTAAAGTGGTAGCATCATCTTCAGGAACCGTTCCATCTGTTTTATAATCAATATCCGAACCTGAATTTGTATAAGGATAAATCTTAAAGTAGTAGGTGGTCGTTTCATCCAAACCGGTGAAAGAAGTCGATCCTTCAGCATATAATACATTCAACGCCCCTGCTCCATCTGATAAATCTGAGTCATCTGATTCAGCTGTCCCGTCTGTTGGGTCTGATACATTATCCATATCACTTGCTTTAACTAAGTATCCATCCGGCAGTGTAGTTCCTAAAGCATCGGTCCAGCTTAAATCAATTCTCTTAATCGACCCTGTGGCCGTAAATGAAGTTGCATGACTGGAAGGTTCAGCCTTTGCGTTCTCAAGTTCCTGTTCAACTGAAAAATCATCGACCCATAACTCCCCTGCTCTTGTACTCGTATATTCGAAATAGACAGTAACATAAGAGAAAGTTGTATGATCAGTATCAGTTGCTAATCCTCCTAAAGTTAGATTATCAAAATCGCCGTCTGTATCATACGACAGACTCCAAATTCCTGAGCTACTTCTCTCAACTTCAATACCAATTAAATCACCTGACCCCCAATCAAATAGAGTGCTTATAATTGCACTATATGAACCATTAGTAACCTTATAAAGGGTCAGGATGTCGGAAATACCATTAAAATTTATACCTACAACGTATCCATTGTAAGTACTACTCATTACATACTCTTCATCTCCAAAAATGCCAACACCGAAAAAATTTGAACCCGATGGATCCCAACTTCCGTTATTTAAATTGAATTGCCAGGTTGTCACCTTTGTAGACAAATCTCCGGAGGATATTGAGCTGTAAATATAACTTTCGTTCTCCTCGCTACTCAAGGCATGTTTCATTGAGTACGAACCATTTATAGGTGAACTTGTTGATGCAGCCCAGTGATTCGTGGAATCATCAACCCAGGAATTTAAATTGCCAGCTTCAAAATCATCTGAAAGCAAGGTTGTCTGTGCCTGGGAAATTTCACTGATAGAAATCAACGATAGTGTAAAAATTAGCAGAATAGTATTCCTCATGGACATTCCATCTTGACTTAATCCCTTACCCCTGCTTATTTAAAAGGGAGTTCTCTCGTTAGGTTAATTAGAATACTCAATGAAAACTCTATCTATCTGAGTCTAATTACCTTAATGAAACACTATTCTGGGATTTATTCTTCTTGACACTAAAAGATTAGAGACTTCTAATGAAAATCAATTTATGCATCTAAGATAATATTCATCAAATAAAAAAAGCCGGGGAGTAAATCTCCGGCTTTAGTCTCAATTTCTTTATAAATAAAAAAGGCTCCGAAACGGAGCCTTATAAAATCTTACTTTTTCTTCTTGTGTCTGTTTTTTCTCAGACGCTTTTTACGCTTATGCTTGGCTATTTTGGCGCGCTTTCTTTTTTTACCGCTTGGCATAAATACTCACCTACATATTGTTTTATAAAAATTACTGTTGTTCGAACAGTTCGGAAAATAAGAAGTTTTAACAGGTTTTCTAAATCAATTTTCAACCATGTGTGCTTCGTTGACTGCTTCTTTAAAATCTTTCGACATTTTCAGCACCGGGGCATATTGTTCCGGCACAATAACTTCTTCATTCGTTTTTGGATTTCGGGCTACTCTCTGAGCTCGCTTAACAACTTTAAAACTGCCAAATCCTCTCAGCTCAATATTCTCGCCTCTCTTCATAGCGTCAATAACAGTTTCCATAAAACCGTTTACAACCGCCTCTGTTTCTACTTTCGTTAACCCTACAGATGAAGAAATTACATCTACGATATCTGCTTTAGTCATAATCTAAAAGGTTATTTAATAATTTGTCTATGGTTTCTTAAAAAATACAATAATGAAAACAAAGCTTCCGTAAAATCGTTCACAAGTTTGAACAAAATACGCAGTTAACTTTTACTGACAGCAACATTTTCACCATCTGATGAAAGTAAACACGGCTTTTCCCTGTTCCGTTTACTTCATTAATCATCCTGTTTAAAGAAGCGCCTGCTTCACTTGCTCAGCTTTCACAAATGTTAACCCTTTAATATTCCCAAATGTTTTTTACTTTCAGCCTGCCTTCTTAACATATTCTTAACCTATAAAATTTTATTCATGGAAGTATTTGAACAAGTTGTAAACTGGCTGAACAACCTGGTTTGGTCAACCCCGGAACAATTTCCTCTCATGGTTGTGGTGCTGTTGGGATTTGGAATCTTCATCACCCTTCGACTTGGCTTTGTGCAAATAAGACGCTTTGCCCATGGTATCAAATCTGTAATGGGAATTTATGATAACCCCGATGATACCGGCGACGTCAATCACTTCCAGGCGCTTACCACTGCTCTTTCAGCAACTGTAGGTATTGGTAATATTGCCGGTGTTGCTATTGCCATCCATTATGGTGGACCCGGTGCTCTTTTCTGGATGTGGGTTACCGCTTTCTTTGGTATGGCCATTAAATACACGGAATGTACGCTTGCTGTTAAATACCGAATTCAAAATGCCGATGGCTCCGTATCCGGTGGTCCTATGTATTATATCGAAAAAGGGCTCGGCTCCAACTGGAAATGGCTGGCCGTCTTTTTCGCCGCTATGGCAGTAATTTGTTCATTCCTTACCGGTAATGCCGTTCAGGCCAACACCGTTGCTGACACTATGTACAGCACCTTCCAGATTCCAAGCTGGGCTTCCGGTTTATTTACCGCAACTTTTGTAGGTATCGTGATTGTAGGTGGTATCAAGCGTATTGGGCAGGTTACCTCTCGATTGATGCCCATCATGGCTCTTATCTATGTATTGGGTGCACTTATCATACTTGCCATCAATGCCGACGACGTGATTCCTGCTTTCGGAACCATCTTTACTTCTGCCTTTACTCCCGAAGCAGGGCTGTTTGGTGTAGGTTCAGGATTATTCCTTACCACTTTGGTTTGGGGTATAAAACGAGGGTTATTTTCCAATGAGGCAGGTCAGGGTTCGGCCCCGATTGCTCACGGTGCTGCTAAAACGGAAGAACCTGTTCGTGAAGGTGTGGTAGCACTGCTTGAACCGTTTATTGATACCATCGTAGTTTGTACTATGACCGGACTTGTAATCGTAAGTACCGGAGTTTGGGAAGAACGCCACGACATGGTTTATGAGCCCGGAAATAGTAATAATGCTGTTGAAATCACCGATGGAAGTAACACCCTGTTGATTGAAGATGGTGAGCCTGTTAACGGTACCGTTGAACGTAATGACTTTCCTACTGGTAAGTTTTTTATCGATGAAGATCAGACTACTGCCTTCTCAGGTACCCTTGTAATGGTTGATGGCGTTGGTGTTTTCACAAACGAAGCCGGTGAAGAAATAGATAATATCTACACCAGCATTATTGAAAACGGGGCCCCGCTAACATCCCTTGGTTTCAAGAAAGGTCTTGCACCTATTTTCCCTTACGGAGATTATATCGTAACTATATGCGTGCTCCTCTTTGGAGTCTCTACAGCCATCAGCTGGAGCTACTATGGAGATAGATCCATACAGTATCTGGCTGGCGACAAATCCATCATTTACTACAAAGTCGTGTACTTGGGGATGCATTTCCTCGGGGCCATATTCCCGCTGGCTACGGTTTGGGCAATCGGTGATATTGCGCTTGGCTTGATGACCTTCCCGAACATCATCGCCCTGTTTGCCCTTTCCGGCTCTGTAGCGGTAGCCAGTAAGAAGTACTTCAACAAAATGGACGAGCTCGAAGCTAAAGGTGAAATTTAAACATGGAACAGGTTACTGAAATAGATCACCCGGTTGTAAAGCGGTATCTAAGTATCCTCCGGGATAAAAATACAGAAACCGCTCCCTTCCGGCGTGCTATGGGAACGATAGGTACCATCCTTGCAGCTGAGGCACTTACCGACCTTCCCCTTCAGGAATACGAAGTAGAAACCCCCATCCAAACAGCGACAGGTTATAAGCCGGCTGCCGAAGTTTTTGTGATTCCCATCCTCCGGGCCGGATTAAGTCTGGTGGATGGCATCATAAGTTTTATGCCCGATGCTAAAGTCGGGCACATTGGGGTGTACAGAGACGAGGAAACCCATGAGCCGGTTAACTATTACCATAATTTTCCCGGTGGATTAAAGGGAGCATATACACTCGTTGTCGACCCGATGCTTGCCACTGGTGGAAGTGGTTCCCATGCCATCAAATTCCTGAAAGAGAATGGAGCAGATAACATTCGGTTTGTTTCACTGATTTCAGCCCCGGAAGGTATCAAACGACTTCGGGAAGACCATCCGGACGTTCCTATTATTACGGCCGCTATCGATGAAAGGCTGAATGAGAATGCCTTTATTGTTCCCGGGCTTGGAGATGCCGGTGACCGCTACTTTGGCACCCTGTAGTTCTATACAATCATCGGCAGGCAGACAATAGCTACAGCTTAAACCGTTATCAGCACATGAAGATTACACACTTGTTCATACTGCCCGTTATGCTGATGCTATCCGGTTCAGGGTGTGGCGAACTTACCGAGTTTGAGAATAAGCAGGTTCAGGAAGCCCTGAGCGATTCCTTATTCACTACAACTGAAAGCTGGGGAATTAATATGGAGATCATGGAAGACGGGAAGCTTAAGTTGAAGCTGTCAGGAACCTATGCCTCTTCCATTAAGAATGAGAATCAAAACATCAGCAAAATTTCGGGCCCGGTTTACATCGAAATATTTGATGAGGAAGGGAAACCGGACACTTATGTTTACACCGACAGTGCCGTTCATCTTCCTGATAAATCCGCTTTTGAGATGTTTGGAAGCGTTCGTGTAAATGCCCCCGAAGGTAAAAAGCTTCGCTCTGAATATCTGAAATGGGAACGGCAGAAAGACCGGGTGAGTACTCCGGAATTCGTCATCTTCATCTCCCCGCCCGATAGTATCGCAGCCGAGGGATTCTTTGGCGATTCAGACCTCACGAATTATACTCTAAACGAAGGCGGCGGGCGTGCAGTCATTGATTAGCTATATTCTAACTCATCGTAATTGTATATTCGGTTCATGAATAAATTTCTTTCCCCCTTTACCAAAGCCGGATCTGCTCTTGTACTTGCACTGCTTCTACTGCAGCCGTTGTCCGTATTTGGTCAAAGTGTTATTAACATCGAATCCTTCAGTCGTGCCGTTGGTGCCACTTTGGATGGCGAGCAAATTCAGAAATTATATAACGCCCGGCTCACCACCGGAAATATCGAGATGGTTTGCGACAGTGCATGGCGGTTCATAAACAGAAATGAAATCCGTGCTTTCGGAAACATCCAAATTGAAACACCGGATGAGACTATCTGGAGCGATACCCTTTACTACTACACGAATCGTGACCTGAGTTTACTACGCGGTCGGGTGATTATCATGCAAGACAGCACCACTCTTTTTGGGAAGAGGGTGGACTATAATTTTTTCTCTAAGGTCGCCTATTTTGATAATGGAATTCGACTGGAAGATCAGGATGGAACCCTGATTGCGGAACGTGGCACCTATTTCCAAAACCAAGACAGTGCTATTTTTAAAGGAAATGTGCAGTTATCCGACTCAGCTCAGTATGCGGAAGGAGACAGTTTATTCATCAATCGATCCACCCAATACCTACAGCTGTATGATAATATTTTTGTAGCCGACAGTACTAACAACGGGACACTAACCGGAGATTATTTGGAAGCCGATTCTACCGGCAGGCGCTTTGTGGACGGCAATGGCTACATGCGAAAAATCAGTTCTGACACCACCGATACCACCCATATTTTTGGTGATCAGCTGTTACTATTGGAGCAGGATTCAACCAACCTAATTCGTGGATACGAGAACGTCAGAGTTTGGTCCCGAAAATTCTCATCCGTTTCTGATACTCTTTTATATGATTCCTCAACGGAGGTTTTTGAGCTGATATCCAATCCCATTGCCTGGCATGATAATATTCAGCTTACCGGCCCCTACATCTCTGTTCAAATGGATAGCAATGAAGTACAGCAGCTGAAAGCATACCATAAAACCATCGCTGTACAGGAAGACAGCGCCACCGGCCGCCTGCACCAAATAAAAGGGGACACATTGATTGCAAACTTTACGGATGGAAATATTTCACGCATTAAAATTTATCCGAACAGTCAGGTTTTATATCACACCAAGAATGAATCTGACGAACCTGATGGGGCTGTTGAATATTCATCCCCGCAAACGGTGATGTACTTCAGCAACGGAGACCTGCAACGTGTGGTAGCCGGCAAAAATGATGGCTACTTCTTTGAAGAATTTGCCGGGCTTGCCGATCGAAAGTTAGACGGTTTTTCCTGGAATCCGGAGCGCCGCCCAGAACGCCCCAAAATGGAGGCCGTCCCGCGTTTCCCGCCCGTTCCTAAAGAACGCCCTTTTGAGCTGCCCAACAGATATCTGGAATACATCAATAAGGGAAACTAATCGCTAATTTCCATGTCTAAGTAGCGAAGGCTCTTCCTGCCGCTCTGAATTACAATCATGGTAATCCTGAAATCAAGCTAATCAAGGAACACTTCAGTGTTGAATGTTCCTTGTTCAATGTTCTTCAGGCTTCCTGAAGCTCCAGATTCTGATCAACTACTCGTTTTTGAACATCATGAGGAACCTGGGCATAGTGAGAGAACGCACGCGTATAGGTTGCACTTCCCTGCGTCATCGATTTCAGCCGGGTTGAATAATGATCCAGTTCTTCCAAGGGAACATGTGCCTTTATTTTTTGAATTGAACCTTCACCATCCATGCCCTGAATTTGTCCGCGCCGGGTGCTCAGGTCGCTCATCACATCCCCCATAAAGTCGGAAGGAACGGTAACTTCAATTTCATAAACCGGCTCCATCAGCTGTGGATTTGCCTGCATAAAACCATCCCGGAAGGCCATCCGGGCTGCAGTTTTGAAGGCCGCTTCGTTGGAATCTACCGAGTGCATCGATCCGTCAAAAACGGAAACCCGGATATCGCGGGCACGACAACCACTCATCGGGCCGTTCTCCATTTTCTCCATCACTCCTTTGAGAATAGCCGGCATAAACCGATTGTCAATCACCCCACCCACAATGCAGTTCTGAAACACCAGCTTACCGCCCCAATCCAGTTCGTGCTCCTGAACATCCCTAACCTTGAGGTCACTCGGTGGAGGCATTCCTTCTGTGTATGGCTCAATCAAAAGATGAACCTCCGCAAATTGCCCGGCTCCACCTGATTGTTTTTTGTGTTTATATTGAGACTTCACTCCTTTGGTAATGGTTTCTCGATATGGAATTTTTGGAGTGATGAATTCCACATCCAGCTTAAATCGGTTTCTGAGCTGATCTTCTATCACAGCAAGATGCTCCTCGCCCTGTCCGTGAATTATAACCTGACGAAGTTCCTGACTGTGTTCAATGACTACCGAAGGATCTTCACGGTGAATCTGATGCAGCGCATGTCCCAGCTTATCTTCCTCCCCTTCTTTCTTCAGCTTCACGGCTGTACGTATTGTTGTTGGAGGAAACTGGATACCTTGTAGTTTAACTTCATGTCCTTTTTCGTGGAGGGTGTCGTTGACTTCTCCATCCTTCAGCTTCACCACAGCTCCGATATCTCCGGTTTGAATTTCACTTATTTCGATACGCTTATGCCCTTCCGTCAGGAATAAGCTTCCAAGGCGTACTGAGGAATCATTGGAGCTGTTGATCAAATCCATTCCCGGCCTGATGGAACCGCCGTAAGTTTTGAAATAGATCAAATCCCCGACATGTGACTCGGAATGCGTCTTGAATAAAAACATCACGGGTTTACCATCCGGATCCAGTTCAAAAACTTCTCCGTCTTCAGTTTTAGGCGGATTTCCTTCCAGGGGATTCGGAGCCACATCATCGAGGAATCCCATTACCCGGCCGGTGCCCATATTTTTTGCCGCACAGTTCACAAAAAGTGGAAATATCTGTCCGTTAACCAAAGAAATATGCAATCCCTTCTGCATTTGTTCTTCGTCCAGCTCTCCTTGCTCAAAATAGATGTCCATCAGGGTTTCGTCATTCTCGGCAATGGTTTCCACAAGTTCCTGATGTAGCTGCTGGGCACGGGCCTGTTGCGATTCGGGGATCGGCAGTTTATCCGGCTTCCCTCCTTTCTCGGGGAATTCGTACATCGTCATGCGAAGCACATCGATGATTGCGTGGAAATCAGGTCCTTCACTGAATGGATACTGCACCACTGTTACCTGGCGTCCAAAATGTTCTTTGGCTTCATTTACAGTCTTCCAGAAATCTGACTGATCCGTATCCGGTTTATTGACAACAAACATGGAAGGTACACTGTACTTTTGAACGTATTTCCAGAGTGAATCGGTAGCTGTTTCAACCCCCTGTTCCGAGTTTAGTACAAAAATAGCGGTATCTGCGATACGAACGGCTCCTGCCACCTCCCCGATGTAATCCGATGTGCCCGGGGTGTCGATAAGATTAATTTTATGGCCCCGCCAGTCCAGGTTCATGAAAGATGAGAAAATGGATTTCTGCTTTTCCTTTTCCAGACTATGGTAATCAGAAACGGTATTCTTTTCTTCTATCGATCCTCGTCGGTTAATGGCTCCGGCTTCGAAAAGCATCGTTTCGGCTAACGTTGTTTTTCCGGAGCCTGAATGCCCCAACAGAACAACATTACGAATACGGGTAGGATTATAAACTTTCATGGTAACTCCTTTTTCTCTTTTTTCAACTGCTACTAAATCTCTAAAACACGAAATAATTAATTACTTTTCGTGCCTTGGTGCTTTAGTGGCAAAATTTCTGCTATGTTTATGGATAGCAGGTTAACTTGTCAAAAAGCGCGACCAGCTTTTGCGCCAAAAATTCAATGAACAGTACCCATTCTTTTTGAATAGAATGTGAAGATCAAAAATAAACGGAGTCACGAATAAATCAACATGAAAAAGATTTTATTAATACAGACCGGGGGAACCATTGCCATGAACGCTAAAGGAGCGGGTGTTGAGCTGGATCCGGAGCGGTGGTCGAAGGTGTTGTATGAAGAGATTCCGGAGTTAAATGAAATTGCTGAGATTGTAACCTTCCCCCTTTTCTTCGAGGATAGTTCGGATTTGAATGCCTGGCATTGGGTGAAATTGGCGGGTTGTATTAAAGAAAAATATGAAGAGTTCGACGGTTTTGTGATTCTGCATGGAACCGATACTATGGCTTATTCTGCATCGGCTCTTAGCTTTGGGTTGAAGAATCTGGGCAAGCCGGTCATCTTTACCGGGTCGCAGCTGCCCATGAGTACCATTCGCAGCGATGCACGCCGGAACCTGGTAAACGCCATCGAATTGGCTACGATGGATTTTAAGGAAGTCGGCATCTGTTTCAACGATGCACTTTATCGCGGCAACCGTGCCACCAAACTCAGTATTGGCGATTTTGATGCTTTCGGCTCTCCCAACTTCTCCCCCCTTGCTGATATAGGAATTCAGATTGAATCCCTCGTTCAGGAGCAATTCGGAAACGGGAATTTTAAGAACGTAGCCAAATATTCCGATGAGGTTTTTGTGCTTACAGCTCACCCCAACCTGAATCCAAAGCTTTTGATGGATTTGAAGCTGGACAACGTGCGTGCAGTAATTCTTCGGGCATTCGGAAGCGGGAATTTCTGCGTGAAAGGTGAAAAAAGCCTGCTTCCTTTTCTGGATAAATGCCGGGAGCAAGATGTGATTGTAGCCATCGTCTCCCAAGCCGATTATGATTCGGTCGATCTCACCCAATATTCCGCAGGGCGAGCAGCTTTAGAACACGGGGCCATTAGTGGGAATGATCTTACCCTGGAGGCGGCTGTGACTAAGATGATGTGGTTACTCGCTAACCATAAATCACTCGAAAATGTAAAAATACAATTTCAAACTGTTTTAGCGGGAGAACTTACAGACGACAATTAAAATCTCAGAGAAGAGAAATTGTATGCAAATTATACTGATCATCGAAAACTAAAATATTTGTCGGCTTAGTAGATTTCACTGTACTCCAAGTTACGATAAAGTAATAATTGGAAACTTTATAATAAGTATAAGCCGTACTCGAAATACTCGTCATAGTTGTAGATTTAAAGTAATTCAACTTATAACAACTATAACTACTGCCCGTTAGAAGTTCTATATTAGAATACTGCAAATTATCAAGCCCTTTCTTAACACGGTGAGATTCATAGCCATCTGCTGTTAGAAAAGAATCCAACCGAGCTAACGAATTATTTTCTGGATTAGCAGAATTACTTGGACAATTGGATATTTTTTGAGCCTGAACTTCTGACAAAAGCAGAATCGCCGTAAATAGGACTAAATAGATACTTTTCAAACTGGCACTCGATTTCTTTAGTAAATATTACCATAATAATAAACCTTCGCTAAAAAATACTATCTGTGGCAACAAGTTTTATACAAACTCATGTTTTTATTAGCACATTACGATTCCAAAACCGATATTGAGCAACGTTTCCAGCAATCGCTGGCCGGGGAACTGTAATAGGTTTTAGGTGTTAGTCTCAAGGTTTTAGGAAGGCTTCATCCAAAACCTAACACCTAACACCTAAAACTTGCACCTAACACCTAACACCTAACACCTAAAACTTGCACCTAACACCTTCACCATGTTTTTTATTTTTGATGTAGAGACCGTTCCGGATTTTGATTTCATTCGCCGGGTACTCAATGACCAGGATTCTGATCAGGAGCTGTTACTGGAAAAGGCGAGTGAGGAATTAGCCCGAAATAAATCAGGTTTCCTTCCACCTATGTATCACCGAATGGTTTCCTGGGTTGGACTTTGGATTGAGAATACCGGCGGACCTAAACAAAAAGTGGCCTGGAGTGGCGAGGATGAAAAGGAAGGCCTCAAACAGATTTTCGATGCAATAGGTACCTATAAAGACTTTGGCCTGATTCACCATAACGGAAAAGGCTTTGATATTCCCGTGCTAACCTACCGTGCGATGAAGCACGGACTACAAATGCCGGTTCGCATGCACGATTATGATATCCGCTACCGCTACAGCCGGCATAACGTAGATTTGGTAGATGAATTCAGTAATTACGGAGCCAGTTCCTGGCCCAAACTCAAACATTTGGGTCAGCTTATTGGCATACCCTTCAAACAAACCGGGGAGGGAAATGAAGTGCTGGCTATGTTCCAGCGGGGTGAACTTGACCTGATTGAGCATTACTGCTACGAAGATGTAATGGCCACCTATATTGTGTGGCTGTACCACCAATACACAGTCGGTCATATTCCCGAAGACCAATTCAATAACCTGAAAGACCGGGCAATGAGCAAGCTGGAAGAAATTCAGTCCGGCCCGCCTAAGTAGATTCGCTACGACGCAGAGCGTCATAGCGAGGTTGTATAGAATCTTGAGGATGAAGCTTATGCCGATTAAGAATCAGCTATTTTTACTTCCCCACTCGTTCTGACGCTCTGCGTCGGAACGAAGCCTCTATTACCATATTATACCACCCGGTCCGGATCACTGTAATCAGGGATCTCACCCCGGTAGCCAAGAATAGTTTTAATCAGCTTCACCGACCACTCGCTTTGGTTTTTGATGTACCACTGATCGGCAGCACGACGTGCCCCCAATCCCCAGCTGGGATAGGGATGAATAGTATCCGCAATGCCCCGCATAGATACCCCGTTTTTAATCGCAACGGCATATTCAGAGATAAATTCTCCGGCATGAGCTCCCACTGCGGTAGCTCCAAGGATTTTACCCGATAATTTCTTAGCGAATATTTTAACCAGGCCGGTAGTATCTCCTTCAGCCACCGCCCGATCAATTTTGGAATATGGAAATCGATAAACCTCATACTTCTCGCCTTCCTCTTTTAGCTGCTTCTCCGTTTTGCCGACATGAGCCAATTCCGGATCAGTAAAAGTGACCCACGATACCATATCTTTTTCAATCTTCATGGGCACAACTTTTAGCAGAGCTTTTGTAGCTGCGATCTTGGCCATATGCTCGCTCATGTGGGTGAACTGATATCGTCCCGTCACATCGCCGGCGGCATAAATATGAGATTGACTGCTTCGGCAGGATTCATCCACTACAATGTTCCCTTTTTCTGTTTTTACACCGGCTGCTTCCAGGTTCAGTGAAGAGGTTTTCGCTCTTCGTCCCGTTGCCATTAAAAGGGCATCCCCTTCAATTACTTTCTCTTCTCCCTCAATTTCAACCTGTACTTTAATTCTGCTTCCGTCCTGCATCACTTTTTTTACTGAAGCATTCAATTGGTAATTCACGCCCTGCTTCTTCAACTCATCGTGTAGTATGTCAACCAACTCCGGATCGTCATTCGCTAAAATTCGATCAGCCATATCAATCACTGTGACATCCGAGCCGAGATTCACAAAAGCCTGAGACATCTCTGTGCCAATAGGTCCGCCACCAATAATCAGTAACTCTCCAGGTAAATCTTCTATCTCAAAAAGGCTTTCGTTCGTCAGGTAGTCCACCTCTTCGATTCCTTGTATGGGTGGCACAAATGCTTTGGCTCCGGTAGCAATAATGAAATATTTGGATGACACCGCCCTTGTTCTGCCATCCTTAAATTCAATTTCAATGGTATGATTATCTTTAAAAGATGCCAGCCCCTGAACCACTTCAATGCCCATGTCTTCAAAAATCTCCGGCCGGTCTGCATCGTGATACACTTCTTTACGGACGTCATCCACGTGTTGCATCACCTTTTTGAAATCGATATTAGGCTCTCCGTCAACAAGCCCGTACTTTCCGGCATCTTTAATTTGGCGAGCCACTTTTCCTGCTTTGAGCAGAGTTTTGGAAGGAATACACCCCGTCCATGTGCAATCTCCCCCTAACCGATCGGCTTCAACCATCATTGTTTTTGCACCAAAATTGGCCGCTATCCCCGAAGCTGTTAAGCCGGCTGCACCACCGCCAATTACAATCATATCAAAATCATATCCAGCCATAAATCAATGTCTCCTTTTTTGATAGAGATGACCTAACCATCTGTATGCTTACTTCATTTCATACAATATATCTTTCCTCAACATATAAAATGCAAGCAGTGCAGAGATCATGGATTTACAGCTGGATGATTAACCTATCATATCAGGCACGCAGTGGTGTTATTTTTTGATTGTTGATGTCTTGTTCTTCCTTGTTTTTTCTGAGTACAGCCTGTGCGGAAGCGAGGTGAGCCACCGGCACCCGAAATGGGGAACAGGACACATAATCCAAACCGGTGTTGTATGCAAAATGAACGCTGGATGGATCTCCGCCGTGTTCACCGCAAATTCCTACTTTTAGTGTGGAGTTTACCATTCTGCCCAGCCGTGTTCCTGCATGAACAAATTGCCCGACACCTTCTTCATCCAATACCTGGAAAGGATCCTGCTTCAGGATGCCCCTTTCAATGTAATCCGGCAAGAATTTTGCGGCATCATCACGGCTGAAACCATAGGTGAGCTGTGTCAGATCATTGGTTCCAAAGGAGAAAAAATCTGCTTTTTCAGCGATTTGATCCGCCAAAATAGCCGCTCTTGGTATCTCTATCATGGTTCCTACTTTATAGTCCAGTTCTACACCTGCTTCTGCCAGTATTTCCGTGGCAACTCTTTCAACAACCTCACGCTGATTTACAAACTCCTCTACGCTTCCTACCAGAGGAATCATTATTTCGGGGAACACTTCTTTGCCTTGTTTAACCAATTCTATAGCCGCTTCAATAATAGCGCGGGTCTGCATTTCAGTTATTTCAGGGTAGGTGATTCCCAACCGGCAACCACGATGTCCTAACATTGGGTTGAACTCTTTCAACTGGTTTACTTTCTGCAAAAGTTTGTCTGGTGTCACTCCCAGCTCGCCGGCTACTTTTCCGATTTCCTCTTTTTCCTGTGGAAGAAATTCATGAAGTGGCGGGTCCAGCAGCCTGATGGTGACAGGCAGTCCTTCCATGGCTTCAAAAATTTCAGCAAAATCTTGTTTCTGGAATGGAAGTAAGTTGCTTAAAGCTGCAACACGTTCTTCCTTAGATTCTGCTATTATCATTTTACGCATAAAATTAACCCGGCCGGGCTTAAAGAACATATGTTCGGTACGGGCAAGGCCAATACCTTTTGCCCCATACGAGCGGGCAACCCGTGCATCCTCCGGTGTTTCGGCATTGGTTCGAACTTTCATCAGTTCAATATCAGTAACCCAATCCATAAAGGTTTGGTATTCCTCACTGAACTCAGGTTTAGACAACTCTTTTTTGCCCAGTATCACTTTCCCGGTATTACCGTTCAGTGAAATCCAATCGCCTTCTTTTACCGTTACCTCTCCATTGGTAAACGATCTTGTTTTGTAATTGATCACAATATCACTGCAGCCGGCCACGCATGGTTTGCCCCATCCGCGGGCTACAACAGCGGCGTGGCTGGTCATTCCACCTCGGGATGTTAGAATACCTTCAGCAGAAGACATTCCACCCACATCTTCCGGGCTGGTTTCAATCCTTACCAGTATAACGGGTTTATTGTCCTTACCTGCTTCCTCGGCTTTTTTGGAATCAAATACAACTTTACCAACCGCCGCTCCCGGAGAAGCCGGTAACCCGCTTCCCAGTATGGTATTTTCAGCCTGTTCCCCATCTTTAAACTGAGGATGCAAAAGCTGTTCGATGTGTTCCGGGTCAACCAGGTCCCGAATAGCTTCATCTTTGGAAAGGATTTTCTCTTCAACTAAATCTACCGCAATTTTAACGGCAGCCGCTCCCGTTCGTTTACCATTTCTGGTTTGAAGGATAAAAAGCTTTCCATCCTGAATGGTGAACTCAATATCCTGCATATTTTTGTAGTGAGATTCGAGTTTACCGGTATAATTTACCAGCTCCTTATAAATTTCAGGATTTCTTTCTTCTAACTCTGCAATTGGGTTTGGCGTGCGGATCCCTGCCACAACATCTTCACCCTGGGCATTCAGCAGGAACTCGCCATATAGCCTGGATTCACCGGTAGCCGGATTTCGGGTAAAGCAAACGCCGGTTCCACTGCTCTCCCCCATATTTCCAAACACCATGGCCTGCACGTTTACCGCCGTGCCTATTAAACCATGAATATTACTGATTTGACGGTACTTTATAGCTCGTGCGCTATTCCACGAATTGAATACGGCATTTATGGCAAATCGGAGTTGTTCCATGGGGTCATCCGGAAACATGTGCCCGGTTATTTTTCGATAAATCGCTTTATATCGATCCGTTAACTCCCGCAGGTGAGATGCAGTCAATTCAAGATCCTCTTTGACGCCCACTTCTTTCTTCAGCTTCTCGATAGCTTCTTCAAAATGATCGTGGGTTACCCCCATCACCACATCTCCAAACATATCAATAAACCGGCGGTAACTGTCGTAAGCAAATCGTTCGTTGCCCGTTTTTCTGATAATCGCTTCTACAACTTCATCATTAATTCCAAGATTCAGAATGGTATCCATCATCCCCGGCATGGAAACAGCGGCACCGGAGCGAACTGATATCAACAAGGGGGCCTTTTCATTACCCAGCTTCATTCCCATTTCGGTTTCAATATGTTTAACCCCTCCCCTAACCTGGCCCATAAGATTTTCAGGCCATTCCATTCGGTTATCAATTGTTTTCTTACATGCTTCCGTAGAAATGGTAAATCCGGGCGGAACCGGAATTCCGATTGTACTCATTTCAGCAAGGTTTGCCCCTTTGCCCCCCAACAGATGTTTCATACCTCTGTTTCCATCTGTGTTAAATCTTCCGAAGCGATATACAAATTTTTCTAAATCAGCCATAACATTACCTCATTGTGCTTTTATTTAAGAACAAGGCCTTCTGCCTGGCTGATACACCCACTTATTTCAACCCGGCCTCTAAGACCGAACTGTTATAGTATTCAAAAGTAATGTGAAGGGTTTATGTATATAGCTTAGAAAAGCGATAAAGAGGCTCTTTCAGCCCGGAAGTTCGTTCGAATCTACTTCGGGAGCCACATCTTCGATCTTATTTTTAACTTTTTGATAGGTTGACCATGCCCCATAGCCAATCATCAATACCACCACCGCATACACCCTCCAGGGCACATTTTCGCCGGCAATGATCAGGTACAGATAAGCGGATATAAAAAAGAACGTAGAACTCATGGCCGGTAGAACGATCGATTTTTGCTGGCGGTAATTCTTGACTAACCAGCCGATACTCAGCGTAAAAAAAGGAATAGCTCCTACATAAATACTCCCGAAAATTATGGGATTTACCCCGTAATCTTCCCCCAGACTAAAAAACCATTCCTTTGTAATTTCAAAAAATTCAGCCATAGATCAGCAAGTTTTAAATTGTGTAATAGTTGCGAACGAATATAGATTAATAAGCCTTTTTTTGATGATATTACACATCAAATTCTTACGGTATAATACCTAATAATAATGAGCAGATTCAAAAATTACATATCTGTCGCTTTTTTGCTGCTTGCAGTAGCAGGATTGCTTTCTTCTATGGCTCACTACCATAGTGATGGCTTGGAATGTCTGCATCATGCCAACGAACAGCATTATACCGAATCTGATCCCGTTTGCCCGGTTTGTACGATAAGTTCTTACACTCCGGATACCAATCCGGCACCTTTTATATCTTGGAATATCAGGAAGTGCTGATTTCGGGAACGGATTTCCACTTTTCCGATGAACCATTCATACCTCTTCTGGGTCGCTCCCCACCCGCATTGATTTAAGTAAGCCACTAAATCCGGCCTCATTTCGCGGCCTGTCATATTATTTACCAACTTATTTAAATCATTTTACCCATGAAAAAAGTATCCTTTTTATCAGCGGCTAAAGCTGTATTAACACTGTTTATTTTCGCAGGAATTTTAACCGCATGCTCAAACTCTACTTCTTCAGAAGACCATGAACAAGAACCTGTTGGATTTGCCATTTATCAAGGTAGCACACTTCTGGTTTCTCAAAATTCATCAGGTTCGATGTCAGGTGAAATAACAATAGAAGCTTCAACATCATCAGATCTTAGAATCGCTTTTATTGATGAAGATGACGAAGTCTTTACGCCCGATAAAGACGAACATAGCTTAAGTTTTGAAACCATAAATGGCTCCGGCGAAATTTCCATTTCGCAAGAAGATGCTTCCAACCAGCCTTTCCTTTTTACCATAAATGGGGTAAGTGAAGGGGAAGCTTCATTTAATTTTTCTCTTCTGCATGTTGGAGCCGAAGAATTTGGCCCTGCAACTGTTCCAGTAACAGTTTCAGCTTCCAATTAAGTGAGAGGATTAAACAGCTTTTTGTTATTGCTACTGTTGTCAACAGCTTGCACTGTGCAAGCTGTTGGCCAGGGTAATAGCTTCACGATTAAAGGAAAAGTAGTTAATGCAGAAACTTTAAAAGAGGTTCCGTTTGCTTACCTTCATATTGAAGAGTTAAACCGTACGGCTACCACAGACGTTAATGGAACGTTCGAGATTGAAAATATACCGGCCGGATCTTATTCACTAACCATACATCGAATCGGTTTCAGAACACAATCCCGCACAGTTGCCCTTACCGATTCATCATTGAATCTTAATATAAAATTAAGCGCAACAGTGCTCAGCACTCAATCCATTGAGGTTGTAGGAGAAAAAGACCAGCTTGAGGGGGCAGGTTTGGAACATGCTTCGAAAAATGTATTTGGGAGTGAGCTAAGAAGAAATTTAGGGTCCACACTATCCCAAACTCTGTCTAATTTACCCGGATTTGATCAGCGTACCAATGGCTCAGCTCCGGGTCGTCCGGTTATACGGGGTCTCGGTGATGAACGGGTAGTTATCCTTCAGGATGGAATGAGTACCGGAGATATTTCAGCTCAGTCATCAGATCATGCTGTTACAACTGACCCTTCTTCAGCGGATGAAATCGAGATCGCCAGAGGCCCTGCTGCATTGGCTTATGGATCTAATGCCATAGGAGGTGTGGTAAATATTGTCAAAAACCAGATAGCCACTACACTTCCTTCCAAACTTAATGGCTCGCTTTCCCTCAGTGGAGAAACAGTCAACAGAGGTGGTTCAGGAGCCCTCAGTATTCAAACACCATTTAAAAATTTCGCTATTCAGGCTGATTTAAGCTTACGACTTGCCAATAATTCCCGCACTCCTCTTGGCCCTATTGACAATACTTTTTTCCAAACCACGAATGATGGTGTCGGACTTAGTTTTATACAGCCTTGGGGTTACATAGGAGCTTCCGGGACATTGTATTTTAGTAAATATGGCATTCCCCCCGACCCAAACGGTCACCCAAATGGTGTAGATATTGAAATGCAAAAATTTCAGTACGATGCCAAATCTGAAGTCCTACTAACAAACGGCCTGTTCAATGTAATAGAAGCAGAGTTATCCTTTAAAGATTACAATCATAAAGAGATTGAAGGTGAAAATGCACAAGGGCAACCTGTCGTAGGCACCGAATTTAACCTGCTGACGACAAACTTCAACGTAAATGCCAAACATAGTGACATTGGTATAATTTCACAGGGTTCGGCAGGAATAGCATTAGAGTTCGAAGATTATGTGGTGAATGGAGCCGGAACTCCGCCATCCCAAAGCTTTAAAGCGGGTGTTTACCTGATTGAAGAAGCTGATTTTGATGCTCTTCATTTGGAGGCAGGATTGCGATTCGATTTTGTCAAGAATACAACAAATGAAAGAGGCTTGTTTTATCCTATTGGAGCAAAGAATGGTTCCATCGACTCTACTTCATATAAAGACCGAACTTTTCCTGCTCTTGCCACTTCATTTGCTGTTATCTACCAGATAGGTGGTGGTTTTTCTGTGGGGGGAAGCTTTTTACATTCATTTCGGGCACCTTCACTGGAAGAACTTTACTCTGAAGGACCTCACCTTGCCTCTTATTCATTCGAAATAGGTAACCCTGATCTGAAACCTGAACGAGCTTTTGGAAAAGAAATTTTCTTAAGGTTTAACCGAAAAATATTAAATGCAGATATCACCTTTTTTCATAATGACTTCAGCAACTACCTATACGCACGCAACACGGGTAGGCAAAATGTTCAGCGGCCTACATTACAGGATTACCAGTTCATAGGAACTGAAGCTGTTCTGTATGGAGCTGAGCTCTCCGGAGAAATACAGTTTCTGGAAAATTTTGTATTCGATGCATCCATAAGCTACACCCTTGGAGAGCGAAATGTATCTGAACAGGAACAAGCCACATCCGGATACAACGGCGATACCCGGCCGCTTCCTCAAATTCCTCCTTTCAAAGTAAAATCATCCCTTAAGTATGCTAAAGATGGATTTGAAATAGGAAGCAGAGTTAGGTTTTCAGCGGAGCAAACGCGTACCGGTGAATTCGAAACTCCAACCGACCGTTACCTGTTGGTAGATGCTTTCTCTCAATACCGATTAGAAGGTGGAAAGCTTCTGCATACCTTTTCGCTGAATGTGAACAACCTGCTGAACACTGAATATTACGATCACCTTTCCCGCATTAAAGACCTGAGACCACAGCCCGGCATTAATGTAAGCCTGCTCTATCGCCTCTATTTCTAACAAGCCCTGAAAATAAAAAAGCCCTGGAAGGTTCAGTTCCAGGGCCTTAGCTTTAGGTTTCAGCTTTAAGGAGTAAAAATCGACTAACTGTTAGGGTATAAACATTAATCTCACCTTTAAGCTGATTACAAGAGTAACCACAACGGGATTTGTTACACTTTTTTTTAAAAAAATTTTCTCACCCTTCAAATCACTGCTTATCAGTATTTTACGAGTGAGTTTTTTCAGGCTGAATAAATTTATTTTAAGATTTTGATAAATCTCTGTGAGTCTATATTCTCCAGCGAATAATCATTCATAAAAATAGCCTGTGACTTACGTTAGCTTTTTGGAGACTCCCATCGGTTTTCTTCGCATCCTGTCGAATGGTGATGGTATCACCGAAATCAAATTCATGGATTTTGACGGACCTGAAGATCCTGATGTTCACACCGAATCTGCCAAAACCCAACTCAGAGAATACTTTGAAGGTCTTCGGGCTTCCTTTCAGTTACAGCTGCTTCCACAGGGAACCGGGTTTGAGCAAAAAGTGTGGAAACAGTTGCTGGAAATTCCACAGGGGTCAACCACTTCCTACGGGGCTATTGCAAAAAACATCGGGGATGAGAAAGCATCCCAGGCAGTAGGCAAAGCAAACGGTAAAAACCCGATAGCCATTGTCATTCCCTGTCACCGTGTAGTTGGGTCTGATAATAAACTCACGGGCTATGCCGGCGGTGCAGAGCGAAAGCAGTGGCTCCTTAAGCATGAAGGTGCCCTTCTGCTATAACTATTTTTTACGGTGAAATATCCCGCTAACCATTACATTCCGTCCAATTCTTTCAATCATCCTTTCACACTATGAAATTTTTATCCTCACTTTTTTTATTGATTGCCACCTTTTCAGTGACCGTACTGGCTCAAATGCCGGATGCTCCCAACCGTTCGGAAGGCGAAGGTCCGTATGAACGATTGATCATACGCGGGGTAAACCTGATTGACGGCACCGGCTCTCCCGCTACCGGTCCGGTAGATATCGTGGTTGAAGGAAACCGAATTGCATCTATCCAAACCGTCGGCTATCCCAATTTACCAATTAACGAAAACCGACGACCGGAAGCCGATGAGAATACAAAAGTAATTGACGCTGAAGGCATGTTTATGCTCCCCGGCTTTTTCGATATGCATGCACATACCGGAGGTGGAGCGCAGGGAACCACCCCGGAATATGTATATAAACTCTGGCTGGCTCACGGCATCACTTCCATCAGGGAGCCGGGCTCTTTTAACGGAATGGACTGGACACTCCGCCATAAAAAGAGAAGTGAGAAAAATGAAATTACCGCTCCCCGAATTTCAGCATGGATTGGATTCGGGATGGGGCACGAAGGCCCAATCACTACTGCAGCACAAGCCCGAAAATGGGTGCAAATGATTCACAAAGAAGGAGCCGATGGCATCAAGTTTTTTGGAGCTTCCCCAAAGGTATATGCTGCTGCAATTGACGAGGCAAATAAACTCGGACTGGGTACAATGACCCACCACGCGCAGACCCGGGTGGTTTACAATGACGCGCTAAAGTCGGCACAGCTGGGCCTGACCTCCATGACCCACTGGTACGGGCTGCCCGAATCCATGTTTGAGGACAGAATCATCCAGGATTACCCGCTCGACTACAACTACAACAACGAGCAGCACCGATTCGAAGAAGCCGGAAACCTGTGGAAACAAGCCGCAGCTCCCGGTTCTGAAACCTGGCAATCGGTGATGGATGAAATGATAGATCTCGACTTCACCCTGAATCCAACTTTCACAATTTACGAAGCTAATCGTGACCTGAGTGCCCAGCGCCGGGCCGAGTGGCATGAAAAATATACGCTTCCCTCTTTATGGAAGTTTTATGCCCCAAGCCGCATTTCCCACGGTTCATACTGGATTGAGTGGGGTACCGAACAGGAAATAGCCTGGAAAGAAAACTTTGATCTGTGGTTGCAGTTTGTGAACGAATACAAGAATAAAGGCGGACGTGTTACCCTCGGCTCCGATGCGGGCTACATCTACAAATTATATGGCTTCGGGTACATTCAGGAAATGGAGCTTTTCAGAGAAGCCGGTTTCCATCCGCTGGAAATCTTTCAATCAGCCTCCTTAAAGGCAGCGGAAGTGCTGGGTGTGGATGATGAGCTTGGAACCATTGAGGTTGGAAAAATCGCAGATATGGTAATTGTTGACGCCAATCCCATGAAAAACCTGAAAGTACTTTATGGCACCGGTGCTATTTATGTGAATGATGAAAACCAGCCCGTTCGCAAGGGCGGCATTCGTTATACCATCAAAGACGGAATTGTTTTTGATGCCAAAGAGCTACTCAAAGACGTAGCTGAAATGGTTGAAGCTGCTAAAGCCGAGGCAGATTTCGAAATTACTCAACCCGGTTTAGACTGGTAAAGAAAACCACGGAGTTCACCGAGCAGCATTGAGCTTTACTGTGCACTCTGTGGTTTAGCATTACATACCCGGTAACAACATTACTGCATTTTGCACCATACGGGTGGGCCCAACCCAAAACATGCGGTACTGGGTGTTATCCAACAGGAACACCACTTTACCGCTTCCCATGTTTTCTACCGCCGCAAAAGCTTTTCCGGCTGCTTTTTCTTTATTCTCTTCGGAGGCATAACCCGAAGCCAATACTTCATCGGCTTCTTTCACATAGTATCCTACCGTTTGGTATGAGGTTGAAGGCACAAGTCCATCATCACCAAATTTCAATGAGTAAAGCCGCTCCGGCATTCCAAAAGCCAGCGGGTTTGTGTTATCAACCATCGCTTTGAAAGCGGATCCCGGAATACGCTCTAGGCCAAATACATCCTCTCTGTTTGCATATTTGGTGTACGCTTTCGGGTCAACCTCTGTTGTATCTTCCTTCTCCTCTTCAAAGAGTGCCACATCGGTAAAGCCTGATTGATCTTTGGTCAGCCATGAAGCACTCCCTTCCGTACCTATCAGGACCCCTCCGCGACGTACCCAATCTTTCACAGCTTCCATTTCATTTTCACTCCAAACGCTGCTCAATCCACCCCAGGCTCCAGGCATCAGAATTACATCGTACTCATCCAGGTCGCTGCTTGAAAAACTTCCCGAGCGAATCCGGCTTATACCCAACTCGGTCCACTGATCAAATAAAAACCAAAGCTGACCGGCGGTGTAGGAACTGAAGGGAGAATCTACCATCAAAGCTACGTTTGGTTTCTTCACAGGCTGGCTGTCACCGGACGCCAAATCCATTCCTTTACTCATACGTCCGGTGTTAAATCCTTTCACCACAACATTGGCTTCTTCTGCAATTTTCTGCATGTCGGAGGCTATGCGGTCTCTTTTCTCATAATTCCTGCCCACCAACACAATCAGCGAGCCTTCTGAGTATGACTTATTGCCATCGTTAAAACTGCGGCGTGCACTGCGGACGTTATAGTCCATCTCCCACAACTTGGCGAGTGCTTTGGGTGCATGCCGTTGTTCCCAGTCAATCACATAGGCATACTGCGCACCGGAATTCTCCAGTCCGGATTCATACTCTAACTCTTGGGTAACCATTTCCGTGGAGGCCCCGACACCCCGAGTTGTCCACGCAGCATCCAGGTTATAGGCAAGAGGCACCGACCATGTTGCCATGTCGTACATAACCGAATCTTCAATTTCCATCTGCTTTCTGAACAGGGTGTTGATGAATAAATGCTTAGGTTGATCGGTCTTGATAATGAAATCGCCGGCTTTGAATCTTCTGTTGGAGGAACTTCCATCCCAATAACTGTATGCATCCCGCTGCGTGAAGTTCTCGGTAGCGCGCTCAACTTTCACCCCGTGTTTCAGCATCAGGTTTACCACCTGGTAGGTGTAGTCGTTTTGGTTATTTGGCAGAATGTAGGCTTTTGTATTTCCTTTTTGAGCCGATTGTGAAACCGATTCCTGAAAATAACCCAGCAATCCCTGTTTATTCTCAACGGCCGTCTTAACGATGGAAACTCCATTGGTGTAATGATCAAAGACCCGTTGCCGGAGAGTCAGCACATAGCCATCATCGGTTTCGACTGCCCGTCCGCCCCGACTGTGGCCTCCCTGTTCAGCCAGCATCCCGATTCCTCCCATAATGCTTGGGTAAGAGGAGCCATATCCCGGATAAAAGAAGTCAAAAGCTTCACGGGTCGCATAATTAACACCGGCTTCATCCAGTTCCTCTATTAAACCGCGTCCAAAAGTATCTGCCCATTTATCGTATTCAGACGGAAGCTCCAGGTTTCGAGGCGTGGTACCCGGCATGGCAAAATAGTTATTATTAAATCCCTGCTCGTGGAAATCCATATGCACTTGGGGCATCCATTTTTGGTAAGCGGCAATTCTTCCCTGCGATTCAGGGTGAACCAGCCATACCCAATCTCGGTTCAGGTCAAACCAATAGTGGTTTGTTCGACCTCCGGGCCAAATTTCATCATGCTCCAGGTCATCTGCATTTGTATTCAGCACATTTGCCCGGGACGATTTGTACCAGTACACATACCGGTCGCGCCCGTCCGGATTAATCATCGGGTCAATAATAACTACCGAATTTTGCAGCCAGTTTTCCGTTTCCTGATCGGCTCCGGCTACCAGTCGGTAAGCAGTTTGCATTGCTGCCTCACTGCTTGATGGCTCATTACCGTGCACATTGTAGCTGAGCCACACAAACACCGGTTTATCGTCAATTCCGGTTGATTCAGGGTTGTTCGCCAACTCAAGATTGGCCTGCCGAATAGACTCGATGTTGCCCTGATTTTCCTCCGAGCTGATGACAGCATAGTACAAACCCCGCCCTTCATAGGTAGTGCCGTACTTGTGGAAAGTCAACCTGCCGGATTCTTCATCCAGCTGCTTAAAGTAATCCATCACCCGGTGGTGAAAAGTATATTCCTTACCCAGTTCATATCCCAGGAATTCTGCAGGAGAGGTAATCTCTGAATCATAACTAAGGTTGGGGTGAAACTGGAACCGTTCGTAGGCAAATTCATCCTGGGCCAATGCCTGGTTTGATGACAATAAAAAGAAGCCTGATACGAAGAGAAGTTTTAGCAGTGATTTCATAGTGTGGTTTTTTAGCGTTCAGCGGTCAGATAACTGATGGCTTTGTATTTAAAGTTGGCCTTATAATAAGAGTATTCCGTTAAGAATAAAGTCTTTTGCTTTTTGAGGATTTATCTCAATTTTGAGATATGAAAAAAGCGCTAAAAGTTTTTTTAATATTTGTTATATCTGTACTAATTCTTGCAGGAGTCGCCGCATTCATTGCCCCCGCCTTTTTGACCACTCCCCTGAAGAAAGCCCTCACTGAAGAATTCAGTCGCCAAACCGATCAGGATTTCACCCTCGATTTTTCCACCTTCGATATCGGCCTTTTGCGGCGTTCTATAACGGTTGATTCCATAGTAGTTCGCCCCGATAGTGCTTCTCCTCACATCAGAAAAATTTCAGCATCATCGGTATCCATAGCAGGAATTCATTGGTTTAGCCTAATTAATAAACCCTTTCCAAATTTTGAACGGATTATTATTCAGCAACCTGATGTAGAACTCTATTCCCGCGACTTTTCTTCTTCAGCATTTGCCAACTCCGGGAATAGCTCCACCGATGATATCACAAAAAAGCTGGCCACCTTTGATTTGATAATTAATAAAGGAAAGGGCCGAATCATCAGGCCCAACAAGCAGGAAATTTTTCGGGTTGATGACATTTCCGTTGAAGCCAGAGATGTAAACATAAACGAGCTTCTGGATGGTTCTCAGCTTATTTTTATGGATAATTTGATCATCAATGGCTCGGGTTTGCGACTGTCGATGGAGAGGAAACTGTACGAAATAACAGCCGGCGATTTCACCTTCAATAAAAAATCACAATATGCCTCACTGGCTGATTTCGCCCTCACTCCGCTGGCCCCAAAATACCGGTTCTCTGAAATCAAAAACCGGCAAATCGATCGAATTGACTTAAACATTCCCGGTATAGAATTCATCGGCTTTGATATGGCATCCCTCGCAAACCGGCACTTTGAACTGGACTCGCTCCACATTTCAGGAGCGCGTATGGAAGTGTTTCGGGATAAATACAAAGAACGTCCTCCGGGAATTCACCCCAAACCATTGCTATATGAAATAGCCACCTCAACGGATTTCTCTTTCGGATTGAATAAAGCCGTTATTTCAAATTCCAATATCACCTATGAAGAGCATAAACCTCCGGCTCAAAATACCGGAAGCATTACGTTTAATAACATCAACGCTACGATACAGGATTTCAGAACCCAAAGTCACCCAAAATTTAAGGAGGACTCCCTCAAGTTGGATGTAGAGACATTGTTCATGAATACCTCTAGAATGACCTTAGACGTTCGATATGCCACCTTCGACAGAAACAACACCCACAGGGTGAGCGTCAACCTGGATAGCTTTGACCCAAAGGAAGCAGGCGATATGCTGCAAAACGTGGGCTTTGTAAAAATTGAAGACGGACTGGTTGAAAACCTTAACGCCAACTATTCACTTAATTCTAAGTCTGCTTCCGGAGATGTGAGATTACAGTACCGGGATTTAAAAGTATCCTTCCTGAACAAAGACAATCCTGAAAAAACCGGGTTGAAACAGCAATTTGGAGATTTTATCGCCAATACTTTTGTGCTGAAATCAGATAACCTTGGGGAAAGTACCCGGATTGGTGAAATTAATTTTGAACGGGATGTTGAAAAGTCGATTTTCGCTTATTGGTGGAAGTCTCTGTTAGATGGAATTAAAGAAGTGATCAAATAAACCCATGAAAACCAACCTCACACCTCCTGTCTTTGAAGATGTAAAGGAAGCTCGGCATCGAATTTCCGAACATATACACCGAACCCCTGTTTTAAGCAGCAAGCAGGTGAACCAGAAAACGGGCGGTCAAATTTTCTTTAAATGTGAGAACTTTCAGAAAGTCGGGGCATTCAAGTTCCGGGGAGCAAGCAATGCAATTTTTTCTTTAAGTGAAGATGAAGCTGCTAAGGGAGTGGCTACGCATTCTTCCGGAAACCATGCACAGGCATTGGCTTTAGCTGCCATGCTTCGGGGCATTCCAGCTTACGTAGTCATGCCCGAAAATGCTCCAAAAGTGAAAGTGAAAGCTGTTAAAAACTATGGGGCCGAAGTTACTTTCTGCGAATCTACCCTTGAGGCCCGCGAATCCACCCTTGAGAAAGTCGTAGCCCAAACCGGGGCCACCTTCATTCACCCCTATAATGATGCAAGAATTGTAGCCGGACAAGGAACGGCTGCCCTGGAATTGCTGGAAGATCATCCCGACCTGGGTATGATTATAGCTCCAGTGGGCGGCGGTGGGTTATTGAGCGGAACCGCATTGGCCGCTAAATCCATTAAGCCGGATATACAAGTTATTGGAGCCGAACCTGCAAACGCTGACGATGCCTTTCGCTCATTCCAAAAAGGTGAGCTTATTCCCGTTAAAAACCCGGACACGATCGCCGATGGGCTTCGAACTTCATTAGGAGAACTACCCTTTTCACTAATCCGACAGTATGTGGATGACATTGTAACCGTTCCTGAAGAGTCAATCATTGAAGCAATGCGCTATGTGTGGGAACGTATGAACATGATCATCGAAGCCTCCTGCGCAGTGCCTGTGGCAGCCGTATTTGATGGAAAAGTAGATGTGAAAGGGAGGAAAGTTGCCATTATCATTACCGGTGGAAATGTGGATTTGGATAACCTGCCGTGGTGATCACTTTCTCTATCGGTCAGCCAACATAGTTCGATAATGAAATAAGTCTATCATTTTCTTTTTTAGGATGTGAAACAATTCCCCACATAAATTCGTCCTTAGGTAAACAATCTATTGCCATGGGAAAAAAAGAAGACAATAAAACACGCTCTTTCACTAACGATCTGGACCGCAATTTTGATGATGATCACGACCCGGATTTTGATTTAGACGAATACATTCGCCGGCAAAGTCAGCCCACCGCACAAATGCCACTACAGGAAGAAACAAAAGATCCTGATCGCTACCTGTTCAAAAATGCTGTCCTCATATTCATCGTATTTGCTGCGGCTTTTTTATGGGTTAATAGCTGGCGCGATGCTGAATCCTGGGCATACTTTTTTGGCGGTGATAACCAATCTACCCAGGTGACAGCAGAGGCTCCCGGTCTCGGTCAGCCTGAAATTACCATACCGGAGCCTCCACAGGTTCCATCGGTACCCGGGGTTGAAGCTCCACCCGCCCCTCCTGCTTCTTCATTGGATATGACGATTACGGAGTATTTATCTGTACTGCAGAATCGCGGCTATCTCGGGGATGAAATTTCGGGGTTTTCGGCCCGACAACTTTATGACGCCAACGTCCCTGTTTCTTATCTCGATGAACTACAGAATGCAGGTTTTCTGGAAAACCTCTCCTTCGTTTATATCACCAACTATTTCCAAAACCAGATTCCGCTAACCTATCTCGAAAGTCTGCAGGACGCCGGTGTGTATGACCAGCTTTCGTTTGTGGATGTGACCGCTTTTTACAACGATAACATCCCCGTTGAGTACCTTGTAACCTTAAATGAAGCCGGATATCTTGAGGACTTATCTTTTGTGTATATAACCAATTTTTATAATGCTGGTGTAACCGTTGAATTCCTGGATCAGCTGAAAGATCAGGGGCTTTATGAAGATCTCAATTTCCTGGATATTGTTGATCTTTATCAGCGCGAAAACAGCGACGGTTAAACCTATTGAGTAACCGACTATGAAAACAAAGTATAGAAACAGTGAAACAGATCCTGATTTTGATCTGGATGAATATATTCGTGAGAAAAGTCAGGAATCTGATAACGTTGCCTTTCAGCCTTTACCCCCTGAAGAAGATGATGGGTCCTTGTTTAAAAACGCAGTACTGATTTTCATGGTGTTTGCAGCATCATTCCTTTGGTACCACGATTGGAGTCCGGCCCGGGCATGGTCTTCCGTTTTTGGAAGCAATCAACAAAGTGTTAATGTCAATATTCCCGATATCAACATTAACATCCCTGATATTGACATCCCGGAGATGGCTCCTTTACCGGACTTTAGTTTTGAAGGAGGCTTTGCTGATTATTTAGTTGCCATAAATGAAGCTGGCTTGGATGACATCTATTCGAACTCAGGGTATCAGGCCTTATACCAAACAGGGGTGCCTATCGAGTACCTGGAACAGCTAAATGAGGGCGGATATCTTGAGAATGACTTCTCCTATTCTGCCGTCATTGGTCTCTACAACAGTGGTGTGCCGATGGATTACATTAATGGACTGAACGATCTAAACTTGCTGGATGAATTCTCCTATTCAGCAATTATTGGATTATATAATTCCGGAGTTTCTTTAGACTATATTTCCAGCTTGAATGAGGCAGGTTACCTGGACGACTTTTCATATTCCGCAATAATTGGTCTCTATAACGGAGGGGTTTCTATCGATTACCTAAATGCCCTAAGCGAAAGTAATTTTATTGATCAATTTTCATATTCAGCTGTTATAGGAATGTACAATGGTGGGGTAAGCATTGATTATCTGAATCAGCTTTCTGAGAATAATTACCTTGATCAATTCTCCTATTCAGCAATCATCGGAATGTTTAATGCGGGGGTAACCGTAGATTATATAAACGGGTTAGCTGAAAGAGATTTACTGGATGATTTGAACTACTCTGACATTATCAGGATGTACAATACGGACAGGTAAAGTTTCTAAGCACCAAATTCTAAATTAGCAGTGAGTAGTGAGTAGTGAGTAATATTTGAAATTTGAAGCTTGGAGCTTGGAATTTAAATAACCGTTGGTTGGTCTAAATCCCTGAACTGTAACTCGTACAAATGACTGTACAGCCCGTTTTGGCCTATCAATTCTACATGGGTTCCCTGTTCCACAATCTTTCCTTCGTCTAACACCAGGATTCTATCAGCATGCTGAACCGTGGATAGACGGTGAGCAATTACAAACGTGGTTCGGTTGGTCATGAGTCTCAATAAAGCTTCCTGAACCTGAGCCTCTGATTCGGAATCCAAAGAAGAAGTGGCTTCATCCAATAATAGAATAGCCGGATTCTTAAGAATAGCCCTTGCTATGGCCAGCCTTTGGCGCTGCCCGCCACTCAGTTTTACGCCCTTTTCACCAATTAATGAATCGTAACCGTTTTCGGTTTGCATGATGAACTCATGGGCATTGGCATCCCTGGCAGCTTGAATAACTTCTTCTTTGGTGGCATCCAGTTTTCCATAGGTGATGTTCTCCCGAATGGTGGTTCCAAACAAATGCACCTCTTGCGGTACTATAGAAATATGTTTGCGAAGGGATTTGAATTTCACTTCCTGAATATTGGTGCCATCCACATAGATACTGCCTTTCTGAGGATCATAGAAACGGGGAATGAGATTGAGCAATGTTGTTTTACCCGCCCCGCTTGGTCCCACCAGGGCAATGGTTTTCCCGGCTTCAACTTTAAATGAGATCCCTTTCAGCACCTCTTTCTCTCCCTCATAACTGAACCATAGGCCTTTCACTTGCACTTCCCCATTTACTCCTTCGATATCATGAGCATCAGGGTTATTCTCTATTTCGGGGGTTTCTTCAAGCAGCTCAAAAATACGTTCTGAGGCCCCTGCTGCTGTATTCACAGCTGTATAAAGTCTGGAAGTTTGGCTTATAGATCTTGAAATATTCAGGGCATAGATAATGAAAGCAACTAAATCTCCGGCAGTGAGCCGATCAGCCAGAACTTCTTTTCCTCCATACCAGAAAATGATCACCAAAGTACTCATAAACATAATGCCGACACCCGACCAGAAAAGCTGAGTCAGTACCATCTTTCGCCGGGCCGTCTTAAATAATTTCTCAACTGCGGTTTGATATCGGCCTACCTCATAGTCTTCCCGTACAAAAGCCTTCACCAGCCGGACAGCCCCGAGTGCATCTTCGGCAACAGCTGTGGAATCGGCCAGTTCATCCTGAATATCTTTGGAGAGATGGCGAATTTTCTGTCCGAAATAACGGGTTGCCAGTGTTACGAAAGGCACCGTCACAAAAATCACCATACTTAAACGCCAGTTCAGAACTACCATCAACGAGACCGAGCCAATCAAAGAAAAAGAAATGGTGAGTAACTGAGGCAGTGAATCCGTCAATGCCGTTCGGATGGAGCCGACATCATTTGTTAACCGCGAGGTGATTTCCCCCAATCTGCGCTCCGCAAAAAACTTGAATCCCAGCCGATGCAGGTGTTCATACACTTTCTTTCGTAAATCGGTGACCACCCGCTCACCCACCCATTCCAGGTGATAATTCCCAAAAAATGAAAACGCAGCTTGCAGTATGAACAGCCCAAACAAACCGATAGCCAGCCAGTTCAGCAGTTCGTTATTGCCGGATTCAAATACCGCGTCCAGTAATTCACGAAGTCCTAACGGAACTGTAAGCCATACCGCTGATGCCAGCAAAGTAACAACCGTTGCCGCATAGAAACGAAGCCGGTACGGTTTGCTCAGCGCAAATATCTGCTTCAGCGTTTGCCAAAGCGACTTTATGGATTTATGATCGTTCTCGGGTTTCTTAGTCATGGGCTTGGTTTGATGGCATCAACAATAAAGCACCTCTTTTTGGTTTCCGCAATAGTATCCAAATATCGTGCCGCAGTATTAATCTCTGCCATTTAAATAAATGCAATTCATTTGAGATTTTTTGTCTTCAAATCACTATCTATACTAAAACTTAAATCTATTTTTCAGATTATGGATAGTGAAATTCTGACGTGGATTTTTTTAATCGGGGGCGTTCTTTTGATGTTCCTCGAAGCTGCCCTTCCCGGAGGCGTTGCTTTCCTGCTTGGCTTTAGTGGTTTAGGAGTTGGTATCCTTCGGTACTTTGGCTTTTTGGAGGATCCTTTTACCGCAGCTTTTGTGTGGCTGATGTCATCAACCATTCTGACTATCGCCATCCGGCCTTTTATCAACAAATATTTTAAAGGGGAAACTTCCTATAAATTCGCCGATGAAGATTACGAGGCCATGGATCAGATTGCAGAAGTCACAGAGCCTATCAACGATCTCGATAATGAAGGGCGTATTCGGTTTCAGGGGATATCCTGGCAGGCGCGGTCGCTGGAGGGTGATATTCCGACCGGCGTACAGGTGCGCATCAAATACCGGGATAATACAACCTGGATTGTAGAGCCGGTGGATATCATCGACTCAAAGAAAAATCAACTTAAAGACTCAAACAAAAGCTAATATGTTGTGGACCACAATTTTAGTAATCATCGTTTTATCCTACTTCGTGCTCACCCGGCTGTTTCAGATTGTGGAGATGCGAGAAGAAGTTATTCAGGAACGGCTGGGTAAATACAAAAAGACACTTAAACCCGGTTTTCACTTTCTGATTCCCTTTGTTGACCGGCCGGCCTACAGCCAGGAAATGCGGGAACAGGTACTGGATGTACCGAGCCAAACCTGTATCACCAAAGACAATATTGAAGTGTCCGTGGATGGATTGGTTTACCTTAAGGTGATGAATTCACACAAGGCCAGCTATGGTATCTCCGATTACCAGGCGGCAGCTGTGAACCTGGCCCAAACCACCATGCGGAGCGAAATCGGTAAAATGACCCTGGATGACACCTTCTCAGAACGGGAAAAAATGAATGAGAATATTGTTCGTGAAATTGATAAAGCTGCTGATCCTTGGGGCATTAAAGTGATGCGGTATGAAATAAAGAATATCCGGCCATCCGGTGAGATTGTGGACACTATGGAGCGGCAGATGGAAGCCGAACGAGCTAAACGAGCTGAGATTACAAACTCTGAAGGTCACCGGCAGGCACGCATCTATGAATCGGAAGGAGAACAACAAAGCCAGGTACTGATTTCAGAAGCGCAAAGACAGCGACGAATAAATGAAGCCAAAGGTCGTGCTAAAGAAATTGAGCTGGTTGCCAATGCAACGGCCAAAGGCCTTCGAAGAGTAGCAGAAGCCATTGATAAACCCGGTGGTGAACTGGCCGTGAAAACCAAACTGGTAGAACAATACATCAAACAATTTGGGAATATCATCCAAAACTCCAATGTATCCGTTCTGCCTACCGAAACGGCGAATCTCAAAACCTTTTTTGAAGGGGTAAGTACCATCAGCGATCATACCAAAAATCCATCCGCCAAAAGAACCAGAACATCTAATAAAGGAGAGCAATAATCATGGAAATCATGGAGACAATCAGTCAGATTTTATTAGGTGCATTTTCGGTTTATGTGATGTACAAATTCATACGTTCGCTGCGGCTGGTACCTAACCAGTATGCATACATTGTTGAACGATTGGGTAATTATCAGAAAACACTTGGGCCGGGTTTTCACGCCCTTATCCCTTTTGTTGACAAGGTAGTTTACAAGCAGGACTTACGCGAAGAAACCATTGAGGTAGAACCTCAGGAGTGCTTCACCAAAGACAACGTAAAGGTTGAAGTTGATGGAGTCATTTACCTGAGCGTTATGGATCCCGTTAATGCCAGTTATGGAGTAACTAACTACCGCTATGCGGCCGTACAACTGGCTCAAACTACTACACGATCGGTTCTGGGTAATATGGAACTGGATCAAACCTTTGAAGAACGGGCTGCAATGAGCCGTGAAGTGGTGAGTGTGCTCAGCGAAGTAGAACAGCTTTGGGGAATTAAGGTGCACCGGTATGAAATCAAGAACATTCTTACCCCTCGCACCGTCCAGAAAGCTATGGAGCGACAAATGACTGCGGAACGGGACCGCCGGGCCATCATCGCAACTTCTGAGGGTGTGAAAGGCTCTAAAGTAAATGATGCCGAAGGTATGAAAGCCGAAATCATCAATATTTCAGAAGCGGAAATGCAGCGGCGCATCAACGAAGCTGAGGGACAGGCAGAAGAAATATTAGCGATTGCCGAAGCTACGGCTAAATCCATTGAGGAAATTGCCGGTGCCCTTGCTCAACCCAAAGGAACCGAAGCTATGCGGCTTCAGCTTTCAGAGCAATATCTGGATGTACTATCCGGACTGGGCCGAAATGAAAACAACGTGATCTTACCTAAAGATATCTCTAACTACGATGCCATAATGGAGGGATTATCGCTGGGAGAAATAACGGTTAACAAAAAAGAAAGCTGATCTATAAAACCGGTTAACGATTTCAGGGCAATTCATAAATCATGAATTGCCCTTTTTTATTATTTATATTCTTTGCCGCTTACAAGACCAATAATTGAAACTATCTATTCACTACAAAAAATCAGGAAATGAACGCATTAGATTCGGCTGTACAAAACAAAATTAACGAATGGTTGGAAGGAAGTTATGACGAGGAAACCAAAGCAGCGATCCGCCAAAAACTGGATGACAAGCAATTTGATGAGCTGACCGATGCGTTCTACAAAGACCTGGAATTTGGCACCGGCGGACTTCGCGGAATTATGGGTATCGGTTCAAACCGGGTCAACAAATACACCTTTGGGATTGCCACCCAGGGGCTCAGCAATTTTCTGAAGAAAGAATACCCCGGCCGGGAACTAAAGGTGGCGATTGCTCACGACTGCCGGAATAATTCCGAGAAACTGGCTAAAGTAGTGGCCGATGTGTTTTCAGCTAATGGTATAAAAGTGTTCTTTTTTGATGCACTCCGTCCTACTCCCGAACTTTCTTTCGCCATTCGGGAATTAGGCTGCCAAAGCGGGGTAATGCTGACCGCTTCTCACAATCCCAAAGAGTATAACGGCTACAAAGCCTACGATGCCAATGGTGGTCAATTTGTATATCCGTACGACAAAATGGTGATGGAAGAAGTGCAAAAAATCGAAAGCGTTGATGAGGTCAATTTTGCCGGTAACGATGATCTGATTGAAGTAATCGGCCGGGATATGGACGAAAAGTACCTGAAAGCACTGGCAGATTTGTCAGTATCAAAGGATGCTATTGAAAGACAGAAAGACCTGAAAATCGTTTTCTCTCCCATCCATGGCACCTCCCGAAAACTGGTTCCGGATGTGTTGAAAAGATACGGCTTCGAAAATGTTACTCTTGTAGAAGAGCAAATGACGGTTGACGGCAACTTCCCTACCGTTGTGTATCCGAATCCCGAGGAGAAAGAAGCCCTGAACATGGCCCTGGAAAAGGCCAAAGAAATTGACGCCGACCTGGTTATGGCTACCGATCCTGATGCGGATCGGGTGGGCATTGCCGTAAAAAACATGAACGGAGATTTTGTACTCTTGAACGGTAATCAGACCGGTTCTCTCATCATCAATTACATGCTTACCGCTTGGGAAGAAGCCGGAAAAATCACCGGAAATGAGTACATCGTTAAAACCGTGGTTACCTCATATCTCATCGACCGCATAGCCAAATCAAAGGGTGTTGAATGTTTCAATACGCTCACCGGCTTCAAATATATTGGCGAGCTGATGACCCAACTTGAAGGGAGAAAGCAGTTTATAGCGGGTGGGGAAGAAAGCTACGGCTACCTGATTGGCGATCATGTAAGAGATAAAGACGCTGTGGTTTCCTGTGCCATTATTGCTGAAATGACCGCTTTCTATAAAGATCAGGGTACCAGCTTATACGAGGCTATGTTGGATATGTATGTTGAACACGGATTATTCCGTGAAAACCTGGTTTCTGTTACTAAGAAAGGAAAATCGGGCGCAGAAGAAATTCAACAGATGATGATGAATTTCAGAGCAAATCCACCGAAAAAATTAGGTGGTTCACAGGTGGTGACGGTTAAAGATTACCAAACAGCCAAAGAGAAAAATATGGCTACCGGTGAGATTAAGGACATTGACCTCCCCAAATCGAACGTCCTTCAGTTTATTACGGAAGATGGCGCTATCGTTTCGGCAAGGCCTTCGGGTACGGAGCCTAAAATTAAATTCTACTGCAGCGTGAATACCAACCTGATGAGTGCAGAAGATTACAATCAGGTAGCAGCCACTCTTGACAAAAAAATAGAGATGATGATTGAAGGACTGAAGAATTAATTTCTTACCTCTACATCAAAATTCTTGAATTATTAAATCGTGCCCGGTAGGTGTAACCGGACTTTACTTTCATGGTAAAACCTTATTAATTATTCAGTATGATTTACAACATCTGTGGAACACCACAGGTCTGATTTTGTTGTATTAGTACAATTCAATCTAAATTAATGAGGTTATTATTATGAGTGTAGTGAAAAGAGATACCATTGAGAAACTTATCAATGAAACCAAAGACATCAACGTCACTATATTTTTACCAACTCATAAAACCGGCGAAGAAGGCAAACAAGATTCCATACGACTTAAGAATCTCATCCAAAAAGCAAAAAATGAACTTATAGAAAAGGGATGGCAAGAGAACAGAGCTGAAGAACTCTTTAAGAAAGTTCAGTCTAAAACCGAAGAGAATCAGTTTTGGTTACATCAGGATAAGGGCCTGGCGTTATACATCAACGAAGATTATTTCGACTTTTTTAAGATCCCGGTGAGTCCCGAAGAAAATTATTATATCGCTGAAAACTTTTTAATTACTCCCCTTCTCGAGCTTCAGAATCATCACGGCATTTACCATGTGCTGATGCTGAGCCAGAATGAGACCAAAATGTTTAAGGTTGCCCCCGACGTAACTACCAAAGTTGAGTTTGAAAGTGTTCCCACCAGTATGGAAGAACACCTCAAGTATCACGTTCATGAACGATCGATACAGCAGCATACCGGCACCGGGGGTAAGAACGCAATGTTCCACGGACAGGGCGGAGATACCAATGAAGATGATAAGGAGCTAGAGCTCTTCATTAAGCATATTGAAAACAAGGTTACCAAGTACCTGAAAAAGGAAAACGGGCCTCTTATTGTCGCAGGGCCTGAAAAGATGGTTGCCTACTACAAAAAAGCCAACAAATATTCTAACGTTTTAGACGAATCCATTAGAGGTAATGTTGATAATAAAAGCGCACAGGAAATAGCTGATGAATCCTGGGAGATTGCCAGAAATTATTTCCAACAAGATATCCAAAGTGATATCGAGCGTTTCAATGACCTGCAGGGCAGCGCGTTAATTTCCACGGAAATCGAGGAAATTGTGAAGAGTGCCTATTACGGTAAAGTGGATACTTTATTTGTGCCCATGGGTCATCGCCAGTTCGGTGTGTTCCATCCTGATGAAAACCGGGTGGATATGTCAGAATCGCTTAATGGTGAGGCCGTGGATCTGATTAACTATGCGGCCATTTCGGCCATCCGTACCGGAAGTACGCTGTATGGATTGCCGCAGGCTGAAGTTCCCAAGAACTCAGGATTAGCAGCTATTTATCGCTATAAAAGCTAATCCCACACTCTTTTTCTCAGGCCGGAATGAATGACAAATTCTTCCGGCCTTTTTTATTTCCTGGTAAGTAGCACCGGAAGCTCTACATCAAAACGGTTCCCACGGTCCCCTTCATCGGAAATTGAAAAACTTCCACCCACTTTCTTGAGCAATCGGTGAATAGCGCTAAGGTTCATTGACGTTACTTTTTGATCGGACTCAAATTCATTACTGAAAACCTGCCTGATTTGATTGTTCGTTAACTTGGAACCCGTATTTTTAATGGTGATTAACAAATGATTGGAACCGGAAGCACACCTGTATTCCTGCCTCACCATAATCATCTCACCCGGTAGTGTGAACCTAATCACGTTTGAAATAAGATTACCTATAACCGGCAGTACATTCTTTTTCGGAAACGGAAGATCCTCGCATTGAGGGTGATTTGCGATCGTCAGGTCGATATCATGTATATCAACCTGGGGTTTATATAGCTCACTTAATTTGGATTTCAAGCTTAGCAAAGTAAGCTCATTATCTTTTAATTTTCGCTCTTCATTCCTCTTTTTGTAGGACAGCCTTTTATTGGCAATGCCCAGTAAATTATCTCCTGCCTTTTCAATCAAATCAAGATAGCGGGTTATTTCACTTACCTTTTCATCGGTATCCTGATCTTTAATAAGCTGTACCAATCCAATTATGCCGCCAATAGGTCCGCGAATATCATGATTTAACCTGCGTTTGAAATTATAGCCCGCAATCAACCTGCTTTCTAATTTCATAATTCGTTTTCGGGCTTCAAGCCGTTCCATAATCTCATCGGAAATAATTCTGAGCTGTTCAGCTTTATCCGGGCTGATTTCTTTCTTACTTGGATCCAGCATGCACAGCGCCCCTATCTTGAATCCCTTATGGGTGATGAGAGGCAACCCAAAATAGTATTTCAGTCTGGGAGGATAGGCTACATAGTCCCGCTCCTGAAATCTCCGGTCCTCGCTCAGGTCTTTTACTTCGAAAGCATGATCATTTAGAATGGTGTATTGGCAAATTCCTTCCTCTCTTGGCATTTGATGCACATCCAGACCATAGGAAGAGACGGTCCATTGAGTGAAGGAATCAATAATGTTAACAAGACAGATCTCAGTTTGGGCAACTTTTGCAGCCAGCTTGGTTAAATCTTTAAGGGAATGACTTAACCCGGAGTAATCTAAATCAAATGCTGACAGTTCTACAATCCGCTCAAATTCCTTATCTGGAACGGGATTCATTACACTTGTTTCCATGCGCACGCCAATTTGTTCTATAGATTATTCGTGTTATCGAACAAATGCGTAAAAACTTAAGCCTTTATTCCGGAATTTTGTAAAGGATTACTGCTCAGAGAAGTTCGAAATTCTTTCCTGCTTTTTGCAGAACTACCCCATCCATTTCCAGCTGAAGAAGGGAAACCAATAACCGGCTGGTATTCACTCCTATGGCATCACTTAAATCATCGACCTGAAAGGGTTTTTCTTCCAGCGCCTCGCAGATTTTAACGGCTGTTTCATCCAGCTCTCTATCGCGCCAGCTTACTTTTTTCTCTTCCTGAACTGATGACTCCGGGGAATGTTCTATGGGCAGCTCTTCCAGAATATCATCCACGGTTTGTACCAGTTTAGCCGCGCCTCTCTTAATAAGGTAATTACATCCGGTTCCTGATGGATTGCCCAACGGGTGGGGCACTGCAAACACTTCCCGGTTTTGGTCGAGGCCAAGATCAGCTGTGATCATACTTCCCCCCTTCAGGCCCGATTCCACCACTAAAACTCCCAGGCTCATCCCACTTACAATTCGGTTCCGGACCGGGAAGTTACCGGCATCAGGATTAGTACCCGGTGGAAACTCGGTGATCACGGCCCCACCTGATTTCACAATTCGATTCGCTAAATCAGCATTCTTTTTGGGATACAGGTTGTCAATTCCAGAACCCAATACGGCAACAGTCGGTGTTTTAAACTCTATGGCCGTTTGATGTGCGATGGAATCAATTCCATAGGCCAGGCCACTGAAAATACAGAGTCCATGCTCCGCCAGCTCACCGGTCAACTTCTTTGCCATATTCCGGCCATAGGCTGAAGTATTTCGGGTGCCTACCACGGCTACTCCCGGTTTAGACAAAGCTTCTGAATTGCCTTTAAACCAAAACAAAGCGGGAGGATCATAAATCTGTTTTAACAACGGAGGGTATTCAGGATCAGCCAGAGTTATGATATTCGACCCACTTTTTTCCGTTTCTTCTAAAAGATGATCCACTTTTTCCCAATCGTCAAAGGAAAGGATAGAAAGAGCCGAAGCCTCTCCGATACCTTCAACCGATCTGAGTTTACGCTTCCCAAGGCTGAATATCTCCTCAGGATCATCGGTGTTTTTTAGCAGTTTATAAATGCGCCGGCTTCCAAAGCCCGGTATTAAGCTCAGCGCAGCCAGTACCCTATGTTTCTTCTTTTTCTTTCCCATGTTGAATGTATTCCCATAATTTCTCTCTCAGCTCATCTACCCCATGACCTGTGGCTGACGAAATAGGAATAACGGGAATTTCATCATCAAAGTGAAGCTCTTCTTCTAACTCAAACCCTTGTTTTAAATCCATCTTGGTGATGGCAAGAATGCGCGGCTTATCAAGCAGGTCTTTCCGGTAAGATTTCAGCTCACTCAGCAGCGCCTCGTATTCATACTTGATATCCGTCATAACGCTGACCATAAACAGCAGCACATTATTACGTTCTATATGCCGGAGAAACTGAATCCCCAGCCCTTTCCCCTCATGGGCTTCTTCAATAATTCCGGGAATATCTGCCATTACAAAACTCCGAAAATCCTCAAACTTCACCACTCCAAGATTAGGCTCCAGCGTGGTAAAAGGATAATCAGCAATCTTAGGCTTTGCATGAGACAGTGCTGAAAGTAAAGTGCTCTTTCCTGCATTTGGGAAACCCACCAGGCCAACATCTGCAATCAGTTTTAGTTCCAGTTCAACGGCACGTTCTTCACCGGGTTTACCTTCCTGAGCATGTTGTGGAGTTTGGTTGGTAGAGCTGCGAAAATGCCAGTTTCCCAGACCGCCTTTGCCACCCTTGGCAATCACCAGTTTTTCTTCATGGTGGGTAATTTCCCCGAGTCTTTCTTTGGTGTCAGCATCAAATACAACCGTACCGAGCGGTACTTCCAGGAGCTCATCTTCGCCTGCAGCACCAGAGCTTTTACTCTTTGAACCGTTCTCCCCATTCCCGGCTTTCACATATTTTCGATACCGAAGGTCAAGAATGGTATTCAGTTGTTCATTCCCAACCAGGATAACGTCGCCGCCCTTTCCGCCATCTCCGCCGTCAGGACCTCCTTTGGGGACATACTTTTCCCGTCTGAAGTGAGCAGAGCCATCTCCACCCCTTCCGGCCGTTACATAAATTTTAGCGTAGTCAGCAAAGCGCATAAAGTGTTTTTTCTTTCGGTCAAAAGTACTTAATCAAAAGCACATTTAGATTTTCGGTATCCTGATCTCGGGCTTTCGCCTCGAGATGGCACCTGGCTTATTTATAAATTTTCAAAAACGAAGTCACTCATCAGCTGATAGAGATGCTTTCTTGCATTTCCACCATAAATACTATGAGCTTTGTTGGGATAAATCATGGTTTCAAAGTCAACGTCAGCCTCTATCAACGCATCTATCATTTCAACAGAATTCTGGAAGTGAACGTTGTCATCCCCGGTACCATGAATCAGTAAATAATTGCCTGTAATCTGATCCACTTTTGTCAGGGGCGCCCCTTTGTTATATCCTTCAGGATTCATTTGAGGAGTCTGCATGTATCGTTCGGTGTAGATGGTATCATAAAAACGCCAGCTGGTGACCGGTGCTACCGCAATGGCCGTAGTAAATATGTCAGAACCTTCAGCCAATGCTAACGATGACATATACCCGCCATAACTCCAGCCCCAAATTCCGATGCGGTTTTCGTCAACATACGGCCATTCTGCAATTTGTTTGGCAGCTGCGATCTGATCAGCCGTTTCTAACTGGCCCAGTTTTTTATACACCTGTTTTTTGAATTGCCGGCCGCGGGCACCTGTTCCCCGGTTGTCTACTGAAACCACTACATACCCCTGATTTGCAAGATACTGATGCCACATGGGGCGCTGTCCGCTTCCAAAAGCTTTTGTTACTGTCTGGCTGCCGGGGCCACCATATACATACATAAGCACAGGGTATTTCTTGTTTGAATCGAAATCTACCGGTTTCAGTACATAAGCATTCAGGCTGGTGCCATTAACGTCCAGAGTAAAAAATTCTTTTTCTACATAGCTGTATTCTTCCAGGGTCTTGCTCAGGCCGGTATTGTCCTCGATAGTTCTCACACTTCGGCCATTACTTCGATGCAGACTTACCACAGGAGGCTTATTATAATCTGACCAGGTATCTATATAGTATTTGAAGTCCCTGCTCATATTTATGTCATGCCAGCCATCTCCTTTCGTCAGCTTCTCTTTTTTCTTTCCATCAATCCTGATGCTGTACAAATGGCGTTCCTGTGGCGACTGCTCGGCACTCACGTAGTACAACTCATACATCCGTTCGTTATGTCCAATCAGTTCGGTTACGTCCCAGTTGCCGGATGTAATCTGTTCAAGCTGTCTGCCCTGCATGTTATACAGGTACACATGGTTATAACCGCTCTTATCGCTGGTGGTTATAAACTGCTCTCCGTTACTTAAAAAATAAAGGTCATCGTGTACATCCAGCCAGGTATCGCTTTGCTCTGTGAGGATTACTCTTGTTGAACCGGTTTCTGCATTGGCGATCAGTAAGTCCTGCTTATTCTGCAGCCGGTTCATACGGCGGATAGCCAATCGGTTGTTATCCCGGGTCCAGTTTATTCGCGGGATGTACTGATCGGTCTCCTCTCCTACATCCATCTTCACTGTTTCACCGGAATCAATGTGGTACACATGAATGGATACAATGGAATTCTGCTCTCCGGCCTTTGGATATTTAAACTCTACTTCTTCGGGATAGAGAGAACCCCAGTTGGTCATAAAAAATTCTTTCACCCGCTCTTCATCGAAGCGGTAAAAAGCGATCCGGTCTCCCTCGGGCGACCAAAACCAGGCTTTGGCAAAACCAAACTCTTCTTCATACACCCAGTCGGAGGCACCGTTAATAATCTTGTTGAACTCACCATCAGAGGTGATTTGAGTTTCTTCGCCGGTCGATAAATCAACCCAAAACAAATTATTGTTTCGCACAAAAGCGGCACGATCGGCTGAAGGTGACAGTTCAGCATATTGTTGTTTCTCATCTGATGCCGTCAGCTTCGAAAAACCCCCTGACTCAAATTCATACACATAATAATTCTCGCGGGTACTTCGGCGCCAGATTTGTTCCACATCGGTTTTTATCAGCAGCTTCGATTCATCCGAAGAAAACTGATAACCCTGCACACGAATGGTATCACCGTCCGCATCAGTAAAATCATTACCGTTGAATAATACCTCTTCAGAACCATCCACGATGTTATAGCGAATGATTTGATTGTTACGGGTAGCCGAATAGTATTCGCCGTCATTCATCCAGCGAACATTTTGCACGTTATTTGGAGAAAACGTGCCGTCGAAAATATGTTCAAACTCGATAGCTTTTTTGTCCTGAGCAACGGTAGCCGTAGCAACAGAACAAAGCGCCAACAATATAATTGAGAGTCTAAGTGCCTTCATAAATGATAAATTTGGGTTAAAAAAGAAAAGAACGCCGGTTGAGCATTCTTTTCTGTTGTAAAGTTTAATAAGGTTTAGTTCTTATGGAGAACCAGTTTCAGCAGTTTGGTAAGCTTTGCTTTCATCTTGGTTCGTGGGAGAATGAAATCCAGAAATCCATGCTCCAGCAGGTACTCTGCCGTTTGGAAGCCTTCCGGAAGATCTCTGCCGATAGTCTGCCTGATTACACGCGGCCCGGCAAATCCAATCAAAGCGCCGGGTTCAGCGATATTAAAATCACCCAGCATTGCATAACTGGCGGTTACCCCTCCGGTAGTCGGGTCTGTCATATAAGAAATGTAAGGAATTCCGGCTTCTTCAAGCTGGGCCAATTTGGCTGATGTTTTAGCCATCTGCATCAAGCTGAGTACACTTTCCATCATACGGGCGCCACCGGTTTGGGAGATAATCATCAGCGGGATTTTATTCTCACGGGCGTAATCGATCGCAACACCCAGTCGCTCGCCCACAACCGATCCCATACTTCCTCCGATAAAAGAGAAATCCATACAGGCCACAACCAGGTCGAGCTTATTCATTTTGCCCACTCCAACTCGTGCGGCATCACTTAACCCGGTCTTTTCCTGATACTCTTCCAGCCGGTCTTTGTATTTCTTTCGGTCTTCAAACTCCAGCGGATCGGTAGGCTGAATTTCTTGCCCGATTTCCTTGAATTTTCCTTTATCAAAGATAATCTCAAAGTACTTCTCACTTCCAATTCTGAAATGATAGCCACTCAGAGGATCTACCCAGAGATTATCCTCCAGCTCGCGCTTATGGATTGTTTCACCGGTTGTAGGAACTTTAATCCAAACCCCTTCCGGCATTTCCTTTTTGGTGTTGGTCTGGATGTTTTCGTCTTTTCTTTTAAACCAGGACATAAACTGTGTTTTGTGAATTTTTCAGAGAGATAAAATAAAGATTCTGAGGGTTAATTCTGAATCTGTTTATACGGATGTATTATTAACCTGACTACTGCTCAAATAATTTGATTCCAGCTCTTCAGCCGTGGTTTTCTTGAAAAACTGTTTCCCCGATGAGCTATTGAAAAGAGCTATCAGAGCATTAGCCGAAATGTTTGTGGTTTCCAGCACTTCAAGTCCTTCCAATTTGTCTTTATGTAAACGGCCAATTCCGGTCCCGATAATCTTCTCACCAGAATTCAGCATCGGCTCAATTTCAGTAAGCTCAAGAATTTCTGACCCGGAAGAAGCTGTAAGCTTTCCCCCCACCTCAAACTTTTGATGGTATAAGTGCTTCCGCCGTGCATTAATTACAGCATGAACGGTTCCCTCACCGGCTGATTGCGCAAAGCCTGCCAGCGTATTGCCGGCATAAACATCGACATTCAAACCAAACAGCATTCCTTTGACCGCACTGGCAGCAATTCGGAGCCCCGTGTAGGAACCGGGACCTGTACTCACCAAAGCAGCATCCAGGTCAGCTATACTAAAGTCATGCTCCTTCATCAATTCCCGGACGTAGAGAAACAACAGTTCGGAATGTGAACCTTTTCGCTCCGTTCTTTTCTCGTGGATCTCCCCTCCATCATCCTGAAAGGAAACCGAGCAAATGTTTGTAGCTGTTTCGAAAGCGAGTATCATAAATGATTACTAAAAAGTCATTATCTGACAGTTAAGATCTGTCTTTGTTTTTACATCCGGATTACTGCCCTGCCTGTTTCAGCAGGCAAGCTTTGCAGGAATGAACGGTATGAATACTATCTCAGCTCGTTAAGCACCAACTGTCCTTTATTGAAAATCCCAACGGCTCTACCCTTCAACGGTTTATCCAGGTAGGGAGAGTTCTTTGATTTGGATCGAACGTTTTTCGGAGTGAAGGTCCATTCTTCTTCGGTATTGAAGAAGGTGAGGTTGGCTTTAGCTCCCTCTTTAATCTCCGGAGATTCCAGGTTCAGAATCTTACGCGGATTATATACCAGTTTATCCATCAGCTGCTGCAAATCCAGTTTCTTGGTTTGAAGCAACCGCTGATTCGTTATCGACCATGCCGTTTCCAGCCCAATAATTCCATTGGGAGCGTAAATGAATTCTACTTCTTTCTCCTCGATGGCGTGCGGTGCATGATCGGTACAAATGGCATCGATAGTTCCATCCACCAAGCCTTCTACCATAGCATCCACATCTTCCTGAGTTCGAAGCGGTGGGTGCATTTTAAAGTTGGTGTCAAAATGCTGCTTCTCAATTTCTTCATCGGTCAGATCAAAGTGATGCGCACAGACTTCCGTAGTTACGTTAATTCCTTTCTTCTTAGCCTGACGCACCAAATCTACCGCCCCTTTGGTACTGATGTGCGCAACATGAATATGTCCACCGGTGTATTCTGCCAGCATGATATCGCGCGCAATCATCACTTCTTCGGCAATCCCCGGAGTTCCATCCAAACCGAGCCGGGTTGCTACCTTGCCTTCGTTCATATGTCCGGGACGGGAAAGGGCCAGATCTTCTTCATGATTGATAATAGGCAGGCCCAGCATCGACGAGTATTCCAAAGCCACGCGCATTACCTGTGAATCGTAAACCGGATCACCATCATCGCTAAAAGCAACCGCACCGCCATCTTTCAGGTCAGCCATTTCAGCAATGGATTTCCCTTTTCGCTCTTTGGTTACACACGCAATCGGGTGAACGTCCACCGGAAGCTTCTCGGATTTTTTGATAATGAACTCAACCACATCGCGGGTATGTGTTGCCGGTTTGGTGTTAGGCATACAAGCCACCGCCGTAAAACCGCCAAACGCAGCGGCATCGCATCCGGTTTTAATGGTCTCTTTGTGTTCAAACCCCGGCTCGCGCAAATGCACATGCATATCCATCCAGCCCGGAGAAACATAGGCTCCTTCAAAATCATGAGATTCCTCCCCTTTCCCGGCTTTAAGTCCACTGCCTATTTCTTTAATTACTCCTTCCTCAATACGGATATCTACGATGTCTTTACCTTTATGAGAGTTACTAACGGGCTTCAGGTTTTTGAGGAGCATGAATTTGTTTTTGAGCTTTCAAGTTCGACCGCAAATATACCGTGATTCGGTGCTAAAGCACAAAGGGACTTTGGGCGGGTTTATTTATTTCAAAACATCCATCAATGTACAAGCACGGATTGAAATCCGTTGCTTGAATAAAGGATAACAGCCTTATCAATTTAGAAATTTTTGTAAGGAATCAGCCTGAAATAGCTCTTACTAAAGAATTGATCAAAAATAGTACTATGCCAAAAACATTGAATCAGGTTTGGGTACACGCCGTTTGGAGTACAAAAGACCGACTACCACTACTAAAGAGATATTTCAGAGGAGAACTGAACATTTACATTAAAGAAAACTCCTTGGAATGGGGTATTCAGGTTGATGTCGTGAATGGTATGCAAGACCATCTGCATGTTCTATTCAAACTTCCAACAACCCTTTCAGTGGCTGAAGTCATAAAACAAATGAAAGGTTCTTCATCAAGGTGGGTGAATGAAAACTACTACCCAAGTGGGAAGTTTGAATGGCAACAGGGATATGGAGTATTTTCGGTTAGTATGAATGATATTAACAGGATTAGGAATTACATCTACAATCAGGAATTACATCATCAAAATCGCTCATTTCAAGATGAGGTTAAGGAATTTGATATCAGGAAAATGTAGTCCTTTATTTAAGCGAAGGATTTCAATCCTTCTTACATTAATTGCCTGTTAGATTCTAAACCTCAACCACCCCCCCATGCCCGATAAACAAATTCCGTTTCTTTTTGATATCCCAACCGTTGCCGAGCTCACCGAGAAGATCAAGAACCTGCTGGAGCAGAATTTTGTGGATATTTTGGTGGAGGGCGAAACCAGCAACGTCAATCAAAGCCGGAACGGGCACTATTATTTCACCCTCAAAGATGCCGATGCCTCCCTTCCCTGTGTAATCTGGAGAAGCACTGCGCAACGGCTTGGCATTAATCTAACCGATGGTCAACAGATAGTAGTCGGTGGCGATATCCAGGTGTATGCTCCCCATGGTCGCTATCAGATGATTGTGAATCTGGTTCAGCAAGCCGGGATCGGGAAGCTTCAGCAGGCTTTTGAAAAGCTGAAGGCAAAGTTGAAAGAAGAAGGTTTATTTGATGACACCCACAAAGTAGCACTTCCCAAATTTCCCGAACGCATCGGGGTGGTGACATCCGCGACCGGTGCCGCTTTTCAGGACATCCGTTCTACCCTGGAAAAAAGATGGCCGCTGGCTGATGTGAAACTTTATCACGCCAGCGTGCAGGGCGTGAATGCTGCGCCGGAAATCGTGAATGGCATCAACTACTTCTCCAATCACAAGAATGTGGATGTCCTGATTATCGGACGTGGCGGTGGTTCCCTGGAAGACCTGTGGCCGTTTAATGAAGAATCAGTTGCCCGCGCTGTCTATCACTGTGAAGTTCCTGTAATCAGCGCGGTGGGACATGAAGTTGATTTTTCCATCTCCGATTTTGTAGCCGATTCCCGGGCCGCTACTCCAACACAGGCGGCTGTACTTGCCGTGCCCGACATTAACGAAATCCGGTTTATGGTAGAAGATTATGCCAAAAAACTGGAGGTTAATACCACCGGAGCCATTGAGTTATATAAAGATAAAGTAGCAAATATGGCGAAGTCACACGCCTTGCTGGCTGTAAAGCAGAAGATGGAATCGGCCCGGTCCCGTATTCTTACCCTGAATGAAAAGCTGGAACACCGGACCGAATCGTTGGTTCGGAACCGAAAAGAACATCTCACCAAATTATTTCACTCTCTGGATAAGCAAAATCCTAACGAACCCCTCGAAAAAGGTTTTGCACGTGTATGGCAGGATGGAAAATGGGTCCGGGAATCCAAAGCTTTCAAAAAAGCATCAGGGTTTGACTTAGAATGGAAAGATGCAAAAGTCACTCTTGGAGAATAAGAACCACATAACGGTTTTAGGAGCCGGTGTTTCCGGTCTGACAACCGCCATTGTGCTTGCCGAGCATGGCTTCAAGGTAAACATCATTACAAAAGAACTTCCCAAACAAACCACTTCGGCCGTAGCTGCCGCCATTTGGTTTCCTTATGAAGCCTACCCGACAAACAAAGTAAACAGTTGGAGCCGCAGGTCGCTTTTAAGATTCAAGCATCTTGCCCAGAATGAAGACTCCGGGGTCTCTTTCATCCCCTTCACAGCCTATCTCGACACCCGGGAAAAACCGTGGTGGCTGGATGCTTTACCGGGCGAGAATATACTTAATGACAACGTTCAGCATCCGGTTCACCCCAATTACAGAGGATACACCCTCAACGTACCTTTGATAGAAACTCCCATCTATCTGGAGTACCTTTTGAATCGTATTAGAGAATCAGGCGGGGAAATAATCCGGCAGGAAGTTACCTCTGTTGATGAACTTGAAGCATATTTCCCGGTGGTGAATTGCACCGGTTTAGGCGCAAAGCATTTATTCAGTGACGAACAACTGTACCCCATTCAGGGACAGGTTCTGCGAGTAGCTCCTGATCAGAAAATTCAGGGAATGGCCACCGAGTATGAGCTGGGAGATCAGGAAATGGCTTACATCATTCCGCGAAGGGATGGAATTATATTAGGTGGTTCCGCCAAAAAGTATCAAACTTCTACCAAAGCGAATCCCTCCCTTACAGAACGAATCCTTACATATTGCTCGGAATTTGAACCTGCTGTTTTGGAACTGCCGGTATTAGATGTGAAAGTTGGGTTACGTCCCGGAAGACCACAAATCAGGCTGGAAAAAGATCCTCATTTGCCCGTAATCCATAATTATGGCCATGGCGGCGCGGGTTATACCGTATCCTGGGGATGCGCTGAAGATGTGATGAACCTAATCTGATCACTTCATCAATTCTTAATAAGAACAATTTATCCTTTGCAAAAAAATAAACGTGCCGTTCTTAGTAGCGGAACAGTAGGTTATATGAAATGTCCTGAAATGATGGGTTTTGACAAAACGCTTCGGTACTTAATCGTTTTGGGAATAATAACGGTTAACGCCTTAAGGAATTTTAAGTCACCGCCGATAAGGGTAGGACAATTTTTAAGTAACTATAATTATCCAACAAAAAATTTTACCAAGAGAATGATCTCCAGAATAAGTTTTACGATTGCAGTGTTCGCTGCATTTTTTTTGAACGCCAACGCACAGGATAACAGCAATTTTGACTTTTCAGGGAACGCCAGGTTTGCCTACGTAAGCTCCTCGGGAGAAGCTCTTGAGCACTTTGAAGGTACTTCTTTCCTGAGAGTCCGGGTTGGAGCTTTTTATACATTCAACGAGAATCACGGATTCAAAGCCCGGTTAGCTACTACTCAGTCTTCTGAATTCCCGGAAGTCAGTTTTACCATACAAGCCGATGGCGGCGGACTTAATCGCGGAAGCATTTCTTTTGATGAATTTTACTATCGGTTCAAGAATGAACAAACCGAGGTAAAAGCAGGACGTTTTCAGTATTACCCAAAAGTTCTTTCCAATGCCGGAAGAAGTCATTTCCGCTTTATGAGCAACAACATAAACATTCACTGGGTGGATGGGATTTATGTGAAAAGAAACCTGAATGAAGACTGGTACGGAGAAATCTTAGGGGAGTATCAGCCGCGCAATAATACCTCTTACTCCTACCGCGGAGCGCTTAATTTTGGTAACAACGAGCATAACCTGGTTTCTTATCTTGGGCTCGAAAACCGAACGCGCGATGACAACAACTTCATACAAAAAGGATTTGGGCTGTTTGTAGCGCCCAATGCTTATTTCAAATCCGGTGGTTACAGCACCTACCTGGCTGTAATGAGCCGCCTGGTTTACGACCTGCCCAAGCCCGATGCCCTTAACGGAGGAAGTTTCCGTATTGCCGCCGAAATTGGCCAAAACCTGAATACGACCTTTGAAGACGGAACCAGTGCTGTGCTTTCTTTGGGCGTGCACAATTTCGCAGACAAGCACCAGTTTATGGTTGAGTTTGCCAAAACGGATTCAGACTGGCTTACTCCAAATGTATATGGACCTAATTCCGATGAAGTTGAATTCAGATATCGATACTTCATCACTGATGATTTAAATATCGATTTCCGGTACCGAATCCGTGAGTCCCGAAGTGATTTTGTGGATACGAACTACAACTTCTTTGCCCGGGCTACATACTCTTTCTAAAGAACATTAGGATATTACGCTTCCTGTTTAGGATAACAGCCGAGGACCTTTAACTCCTCGGCTTTTTTATTGAGCTCATCCAAACCGGCAGAAACTTCAGGGTCGTCTATATTGGCAAGAATATCCAGGTAGAAAGAATACTTCCAGGGTTCATTCAACCTTGGGCGCGATTCCAGCTTGGCCATGTTGATTTTATGCTTATGCAAAATATTCAGGCATTCTATCAAAGAACCCTCTTCGTTTGAAGTCACCATCATCAGGGATGTTTTAGCCGGTATTTGAACGTCAACCTGAACCGGCTCTTTAGCGGCTACCACAAAGCGGGTATAGTTTTCTTTTTGATTGGCAATGTCGTGTTCAATCACATGTAGTCCGTATAAGTCTGCCGCATGGGCTCCGGCAATAGCTGCCTGGGATAAATCTCCGTCTTCCAGTACTTTTTTGGCCGACATGGCCGTATCCAAATATGACTCCACCTTACACCGCGGGAGCTTCGTTAAGAACTGCGAGCACTGGGCAATGGCCTGGGGGTGTGACATGATCCGCCGGATTTTACCTAATTCTACTTGTTCTACGGCCATCAAGCAGTGAACTACCTTCAGAATTTCCTCTCCCACAATATGGAGTTTTTCATTTCCCAGAATGTCATAAGTATCGTTGATGGAGCCGGCCGTGGTATTTTCTATGGGTAACAATGCATAATCCACCTTGTCATCCAAAACAGCCTGCGCCGCCTGCTGAAAGGTGTCATAGCCAATGGCATCCACCGTTGAATAACGATCGCTAAAGTGACGAGTAGCTGCCTGATGACTGTAAGCCCCATCGGTTCCCTGGTAAGAAACCCGAATGACTTCCCCCTCCGATTTCTCGTTCTGATGATCAACCAGGGAGTGTGTCTGAAAGCGTACCGAGTTGGTGATGATTTCCCGAAACAGGTGTTCAGCGTAATATCGATCCAGGCCGACTTCATGGGCCAAATCCCGAATCCGGTTTAATAGCTGCTCTTCCTTTTCAAGATCCCGGATGCCCTGTTCATTTTTGAGCTTCAAATCCGAGACTTCCTTTACCAGTCCCTGTCGCTGAGCCAGCGCTTTAAGAATAGTCCGGTCTATATCATCCAGTTGCTTGCGGATGGAGTCTAATTCATCTGACATATCAATATTCCTATCTGTGAGTGATTATGGAAAGTAGTAAATGTGATGGGCATTTAAAGAAGGAATTTTGGGTTGATGAATGGGTTCTGCTAACTCTGATATTTTCACTTCAGATTATTGAACCTTGATTAGGAGGATTCTGGGATTTGCTTGATTAGAAGATGCTTTATCCCACTAAAATTAAGTACAAGTTGCCCTTTTTGCAGGAAGGATGGAACCGGGAACTGGCTATTTGGCGGAATACCCAAAATTAGCTATTGTGGAAAATCACCCGAATTAAAATTCATGACTATGACTAATCTTTTCTTTATCCCGCTCCTCACTGTATTATTTCTGCTTCCTGCGCAGGACCCTGCCACCGATGTTGATGCTCTCTGGGATGAAATGAGCCGAACCGTAGAAGAAGGTGCATTTGAGGATTATGCAGCCTTATATCATGAAGATGCTGTTTTGGTAAATGGCATTTCCGGAGAGAGCTACCCCATTTCAAGTGCCTTAGATGGCTGGAAGCAAGGCTTTCTGGATACCAAAGCTGGGAAAATGAAAGCCGGTGTAGAGTTTCGCTTCAGTAAAAGAATGCACAGCGAAACCACCGCTCATGACACTGGCATTTTTAACTACTATTCGCAAATGGAGGGGAAAGAACCCCAGCCGATTTATGTTCACTTTCAGGGACTATTGGTGAAAAAGGACGGCGAATGGAAACTGCTGATGGAGTACCAGGAGTCTATGGCCACTGAGGAAGAATGGGAGAAGTTGAAGTAATAAAAATGGTACGATTTACTAAAACTTTTCTACCGATCCTCCGTAGTTTGCAGCCATGATCTATGCTATTACCGTGCTCGCCATCTCATGGGTGATTGTCTATTTATCAGAGAAAAAGAACCTTTTAACTATTTGGTTTACACCTCTAAGTCAAAGGACTAAAGAGTTCGTCAGCGGATTTCTCATTCTTGCGATTTTGAGTGCCATCACTCAATTACTCTTCGGATACTTAAGTGGTGTAAGCTGGCAACTCAGTGATAGCATCACCCCTGAACTGATTTTTAATTCCACCTTTTATGATTTGAAATCTGTTTTATTTGAAGAACTCACATTCAGGGGCATTATTCTGTACCTGCTACTCAGATATACAGGGAAAAGACAAACTTCCCTTCTGCTAACCGCTGCCGCATTTGGGGTTTATCACTGGTTTACTTTTGGGGTAATGGGAAACATCATGGCAATGATTGTGGTATTTATTATAACCGGATACATGGGTTATGTTTTCGCTGTTTCCTATGAAAAAACAAACTCCATCATACTTCCCATAGCTCTTCACCTTGGGTGGAATGTTATTAACAACACCATGTTTTCAAACGGCCCCAACGGAATTCAACTTTTAGAAGCTGTTCAGGGACAAATGCCTTTTGATCCTGGAGCTTATTCAGGTTTAATCAGTTTGGGCTGGTACCTGTTAATTCCTTCAGTCGTTCTGTTCATACTTCACAAATGCTATACCCCTCAAACCAAAGACTTTAAACTGCTATAGTCTTTTAGGCTTAAGTACCCGGGAAAGCCTTTCTTCCTCCACTACCAGCAGCAACTATACACTAACTTGTTAATTGATCTCATAAATTTGCATATCATTCTAAATTTAATAGATTTAGTTATACGTTTAATCAAATGGATCTGTCATGAACATTTTTCGGTGTACTATCTTATCTCTTCTATTAATTGTAGCATTTAATTCCAAGGGGCTTGCTCAGGCCGAAGTTGATTCCGCATATATTGATTATTTAAATAGCTCCTGGGATGAAGTCCAGGCAACTGAATATGACGATTCCATTCAGTCAAAGTATGCTTCCGAATTCTATGAATATTATCTGGAGCACGAAGAAACCGTGGCCGGAAAAAAAGCTTTACAGAGTGCCCTAATGATGTGGGGAAATACCGGAAATGCGGCTATCATGGATGAAGCCATTAGTAAGTTTAAACCTGACTCTGATGTGTGGGCTTGGGTTCCTAACTCTCTCGGCCATGCATATGTAGGAGATTCTAGCAGAACCCATCAGGATGCTATGAAGAAACTTGAATCCTTAAAAGATTACGTCACTAATCCGGTTGGCAAATCTGCTATTCTTACATCGCTTGTCAGAGTTTATAAACGAAATCCCGACACCCACCAAAAGGCACTTGAATATGCGCAGGATCTGGTTGAAATTAATGAAAGTAAATGGTTCGTCGATCTTGGACTGGGCGCTATTTATGAATTGGAGTCTTTGGGAATTGGACAGGCTGCGCCGGAATTCACAGCTACAACTTATCACGGGGAAGAATTCAACCTCGCCGATCATAAAGGCAAATATATCATTCTCGACTTTTGGGCGACATGGTGCGGGCCCTGCATGCCTGAAATTCCGGTTATTAAGTCCTTGAGAGAAACATACCCGGAAGAAGATTTAACCATCTTAAGTATTGCACTGGAGGAAGATTCAGAGAAATACGACAAATTTCTTACTGAGAACGGGATGACCTGGACTCAAATCCTCCAGGAAAAAAAGAGGGAAGATGAAATTCCTACCCTATATAATGTTGGCGGCATTCCCCAAAAATACATTATTGGGCCTGAAGGAAATATTGTGGCCAAGCATCTTCGGGGCGAAAGGCTCACTGCAAAAATGGACACCTTGATAAACCGAAAATAGAGTTAGTGGCTATTCTTCTTCATCCAGCCAGCCAAACCTGCGTTGCAGCGATTTGATAGTGATGGCATGCCGTTCGGTGCCCCGGGTTCCCAGAAGAAACCCGATGGGCTTGAGGTCTTCCACATTTTCACAGACGATTTTAAACAAACCGAGGTACGGAATGATGATCAGCATGCCCGGCACTCCCCAAATCATGCTGGCCGCTATCAATGAAAAAATAATGACCAGCGGATTTATCTGAACGTATGAACCGGTGATATTCGGGGTTAGGATGTTGTTCTCTAAAAACTGGACGATCAAAAACTGGATGAGGATTGGGATGGCCAAGCCCGGCGTTCCGGTTCCTAAAGTAAATAGCAGCACTACCCCATAACCAAGCACAGTGCCTAAATATGGGATCAGGTTAAACAGGGCAGCAATTATTCCGAAGAGCAAGGCATATTCCAGTCCAATCAGGTAAAACCCAAGGGAATTCAATCCCATCAGAATAAAGCATACAATCACCAGTCCTTTCAAATATTTTGGCACTACTTCTGAAGCCTGATCAATGATATTCTGTGCGGCTTCCTCCTGGTCGTTATAGATCAGCATAGAGATAAAGTCCCGGAATTTATCCCTGTAAAACAGCAGCAGGAAGGTATAAACAGGAATCAGCCCAAGACTCAAAAGCGTATTTGTGGTGGCTGTAAAAAGCTGACTTATATACTGCCCGGTTTCGCCCAGCGACTCAATCAAAGAATCAATCCCCGAGATATAAATACCGGTATATGCTCCGATTGCATCAAATATACTTTGGATATTGATCTCGAACTGCTCTTTTAGTTTTGGGAAGTCTTCCGTGAAGTTTGTTGATAGTGTACCAATGACCGCCACGACGCCCGTCACAATGGCTATAAAACCCAACACCACGATAAAGTTGGTTGCAATACGTGGGATTTTGTGTTTTTCAAGCCAATCGGCGTAAGGGAAAAGCAGGTAGGCCAGCATAATACTCAGAAACAAAGGCACCAAAAGCGGACGGGCTAAAATCAATGCGGCTACCACCAAAAAGGCGAAAGCCAGTCGTATGGTGTTTCGAAGTAAAAGTGGATATTCATTCATAGGATTCGATTTTATGCCAAAGGATACAATTCGAACAGCAATATATCATCATTAATATAAGCTTAAGTCTATATTATTTTTTCTAACAGGATGGGACTTTGTTTCTGCATTTTTATTACACTCAAGTTCACTCTAACTAATTGTGCGCCTTATGAAAAGAATGATTACGCTTTGTTTGACCCTGCTGCTTTCTGTGAACGTGATGGCACAGCTTAGTACCGCCGACCGCAATTTTGCTGTCGAATACCTGAATGCAACTCACCAAAATATTGTGGATTTGGTGGAACCTCTACCTGATGAAGCCTGGAATTACACCCCTGAAGACGGTGGCTGGTCGGTAGCCAACTGCCTGGAGCATATCCTGACTACAGAATCCTCGTTTTTTCAAATGGCCCAGGGATATATGAGTCAGTCTGAAGCAGATCCCGATTTTGACAGTTCTGTTTCGGATGGAGTACTCATCGGGATGATGGCCAATCGCGGAACCCGAGTCCAAACAGCCGAGCAATTCGAACCTTCGGGCAAGTGGACCACCAAACAGGAAATGCTGGATGAACTGGAATCCTCCCGGGATCGACTCATCAACTATCTTTCAAATGCCAAGCAGAACCTCAGAGATCATAAAGCAAATACTCCATTCGGAGAAATCGATACCTACCAGGTATTTTTGCTTGTGGGAGCCCACAGCCAGCGACATACTTTCCAGATGCAGGAAGTACTGGGCGAAATGGAAGGAATGTAAGTGAACTTAAAAGCCTCTTATATCAAGTAAGAGGCTTTTCTTTTTACTTATCCGTCAACCATGCAACACCGGGAAGTTCTTTTCCTTCCAGGTACTCAAGGCTGGCTCCGCCGCCGGTAGAAACATGTGATACCTCATCACTGAGGCCTGCCTTTTTGATTGCAGCTGCAGAGTCACCACCTCCAATAATGGTGGTCGCTCCGAATTTAGTGGCTTCAGCCAGGGCTTCCGCAACAGAGAAGGTTCCGTCTGCAAAGTTCTCCATTTCAAACACCCCCATCGGTCCGTTCCATAGTACGGTTTTGGCAGCCTTAATCTGGTTTCCAAAAGCAATGGAAGACTGTGGGCCTATGTCGAGTCCCATCCAGCCGTCTTCAATACCTTCTTCATCTACCACTTTGTGTTCTGCATCGTTGTTAAATTCTTTGGCAACTACAGAATCCAGTGGCAGCATAAACCGGATGCCTTGTTCTTCGGCTTCCTGAAGCAGCTCTTTGGCTAATTCAACTTTATCATCTTCAACCAAAGAATTTCCAATCGGCCAGCCTTTGGCTTTATAAAAAGTATAAGTCATACCCCCGCCAATAATGATGGAATCCACTTTTGAAATCAGGTTCTTAATCACTCCGATTTTATCGGACACTTTAGCTCCACCCAAAATTGCCACAAACGGACGATCCGGATCATTGATGCTTTCTTCCAGGTACTTAATCTCTTTCTCCAGCAAAAATCCTGAAACAGCCGGCTGCAGATAGCGTGTAACTCCAGCCACCGAAGCATGGGCACGGTGACTGCTTCCAAAAGCATCATTCACAAACACATCGGCATGGGAAGCCAGCGCTTTGCTAAACGACTCATCATTCTTGGTTTCCCCTTTATGAAAGCGGACATTTTCGAGCACAACCACTTCTCCATGCTTGGCATTGTATATCGCCTCTTCTGCTTTATCCCCTATACAATCTTCCGCGAAGTGAACTTTGGCATTAATTAACTCAGCTAAGTGGTTGGCTGCCGGTTTCAGGGAGAATTCAGGTTCCGGCATCCCCGACGGTCGCCCAAGGTGGCTGGTCAATATCAATAACCCGCCATTCTGAATTACGTGCTTTATAGATGGCAGTGCCTGTACAATTCGATTGTCATCAGTGATTTCCCCGTTTTCAATAGGCACGTTAAAATCTACGCGCATCAGCACTTTTTTCCCTTTTACATCAATATCGTTGAGTGTGAGTTTCGCCATGGCTTGAGTAAATAAATTGTTTGGTAATTCGGTGATGAAGGTACCAAGATCTCTCCACGAAATGAAGCGGTAATCACCGCCCTGATAATAAGTCTTCGACTTTTATCTGTCCCTCCCCGGAGGGACACAGGTATTTGTGCATTACAAAATCTATGAACAAACCCATACACCACCACCCCAAAGAATATCCCTCTCCCCGAGAGGGAACATTTGAGCCCCGCTCAAATCAGGGCGAGGCGGGTACAACCCCACCCCGTAGCATAAAACCCCAAAGAACACTACTTTCCCAAAAAAGAGGGTGCAAATATGTCAAGAAACTCCGCTTTTAACTACTATAACAAAGACCTTAGACCCAATGCCCGTTCTTTACGGAAAAACATGACCAAAGCAGAGGTTTGCCTTTGGAAATACGGGCTTCGGAAAAAGCAGCGCATGGGATACACGTTCAACCGGCAACGACCTGTTTTGAATTACATCGCTGATTTCATGTGCAAAAAGCTGAAATTGATCATTGAAGTGGATGGTTCAAGCCATGACAGCCCGAAAGCTTTTGAATACGACCAACGAAGGCAGCGACATTTAGAAGAAGCCGGGTTCAGGGTGATCAGGTTCCGAAACAAAGATGTGCTTACCAATATGGATGCGGTGCTTATGGCTATAGATAAAGTGATTTTGGAATTAGAGGACGGGGCAGAGTCCGGACCTCCGCCCTGATCATAGTCTGCGACTATGATCTGTCCCTCCCCGGAGGGACACAGGTGTTTGAGTTATACAAATATTTGAGTGAACTCACACCTCTATTTCCCAAAGAACATCCCTCTCCCCGAGAGGGAACATTTGAGCCCTGCTCAAATCAGGGCGAGGCGGGTACGCCCGGTTTCTGATCCTAATCCCGAAAGCGCTTTTATCCCTGCTTTTCAATCAAATAATGGATATTTTCTCAGGGCAAAAAATAATCCAAACCTTATTCACTGAATGCGAACGGTTTACTTAGATCATGCGGCCACTACACCCTTAGATGATCGCGTGCTGGAAGCCATGCTTCCTTACCTGAAAGAAAATTACGGAAACGCCAATTCCCCTCATCACCTGGGGCAGAAATCGAAGGTGGTAGTGGAAGACGCCCGGGAAAAAGTGGCAGCTTTAATTGGTGCTGAACCTTCAGAGATCATCTTTACCAGTGGCGGCACCGAAAGCGATAATGCCGTTATTAAAGGTGTGCTGGCTGTTTCCGGAGATAAGAAAGAAGTAATCACTTCCGAACTGGAACATCATGCCGTTCTGCACACGGTAGAGCTTGCCAAGATGCAGGGAGTTAAACCCGTTTTTGCCCCATCCAGAGATTGTGGTACCATCACGGCTGAGGCAGTTAAAGAATCCATTACCGAAAACACGGCACTGGTTACGATAATGCACGTGAATAATGAAATCGGTACCATCAACCCGCTGAAAGAAATTGCCGAAGTTTGTGAAGAGCACGGAGTACCCCTTCATTCCGATACCGTTCAAAGTCTGGGTAAAATTCCGCTCAACGTAAAAGATCTGGGGATTGACTTCCTGAGCGGCAGTGCTCACAAGATTTACGGGCCGAAGGGAACCGGAATTATGTATGTGAAAAATGGCTCTAAATGGATCCCGTGGGTACATGGCGGATCTCAGGAACGCCGCCGCCGGGGAGGTACCCTCAACGTGCCCGGAATTGTTGGTTTTGCCAAAGCCCTTGAACTGGCTGTTGAAGAGATGGATGAACATCAAAAGCATTTCAAAAAACTACGTTCCCTTCTCCTCAAAGAGATGGACAACAACCTGGACTTCAACTACAATGTGAATGGCCCGCAAGACAACGGAGTGCCCCACATCGTTAACCTCTCCTTCAGTGATGAGCAGGGAAAATATATAGATGGCGAGATGCTGCTGCTGAACCTGGATATTGAGGGTATTTGTGTATCCAATGGGTCAGCCTGTACTTCCGGAGCGGTTGAGCCTTCGCATGTGCTGAATGGTATTGGCATGGAAGACGGACTGGCTAAGTCGAGCATTCGCGTCAGTTTCGGTAAGCAGAATACCGAAGAGGATGTGCGCTATTTTGTGGAAAAACTTGACACCGTTCTCAAACGAATGTTTACCGTAGCCTGATGAAGAAAAACGTCTGCGTGTATTGCGGTTCCAGAGAAAGCAATAACCCACGGTTTCCCGAGCTGGCCCAACAAGCGGGTCGCGAAATTGCCCGGCGAAACTGGGGTGTGGTTTATGGCGGTGGTAAAGTCGGGATGATGGGCAAGCTGGCCGATGCCGCCCTCGAAAGTGGCGGTGACGTTTTTGGGGTGATCCCAACGCGGCTTAAGAAACTGGAAGTGGCCCATACCGAACTCACCGACCTCCACGAAACGCAGGACATGCATACCCGAAAAGCGCTTATGGAATCTCTTTCTGACGCTTTTCTTATCCTGCCCGGTGGATTCGGAACTCTTGACGAATTCTTTGAAATCCTTACCTGGCGGCAGTTGGGTATTCATGACAAACCTATTTTCCTGCTTAATGCAGAGGGGTATTTCGATGGACTGGTTAAGTTTACCGAGAACTCAATTCAGTATGATTTTGTAAGAAAAAGCAGCCTCAAGCTCTTCAAAGTTTGTAACGAGATTGACTCTTGTATTGAAATGCTGGAACGTTTTTTCGAGGAGGATTGATTCTTATCTCGTAATCAAGTTTCAATCCGACTATGCCCAAAATTTCCGAAAAGAATCCACTACCTCCCTGCCCTGCTACGCCGAACTGTATCCGGACTTCAGAAGTATATCAAACCGGTCTCGAAATGGTGTACGAAGCATTTATTAAAGTCTTCGACGAAGAATCGTACCGGTGGGAAGTGATCGATCCCAAAAGGATTGAACTTCATGCCGTATATCGCATTCCCGTTTTTGGATTTAAGGATGATGTGGATGTAATTATGGAAGAAGCCGCTGGAACAACTACTGTTTTCATCCGAAGTGCAAGCCGGGTTGGAGCTTACGATCTCGGGGTGAATCAACGTCGTGTAAAACGCATTCTCAAAAAAGCTAAGCTTAAGATTAAGAGTTAATTCTTGGCTATATTCATCTTCATCAATTAAAGAAAATATTTTAGCACATGTACGAAGGATTATTACACGCACACTCAGGACTTCGATGGATTGTATTGGTACTCATTGTCTGGGCTTTGTTCAAAGCCGTTACCGGGTGGTCAGGCAAAAAAGATTATCAAAAATCGGATAGGCTTGCCGCTCTTCTTGCCCTTATTTTTACGCACATCCAGCTATTGATAGGTCTGGCTCTTTATTTTATCAGCCCCAAAGTTTCATTTGAATCCGGCGTAATGGAAAGCCAGGTGCTCCGGTTCTATACTGTAGAGCACATGTCCATGATGATCATCGCCATTGCATTGATTACCATTGGTTTCAGCACGGCTAAACGTATGTCTGATTCCGTAGCCAAGTACAAACGAATTGCCATTATGTATGGCATTGGCCTTTTGGTGATTATTGCCTCCATCCCCTGGCCTTTCCGCGGTTTAGGGGCCGGATGGTTTTAATAGAATATTGTTTTGAAAGCCTACAAGCCTCCTATAAGAGAGCGACACAAAGATGATCTTCTGAAGATCATTGACTCGCCAGACGAATGGGAAGATGATGTGCTTAGGATTGCTTCCGATGAACTGACAAAAAGAGGTATTTGCTTAGGAACGCAAAAAAGAAGAGCAAAAAGCCATAGCAAGGCTAAGAAGCAAATTAAAGAAATCAAGAAGAATGCTTCTTACTCATACTTTCAGATGACACTGCTGTTGGTTTTTGCTCCTTTCACTCTTCTTTGGTTCGTTCCAAGTGGCATGGGCATTATTGAACTTGAAAATGAAGGATTTCTCAGGAAACGAAACCAAAGATTCATCTTAATTAGTTTAAGCTACCTTCTTTGGTTTTTATTCATTTCCTATTTTCCATTCTGAATTATTTCGGATAGCGAATACTTTCCACCATTTCCTGCACATCCTCCGGCGGTTCCGGGAAGATCATACCAACTGCAAAAGAAACGGTCAGGTTCAGGAGCATACCCAGTGTACCTATACCCTCTGGTGAAATTCCAAACCACCAGTATTCCGGTGAATTAAACTCCGGGAAGGCAATTTTATAGAACACCACATAGGAAAGCGTGAACAGCAGTCCGGCTATCATTCCGGCAATGGCGCCCTGACGGTTCATTTTCTTATAAAAGATGCCCAGGATAATAGCCGGGAAGAAGGACGCTGCCGCCAGCCCAAAGGCTATAGCCACCACTTCCGCTACAAAACCCGGGGGATTAATCCCAAAATAACCGGCAATTACTACCGCTGCGGCCGCTGATATGCGTGCCCACATCAATTCAGCTTTGTCAGAAATATCAGTTTTAATCTGCTTCTTGATTAAGTCGTGAGAAACAGCCGTGGATATCACCAACAGTAAACCCGCTGCGGTTGAAAGGGCCGCGGCCAGCCCACCTGCGGCTACCAACCCGGCAACCCAGGCCGGCAAATTGGCAATCTCCGGATTGGCGAGCACCATAATATCCCGATCTACATATAATTCGTTATTGGTATCTGTAGGTTCGTTATTGACCTTCACTTCCCCAAAAGGGCCACGGATAATTTCCCCATCCGCATTTCGCTGAATATCCGGCAGTCCAACGATAGCTTCGCCGGGAGCGTAGGTGATAATTCCGTCATCATTTTTATCTACCCAGGTGAGCAGTCCTGTTTGTTCCCAGGTATTAAACCATGCAGGCATTTCGGTGTATTCTTCTTCGTTTACCGTTTCCATCATGTTGTATTTGGCAAAAGCCGCAATAGCCGGAGCGGTTGTGTACAAGATCGCGATAAAAATCAGTGCATAGCCTACAGAAACACGGGCATCTTTCACTTTAGGAACGGTGAAGAAACGTACGATTACGTGGGGCAACCCGGCCGTACCGATCATTAGAGCCGCGGTAATAAAAAAGACATCCTGCATGCTTTTCGTACCGCTGGTGTAGGCAGCAAAACCGAGCTCGGTATGCAGTTGATCAAGCTTTTCAAGCAGGTACTGTCCGGATCCATCCGCTAAGGTAGAACCAAATCCAAACTGAGGGATTGGATTTCCGGTGAGCTGAAAAGAGATAAAGAATGCCGGAACCATAAAGGCGAAAATCAGCACACAGTACTGAGCTACCTGCGTATAGGTAATTCCCTTCATTCCACCCAAAACAGCATAGAAAAAGACGATCGCCATCCCAATCAGAACACCCAGATCGATGTTTACTTCCAGGAATTTGGAGAACACCAGTCCAACCCCGCGCATCTGTCCGGCTACATAGGTGAATGAAACCACCAGTGCACAAATCACGGCAATGGTTCGGGCAAAGTTGGAGTAATACCGGTCGCCGATAAAATCAGGAATGGTAAACTTGCCGAATTTTCGAAGATAAGGTGCCAGCAGTAAGGCCAGCAGCACATAACCGCCGGTCCACCCCATCAGGTACACCGAGCCGTCGTAGCCCATGAAAGATATCAGGCCGGCCATGGATAAGAAGGAAGCTGCTGACATCCAGTCAGCCGCGGTAGCCATCCCGTTCGTAATGGGATTCACATGAGCTCCCGCTACATAAAAATCGCTGGTGGAGGCCGCTTTAGCCCAAATAGCTATGCCGATGTAAAGGGCAAAGGTTACTCCAACTAAAATATAAGTCCAGATTTGAACATCCATGATCAGTCCTCATTCACGTTAAATTCACGATCCAGTTTGTTCATCAAATACACGTAAACAAAAATGAGGATCACAAAGGTATAAATGGCACCTTGCTGGGCAAACCAAAAGCCAAGCTTGAATCCGGCTATCTGAATTTCATTTAAAGCGGGAGCAAGTAAAATTCCCAAACCGTAGGAAACGACAAACCAGATACTAAGCAAAATGCCCAGGTATTTGAGATTTCGTTTCCAATACCCTTTTAAGTCCCGTTCTTCCATCTGTATGACCTCCATAGTTTTATTCCGGCTTAGTATGCAGTATTTGAAGGAATGAATCAAATTTTTGAATGTGATTGAATCCGGTTTTTATGCGAACGGTGATTGTGAGTCGTTGTTTTGGAGCGAAACAGGAATCATTCTTTCCCACATCTGATTATATTATTCCACATCAAAAAAAGAGGATTATGCAGTACAACAGATTGGGAAATTCAGATCTTGAAGTAAGTGAATTCAGTTTTGGTTGTATGTCTCTGGAAGTTCAGAACAACTCAGAATCAGCCTCTTCCCTTCTCCGTGAAGCCTATAATAAAGGGATCAATTTCTTTGACACCGCCGACCTCTACAATCATGGCCTAAATGAGGAAGTAGTTGGAAAAGCGCTGAAACCTTTCAGGGATGAAGTTATTATTTCTACCAAGGTTGGTAATGTTTGGGATGAAGATGGTTCGGGATGGGAATGGAATCCTACCAAAGAATACATCCTGACGGGCGTGAATGAGAGTTTACGCAGGCTCCAGACCGAATACATTGATCTTTATATGCTGCATGGCGGAACCATTGAAGATCCTATTGACGAAATTATTGAAGCATTTGAACGTCTCAAACATCAGGGTAAGATTCGGGCTTATGGAATCTCGTCCATCCGCCCAAATACCATTCGGGAATACGCAGAACGCTCAGATATGGACTGCGTGATGATGCAGTACAGCCTGCTGGATCGTCGCCCGGAAGAAGAAAGCCTGGATCTGCTTGCAGAAAATGATATCAGTGTGATTACCCGTGGAACCCTGGGTAAAGGCATGCTTATCGATAAGCCGGCTCGTGATTACCTGGTGCATTCAACCGAAGAAGTTGAAGAAGTACAACGGGCAGCCAATAACACCGGAAACCCGATTTCAGCAGCTGTTCAATTTGTGCTGGATCATCCTGCGGTAGCTTCAGCCGTTCTTGGCATCCGCACGAAGCATCAGTTAGAGGAGATAATCAATTCGATGAAATCCCCTGTTTCTGCAGAGGAATTGGATAACCTCAGAAGCATATTATCTCCCAAAAAGTATGATCAACACCGTTAACCCCAACTTTCGGTTAGCTTTTTGTTGCCTTTATTTTAATTTCTCATCGTGTTGACGGATATTATACCACCATCCATTCACGATTATGAAGGCAATAGCAACCACCATATTGATTTTCCTGTTTAGCTCCGGTTTGGTTTTCGGGCAGCATCAACCCGGGAAAAATTATATCTACTGGAGCGATGACTACGAATTGGTTTGGACTGATTTCGAGGAGATTCCCAAGCGATACAGTGAACACGCCGCCTTTTCTGTTGTTGGGTATCAAAGTTCGTTTAACATGAACGGGCAGCAGTATGAAGCCGAAATAAAAACCTACTTCAGTAAAAATGAATCCTGGTCCAAAAGCTGGATTGCTACCCTTCTGCTCCACGAACAGGGTCATTTTGACCTGGCGGAAGTAAACGCACGGAGATTCCGAAAGCGGGTCAAAGAAGCCATGGAAGCCGGGACCATCTCTGTAAGTGTATTCGAGGAAATGAGTGATCAGGCCATGGCTGATCTTGAGGAAGCACAAAAAGAGTATGATGAAGCCACCAATTATTCCATGGATTACCGCTCCCAGCTACAATGGTCAGAGCAAATAAAGGAACAGTTAAAAAAACTGGAGGCTTTTGCTAATACACGGATTGTGGTTTCGCGGACAGGTAAATGAAAGCTTAGCCTGATACCTTTTTACAACCATCAGAAATTTGGGCTGCTTATCTTTACCTTGTATCAAATTCGCACTTAATACAATACATGGCTATTCACTACATCACTGAGAATAATGATCTCCAAAAGCTCACTTCAGACCTTCACCAAACCAAAGAATTCGCCATAGATTTAGAGTTTGATCGCAATCGTTATCGCTATGGGTTCAATATGTGCCTCATGCAGATTTATGACGGAAACGACTGTTACCTGGTAGATCCACTCAGTGACGATCTCGATATAAAGACTATCTTTCCGGTCATCCAGAACCCGGAGGTACAGAAAGTGGTTTTTGCATTCGGAGAAGATCTTCGTCTGCTGCATTCCCTGGGATGCTTTCCTAAAAACCTCTACGATCTGGATGCCGCCACCAGTCTGTTGAATTACGAACCGGCTTCCCTGACCAATCTCATCAAAGAGGTTTTGGATGTAAAGGTGAACAGCTCTTCACAGCAGAGCAACTGGTGGAAACGACCGCTTTCCGAAAATCAAAAACAATATGCAGCAGATGATGTAATTTACCTGCTCGACTTTAAAGCCAAACTCAATCAACAAGCCGAAAAACGGGGTATCCTCGACTGGATTAAGCAAGAGAACGACGTTTTTGATCACCTGGATTACAGCGATGAAGATCACAACAACCTGATCAAAGAAAAGGACAAGAATAACCTGTCTGTTTTTGAATGGTTCGTCTATTGCCAACTCATGGATTTCTTTGATGAGAAAGCCCGCGAACTGAACAAGCCTATGTATCAGCTTGCCAGTAAAAAAATAGTGAGTGAGCTTGCTCAGAATCCTGATAAAGTGCACAACTGGAAACAGACCATGGGGATTTACGGGCGGATTAAGAATGATAACTTTAAGTCTCAGCTTCAATCGGTGGTTGATTCTGCAATCCATGAGGCAAAAGAGCAGGACCTATCTACTTCCCGAAAAGCCAGCGATACTATGACCGGTGAGGAATACCGGGCCATGCGGAATGAACAGAACCGAATCAATGATCTGAGAAATAGACTTCTTTCCCCTATTCAGGATCGGTTAGTGACTGATTTTGGCAAACATGCCAAATCCTTTATTCTCCCCAACCGACTCACCAAAGAAATTATAGCCGGCGAAACAGAGCTGATGCCTGATTATAAAGTGAAGTTGCTGCGAAGGTATGCCGAAGAGCTGGACCTGGATTTGAGTGATTATGTCTGATCAAACTGGCAGCATTATATTTTAAGATTGAATGAATATGGACTGACAGTTTATTTCAATGGAACTCGGATAACACAGAAAAATTGATTTACACTGATTTTGAAAGTCTATGTTTTCCATCAGAAGCTACGTTTTCTACCGTCCACTTAATGCGTTTTTCAAATGGATGCTGACGTACTTCACAATTCTCAATGGTGCATAAATAGCATGAAAATTCCTGACAGAAATCGGTATGAATAAAAATCTCTATTCTGTCTCCGAACTTATGTGTAATTAACTCTTCGATGTTATCCAGCTCGGCGTGGGCTTCTTTTACCGTAAGGTACCATGGGAGGGTTAGATGAGCATCCACATGAAGAGTGGGCCCATATTTTGTGATCCTGAGGTTATGGAGGTCAATCCATTTCGGATCTCTGTTTTGTTGTAAGTAAGCAATCAATTCAGCCAGTAATTCTTCATCGGTTTCATCCATAATTCCCGCCACCGCTGCCCGTAAGATCCGGAAGCCCATGTGTATGATCATAAGGGCAAAAACAATTGCCACGGCCCCGTCCAGCCAAAGAATATTTGTAAAACGGATGAGAATCAGTCCTGCTATGATACCAATGGTGGTATAAGTATCCGTTTGAAGATGTCGGCCACTTGCCTGAAGGGCCAACGAGTCGTTTTTCTTTCCGGTTTGATAAGCCCAGTATCCAAACCCAAAGTTGATTACCGCTGATATTCCAATCAGGATTATACCGAGATCCAGGCTCTGCAGCGGCTCCGGATGAATGAAGCTTTGCACGGCTTCTACAATAATGTACAATCCGGCAAGGGTGATGAGCGTGCCTTCAATTCCTGCTGAAATAAACTCTACTTTTCCGTGTCCGTAAGGGTGATTTTCATCCTTGGGCTTTGCGGAAAGATACAGGCTGTATAACCCGATAAAGCCACTCAGCACATTGACGATACTTTCGAGTCCATCGGTGAGAACAGCCACCGAGTTGGTGAGATACCAGGCCGTCATCTTTATGACAAAAAGAATGACTGCCACCGCAACGATGAACCATTGCACCCGAATATTTTCCCGAGCTTTCTGCATCAGGTTCTATTCACCGAACATTTCTTCGTAATCTTTGATTGAGGCTTCGATTACATTATAGGCATGGTCCGCATCAAAAATGCCCTGCACATACACGTCATTCTGGTTTTTTCCCGGGATCAGCTTGTAGGTACCAAAGTAATGACGAAGCCGCTCGATCAGCACCGGGGGTAAATCATTCACGCTGTTTATGTTGCTGTAATAGGTGTCGTTATCAAGTACGGAGATGATTTTATCATCCGCTTCATCGTGATCCACCATATGCAGTCCTCCGATCACGCGGGCGCTTAAAATAACCTCGTTCCGGTCAATCGGTCGTTCACTCAACACGCAAATATCCAGCGGATCACCATCCCCTTTTACATCATCTTTCGACAGTTCACCCACGTGATTTCCGCAATAGGTACGGGGAATAAATCCATATAAAGATGGGGGAAGTGAGGAGCTTCGTTGCGGACGATCTACACGCATGTAGCCGGTTTTCTTGTCCACTTCGTATTTGATAGTATCAAAAGGGGTGAGTTCGATAAAGGCGTTTACGATCTTGGGTTGATCTTCGCCCACTTCCAGTCCGTGCCACGGATGCGGCCTCCACCGGAAAAAAGGATTGGGAAAATTCATAGCTCAATGGTGAGTGTTAGAACTTTGATGCCTCTCAAGGTAAAACTATATGGAACATCGAACAAGGAACATCGAAATTTGAAGGATGAACTTTTTCTGATTAATACCTTTTAAATTGGCTAAAATGAAGCTAAATAGCGCAAGCGTCCGCTTGTGCCATGTTTAATTCTGCTTATTTGGCCTTTTCCAGCTTGTCCAAGCGGACGCTTGAACTAGTTATGGGGCTAATAAAAAACCCCGACTGGCTATCGGCCAATCAGGGTTTATCCTGTTCTCCATGAAAGTGGTTATTCGTTAAATGGTGATTTCGTTAATCGAATTAACGATTTACGAATCAACCAATAACGAATTAGCTACAGCCAGTTGTAGATCCACAGGTGATGCACTTCATGCAGGTTCCGTTACGAACCATGGTCATGCTGCCGCATTCGGGGCAGGCTTCACCGGTGTATCCCATTTGTTTGGCTTTGTCGTATTCGCTCTCGTAGCTGTCAGACTGTACCGCTTTTTGCTGAACCTGAGCACTTTCGCTGGTATCAACAGCGGCCGGTTCGGGCTCAGCTACGGTCTTTTTTGCGACAGCATCCGATGATGATGATGCATTGGGGGCTTTCGCCTCGGTCTGTGTATTGTCCGCTTTGGCTTCAGCCTGGGCATCAGCGGTCGGACGTAAATTTCGGGTTTCGATCTGCTCGGCCGGCACGTGCGCCAGGTCTTCTCTGCCTAGGTAGGTAACCGCAAGCTCACGGAAGATGTAATCAATTACAGATGTACTCATCTTCACGTGTGGGTTTCCGTTTACCATACCGCTTGGCTCGAACTTGGTGAACACAAAGGCGTCCACAAATTCTTCCAGTGGTACTCCGTGCTGCAATCCAAGTGAAATAGAGATGGCAAAGCAGTTCAGCAGGCTTCGGAAAGCGGCTCCCTCTCGGTGCATATCAATAAAGATTTCACCAAGCTGGCCGTTTTCGTATTCCCCGGTTCTCAGGTAAACACTCTGTCCGCCAATCTTCACTTTCTGTGTGTATCCTTCGCGACGGAACGGAAGTCGCTGACGACGGGCCACATACTTGTGAATGATTCGCTCGGCCACTTCAAGCACTTTATCCTGTGCCATAGTGGTTTCAGCATCAGCCGGAGCTTCCTCTTCTTCGTCAATTTCCTCCAGCACATCCGCCATAGAATTCAGCGGCTGGCTTAGTTTGGAACCGTCACGATACAGCGCATTCGCTTTCAGCATCATCTCCCACGAATCCATGTAAGCGTCCTTCATATCTTCGATGGTCGCTTCATTTGGCAGGTTGATGGTTTTTGAAATAGCGCCGGAAAGGAAAGGCTGAGCGGCAGCCATCATACGAATATGTCCTTTGGCAGAAATAAAGCGTGTGCCGATTCGGCCGCAACGGTTGGCGCAATCAAACACCGCGTAATCTTCTTCTTTCAGATGCGGGGCACCTTCAACAGTCATGGTTCCACATACATAATCGTTGGCTTCCTGGATTTGCTCTCTGCTGAATCCAAGGTAGCGCAGCATGTCGAAGTTCATGTCATTGAGCTGCTCTTCGGTAATGCCGAGTACATCCTTGCAGAAGTCTTCGCCCAGCGTCCACTGGTTGAAGGCAAACTTGATGTCAAAACTTCCGGGCAGTGCTTCGTTGATCGCATCAATTTGCGTGTCGGTGAAGCCTTTCTCACCCAGTGTTTCAGGGTTGATGTGTGGGCAACCTTCCACCGAACCGGCTCCTTTCGCGTAGTTGATAATCTCTTGCGATTCCTTGGCAGAATAACCGAGATTCTTCAGTGCTTTAGGTACCGCCTGGTTGATAATCTTGAAGTAACCGCCACCGGCCAATTTCTTGAATTTCACCAGGGCAAAGTCCGGCTCAATACCGGTGGTATCACAGTCCATCACCAAACCAATGGTTCCGGTTGGTGCCAGCACCGTTACCTGTGCATTTCGGTAACCGTGTTTTTCACCCATTTTCAGCGCTTTGTCAGAAGCCTTTTTAGCCGCTTTCACCAGGTAATCCGGGCAGATCGAAGCATCGATGCCCATCGGTTTCACCGTAAGTCCCTCGTACTCTTCCGGGTCAGCATTGTAAGCTGCACGGCGGTGATTACGGATCACCTTCAGCATATGTTCTTTATTGCGCTCGTAGCCTTCAAAGGTACCCAGCTCTTTCGCCATTTCGGCTGAAGTGGCGTAGGACGTCATATGCATGGTCGCGGTAACAGCTCCGGCAACGGCAGCTCCTTCTTCACTGTCGTAAGGAAGTCCTTGTACCATCAGCGCAGCACCAATGTTAGCATAACCCAACCCAAGCGTGCGGAATACATAAGATAACTCCGCGATTTCTTTGGACGGGAACTGAGCCATCAGTACCGAAATCTCCAGAACAACCGTCCAGATTCGGGAGGCGTATTCCAGCGACTCAATATCAAATTCTTTGTACTCATCTCCTTTGAAGTATTTCATAAGGTTCAGAGAAGCGAGGTTGCAAGCGGTATTATCCAGGAACATATATTCCGAGCAAGGGTTACTTGCATTGATCGGACCATCTTCGGGGCAGGTATGCCATTCGTTGATGGTATCGTGGTATTGGGTTCCGGGATCAGCACACGACCAGGCTGCGTAGGCGATGTCGTCCCAAAGTTCACGGGCCTTCATCGTCTTCATAGGCTTCGGCTCTCTGCCCTCTTCAGCTGCATCATCTTTTTCCACACGGCCGTACAGGTGCCAGTCTTTATCTTCCTTCACTGCTTTCATGAACGAGTTTGGCACACGAACGGAGTTGTTGGAATTCTGACCACTTACGGTTGAATACGCTTCGGAATTCCAATCGGTGTCGTATGTATCAAATTCAAGATCGGTGAATCCCTGTGCAGCCAGCTGAATCACACGCTCTATATAATTAAGAGGAACCTGATTTCTCTTGGCTTTACGGATTTCCGCAGCCAGTTCTTTGTTTTTCAGCGGGTCGCGGCTCATCGCTCCGTTGAAAGTACGTCCTTCAATCTCAACCGGTGTATGGCAGAGTTTTATAATATTTTTAAGGTGCTTTTGAACCGTTTTAGATCCGGCTACCAATGCGGCCACTTTCTGCTCTTCTCGAACTTTCCAGTTGATATACTCTTCAATGTCCGGGTGGTCGAGATCAAGCGTCACCATCTTGGCTGCACGTCGGGTGGTACCGCCAGACTTAATGGCGCCGGCAGCACGGTCTCCGATTTTGAGGAAACTCATGAGGCCGGAACTTCTTCCTCCGCCACTCAACGGTTCGTTGGCTCCGCGAATTTTAGAGAAGTTACTTCCGGTTCCGGATCCATATTTAAACAGACGCGCTTCACGTGTCCACAGATCCATGATTCCGCCTTCATTCACCAGGTCATCATCTACACTCTGGATAAAGCAGGCATGGGGTTGCGGGTGGGTGTAAGCATCTTCGGATTTTTTGAGCTCTCCGGTTTTGCCGTCCACATAATAATGACCTTGTGCAGGACCATTAATTCCATATGCCCAATGCAGCCCGGTGTTGAACCACTGCGGACTGTTAGGTGCAGCCATTTGGTTAGCCAGCATGCAGGCTAATTCATCGTAAAAAACTTTCGCATCTTCCTCGCTGTCAAAATAGTCGTGTTTCCAACCCCAATAAGTCCAACATCCCGCCAAACGATGAAAGACCTGCTTACTATCAATTTCATGTGTATAACGTTCTTCTTCGGGCAGATCTTTGAGTGCCTTTTCATCAGCTTCAGATCGCTGTAACCATTTGGGCACTCCCTTCTCTTTGATCTTTTTCAGTTTCGCAGGAACTCCGGCCTTGCGGAAATATTTCTGAGCGATAACATCGGTGGAAACCTGAGACCAACTTTCAGGAACCACAACGCCTTCCATATGGAATACCTGGGAGCCGTCCGGGTTTTTAATTTCTGAGGTGCGTGTTGCAAATTCGATGTCGTCAAATGGAGTCTTCCAGTCCGACTTAGTATAGAAGCGAGTAAATTTCATTGGCGTACTTCGTTAGTGTATTAATATTATGTTGAAACCTTCGTAGATGAGAGACAATTAAACAAATCCCGATACCTTATCTCCTAAAGAAGTACGAATTAATATAGACGAGCAGAGGTGATTGGGCAAGAAAAAAATCAAATACTTTTCCACAAATTAGGGGACTTATCCACATCTGTGAATTCACTAATTATAAACATGCAAAATCAACTTATAAAAATGAATTTATTATTATACATTTTATTGTATAAATGATTTGCTGACTTTGAGGCGTTGCTGAAATTACTTTTAAAATCAGTTTAAAGACGAATATTTTACGGTAAGTAATAGGGTGATTGGAGAAAGTTATCCACACCCTGCTTTTACGAAAAGATCATTAATTCTATATTTTTATAATTATAATTCGATATATATCAAATAATATTTTGAATAAAAGTATATAGATTTTTTAAGCGGAAAGGCATCTAATATTACTTTCATATTTATATTTAATAGAAAGTAATATTTGTAAAAACCATGGCTGGCAAATGCTTGAGGGGCGTTACCAAATAGAAATAGAAAACAATGCCGGACGCTGACATAAATGAAGCAACGCCCGGTTTCTTTCGGCTACATAATTCTTATTAATTCAGAAAATCAGAATAGGAATTTCACTCCTCCCTTAAAGTGGAATCCCGGAGTGTTGAAACCGTACACTTCCGTATAGTCTGCATTCAATAAATTGTTCAGCGACGCAAAAACGGCAAGTTGTTCATCCAATAGCTGATATTGAATATTTGCGTTAATCAGTACGTAACTTTCCAGCTCTACTTCTTCAGTGGAAAAGGTATTGGTGTTGAAGTAAAGATCATTTCGCTCACCCACATATTGTCCGCTGAGACTTACACTAAAATTGGAAGTGAGTTGCTGATTCAGGTTCACCCCAAAATTATGATCAGGGCGGCGAATCAGGTTATCCGTTTCTTCCCCGTTTTGAGTGATTGCCCCATCCAGGTAATTATAGAAAACCTCGACCTTCGTTTGGTCAAGTTTATATCCCACAGACAATTCAATACCTGAATCATTCTGCTCGTTCACATTAATGTATCCCTGGTTGCCGCTGTACGAAATCAAATCTTCAATGGTTCTTCGGAAGTAGATAGCGGAAGCGGATAATCTTCCATCCAATAATTGCAACTCAACGCCAGTATCTACCGTCAGGCTTTGCTGGGGTTTTAATTCGGTGTTTGCACCAAACGGACCGAATAATTCATTGAGGGTTGGGGCTTTAAATCCGGAACTTACCGACGCAAGTAACTTAATTTCTTCCGTGATGTTATAAACCGGAGCCACATTAAACGTCCAGTTACTTCCATATTCAGAATGGTTGTTTAGCCTGAGTCCAAGCTCACCGTTCAACCCAAATCCTGATCTCAGGAATGCGGTTACATAAGGACTCAAAATCTGAGACCCCTCATCAATTCCCTCCAGCTGAAAATTTAAACTCTGAACATTAAATCCGGCAAGCAGCCTTACTTTCTCAAACTTGTTGTAGATACCGTACAGGTCAGAATTAAATAACGACGCTTCAGGATTAAACACTCCGAATCCATCGGTAAATTTTCTCCCGGTTTGAGTGAACGTAGCTGCTTCTTTAATCTCAAAATTATCCCCTTTATAACTGATTCGGGCGCCGGTATTCAGCAGGTTCGCTTCGTAACGGTTGTCTGCATCCGAAAAAGCACCCGCATCATAATCTCCATCATATTGGGAGTAGTTCAAGAATGGAGTAAGGGTCAGGCCCTCTACAGGCTTAACCGAAACCTGGGTGTTGATAGCATTTCTTTCATACCCATCTTTTTTGAAATCAGCCCCATCCCGGGGTTCTGCTTCTGAAATGCCGTCTGTTTGGGTGCGTGTCACATTCACCGTATAGTCAATGATATCCGAACTTCCGCTTGCGCCGAGCTCCCAATCGTAGGTATTAAAAGAACCGTAGGATGCTTTTCCGTTTACGTTGAAAGTCCCGGTCTCGCTTTTCTTTGTAATGATATTGATCACTCCGGCTATGGCGTCCGAACCGTAGAGTGTACTCATACTTCCCTTCACGATTTCAATGCGTTCTACGTTTTCCAAAGGTAAAAGGCGCAGATCAAATGCCCCTCCTTCTCCCGATGGATCGGTAACAGGAAAACCGTCAATAAGAATAAGGGTAAATTGTGTAGATGCTCCGCGAAGGTACACCGATTTGTCTTTGCCCGGACTTGATGCCGCCCCGTTTATAGTGATTCCATTCTGCTGATTCAATAACTCAGAAATGGATAAGCCGGTATGTCGTTCGATTTCTTCCCGTTCAATGACCGTCACAGGTTTTGTTGTTTCCCGATCGGTAGTGGGGGTTTTGGATGCTGTTACTACTACTTCTCCTAAATCGAGGGTATCAGCAACTTGTGCGTAGGTGTAATTGGAAACCGCCAGTAGAAAAAGGGTGATCAGCGTAATTAAATGCTTCATGTATTTTGTATTTATGATTTTGAATTACTTTGGGCGGGTAAAAAACTTCCTTCTGAATGATATACAGTAATCCCTTGGACTGGGAATCAGTGTGAGGGAAACAGAATAAAATCCAGAGCTAAAAGCATGATTGTTCAGCTGCACATCCTTTTACCCGAAAGAGGTGCATCGGTTAAATGATGGCAGGTCTCCTGGCTTCTCCGATTGCAGCGCCTTCCCGTTTCAATTAAGAAACAGTGGCAAAGGTGAGGCTGCACTTCATCCGCCATGAGGCGGATTCGGATTACAGTTGCGGGAACAGCTCTCGTTTCTCACGAGATTCCCTTTTAACTCTGGGTGATGAAACACATACACCCGAGACCATCATTAATTCGCTGCTAAACTAAAGACATTTTCATTTAAATCAAACGTAGAATTCTCTAAGTCTCTCAGATGCAATATGATATAACCCTGATGCATACCTTGTAAAAAGCTGACAATTCTATATATGACATTGACTTAGTCACTGTTTCTCTTCATAATCCCCGTACAGAATATTTGGCTTTAATTACATTCAGAAAAGAAGGACACCATGAAAAAAACGAATAAAATAATGCTCTTCTCCGGAGGCATTATTCTCGGTTTTTTATTTGCATTCACACTTATTCAACCCCAAAATACTCCCATCACCTCAGCGATGATTCAGGATGCAGCTTCGGTGATTGGCCTTGAGTTTACTCAGACTGAACGGGACTCCATGATTGAATCGCTGAATGACACCCGCGATGACCTTCAAACCATTCGTGACTTTAAGCTAAATAATTCAGTCCCCCCGTCCCTTCAATTCAACCCTATCCCGGTGGGTAAGACTTTTGATTTTCAGCAGAAATCACAAACGTGGGATTTGCCCGAGAATGTAGAACTTCCCGAAAACCGAAATGACCTGGCTTTTTATACCATCGGAGAGTTGGCTTCATTGATTAAAGACCGAAAAATTTCATCCGTAGAGCTGACCGAATTTTTCCTGAACCGCATTGAGCAGCATGATGAAAAACTGGAGGCAATTGTCACCGTAACCAGGGAAAGAGCACTTCAGCAGGCTCAGCAAATGGATGTGGAACTGGAACAGGGAATTTATCGCGGACCTCTGCACGGCATCCCCTATGGAGCCAAAGATTTGCTGGCCGTTGAGGGTTACAAGACCACCTGGGGAGCTATGCCTTTCAAAGATCAGGAACTTGATGAAACAGCCACTGTCATAAGAAAATTAGATGGAGCCGGAGCCGTGCTGATTGCTAAAACTACTTTGGGGGCACTTGCCTACGGAGACATCTGGTTCGGCGGACGTACCAACAATCCATGGGATCTGGAGCAGGGATCCAGCGGTTCATCTGCCGGTTCAGCATCGGGTACTGCAGCCGGACTTTTCCCATTTGCCATCGGAACCGAAACGCTGGGGTCTATTGTGTCTCCTTCCACCCGAAATGGTACTACCGGCCTGCGACCAACATACGGACGGGTAAGCCGAACGGGAGCTATGGCTTTGAGCTGGAGCATGGATAAAATCGGCCCTATAACCCGAAGCGTAGAAGATGCGGCCCTGGTTTTCAATGCCATTTATGGCCCCGATGGAACCGATCAGACGATCATCGACCTTCCCTTCAATTATGACGCCGAATTAGATATTAAAAAGCTGAAAATCGGTTACCTGAAATCTGCTTTTGAACGTGATTATTGGAATAAGGAACGGGACAGCCTGGTATTGGAAACTTTCAGAGATCTTGGGATTGAACTCATACCTGTTGAACTGCCTGAGTTTGAAATCGGTGCTCTTCGAATTATTCTTACTGCTGAAGGTGCCGCTGCTTTCGATCAGCTCACTTTGACCGATCAGGACGATCTCATGAAGTGGCAGGAACCCAATGCCTGGCCCAATACTTTTCGCGCTGCTCATTTTATCCCCGCTACGGAATATATCAATGCTAACCGTGCGCGCTATCAACTGATTCAGAAAATGGATTCCGTTATGCAACAGGTTGATGTATATATCTCTCCGGCTTTTGGAGGGGGAAATTTACTGACAACCAATCTTACCGGACATCCAAGTGTGGTTTTACCCAATGGATTTACCGATGACATGCATCCGACCAGCATCACGTTTGTGGGAGATCTATTTGATGAAGCCACTGTACTGTCGGTAGCTAAAGCTTATCAGGATGTTACCGATCATCATACCAAACACCCTCCGCTTTTTAGTAATTAACCGAAAACGATTCTAAAAGCCGGCACTAAGTTGAAGGGCGAATACATTGTCCTGTAACTCGGTACCTCCGTTTGTTGAATACAGATAGGACGCTTTCAAAATTACATTGCGCTCGAGTTTCATTCCCGCTGTGAACTCAATTCGATCCCGATCATAGGTCCATTTCTCGTAGCTATAGGTAGATTGATTGTTTTTCAGATCTCCTGAAATCAATCGCTCTGCCCTTATCCCAGCGTAAGCTCCGGGGAGGAATGGGAAATCCATTACCAGTTCTGAACTCAGGTGTTGTACCTGAACTTCATCCTCCCACACTAAGGAAATCGTAGTGCCCACGGAATCAAGATACGGTGCTTCCCATTTGCTCCAGTTGTAGGATGCCAAAAAGGTAAAATAATGATAGGACAGCTCCATATCTGCACCAAAAAGCGTCTGTTTATATCCCGCAAGCTCGTCATCAGTAAGTGAAACATTAATATCATCCCGTTTCAAGTAGGAACCATGGCTTAATGAAAGCCCCAGGCTTCCCCAAAAAACGGGCTGTAAAACCATTCTCCCGGTAAATGCCGGAGTAGCATGTTCCCCATACTCAAAATGACTTGAAGCAGCTGCTAATGTAGCCGCCAGGTTGTACTTAAGCCAACCTGAATCTCCTAAACGATTTCCTATCATTATTCCCTGGGTGTACATGCGCTGGTACACCATTGTAAGCCCCGTTATGTCTTCCCCGTAATCTACCTGGGAGTATAACGTGCCACGGGTTTTACTAATCGGAAGTCCCGATGCATGAGAAAGCGGAAGGTGAACAAAGGGGTTATCGGAGGAAAGTACGCGGTTGGAATAGGCTCCGTATGGAGTCACGAAACGACCAGCCGTCACCATAAAGTCAGACCCCGATATAGGCAGGTAATTAATATTCATAACCGAAAAGAATGGGGAGCTGAGTTGCTTCCCGTCATAATAATCGGCCTGTAAGGCAGCCGAAACAAACCATTTTTCCGAAATTCCGCCACTTATAAATAATCGCAGATATGGAGTGTACACAGACCAGTTCTCATTGGGCGTTTGATTTACATACGGAGATGAATCACTTCCACCTTTTCGAATTTCGAAATCTGCCAGTCCGCCAATTTGAACCTGCCCCACTGCAGGAACCGCAAAAAAACTGAGCGCTGAAACAATGATAAAAGCATAACGTGTTTTGGTATTCATGGTTTGCCTCCCTAATTCTTCGCGATTGACATCATATCCTCGGTTTGCCAGTCTATCTCATAGATTTGAACCGGCTTTTCAATACCCTTCACCTTTATGGTTTCAAGTTCATTGACAGGCACTTTACGTTCCAGATTCAGAAAAACAGATTCAGAAATTAAAATCTGATGCTTCTTGGCTGCCGAACATAATCGGGCTCCCAAATTGACCGTGCTGCCCAATACCGTAAAGTCCATTCTGTTTTCGCTGCCCATGGCCCCCATAACCACTTCACCGCTGTTGAGCCCAATTCCCACCGCCAGATCTTCTTGCTCTTTCTGCAACAGGGACTTCAGCCTTTGTTGAATTTGAACCGCAGCATTCACAGCCTGTTGCTCCTTATCCTCTCCCTGAAATACAGCTACCAGTTCATCACCAACAAACTTATCAACGTCACCGCCAAACTTATGCACCAAATCGGCCTGATAGCTCAGTAAATTGTTCAGCATATCAATGACCTGCTCCGGCGTGTGATTTTCACCCCAGGCAGTAAATCCACGAATATCGGAAAAGAGAACGGTAACATCCCTTCGTTCACCGCCGGGTTCTATGCGTGAAATATTCTTCTTGATGGCATCAAGGGTGGCCTCAGAAACGAATTTGAGCATTAACAAGCGCTCTCTCAGTCCTTCCACCAGTTCATTAAAGGCCCGTGTCAGTTCCCCGATTTCATCCCGGCTTGTGATCGGTACTTCTTCACTAAAGTCCTCTTTTTCGACACGCTGTACGCCGTCTAACAATAGGTAAATGGGTTTGGTGATTCGGCCTGTTATCCAAATACTGATGACGATAGCGCCGGCAACAGCAAATATCCCGATTCCAAATATCAGCAATTGCAGGTTTTGCAGTGGAATGAGTTCCTGCGTCAATGATTTAGCTACTGCGTAGTACCCGTCAATCCCTTTGATGCTGCCGGTGGTTTCAAACATCGGTGCGATATAAATGAGCCAGTTCTCTGAGCCTAACGCTACTTCGGTTGAGGTTGCCTGTCCGTTCTTCAGCACCTCAAAAGTTGCGGCGTGTATATTCCTGGAAAGCGTGTTTTTATTGGATGGAGATATTTCTTCGAACGAACCGGCCAACAGCTGATTATCTACATAATACAATACTTCGAGGCCTATGTCTTTGGAAAGCTGTTCTGTTTCCTGCTGCCGGATAGGGAATCCGTACGAAAGCGTACCCTCCAGCTGATTCCCGGACCAAATCGGAATGGTAATCACATTGAAATATCGGTCTCCTTCTTTCCAGATATAGCTTTGCGAGGGCATTTCTCCCTGCAGGGCTGTACTGATTCCTGCCCTGTCTGCAATGGAATATCTCGGAAGCGGTGTGGATGACATTTGCCCCAGGGGTTTACCTTCCGAGTCGCATATAATTAATAACCCGGCCGAATCCGGATTCATATAGAACTCACTGGGAACAAGCGAATCCGGAATGATGGGGTCGAAATCGAGCAGGAACAGCAGGTCTTCCCGGAGCACATAATTAACAGTGGCAGTATCACCGGTAGAAATGGCCGCTTTCAGGCTTGGAATATCTGCAAGTAAGATGGCTGTTTGCCGTAACTGGCGAAACCGGACATCCTGAATACGCTCAAATATTCGTCCGGCCTCACTGAAATTGGCATCGATATCCTGACGAATGCGAGACTCTAAAATCTGGCTGGAACTGAACAGTAAAATCAAAACAGTAGTAAGTACCAGGCCAACAAAACCGGTCAGCAGCTTCCACCTCAAACTGAAAAATTGACTTCTGTTCATAGCTTAATTACTAAGCGTTAAGGTTCCCACAGTCGCAGCTTCACCGGAAACAATCTCAACCGGAATAGCCCGCTCCTGAAATCCCAGTGCATAAACCTTTAACTGATAATTCCCTGCCTCTACATCTTCGATGGTGAAAGAATCACCGCTTTTAACTTTGATCCATGTTACCACACGCGGGGGCATCACGTAAATAGTGGCCCGCATATTGGAGTGGATATCACAAAAAACATCAACAGCGCCGGGTGTATCAAACGTTACGTCAAGGTATTCGCCTTTGGGCCTGCGCCCAACATCAAACCTGTTCTTTGGAGATAGGCTGAATACATTATGATATACGGGATCAGAGTTCCGGATTCTTACGGTACCGTTTAGCCGAACGGGTAACACCGAAGGCTGGAATGACAACCCTTTTTGATCAAATATAACCGGCGTTCTTTGCTCACTACCGGAATTAGCTTCTGTACTTTCCAGCCAAATAAGAACGGAATCTGAGGATGAAGTTGAGGCGCCTGACGATCGGGAAGGACGGCCATATCTTCCGCCAACTCTAACCGGACTTTCCTTAGCCGCCAGCAGCACAACACCCTCAACGGTACCCGAGTCCGTGCTTTGGCGGGCCATCGATAAGTCGGGCTGAAGAATCAGAAAGAAGATGACAGCAACAAATAGTGATCCAAAAGTACCCTTCATCGCTTGCATTGTTTAATTAGAGTTGATGTTATTGAAACGATACACCCTTTTTAACTCAATTAATCTACTAAAAATAACCTACTGTTGTAACTGAGGAGTCTTGAATTGTGAATTAGTACAATTAAAACAGCCTACAACAAATTCAAACCCTTACAGGTGTTTGTAAGCTTTTTCTTTATTTAAATTTTAGGATGGTCATTTAAAAAATTATTTATTATATATTTACTTGTTAAATAAATGGGTTTAAAAAAGGGATAGCAATGACGAAGAAAGAGGTTATAGTAAGGCCTAAAAAATGGTTACTCCTCTCACTGTACACATTAGGACCGTTATCCATGTTCATTTGTGGGTATGTATTGGTACAACTTTTTGTGGTCGGCACCAATGAGCCCTTCGCTTTCAAAGTCATCCTCTCTGCCGTTTGTACACTGGCAATAGTTGTAATTGCTATTCAGCTGCCTACCTATCACCGTTTCAATATTGTATTTAGCAGGGATGGGATTTTCCAGAATGGCATTATCTCAAAAAAACTTACCTACGATGACATTGAGAAAGTAGTAGTGAGAAGTGCAGGTGTGGAAATTTATGGAGATAACTATTTCAACAACATTACCATTGGGGATCTGTATATCAATTATGAAGAAGCTGCCGACTTTTTGGCTAACATGGTGAAAGACAGGAAAGATGTTTACATCACCGGGAACCGGACCTATATACAGGAATTTGCAGGCTGAGTCAGGGACATAAAAAAATCGCCCGGAACACTTTTCTATAATCTTTCGGGTTGAAATCTTAAAGAAACAAGGCCGCGGACTTTATTTCGACCTTTCCATCAATTATACCGTAGTACTTTTGATGACTTTGTTCACCAGTTAATTAGCATAAAACACGGACGACTGTCAACAGAAAAATCACCTATTTTCCCACAACTTTCCCACATAGTTATCCACATTTTTGTACCCAAAACACTTCTGAAAATTGCTAAGCCAAACGTAATTAAGAGAGTAGGGGAATTCACATTTTAAGGGAATGGGATAGTCAATAAACAGGTCTGTTCGGGGATAGCTTACCGGGCAGTTTTGTAGTAGATCAGATAATATCGAGAGAGCTGCTTGAACCTTTTTCCATGTCTTTCCTGAATTCAATGCGATAGGTAACTCCGCCTTTTCCATCTATCGTCCATTCGGCCTCAATTTGACTAAGCAAAGATTTTATTAACGTCATTCCCAGTGAGTTAAAGGTTGATAAATCTTCCTCTGTTGAGAACCCGACTCCATCATCTTTGATAGTACTGTAGATAACCCCGTCTCTTTCTTCCAGCTTTACGGTAACCTTTCCCTGATCTTTTCCTTTAAAAGCATGCTCCAGTGAGTTTGAGATAATTTCATTTAAAGCCAGGGCAAATGGAATAGCTTGATTGATATTCAGTTCTACGTCTTCGATTTCGGTATTGACGCTAATCTCGGCGTTTCCAATTTTAATACTGCTTCTGATTTGATCAATTAAATCATCAATGTACTCATGAATAAAGATCCTGCTCAGGCTTTCTGACCTATAGAGCTTTTCATGGATCATAGCCATTGTTTGGATGCGCATCTGGCTTTCCTGGATCAGTCGGCTAAAGGTCGGGTCAGAGTATTCATGTACCTGCAGTTCCAGCAAACCAGAGATAACGGCAAGGTTATTCTTTACCCGGTGATGAATTTCCTGCAGCAGCACTTCTTTCTCGTGAATGCTTGCCCGCAGTTCCCTCTCTCTTTTCTTTAAATCACTTATGTCTTGTCCGGTTCCAATTATAAATGTTTCTCCCCCTCGTTCGAACAGAACCGCATTTACATTACGGGTTAATTCATTACCATCTTTAGATACAGGACTGGTTTCCAAGCTTACTTTCCCCTTTTCAAAGAGCTCCTTTAACCTACTGCCTAATTGTTGTTTATCATCTGTAGAAAAGTAGTTCAGAATTTTTTGATTCAAGAGCTCCTCCACCGAGTATCCAATATCCTGCGCAAGGTTTTTATTTGCCCTCACCAGGTTCAGGTTTTCATCTAACATAAAAAATGTGCCCGGCAGGCCATCTATAATTGCATCTGCAAACCTTTTCTCCTCAATCAACTCTCTTTCCATTTCTTTCTGCTTGCTGATATTTAAGCCAACGAGCAAAAATACTTCCTTCCCATCCATCTCAATGATATTCCCTCTCCAAAAATAAGGGCTAATCATTCCTCTCTTATGTTGCACATTCACTTCCTGGCCGGCCGTATTGTGTGCCAGAATTTTCTTCATCGCTCCTATCAGTTCTTTATGATCTTCTTTAGGAACAAAGTCGAATGCAGACATATTTTTGAGTTCATCAGCTGAGTAGCCTGTTAATTTTTCTCCGGTTTTATTCCATAGGAGCAGATTCATTTTCCTATCTACTACCGTAAGAATACTTGGCAGGTTATCCAGAATCTGCTGAGTGAAGTTTCTTTGCTGAATCAGTGATTCTTTCATGGAAATACGTTTGAGAAAGTTCCCAATAATTTCCACCGTAGTTCTCAGGGTCAAAAGCTCATATTGTTCCCAGCTTCGTGCCTCAGTCAGAGAATCAAACCCTATGAATCCAAACCAATCATCTCCCTGAAAAACGGGCAATAGAAGCACAGATGATATTTTCTGGGCTTGCATCAACTCCTTTTCCGGAGACGGTAATTCTTCTGTTGGTTTATTAACAATCAGGTTTGATTTAAGCCTTTGATAGAAGAAAGGAAACTCTTTGTAGGGTATATTCTGTAGTTCCGGATTGTCAATTTCAGGGATCACACCTTCTGCACAAGCTTCAAACTTCTGACTGACAAGAAGCTCCCCTTCCGGCGTAGTTTTATTGGTGAAAAAGTAAACCCTGCCGGAGCCGGTTGTACGCTGCAAAATCTTGAGAACTTCATCAAATACGCTGATCTCTGAAGCATCAACCAACAGGTTAGAACACAATGAAAGTGCGTTTTGAAAGTTAAGCCTGTTTCTTAATTCGTTTTCAATTTCCCGCTGAGCTTCTAACTCCGATATTTTCCTGTCTGTTATTTCGAAAGAGGTCCCTAATATTGATGATGGCTCTCCTGATTCGTTATACAGCAGTTTAATTTCATCCCGAAGCCAAACCATTCGACCATCTTTTCTTTTAAACCGGTATTCATTAATTGCCGCCCCGCCATTTTCAAGTATATTATGAAAGCTTGTGGATACCCTCTCCCTGTCATCAGGATGAATACGACCAGACCATGCGTTTGGGGTTGTTAAAAAATAATCCCTGTTAAAGCCAAGTATCTTCTCTACATTTTTACTCACAAATGTTGTGGGATAGGCAAAAGAAGGCTCACATTTAAAAACAATAATACTCCCATCTTCAAAAAGCTGCTCAACTTCTGAACTGGTTAATGTTTTACGATTGTCCTTCATCACTCCTGTTTTATTTTCCCTGAAACCTACAGAAAAATACTAAATTTGACTGCTAGAAACTCTGGTGCTATATATTTTACACGTCTACTACATTTTAGGCATGAATTCGTATTATCGGATTGAACCATAAAATTTTAAGCCCATATGGCAAACTCTTACCAAATCCCCGCTAAAACCCGCATTGGCCATGTGCACCTGAAAGTATCTGATTTGCAACAGTCTCTGGATTTCTATTGCGAACTTTTGGGATTCGAACTGATAACAACCTATGGAGATCAGGCTGCCTTTATTTCGGCCGGCGGCTATCATCACCACATCGGGTTAAATACATGGCAAAGCAAAGGAGCCCCACCTGCACCGAGAAAAAGTACCGGATTGTTTCATACGGCCATCCTTTATCCAACCCGAAAAGATCTTGCTGAAATTTTGCAACGACTTATCGATGCTGATTACCCGCTTTCAGGAGCTTCTGATCATGGGGTTTCAGAAGCATTGTATTTAGATGACCCTGACCAGAATGGTGTAGAACTGTATTGGGATCGACCTGAAAATGAATGGCCCAGAAATGAGGACGGCTCCCTGAATATGTTCACAAAAGCACTTGATCTTCAGAATTTATTAAATGAGCTCAAGTAGAATCAAAAGTTTTTACTGAATCGTAATACTGACGCCCTTATCTTGTAAAAAATTCAAACCAAACTATTTATTAATGAATAAGCTTTTAACTCTTATTTCCATTTTTGCTTTAGGATTCACATCAACAGCGAATGAAGCTTTGCGCTGGGGACAAATCGGCCACCGCACTACCGGCCATGTTGCCGAGCAGTATCTCACCGACAAAGCCGCAGCTGAAGTAGAACGTGTTCTTGGTAATGAGTCCCTTGCAGAAGTAAGCACCTGGATGGATGAAGTCCGCTCCGACGATGCTTACGATTTCATGGCCCCATGGCATTATGTAACCATTCCTGAAGGTGAAACCTATGAAACAGTAGAGAAAGCCGAGGGCGGCAATATCATATGGGCGTTGGAGAAGGTGGTTAAAGAGCTGAAAGAAGGCAATCTCACCCAAAAACAAGAAGAGGAAAACCTGAAGATATTGGTTCACCTTGTTGGAGATCTGCACCAACCGCTGCATGTAGGCAACGGAACCGATCGTGGTGGAAATGATGTAAGATTACAGTGGTTTTGGAGTAACTCTAACCTGCACCGGGTGTGGGACAGTGAAATGATAGACGACAAACAGCTCAGCTACACTGAGCTCTCCGATTTTGTAAACCATCCTACCGAAGAGCAAATCAGCGAATGGCAGAGTACTTCTATTCGTGACTGGGCGTATGAGTCTCAGGCTTTACTGCCACAGGTTTATGATTTCCCGGAAGACAAGGAGCTGAGTTACGAATATTCGTACAAAAATTGGGACACCGTAGAGCAACGCTTAGTAAAAGCAGGCGTTCGAATGGCGGGCTTGATTAACGAGATTTATGAGTGATTGGGTGGAATAGTGATATGGTGATGTGGTAAGTGACTTTTATATCTGATCTACTAAAATTTTGATAGCTTATGCTTTTATCGAAAAATTCGGTTTTAGAAATATTTCCCATAAGCGCCCCACTTATCACTCCATCACCATTTCACCTCATCACTCCCCAATCATCACAAAGTGTAAAATCCGAAATGAAGTTTGGTATTGGTCAATATTCAGGGGATCTTTGAGGTACAAATTAAAGGTAACATCGGTATTTATTTATTAGTACAGTATTTATTTCCCTTCAATAGTTTGTATAACTAACACAAAACCTTCACAGCCGATCTTGAAATGAAGTATGCTCATCTTGAAGCATATAGTACACTGTGCCTGTGAAACAACACTTATTATATATTATGGAATACGGTAAAATTAAATGGTTTGACGGCCAAAAAGGATTTGGTTTCATTAAACCTGAAAATGGTGAAAAAGATGTCTTTGTTCACCGAAACAACGTCGAGAACCTCGGATTTAACGAGGATATTAACGACGGTGAAGAAGTTGAATTTGCTGTTGAAGAAACAGACAAAGGACTTAGCGCAGTAGATGTATATCTGCTCGAATGATATCCTGATTCAATGAATCTGAATCCCGCATTTAGTTTTAAGTGCGGGATTTTTTATTACCTGCTATTTTTTTCTTGCAACATCTGCCCCATCCTGCTACTCTTGTCACTATACTCACCAATGGGGAAACAAATGATTCTTTACAAAAAACGACGACATTATAAATACACTTTGGTAGAATCCTATTCCAGAGTTATTGACATCCGCCCGGATGAAAAACTGGGAAATAACTTTCTATATCTCGATACCAACGGAAAGATTTTTATTTCAGAAGGATATTCCTGGGATGGCCCAAGCGGACCAACCATCGATACCAAAAATTTCATGCAGGGTTCTTTGGTGCATGATGCTTTATACCAGCTGATCAGGGAACAGTACCTGGACTTTTCATACAGGAAATATGCTGACGAGCTTCTGAAAGAAATGTGTATGGATGACGACATGAGTTCCATTCGGGCATTTTTTGTGTATTGGGCAGTGAGGATATTCGGTGCTTCCGCCGCCAAACCCGACACTCTTAAGGCTCCATAAAATAAAAAAAGGGACGCTATACGCATCCCTTTTCAAATCAGAGAAATTGTTTTTTAATATCGGGCAGGCATTCCCTCTTCCGGAATGGAATTTTCTATGAATACGCGGATGTCTTCATTGGAAGTAGCCAGGTCTTCAGCCCGCAAATACATCATATGCCCGCTGCGGTAGCCTTTAAAAGAAAGACGATCTTTGAGTCTTCCGCTTGGATCCATATTCCACATGGTATATTTCGCATCAAAGTAGTTGGTACCACCATCGTAGTATCCGGATTGAATCAACACATGCAGGAATGGGTTTTCAGCCATCGCTGATCTCAGATCTTCACCGGTATTATCACCGCTTCGGTCCCAGGGATGAACCGGCCCGAATGTCCAGTATTGCAGGTCGGTTTCGTATCCAAGCTCATCTCTCAGGTAATGATTGATAGCGGGTGTAAACGCGTGATTCCAGGCCGTCAGCGCCGGGTCATAATCATAGCGCTCTCCCGCATTTTGGCGATCAACACCGCGGTATCGTGAATCGAGGCGACCAACGGTTAACCCCTGATCTCTAAGCAACTCTTTCCAGAAGAAGGAGGTTGAAATGCGAAGGTTTCGATCCAAAATAGACTCAACAGAAAGTCCTGAATATTCGGATACCTTTTCAGCGATACGCTGTTTTTCTGAATCCTCTAAAAATCCGCCTTTAGCAAGCGCCGGGATAAATTCATTAATTGCAAAAGCTTCCACTTCAGGGAGGATTTCATCCAGATCTTTGCTCTGCAATTCACTTCCCAGGGCATCGTGATACCACGCTGTGGCCGCATAATATGGCAAAGCTGTAGCATCTTCTACCGGACCATCCCGATCTACGCCAAGTCCTGTTGGGGAAACCAAAATCACCCCATTCAGATACATCCAGTAAGATGACTGAAGCTCGTTGGCCAAACCGGAAACCCGGGTTGTACCGTAACTTTCACCAATCAGGTATTTGGGTGAAGGCCAGCGATTCTGACGGTTTACAAATGTATTGATCCAATCGGCCAGGTACTCAACATCAGCGTTTACACCAAAAAACTCGGAGCGCTCGGTTTCAGGATCGAGAATGCGGGAAAAAGCGACGTTCACCGGATTCACAAAAACAATATCAGCTACATCCAGAATGGAATGCGGGTTATCTTCTACCCCATAAGGCTGAATGGGAAATCCTTCGTCATCAATTTTTAGCTTTTTGGGGCCTGTGTATCCAATATGCATCCAAACTGAAGCTGAACCCGGCCCACCATTAAAAGAAAAAACCAGCGGACGACGCTCTTTATTCTTTACGTCCGAACGCTCGTAATACGTGTAGAAAAGACTGGCTATCGGTTTGCCCTCCTCATTCCAAACCGGCTGATTTCCCACTGTGGTAGTGTAAGGCACCTTTTTCCCTTTAATGGTAACCTGATGCTCGGAGGTTTTAGACCAGTCTATTTTAGAAGTTCGGTAATCTGTTTTTGAAAAGTCATCAGTTTCCACTGCCTGACCTTGAGCCAATTGAGGTAGCAGTACTACCGACAAGCTGCAAAGAAACAAAAATATTTTAAATCCTGATTTCATAGTTGTGCATAAGTTTTATGTGAAGAGTAATGAGAAGTAGTTACCAATTCTGAAGCTGATTTTCCTGTCAAATTAGGTAAATATTATTCTTTGGGATCTACTTTGAGCTGATCATTAAGTAAAAGATGAAAATTCTTAAATACTGAATCTCGCTGGACACGTATTTTCATTCTGGAGCGCTTACTCTTTTGAAGCAGATTAATGATTTTATTCAGATCCATATCAAGCACCGACTCCCCGTTTATTTTTTTAATTATATCATCTGTTTTGATGCCTTCTCTGTCAGCCGGCGAATTTTCCCGGACTTCCGAAACAACAAAAAGCGGGATATTTGGAAGCGGAGTATTTATATCTATTCCACTACGGTTGTAGTGAAATTCTTCTCCGAAATTATGGTTCCGTCTTACCAAAATATAATTATCGCGGTAGTGGAATATGATTTTAAAGCGCCGGAGTACTTCCCCACCGATACTCCCGTTGCGATCTCCCAGTTCAAAAGCCCTCCTTATGGCAAAGCTGTCGGGATAGGCAACAACGGGCTCTTCAAAGATGAATTCTTCTCCTAACTTCATTTTTTGGACTCTTCCCAAATACCCATTTACGTTTCCGCTCAAACCAACCCCTATAAGTGCCTTAATATGTGATTGCGGGACTATGATATCCTCACGAGTGATTTTATAAAGGGAGAAAGCATTACTTGAACCGGAATCGATAAGCAAACGAAGCGAGGTGTACGGTAACCCGGGGCGGTGTTTAAAATCTACATCTATATAAGGCTTTCTCTCCTCGATAGTGATAGGATATTTGTGCCACCACCTGTGTTCCGGAAGTTTTTGGAATTTCTCCTCAAACTCCTCCGGCTTATATAAAATCAATTTCTTGGCAATGTAGTCTATCTCCACGGCAAAATGGGCAAACAGGTCATAGCCAATTAACCCATGCACGTACGTCCCCATAAAGGCCGAAAGATTGAAAATATCTTTTTTCAGAAATAACACTTCAATATTTGATCCCTCAACGCTCCCGATATTCAATTGGTTTTGTTCGGCATAGAAAGCTTCAATAGGATCCCCTTCTCCCAAACCCGACAACGTAACCGTACGCGTGCTTCTAAGCGATATTTCTTCTCCATTCGGAAGTGAAGTAATTAAAACATTACTAACCCCGGTATCTACAATCAGTTTTAAAGGAACTGAGCCATTTATTCTGGCTTCGATAATAACGAGGTTATTCACCAGTTCGAATGGAATAACAACCGGTCGGTCTGCACGGCCATTGATAGTAAAAGCAGCTTTCTGAGGCTCAAAAGAGGTAGAATCTTGTGCAAAAACTTGTTTCGTATCCGCCAACTGAATAAATAAAACCACACATATGGAGGCTACTATTACCCGATATCTTCCACCTTTAAATAATGCCAACAATTGATTCACTCTTTCCTCAATTAGGTTCCTTCCAACACCAAGATATGCTTCAAGGCTATGTTAACGATGCTCTTCTACTTGTTTTATAAAGAAGAGATTCAGTTTTTAGTATCTGATTCTAATTATAAACAAACAATACATTTTTTCCTGATAGACATATCCGCCAAATAAACAGGGCATTATTTGGTATTAATTGTAATAAAGAAGATATTAGTGCTGATGCAAATGTATGGTAAGAATCAGTATTAGTAATTTAGTTTAGTATTTGTTTCCCCTCTATAGTTTGTACAACTAACAATAAATTATGCAGCCGCACCTTTATTCACTTCAATTCTTGAACTAATTAAAGTCTGCTGCACTCATTACAACACAACACATTATGGAATACGGTAAAATTAAATGGTTTGATGCTCAAAAAGGTTTTGGTTTCATCGAACCTGAAAATGGTGGAAAAGATATTTTTGTACACCGCAACAACATTCAAAACCTTGGATTTGAAGAGGGGCTTGCTGACGGTGAAGAAGTAGAATTTGAAGTCGAAGAAACTCCTAAAGGCCTTAGCGCTGTTGAAGTTTCAAGAGTCGGATAATTCTATCCTTTGATACTTTAGATAAACCCCTCACTTACCCAAGTGAGGGGTTTTTTTATACCTGCTATTTTCTACAACTTATGCGTTATGCCTGATACATTTTTTGACCTCATCCTTATTGGAGCTACCGGGTTTACCGGAAGGCGTGCGGCCCGATACCTTAAAAAACATGCCCCTGAAGATTTCAAATGGGGAATAGCCGCCCGAAATCCGGATAAAGTTTCTGCACTTGCTAAAAAACTGGACCTCCCTGAAAACCGATGCTTTATTGTTGACAACCTAAACAAAGAGCGGGTCGAAGAAGTCGTCCAAAAAACAAAGATCGTCATAACTACAGCCGGTCCGTTTTCTCTGTATGGGGAAAACGTAATTGCAGCCTGCGCCAAATTCGGCACTCACTACCTGGATATCACGGGTGAAGTCGGCTTCATAAAACAGATGGCTGATACATATGGAGAAATGGCCAGGGAATCCGGTGCTCTTCTGATTCCTTTTTCAGGATTTGATTCCGTACCGGCCGACATTGCCGCTTTTCTGCTTCAAAAAGAGTTTGACCAACCGGAAAAGCTGAGCATCAAAAGTTATTACTCAATCAGCGGGGGATTTAACGGCGGCACTATCGCTACCATGTTGAATAAGTTTGAGACCGGTGAATATAAAAAGATGAATACCCCCACCCTGTTGCTTAGCCAAAACACTGAACAGAACATTCACAAACCCGAAGATGCACAGTTTTTTGGTTTCGACTCAGCAATCAGGCGATGGTCTGCACCGTTTATTATGGGGGCCATCAATTCCAAAGTAGTGTATAGAACAGCAGAGCTGATGAAAGAGCAGGGTGCTCCTTATGCGGAGAGCATTTCCTATAGCGAACATTCATCCCTGGGGCAATGGTTTAATCCTGTTCCTTTTTTTGTGGTATCAATTATTGTGCTTTCTATTACCCTCTTGGGGCCTTTTGAGTGGTTCAGAAACCTTCTTCGAAAAATAATGCCGGCACCGGGCGAAGGTCCTTCAGAAGAACAAATCGAGAATGGCTACTTTAAATTACTGGCTGTTGCAGAAGATAAAGATAACCAAAAGGCTTCACTGAAAATGAGTTACCCCGGTGATCCCGGCAATAAATCGACGGTGTTTTTTTTATGTGAATCGGCTTTATGTTTGGCCGAGAACTCCGATGAGTTGAAGACAAAATCGGGTTTTAAAACTCCCGTTTCAGCACTGGGTGAATTACTGGTTCAGCGCCTTTCCGCACGCGGGTTGAAGATAATATCCGACAATAAGTGATTTTGATCCAATTATACGTATTTTGGTAAATGGCAATGATTAACAAACCAATGGCTTTGTGAGTGTAGAAAAAGTTACGTTCAACAATAAAATAGACAAAGAATTCAGCCGTACGGTAAAAAAGCGGGTGGATCAATACTTTAAAGAGAACAACTTATCTCAACATGCGAATGCGTCTATGGTTATCAAAACCGTTGCGCTGCTTACTCTTTATTTTGGAGCATATGCCCTCCTCATTTCAGGGCAATTCTCGCTTGGGTTTATGTGGGTTATGTGTATTGCCATGGGCGTGGGCATGGCCGGTATTGGATTTTCCGTAGCTCATGATGCCCTTCACGGAGCTTATTCTTCCAACAAAACCATCAACTACCTGCTGGGACTCACTTTTGACCTGATGGGCGCCAACGGGTACATCTGGAAGATCACCCACAATATCATTCACCATACCTATACTAACATTCACGGGCATGATGAAGATCTTGAAGTAGCCGCCTTCATTCGGCTTTCCCCGCATTCGGAGCATAAGCCTGTTCATCGGTTACAGCATATTCTGGCTTTTTTTGCCTATAGTTTTGCCACATTTTTCTGGGTTTTTGTTAAAGATTACTGGTACTTCTTTAAAAGTCCGCTGGGCCCCTACGAAAACAAACAGCACCCGCTTTCTGAATGGGTCACGTTGATAGTGACAAAAATTTTGTACTACGGCTATACCATCGCTTTACCATTGTTGTTATTGGATATTACCTGGTACCACTGGTTAATCGGTTTTATGAGTCTACACCTCACCGCCGGATTTATCCTTGGTGTCATTTTCCAGCTTGCGCATGTGGTGGAAGAAACCATGCACCCCGAGCCCAATGAAGACAACGTAATTGAAAACCACTGGGCTATCCATGAAATGATTACTACCAATAACTTTGCTCGTGAGAACAAACCATTGTCTTGGTTTATTGGCGGATTGAATTTCCAGATTGAGCACCATCTTTTCCCAAAGGTATGCAGCATCCACTACCCTCAGATTAGTTATATCGTAGAGGATACAGCCAAAGAATTCGGTATTCCTTACAATCACCATCCTACTTTTCGCCAGGCTGTGGCTTCTCATTACCGTACGTTGAAAAAATTCGGAGACCCCGGTTTTGAATGGCAGCCTACCACAGCCGTTTAAGTTCTAATATTAAAAAGACTTTCATTTGCATACATTCTGACTGAATAATTCGTCGGGTTAGTAATGCAACAAAGACACAAACTTTATTACAGCATAGCCTGTATATGGAGTCTGATATTACTGAGTAGTTCACCATCCATCGGCCAGCCACTGGCTGTAAAAGGGGTGATTGATTTATCCGACATTGATTTCCGGCAAGAGAAAGTTATTGATTTAGATGGTGAGTGGTTTTTTTACTGGCGTGATCTTATCCCTCCAGACCAGGTGAACAAAGACTCTGCCGCACCTCTTGTAGATTTTCCCCATTTATGGAATGAGGACCCTGAGCTTTCCTCTTACGGATATGCAACCTATGCGGTCCGGATCATTAAACCGAGTGACCACCCATCGCTGGCCATCAGCATTCCTGATCTTTACACCGCTTATACTTTATATATCAATGGCGAAGTGATTTCCCGAAACGGACAGGTAGCAACTAACCGTAAAGCCTATACCCCTTTTTGGCTGCCAAGTACGGTATCCATAGATCATATACAGTCAGACACACTCCGGGTAGTTCTGCATGTGTCCAACTTCAGGCACAGCAAAGGTGGAATTCGATTACCCATAAAACTGGGAATGGAGGATTTTCTTGAGCGCGAACGCACTATTGAAATAGGCTATACCCTTCTTTTAACCGGTTGCCTTTTTATGATCGGCCTGTTCTTTATGGGACTCTACCTATTCGGGCGCCACGAACTGCCCATGTTCTATTTCGCCTTTGTCTGTTTCTTATTCAGTTACCGAATTTTTGGAACCGGCCTTTATCCCTTGCATTACCTCTTCCCTGACCTCCCATGGATACTTACCATAAAGGCAGAATACTTTTCATTGTATTTTACAGCGGCCTTGTTTTGCATTTTTGTCCATAAACTATACCCTCAGGAAGCTTCGAGGAAGTTTATCTATGTTTTTGCGGGAATTTTCGGTGCCTTCTCTTTTGTGACCATTTTCTTCCCTCCATTTTATTTCACTGCCATACTTAACCTGTTTTTTGCATCTATACCTTTAGCCCTGACTTACATCACCTGGGTTTACATTAAAGCAGCATTTAAGAAAAGAGAGGGGGCTTGGTTTGCCCTTGCCAGTGTAGTCATAGTATTTACTGTTTTCATGCACAACCTTTTAGAGTACCTGACCATCCTTCAAGAAAATCTGCTGCTGAATTTTGTTGGATTTTTCTCCTTCTTCTTTTTGCAATCCCTGATTCTTTCTTACCGGTTCACAAACTCCCTAAGCCGGGCAAGGATAAAAGCTGAGGAAGCTGCCAGAGCAAAAAGTCAGTTTCTATCTACAATGAGCCATGAAATCAGAACGCCGCTTAATGCCGTAATCGGCCTTTCTGACTTGCTCCTTGAATCAAAATCGGAACAGGAAAAGCAAGAATTCGCCCGGAACATCAAACAAAGCGGGGAAAACCTGCTCGAAATCATTAATAACATTCTGGATTACTCTAAGCTTGAGTCTGCCGGTATTAAACCTGATTTCCAGCCCGTTAATCTCCGCAAGGCTACCGGTGAAATTCTGAATATGCTCTCGCCACTTTCTTCCGGAAAAAACATTCCGGTTTCTCTGGAGATTAGCGAAGCCGTCCCCGCCTGGGTTTTAACGGATCAAACACAGCTTAAACAAATCCTGATTAACCTGATCGGCAATGCTATTAAGTTCACTTCCGAAGGCAAGATTTCTATTCTTATTCGCCCCATGGTATCTGTGCAAAAACCCGGTAATCTGTTGTTCAGAATAACAGACACCGGTGCCGGTATTTCAAAAAAGGACGCACACCGGCTTTTCAAAAGCTTTACACAGGTAGATTCCAGCCGTACAAGGAAGCACGGAGGAACCGGATTGGGACTGGTAATCAGTAAAAAACTGGTAGAGGCATTAGGCGGCGATATCTGGTTTGAGAGTGAAGCCGGTAAAGGGACCACCTTTTTCTTTACCATCGAAGCTGAAGAAACCAAGCCTCCGGAGCATGACCAGCAAGAAGAGGTAATCAAATCAGCCGCCCATAATGAAGAGATGGATTTATCCAAGCTCAGAATATTAGTGGTTGAAGATAATTTAATGAATCAAAAAGTTGTTACCAGCATTCTGAATAAAAATGACCTTCACCCGGACATTGCAACCAACGGAAAAGAAGCCTTAGAACTGCTTAACTCCAAAAACTATGACCTGGTATTTATGGATATGGAAATGCCCGTGATGGATGGAATTGAAGCTACTCTACAAATAAGAGGAACACTACCTCAGAAGAACCAACCGATTATTATAGCCATGACGGCAAATGCATTCTTCGAAGATCGTGAACGATGCCTGAATGCCGGTATGAACGACTTTATATCTAAACCCATATCTAAGGGTATGGTAGATTCATCACTGAGAAAATGGTTTTCGTGATTTTACAGAGCTTTACGCTGATGTATCATTTTTTTTCAAATAGAGACCAAAAGGTTGCTTAAAATTGAGCGTATTAAAAACGAAACCCTTAAAAGTTAGCATGGATCGAATTCCAGCTTTAACCGTATTCTTTGCCGTTATTTTCGGTTTTTTGATTTCTGCGTGCACTCCACAGCCTCAGGTCTCCGAACGCAATGTTTCCCGCATCATAGAAACGTTGAGCTCCGACAAAATGAAAGGCCGTCACGCTTTTGGGAATGGCATCGAAAAAGCCGCCGATTTCATATCTGCCGAATATCAAGATATCGGCCTCTCTACCCTTCACGGTAATAGTAATTTCCGGCAGGAATTTTCAATTTATTCACTGAAACCCAGTCAGGCTTCGGTTTCAATAAATAACCGGGATTTGGGAGATCAGCATTACTTCGGCCTTACCAATGCAGAAACCGTTAACTGGACGGCCGACAATTCCACGATCCATTATATTTCAGCTAACAACGACTACCGGGATAAATTCAGTGAATACTCTTCTGATGATGAATCGTCTGTAATCATCGTTGATGAGGAACACGAGAAATTATTTCATAAATACCGCACCTATTTCAGCCGGTCGAACCGAACTTTTGAGCTTGGTTCAAAACCTAACGACATCTTTGTGTTCTTTGACGGACGGGTTACCAATTATGATATAACCCTGGAGAATACTGTAAAAAGTCAGCAGCTTGCGAATGTAATCGGGAAAATTGAAGGGAAGCGTGAAAATGAAATCGTTCTTTTCTCCGCTCATTATGATCACATTGGTGTGGTTTCGCCGGTGGATGAAGACTCCATTGCTAACGGTGCAAACGACAATGCCTCCGGTGTTTCAGCCGTCATAGAACTGGCTCGATATTTTAAGAAAATGCCTCAGCCGGAAAGAACCCTTTATTTTGTGGCTTTTACCGGCGAAGAAGTGGGTGGATATGGTTCTAAATATTTTTCCCGGCAGATGAATCCCGATGAAATTGTAGCCATGTTTAACATAGAAATGATTGGTAAACCGGACGTTGACGGAGCAAATTCGGCCTGGATCACCGGCTTTGAAAAATCCACTTTTGGCGAAATTCTGCAAAACAGCGTTTCCGATTCCAACTTTGTATTCTATCCCGATCCTTATCCCAATCAAAACCTGTTTTACCGTTCTGATAATGCCACCCTGGCAAGACTGGGAGTTCCGGCTCATACCATCAGCACAACGCCTATCGACGTGGATCAGGATTATCACAGGGTGTCGGACGAGTTTAACACGTTAGATATTCCCCATGCCACCAATACCATCCGGGCGATTGCTAAAGCGGCACGCGTGATTGTCTCAGCAGAAAAGACCCCAACCCGTATTTCCAACGGTGACGAGAACCTAACGTCTAATGACTGATTAGTTTATCCCGTACCATGGTTGTGTTATACTGTGGATGGACCCTTTTCCTGTCAGCAGATCTGTACATGCTATACCAATTACTTTGCGCCCTGGAAAGTATTTCTGGAGAAGACTTTTAGCCAGGTTATCCCACTTATCATCCAGTATTGGAAGTAACACAGCTCCATTGGCTATGTAGAAATTGGCGTAACTGCCCGAAACATACTCTGAACCATTTTTGGCAGTACCCACCGTTTTGTTTTGAGGAAGTGGCAACGTTTCAATATTTAGTTTCTTTCCCCCTTTCAACTCTACTTGTTTGAGAATTTCCAGGTTTTCCTGAAGCGCATCATAATTTACGTCTTCCTTGTCCTCACAAACCATGGTAAGAACGGTATCTTTATTCAACCATCGGGTGATGTTGTCTATTTTTCCGCCGGTATCATCCCCGGCCAATCCCCTTTTCAACCAAATAATTTGCTCTGCCCCAAGATAGATTCGTAAACGTTCTTCAATCTCTTCTTTGGATAGATCCGGGTTCCGATTCCCATTCAACAGCACAGCTTCTGTAGTAAGCAGCGCACCTTCGCCATTAACGTCAATTGAGCCACCCTCCAAAATCATACCCGGTTCATTACGGTTCACCCCAAACTTTTGTGCAATAAAAGCAGGAATTGCATTGTCATCTTCCCAATCCGGGTACTTTTCTCCCCATGCATTATAATCCCAGTCGATGATCGAAAAATTACCGGATTCATGCTGCACAAAAACCGGTCCGCAATCCCTGGCCCAAACGTCATTTATCTTTTGCTGATGAATTATTACCCGATCCAGATCCACGGCTTTGCCCGATAGTTTTTGCATCACCCGGTTGCGAATTTCAAGGTTTTCCACAAACAAGTGAATCGGTTCAAAAAAATGGAGTTCCTCGATGATTCTGCAATACACCTCTTCCACACGTTCCAGTCGTTCTCCGGGCCAGGTGTTTTGGTTTGAAGGCCAGTGTAGCTGAGTAGCTGAATGCCGGAACCATTCCGCAGGCATCAGAAGAGTCGAATGATCCACGTATCGATTTTTTGTTTGAAGGTGAAGGGATAAACTATGGAAAGTACCGGCCAATTAGAATGCATAAAAAAAGGAAGGCAAACTGCCTTCCTTTCATTCTGAGCCCCGAAAACCCCATTTGTAAAGCAATTGATATTTGCTTGTACTTATACTTGTATGCGTAAAGAAAATCTAAAGCGGCTCATTTTATTATTTAATAAGCGTCATTTTTTTGGTGATGACTTTCTCGCCTACCGTCAGCTGGTAAATATATACCCCACTGGTGTATCCTCCGGAATCAAAGTTGACTTCATAGTTACCGGCTGATTGCTCTTTGCTAACCAATTCAGCCACCCGCTGCCCCAGCATGTTGTACACCTCCAGCTGTACGCTGGCCTGCTCCGGTAGTCCATATTTGATAGTGGTAGTTGGGTTAAACGGATTCGGATAGTTTTGGTTAAGCTCCACGGAAGCTGGTAGATTTGAGCCGTTACCAATATTGGTGCCCACCAGGTTCGTAAAGTGCAGCCTGAATCGCGGAGTTTCTTCTTCATTATGCTTAGCCACTGAGCTTCCCGGAGCTTTAGGCAGGATCAGCTGTTTGCTATCGGCCAGTTTGGCATTGCTTTCGCTGTTGACCGTAAACTCAAAGCTCTCGGTTTCGGAGACATCCATCCGTTCTCCGGTTTGGGTGTCTTCGAGTTTCACCGTCCATTCTTCAGGAATTTCTGATTGATCCCAGCTGAGGCTATAGGTGCCGTTGACGGTAATATCCACATCCACAGGAACCGAAAAATTCTGCTCCAGGGCTTCCGGGGTTTTATGAATCGCCATCCATCGCGATGAAGCCTCACCGTCAATAAATAATTCGGCGTGTTGTGCCGACAGGCTATTTAGTTTAGGTACGTCTTTTCGTGCATCGTCTTCGCTTTCCGGAAACACCACGCTGACCTGGTCGCTGAACTGTTGTCCTTCCAGGGATAGTTTAATATATGGTGATGGATCGGTCGCATTCTTATACAATTCGGTATTGACCACATGATGATCAGCCGTCAGGTTGAGGCTGGCATCGGCTCCCTCTGCTTTCACCCAAAAAGACTGGAACGCCGGAATGCGACCGTCGAAGGTGCTTTCGCCGGGTAAAGAAGGGGGTTTGGCAATCCCATAATGAACCTGGTATCCGCCGGACCCGCCATTTAAACTGTGATCCCATATGTAAGTGTAATCCAGTGTATTCGTATTCGCTTCATCCTGAACGATCTCATACCAATTAATAGCTACCGGATAAGGATTGGAAACCAAATGCCAGCCATCATTTTGCGGCACGCCGGAATCGGTATAACTAAGTGGCAGCTTGACCGGACGGGTTTTACTAAAGTCGTCCAATTGTAGGGTTTTGGGAAAGGGATCATCTGTGCCGTCATTATCATCATCGGCATAAACAAAAACCAAAGCTCCATTGCCTGCACTGTCGGGGGTGTTACTGGATGAGCCTACGATATTGGTAGCATTGGATGGAACCTCCCAGCTTTTAGTAGTCTCATCATAATAATAGACGTTGGAGCTTGGGGGTATACCTCCGTCTGATCCAGTATATCCCTGGGTCCAGACATCTGAAAGCAATTCACCGTACGTACTCGTATCTCCCGGAGCAGCCAGGAAACGCCAGCCTTCACTGCCGATTACAACACCGGTTGTAGTCGGGAAGTCCGTGATGTAATCCCCACGGAACAGGTACATATTATTACCGTTTCCGGATTGGTCTGAGGCACTGTGGCGTGAACCGGTTCGCGGCAGCCAGCTGCCCACCAAATTTGGTTCTGCACCACTCAGCGAAAGGTTCATATTATCCTGAATTTCCTGTTGGGAACGGGCATCATCCCACACACGTACTCCGGAGATGGTACCATCCAGTCTCCATTTGGTGTTGCCTCCATTTTGGCCAATGAACAAACTGTCAGAAGTATTACTGATAGAACCCGAAACATCTGAAATGGCCTGCTCTGCTCCGTTGATATAGATTTTTGCATTTGAGCCATCGTAGGTAGCAGCTACGTGATACCAGATGTCATTTTGTATGCCGGTCCAGTCATAATCAGTATTGTTTGAAGTGAGTCCATTATGGTAGAAGCTCAGCGTTTTATTTGTGCTGCCCGTATTTAACAGCAGGCCATAGGAATAGGTACTGCTAACATCCCCTTTCATAACAAGCGTGGTGTAATTTTGTCCCGGAGAGCTTCGGTCCACATCATCAAATTTCACCCAGGTCTCCAAAGTTAAGGCATTACTGGCATCCAACTCATTTACATCAGGTACCCTTCCATACATGGCGCTTCCGTCCAGTTCTAAGGCACCGGGCTTACTGGTGAGTTGCCATAGGTCATTGAGTCGATCAGTCTCAAAATTAGAGTTTCTCCCATACCCTCCCATAAGCCAAAAATTGCCGTTCGGGTCCACCCAAGTGATAGAACCTTTTCTGCTCCCGGGTTCAGTAGTTGCCGAGGCGATTCCTTTCGTACCGTACACTCCATTTTGATAGGTAAATTTCTCCCCACGTTCCCACGTCCACTGCTCACTGGAAAGATCATAGCGCCACAGGTCATTGAGGAAACCGCCTACTCCAATCCCTCCCATTAGCCATAAGTCACCGTCCGGGCTAACCCACGAAACTGAATGAATTCTTGCCCTGGGCAAATTGGAGTCTGAGGCTTCTCCTTTAACACCGTATACCCCCATTTGCCCCTCTATATTTGATCCGCTCTCCCACGTCCACTGCTCGCTCGAAAGGTCATAACGCCAAAGGTCATTGAGGTAACCTTCATCTCCATTTATATCGTACCCTATCCCTCCCATCAGCCACAAATCGCCATCAGGACCAACCCAAGATATGGCAAAAGTTCTACCGCCTGGCACATTTGAGACTGCTGCATTACCTTTCGTACCATATACGCCCGTTTGATTTTCATCATCAGTCCCGCTTTCCCAAGTCCACTGTTCGCTGGAAAGGTCATAGCGCCATAGGTCATTAAGACTACCAACATTTCCATTTACATCGTACCCAAACCCTCCCATCAGCCACAAATCGCCGTCCGGACCCACCCAAGAGATAGCATCATTTCTGCTCCCTGGCACTGTAGCTGCTGAAGCGCTTCCTTTTATGCCGTACACACCACTTTGATTACGAGTTTTCTCTCCGCTTACCCATATCCACTGACCGCTGGAAAGGTCATAGTGCCACATGTCATTAAGTTGACCAAGATCTCCATTTACATCGTATCCATACCCTCCCATTAGCCACAAATTTCCATTTGGCCCTGTCCAGCTAATGGCTCCTTTTCTTGCCCCAGGAACATTTGAATTGCTTGCCACCCCCTTAGTACCATATATCCCGACTTGGTCAACCGTATCAGCTCCGCTAACCCAAGTCCATTCATCGCTGGGTATATCATACCGCCATAAGTCATTAAGGTGACCATTATCTCCATTTATATCGGCTCCTTCCCCTCCCATCAGCCACAAATCACCGTCTGGGCCCACCCATGAAATAGCATACTCTCTGGCTCCGGGCACATTAGAAACCGAGGCAACACCTTTTGTACCGTACACTCCAAATTGTTCTATCTCGTCAGAACCACTTTGCCACACCCACTGGTAATCTAATTGAGCCTGGACAGGAACCCACAGTAACATTGCAAATGCAAACGTAAGTAGGGAAGCTGTGAGTTTTTTATAGATTCTATTATTTGTTTCTGCAAAATTGTAAGCAAAGTCTCTTTTGAACATCTTGAGGAATTTTATTGATGTGATGATGAATGGAAGCGGGATTTTTATTCCTTTCGGTCTTTCAGCTTTTTCCAGGCATAGGTTCCGCCGGCAGCAGCCAGAAGTCCAAGTCCGCCATCAATAGGCGCTTGTGATGGGGCTGCAGGTAAACCGGGCTGAGCTTGTAAGAAAATCGGAAGCAGAAGTAGAATAAATAGCACTGCTGTGAATATGAGCATTCTCATGATTCTTCATTTTATTGGTATTACATCAGTTAATACGCAGCAGAAAATTAAAACCGCTCAATCACAGAAATCATAGAGTTCACACCTTATTACCGACTCACCTTCTGTTTTGAGCCTCAAATACAACAATTATAATTAATATTTTCTAATACTTAGGCTTATGCAATAATTTTTAAGATAAGTTTTGACTTTAATCCTTGAGGTTTGAATTTTCAATTCAGGTTTTCGTAGGATTCATTGGTAATAATTTCGGATGGAAAAAGAAGAAGTAACTCAGCTTTTACAAAGGCTTAAGTCGGGAGAAAATAAAGTTTACGAACAGCTATACCCTCTTATCTATGGAGAGCTGAAACAGCTTGCTTATCGCCATATGATACATCAAAGAGATGATCATACTCTTTCCAAAACAGAGCTGGTTCATGAAGCCTATCTAAAAATGATTGATCAAACTACGATCAACTTTTCGGATAAAAGCCACTTTTTAGCAATCGCTTCCAAATGCATGCGCCAAATTTTGATTGATCACGCCCGTAAAAAGCATGCCCAAAAAAGAGGCGGGAAGAATAAAGACCTGACGTATATCGATGAAATCTTCAGTAAGCAAAAAAAGAAAGCCAAAGAACTTATTGATATAGATGATGCCTTAAACGAACTCGAAAAATTAAATGAACGTCTGGCCAAAGTGGTAGAAATGAGATTTTTCGGTGAAATGACCATTGAGGACACCGCAGAAGCGCTTAACATTTCTAAAAGCACCGTTAAAAGAGACTGGATGAAAGCAAGGGGTTGGCTCTATAAAGAGTTAAAAGGGAAATTCGAAGTTTAGAAATGAGCGTATTGGAAACGGCTTTTCGTAAGTCACTATAAAGAAGGACTTTTGTTAAGCCGGCAATAAAGCAGCTACTTTTATGGACAATTATAACTGGCAAACAGTTGAAACAATTATAGATGAGGTATTGGAACTACCTATCGACGAGAGAGAAGAATTTTTGCTTGAAAGATGTAAGGGCAATGGAGATCTGCATAATGAAGTAACCTTACTACTTGCCTCGATTACTGAATCTGAAGGATGGCTTGAACATCCTGAAAAATACAAAGAAGGATTATTTGATCAAGCTTCCCAAGACCTGTCTTCCCTCTCCACTAACCATTCTGTAATTGGCACCAAAATCGGTTCATATATCATTACGGAGAAAATTGGCGAGGGAGGAATGGGTTCCGTATTTCTGGCCGAGCGTGCCGATGAGGACTTTACTCACGAAGTAGCTCTGAAAATCATACAGAAACATCGTGCTACTGATGAAAACATCCAACGATTCAAGAAAGAACAGCAGATCCTTGCAAATCTAAAGCATCCCGGAATTGCTCAGCTTTACGATGGCGGCGTTACGGATGATGGCTTTCCGTTTATTATAATGGAATATATTGATGGTGAGCCTATAACTGAGTATTGCCAGCAAAAAAACTGTTCTGTAAAACAAAAAATTGAGCTGTTCAAAAAAGTTTTGGATGCCGTTCAATATGCACATGAAAACCTTACCATCCATCGCGACCTGAAACCGGATAACATTCTAATTGATCAGCAGGGAAATGTGAAAATCCTCGATTTTGGTATTTCTAAACTTCTTGATGATGACGACTTCAGCCTTACCAAAACCGGGACCCAGATTTTAACACTGAGATATGCCTCTCCTGAACAGATTAAAAACGGAAATATTACCACAGCTTCTGATTTCTATTCTTTGGGTGTGATTCTATACAAACTTCTTACCGGGCAAGAGCCTTTTGATCTGGACGACCTGACCAGGTACCAGGTTGAACAAATAATTGTAGAAAAAGAACCTGAACTACCAAGTTCGGTTGCTGGAAAAGATGTCAAAGAAAAGCTCAAAGGTGATCTCGATGCGATTATCATGAAATCAATACGCAAAGAGCCCGAATCACGTTACCGTACTGCCAGTGATTTCCTCAGCGACCTGCATAATTATGATGAAGGATTACCGGTGTCAGCACGTGACGATTCATTCCGCTACCGTTCAGAGAAATTCATGCGGCGGCATCATCAGGGTATTATTATTGCGACTGGCATACTTATTGGGATTTCAGCTTTAATTGGTTTTTATACCTGGAGGATTACCCAGGAACGCAATCAGGCACAGCTTGAAGCTCAAAAAGCTGAAGAAGTGGCTGGATTTCTTACCGACCTTTTCAGTCAATCAAATCCCTATTTTGAAGAGTCTGAAAGTGGCCTGAATCAGACACTGGGTTCCATTCTCAGGTATGGTTCCGACAAGATTGATGATGAACTTCAAAATCAACCCGAGATTCAGGCAGAAATGAAAAGTGTGATCGGCGATGTGTATAACAGTCTTGGTGAATTTGCGAAGGCCGAAACACTTCTTACAGACGCTCTTGAGTTGCAAAAACAAATCAGCTCAGGGCCTGATTATGCACAAGCTAAAGCTATGAGAAACCTGGCCTTTCTTTACCAGGAACAAGGTAGATTCTCTGAAGCAGAGTCTTTACTTACTAAAAGCATTAGCTACTTTGAACAAACGGAAGAAGGACTTGAAAATCAGCCTGCTATTTCTGCTCTAAATCACTTAGGAAACCTGATGTGGTTTAATAAGGGTGATTATGATACGGCAGATTCAATGCTCACTAAAGCACTTAATTTGCGGTACACCATTCATGGACAGGAGAATCATGCGCATGTAGCCAAAAATCTCAATGACCTGGCCACTCTTTTTCATGCTCAGGGTTTATATGATCAGGCAAGGCCTTATTACAGACAGTCGGTTGAAATGTATCAGGAGGTCTTGGGAGATCATCCAAATACCGCCATTATTATGAGTAACTATTCGGCTCTGCTTAGGGAAAGTGGCCAACTTGTAGAAGCCGAGGAACAACAGCGCGCATCCCTTGCCATGCACCGTAAACTTACAGATGAAAATAGTATTGACGTGGCCCTCGGTATTGGAAGTTTAGGACATATTAAATTGGAACAGAAACAGTTTAATAAAGCTGACTCCCTTCTAAATATTGCCTATCAAAAACTAACCAAACTCTATGGAGATCAACACCCCTATGTTTCCCGTACGAGGCTAAATCTTGGGAGAATAAACCTGCGGACCGGAAATTATGATCAGGCTTTTGAAATACTCAACCAGGTAAACGAAGAGTATAAACAAATATACCCTCCCAGCCATCCCCGAACCTCAGATCCTCTATTTGCATTAGGACTTGCCTACCTGGAAACCGGTCAAACTAAAAAAGCAGAAGAAATGCTAAAGAAAGCCCATGAAATTCGCCTAAGTGGTTACCCATCTGATGGCTGGAGAGTGGCTCAGACGAAAAGTGCTTATGGATTTAGTTTATCTCAACAAGGTAAGTTTGAACAAGCCGATTCGCTTTTACTTAATGGGTACCATAAACTTGGCAATTCAATCGGGTTGGATTATCCTTTTACACAAACTGTAAAAAAGTGGCTTGAAACACACTATAACAACTGGGAGAAACCAGACCGTTTACAACTAATTGAAAAAAAAGCAACTGAGGATAATCTCTGATTTTCGTATAATTTTCACAGTTTAAGTAGCAAAAAAGTAAATATTTTTGAAGCCTTACTACGAGCTTGCTTTAATAATTCAAGCATCCACTCTTCCTATCAATCTTATTTAAGTAAAAAAACTTACCTGCATTACTTAAAAAAGCGCTTCCACACTATTTCATTAATCTTTTCGTATTTAAGTTTTTCGGCCTTGAAAGGTTAATATTATTAGAGCTTCTCCTTACCTTTGAGACTTATAAAATTGAACCACAAAAAGTGATATGAGTGTAGATACAACGACCCAGCCAAATTCCGTAAAAAGCCTCGATTACCTTGGATTGGGTGACAACGAAAATGTGTTTTGGAATCTCTCACCTACCGAACTTTATGAACAGGCTATTCTCCGAAAAGAAGCTGTTCTCACCAAAGACTATGCCCTTAGGGTTTTAACCGGTGAGTTCACCGGGCGCTCTCCAATGGATAAATTCATTGTAGATCAACCATCTATCCACGATGACATTGACTGGGGTGATGTGAACCAGCCAATTTCGGAAGATGTTTTTGACAACCTGTACGAAAAAGCCGTTAACTACCTGCAAGACAAAGACCTTTTTGTGAAAGACCTGTTTTGCGGTGCGGATGAAAAGAACAGACTGAACGTACGCGTTGTAAGTGAAGCCGCTTATCACGGGCTTTTTGCGCATAACATGTTTATCCGCCCTACTGCTGAAGAACTGGAGAATCATGAGCCTGAATTTACGGTATTGGCTGCTCCACATCTTAAAGCTAATCCCGACAAAGACGGCACACGTACCAGCACATTCATACTGTGCAACTTTGACAAGAAAATTATCCTTATTGGTGGTACGCTTTATTCCGGAGAGGTGAAGAAAGGCATTTTCTCTGTAATGAATTACCTGCTTCCCAAAAAAGGCGTGATGGCTATGCACTGCTCAGCCAACCATGATGAAAATGGCAAAACAGCTATATTCTTCGGCCTTTCAGGAACCGGGAAAACGACGCTATCTGCTGATCCCGACAAGACACTGATTGGTGATGACGAGCATGGATGGAGCGATGAAGGCACCTTCAACTTTGAAGGCGGTTGTTATGCTAAAACCATCAATCTTTCTAAAGAAAATGAGCCGCTGATATATGCCACCACCGAGATGCCGGGAACCATCCTGGAGAATGTGGTGCTGGATGAAAATCGCGAACCTGACTTTGACGACGTTAGCCTGACCCAGAATACCCGCTGCTCATATCCGCTGGATTATATTCCTAATGCAAGTGAAACAGGCAAAGGCGGTCACCCGGAAAATATCATCTTTTTAACTTGTGATGCTTTCGGTGTACTCCCTCCTATTTCCAAACTGACACCGGATCAGGCGATGTACCACTTCATCAGTGGATATACTGCTAAAGTAGCCGGTACCGAGCGCGGAGTTACTGAGCCTCAGGCTACATTCTCAGCATGTTTCGGAGCTCCTTTTATGCCCTTGCACCCTACTGTGTATGCCGAGTTGCTTGCCGAAAAAATCCGTAAGCACGACGCAAACGTATGGCTGGTTAACACCGGCTGGACCGGCGGTGAGTATGGAGAAGGTCACAGAATGAAACTCCCGCACACACGACAAATGCTGAGCGAAGCCATTGCCGGGAACCTAGAAAAGGTAGAATATCAAACCGATCCGGTTTTCGGATTCCAGATACCTACTTCGGTTGACGGAGTGCCTTCAGAAGTGCTGATCCCGCGAAATACCTGGAAAGACAAAGAAGCTTACGATCAGAAAGCTAGAACGCTGGCTGAAATGTTCATCCACAACTTTGAGCAGTTTAAAGACGAAGCAAGTGATGAATTGCTTGCTGCTGCTCCAAAGGCTTAATAATACTCAGCATATAGTTTCTTAACCAAAAGCCTGTATCCATAGGATGCAGGCTTTTTTATTTGTCCTCCCTAAAACGATCGATACCGAGTCAATTCCGAATCTGAATTTCGGAGTGAAGGTTATTTTTGTATAATCGGGAATGAAATTTTTCATCTCGCTTTTACTTGTTGCGCTATGGCTTGTCGGTTGTGATTCAAATCAGGCTCAGACCAACACTCTTGAACTCGTTATACCCAAGTCTTATACCATCCTGAAAAGCCCGGAGTCACTTACTATAGACGGTGTGGCTGATGAAGCAAGCTGGGAGCTCGCTCAATGGACCGACCCTTTTATTGATATTGAAGGCGATGCTAAGCGAAGCCCATATTTTGATACCCGGGTAAAAATGCTGTGGGATAAGGAGTACATCTATTTCTTTGCTGAGATGGAAGAGGAGCATGTTTGGGGAGATATAACCGATCGGGATGCGGTTATTTTTTACAACAATGATTTTGAAATATTTATCAAGCCCAACCAGTTCCAGCCTTACTATGCAGAGTTTGAAGTAAACACTCTGGGCACACTTTGGGATTTATTCCTGGCTCGTCCCTATCGCAGAAACGGCCCGGTTTTAGATCACTGGGATCTAAATGGAACAAAAATTGGGATTGATGTTGACGGCACAGTAAATGACCCTTCCGATATAGATGAAAGCTGGAGTGTTGAAATGGCCATCCCCATTAAGCCTGTTACTGCCATCGATCGTGGGGCTCAGTTCGGAGCCGGAAGCATGTGGAGAATTAATTTTTCGAGGGTGCAGTGGCAGCATCAAATCGTTAATGGTATTTATAAAAAGAAAACTGACGCGGACGGAAACCGGCTTCCTGAAAATAACTGGGTATGGACCCAACAATCGGCTGTTGATATGCACCGGCCGGAACATTGGGGTTACCTCTACTTTGCGGAAAGCCGGGATGAAGAGATCCATAAAGATAAGTTAGTGAATGAGTACCAGCTGCTATTCCATTTGTATCGAAATCAACTGGATTGGAAAAATACGAACGGGACATTTACCGACGATATTAAAGATTTAGGCGGGCCTGATTTTTCAGTAAATGGACAGCCTGTTTCAGCCTCCGTTCATTTAACCAAGCTGGGATTTGAGCTCACGGTTGTAAATTCAGATAATACTTCACTGATAATCAATCAAGACGGATATATTGTAAAATCACCATGAAAAAACTGCTTCTCTTTTTAATAGCCAACACCTTTTTGCTTCTTAGTTGCAGTGAAAAAACTCCTGAAACTTCCTTTATAATTGCCGCCTGGACCGGAGGTGATATCGCAGAAACCGAAGAAGAGTGGCATAAACAACTTGATCATTTTTCGTCAAACGGGCTCACCGATCTTTTTCTTTCTACCAGTCCCGAAGAGACTGAAACCGTGGTTAATATTGCCGATGATTATAACATGAACATTCATGCCTGGGTATGGACGCTAAACCGCCCCGGAGACACCACAGCTGCCCAACACGCTGAATGGTACGCTGTAAACAGAAACGGCGACAACTCATACGATTACAGAGCTTATGTGGATTACTACCAGTGGCTCTCCCCCTTCTCTGAAGGTGCAAGAGAGTATATCAAATCCAATATGTCCAAATACGCTAAAATTCCCGGGCTTACTTCCGTTCATCTCGACTATGTAAGATATGTAGATGTTATTCTTGGGGCAGATCTTCAGCCTAAATACGACCTGGTTCAGGACCGGCAGTTTCCAGAGTATGATTATGGTTATCATCCCAATGCTCGCCGGGAATTTAAAGACCTTTTCGGGGTGGACCCGTTGGAAATGGAGCATCCCGAGTTGAGTATGGAATGGCTGCAGTTTCGATTAAACGCCGTAACCAGCTTGGTGAATGAGATTGCCGAAATTGTACATAATGAAGACAAGATGCTTACAGCTGCTGTATTTCCATTTCCGGAAATGAGCCGGCAGATGGTTCGGCAAGACTGGGCCAGCTGGGATTTAGATATCGCCCTCCCCATGCTGTACCAAAACTTCTACCGCCAGAACCTGGAGTGGATTCAGTTTTCAACCGAGCAAGGTGTTCGAGAAGCCCACAACCGTTTTGATATCGTGGCCGGACTTTACATTCCGGCTCTGAACCCTGACGAATTGCAAACAGCTGTTCAAAAAGCTAAAGCTGGCGGGGCTACAGGAATTTCCGTGTTTGATATTAATGCCTTGAGTGAAGAGCACTGGAAAGTGTTAGGTACCATAAGCAGCCGGAATTAATCCTCTGCCAGAGCATTCAGTTTCTCAAGGTTATCCTGAACCCGGAGCGCTTCAATCGCTTCATCGATTCCGCCTTTCATGATGTTATCTAAATCATAAAGCGTAAGATTGATGCGGTGATCCGTAAACCGCCCCTGAGGGAAGTTATAGGTACGGATTTTAGCGGAACGGTCGCCCGTAGAAACCTGACTTTTTCGTTCGGCAGCTCTCTCCTTCTGCTTTTCCTCCAGCTCAATATCATACATCTTGGCCCGAAGCATCGTCATAGCTTTTTCTTTGTTTTGATGCTGAGAACGCTCTTCCTGACATTCCACTACAATGCCGGACGGTTCGTGGGTCAAACGTATAGCAGAATCTGTTTTATTAACGTGCTGCCCACCGGCTCCACTCGCACGGAAAGTATCCACACGGATATCAGCCGGGTTGATATGGATATCCACTTCTTCAACTTCCGGAAGCACAGCTACCGTTGCAGCCGAGGTATGAACCCTTCCCTGGCTTTCGGTTTCAGGTACCCGTTGTACACGATGAACCCCGCTTTCGTACTTCATCTTACCAAACACTTCTTCTCCTTCCAGCTGAAATACAATTTCCTTGTATCCGCCTTTCTCGGAATGAGCGATACTCATGATACTCATCTTCCAGCCCTGCTTGTCGGCATAGCGGCGATACATTTCAAACAAATCTCCGGCAAAAATAGCAGCTTCATCACCACCGGTTCCCGCTCTCACTTCAATAATGGCATTCTTGGAATCTTCAGGGTCTTTAGGAATCAGCTTCATTTTGATTTCCTCTTCCAGCTCTGCTAATTCCTTCTTGATCTCAGCATTTTCTTCGCGAGCCATCTCCGTAATCTCGGCATCCTCATTCATCTCAATGAGTTCTTTATTGCCTTCCTGCCGGTTTTTAAGGTCTTTCCAGGTATCGTAATCCTGAACCAGTTCTTCCAGATCGCTGCGTTCTTTGGTGAGCTCGGTATATTTATCAGGATCATCGAAGACGGCCGGGTCACTCATCGCCGCATTCACTTCTTCGAACCTTGATTTAATTTGCTTTAGCTTTTCTTCTATATCCATTGTAGAGCTGATATTATTTCAGCCCTGAAATTAAGGATTAAGAATCAGTATTAATACCGGTTTTATGAAAAGCTTTACTTCTATAAATAGATTCACTCCCCAATCATCCTTACCTTTAAAAGAAAAACCCCGCCATGCCCCGTACTTCTATACCCGCCAATCTTAAACTTGGATTTTTAGGTGCCGGTCAGCTGGCCCGGATGAGTTCTCTTGAAGCCTTTCGGTTTGGTATTCAGGTTGCCGTTTTCTCGGACCGGACTGAGAATGAGCCTGTTCAGTTTATGACTCCTTATTCCACCTCCGGTTCGTTTGACTCTGTTGATGACATGGTGGAATTTGCCAAAGAATGTGATGTCATTACTCTGGAAAATGAATTTATCAGTTCAGATATCCTGAAAGAAGTACAGGAGAAAAGTGGCACTCCGATCTATCCCTCCCCGGAAAGCTTCGCCTTGATTGAAAACAAGCTGATTGAAAAGCAAACCTTCGAAGCTGCGGGAATTCCGGTGACTCCTTACAAGCTGGTCAGAAATGAATCGGACCTGGAACAATTTGGGGAAGATCATGGCTGGCCGTATATGCTGAAGTCTTCCAAAGGGGGATATGACGGATATGGGAATGAAACCGTAAACAACATGGAAGAGGCTCAAGAAGCATTCTCAAACCTGGGCGGCGAAGAAGGACAAGACATTTTAGCCGAAGCCTTTGTGGATTTCACAAAAGAACTGGCCGTTCAGGTAGCCCGAAACGAAACCGGTACGGTTGTTTATCCCTGCTGCGAAACAGTTCAGAAAGATCATATCTGTGTGGCTGTTTTATCACCGGCCCCTGTAGAGAATATTGTTCGGGAAATGGCCCAGGAACTGGCCGTGAAAGCCACTGAAGCTATTGACGGCAAGGGGATCTTCGCCTACGAGTTTTTCCTGACAGAAGAAGGCTCTCTAATCCTGAATGAATCCGCACCCCGGCCTCACAATTCCGGTCATTACACCATTGAAGGAACCGTGGCCTCCCAATTCGAAAATCATGTTCGGGCGGTTCTCGGACTTCCCCTCGGTTCAAGCCGATTGAATAAACCGGCCGTTGCCATGATCAACTTGCTGGGCACACATAAACGTCTGGCCGAAACTGATTATATTAAAGAAGCTTTGGCGGAAGAAAACGGACACCTTCACGTATATGGTAAGGTAGATAGCAAAGTTGGCCGGAAGATGGCACATTATACTTTATTGGGTGATAACCTGGAGGAAACATATAAGAAAGCCATGCATGTGACACGAAATATAGAGATTTGAAATTCTGAATTATGAATTCTGAACTCTATATTTCTCAACAACAAACAAATCAAAAAATCTGAGCAATGAGCACACCAATCGTCGGAGTAGTAATGGGCAGCGACAGCGACTGGCCCACCATGAAAGAAGCCACTGAAATCCTTGATCACTTTGGCGTGCCTTATGAAAAACGCGTGGTTTCTGCTCACCGTACACCCGATGTTATGGCTGATTATGGCAAAGAGGCCCGGAGTCGGGGAATTAAAGTCATTATAGCAGGTGCAGGTGGTGCCGCTCACCTTCCCGGCATGCTTGCCAGCCATACTACACTACCGGTAATTGGTGTTCCCGTTAAGACGACTGCGCTCGGCGGTGTGGATAGTCTCTACTCTATCGTTCAAATGCCAAACGGTATTCCGGTAGCTACGGTAGCCATTGGAAAAGCGAAAAATGCCGGACTCCTTGCCGCCCGTATGCTCGGAATGAATGATAAAGCTCTGGCTCAAAAGCTGGAAGCCTACCATAGAGAAATGGCCGAAGAGTCGATTAGGAAGACGGAGAACCTGAAGTAGTCCGCGAAAATTTATTACCCTGAATCCTTTGTGAAAGGCCTAAAATAACGTACTTTTAGAATGGATTTACGTTGATACTTAGACTTTTGAATTCATTCAGATTTTAGCTCTGATTTCTCCTATATCCGATAATTTTTAACCACATTTTGATACTATGAATATTTATATAGGAAACCTTAGTTATGATGTTTCCAGCGACCAACTCAAAGAAGTTTTCGAAGCTTATGGTGAAGTAAGTTCAGCCAAAGTTATTACCGACAGAGGTTCAGGCCGTTCAAAAGGTTTTGGATTTGTTGAGATGGATAACAAAGCTGAAGCTGAAGCCGCTATCGAACAACTTGACGGTGCCGAAATTGACGGTCGCCCTGTAAAGGTGAATGAAGCCAAACCCCGCAACTAATACTTCGGGTTATGAAATTTTCAGCCCCCGCTCATGTATATGGGCGGGGGTTTTTTTATTAATTTTTTTCTCCGGATCCGGTTTTTGAAGTAACTTTTTTGATCCGGATCAGTACATAACTAAGTCATTTAAATTCAACTAACTCAGGGAGCTATTACCATGATTATGACCACCACCAATCACCTGGACAGAAAAGAAGTACAAAAATATCTGGGTATTGTTACCGGGGAAGCCATTTTGGGAGCCAATATCTTTAAGGACTTCTTTGCCGGGATCAGAGACATCGTTGGCGGACGTTCCGGTGCTTACGAAAAAGAACTGCAGCAAGCACGTAAACTGGCCTTTGAAGAAATGGAATTGAAAGCCAACAGCGTTGGTGCCAACGCAATTATCGGCATTGATATTGACTATGAAACCATCGGGGCCAATGGAAGCATGCTCATGGTTTCGGTAAGCGGAACAGCCGTTTCTGCTGAATAGATTTCCAAAATTGGTAAACCGTAGAGAAGCAAAATCTTGCGTCTCTACGGTAATTTAATTTTGTGGGTTTTAACCAAACATGTCCTTCATTTTAGAGAAGAAATTCTTCTCGCTACCATCCAGGTTAGATGGGTCAAAATTCTCTTCGTCTTTAAATGACTTGACGGCTTCTTTTTGCTTGTCCGTCAATTCTTCAGGGATGTACACATTTAGGCGTACATACTGATCGCCATCGCCTGAATTATTCAACCCTTTAATCCCACGCCCGCGCATACGCAACATTTTTCCGGGCTGTGTTCCGGGATCGATTTTAAGCTTGGCTTTACCCTTCAGTGTAGGAACCTGTACTTCGGTTCCCAAAATTGCATCAGGCACGCTCAGGGTTAAGTTGTAATAGATATTGTTCCCATCGCGGTCAAAATGCTCGTGCTCTTTCTCTTCTATAAGCACAATTAACGCCCCGGCTGAGCCACCACGACGACCGGCATTACCCTGTCCGCGCAGCGTGATGTAATTTCCATTGGAAACACCGGAAGGGATATTAACTTTAATGGTTTCTTCCCCTTTCACACGGCCTTCACCACCACATTTCTTACATTTACTCTTGATGATGCGGCCTTCACCTGCACAATTCGGACAAGCCTGAACGTTCACCATTTGTCCAAGCATGGTTCGTGTTACCTGCCGTACTTCACCCATTCCATTACAGGTTCCGCATGTTTCAAAGTCGGAATTAGTTTCTGCACCGGTACCGTTACACTCATCACATTTGATCTGCTTTTTGATTTTGAGCTTCTTCTCGGCTCCAAAAGCAATTTCTTCAAGCGTCAAAGGCATTCTGATTTTCATGTCAGAACCGGGTTGTCCGGGTTCTTTCCTGCTTCGGGAGCGACCTCTGCGGCCTCCACCCCCGAAAGCTTCTTCTCCAAAAAATCCGCTACCAAAGATATCCCCAAAACGGCTGAAAATATCTTCGAAGCCCATATTGTCAAAGTCCACTCCGGCTCCGCCGCCAAAGCCACCATTTCCATTCACTCCCTGGTGACCAAACTGATCATACCGGGCTCTTTTATCAGAATCTTTGAGTACTTCGTACGCCTCAGACGCCTCTTTGAATTTCTTCTCTGCTTCTTTATCTCCCTTGTTACGGTCGGGGTGGTACTTCATGGCCATTTTTCGATAGGCCTTTTTTATCTCCGACTCTGAAGCACCTTTATCAACTCCTAATATTTCGTAATAATCTCTTTGGGTAGACATGTCTTATTCGCTCACTATAACTTTAGCATGACGGATTGTGCGATTGCCAATTTTGTAGCCACTGTCCAGTACCTGAAGAACCACATCACTTCCGGTTTCTTCATTCGGGGCGGGTTGTTTCATCATGGCATCGTGTAGGTTCACGTCAAAGGGCACACCTGTCTCGTTGATGCGTTCAACGCCGTGCTTTTCCAGCACCTTCTCAAATTTATCGGCAACCATTTTCACCCCTTCCAGAAAGCTGTCTTCTATTTCTGATTCTTCGGCTGCCTTAAGGGTTCGTAACAGGTCGTCACTGATGGGCATAAAGTCTTCAAGGGCGCCGGCCTTCGCTTCTTCAAAAAGCTGAACGCGTTCGCGCTGTACACGCTTGCGAACGTTTTCTAACTCAGCCGCTTTACGAAGCAGACCATCTTTAGTGTTCGCCAGTTCCTGCTCCAGCTCTTCAATTCTCGCATCTTTATCGTTCCTGGCTGATTCTTGTTCTTCATTGCCAGCCTCAGAAGCCGTTTCATTATCTTGAACTTCTTCAGCGACCTCTTCCTGAGTCGAGATATCTTCTTCTGAAATCTTTTCTTTGCTCATCTACTTGTAGTCAGTATTAATACTTTGGATTTTCTTTGTTTGTAATGATCAGAGCAAATAGTATGCCATCAATCTATCTCTTCCCATGAAATGACAAAGTTACTTCATTATGACATCCCTTTTAGTAAATGGCATAAAAAAGCCCCCGCTCATATGCATGAGCGGGGGCTTCAAAGTTCTGTTGTACAGATGTTTAGTTCAGGAACTCGTCAAATGTCAATGAGACATAATAGATGGCACCCAAACTTGGTCCGCCGTAGTTCAGAATATGTCGGTTGTTGGTGATGTTGCTTCCTCCAACTTTAACAATCGAGTTAAGGCTATTCAGCTTATAAGATACCTGGGCATCGATTGTGGATACCGCAGGAACGGTTCCATCTGCAAAAGAGGAAACCCATCTGAACTCATCCTGCCATCTCCAGGTCACGTTGAAACCCAGACTTTCGGTCAGACTTCTGTTGCTTAAACCAACATTAACTTTATGCTCCGGAGTGTTATAGTCGAAGATAAAACCTTCATTCTGATCGGTAATCAGTTTATTCCAGTTGTAGTTTGCACTTACCTTAAAGTTGCTTGGCAGGCTATAGTCGAACCCGACTACAGCACCTTGCGATTCTACCTCGTTGTCAACATTGGTATACACCTGGAAGGTGTTAAGTGCTGAACCGGACAATAGCAGTGGCGCCGTTTGTGCTGTCAATGGCAGAATTTCACTATCCTGTATAACTCCATCACTGTTCTGATCCTGGTTGATCTGACGTACGCGGAACTGAGCAATAAAGTCGTTATAGATATTGTAGTAATAAGCCATGTCGAAGAATAATTTATCTCCTAACAGACCTTTATATCCAATCTCAAACGTCTGGATTTGCTCTGGCTTTACGGGCTCAAAGTTATTGTAAGGTACCAGCTCTCCCGCAGCAGCAGGATTTCCTGCTAATACTTGCGTGGTGAAGTCCTGAACACTTTCCAAAGTAAAAGCACTCTGAGTAATGTTATACTTATCAGCAAGGAAAGGCAGACCACCTAATAATCGGGCCGTAAGTACATTCAAGTCGATGTATTGCCCCTGTGTAGTCGGGTTACGGAAACCGGTTTGATAAGAAGCCCGCAGGTTTTGATTATCAAAGGTGTTAATCACCGTTGAAATACGTGGGTTAAACTGCCCATCGAAGTTCTCATTCTTATCATAACGCAGAGAACCGATCAGCTTAATGCGATCCTCCATGAAGGATTTAGAACCCTGAACAAACCCACCAAACTCGTTAATCTCTACGCCGCCGTCATCATCAAAGATGGTTCCATTAGAGCGCAGTTGATACTGTCTGAAGCTCACTCCGGCCTGAAGATCCATGAAATCAATTTCATTCTTGAAGTTATACTGACCTTCAGTATGCAGGAAGCGGGACTGATCATCGAAAAGAGCACCATTAGGTACTACGTTTTGAAGGGCCGTGTTCTTGGCGTTTTCAAAAGCATCAGAACCGGGTGCAAAACGGTTGGCATCGGCTGCTGCCCGGGCTGCTGCATGGAACTGACTCACTACTGCCGTATTACTCAGGATAGCGTTAACCGTAGCTTGGTTGTACGAAGGGTCGCCTCCCTGAGCCTGGGCTGCCGCTTGAATAAGCCCGCCTGCAAACGTACCGCCATAGGCTCCATACCACTGTGAGGTATTCAGGTACTGATCATTAATAGAAAATCCAACGAAATCAGCGATGTAAGAATCTCCTGAATTTTCAAAAGTTCCGTAAGCTTTCACCATGAAGTTATCTCCTTCGACCTGAATCTTGTGCTGGGAGATGTTGAAGTTCTTCAGGCTGTAACGCTGAGCACCACTGTAAACCGAAGTTCCGTAACCGTAATTAAAGGTATAGCTGGCTTCAACAGCATCATTTAATCGGTAGTGTAAAGATGTTCCGAGCTTCAGGTTTTCAGCTCCACTGTCAACCAGGTATTCTTCACGATATCCTGTTCGGGCAACAGGTTGGGCAGGCAATGCCGCTAAATATTGTTCAACTTCGCTTTCCGGTACGCCAGTTTGGGCCGAAACGTTTTGAGCGATTTGTGTTCGGGTAGGTCCGGGCAGGCCCAACAATGCAATATTGAAGGTACCATCATCTCCATAAGTATGAACTCCGTCATAGGCCGGGTTATTCGCAAAACCGTTATTCAGGGATGAATTTTTGTCGGAATAATTAATACCTCTCCAGTCTTCGGCCTTCGAGTAAGAGAAATTCACTTTAAAAGCGAATTTGTTATTAAATGATTTAGCATAGCGTATCGCCGTTTCAAAAAGCGGCTGTGCATCATCCGGCTCACCTAATGTTGGACGGCTGTCAACATGATTCACACCCGATTTAACCATAACGCTTAAGCCGGGATAGTTAAAAGGATCCTTGCTGTTCACCAGCAGAATACCGTTAAAAGCATTTGGTCCGTACAGTGCAGAAGAAGCACCCGGGATAAATTCCATGCTTTCTACATCTAATTGAGAAGGACCGTTCAAATTCCCGATGGGGAAGTTTAGCGCCGGTGCCTGGGTGTCCATTCCATCGGTTAACTGAACCATTCGTGTGTTACCGGTAGAGTTGAATCCCCTTGCATTCACAATCTGAAAATTGATACTACTGGTTGTCATATCAACACCTTTGAGCGTGCTAAGCGCTTTATAATAATCATCGGAAGCGGCTGTTCTGATCTGAATAGCATCCTGACGCTCGATGGTAACCGGTGCTTCTAAGATACTTTCCTCAACCCTGGAAGCCGAAACAACGAGGTCGCCCCCCGAAATGGTTTGTTCTTGCAGAACAATCTCAAGGTCGTCAACTACGGCTTCGGTTATTTCTACTCGCTGAGATGTAAATCCAACAATAGATACAATAAGCGTTATTGGAGGGTCTTGCTGCACAGTTAAGCTAAACGTGCCGTCAGGGCGTGTAGAAGTCCCGATTACTTTACCGTCAACCCGGATGTTAACCCCGGCTAATGGCTCACCATCCACATCAGTGACTATTCCTGATATTACTGTTTCATCTTCTATGTTCGATGCGTACGTAATTGTGCTACACACGCAAAAGGTAAGTATCATACACAAGGTAAATACTCGCTGAATCATGTTGCTCATTGTATTGATCCTTTTGATTATGGTTAGAGAGGCCAACTTTTTATACCGTCTGTAAAATAAGCCCATATATATGGAAACTCGTATTTCGGCCGAACTTTTATATAACACCAAATAAAAGTCTGTTTTTGGGATAAATGCAAGCGCTTTCACTACTTTTTATTTATGCATGAATGCTTTGCTTCTTGTATCCTTAGCAGAACTTTAACAACCCCCTTTAAGCACTTTCATCATGAATGTTTCAGTAAAAACTGGTTTTAAATTTTTTCCTGTATTCTTTTTTGTGCTGCTGTTATCCAATTGCGACACAAAGGTTAAAAAGACTGCCAGCGAATCAGCCGAGCCTGTTTCCTATCTTGCGCTTGGCGATTCATATACAATCGGTACGGGAATTGAGCAGAAAAATAACTACCCCAACCAGTTGGCTGATTCTCTTGCAACCCTCGGCTTTCAAATGGATACCACCCTGATTATCGCCACCAATGGCTGGACAACCTCTGACCTTAAAAATGGAATTGCTGAGCATAATCCTTCGTCTGATTTCGACCTTGTTTCCCTTTTGATCGGAGTTAACAACCAGTATCAGTGGCTTGATATAGAGTTGTATAAAACAGAATTCCGTGAATTGCTGGAACAGGCTATCGGATTTGCGGGTGGAGACAGCCGGAATGTTTTCGTCATATCCATCCCCAATTATGGGGTTACGCCATTTGCTCAGTCTAAAGAGCCGGAGACAATCCGCAGAAAAATCAGTGAGTATAATTCTATTGCTGAAGATATCAGTGGCGAATATGATATTCCTTTTATTAATATTACGCCTATCTCAGAGGTGGCTGAAGAGGATCTTTCACTCCTGGCTTCCGATGAACTCCATCCATCCGCAAAAATGTACAGCATGTGGGTTGAGGAGATGTTGCCAACTGTAACTCACATTCTGGAACCATGAAAGCCGAATTTAACCTGACACACCTTTCTGCCTCCAAAGATCCGTTGACGGACAGAATTACATTCACCGAAACCATCGAATTCCGACTTTGGATGTTTGTTGCTGTCTGCTGTTTTACCAGTATATACGTTGTTGATATGCTGGATTTTGAATTAGCTGGATGGCAGCAGATGCTCCTTGCAGCAGGCATGGTAATTGGCTATGGATTCGCATTTATGGGAGTGTTGTTCAGACGGAGTGCAGGAAAAGCTGAAGTATCAGAACAGAAAATTGAACTATATCCAACAAAGAAAAAAGAAGCTTTCCCTGATTCTCCTATTGAAATAACTAAAAATTCGGATATCAAAATTTATGTAGTTCAAAAACTCAACTGGTTTACCCCCAAAATTATCTTACAATTCTCTGTATCCAATAAAGATCAGACCCATGAATTCACCATAAAATTAGGGAACAAAAAAACCAAAGAGCAATATTTGGAGTTGTTAGAGGGTTGGTACAGAGGCGGATATTCTTTAGAGGAATACGACATTTCCGGAAGCCGGATTTTTAAATTAGATAGAGGAAAATCATATGCAGACATTCAAAAAATCAAAGCCGAGTATGGTATCGGCTGGTAGAAAGCTTACTAAAATCACCCTTGTCGTTTCGATGATGTTTTTGGGTTTTAGTGAAAAGACTTCCGCCCAGAATCAAACCAATGAGCGCACGATCACTATTAACATGAGTGCCTCAGAACTGCTGCCGGCCGACCTTATTATTTTCAACGTGAACATAAATGCCGAAGCTGAAACTCCACAAGAAGCTTATAACCTGCACAAAGAACGCGAATCCCTTCTGGCAAAATTGTTGAAACAAAATAACATCACCGAAGAAAATATTGACTATCAGCCTATCCGCATGAGCCGGGTGAGTTCAAATTATCGCAACAACAACGATTCCAGGGTAACCCGGACCAACCAATCCATTAGCCTGACCTTCAACGATTTTGGGATGTATGAAGAGATTCAGGTAGCGCTCATCGAAAATGGCTTTGATTCTTTTAACGGGCAGTTTTCTTCCACGAAAATCTCTCAAGGAAAAGAGCAGGCATTGGTTAGCGCCATAGAGTCAGCTAAGCAAAAAGCTCAGCTGATTGCCAAGACTTCCGGCTTTTCTCTGGGGCCGGTTCAAACCATAAATTACTCGGACCATCAAATCGGGTTTCCGGCAAAATCGAATGTAATGTCTATGGAGGCCATGAGAAGTGATGCCTCAATGATGGATTTCAGCCAAACGGTTTCCGTAACCGCCAACATCAACATCTCCTTTTCTATTGAGTGAGTTCGTTATTGGTTTTTCGTTAATCGTTAATCGCCGGTCATTGGTCATTGGTCGTCGGTCCTCAGCCGAATTCACGGTTCAACGATATTAACCGCTTCAAAATACTCAGCTGTTTTTTCCAGGCCTTCCTCGCCGTTCAGGGCCACGTACCAATATTGTTCAATCACCCCTGTATCGTTTTGCATGAGCAGCTGCATGGTTCCCTGGGATTTATGCTCGGCAATCACCCAGTTTCCGATGATGTTATAATTCATTCGGTCATTCACTCCAAAAGTCTGATTTCGATTGAACTCGAATGTTTTTCCCGGCATTACTTTGGTTTCAGGATATCCTTCCAGCTCTGTGAATGAAACTCCCGGATCCTCTTCTCCCCTTCGGATAAATGCTTCCAGGGCAATCGGGCGCTCCCCTTCAGGCAGTGTTTGTAAAGCCTGGAGGGCAATCACCGCCGATGCTTTATGATGTCCATGGGTAGTTTCATACGGCAGCATCAGGAACAGAAAATCATACGATCCCTTTTCCATAATTGAAGCCAGCTTTTCCCGCGCCCAATCTGTATTCCACTTCGCCAATGGGATATTTACATCCTCGGTGTACTCAAAATCCGGCTGATCGAGGAAGAAATAATTTCGAATTCCTACAATGTCGCCACCGGCCATAAGCTCCTTCTTACGGATTCCGGGCAGCCACTTTCGGCCCACTTCTTCTTTATCCAGCTCCTTGTCATAAATATAATTTCCAAGGGTTGAATAGGTATATCCGCCCTCTCCGTTAGTCAGCAAGGCCAGATCTACCGCTCCATTCAGTAACCGGGTGGTCTTAAAAATGGTAGCCGAAAACAAGGCGTCATCATCGGGGTGAGCCGTTACCAGCAATACTTTTGGTTCGTAATCGAGAAGAGAATCCTGTGCACTGGCATTGACAGATACAATCAAAAATGCAGCGAAAGCGATAAGTAGCTTTTTCATGAATAGGTTTTTTTTGATAAAATGGATACACTTAAAATAAAACAGGAGAATGAACTTCTCAGGTTTTACAGATACTCTTTCAAAACATCCCATACGGTTTCGGCGATTACTTCATGCCCTTTGGGAGTAGGGTGAATGCCATCTCCCTGAATCAGCTCTTCTTCACCCCCCAGTTTATTCATGATGAGCGGAATCAAAGGCAGATCGTTTTCTTCAGCCAGCTCAGGATAAATCTCCTGAAATTGAGATGTGTATTCCTGCCCCAGGTTGGGCGGCACCTGCATCCCGGCCAGAATAATTTGTCCGTTCGGATTCTTTGCCCGGTACTTGTCAATGATTTGCTGGAGGTTGTCTTTGGTTGAACTTAAATCAATTCCCCGAAGCCCGTCATTTCCTCCGAGTTCAAGCACCATAATGTCAATATCCCGGCGAAGAATCCAATCAATACGCCGTACTCCTCCGGCTGAAGTTTCACCGCTTAGCCCCCCATTTATGACTTCATGATTCAGACCCAGTGAATCAATTTTTTCCTGGATAATGGCCGGAAAGGCCTGTTCCTGCTGAACACCAAGTCCGGCTGTAATACTGTCTCCAAAAATAAGAATAGTCTTTGAGTCAGCATTTTGTGCAGGTAATGAAATTGAAAAAATGGTACATAAAAAAAGAGCTGTTATTAATATTCTCATTTCAGATAACTATTTGGATTATATCTCGTACTTTTTTTAAAAAATTATACGGAATGTTAGAAGGCAATACCCTTGTTTGTTTCGGTATAACCAAATACAAGTAACGTGTCAAATATACTCGAAGTTCATCAGTTATACCGCAAGTTCGAAAGCGGCTCAAAAATATTAACCGTCGTTGACGACATAAACTTTTCTATTCAAGAGGGCATCTCTTGCGCTATTGTCGGCCCTTCCGGCTCAGGAAAAACCACCCTGCTGGGATTATGCGCCGGATTAGACCGGCCCACCTCGGGAAGTGTCTCCCTGAATGGAATTCCGTTAAATCCACTCAACGAAGACGAACGTGCACAGGTTCGAAACCGCCATGTGGGTTTTGTATTCCAGACTTTTCAGCTGGTACCCACGCTCACAGCAGTGGAGAATGTGATGGTTCCTCTGGAGTTACGCGGAGAAGCCACGCAGGAAGTGCGGGAACGTGCCATAGAATTACTTACCAGCGTTGGACTCGGTGACCGAACCCATCACTACCCTACCCAGCTTTCGGGGGGAGAGCAGCAGCGTGTGGCCATTGCCAGGGCATTCATCAATCAGCCTAAGATACTCTTCGCTGATGAGCCCACCGGCAACCTCGACACCGAAACCGGACAGTATATTGAAAAGCTGATCTTTGATCTGAACGAACAACAAGGCACTACCCTGGTTTTGGTAACCCACGACCTGGAACTTGCCAAAAAGTGTGACCGGATTATCAAGCTGAGAAACGGACGTGTTAACGAAGACAGTTTTGCTAAACAACAACCTGAAGCCGTAGCCAAATAGTCCATGAGTAATAAAAATTCTATGTGGTGGACATTTAAAATGGCCTGGCGGGATTCCCGCTCCAACCGATCCAAGCTGTTCCTTTTTATGGCGGCAATCATTGTTGGAGTCGCAGCTCAGGTTGCCATTACTTCGTTCCGCGATAACCTGAACACCAGTATCGAGAACCAGGCCAAAGAACTCCTCGGGGCCGATCTTGAGGTGGAACGAAACGCCCCCTTTCAGCCTGAATTGCAACAAGTACTTGATTCATTAGGTGGTGAGGTTACTACCGGACTGGGCTTCAACTCCATGGCTTTTTTCCCAAAAAATGGGACGACCCGGCTTTCTCAAATCACCGCTTTTGAAGGGGATTTCCCCTATTACGGCGACTTGGTTACCGAACCTGCATCTGCAGCCGATGTGTACCAGCAAAATCAATCTGCTTTGGTTGATGAGCCCATCATGAGGCTGTTTGACATTGAACCCGGAGACTCGGTAAAAATAGGGCAGGTGACCTACAAAATTGAAGGGGCCATTATTGATGTTCCGGGTCAACCGGTGGCGGCCTCTTTTTTCGGGCCGCGTATTTTCATCCCTAAAAGTAACGTAGAAGAAACCGGACTTCTCCAAAGAGGCAGCCGGCTGGAATACATCTCCTACCATAAGTTCCCTGAAGGAACTGACATGGAGTATGTGGATGACCGGCTTGACCAGCTCCGCGATGAACAAAATCTGCGTTTTGGTTACGATACGGTGGACGAACGGGAGGAAGAAGTTGGGGAAGCCATCCTTTACCTTTCCAACTTCCTGAACCTTATCGGCTTTATTGCCTTATTGCTTGGTGGTATTGGAGTTGCCAGCTCCATTTTCGTGTACATCAGGCAAAAAATAAATACCGTAGCTGTACTTCGTTGCGTAGGGGTATCCTCCAATCAGGCGATGGCTATTTATCTAATTCAGGCTACGGCTATGGGACTGGTCGGTTCTGTTCTTGGGGCCGTACTTGGGTCCGTGGTTCAGTTGTACCTGCCGGTATTGGTGCAGGATTTTCTTCCGGTAGATATCGAACTCTACATTTCCTGGATTTCTATTTTAATAGGAGTTGGAACCGGTGTGATTATTTCTATTCTTTTTGCCCTTTTCCCATTGCTCGCGGTTAAGAAAATATCGCCTTTATTCTCCTTGCGTACAGTGGATGTGAATTTGTCCGGTCTCCTGCAAAAATCCACCAAGATTATTTTAGGGTTGATACTGGCCGTATTCATCACCGCTTATGCCTGGCTGATGCTTGGTGAGCTTGTACCTGCTTTATTCTTTACGCTGGGACTGGCTGTCTGCCTGCTGTTACTGACCGGATTTGCCAAACTCATTATGAAAGGCTCCCGCAAGTTTCTGCGAGCCGGTTTCAGTTATGAACTCCGGCAAGGGCTGGCTAATCTGTACCGGCCCAACAATCAAACCACAACGCTCCTGCTCACCTTTGGTTTGGGCGTTACCATGATCAGCTCTTTATATCTCACTCAGGATATGCTGCTTGATCAAATCGACTTTGGCGGGGATCAAGACCTGCCGAATCTTGCTTTGTATGATATTCAGTATGATCAGAATGAGGGAGTTAATGAAATTATTCAATCCAACGGGCACGAAATTCTTCAGAACGTCCCTATCGTTACCATGCGTATTCAAGGGATAAATGGATACACAAATGCGGAATGGGACCAGGATACCACCCGAGATGCAAGTGGCTGGGCCTTGAATCGTGAATACAGATCTACCTACAGGGATTCCTTGCTGCCATCCGAAGAATTAGTTAAAGGAGAATGGATTGGAAATGCTGCCGACATGAATGAGCCGTTTCCTATTTCCATCGAAGAAGACCAAAGAGACAATCTTGCCATCGATATTGGTGATACCTTGACCTGGAACGTGCAGGGAATTCCCATTCAAACTTATGTAGCCAGTACGCGCACGGTAAAATGGGATCAGCCTCAGCCGAATTTCTTCGTGGTGTTTCCGGCCGGAGTGCTGGAATCGGCCCCCCAGTTTTTTGCAACCACCGTTAACACCTCCAGCCGGGAGGCTTCCCTGGAACTGCAGCAGGAACTTGTACAAAGTTATCCAAACGTTTCAGCTATAGATATTGGACAGGTAATAGAAACCGTTCGAAATTTCATCGATAAAGTAACTTTTGTGATCCAGTTTATCGGGCTCTTTAGCATCATTACCGGACTAATTGTATTGGCCGGCTCGGCTGCTACCAGTCGTTTTCAGCGGATACGGGAAGCTGTTTTGCTCCGAACCTTAGGAGCAGCTAAAAAACAGGTCATCAAGATTCAGGTTATTGAATATGTTCTGCTGGGTGTGATGGCCTCCATCACCGGGCTTATTCTTTCTCTGGGAGCAAGTACTTTAATCGGGTACTTCTATTTTGATATTGAGTTCGTTCCGAACTTCTTCATTATCGGAGTTGAGATTCTGATTCTCACCGCTCTCGTACTCCTCATCGGGCTATTTAATACCCGGGGCGTTCACAATAAACCACCGCTTGAGGTTTTGAGGGCTGAGGCAGCCTGATTTCCTGTTTGCTGAAAACCTAATTCTGAACTATTCTTGAAGTAAGTTTTTAATCAGGCCATATGATGAAAAAAATCAAGAACAGACTTCCTATACCCTCTTTTTTAAGACTCAAGCAAAGTTCCAAAAAGCCCGGGCAGGCTCCGGGGACACTCCTTTTTACTGGAGAGAAGCGACTGGAAAACGTCTTGATGCACCTATATGACTATGATGTAGAGCATCTGTCAGAGCACGATATCTCTGAAATTGATGACAGCAAGCCCTATCTCGACTCTCCCTCAAAAACCTGGATTAATGTTTGCGGCCTTCACGATATTGAAAAACTAAAGGAAATCTGGAACTATTTTAATCTCCATCCTCTCATTCAGGAAGATATTCTGCATACCCAGCAGCGGCCGAAAATCGAGGAATATTCCGAGCATATGTTTTTTGTATTGCGGATGATGAGAATCCAGGATGAAACCGGTGAACTGAAAGTGGAGCAGGTAAGCATTGTGTTATCACCAAACTCGGTTCTTTCTTTTCAGGAAGACGATTACCCTATATATGAACCGGTATTACATCGACTTAGAAATGCGGCACCCCGCCTTCGAAAGCACGGTCCCGATTATCTTGCCTATGCCCTTATCGATACCATCGTGGATCATTACATGAAGGTGATGGAGAAAATCGGCAATGAAATTGAAGAGCTTGAAGATGAAATCCTGCAAAAATCCGACGAATCAATTCCTGAAAAAATTCATGCTCTGCGTCGCAAACTGATTTTCTTCCGAAGATCCGTATGGCCGCTTCGCGACAGCCTGAATTCGTTGCTAAGAGAAGAATCTCATCTGATCCATGAGGATAACAAGATCTTCTTTCGGGATGTTTATGATCACCTCGTTCAAATTATTGACGGAATAGAAAACTACCGGGATATGGCCATGGGTATGCTTGATATGTATATGTCTCAGGTCAGTAACAAAATGAATGAGGTGATGAAAGTGCTGACTATTATCGCTACTATTTTCATTCCGCTTACATTCATAGCCGGTATTTATGGAATGAATTTTGAGTATATGCCCGAGCTTGGATGGAAGTGGGCTTACCCAACGGTTTGGGGGCTAATGATTGTAGCTACCATGGGAATGGTGGTCTATTTCAGAAAAAAAGACTGGTTGTAGAAACCATAAAAAAAGGTCTCAATCACGAGACCTTTTTCTAACTAACTACGGAGGTATTATTGGGGATTCAATAATTCATTTTCAAAACAGAAATTTTATTCCGGCCAATATCTTCAATGTGTTTATTTGATAATCAACTACTTCTGATCGGGGCACATTATCTGAGTAATCGAAATAGTTGTACAGTGTTGAACGGTCGCTCCAAAACGAATATTGCCCCATCACATCCAGCACGATATTCTCAGAAACCCGCGCAGAGAATCCACCTGAAAATATATTTCGATCGGCTTCGTAAATATTACTTTTGCCCGGCAGGTATCCATAGCCGGCCTTCAGGGTTACATCATCATTTACATCAAAGCCTATCCCGCCTTTCAGGTTAATCACTCTTTGGTAGGAAGAACCCATAAAGCTTTCCAGGCTTTCTTCTTCATCCCTGAGTTCAACTTCCTGGTCAAAATCCAGATCGTTCCCGGAAACAAGATCCAGCTCTAAATTGGAATAGTTTATCATCTCACCGGAAACGGAAAAGTTGAACTTACCAATATTGTTCAAAGCAATCCCTGCTTTCAGTTCCCCGGGTTTACTAATCCGGTACTCATAATCCTGACTGCTGGCAAAATCTGCTTCGAACGGAGTTGAGTTATCGTCCAGCTCGGTTCGTATAGAAGAATAATAGCTTTCCCTGACCACCAACGTGGATGGAAGTAAATAACTGATACCAATATTCAGTTTAGGGTTCACCTTGTAAATAAGTCCCGACCGGAGTGAGAAACCCAAGATTTCGGCATCAATTTCATCGTGCGTTAAAATGCTGTGAATGTCCGTTCCTTCATCCGAAACATCCGAGGGGATGAAATTGAAGTTGTAATCATTACGGTCATCCAGCTCCAGGAAATCTCGCCTGTAGGTATAATTTCCGGCTGTCAGACCGGCTGAAATCCCTACAAATAGATTTTTTTGAAATTCGGTTCCAAAGAAGAACGAGTACTCTCCGACATTGGTAGTATGTGTAATTTCAGCATCCTGGGTAATGCCCGGGTATTCCTGAAATCCAATCCTGAATATAGATTCAAGATAAGTTGAATCAACATCTCCCCAGTCTATGGCGTAGGTGTCAAAAGCAATATCGTAATAGTCGCTGGAAGGCTCTCTGAAAACATCCGTAATCGTACTTTGCGAATTACGCCCTCCCACCCGGTACACTTCTCGTTCATTACTTATCTGATTGTACCCGCCTCCCAAAACAAAGCTCCCCTGCTCGGTAGGCATTTTATACACAAAGCCAAGATTTCCCAGTTTTGTACTTTGGTCTTCGGCCTTTATGGTATTTCCCAGGTAGCTGTTTTCGTAATCTGAACGGTTGTTGAACAGACTGAAGCTTACATATCCGTTTTCAATAAAGGCTATACTTGCCGGGTTATCTGCGAAGCTTCCATACCCGTTGGGGGAAGCAACCGAGGGGAATAAACCGGTACCGGCATCACCATTAAAATCCCACGAACTAAACTGCAGGGCCAGGTTTGAGTAAGATACTTGTGTGTTGCCATCCTGCGCATATAATTTCGATGAAATAAACAGCGAGGGTACCAAGAGAAAAAATAGAATCCTCTTCATAGATGATCATTAATAATTTAAAGTTGGTTATTTCGGTAGCTTAGTTTCCGCCGCGACTTCTCTTTTTGGAGCTGCTTGAAGAACCTCTGCTTCGGGTACCGGAAGAACGACTGGAAGATGAACTTCGCGTCACCTTAGTGCCGGAACTTTTTCGGGGCGTACTTCTGGAGTAATTGCCCTTGGAGCTGCTTGTATTTATCCGACTGCGCGAATTGAAGTCAAATGAAGATGAAGTTGATTTGAAGATAGACCGGTTCAATAAATTCCCAAAACTGCTGAATGCTGATCTGGAAGAAGAGGATCGGTTCAACCCATTTGTTCTGACTTTACGCGCCGGAATAGTATAAGAGCGGCCATTAAAATCAGAAATGTCAATGGTTCTGACTGAAGTACTGCTTAATGAAGCACTATCGTTTCCGCGGGATCTTGACCGGGTGCCGCTGCTGCCACTTCCCTTACTGCCACGATCACGGCCAACCGAAGATCCGCTCCCTCTGCTCTTGCCATTATTTTTGGAGCCTGAACGACTTTTGCCAACTGAAGAGCCTCTGGTTCGGGTACCGCTGCTTCGTCCAACCGATGAACCTCTTTTGGTTGATGAGCCTGTACCTCTGACCCTTACTCCATTATTAGTGCCTCGTGTCCGTGTAAGCCCGGAATTTCTTGTTCGGGTTATGCCGTTACCAGATCGGGTTCTGTAGTCACTACCATTGGCAAAACCACTGCCCCGGGGACCTTTATAATAAAGATCTGCGCTTCTGCGATATTTATTTGATCGGTGATAATTATTATAAACCCGTACGTAGGAATAGTAAGGATGCCCCCAGTAGCCATCATAATACGGGCCGTAATATCCCCAGTGACCAAAATAGCCGGCATAAAACCGTGGGTGATGAAACCCGCCAAAACTTATCCAGATTGAAGATCCGTACCGTGGATAGTAGTAGTCATAGAATCCATAGCCGTAACCATATCCATACCTGTTATAGCTGAACCATGAACTATATGGGTGATGAAACGACCCATCATAGAAACCATCGTTATAACCGGCACTGTATCCTTTCCAGTACATTTTATCTGCGAAGTGTGATTTGTACCACTGCTCTGTTTCGTAGTCTATGTAGTAAATACCATCTTCTTCCAGCGCCAGTTGTTCGTCAAGGTATTCCTCATCCCCATTATTGTAGTAAGAAGTACCGGTATCATCAGCATCTGCTGAAGCTCCTTTTTCGAACCTACTCCAGGAATAGTAATCCGAATATCGGTCGTTCTCTAAAGGATACTGATCGAAGGTCTGAAATTGAGTGTAGCAGCCTGTGAATAAGAACGGCAAAAGAAGTAGAAAAAACCGGTTTGTTGCTTTCGAATATTTCATGATGGCACCTTTTCAAGACTACATTTTAAATTACACGAAAAAGATGAAACTTTTACAGCCCAAATTTTATCACATGTTAATGCTAATATAATTATTGGCTAAATCGTTTTCCCTTCAGATAAAAATAGTATCTCGGTAGCCCCATCAACTTAAAATTGAAGTTTTAGCCCTGCCATTACTCTAAATCTTTGTACATCTGCTGTGAATTTGGAAGTTTGAGCCTCATTATCAAAATCAATGAAGTTGTAAAGTGTTGTTTGATTCTCCTTCAGCAGATACGATCCTCTCACATTAAGCTGCAAATTATTCAGTAAACCAACAGAGAATACCCCTGAAAATTCATGAGCATCACTGTATTCAAGCTCTGACTTACCCGGTAAGTAAGAATACCCCAAACTACCCTTCATATTTTCATTAATTGAAAGCTCGGCTCCTACTTTCACATTCAAAACAGCCTTGTTGTTATTCTCAGCAAAGTTATTCTGCCTTTGCTGTTCATTTCTCCAGAATTCGATATCAGTAAGCCGTGCATCCCTGTCAGATACAAAATCAAAGCTGACCTTCGAGTAGTCGATGTATTCGGCCGAAGCTGCAAGCCTTATCCACTTTTTGATTTCATAGTCTACCCCAACTCTTAGTATGCCCGGTTTCTTAATCCTGTACCTGAAACTACCTGAAGGCTCTATTTCAGAGAAAAATGGCTCGGAATTATCATCCAGTGAGGTTTGAATGGAATAGTAGAATAGCTCTGAAATATCAAACGTTGAGGGAAGCACATAGCTTATGCCTGCATTAATCCCTCCATTAAATTTGTAAACCGCTCCGCCCCTGAAAATCCAACCACTAAATTCTGAATCGAGCTGATTTCGAACCAAAATGTTATCAATATCACTTCCTTCAATAAAGTCTCCGTCGTAGTCATTTCGGGAATCTATCTCCAGAAAACTTCTTTCATAGTTAAAGTCTCCAAGCATATATCCGGCAGATATGCCAATGAATAAATTTCGCCTAAATTCTGTAGCAAAGAAAGCTGAATACTCTCCTGATAACGTCTCAGAACTTATCTTCCCGTCCTGATTAATTCCCGGGAACGTACCCGGTTCAAACCCGATTCTAAAAATTGATTCCAGGTACGTTCGATCTACATCTCCCCAGTCGATGGCATAGGTATCGAAAGCGAGGTCATGGAATTCATTCCCTTCATCCAGAAAAGAATCTGTAATGGTATTATCTGAATTTCTTCCCGAAAATCCGAAACTTCGGTTCTCAGATATCACCCTGCTATATCCGACTCCGATCACCATACTTCCTTCAAGGGTAGGGAGGCTATAGGTCAGGCCGATGTTTCCGAGTCTGTTTATGGCAGCTTCTGAATCCACGCTGTTTCCCAGATAGTAGCTTTCTGTAGAAGCATTTTGCTGATAAAAACTGAGCGAAAATTCACTATTTGGCATCAAAGCCATGGAAGCAGGATTATCCATATAGCTGCCGTGCCCATATGCATTTGCTACAGACGGCATTACTGGCGAAGAGCTTGCCGTTATATCCGACCCGGTAAATTGCAGAGCCAGGTTCTGGAAACTGGTTGGCTTGAGCTGATCCTGAGCATAAACTTCAAAAGTTGAGAATAAATACAGGCATAGTATCAGTATCAGAGAATGCTTTCTCATATAAAGAAGATATAGATTAGATTAGGCCAAGGGTTAGTAAAGAAGCACAGTCGGATGTGACTTTCTTTAGCAATTAACTGCCTCCACGTGAGCGTGAATCACCGCCTTCAGATGAACCTCTTGAGCGACCCGTTGAACCATCGCCGGCAGAAGAACGCCCGGTACTTCTAACCCTGGCGTTATCAACTGAGCTGCTTCTTTTTCTGGTGCTGGATCGTTCCACGGCAGATGAGTTTACTCTGTACCTGTGGCTTTCTGTTGTGAATGAAGGAATATACCCTCTCCTGTTTCTGTATCGATCTCGGTACTTCTCAGCATGGGTGTAGCTATTATAGAGGTCAGCATATGCATAATCGGTAGCACCCCAATAACTGTCGTATGGATTTGTATTGACAAAGGAACCATAAAAAGGATACCAGTTATAGAACCAATGGCCGGTAGGGCTAAAATACCAATGGCCGGCAGCGCTTAAACCTCTGTTATGATAAAATGAGTTAGAACGGCCAAGTTGAAATGCAAAATAAACACCAAATCCTTCCCCCCAAATGTAATGACGGTGATTATAATGAAGTCTGGGATCTTTCAGATCTGGGAAATCGTAATCTTCCTGAACATCTGGTTCAGAATCAGGCGATTCAGCTTCTATCTCGCTTTTCTCAGTAGATTTATGAGCAACCGCCTCCCCCTGATAACCGGTAAGATAATGCTCATCATACCAGTCTTGAACTTCATAGCTTTTATAGTAGATACCGGATGCTTCCAAAGCCATATAGTTATCATAGGACTTTGAAATTGAGTCGGATACTTTTAACTGTGTAACGCAACCTACACTCACAAAGAAAAGCATCAGTATTATAATGAAGTTCTTAGTATCCAAATATTTCATTGCACCGGATTTTGTTCAACAATTTAAAATAACTTATCTGGTGAATCTGCCAAAAAAAATAACATGATAATGCTAACTATCATATCTCACCACGTAACGATTTAGCTATCACTTCTGCTTTCGAATTAACATGAAGCTTTTTGTAAATGTTTCGGATATGGGCCCGGACAGTATCAATGGAAATATCGAAGCGGTCTGCGATCATTTTATAGCTGAGTCCATCAACCAACCCGTTTACGATATCCTGCTCCCGATTAGTGAGCATGCTGTCTTCATTTTTCTTGGGTGCTTCTTCGTTGAAATGAGAAATCACTTTCCGGGCAATTTGTGGCGACATCGGTGCTCCACCCTTCAACAGGTTTTCTATAGACTCTTTTATTTCAGGGAGTGAAGTGTGCTTTAGCAAATACCCTGAAGCTCCCGCCTTCAGCGAATCAAAGATTTTGTGTGAATCGTGATAAACCGTAAGCATGATGATTTCAATCTCAGGGTACTTCGATTTGATAACCTCCATGCCTTTAATCCCCGACATTCCGGGCAACTGAATGTCCATTAGTATCACTTCAGGCTTTTGATGTTCTTCGAGATAATCCAGCATCTCTTCAACGGAATCGACCGCAACCGGACACTCCATGTCTTTCTGCATATCCAAATACCGCTGTATTAAATCTCTGATCTTCTTGTTGTCTTCTACAATTCCAATGACAGCCATGACTAAACCTGCTCCTTAGTTAGTATTTAATTTTCCCTCAACTTTAATCGAGTACCCATCCTCCGTATTGATAGTAATATCTGCGCCAATTCTTTTTGCTCGCATATCCATGTTACGTAATCCATGCCCGGTTTTCTTCGTGCCTTTACCGGAAGTACCATTATCGGCGATCAAAAATTCAAAATAGCCATTCTGGTTTTCCATTTTTATATCCACCCGATCTCCGTTGGAGTACTTGGCGATGTTGTTAACGGCTTCCTTAAAAATCAAATACACATTCTCTTTCACCGACACCGGAAGCTTGTTCTCCATATTCAGGTTATCAAAATCATAGTTCACCTGCATGTTTTTTGATTCCAGCGTATGAAGGATATAATCCTGCATGCGATCCGTCAAATCTCCGAGAGTGTCATTCCGTGCATCAATCGACCATACGATGTCATCCAGGCTCGATACAATTTTCCGGCATTGCTTCCCAATCTGCTCCAACGATTTTTTGAATTCGGTATCTGCATCTCCGGCCTGAAGAAAGTCTGACTGGAGAGCTATCTCGGTTAAACTGGCACCTACATCGTCGTGTAAATCACTGGCAATTCGTACTCTCATACGCTCAATGTCTATCATTTTACGGGCCCGATAATAATTGTAGAAAAGCGATATGATACCGACCACCACAGCCAGCATCAATATCCAGAACCACCATTGCATCCAAAACGGGGCTGTGATTGTAAACTTAACTTTCTCAATATCCGGGCTCCAGGCTCCATTAATATTCCGGGCATGCACCTGAAAAGTGTACTCCCCCGGTGGCAAGGAAGGGTATTTCACCGACCGGGCTGAAGTTTGCTGCCAACCATTATCAATTCCGTTTAACTTATATTCATAGAGAATCTGATTCGGCGCGGTAAAGTTAAGCCCCGCATACTGAAACTCGATGTTATTCTCTTCATGGGAAAGCAAGAAGCGCTCATCCGGCCGGTATTCTCTGCCTGATACATTCACCCCAACAATATGAACTTTAGGAGGAACCTGATTTCCTTTATAGGCTTTTGGGTTGAACCGACTAAGCCCTTCTACCGTACCGAACCAAAGGTATCCCTGCTCATCCTCATAGACGGCCCCCAGGTTCAATTCATTCGCAATAAGCCCCAGTTCCTTGTTCAATACCTTGAAAGCCTGCCGTTGTTCATCAGGATCTCCGTTAAAGTATTCATCAGCATCAAACCTGACCACTCCTTCCGTAGTACCGATCCAGTATAACCCATTTTCATTTTGGTGAATGAAATAGCAAACACGGTCCGGCAATCCGTCGTCTTGGGTGATACTCTGAAATTTGAGGCCGTCAAACCAGGCTATGCCGCCAAAGGTAGACGCCCAAATCCTGCCTTTGTCATCTTTCAGAAGATTCATGACTGCATTATTCGGAAGGCCTTCCTGAATGGCAAAACTTTGAAATTCGCCCTCTTTAAACCGGGTAATTCCCCCATAAGTAGCAATCCAGACCGAGCCATCATCCCCTTCAATGGAAATCAAAACGCGATTACTTGCCAGTCCATCGTCTGAGGTAATTTGGGAAAACTCTCCATTTCGGTAATGGATGATGCCATCATCGTAGGTGCTGATCCAGTACGTCCCGTCCGAAGCCTCCATCACATTCCGAACTCTTGGATACGGAAACTCACGGTCGCTGAATACCTTCAACCGGCCATCTTTTATATAAGCCAGCCCTTCCCCCATTCCAATCCACATACGCTTCTTGGAATCGGTGAAAAGAGTGTACACCTGATTATCCGGCAGCCTGCTATTAACGTTATGATCATTGAACGTACCGTTTTCAAGAGCGGTGATGCCTCCGCCATAAGTTGCGATCCAAAACCTGCCCTCTCCGTCTTTAGCAAACGAGGTAACCAGCTTACTTGGCAGCCCATGTTCCACATCATAATTGGCAAAATAATTACCCAAAAAAAGATTTACTCCCCCACCGTACGATCCCAACCATATATTTCCTTCCAGGTCCAGCATCGATGAAAACATCATTTCTGTTGACAAGCCAGACTCAACCGTGTAGTTTTGAAATGCATTTCCATCGTAAAAACTGGCTCCCTCTTCAGTGCCAACCCAGATACCCCCATCTTTGGTAACTGACAGTGTTTGTACGAGGTCGTTCACAAGTCCGTCTTCTTTATTCAGTTGGATGAACTGATCTCCTTCATATTTAATAAGTCCTCCCCGTGTACCTATCCAAACTGTATTATTCTCATCTACTTTCAGGTCACGAATTCGCTGATTTGGTAAACCATCATCCTCTGTGATATTTACGAAATTGCCATCCCGCAATATGGTAATACCCTCTCTTGTCGCGAACCAAATTTCACCGTTATCACGCTCCGCTATAGCCCGGATTCGATTATCCACCATCCCGTTAGATGTGGAGTATTGCGTTAGTAGCTGGCCTTCGGAATACTGCCAAACCCCGTTACCATCTGTTCCAAACCAGAAGTCTCCCAGCCGGTCTTCATACATACTTATCACCGTCATATTACGGAGGGATGAGAGTGCGGGAACCGAGTGAATACTATCGGCATGCCAGTAATTTACCCCCGCTTCTGAACCAATCCAGATTTTACCTTCACTGTCTTTAAATAAAGAGCGGATCCGGCTGCTGTTGAGCCCATGTTCTTCAAAATAATTCTGAAACCGGATGCCGTCAAAACGGTTCAGTCCATAACCTGTAGCCAGCCAAACATATCCCTCATCATCCTGGGCAAGGTCATAAACAACCGATTCGCTAAGTCCTTCTTCAATTGAGAAAGTTCTGAACGGGTAGCGCTGTGCTTCGAGTAGTTCCGTGAAGCCTACTATAACTAAAACTATGAGCAGTAATCTTTTCATCGCAGTAAATGTAACGCAAACCATCGGAGATTAGTAGGCAGAAATACCGGATATAAAAAAGTCCCGCACAAAAAAATCTGTGCGGGACTTATATCTCACGAATAAAACTACCCGAATATTATCCGAGATAGGCTCTTAATGCAGCGCTTCGGTTATGGTGTCGTAATTTACGAAGTGCTTTTTCTTTAATCTGACGTACACGCTCACGGGTAAGATCGAAGCGTTCTCCGATTTCCTCCAGTGTAAGGGAGTGCTCACGTCCAATTCCAAAATACAGCCGAATTACTTCCGCTTCACGGGTTGTTAGTTTTGAAAGTGCTCGTTCAATTTCCACTTTCAGAGATTCACCCATCAGATCGAAATCAGGGTTGGGAATCTCTTCATTTTCAAGAACGTCTAACAGGCGATTATCTTCACCCTGGGCAAACGGCGCATCCATCGACAGGTGTCGGCCCGAAATTTTCAATGTGTCAGCAACTTCGCCAACCGTCATTTCGAGGCTTTCCGCAAGCTCATGAGCGGAGGGAACGCGTTCATATTCCTGCTCCAGTTTAGAAAGCTCTTTACCAATTTTATTGAGGGCACCCACACGGTTGAGCGGCAAACGAACGATACGGGACTGCTCGGCCAACGCCTGCAGAATAGACTGACGAATCCACCATACCGCGTATGAAATGAATTTGAAACCACGGGTTTCGTCAAATCGCTTGGCAGCTTTAATCAAACCGAGGTTTCCTTCGTTGATCAAATCACCGAGAGATAGGCCCTGATTCTGATATTGTTTTGCTACTGAAACTACGAATCGAAGGTTTGCTTTGGTAAGATCTTCGAGTGCTCTCTGACTCCCTTTCTGAATTTCTTTGGCCAGCCGGACTTCATCATCCGGGGTAATTAGTTTCTCTTTTCCAATTTCGTGCAGATACCGATCTAATGACTCTGACTCGCGGGTAGAGATTCCAGAACTTTTTGCCACTGTAAATACCGTTTAATGAATGTTTGCGTACGCTAATGCGCAGATGATATGTGTTATAAGCTTTGTGTAAACACGCGTGAAAAGCTTAAATATTGCGTCTGCGACTTCATGAATTTTACAATTGAACAATATACGAAATTCTCGCTGAATATTAAATGGATGCAGCAGTATTATCATCCTCTAATTAAATCAGACAAATGATTTCCCGGGAAAATCATGCTCAAGCTCAAAAAATTCAACCACACTGCAGGCTATATTTGAGAAGGTTTCTCCTGTTCCAAGATTCTCAGCCTCAGCTCTGCCCTTTGGGAATACAAGTAAAGGCACAAATTCCCTGGAGTGATCGGTGCTGTCCGAACATGGATCGTTTCCGTGATCTCCGGTAATAATCAGTAAATCATCTTTCCTGATTTTAGAGACAATCGCCGGAATAGCCCGGTCGAATTCCTCTAAACTTCCTGCATACCCTTCGGGATCTAACCGGTGCCCGAATAGTTGGTCGGTATCAATCAGGTTTACAAATACGAAGCTGTTATCAAGTTGAGCCGACATCAAGCTCAACAGCTGGGAAATACCTTCTGCATTGCTTTTAGTGGGGCGATATTGGGTGAATCCTTTTCCGGCAAACAGGTCGGCCACCTTACCAATGGAATATGTTTTTACTCCGGAATCATTCAATTTTTGCACCAGGTTATTTTCCGGAGGAACCGACGAGTAATCGTGACGTTTATCGGAGATACGCTCAAAATTCCCGGGCTTTCCGGTAAACGGACGGGCAATGACCCGCCCCACTTCATGGTCTACTATACAGACTTTATTACGCGCAAACTCACACCACTCATACAGTTTCTTTACCGGAACAACATCTTCATGACAAGCCACCTGGAATACACTGTCGGCCGAAGTATATACAATGGGATATCCGGTTTCGAGGTGTTCTTCTCCATAATCCCGAATTACATCAGTGCCTGAATAGGGTTTATTACACAGGGCTTTTTCCACCCCTATTCCATCGCAAAAATCCTTGATTACTTTTTCAGGAAAACCATTCGGATAAGTAGGAAAAGGTTTTTCGAGTTGAATACCCGCTATTTCCCAGTGCCCGGTGGTAGAATCTTTGCCTGCTGAAACTTCACGAAGTTTGCCATAGGCAGCCAACGGTTGTTCATTTTCCGGAACCGAAGCCAGAGGAATGATATTTCCAATTCCCATTTTTTGCAGGTTTGGAAGCTTAACTCCGGTCTGCTCACTTACGTGGCCCAGCGTATTCATGTCGGCATCGCCATATTGATCAGCATCTTCCTGCGCACCGACTCCCAATCCATCTACAACAATGATGTAGGCATTTCCCATTATGCTTCCACCAGTTCAGCTTCCTTATCGTTCATTACTTTAGCTAAGGCTTTCTTCGCTTTCTCCATCACCTGGTACGCGTTCACCGATTGATCGGTAAGCTTTGTATAGCCGACCTTGAATTGAGGACGCATCGTTCCACCGATGGATAGATTGAGTCCTGCTTCCAGTTTCGACTTCATTTTTTCCATCCAGAACGACACAGCTTCTTCGTCATCGCTTTGAATCAGAACCGCATATACGTAATCAGAGTTATAGCCTACAAAACCCGGGATTCCATATTTGGAGGGGTTCAGGTTTGTGACAAAATCTGTCTGGATTTTTTGGAGGTCTTCCAGCCTGAATTTTGTCCGAAGTGCCGAAACATCATCCGGGGCAACCAAACCCAGCCAGGTGTTTTCCGGTGATCCCTTTTTCAGCTTTGCCAACTCGTTATTGAGGGCAATTTCCCAAAGCTCGGGAGTAAAAGCGCCGAAATTCTGCGTCAGGATTTCCTGCACTATTCCGGATTTCTTCACCGAAGATTGCACACTCAAAGCGGCTATCCGCACCATATTCGACAACTTGTGCTTGGTGGACTCTTTGAAGGTCAGCGGATCGTTATCATAGCAAACCACCACTCCCTGCCGCCGGTCGTGGATCATCACCGGGATAGCAAAGGTAGCCCCTTCCGTTCTTTTTTCTGCTGAGGTTATCCTCCGGGGATTGTTGTTGAAATGCATCGTGAAAATAGGTTCTCCCTTTTCAAGGGCTTCATAGGCCACGCTTTTTTCTTCCAGCTGAAGACCTAATTTCGGAGGATTTTTTGAGTTTTGAGTACGCAATATAACATTCCAGGATTCCATGCCGGGTGCCAGAAGTACTGCCCCGCCATTCGGCAGGTTTTTTTGCATTTCTTCCATCATCGTGGCAAAAATCTCGACCTTATGTCCCCGGTAATCCAATTTGTTCAGAGATTCTTCGTAATCTTCCCACTCCTGCTGCTGCTCGTGTAAATCAACCACTTCAAGATAGGTATCCAGCACATTTACCAAGGCATTATTATAGGCCATGATGCGATCCTGTATAGCTTCCTGATCTATCTCCTGCTCACTTTCAAGAACTGTGAGTGCTACCGTTTCCCCTTTGTTTATAAAGGGTACAATCAGAATGTTTTTGGCCTGTACAAAATCAAAATAGTGGATGAGTTTTGCTTTCTCGATGTCTTCCCCCACCATCAACTGAATGATTTCATCGGTATCTTTAAATTCATTCAGGAAATGATTTTCAAATGCTACTCGATCCTGAAACATCACATTGGGAAGTCCCGTGCTGTTGGTTTCCCACACAAATTGTTGCCGGGCGCGGTTCACCCAGCATAAGTAAGAGAGTTGAACTTTCGTGGATGTTCGCAATAAATGCACCAAATCCTGAAGGATCTGCTTGTATTCCCGTAAGGCTTTTTCTTGTCGGTCTAAAGACATTCTCGGTAATTTATAAGTGTGTTAAGCTATTGGAGTGTATGAAATTTAAGGGAATTTAATTAGCCAGCTCTTTAGCCATTTCCTCAGCTTCTTCTACCATGCGTTCGAAAGATGCCAGACCTTTGTTCCAAAAGTCAGGCTGGGTGATATCAAGTCCCATTTTAGCTACTAAATCATGCGGCCACTCAGCCCCACCGGCACTCAGAAGCTCCATATATCTTTCCGGGAATCCTTCCGGGCGCTGCGTGTATTCTTCATATAAAGCCAGCACCAGCAGTTCACCGAATGCATAGGCATACACATAACCGGGAGTATGCAGAAAATGCGGGATATAACTCCACCAAATGCCATACTCATCCGTTAAAGTCACCGAATCTCCATACAACGCTTTTTGCTGTTCCATCCAAAGCTCTGAGAACCGTTCTTTGGTGAGTTCTCCTTCTTCCCGCCGTGCCGTATGCATGGCATGCTCAAATCTGTTCATAGAAATTTGGCGGAAAACGGTAGCGATGGTATCATCAATTTTGCCAATCAGTAATGCCAGTTTTTCTTTGGGGTCATCCAGCTCTTTCATCAGCTTTTGAAATACCAGCATTTCACCAAATACAGAAGCCGTTTCGGCTGTGGTCAGCGGCGTTGATGATTGCAAAACTCCTTGCTGGCGAGACAAGTACTGATGCACTCCATGCCCCAGTTCATGAGCCAGTGTTTGTACGTCTCGGATTTTCCCGTCAAAATTCATGAATACATAAGGGTGAGCCGAGGGAACCGTACCTGCGGAATAAGCCCCGCCTCTTTTACCGGGTTTTATGGCGGCATCAATCCAGTTCTTCTCAAAAAACTTATAGGTGATTTCCCCCATCTCCGGATGAAAATTAGTGTAGGAATCCAGCACCATTTCCTTGGCAGAATTCCAGTCGATCGTAGCCTCATTCTCCATGATGGGTGCGTAGCGATCATAATCCTTCATTTCGTCCAGCCCAAGCAAATCGCGCTTTAGCTTATAGTATCGCTGAACCAGCTCGTATTTTGAGGTCACAGACTCAACAAGGGCATCCACCGTTTCCTTATCGGTTTGGTTAGACAGGTTTCGTGAATCAATCCAGCTGTCGTACTTGCGAAGTTTATCGTTTGTAGATTTGTCGGCAAGTATGGTGTTGAATACAAATGTAAGCTGCCGGCTCAGATCATTGAATTTATCCGTGAGCGATTTATGGGCCCGGATTCGTAAATCACGGTCGCTTTCATGCAGTTTACTCAACACTTCCTGCTCGCTCAGTTCCTCGCCATCCAGCTCAAACTTTGCCGCCCCCAGCGTTTCATCAAAAAAGCGGACCCACGCACTTCGGCCGGTTACAGATTTGGCTGACATAATCTTCTCCTGACCTTCTTCCAGCACGTGCTCTTTGTACCTTCGGGAACTTTCCAGGTAGTGTTTGTACTTGCTCAGCTCTTCACTTTCAATCATTTTTTGAGCTTCCTCATCCGGTACCTGCATCCATTCCACATCCAGAAAAACCAGTTTTTGGCTTACTTCTGATGACAGCTCATTCGACTCTGCCACCAACTTTCCGTAAGCGGTATTGGTAGTATCCGTTGACCATTGTAAATAAGCAAAGGAGCCAATTTTACCGGACCGGTCTAAAATTTCTTCATACTCATCCAGCATTTTTTTGAATTCACCCGGTGAAAGTTCAGCAACCCGGCCTCGGTATTTTTCCCCAAAAGCTTCCGCCTGTTCCACAACCTGCTTTTTATCTTTAGCCAGTTGTGGGTCTTCGTTGGATGAATAAAGGTCGGTGAGATCCCAGTTTATACTTTCAGCCCCTGTTTCTTTCTTCTTTGATGAATTCTCGCTCATTTCCTGATTTTTTGAGTCTGTCGCTTTGTGTTTTTGAGAACCTGAATATAGGGGTTGCTGAAAGCGAATTAAAGACATCTTTCCAACTAAAAGTTAGTATAGAAAAACAGCAAACAGTTGCCCGCAAGAAAATGAAATGTGAGACGTAATTATCGTCACCTCTATCTTTATAATTATTCCTTTTTACTCTTTGCGTATTTGTAACTTACACCCTTCAGAAAATATCGTTTTTTAAGAATGTAATCCTTAATTTTCGGGTTACTAAAAAATATATGCCAATGCTTCAAAATCTGAACCATTGGAGCCGAATTTTCATTACCTATTTAAATCGCTGCCAAAAACCCTGTAGAGGTTAACAACCATTGAAATCACTTGAAGCCGTATTTGGCCCTAACTCTGCACTCGTAGAAGAATTATACGATCAATATAAAAATGAGCCGCAATCGGTTCCTGCCCACTGGAAACGTTATTTTGACGAGCTTGAAGGCAAACCGGTAGATGCTACCGAGCCCGAAGAACTTCAGCCGTCTGAAAGTACAACCACGGTTCAAGCCAATGGCGCAGATACCGCTGAAGCCAAGGAAGCCCCGGCTAAAGAGCAGAAAAAGCCACAGAAAGATGTGGCGGCGCCAAAAAATGCCACGCTCGAGAAAATTAAAGGCGTGGCTACCAAGATTGTAGAGAATATGGATGAGAGCCTGGAAGTGCCCACGGCTACCTCACTTCGCGTGCTTCCGGTTAAAATGATGGTTGAAGACCGCACGATCATTAATCGTCATCTGCTTAAACGAAATGAACCCAAGGCTTCCTTTACCCATTTTATCGCCTGGGCTATTATCAGGGCGCTGAAAGAATTTCCAAACCTGAACAGCTCCTACCTGTACAAAGACGACAATCACTACCGTGTGGTTCCTGATTCTGTGAACCTGGGGGTAGCTGTTGACCTTGAAAGTAAAGACGGTTCCCGCAACTTAGTGGTGCCGAACATCAAGGGCGTTGACAAAATGAATTTCAAAGAGTTCCTGCATGCCTATGCGGAACTTATTAACAAAGCGCGGAACGGGAAGCTTCAGATTGAAGACTTTCAGAATACCACCATTAGTATTACCAATCCGGGGACTATAGGAACGGTTTCTTCCGTTCCCCGACTGATGAAAACCCAGGGTGCCATTATTGCAACCGGTGCTATTGACTACCCGGCTGAGTACCGCGCGATGTCTAAAGACGTACTCAATCAGCTGGGTGTCAGCAAGGTGATGACGGTGACTTCCACCTACGATCATCGCGTTATTCAGGGGGCCGAATCCGGCATGTTCCTGAAGAAAATGGATGACCTGCTCAGCGGTCAGGAAGATTTCTATGAGCAGATTTTTGCTGATCTGGATATCCCTTATGAGCCTCTCCCATACGGACAGGATACCTATTCCGGTCCATTTGGCGGCGGCTCACCTACACTGGAACACGACAGTCGTGTAGTTGGTGTATGGAGACTGATTAATATGTACCGCATGCGCGGACACGTACTTGCCGATCTTGATCCCCTTGAAAAAGAACCCGGTAAAAACCCGGAACTGGATCTGGAATACTACGGATTGTCGTTGTGGGATCTGGACCGTGAGTTTTATTGTGGCGGACTCGGTGGTAAAGAGCGAGCTACGCTGCGTGAAATCATCAGCTTGCTCCGTGATACGTATTGCGGAAATATCGGTGTTGAATATATGCACCTGCTGGATCTCGAAGAGCGTAAGTGGCTCCGTGAATCCATGGAATCTACCGGAAACAATGCCCAGCTTGAGAAAAATGACAAGCGGGAAATCCTGCACAAGCTCAATCAGGCTATGGCCTTTGAAGAGTTCTTGCATAAGAAATATATCGGGCACAAACGCTTTTCTCTTGAAGGTGCCGACACATTGATTCCAATGATTCACTTTATGCTGGAACGAGCCGGTGAACATGGAATTGAGAAGATGTTTATGGGTATGGCCCACCGGGGCAGATTGAATATGCTGGTGAACATCATGAACAAACCGTATCACCGCGTATTTGCCGAGTTTGAAGGAAACATAGATCCTGATTCTATTCAGGGCTCCGGTGATGTTAAATATCACCTGGGTGCCAGGGGAGTTCATAAAGCGGCCAATGGAGCGGAAATTGATCTTCAGCTCATGCCAAACCCTTCTCACCTTGAAGCGGTAAATCCCGTTGTGGAAGGCGCCGTTCGTGCCATGCAGGATCATCATGAGAAAGAAGATGCCGAGAAGCACGTAGTTCCCGTATTGATGCATGGCGATGCCGCTTTTGCCGGACAAGGTGTGGTTGCCGAAACCCTGAATATGTCGCAGCTGGAAGGATATAAAACCGGCGGTACGATGCATATCATCATCAACAACCAAATCGGTTTTACCACTCTGCCTAAAGACGGCCGATCAACGGAATACGCTTCCGACCTGGCAAAAATGATTCTTGCCCCCATCTTCCACGTTAATGGAGATACCCCGGAAGCAGCCGTTCATGCCATGAAAATGGCGCTCGATTACCGCCAGAAGTTTGGTAAGGATGTTATTATCGACCTTATCGGTTACCGTAAGCATGGGCACAACGAAGGCGACGAACCTGCTTTCACACAACCGGGCATGTACAAAGAAATTAACGATCATGCGCCGGTGCGTGACCTTTACACCGAGCACCTGGTGAAAAACGGCGAGCTCACCAAAGAAGAAACCCAGCAGATTTTTGATGAGTTTGATCAGCTGCTGCAGGAAGCTTTTGAGGATGCCAAAAAAGCACCAAATCTTGAAATTACAGAAAACCTGATTGACCGTACGGAAACACCTCAGGACAAATGGAAAGCCTACCCGGATACAACCTACCCGGCCGAAGAGCTCAAAGAAATCGCTGTTAAACTGAACACCGTACCTAAAGACTTTGACGCCAACCCCAAACTGTTGAAGCAGCTGGCTAAAAGAGCGGAAATTGTCGATAAAAATGAAAAGAAAATCGATTGGGGATTTGCTGAACTCTTGTGCTTTGGTTCGCTCCTCAAAACCGGTACTACCATTCGCCTTACCGGACAGGATGTAGAGCGGGGAACCTTTTCTCACCGCCATGCCGTGTTACACGGAACTGAAACCAATCAGAAGTTCACCCCCCTGAATAATCTCTCTGATGATCAGGCCAAATTTCATGTTCATAACAGTTTATTGAGTGAATTTGCAGCGCTCGGCTTTGAATTCGGTTACAGTGCGGAAAAGCTGGATGCGTTGGTGATCTGGGAAGCACAGTTTGGTGATTTTGCCAACGGCGCCCAGGTGATTATTGATCAATTTGTTTCTTCAAGTGAAGCGAAGTGGGGACAGAAATCTGCACTGGTTATGAATCTCCCGCACGGTTATGAAGGTCAGGGGCCCGAGCACTCCTCGGCCCGACTTGAACGATTCCTTCAGCTTTGTGCAGAAGATAACATGCAGGTTATGAACCTGACCACTCCGGCTCAGTATTACCATATGCTGCGTCGTCAGGCCCTTCAGGAGAATAAGCGTCCGGCTATTTTAATGACGCCGAAAAGCCTGTTGCGACACCCTATGGCCACTTCCAGCAGAGATGAACTGGCTGATGGCAAATTCCAGCCGTTTATTGTGGATAAAGACTTCACAGATCCTAAAGATTTGAAGCGCCTGGTTATCTGTTCCGGTAAGGTTTATTACGATCTTCTCAAGTACAGAAAAGAGAATGAGGTCGAAAATGTGGCTATTGCCCGGCTGGAGCAGTTCTACCCATTTGCTGACGATGAGATCCAGGAGCAGCTTAAAGACTTCACCAATGTGAAAGACATTGTGTGGTGTCAGGAAGAACCCAAAAATATGGGAGCCTGGAATTTTGTTGCTCCGCGATTTATGGAGCTCCTGCAAGACGGACAGAAACTCAGCTATGCCGGCCGACAGGCATCTGCTTCGCCCGCGGCGGGACAGAAGAAGATTCACGAAGCCGAGCAGAATAAGCTGATCGAAGATGCCATGAAAGTTTAGGCACGTTCTTCAAAATTATTTGAAAGCCCTGCCCATTAATTTGTGCAGGGCTTTTTTATTGCCGTACTCCTTCCGATGGTTTGTAAGTAGCCCCCATTTTTATTAAGGTCAGTATAGACCATTTATCGGGGCAATATTCACAAAACATATCTTATGAGATCGATCGTATCATTTCTATTCATTCTGAGTCTGTCTTTATTTCTCAGTATTCCCACCTTTGCACAGGATTTCTCGTTCACAAAAACCAAAGCCAAGATCGGTGTTGCAGCAACATACACGGCGGAAGTAAAAGAGCAGAGAATTCTTCATTCCATAAGACAGGGAGAAACCTTAGAGCTTGAGTTTGATGGCCAACAGTACTTTCAAACCATTAAAAAGAGGAAGAAGCTTAATTTTGGTTATACAGGTGTATCCGGATATCCACTGAATGGGAAGAACAGCTACAGCCACCTAATGATTAAAGATGACAAGCTCTCCGGGATATTGCATTTTGAAGGTAAACCTTACCGGCTTCGTTATGAGAACGGAGCTTATCAGTTTTTTGAGATCAGTGAAGAAGTTCATGCATGCGGAGTTGATCAGATGACATCCGTCTCTGCCGCTATGGCAAAGACCACCTCCCCCGGTGGGAATTATGCCAACCCGGTTTATGATCTCGATCAATTCTCTGATACTACCACCGTTGATGTCCTGATTCTTTATACCTCTTCAGCAAAAGCCTGGGCATCCGGACCCAACAACAGTGTCACAAACGATATAGATGAAATCTTTGCCCTGAATGAGAATTTTAAAGAAGACATTATAGAAAACTCGGCTCTGCCCCTTAAAATCCGCTATTTGGGATATGTAGAGATTGATGATCCGACGGCTTCAAGCACTTCAGATGTGTTGTCGAACATGGCTGATAACACGTACGCCGGAAGCACCCACACCTCCGACACTGTTGATATACACAGCCTGAGAGACCAGTTTGGAGCCGACTTAGTCGCTCTGGTCGACTCAATTCAAGATACCGGCGGGCTGGGCTATGTTCCTGATGACATTGGTGGTTCTCCCGTTTACAGTCATTCCGTAAATCGTGTTCAACAATTATCTTTTGGCTATACGTTGATGCATGAGATTGGTCATAATTTTGGAAATGGCCATGGCCGAACCCAAAGTTCGTCTGCAGCAGATAAATCTGGAGCTATGTTCCAGTTTTCAACCGGGCACTATTTTGAAGCCTCTGACGGAAATAATTACAATACCGTTATGCACTATGGGGATTCTAACTCCTCTGAAATTCCTTACTTTTCCAATCCAAGGGTTACGTATATAGACAGTGCTTCAGGAACCTATAATGGAGCCGGTGCACCTGCAGATAATGCCCTTTCAATGACATTAACCAAAAACTGGATTGCCGACTACCGGGAAACCGTTATTGACCCTCCTTCGCTAACTCTAACCACCACTTCTATTGCTGATACCGTTTTCCCTTCCGGAGTATCAAAACGAGATATTATCATTGAGAATACCGGCAACTCCGACTTAGAAATTAAATTGGATGGAGAAATGGCCTACTCATCCAGCCTGAAAATGAGAAAGACAGAAAATATTAAGCAACCATTGGATATTTTTTATGGCTTTGAAGAGTCAGAAGGTTTTGATGCCGGCTCTTATTCGGCAGTTAATGATTGGGTGACTTATGACGATACAGAAACGTTCGAAATAACCACCTCACAAGCAGCATCTGGTTCACAGTCACTTAGAATACCTTCAGGTTCAAGCTCTCTGTATATATCCTCACCCTATTTCGCTAATACATCTCGCTATAGCACCTATAACATTTCAATGAAAATCTATTCTGCAGGAAGCTATCCCCGGGCTTTTTTAAGCTATTACTCACCCAATGAATACCGGGCGGCAGGCGTTTTTCTTGAACAAAATGACGGATATGTCGGCTTCTATGGCAATTATAGCGGAAGCCGTTATTACCGTTATTTTTTTAGTGATGTACAACTTACTAATGACTGGGCCGATGTTGGTATTGAAATTACTACCGAGAACAATGGTACGGTAAATTACAGTTATGAAAGTATCGAAAGGACTACCACCAATGTAGGCTATAATATTCCTGCCAGGCTTGAGATATCTTTACCAAGCTCTTCCTCTTATGACATCTATGTGGATGATATTCACATCACAGCTGAAGATTTATATGGACCGGCTCTAACCATCAGTGATGACCGCGTGACTATCCGCCCCGGAGAAAAAGACACGATGACCGTCACCTTTTATGGCAATGAAAATGATGAAGGGAACTATGAAGGTACCATTTACCTGGAAACCAACGATCCCAATAATGATTCTTTGACCATTCCCATAGACCTTCGCATCGATCCCAATAATCTATATTCAAATGATCAGTTTGCTATCGAGCTGACCGGAGAAGAAGGCTATCGCATGCTTTCTGCACCTACTGCCATTAACCTGAAGGATTTTCTTGAGCCGCTGCATACACAGGGAGCCACCAACGCAGATGTAACCACCGGCAGCCCCAATGTATGGACGTGGGATGAAACCTTTGCAGGCTCCACGAACGAAGGCTGGACTCCCGTTGCGGATTTGGATACCACCATTCAGACCGGCGATGCTTTCCTAATGTATGTTTTTGATGAATCGGTGTATGGTGATTCTACCAGCAGAGGTTTCCCGAAGCTGCTTACTGTTGAGGGCTCATCCAGCTTAAGCACAACTACTTTAGGGACCGGCAGCATCAACCAAAATGCAGATGGATATACTCTTATAGGGAACCCGTTTCCCTCTACGGTAGATTGGGATGACATTCTGGCCAACACCGGAAGTAACAAGCTAAACAACCCGGTTTATGCTTATGACGTAAATTCTGGCAGTTGGAAAAGCTACAGCAGTGGAGTCGGCGATTTAACCAACGGCTTAATCAAACCCTTTCAGGCATTTTTTGTGCAATCAGCATCTACCGTTTCTAATGATGCGACTCTTGCTTTCAAGTCTGATGATATAACAACCGGCGGTGACTTCTACGGAAAATCAGAAAATCTCTCTTACGCCCGATTTGAGGTTACCGGCAACCAAACCGGTCTTACCAATAGCACATACCTATTATTTAAAGACGGGGCGCTCTCCGGTAAAGACCCTCTGGACGCTGTTAAAATGAGTCCGCTTGCCGAAAATTATCTGTTACTCTCTACCATAGGTGAAAACGATCTTAACTTCGACATCAATGCTCTCCCTCAATTTGAGCAGGAACTCAGCATTCCGTTAAATATACAGTCTAATACTTCCGGAAATGTACAATTCTCTCTTACAGATACTGAAGGCTTATCAGGTGTAGATTTCATTCTAAGAAAGGGAGACTGGGAACAACACATTGAGCCGGGGAAACAAATAGAGCTGGATATCAGCTCAGAAAACAGCCCCCAAAAGAATGGATTCACTTTGCAAAACACGGGTAACGAGGATAACCGTTATGAATTGATTCTGAGTAAACAACAACTCGTTTCCATTGAAAATCCTGATGTCCCAACTAAATTCGAATTACTTCAAAATTATCCAAATCCGTTTAATCCATCCACCTCCATTCAGTTTGGACTACCTTCAGCCCGGGTAGTAACTGTATCCGTGTATAATATTCTTGGGCAGCAGGTTGCACTGTTGGTTAATGAACCGATGGAAGCCGGCTTTCATACCGTGAAATTTGAAGCTGATCAGCTCTCCAGTGGCGTCTATCTGTTCCGCCTGGAGGCCGGAGAATTTGTGCAAACCCGAAAAATGCTCTTAATGAAATAAGCTCAACTGCTATGGCCAAAATCAAGTCTATTGAAGCATACATAGAAAAGCATGAACGCTGGGAAAAAAGTCTCAGGCACCTTCACAAATTAATATCGGAGACCGAACTGGATATGTCCATCAAATGGGGGCAGCCCGTGTATTCCCTGAAGGGAAAAAACGTTGTAGGAATCGGGGCTTTTAAGGAGCACTTCGGACTTTGGTTTTTCCATGGAGCTTTGCTGGACGACCCTGAGAGACATCTTCACAATGCCCAGGAAGGAAAAACGAAGGCTATGCGACAGCTCAGGTACCATGCTTTTGAAGAAATGGACGACAAAATTATTACTGAGTTTCTGCATCAGGCCATCGAGAATCAGAAAGCCGGTAAAGAAGTTAAAATCGATACCAAGAGAAAACCCAAGATTCCTCCCCTGCTGGCAACGGCTTTTTCAAAAGATGAAGGTTTAAAAGCACAATTCGGGAAGCTGACTCCGGGCAGGCAGCGGGAATATGCCCAATACATTTCCGAAGCCAAACAAGAAGCTACCAAACAACGCCGGCTGGATAAAATCATCCCGATGATTAAACAGGGAATCGGGTTAAGTGATAAGTATCAGAAGTAGTTAAATTTTTAACATATATCATAACCCTCTTTAAGTAATTTCTTCTTATTCCCATAACTAGCCATATCCATTTGCAGTTGTAGTTTTTCCGGCTAAATTAATCTTAATGCTTTATATGCAATAGATTTACCCGATTGCTGTTCGAATTAACCTAACAAATTGGTGATATATAATGAAGAAATTAAAACTCTCACTCGTTGCGGTGCTATGTCTTATCCTGATATTGATAATCATACAAAATACGGTTTCTGTTGAGGCCCATTTTCTATGGTTTTCAACGGATATGTCGCTGGTGGTTCTCTTATTTTTAACTGGAGTTATTGGTTTGGTATCAGGCCTGATACTTGGATTTCTTATTAAAGGTAAAGAGCCCCAAAAACCTTCCACAGACGCTGAATGATTTACATCAAATGGGGAACTCTTTCAGAGTGAATACTTAAACTCGTAGAAATGCTTGCCGTCGGCAATGTTGATCGCCATCTTGCCTTTCAACCCTTCCAGTTCATCCGTGCCGGAATCTGGCACTACCTCTAAAATCAATTGTTGTTCTCCCTTATTCATGATTCCATAATGCTGCAACACAAAACTCCCATTCTTCCCGGATAAAGTACCGGTTACCTGCTCCATTGCTACATATCCGGCTGATCCTTTTACGGGCGTCATCGCACTCAACATTTCTCCTTTACTGGTGGCATTCAAATCCCCATAAAAAGTTTTGTCGATTGACATTCGGTTTAATGAAATCCCTTCTGCTCCTTCGGCATAAGCCTTGATCGGATTCAGTTTTACTTCAAATTCGCCGGATATCTTCATGAATCTTTGTTTTGGAATTTAGCAGCTAACACAGCCCCCAGGTAAGCCATCGGTAGATAAGCACCCCCAATATCCACAATATTAAACCAAAGCGGTGACGGCAACATAGACACATTGGCAATTCCTCCTACCAAAAAGAAAGCACCTACACCCAGCGCCCATTTCTTTTGGGATGATGTCGCAATGAACGCCGTTAATAACGCCCCTACCATAGTGCCAAGAGCATGAGCCAGAAATGGCATTAAAAAGTTGATGGGCTTGAAAAGATGCATGGATTCCTGTAACCCTTCCATAGTGGTAACATCTGTACCAGCCGGTGGTGGAATGATGAAACCACTGACCATAATAATTCCCATGTTTACAAATCCCCCGACCACAAGTCCTGTGATAAGAGCGAGTATATTTCTGACTATTGGTTTCATATTGGTTTCTTTAATTAGCTGGAAGACAGAGGATTATACTGAAACCGGAAAGCAATAAAAAACCCCGCACAACTAAATGCGCAGGGTTTCTTAAGTTTCTTGTTATGACGCTCAGCGTCGTAACATTCACTCCAACGCAGAGCGTTGGAGCGAGGAAGTTAGGTTAGGAAATGATTTACATCATTCCGCCCATGCCTCCCATTCCCGGCATTCCGCCGCCCATGCCACCTGGCATGCCGCCTCCGCCGTTGTCATCGTCGTCGCCTTTAGAAGGCTTCTCAGAGATCACAGCTTCGGTGGTCAGCATCAATCCTGATACAGAAGCAGCGTTTTGCAGAGCTGTTCTGGTTACTTTGGTAGGATCGATTACACCAGACTTGATGAGGTCTTCGTACACTTCAGTACGAGCGTTGTATCCATAAGCACCTTTGCCATCCAGTACTTTCTGTACTACAATAGCGCCTTCAACACCGGCATTGTTTGCAATGGTGCGAAGTGGAGATTCAATAGCTCTTCGGATGATTTGGATACCAACATTTTCGTCAGCATTTGCGCCTTTGAGCTTGTCAAGGGCGGATGCAGAGCGGAGCAGTGCAACACCACCGCCGGGTACAATACCTTCTTCAACCGCAGCACGGGTTGCATGTAAAGCATCTTCTACCCGGGCTTTCTTCTCTTTCATTTCAACTTCAGAAGCAGCACCGATATAAAGAACAGCAACACCGCCGGCTAATTTAGCCAAACGCTCTTGCAGCTTCTCGCGGTCGTAATCAGAAGTAGTGTTCTCAATCTGAGACTTAATCTGATTTACGCGTGCCTGAATATCTTTTTCTTCACCGTTTCCATCAACAATAGTTGTTGAATCTTTGTCGATAGTTACGCGAGATGCGCGGCCTAGGAAATCAAGAGTAGCATTTTCAAGCTTGTATCCGCGTTCTTCAGAAATCACGGTTCCGCCTGTAAGAATGCCAATGTCTTCCAACATTGCTTTTCTGCGGTCGCCAAATCCTGGTGCTTTAACAGCAGCAATCTTCAGAGAACCACGCAGCTTGTTAACTACTAATGTAGCTAATGCTTCGCCTTCAATATCTTCAGCGATAATAAGCAGTGGATTTCCATTTTGTACTACTTTCTCAAGAATTGGAAGCAGGTCTTTCATCGCAGAAATCTTCTTATCGAAGATCAGGATGTACGGATCTTCCATCTCGGTAACCATCTTCTCAGAATCGGTTACGAAGTATGGAGAAAGGTATCCGCGGTCAAACTGCATACCTTCTACCGTTTCGAGATAGGTTTCAGTTCCTTTAGCTTCTTCAACAGTGATTACTCCGTCTTTGCCAACTTTTTCCATTGCATCAGCAATCAGGTTACCGATAGTTTCATCGTTGTTTGCTGAAATGGTACCGATCTGAGCGATCTCTTTGCGATCGTCAATGTCGCGGCTCATTGATTTTAATTCATCAATGATAGCATTTACAGCCTTCTCGATTCCGGACTTGAGATCCATTGGGTTTGCACCCGCAGTTACATTTTTCAGACCTTCGCTTAGGATAGCCTGGGCCAAAACAGTAGCTGTAGTTGTTCCGTCACCTGCATTATCGCTGGTTTTGGAAGCAACTTCTTTTACCATCTGAGCGCCCATGTTTTGAATCTTGTCGGACAGCTCAATTTCTTTAGCAACAGTAACACCATCTTTGGTTACGGTTGGAGCTCCGAATGATTTCTCAATAACAACATTGCGTCCACGAGGGCCAAGCGTAACTTTAACGGCATTGGCAAGCTTGTCAACGCCTTTCTTTAGTGCGTCGCGAGCTTCTATATCGTAGTGAACTAACTTAGCAGACATAATTATCTATAATTTTAAGTTTATGATTTAATTTTTTTCAAAAGGTGGGTTACGAAACAATTCCCATAATGTCAGATTCGCGCATAATCAGGTACTCTTCTCCTTCAAGAGTTACTTCTGTACCTGCGTACTTCCCGTAGAGAACTTTGTCTCCTTCCTTAACGCTCATTTCAATTTTATTGCCGTTTTCCACTTTACCGGCACCTACCGCTATCACAGTACCTTGTTGCGGTTTTTCTTTAGCCGTATCTGGAATGATAATCCCGGAGCTGGTTTTCTCTTCGGCAGGTTCTGCCTGTACCAACACGCGGTCGCCTAAAGGTTGAATCTTAGCCATTTTTATGACTCCTGTTAGTTTTAGTTTATGGTTTAAATTTTTTGAGGGCTGAGCCCATTCGTTGTTTCGCTACGGGATATGCAAGTTCCGTACCAAATCGATTAAAAAATCGAATAGCGGACGTAATTGATCACTAACAGCACTTTTAAGGAAGGAAGGGTTCCCGGGTTAAGATAAGTTGTCAGACTGCTCGAGATGCTCTGCCAACTTTGCATAGGTTTCGGGAGACCAGTGGTCGGCCCTGTCATCAAAATTGAAACCATCGGGTTGGTAATCCCCCAGCACCGGTTTTAAAGAATTGCTTAGTTTTTTTCGGCGCTGGTTAAAAGCTGTCCGAACCACTTCTTTTATTTTTTCATCCGAAACCGAAAGCGGCTCCTTATCAAAAGTAAGTTTGATAACGGAAGAGGTAACTTTGGGAGGCGGAGAAAAAGAATGTGCCGGCACATCAAACAATAACTCGGGCGTACAAAAAAGCTGGGTTTGTACGCTCAGTATTCCATACTGTTTGGAGGAAGGGTCGGCCACCAGTCGTTCAGCCACCTCTTTTTGCATCATCAGCGTGGCCTCGGTAAAGAGCCGGCGGTGTTCCAACAGGTCAAATAAGATAGGAGACGTGATATAATAAGGCAGGTTACCGACCACAATATTCTTCTTATCCGGATCTATCACTTCCTTCCAGTTCACTTTCAGAATGTCATTTTGGTGAACCCTCAGGTCATCAAACTTCTCCTTCAATACTTCTACCGCCCGCTGATCGATCTCAATCGCGTGCACGTCGTCACATCCCGACAGCAACCATTTGGTTAAAGCTCCGGTACCGGGACCAATTTCAATAATCCGGTCACCTTTGCCTGCAGTTATGGCATCTATGATTTTGAAGATGATGGTGTTGTCAGTTAAAAAATGCTGACCCAGACTTTTCTTGGTTCTAAAAGACATTCAGTGGATTGACGATTGACGATTGACGATTGACAGAAGGTTGGGTTTACTAAGCCTAAAGTCAAAATTAAAATCTGTAGGAGTTTCTGATTCCTGTTCACTGTTAACTGACCGTTAGTCACTCGTCGCTGGTCGCTCGTCATTCATAACATCGGATCACAGTAAACTGCAAAAAGATTTGTAAATTAACTGTCGCTTGGTATACTTCTAACTAAGTAAATTCTCATATAATCATCTTAATGAGCTTTCTTGAAAAAATCGGATTAGGCCAAAAGAAAAAAGAGCTTACCCCTCTTATTGGCGAGAAAAAGAAAAAAGAGCAGGAAAAGTACTCGCTGAAACGCAATCCATACATACGGATAGCGATTTTGCTGTTTTTTATTGCCATCACAGCTTTTTCTCTGCCGCAGAACCCCGTTAATTCTGGCTTAAATTACACCCCCGGCCAGCCATGGAGAAATCCTGATTTAACCGCCCCTTTTACCTTCGCACTTAATAAAACGGCTGAAGAACTGGAGCAGGAACGGCAGGAAATTCGCAATAAAACAGCACCTATCTTCCGGATTGATACCAGTGTGCCCATTACTATTCAGGCTCGTATCGATTCTATTTACCGGGATATTCAGCCCGTGCTGGAAGCCTATGCCGACTGGCAAATTGCAGAGAAGAATGATATGCCTTCGGCGTATGATGACAGCGTGCGCTTTGCCCGGGAGCTGAGCATCACCGATGTTGAGCTTACCGAACCCTCCTGGCAGGTGCTTTTTAACAGTTATGAACAGGTGCAAAGTCAAAACCTGCCTTCCAATCAGTTTGTGGGGGTATCAGTAAAGCAGCAGCTCGAGCAATTGATAGACCAGCTGATGAACCAGGGGATTATTAACAGGAATAAGGGCAACCTGGACACCGACAAAATCACTGTACGAAATACTCTTGAAAGCACCGAACAATCTATAGATCTGGCGAGAGTCCGGGACCTCCGGGAAGCCAACGAGTTTATGCAATTTCAGCTAAACCGTACTTTTGATGAACAGAGAATGCGGCTTGCCATGGAGCTGTATAACAAAGTGATCATACCAAATTACAAGTATAGCGAAGAAGACACCCAGGCCCGGCTGGAAGAAGCTCTTGCCACCATTTCTGAAACAAAAGGAGCCATTGCGCAAGGGCAGGTAATCATCCGTCGTGGTGACCTGGTAACTCCCGAACGAGCGAATATACTTAGAAGCCTTGCCGAAGCCCGTTCTGAAAATGCCACGAATATTGAAAAATGGGTGCGATTTGCAGGTCAGTTGGTCATCATTGTTGCCATCACCTTTGTTTTCTTTATGTATATCTATTTATACCGAAGAAACATCACTTCCGACAACGCTCTATTTCTGCTGGTTTTTCTTACTATGGGTCTTGTTTCATTTGGCGCCGGCCTGGTCAACTATCTCGATATAGCTGACCCTTACATCATCCCCATTGCAATTGCCCCTATTGTATTGACTATCATTTTTGATTCACGCGTGGGATTGGTCTCCTCTATCACCCTCGCCAGCTTACTGGGATTGGTAAACGGGAACAGCTTTGAGTTTGTGGTAGCTACTTTTGCTGCCTGTAGCCTGGGTGTATTTTCTGTTCGGGATATCAAAGATCGTTCCCAGTTTTTCTTCACAACCCCCGGCATTGTATTCATAACATATATATTGGTGGTTGGCTCTTTTAATATTGCCACGCTGAGCGGCTGGGAGATGTTTGCCTCCGACCTGATGTACATTGCCATTAGCTCAGTGTTCATCTTATTTACCTACCCTATAATTCTTCTTTTTGAAACCATTTTCGGCGTAACCACCGACTTCACCCTAATTGAGCTTGGGGATACCAACCAACCGGTTCTTAAAGAACTGATGAACAAAGCCCCGGGCACTTTCCATCACAGCCTGCAGGTTGCCAACCTTTCTGAGGCAGCTGCATCGGCTATTGGAGCTAACTCCCTCTTATGCCGGGTCGGAGCCCTCTATCATGATATCGGAAAAATGGTGAAACCCGAATATTTCGTCGAAAACCAAACCAAAGGGGCTAACGAACACGACAAACTGAAACCCCAGATGAGCGCTATGGTCATTAAGGCGCACGTTAGCGAAGGGGTAAAAATGGCCGAAGACGAAGATCTACCGGAAATTATTATCGACTTTATCAGAACTCACCACGGCACCTCTGTTATCCGCTATTTCTTTGAGAAGGCGAAAGAAGACGATGATATGAAGAGTATGCTTCAGGAAGACCAATTCCGGTACGAAGGGCCTCTTCCTTCCACAAAAGAGACCGGTATTCTTTTACTTGCTGATGGCATTGAAGCCGCTTCCAGAGCTATGAAGAATCCAACTTACAGTAAGCTTGAAAACCTGGTGAACCGAATGGTAGATGACCGGGTAGCTGAAGGTCAGCTTAGTCATTGTCCATTAACTTTCCGACACCTCCAGGTGATCAAGGAAACCTTCCTGAATATTTTGGTTGGCGTGTATCACAGCCGTGTAGAATATCCGGAGGACAAGGAGCGGGATAAAGAAGAGAAAGCCAAAGAAAAAGCAGCCGAAGCTGAAAGAGCCGGATCTGAAAACGGTTCAGAACAAACCGAAGAACAAGAAGAAACCGGCGAATAAACGTGGCCTTCAAGCAGGAACTGGATTTATATCTGCAGTTTGTGAAGCTTGAAAAAGGCCTGACCGAAAACTCCGTAGTCTCCTACAAAAACGACCTTGAGCGATATTTTCGATACCTCACTTCTGAGAAAAAAATCAATGACCTTGCCGGCGTAACCCTTTCTCATATAGAAGACTTTCTCAATTTTTTGGTGGATGAAGAATTACTATCAGCCAGCTCCCTGGCCCGGAATATTTCCAGCATTCGCGGGTTTCATGAATTTGCTGTGGTAGAAGGCATCACGAAAGCCAATCCGGCTGAACTGGTGGAGTTACCCAAAAAAGCATCCAAGCTTCCCGAAGTATTAGACCGGGATGAAATTGACGCCATCCTAGAAACGCCTGATTTGACCACCCCGGCCGGCATTCGCGACAAAGCCATCCTTGAAACTTTATACGGAACCGGAATGAGGGTGAGCGAACTAACCGGACTCGAGCAAGATCGCCTGATCTTCGAAATAGGGTTTATTCGTGTGATTGGAAAAGGAAACAAGGAGCGGCTTGTTCCGGTGGGAGAAATTGCCCAGGATGCCATATCGCACTACACCGAGCATGTGCGCCCACAGTTCTTTAATCCGGAGAAGGCTCACAAAGCCAAGAATAAAGTATTTCTCAGTATGCGGGGAAGCGCACTATCGCGCATGAGTATTTGGAATATTGTGCAAAAAGCAGCGGAGAAAGCCGAAATCAAGAAAAACGTGTATCCGCATATTTTCCGCCATTCCTTTGCCACTCACCTTCTGGAGGGTGGTGCTGATCTAAGGGCCGTGCAGGAAATGCTGGGACACTCCTCTATCCTGACTACTGAAATCTATACCCACATAGACCGATCATTTCTACACCAGGTTCACAAGGAATTTCACCCGCGCGCTTGATGGTTTTTACTTGTTAACAGAAAGAGAAACGAAGCACAACAGCTTTTTTTTGATTTAGGTAATAAATTCCGGTCTGATTATATTTTTATTAGTTCTGATTATCTGACTCACCCTTAATTAATCAAGTGAGTTGTATATGGTACATTCAAGGAGCTTTATAGTATTTCTTTGCGGTCTGTTCTTCTTTACAAGCTGCAAAAAAGATCCGGCAGGTCCCGGTACTGTAAAAGAATTTGGGCTGGAATCTCCTTTCTATACTTTCCCGCCTTCTCACAGTTTCTATTACGGCACCCTTCTATGGCCGGAAGATGGAACAGCTTTCTGGTATGGTGGCCATGGCTTGTATGGAATTTCAGTTCCGGATGGTAATGCAACAAATACAGATAATCAGCCCGGTTATTATGCTGCTTATGAACCTGATTCTGAAACAATTTATTACCTCCCGACATCCTGCCTGTCAGGTTGCTCTGCTCCTGTTTACAAGGTCAATATTGACGGAGGGACCCCGGAAAGAATCCCCGATCTTGAAATACAGGTTTCGGGCGGTAGCCCTGTTATTCCTGTATCATCAAATCAGTTTTTATTTGTGAAATTAGACCCACTATCTTCCGTTCTTTCTACCTATCTGTATGATCAAGCCTCCGGAGACAGTACCCGGCTAGCTGAGGGCATTCCCGAAACATTATCCCCCAACCGTTCAGAAGTGTTGGTTTACCAGCTGGATGAAACGGTGCATACCGAAGAAGAGGATATCTACCAGCTTGCTTTTGTCTCTTTGGATGGAATGATTAATGACACCTGGCAACTTTACAGCAACCCTTCTACCCACCTGCCACTCTATCCTCCCCTTTGGGATTTAAACGGAATCCGGATCCTCTACATGAAACGGGATTTTGACAATAACGCCCGGGTTTCGCTTTGGCTTAACCACTATCCCGACTCCAAGGAAGAAAAGCTTTGGGAAACTTCAGGCGGACCCGAAAAAACCATTGAAGGGCCTTTTCGCTGGTCGGATGACAACACCCGGCTTGCCTTTTGGGAACGTACGTGTCTTGAAGCGACCCTTTATAGCTGCGACGGTGGTTATCAGTGGACGCTCTGGGTGTATGATACTATGAAGGGGGAAGCGACAAAACAGGTTGTAGATAATTCCGATGAGACAAACATTGCCCGCGATCAGAGGTTCTCTTCGGATGGATCTCAGCTGCTTTTTCTCTATGATCGATCGTTGTACCTTAAAGATGTAAATTAAAGTACCTCCAATCGGCAGTTACGGCATACTCGATCCGAACTTCTCGTTCGGAATACCAGACAGAAGCTCCTGCTTCCAAATATCGAAGGGCTGAACCTCTTCGCTTGCAAACTGGAAAAATTACGTGTCAGCATTACCTGTGAGATGCATAGACAGGTATTTCGGTTGACAAACAAATCGTTAACTATAAAGTGTCCTTATTTCAGTCGGTAACGATTGACCCGTTCATCAAACTCAGATCCTGAAATACGATATCCCAATCTCCTTAATAAATTTACATTCTTTTCGTTCCGCATTAAGCCTTAGTTCTGTTATTTTAACACGGAAATTTTAAAACAAGACCTGATACATGACTTACATCGTACGCTTGCTCCTCCTTCTGCTCACTGTTGTTTTCACCTCTCATGCGTTATCGGCCCAGATTCTCAATTCCAAGACCTACGAGAACGGACTTGTGGTTACCGCTGATAAATACGCCTCAGAAATAGGAAAAGAGATTCTAATGAAAGGCGGAAATGCAGTTGATGCTGCTGTGGCTGTTCAGTTTGCGCTGGCGGTTACTTTACCGAGGGCCGGGAATATCGGAGGCGGCGGGTTTATGGTTGTTCACCTGGCAAATGGCGAAACAGCTGCTCTGGATTTTCGGGAAAAAGCGCCCCAAAAAGCTACGCGGGATATGTATATCCGGAATGGGGAATTTAAATCAGATTTAAGCTGGGAAGGAATTTTAGCCGTGGGCGTTCCCGGTACCGTTGATGGAATGATCAAAGCCCTGGAAAGATATGGGCGCATGCCGCTGGATGTAGTTATTCAACCGGCTATTAAACTTGCCCGCGATGGATATTCGCTTTCCTATTCGCAAGCTGAGGATCTCAATAATCACAAGGATACCTTTCTGAAATATCAGGCATCGAGCAACTATTTCACCACCGGTGATACAACTTTCTTTAAAGAAGGCGATGTATTTGTACAGACAGACTTAGCAGAAACCCTGGAACGAATCTCACGATTTGGCCGTGAAGGGTTTTATTCGGGACCGGTTGCCGATGCCATCGTAAATGAAATGGAGCGATATCGCGGACTTATCACCTATCGTGACCTGCGGAATTATGAAAGTAAATGGCGTGAGCCGATTGTAGCCGAATACCTTGGGTATAAATTGCATATCATGCCTCCTCCCAGCAGCGGTAGCGTGGCGATAGCCCAAATTCTGGAAATGATTGATAATTATCCGCTGGCCGAAATGGGCCATAATTCCGCCGATTATGTGCATGTACTGGCCGAAGCCATGCGCCGGGCCTTTGCTGATCGTTCTTATTACCTCGGTGACCCGGATTTCGTGGATATCCCCATCGAAGAGATGACAAGTGAAAGTTATAGTGACCGCCGTATGGACAGTTTCTCAATGGATTCTGCGACTGCTTCAACTTCACTATCACACGGACAAATTCAGGGATATACAGAATCCATGGAAACCACTCATTTTTCCATAATAGATAACGATGGGAATGCGGTTGCCGTAACTACCACACTTAATGGTTCATTCGGAAGTCATGTTTCGGTAACCAACGGCGGTTTTTTACTTAACAATGAAATGGATGACTTCTCCGCTCAGCCCGGTGAACCGAATGCCTATGGACTTATAGGAGCTGAAGCCAATGCTATTGAACCCGGCAAGAGAATGCTCAGCAGCATGACTCCCACCATTGTAACCAAAGACGGCAAAGTGGACATGGTACTCGGAGCCGCCGGAGGCCCGAGAATTATTACAGCCACCCTGCAGAGTTTCCTGAACCGTGCTGTATTTGGGATGAGGGCTCAGCAGGCAACTTCAGCAGCTCGCTTCCATCACCAATGGATGCCAGATGTATTGATGCCCGGACAGTTTGGGTTGAGTCCCGACACAAAAAGACTACTGGAAGCCAAAGGGCACAAGATATTTGAAATACCCAATGTGGGTCGTGCTCATAACATTTTTGTTGAACAAAACGGTGACCTAAGCGCCGGCGTTGATCCCCGCGGAGACGGCTGGGCTTCCGGTTACTGATTTTTTATGATGGAACGCTGATAAAACAGATTGGGCAGAATTTCACGGATTTAAGTTAAATACCTGAAATTTATTAGATATTGGTGGTTTTTATATATTTAGAAGTATTAATCACGGAATGCCTTTATGCTTCATGAAAAATTAACTGAAAAAATCATTGAGTCTTTCTACCTGGTTTACAACAAGCTGGGTTATGGGTTTTTGGAAAGTGTATATGAGAATGCTCTGTTGATTGAGTTAAAAAGACAAGGGTTGAATGTAGTAAATCAAGTGCCTATTGAAGTACAATATAGGAATCAAAAAGTTGGTACTTTCTTTGCAGATGTTTTAGTAGAAGAGAAGGTTATTTTAGAACTGAAAGCATCCAGAAAACTAATGCAAGAACATGAATTTCAGTTAATCAATTACCTGAGAGCAACTAATATTGAAGTCGGACTTCTTTTTAATTTTGGAAAGAAACCCGAGTTCAAACGAAAAATATTTTCAAACAAATCTTAAGTACATTTTTAACCGCGAAGATCAGCTCAATCGAGTTCATCCGCGTTCCATTTAAAAAGCCAAGATAAGTAATGCAACAAAACTACCAATCAATTACCTGGCAAGACGATCATTTAGTAATTTTGGACCAAACTCAGCTGCCGCTGCGTGAAATATATTCTGATGTGAATACCATCGGGCAGGTTTGGGATGCCATCAAAAAGCTGAAAGTGCGCGGAGCACCCGCTATCGGAATTGCCGGAGCTTATGGGTTATATCTTGGCGTCAGAGATTTGGAATCGAAGAACTTTACCAGCTTCAATGTAGAACTGAATCGCTGGATTGAATACCTGAAGTCGTCCCGGCCAACAGCGGTTAACCTGAGCTGGGCTCTGGAGCGGATCAATCAAACCGTGTATGCTAATAAAGACAAAGACCTTGAAGAGATTAAGGAAATCATCCTCAAGACGGCCAAGACCATTCACGATGAGGACAAACGCGTATGCAAAAAAATTGGGGAGAACGGTGCTGAATTGGTTGAAAAAGGCTGGAATATCCTCACCCATTGCAACACAGGAGGATTAGCGACAGGAGCCTATGGAACTGCTTTATCGGTAATTTTACACGCCGATGATGACGACAAAGACATCCATGTTTGGGTGGACGAAACGCGTCCGCTCTTACAGGGGGCACGGCTTACGGCCTGGGAACTTAAACAGGCAGAGATACCCTTCCATATGATTACAGATTCCATGGCCGGCTCATTAATGAAACAAGGCAAAGTGGATATGGTGGTTGTAGGGGCCGACCGGGTGACAGCCAATGGAGATACCGCAAACAAAATCGGGACATACTCCCTTGCTGTATTAGCCAAAGAAAATGAAATCCCTTTTTATGTAGCCCTTCCCCTCTCAACCTTTGACCTTGAAACCGAAACCGGTGATGAAATAGAAATTGAAGAACGGGAACCCGAAGAAGTAACACATTTAGCTAAGACTCCCATCACCCCGAAGAAAACAGATGCCTACAACCCGGCTTTTGATGTAACGCCTAACAAGTATATTACCGGATTTATTACAGATAAGGGAATAGTAGAACCGGACTTTAAGAAGAACATCAAAAAGCTGTTTGAGAAGTAAGAGGTTAGTCTAAAAGTTCGGTCTTAAACAGTTTCTTTTGTTTCGGAATCAGAATTTGCAGCCGGTTTCTCTTCCGGCGGGATGTCAAGGTCCTCATCCCGGTGAATATTAATAGTGATGCCCACTGAGCTTCCTATCAATACGCCTATACCAATCGGCAGGGCTAATCCAATCTCCATCAGGAAGCTGGCTCCGTAGCCGATGCATCCACCGATAGCCACCGCAGTAATCCACGTTAAAAAACTTTTCATTTTTCTTGTCCTTCCAAAACCTAAAACTGTCATTTACGGGCACTTTTTTGGCCCTGAATAACTCTCTAAAGTATGTTTTCCAGAACCTCTGCCTGGATTTGATTGTGAGAGCCACTCCATATCACTTCCCCGTCTTTGATCACAAATAACTGGGGAGATTCATGCCTGATTTCCAATTCCTCTGCAATATGCATAGATGTAGGCCGTCGACTAATTACATCCACCATATGGAAATCGGCCTTTAGTTGATCTTCAGCAGAAATGGACTCTACGTTTTTCAGGGCAAAATAGCTGGTGGCACATCGCGAACTGTGCTTATAAATCACCTGGGGCTTTTCATTGGAGGTATGCATAACGTCCGCCACGTCTTCCTCAGAAGTCAACTCTTTCCAGTTAAACTTATTCTGCGGCTGGCTTTCCGTTCCAAATAAATTGCCAATTGAATCTAAAATGCCCATTTGTCCTTTTTTAATTCTCCTAAATATACAAGTATTTATGCTTTGAAATAACCGGGTGCACACCGCTTAATCATCAATTTGATAAAGACCGAATCATTTTTGCATGGTTTTCATTTAGTTAAGTAGTTTACGATAACAGATTTAACCTAATTAAATTAAGGAGATCATGAATACACAAGTTAAAGCACACTGGCTGGGGCATTCAGCCTTTAAGCTGGAGAGCCAAAGTGGAAAGATTATTTATATCGATCCGTTTCTGAAAGACAACCCCTCCACCCCGGATGAACTTAAAGAAGTAGAAGAAGCCGATTATATTTTACTGACCCACGGGCATGAAGATCATGTGGGCGATACCGTGGAAATTGCCAAAAATACCGGAGCCAAAGTTGTGGGCATTCTGGAACTGATGGGAATCTTACAGGAAGAAGGGTTGCCGGAAGAACAAGCCATTGGTTTTAATAAAGGCGGAACTGTTCATTTTGAAGACTTTTCCGTAACGCTGGTCTCTGCCAACCACAGCTCTTCCTATAAAGGAAAGTATGCCGGCGATCCAGGCGGACTCGTGCTTTCATTTGAAGATGACATCTGCATTTACCATATGGGCGATACCAACATTTTTGCTGATCTTGAGTTCTATGGAGAGCTTTACCGGCCGCATGTGGTACTGGCACCCATTGGGGATCATTTCACTATGGGGCCTGAAGAAGCCGCTTATGCTGTAGAACTGATCGGGGCTAAGATGGCCGTGCCTATGCACTACAATACGTGGCCTCCTATTGAAGCAGACCCTGAGGAATTCAAAGAAATACTGGAAGACATCACCGACACGGAAGTGGTTGTGCCTGAAAAAGGCGCTAATTTCCTGGGGTGATATTCTGAATTTCCCCTCCCTGAGCTACAAATCTGAAAGATGGTTTGTGGCTTTTTTTATGTTTTTTCTGGATCTGATTCGGGCTACTACTACGAAAGAAATTATTCACTCAATAACTCAACAAATTAGTACCTTATGCCTAAAGTTGAATTTTTATCGCTAAACAAATGGGTACAGCACTATGAAATACACAACCGTTCACCTTGGGGATAACAAAATTGAGCTCTTTAATACACTGCTTGGCAAAGAAACGGTAAAGGTAAATGGTGAGGTGGTCTCATCCACCTATTCTATGCTGGGGGCAGAGCATACGTTCACGGTCAGGGAAGATGGCAGAGATGTAGAATGCACCATCCAGTTTGGGTTTGGTATGAATGGAGTGGTATTTGATCTTTATAAAGAAGGTACGCCGATCATCGAATCTGAACAGAAAGGATGCATGGGCATGTTTATCGTATTCATTATTGTATTCAGCATAATCTTTGTGTTATCTCAGATTTGAGTATTAAAAACAGTCATCCACTAAATATTAAAGTCATTACCTGGTCTGATGAAATTTCTTTCCGCTATCACCCTAATTCTCCTCTCAGTTTGTTTGAATGTAAATGCCCAAGTGGCCGTGACAGCAGTTCCTTTTCTTGAGATCAGGCCGGATGCCCAAACCAACATGAATGCCGGAGCATTGGTAGCTCTCCCTTCCAATTATAATGTGGCCTTTTATTACAACCCTGCTCAGCTCGGAAACTTTGGAGCCTCAAAAAATTTCTCTTATCAATTTCACCCAAATGGCAATAACTGGTTGCCTGACCTCTATGATAACCCCAGACTTTACAACTCTTCTCTGGCTGCAGGATATAAGTTTAATGATGTTCCTCTTAGTATTGGTGTTGGAGTAATGAATACCCGGTTTGAACTGGGAGAAATCCAATATTCTGATCTGAATAACCCAATGCCTGACAGTACCTACAATCCCGTTGAAAATTATCAGCTTTACTCGGTTGGACTCAGATATGATTTCGGGATCTGGGTGAGTATTGGCTATTCATTCAAAAAGATTGACTCTGATCTGGGATTATATCAGGCAAAAGTTGAAGCCAACGATTTCGGAATTCAGATCGGTTACCCCTTTTCTATCAATAGTTTCAAAGCAGAAGCATCGATTGGGTATGCCTTGCAAAATGATGGAGCCTTCATCCAGTATGATGCCTCCGTAAGACCTGACCCCTTGCCACGAAAATCCATTTTTGGTTACGGACTTTCACTCGCTTATGAGGATATGATAGCCGGCAATAGTATGGAGTTGGTAAAAATTGACTGGGCTGTTGATGCCAAAGACCTCCGAATTGCTGTGCATGGAAATTCGGTCAGCTATAACAAAAAACCGGGCATCATTCCCATGCTGGACAATGTATTGCTTTCCAAGAGTGATGACGATATAGAAATAAGTCAGGGTTTCAGACTACATATTCTTGAAGGTTTTACAGCCGGACTTGGGCGATACTATGGACCCGGTTACAGGAAATCAGTGAATACATCCGGTGTTTCTTTGAGTGCCAAACCGATTCTTAAACTATTATTCAGCAAAAACGAGCACCCCGTAATCAGGTCCGTAGCAAATCATTTGGATTTCAGTTATAGCTGGTCAACTTACAGTGTCAACGAAACCAATCATCCACTTACCGGCTCGTCCTTCCATCAGTTTTCCATATCCGTATATGGGTTTTAACCTCTTAACAAAGCTCCGCTTCACTACTTAATCCTGAGACCCGGCCTCATTGAATAAGCTCCAACCTCGTGGTACAAATTATACAAGCCGTACAGCCCGAAGAATAGCACTCGGATTGGTCAGATTGTATAGAACAAGCCAATAGAAACTTCAGCCTTCCCGAAACAAAGATTTCATCCGGGCGTAAGCCAACACCGTTGCAAATAATCAAAACGGTTTTAATACACTCAGATGAAAACATTACGCTACTCCCTCCCGCTATTGGTCATGATTACAGCTTTGATATTCACCAGTGCTTGTAACAATGGAAACGAAGAAAATCAAAATGGTGAAGACGAAGATCTGATTATTCCGGTGGAAGTCAGTAACGTGAGCCGGGGAGATATCTCTGCTTACTATGCCAACACCGCCACTCTTGAAGCCGAACAAGAAGCTACAGTGGTAGCTAAAGTTCGCGGAATTGTTCGGGAAATTTATGTTGAGGAAGGCGATGAGGTTAAAGCCGGACAGGTGATCGCGAAAATTGAAGACGACCAGTACCGTATTGAAGCAGCCCGGGCCAAAGCAACTTTAGACCGACTGAAAAACGACTTTGACCGTAACAAAGAACTTTATGAAAAGAACCTGATTGCTGCCGAAGCCTACCAAAATGCTCAATACGAGTATGAGTCTCAAAAAGCAGCCTATGAGCTTGCTCAACTGAATCTTGAGCATACATCTATTAAATCTCCGATTGGCGGAGTGATTTCTGAGCGATTTGTGAAAGTTGGAAATATGATCGGCACAGATCAGCAGGTGTATCGGGTTACCGATTTTAGTCCATTGCAGGCAATATTGCACATCCCGGAGCATGAGATGGCAAAAATCAGAAATGACCAGCGCGCGGAACTCAAAGTGGATGCTTTACCCAATCAAACCTTCGCCGGCCATGTAGAACGCATCAGCCCGGTTGTGGACTCCCAAACCGGAACGTTTAAAGTGACTGTGTATGTGGATGAAACCAAAGGTATGCTTCGCCCCGGTATGTTCGGGCGTGTGAAAATTGTGTACGACACCCGTGAAAACACCCGCATGATTCCTAAATCAGCCGTTATGTCGGAAGATCTCGCCCAAAGTGTATATGTGATCAAAGACTCACTGGCCTTCAAAAAAGCTATTAAAACCGGTTACACCAACGGGGTGAATGTTGAAGTGATCGAAGGACTGGAAGAAGGCGAAATGGTAGTCACCATTGGGCAAGGAAGTCTTCAGGACAGCACCAAAGTAAACGTTATCTCCAATCTGTAAACAGGCTCTCCTATGAAAATCATTGACCTTTCTATACGCCGGAAAGTTACCATTGCCATGTTTACAGTCGGGATTCTGCTGTTCGGAATGGTTTCCCTCTCCCGGCTTAATGTAAACCTGCTCCCTGAACTCAGCTATCCAACCCTCACCATCCGAACCGAATTTGAAGGTGCAGCTCCTGTTGAAGTTGAAAACCTGATTACCAAGCCCGTTGAAGAAGCGGTTGGAGTTGTGAAAGGCGTACAGCAAGTACGTTCCATTTCCCGTGCGGGTCAGTCTGATGTAGTGCTGGAATTTGCCTGGGGAACCGATATGAACATTGCGAACCTGGACGTTATGGCCAAACTGGATGCCGTTCAGCTTCCTTTAGACGCCGATAAACCGGTTACCTTACGCTTTGATCCCACGCTCGATCCCATCATGCGGTATGCCCTCTATTACAACGAAGGCGGGACTGATAATCCTTCCGGGGATGGTGTAAATGTGGATTACGCAGGCTATCAGGACCTGGAAAGCCCGGACGCAATTTCCCGATTGAAAGGCCTGCGTGTATTAGCGGATGAACAGCTCAAAAAGAATTTAGAATCCGCCCTTGGGGTTGCTTCGGTAAAAATCAGTGGTGGACTTGAAGAAGAGATACAGGTAAACATTGATCAGCAGCGACTCGCTTATTTGAACATCCCTATTGAAAGCGTAACACAGATTTTAAGTGCTGAAAACGTAAATCTTTCCGGGGGTCGGCTTGAGGAAGGAACCCAGCAGTATCTGGTGCGGACGCTGAATGAATTTAAGTCGGTAGAACAAATTCGAAATGTGGTTGTTGCCCGAAATCAGGACAATACCATTTACCTGAAAGATGTAGCCGATGTAACCCAGGCGTATAAAGAACGTGAGGCCATCACCCGCCTGAATGGTGCTGAAGCCGTGGAAATTGCCATTTACAAAGAAGGGGATGCCAACACCGTAGCTGTGGCTGAGGCCGTCAACGCCCGAATGGGGAATATCCGTGATGCCCTTCCTTCTAACATGAAATTGGAAAAAGTGTATGATCAGTCTGTGTTTATAGCTTCTGCAGTGAATGAAGTGAAGAATGCCGGAATCATTGGTGGTATTCTGGCAGTACTTGTGCTGTATTTATTCCTCCGGAATTTCTGGACCACCGTCATTATTTCTGTTTCTATTCCGGTATCCATTATAGCCACATTCAACCTGATGTACGGCAACGATATTTCACTAAACATTATGTCTTTGGGTGGTATTGCTCTTGGTATCGGGATGCTGGTGGATAACTCCATCGTAGTGCTGGAGAACATAGCCCGGCACCGGGAAATGGGGAAAGGAATTGTAGAATCGGCCCGTGAAGGTGCCGGAGAAGTTGGAATGGCCGTAATCGCCTCCACCCTCACCACCATCGCTGTATTCTTTCCGTTGGTATTTGTTCAAGGAATTGCCGGACAGCTTTTTCGTGATCAGGCACTGACGGTGACCTTCTCCTTATTGGCTTCACTGATTGTAGCCATCACGCTGATTCCTATGCTCTCTTCTATTGGAGGAAAGAAAACCGAATCTCAGCCCCTGAATTTAAAAGAGCCTAAAACCAAGGCCGGTCGCGGACTACGATCCGTACGTATGTTTTTGTTTTACACCATCCCTACTGCTTTAACAAAAGGAATTAAATTCATTTTCCGCTGGATTAGCAAAATTACAAAAGCTCTGTTTTCACCCTTTGTATGGGTTTTTGATCAATCCTATCAGGCTACGGAAAAAGTGTATGCCGGCTTACTTCGCTGGTCTCTGAATCATAAATTTGTTGTCCTCACGGTTGCTTTGTTGTCTTTTGTGGGGTCACTCGCATTGGTTCCCCAAATCGGCATTGAGCTCATACCTCAGCTATCGCAGGGTGAGTTTGCCGTGGAATTCAAGTTGCCTCCCGGAACTCCAATTGAAGAAACCGATAAAGCCCTGCGCTCGGTTCAGAACAAATCCAGGAACCTGGATAATGTAAGAACCACCTTTGCCGTAGCAGGAACTGGAAACCAAATGGATGCCAATCCAGAACAAGGCGGCGAAAACTGGGGAGAGCTCAGCGTAACGCTTGCATCCGGTTCTTCCACTACAGAAGAAGAAGCAGCGATGGATCAGATGCGATCTTCCCTTCAACAAATTCCGGGTTTGCAGTACAAATTCTCCCGCCCTTCCCTGTTCTCTTTCAAAACACCTATTGAGATTGAAATTTCAGGTTTTGACCTGGACAAACTCAAACTAGCCGGTGATGCCGTGGCCCGTAAACTTTCTTCAAACGACCGGTTTGCTGATGTGAAAAGTACCATGGAAACCGGAAGCCCTGAAATCCAGATTTTATTTGATCGCGACCGGGCTGCCGCCCTCGGTTTACAGGTACATGAAGTAGCCGACCGTATTGTAAGTAACGTTCGTGGAGATGTGGCTACCCGCTATTCCTGGAGAGATCGTAAAATTGATGTGCTGGTTCGAGCCCGTGAGGCCGATCGTGCATCCATCGATGAAATTCAGCGTTTGATTGTAAACCCGGACAGCGACCGTCCTATTCCTCTCAGCGCGATAGCTAAAGTGCAGATTGCTAACGGACCGGGTGAAATCCGCCGTGTGGCACAGCAACGTGTCGCTATTGTCTCAGCTAACCTGAATTATGGTGATTTGGGCGAAGCAGCCGAAGAAGTAGAACAAGCTCTGGCTGAAACCACTTTACCGGCCGGAATTCTTGCCCAAATTGGCGGACAAAATGAGGAAATGGCGGACTCTTTTCAGTCCCTCATCTTCGCTCTTTCTCTCGCTATTTTCCTTGTGTACCTGGTGATGGCCTCTCAATTTGAGTCGCTGCTGCATCCATTCATCATCCTCTTTACCATTCCGCTGGCTTTAGTTGGAGCCATTCTTGGGCTATACATCACCGGCACAACTATCAGTGTGGTTGTATTTATAGGATTGATACTTCTGGCCGGTATTGTAGTTAATAACGCAATCGTGCTTATCGACCTGATTAACCAGATGCGCATGAAAGGCGTTGAGAAACTGGAGGCTATCAAAGAAGGGGGAAAATCCCGCTTACGCCCGATTTTGATGACCACCTTGACTACTACTCTCGGTTTGCTCCCTCTTGCAATTGGTTTTGGCGATGGTGCCGAACTGCGTGCCCCGATGGGTATCACCGTAATTGGCGGACTGTTGTTTTCAACCTTGCTCACCCTCGTGGTTATTCCTGTGATGTACGACATCCTTGACCGCAAGAGCTATACCCCTCAACCCGAAACCGAAACGGCTTAATAAACTGCCATGCATATTACCGATTTATCCATACGTCGCCCGGTAACCACACTCATGGTTTTTGTCAGCCTGTTGGTTGTAGGGTTAATTGCCACTCGGCTGGTACCGCTCGAGTTTATGCCGAACATCACTTTTCCCGGGGCTTTTGTGCAGCTTCCATACCCCAATTCTACACCTACCGAGGTAAATGAAAATATAGCCCGGCCTATTGAAGAAGTGCTGGCTACCATCAGCGGGGTAGAACGTATTAACTCCAATTCGGGAGAGGATAATGCCGGGGTAATCGTCATTTTTAAGCAGGGAAATGAAATTGATCTCAAAGCCATCGAGATTAAGGAAAAGATCGAAAGCATCCGAAATCAGCTACCTGATGATTTTGAATACTATACCATCAATAAATTCCAGGATGGAGATGCCCCTACCCTTCAGCTGCGTATTTCCAGTAACCGGGATCTGTCAGATGCTTATGAGTTGTTGAACCGCAACCTGAAGCAGCGCATCGAACGCATTCCCGGAGTTGGACAGGTTACCCTGTATGGCGTAGAGAAAAAGGAAATACGTATTGAACTTGACCCGGACCGGCTCACCCAGTACAATATTAACTTGAACAGGCTGAGCAGTACCCTAAGACAAGCGAATTTTTCAATTTCAGCAGGTAAAATTACTGATTCCGGTCTGCGATACATGGTTCGTCCGGTTGGCAACCTGAATGGCGTTGAGGATATCGAAAATCTCATTGTGGCCGATAATAACATCCGCGTAAAGGATATTGCCACCGTTAAATATACTTCCCCCGAACGAAATTATGCCCGTCACCTCGATCGCAAATACGCAATCGGGTTGGATATCACCAAGGAATCTACCGCCAATACCGTTCAGGTAGTTGATGAAGTTTTAGCCGAAATTGACAAGGTAAATGAGCTTCCTGAAATGCAGGGCATAGAGATTTATGAGATGTTTAACCAGGCCGACGGAATCCTGAGTTCGCTTCGGGAGCTTTTTAATTCCGGAATGATCGGTGCACTGCTCTCGGTAATTGTACTGTATATTTTCCTTCGACAAATGAGCACCACCCTCATCGTTGCCACAGCCGTCCCCTTTTCACTCATTGTAACGCTTGGCTTTTTCTACTTCCTCGACATTTCGCTGAATATCCTTTCCATGATGGGACTGATGCTCGCTATTGGTATGCTTGTGGACAACGCCGTAGTAGTAACCGAGAACATACACCGGTATCAACGCAAAGGAAATGACGCTCGTAAATCAGCTATTCTAGGAGCCAAAGAAGTTTCCATAGCCGTTACGGCTGGTACGCTGACCTCCATCATCGTTTTCCTGCCAAACGTAGTGAATGAGAGCTTTATCTCACAGCATATGTATTACATAGGTATGGCGATTATCATTGCTCTGCTGGCTTCGCTGGTTATTTCGCTTACAGTGATACCCCTGCTCGCCTCCAAGATTCATCCGCCTGAAAAATCAAAGAAAAAAACAGTTATTGATAAACTTTCCATAAAATACTCCGCCTTGCTTGGATGGTTATTGGAACGTCGTAAAATCTCAGTGCTTTTTATTGTTTTGCTGTTTTTGAGTGGCGGCGTCCCTATTGCATTTATGAACGTGGATATGTTTCCAAGGATTGAAGAACGGCAGCTACGCCTTCAATATAATCTGAATGCCAGTTATACCCTGGATCGAGTAAAAGAATCGGTAGATCGGATTGAAGAATACCTTTACGAAAACCAGGATAAATTCGAAATAGAGTCTGTTTACACCTACTACCAGCCCGAATACGCCCAATCTACAATCAACCTTATTGACGAGGACGATGCCAAAAAGGCGGTGACGCAGATTAAGGAAGAAATCCAAAAAGACCTGCCCAAAATTGCACTCGGTCAGCCGGCTTTTGAGTTTATCAGCCGTAACAGTGCCGAACAGGTTCGGGTTTTTGTACAGGGCGAATCGATGGACGTACTTGAAGAGTTGGCCGAACAGGTGGAATGGCGACTTGGTCAAATTGAAGGCTTTGCCGATGTTCGTTCTGAAGCGGAGACCGGAAGTGATGAAATCCGCCTCACCGTAAATCATGACCGCGCCCGTAATTTCGGGCTTACCTCATCGGCGGTTGCCAGCATGGTATCCGGAGCTATGCGCGGACAAACCATACAGCGTATTCGCGGTGAAGACAGTGAAATCGATGTGGTCCTTGCCTTTCAGGATGTAAACCGGCAAACCATCGATGATCTTAAAAACCTGCCGATTTCTATTAATGACGATCAATCAGTGAAGCTTGCCACCCTTGCCGACTTTGAAGAGCGACCCGGCGCCGGACGCATTTTCCGTGAAAACCGCCGCACTTCCCTGGGGATTTCCATCAACCTCGATGATATTACATCGGATGAAGCGCGCGGAAAAATATCGCAGGTGATGGATCAAATTATATATCCCGCCGGCTACGGATGGAGCTACGGACGAAGCTTTGGAAATGATATGGATGCGATGAACACCATGCTTTTTAATATCTCCATAGCTTTTTTCCTGATTTATCTGATCATGGCCTCCCTGTTTGAATCGCTTATTTATCCCACCAGCGTGCTCTCCTGCATTTTTTACGGTATGATCGGAATCTTTTGGTTCTTCTTTATCACAGGAACCACTTTTGACCTGATGGCCTTCATCGGAATTCTTATCCTGATGGGAATTGTAGTGAATAACGGGATCGTGCTGATTGATCATATTAACCATCTGCGCAGTGAGGGTTTATCGCGAAGGGAAGCCGTTATACAAGGCGGACGAGACCGCATGCGCCCTATCCTGATGACGGCAGCTACCACTGTGCTTGGTTTGGTTCCCCTTTGTTTCGGAACCACACAGATTGGCGGCGACGGCCCTCCCTACTTCCCGATGGCACGTGCCATTGTAGGCGGACTTACCTTTTCTACAGTAGTAACCCTCTTGGTACTGCCCTCCATTTATGTGATCCTGGATGACATCAAGATCTGGAGCAACCGAATATTGCATGCGGCTAAGTAATCATCGACACATAAATCCTTTTTTTCATTTATGTTTGGGGTGATTCGGAACTTCACCTTCATCCATGACTGATAACATCACCAAGCATAGCGAAACCTTTACCATCCGGGCCAGTGAAGTTGGCTCCGGGGGGCAAATTACCCTTCCGGCCCTTTGCTCTCTCTTTCAGGAAGTAGCCGGGAATCACGCCCACAAACTCAATTTTGATATCACTCAGCTTCAGGAGAAAGACCTCACCTGGGTGCTTCATCGTATGGACATCAAGATTGAGCGTTATCCAAACTGGAGGGAAAAAATCACTATCGAAACCTGGCCGGCCGCCGGCGATGCTTTACGAGCCTATCGGGATTACCGCATTTTGGATGAAGAAGGCACCCAAATCGGGGCTTGCCTCAGCTATTGGATGATGATCAATTTAAAGACCCGTAAGCCTACCCGCATGCCGCAAGACGTTCTGGACCTTCGGTTATCAGAATTGGAACATGTGATGCCGGTAAAATCCGATCGCTTGAATTCCTTTGAGGATGCGGATGTAACTAAAAAGTTTGTAGTCCGAAATTCAGACCTGGATATGAACGAGCACGTAAACAATGCCCGCTTTGTGGAGTGGCTGATGGAGACTTACGATGATGACAAAGCCTACCTGATCAAAAACATGGATATCATGTTCATGCGGGAAAGCCGCTCTGGTGATATGATCACTTCCGAACGAAAAAACGAAGAGCATCAAAACTACCGCCATCAGCTTACAAACCAGGATGGGGATGTACTGGCCTTAGCTGCCTGCAGCTGATTAAACTCCTTACCTATACTACCAATAACCCTTCCAGAGTTATGGCAATAAGCCTAACAAAAGCACGAGGGTTTAACTCTGGAAGGGTTATGAAATATATATGGGTAGTAAAAGCTTTTTTTCTTGCCCGAATCTACCTTTCGATGCCTGAACTAACCCTTCCAGGGTTTTGGCAATCGGTCTGACTCAAACAAATTTGGCTTAACCCTGGAAGGGTTGAATAGTTGCTTATCAGCTACTATTTATCCCATTCAGGGGCAAAGTCGGGATCGATTAACCGGGTATCTTTCTGGATATCATCGATGGCATAGAAGTCGTCGTCTTCCAGCACAAAATCAAACACATCGATGTTCTCTTTCAGGTGTTCTTCCGATGAAGCCTTCGGGATTGCAACCACCTGCTCTTGTTCTATCAACCAGCGCAGGGCAATTTGTGCCGGTGATTTTCCGTATTTTTCACCAAGCTTTTGAAGCAATGGATTCTCCATCACTTTTGCCTGTGCAAGCGGGGAATATGCGGTAAAAAGGATATCCTGCTCGGCGGTATAGTCCAGTAAATCAAACTGGCTCAGGAAGGGATGGTATTCAACCTGATTGCAAAAGATGGGGGCACCAAGCTCTTCATTCACTTCCTTCAATAACTTCAGCGGAAAGTTGGCAACGCCAATGTTCAGCGCTTTACCCTGGTCGCGCAGTGACAGAAAAGCCTCCATCGTTTTTTCGATGTTTACTTCCGGGTTGGGCCAGTGCACCAGCAACAAATCCACATAAGGAGTGTCCAATTCCCGAAGTGAGTTTTCTGCAATCTTTAAAACGTCGTCTTTCTCAAGATGGGTATGCCAAACTTTGGTGGTAAGAAATATCTCTTCCCGATCAACATGTGATCTCTTGATGGCCTCCCCGACTTCTCTTTCGTTTTTATAGCTTTGGGCAGTGTCGATGTGGCGATAGCCAAGATTCAGTGCCAGCTTTATTGTGTTTTCGCCTTCTCTGCCAATTAATCGGTGTGTTCCTAACCCTACTTCGGGCACTTCCACCCCTTGAATTGTTTTAAACTGCATGATAGGTAAAGAGTACTTGTCCTTTTTTGATTTATGGTTACTTATTTGGAATAACTGTTATCACACGAAATCTGTTCACTATTTTACTAATGTCATTTTTCGGGTCATAACACTCTTTCCAACTTCCAGCTGATAGATGTACATCCCGCTGGGTTTGTCTGTGGCATCCCATTCAAACTGATGCTCTCCGGCCGACATGGTTCCTTCTGCAATCACCGCAACCGGCTGGCCTACAATATTAAAAATAGAGAGACGAACTTCTTCTGATTCCGGCAGATAAAATGAAATAATAGTGGCCGGGTTAAATGGGTTGGGGAAATTTTGGTGAAGCTCTACTTCCCGCGGCAAAGTATCGTCTTCCTCATCACCTTCTGCAATTTGCCCGGGAGGTTGTATGTGAATCACAAAGCGGTCTTTTTTCGCATAATCTGATAACGAAGCTTCCCGGTTCCGATTGGCTTCCTCAGCTAACACCGAGTGGTCGAAAGTCATGCTGAAATCTTCTCTCAGAACATACTCTTTCTGTGCTGCTTTATCTTCCAGCTTAATTTCCCAATCAGCAGGAATAGCCTCCCACTCACTTATAGAAAGAGTCAACTTACCGGAACCGGAAGTACTGAATTGCAACGGCAATGAGAGCGCCTGTTCTATTTTCGAGGATAGTATAATCTCACTGAAATATTCCTCCCCGCCGGAAAATGCCATATCCAGAAAAGTGTGGTTGCCAAGGAACAACTCCGGGTACGAATTAAGGTCTTTTACGCTTTCCGTTGTGCCGTTATCTGCAAAGTGAACGGTCACCTTTTCGCTCTGAGCCTGTGAATTAAGCTTAAGGGATATCGTCGTTATTTCTCCATCCGTCAGTTCCTCTGTATCTGCAGCAGCTGCCGGCTGGCTGATTTCCTGCAGATCGAAATTTATTTCTATTTCAGGTTGGATATTTTCCAGTATGATCCAAAAGGGAGCCTGAGCCGGAATTTGATCTTCATCTTGCAGTGGTACAAAGTCCAAGTCTCCCGTAGCATTTTGCTTCACTCCGTAGATAAGTTGTTTTATGGCAATTTCGGGATATTTCTCTTCAGCCAGCTCAAGAATTCGTTGTACGCTGACGGGACTGTCCAAATTATTGTAAACCAGATTCAAACCTTCCGTTCCGTTTAAGGCTTCATTTTGGTCATGATCAGTAGCTGAAACACTAAATGAGAGTGTGCTTCTATTCTGCTTTTTTTGTGAAGTTTTCTTTTTCCACTCGGCTAATTTCTGTGCTTCTTCTCCCTCGAAGTGCCCAATCAGAATTCCAAAATCAGACATCGAAGCCGACTCTGAAGCTACTTCCACAAATTGTTGTTCGCTCTCATTCCAGCCTTTTAATCGTGCTTCCGGGAATACATCTCTAATTCCATCAGTCTGGGTGATTACTTTCAACCCCGGTTGTGCCATTTGCTGTACAGAAGCCTTCAGCCCAAGCAGATTACCATCATTAACTTGTGGATTGCTATTATTTATAACATTACCTGAAACCAAGTCATCCCTCCCTGAATTGCTTTCACTTTGCCTTTTCAGTTCTGAGTACTTGAACTCATGAATTTTCTCTCCGCTGAAATCTTTCAACACCAATTGTCCGCCTCTTCTATTGAGCAAAGGCCTATCAAGATTTGTGTAAATAGTAGTCTCTAATGAATCTACTTCAGCCGCTGAAGCTTTATGCTTAATACGAATGGTTTGCTGAGGAAATAAAACAGCATCTTCAGCAAATGTATATTTTTGGTCTTTAGAGGAAAGGCTCCAGCCATTTAATGAGACAACGCCATCTTCCATGTTCTGGAGTTCCACAAAATCAGCTCCTTCAGGGGTATTTGCAACCTGAGATATTAACACCTCCGGCTTTTCATTGTCCAGAATGATTTTGCTGTGCGTGAGGAAGTCTCCGTAATTTCCTTTTGTTAAATTCTGCAGGGTAAAAATACCGGTTTCTCTTCCTTCATAGTCACTGTCATCTGTAATCGGAACCCTTACTTCATATACACCATCCCCAATCAATCCGGTAAAATTGAGGGTTGTGGTTTCAAAGTCGGTGTAATCATCAGGAGATGTGATACTTCGAAGGGTGTCAAACTTAACATCAACGGAAAGCCTGGAGCCATCATGTTCATAAATAGCGACATTCAAAATAGCTACCGAATCTGATTCCTGAACAGTAGAAACACTTTGATCAAAAAGAACGACCGGCGGGGCGAGTAAATTAAAAGAGGTTCCAAAAATTGGGAAAGGCTTGCTTTCACTTCCACGCCAATGGCTTTCATTTCCCACATACTGGAGCAACAAATTCCGGGTTCCGCTGGCTCCGTTTCTGATGTAATACTGATAGTTCGAGGCATCACCCAGTGTCAGGTAGGTGTGATCGCTTTCTTGCAAACTTTCCGGGATGTCTGACCCCAGTGTTTCTTTCTCTAAGGTATTCCATACACCCCCTTTCCCCCAGCCTATAGCAAAAATAAACCGATATACTTCTTCTCTCTGATAGGCAAAAAGACGGTACGTTCCGCCTTCAAAACTCATCTCACCTTCAATATCCAGCCGGTCATCATTAAAGTCATTTAGGTGAATATTTGTGCCGGCCTGAATCGGGCTCTTGAATGTTACCTTAAGCTCATTCCCGGATAAAGTTTGAGCTTCCTTATCCCACTTCCCATTTGAGAAATACAGCACCGTACCTTCCTCAATATCGATAAGCGGTATAAAATCGATGGAATGAGTATCCGCATTTGCAGATACAATAACTACATCGCCCGGAAGCAATACAGACTGGGCTGTTGCCTTGAAACCCAAGGCGGCAACCAGCAAGAAGAGGGCGATATGTAGTGCTTTTAAATGTTTACCGGATAGTAACTTTTGAGCCATAGGCACACGTGTTACTCGTTAGTTTTGTTCCTTCAATTAACAGATTTTCAGGCATAAAGGCATATAAAATTTCCTGTTTTCTGAAATTCTAATCATCCAGATTAGGAGCCCCTAACCGCCCTTCTGAGGATGCCACTGCCACTGCCACCGCAGCATCTCCCGTGATATTGACTGTGGTTCGGCACATATCCAGAATGCGATCTACCCCAAGGATGAGCGCTATTCCCGCTGTGGGCACCTGAATGGCTTCCAGTACAATAACCAGCATCACAATACCGGCTCCGGGAACACCGGCAGCACCAATGGAAGCTGCCGTTGCCGTTAACACAATCATCAATTGCTGAGCAATGGTTAAATCCATCCCTAATGCCTGGGCAATAAATACGGCCGCTACTGCCTGGTATAAACTCGTTCCATCCATATTCACGGTTGCTCCGATGGGAAGCACAAAACTGGCAACTTCGTCTTCAACACCCAGGTTTTTTTCCACACGCTCCATGGTAACCGGAAGCGTAGCTGAACTGGAGCTGGTACTAAAACCGAGCAGCATAGCAGGTTGTATGGCCCTGAAAAAGGTCGAAAGCTTCATGTCGCTCATCACTTTGAACAGGCTGGCATAAACTATAAAAACGTGAAGAATAAGGGCTATGATTACCGTCAGGCAATACCACCCCAATGCGTATAATAATTCCATAGCCTGAGAGAGGTCATCCCCGGCGAGATCTATGATCAAGGAGGCCATCAACGCAAAAACCCCATAGGGAGCGGTAAGCATGATGAGCTCCACAATCCGAATAATTACATCATTAAAGGCATCGAATACATCCACCAGCGTCTGGGCTTTTTTACCTCCAATCTGGATAATCCCAATTCCAAGTAGAATAGCTACAAATACCACCTGCAACATACTTGAGTTATTGGATGCAGCAGCAAAGAAGTTTTCGGGTACGATATCTACAATAAAGTCGAGCGGACCGCGATTCTGCACCAGTTCTGCCGTGGCGCTTCGATCGTCAACTGACTCGCTGTAGCTTTCCTGCAGGGTGGCTGTTGTTTCGGCCGGGAGGGTTTTTCCGGGTTGAATCACATTCACCGCTACTAAACCTATAGTGATCGCAAAAACAGTTGTTACGGCATAAATCGACACTGTTTTGAAACCCATCCTCGACAGCTTGGTGGTATCATTTAAACTGGTAACCCCTACCACAAGTGATACCAGCACCAGTGGCATCGCGATCAGCTTCAGCATGGCTATGAAAATGGTGCCAAAGGGTTTGATGTAGTCAGAAGTAAATTCATTTAACCCGGTGACACTGGCCAGCAGCCCCCAAAGGAGACCTAAAATCAATCCAATTATAATTTGCCAGTGTAGTTTTTTATACCATTTCATACGCCAATGATTAAGATTAATATCAAACTGATTACTGAAGCCAGGCCTGCAGAAATCCAATTCACGAAATTGTTGCTAACATACATATTCTCCAAACCAATTAATGAAAGTCCGGGAAGGCTGTACGCCGCATTCTGAAACCGGGCGCCAATGTAAGAATCGATGAGGGAACCAAAAAATCCGGTGATCGCAATTATCAAAATGGTTGAAAGCATGGTGTTAATAGCAAAAAACCAGAACACAGCCGCTATAAAAGCTGCGCCGGTAAGTGCAGCAACGGTTCCATAAAAGCTAATGCCGCCGTCGGTTCCGGGCTGAACTTTTTCTCCGGTAGTAATAAGCCGGGTTTTACCCTTTAGCCGGTTTTCTCCAATTTCTGTAGCCCAGGTATCGGAAGCAGCGGTTGCAATGGATGTTACGGCGCCAATCAGAAAAGCATCTACATCGGTCAAGAACCAAATTAAAATCCAGAGGACAAACCAAAACCCGTTCGACCAAACCTGTTTACCATTACGCCGGAATTTCTTTTCCAGGAAACCTTCGCGGGATATTAAATCTTTGGAAAGCACCGATCCCGATATAAAGAAGGCCAGCACTACGGCAGCCCCGGCAAGTCCGCCTAAACCATAAGCAAATCCACCAAATATGGTTGCTGAAGAAGCACCGTCAATCGTTAACCAGTTCAAAATGAAAGCGGTGATGGATAACAAAGCGGCGAGAAAAAGCCCTAAAAGAATCTGGTTGTGTTGTTGAGAGTCACCAAACAGGATGAATACAAAAACCAGTGCTAACGAAAAGAAGATATTTACCCAGCGATCGAGCACGTTTATATTTAGCTGGATGCTGCTTCAGGTTCTTCATCCCGGTCGTGCTTCATAATAGCAAATATAACCAGGATATAGCCGGCCATAATCACAATCGGAGAGATAAAAAGAGAAATAAAGCCGTCCACTTCATTTTCAAGGTACATGGCCGTAAAACCCGCTACAATCAGGAAAATTGCTATCCCGATGAGTTTGTAGTTATATGCGGAAAAAAACATCGGTTGATGATCCGCCTGTTTACGTCCTCGTTTTGCCATGTTCTTTTAGTTAACTTAGTTGAAATTTATGATCGAAATGGTTGGCTAAGTTATTTAATTATCTGCTAAACCCAAAAGTGCAAATACGGTATGACTCGAATTGTTCTGGCTTCTCAGAGCCCCCGAAGAAAGAAATTATTACAACAGATTGGCCTGGCTTTTGAGATTTCCCCCAGTGATGTAGAAGAAATCAGCTCGCACACAGAGCCCGGGCCAATGGTGGAAGACCTTGCCGCTTTGAAAGCCATCGATGTTGCCTCCAAATTCAGCGATAGCTTCATCATCGGTTCTGATACCATCGTGGTGCATAATGGAGAAGTGTTGGGTAAACCGGCAGACGCTGACGAGGCTTTTGCCTTTTTGAGCCGGTTAAGTGGAACCCATCATTTTGTTTATACGGGAGTCGCATTTGTTAAAACTGATAAAAATGGCATCATTCAAGCCAAACACACCTTTTATGAACAAACAAAAGTTACCTTCAGCACGTTAGGTGAACAGGAAATTAAAGCGTATATAAAAAGCGGTAACCCCATGGATAAAGCCGGTTCTTATGGAATTCAGGATGACTTGGGCGCCTTGTTTGTAGAAAAAATTGATGGGGACTACTATAATGTAGTCGGGTTTCCTCTGAACCGTTTTTACAGGGAGATAAAATCTTTCTTCCCGGAATTTGATATCATGAGTTCATGAACACTTTTTTAAAAACCGTATTCTCTTTATTGATTATCGGGCTGCTGAGTTTCACGGCCACAGCTCAAAACAACAGCGACTTCCAGCTTGCCACCCGGCTTATGCAGCAGCAACAATATGCCGATGCCCTGCCCCTGTTACAAGAACTGCACGATAACAATCCCGGCACTTACGTTTATGCTGACCGGTTAATCGACTGCCTGATCCAGTTAAAGCAATATGATCAGGGACTCGAAATAGCACACAAATACCAGGACCAGCCCGAAGTTGAGAGTCAGGTAGAGATCCGAATCGGGGAAATCTATCATTTCAAGGAAGACACAGAAAAAGCATTAGATATCTGGTATGCCAACCTGGAATCTCATCCCCGTCAGCTACAACTTTATATAACCACCGCCCGAACCATGGTGAGCCGGCGTGAATATGTTGAAGCCGTTGAGGTGTATAAAAAGGCGCGTAATGTATTTCAAAACGACCGTTTATTTTTTGGGGATATAGCTAACGCTTACATGAGGGCCGGCGAATACGAGCTGGCAATTGAAGAATGGCTGAATTTACTGGAATCGTCCCCAAACCAGATTTCATATATACAGCGCAGTTTGCTTCGGTATAACGACCCAATTCTGTACGACATCACCATCATTGAAATTGATGAGCGGTTGGGTAAGCTCTCCATTTCATCCCCCAACTATCAAACGTTTTACCAGCTGCAGATTTGGCTGCTTCAGGAAAACAAATTATACCGCCGGGCGCTTGCTACAGCTAAAGAATATGAGAGCCGATCTCAATCCTACAACTACTCGCTGTTTAACCTGGGCAGGCAGCTGACCGAGAATAATGAATTTGAACTGGCTAAAGATGCCTTCACCTATTACACCGACAATGCCTACGGTGAGATTAAGTGGCGGGGTCTGGAAGAACTGGCGGACACCTATTCAAAATGGGCCAAGTATATCGATGATTACAATCTCGACTTCACCAACAAACGAGACAGCCTCTTTAAACTTGCTACCGTTATGCTGGATTCTATCGAGACAGAGACCAACAATTATAGCGGTATGGGGAATGTGCAGCTTAAAAGAGCCGAGTTAGCCCTCGACCATGTTTTTGATCTGGACAAAGCCCGGACAGCGCTGCGAAAACTCAAAAACCTCCCGGCCATGCGAGACTCACCCGAAATTCCCTACCTGGAGGGAAGAATTCATCTTGCTCAGAAAAAGTTTACCGAAGCGCGCATCAGTTTTACACGGGCTAATAAGCAAGCTGAAATTGGAGAACTCGCCGAAAAAACCCGTTACTTTCTCGCCCTCACCGATTTCTATGCCGGTGATTACGAATTTGCTGGCATTCAGCTGAAATCGCTGGGCAGGCAGAACACCTCTTATTATGCCAACGACGCCCTCGAACTTCGGTTATGGCTGCAACAGGGAACGGCCGTAGATACTTCAGGCGAGTTACTCTCCCGGTTTGCCGATGCTGTTTTCATGGAAAATAACGGTGCGTCTGCAAAAAGCTCTGAAGCATTTTTGGAAATGATAAACGATGAGCGTTTTACTGCTTTAAAAGACGATGCTTTACTCTTTTTCGTTGAATCTCCGCATATTCAAAAAGCCAAAAAGTATAATGAGCTGAGCGTATTTTTGGCATCAAATCCTGCCACCCCCATCAAAGAGAAATTACTTTGGGAACAGGCAAAACTAGCTGAACAGACTAACATTCAATCTGTACAAAAGGCGTGTGAATCTACAGAGGATTGCTTTTGGAACCTTGATTCAACAACTTCAACAGTAGAAATTTCCCCAAAAGATATTTATGAGAGGCTTATACTGGAATATCCGCAGGGATTTTACGCCCCATATGCAAGAGAACGACTGACAGAATTAACCAATCAAAACTCCTGATATGATCAAGAGACTGCTTACCATATTATTATTTGCGCTAAGCCCGATGCTTATGGTTTCGGCCCAGCAGCACGTGCTGATTTCGATGGATGCTTCGCAAACCAACCACCTCAAAGCCTATGGTGTCATTTTTAATCACATCACCGATGGATATACCGCCCAGTGGCTGTTGAATTATCGCGGAGGAAGCTTCCTGGCAACGGTTGAAAATGACATTGTTCGAAAAAGCAGGCTGCGCAATGTTTCGCTTGAAACCATCAGCGCATCTGAAGCCCGGCAGATTGTAGCGGATGTAGAAAGTAACAGCAGCAATACAGCCGTTGTGAACCTCGAGAAGGCACCAAAAATTGCCGTTTACACTCCCGACCAGGCTCTGCCCTGGGACGATGCCGTGACGCTTGCCCTCACCTACGCCGAAGTGGAATATGAGAAAGTGTGGGATGTGGAAGTGCTGGAAGGTAAGCTGGATGAATACGACTGGCTTCACCTTCACCACGAAGATTTCACCGGTCAGTATGGCAAATTTTGGGCCACATATCGCAACATGCCTTGGTACATTGCGCAAGTTAAGCAAATGGAAGCGATGGCCAGCGAGCTCGGCTATTCCTCAGTCAGCGAACAGAAGAAAGAAGTAGCCCGTACCATCAAGCGCTATGTAGGCAATGGTGGGTTTCTGTTTTCGATGTGCTCCGGAACCGATACGTTCGACATTGCTCTGGCTGCCGAAGGCGTGGATATAGCCCCCGAACAATTTGACGGCGACCCGGCCGATCCCAATGCCCAGGAAAAGCTGGATTTCAATAAAACACTCGCTTTTGAGGATTTTGAAATTGTGTTGAATCCCAGTGAATACGAGCATGCCAACATTGACGTTCCGGTAAGCATCAACCGGGTTGACCAATCGCTGGACTTTTTTACCCTCTTTGAATTTTCAGCCAAGTGGGACCCGGTTCCTACTATGCTAACTCAAAATCACGTGAGCAGCGTGCGTGGCTTTTACGGACAAACTACCGCCTTTCAGAAAGACAAAGTTAAATCATCGGCGGTAATATTGGGCGAATCTCCCGGCCGAGAGCAGGTTAAATATATCCATGGAAATTACGGTCGCGGAACCTTCACCTTTTACGCCGGGCATGATCCTGAAGACTACACGCACCGGGTAAACGATCCCCCCACCGATTTAGCCTTACATCCCAACAGTCCCGGCTACCGGCTGATACTGAACAACATCCTCTTCCCCGCCGCCAAAAAGAAGAAGAAAAAAACTTAGAAATTGGAAATTATAGATTTTGAATTGGGTAATTTCAGATTCATAATTTTTAATTTAAAATTTCAAGTATGAAGCCAAGCCGGAAGTTTGAAGATCTTGTAGAGTTGGTAGCTATTCTCCGGAAGGAATGTCCCTGGGATCGTAAGCAAACCCATGAATCCATCAAAGACAACCTGATCGAAGAGGCTTACGAGGCCATTGAAGCGCTTGACAATCAGGATTTCGATGAGTTCAAAAAGGAGCTCGGCGACCTGCTGCTCCATGTCGTATTTCATTCCCGGATGGCTACCGAAACCGAGACTTTTGACATGGGGGATGTGATTTACACGCTGATGGAAAAGCTTATCCGCCGGCACCCTCATGTTTTTGGTGATACGGAAGTAAATGGCGAAGAACAGGTTTCTGAAAACTGGGAAAACATCAAACTTAAAGAAGGAAAGAAATCTACGCTGGATGGCCTGCCTGCACACCTTCCTGCATTAATCCGCGCGCAACGCATGCAGGAGAAAGCAGCGAATGTGGGCTTCGACTGGCCGGAATGGAAACTTGCCTGGGAAAAACTGGATGAGGAACTGCAGGAATTCCGGCAAGCTTTAGAGACAAATAATCCTGATGAACTCGCCGATGAGTTTGGTGACTTGTTGTTTTCCCTGGTTAACGTGAGCAGGTATTTTGACCTCAATGCAGAGGATAGTCTCCGAAAAACCAATGCCAAGTTTGAGCAACGTTTTCGTTACATCGAGAAAAAGCTAAAGGAGCAGGATAAAGCCCTCAAAGATGCCAGCCTTGAAGAGATGGATGTATTTTGGAATGAGGCCAAGAATCAGGCTTAATCAACCGGGGCATATTTTTTTCCGCCAAACTTTTCTAAAAAATAGCTCTTCTTCTTTTTAATCAGGTAAGCACCTATGGCAACTGTAATTACCGTGACTGTACCTACCAACATCCAGAATCCATCCCAGCCTTGAAAACTGAAGAACCGGGTAAAAGTCTCTGACCAGAACGCAGCATATAAGCCCACCACCGACCAGTTCATAAATTCATAGTGATACTCCAGCCAGGTGTCCTTTGGTTTCTTGAGGTAAGCGGGAACAAATCCGGCTATCACACTAACCAAGCTGATCAAAGCAAACACATGGAATGGCCCGAAAAAACCGAAGAGTTTGTAGATCATTAAGGCGGTTACATTCAGCCCTATCATTGAGCCAAAATAGACGTATCCTAACTTTTTATGGACGGATCCTCCTTTCTTTCTAAAAATGACAAGCGCACCCAAAACCATAGAAAGAATAGCAAAGCCGAAGTGAGCAAGTCCGATAGAGTCAAATTGATAAGATTCCATAGCGTTATTTAAATTGGTTCGATAAAAAAGTACGCTGTGGTATCTTTGATGTTACACTTGGCTCAATTTCAGAAAACCTGCACATCTTCACACTTTCTTCAAGATCATTTGTTTTATTGAAATAGTTTTAAACATTTTGACTTAAAATTGTGCGGTCGTTTTACTATATTCGATGCTCTTCTCAAACGAGAATCGGATTTTATTACCAACCACAAACGCTTGTATATTTAAAAATGTTAGCAGCGTGAAGTTGGCTCTTACCGAGCAGATTATTCTTTTAACATAAATTGGAGTACTAAATGTCAGAAGGCATTCACACAGGCTTTGACGAGCAACAATATCCTTATATCAATAAAGGACTTGAAGGCATTGTAGCTTTTTCTACATCTAAAAGTTTTATTGACGGACAAAAAGGCGAACTCATTTATTCCGGGTATCTTATCGACACCCTGGCTGAAAACGCAACCTTTGAAGAAGTTTGTTTTTTGCTTTGGAATGATCGCCTGCCAAACGCGGAAGAACTGGAAAGCTTAAAGAAGCTTTTGATTGAGCATCGTTCACTTCCACAACCGGTACTCGACTATATTAATACTACCGATAAGAGTGCTGAGCCTATGGCCGTTCTGAGAACAGCCGTTTCCATGCTTGCAGACTTTGATGATACGCATGGCAAGTTTGATGACACTTTATTCGAGGGGCAGGCCATCGACATCACGGCTAAGATTCCTACTATCATTGCAGCCTTTGACCGTGCCCGTAAAGGCAAAGACTTTGTAGCGCCACTTGATGAAGGCAGCACCGCATTTAACTTTTTATATATGCTGAACGGTGAGAAGCCCGGTGAGCAAGCGGAAAAGACCATGGATCTTTGCCTGATCCTGCATGCCGAGCACGGAATGAATGCTTCTACCTTTACCGCCCGTACCATTTGCGCTACACAGTCTGACATGTATTCTGCAATCACAGGAGCTATTGGTGCGCTTAAAGGACCACTCCACGGTGGAGCAAACACAGCAGTTATGAATACGCTTCTTGAGCTGGATAAAGATCCGGATACAGCGGATGCTGTAGAATTCACCAAAAGAAAGTTAGCAAATAAAGAAAAGCTTTCTGGTTTTGGTCACCGGGTGTATAAGACTTTTGACCCCCGTGCCCGATTGCTGCAAAAAATGTCCAAAGATCTTTCTGAAGAAACGGGACACCAGCAGTTATATGAGTGGTCGATGGATATGCTGAACACCATGAAGAGTGAGAAGGATATTGATCCTAACGTAGATTTCTTCTCAGCTACCGTGTACTACTCAATTGGAATTGAGCCTGATCTGTACACCTGTATTTTCACGATGAGTCGTGTTTCAGGATGGACCGGGCATTTCATGGAACAAGCAGCTAATAACCGCCTGATTCGTCCGCGTGCTCTTTATGTTGGTGAGAAAGGGCTGGAATGGACATCCGTTGAAGAGCGGTAATTCAATCGCGTATTTAGAAACACGAATCAACCGGATTTAGGGGTGTGACACTGATTGTATGACAACAATCAGTGAAATCCCATAATCCTTATAATCTGCGATTCACACTTTTATACGGCTCCGATGCTTTGCATCGGAGCCTTTTTTATGGCCTGACTATTTTACTACCAGGTTCACAATCTTCCCGGGCACGAAGATCTCTTTCACCAGATTTCCATCAGCAAGATATTTGGCTACGTTTTCTTCTTCTTTGGCTAAGCCTAACACATAATCTTTGTCTTTGGCCTTATCAGCATCCACTTCGATATCAGCACGGACTTTCCCATTCACCTGAACCGGATACGTAATGGAATCGGGCTTCAGGTATTCTTCGTTGAATTGTGGCCAGTCTTCGTAAGCCAGCGTTTCTTCATGACCCAGCATTCGCCACAACTCTTCCGTTATATGTGGAGCAAAAGGATTCAGAATCTGAATAAATTCTTCAGCTACCGATAAAGGAATTTCATCCCATCCATTGGCTTCGTTCACAAAAATCATCAGTGCGGAAATGGCAGTATTGAAACGGAGTCCCTCAATATCTTCGCTTACTTTCTTGATGGCTTCATGGAGAGGTTTAAGGTGTTTCTTCTCGGCCTCTATATCCTTCACCTTAGCAGAAATCTCTCCGGAATCTTCATCCACCAGCAAGCGCCAAACACGATTCAGGAACCGGTTCACACCTTCTACACCCTTGGTGCTCCAGGGCTTTACCTGCTCCAGCGGTCCCATAAACATCTCATATAATCGCAGCGAGTCGGCTCCGTATTGAGCTATGATGTTATCGGGGTTGATGACATTACCGCGACTCTTGGACATTTTGTGAGCCCGGGCTTCCACTTTCGTATCAGTGCCTTTGAGCACAAAGCCCTCACCCTTCTTCTCTACTTTATCTTCAGTAATCTTTTTGCCATCGGGGCCGGTGAATTCCATTTCACCCAGTATCATCCCCTGATTCACCAGCTTATTAAATGGCTCTTTGGTTGAAACCACGCCAATATCATATAGCACTTTGTGCCAAAACCGGGCATACAGCAGGTGCAGAACCGCATGTTCGGCTCCACCCACATACAGATCCACGGGCATCCAGTACTTTTCATAATCCGGATCTACGGGACCGCCGTCAAATTCTGGACTGATGTACCGCAGGTAGTACCAACAGGAACCGGCCCATTGCGGCATGGTATTGGTTTCACGGATGGCTGTTTTCCCGGTCTCCGGATCGGTGGTTTCCACCCAATTTTTTGCATTCGCCAGTGGCGGTTCGCCATCACCGGTAGGTTGATATTTATCCACTTCCGGAAGCTCTACCGGTAATTCAGATTCAGGCAGCGGTTTTGGTTCCCCATCCACATGGATAATCGGAAACGGTTCACCCCAATAACGCTGACGGGAGAACAGCCAGTCGCGCAGTTTGTAATTAACCGACTTGGTTCCGGCTCCCTTTTCTTCCAGCCACGTAATGATTTTATTTTTGGCTTCTTTGATTTTCAACCCATTCAGGAAGTCACTGTTTATGGCAACTCCTTCTCCGGTGTAGGCTTTTCCTTCAAATCCTTCTTCCGGCTGAACCGTACGAACGATCTCCAGATCAAATTTCTCGGCAAATTCCCAGTCTCTTTCATCCTGTCCCGGTACGGCCATAATGGCTCCTGTTCCGTAACTGTCGAGCACGTAATCGGCAATCCAGATTGGGATTTGCTTACCGTTGGCCGGGTTGATGGCATAAGCGCCGGTAAAAGCGCCCGTTTTCTCTTTGTTCAGTTCCTGTCGCTCCAGGTCCGATTTCTTGGCCGCTTCTTCCTGATAATCAGCAATCGCCTGCTTTTGATCTTCGGTCGTGATTCTATCCACCAGGTGATGCTCGGGAGCCATCACCATATAAGTAGCACCAAAAATGGTATCCGGTCGTGTTGTAAAAACTTTCAGCTTTTCATTGTGGCCGGAAATCTCAAAATCAATTTCAGCCCCAACCGATTTCCCGATCCAGTTGCGCTGCATTTCCTTCAACGACTCCGGCCAGTCCAGCTCTTCCAGATCCTGAAGCAATCGCTCGGCATATTCTGTAATCTTCAACACCCACTGGCGCATCGGCTTTCTGATAACGGGGTATCCACCCACTTCACTTTTACCGTCAATGACTTCTTCATTCGCCAGTACGGTTCCCAGTTCCGGGCACCAGTTTACAGCAACCTCATCTTCATACGCCAGTCCCTTTTCATACAGCTTCAGGAAAATCCATTGGGTCCACTTATAGTAATCCGGATCGGTGGTATTCACTTCGCGATCCCAGTCGTAACTGAAACCAATAGCCTGCAGCTGTTCCCTGAATTTATTTACGTTCTTTTCTGTGGTGATTCGCGGATGCGTTCCCGTTTTCACCGCATACTGCTCGGCTGGTAATCCAAATGCATCCCAGCCAATCGGGTGAAGTACGTTGAAGCCTTTCATTCGCTTGTAGCGGGCAATGATATCCGTAGCCGTATATCCTTCCGGGTGACCTACATGAAGCCCCGCCCCACTTGGATACGGAAACATATCCAGCACATAATACTTGGGTTTGGATTTATCGGTGGGCGTTTCAAAGGTTTTGTTTTCGAGCCAGTGTTGTTGCCATTTAGACTCGATGTCGGCCGGATTGTAAGAGTGCATTTATGCTTTTTTGAATTTCGAAATTCTCAGAGCATTAAAGATAAGACAATCCTGTTTAACCTTTGAAATGGATTTTGGGGTTAATTGGGGAGGTAAGAGAACTTTCAATTATTCAGTTATTCTTTTTGACCAAAAGAATTTAAATCAAGGGCATCCTGAAATCCAATAAATCAAGGTTCAACTCTTCTTCGAAAAGTATTTCACGCCTTCCAGCCCCTCGAAATCAGAATCTAAAGTCCAGAGCTCAGCCTCATATTTTTGGGAAATTGCATAAATCATGGAGTCTGCTATAGGCAATTTTAACTCCGCATTTATTTGTGCAGCTGTAAGTGCAATTTCCTGATCCACCGACACCTCTTTACCGTTGGCCATGAGCGCTATCCCATCCAGCGCCTTTGATTTTCCCAGCTCTCTATTTAACACTTTATACACTTCATAAAAACAAATGGAAGGCACCAATAACTCTTCATCATTTTCAATAATGGGCTCGAATACATCTGCATATTTATCATCCGTGAAATATTCCAGCCATCCCGATGAGTCTAAAACATTCAAAACCTATCCTCCTCCCGCTCAATGGAGGTATCAATACCCTTGGCAAAACCTCGCAATGATTTTGCTTCAGGAACAGGAACAACCTCAATTTTTCCATCTATAGGGATCATCCGTACACGTTGACCTGCTTTCAGGTTCAGAGATTTCCTAACCTTAGCAGGAATAACCACCTGAAATTTTGGAGATATTTTTACTGTTTCCATAATGTTTTACGATTTATTGATCGATGGAATATATGTAAAATTTGGCTTTTAATCTCTTAATCAGTCACCCAAAGAAATAAATCTTAAGCCTTATTCAGAAGAATATGAGACATTCATAAAAATCTATCTCAATCCTTAACAAATTCCCCATAGCAGTTCTGCCGGTTTTTTCTTTTCATAGCTTCCATATTCTTTAACAAAGCGGGAATTTATGCGAACATCATTGCTGGCCTTTTTTACTTCACTTTTTCTGTGTTCTATTCAATATGAAATAGTGGCTCAGACTACCTTTTCTTCTATTGAAGATGCCATTATTGTTTACCAGGAAGATTACGGGGCATTATCCAGGAAATATTCTGTAGAAAACTCCGAACAATATTTCACCCGTTTTGATGAATTTTATACCCGGTGGCTGAGCTACCTGGATGAAATTAATTTCCAAGAGCTGGCTCATCCTGATAAAGTGGACTTCCTCCTTTTTAAGAATGATCTGGAACGCTCTTTGTACTTCCTGCAGGCTGATCGCCAGCGGTTTAACGAGGTTTCGGAACGTATTCCGGCTAAAACGGGAATGATGGATTTTATTACCGAGAGAAGGTCGGGCACCTCCCTGGATGGAAAAGAGGTAGCCACCCGGTTTAACAATTGGCATTCAGAAACAGCTACTTTGCTGAATGAACTGGAGCAAACCCCCAAGCTATCCAAGCAGCAGGCCGGGTTAGCAGCCGGTATAATCGAAGAACGAAGAGAGGCAATTACCGAAGCCTATGAGTTTTATTATGGCTACGACCCTGATTTCACCTGGTGGGTGGAGAAACCCTATGCAGCTCTTACTGCCTCTCTTGAAGAATATGAAAAAGCCCTTGCTCAACACTACAATCAAAAACCAGAAGATGATGACGGTTCAGGAATCATCGGTAACCCCATTGGTAAAAGTGAAATTATCCGCCGTTTAGGCTTCGAGATGATTTCATACACACCTCAGGAACTCATAGATATTGCCAACGAACAGTATGCGTGGACTTATAGTGAAATGCTGAAAGCCTCCCGGGAGCTGGGCTACGGTGATGACTGGAAAGCAGCCCTTGAGTATGTGAAGACAACACACGTTCCCGCCGGAGAACAACCTCCGTTGGTGAAGGATTTAGCCGAAGAAGCCGTCACCTTCCTGGAAGATAGAGACCTGCTCACTATTCCGCCCCTGGCCAAGGAAACCTGGCGCATGGTGATGCTGAGCCCGGAATGGCAAAAAATTGCACCCTTCTTTTTAGGTGGTGAGGTTGTAAGAATAGCCTACCCCACCTATACCATGACTCATGAAGAGAAAATGATGAGCATGCGGGGGAATAATCCTCACTTTTCCAAGGCTGTAGTCCATCACGAGCTCATTCCCGGCCATCATTTACAGCAATTTATGAACCGGCGATATGAAACCCACAGACGAATATTCAGAACGCCTTTCTGGACGGAAGGATGGGCACTGTATTGGGAGTTCGTGCTTTGGGAAAAAGATTTCCCTGATAACCCGGAAGACAAAATCGGAATGTTGTACTGGAGAATGCACCGTGCCGCCCGTATTGTGTTTTCACTGAATTACCATCTTGGAAACTGGTCGCCACAGGAATGTATTGATTACCTGGTGGATAAAGTGGGCCATGAATATGCCAATGCCGAAGCGGAAGTCCGCCGCTCGTTTGAAGGCAATTATGGGCCGTTATATCAAATCGCCTACATGGTTGGAGCCATGCAGTTTTATTCACTGCGACAGGAACTTGTCGAATCCGGGCAAATGACCGAAAAGGAATTTCACGACACCATCCTCCAAAACAACAGCATTCCCGTTGCCATGGTGAAAGCCTTGCTTACCAATCAGGAATTGGATAAAGATTTTAAATCAAGCTGGAAGTTTGGGGATTATATTGAGGGGATGAAATAAACAATACCGGCAATCCTAAAATCTCATAAATCAAGGTTCAAACTTGGAACTATGATTTATGGGATTGGTGGGATTTACCTGATTAACCGCTCCACCACATCCACCCCATCCGGCTTCCACCAAAGTGGCGGGAGCTGAGCCCTCTCCAATTCTTCCGTCTCTATTCCGGCAATTTTTTTACCGGCTGAATAAACCGACTGCACCTTCTTTCCGAATTGAGTTTTTAACTCTCTGACTTTCTCCTCTCCTCCTTCCACCCAGTTTACCGTAAAGTCGGTATCCGGCAGTTCCTCGGATTCCTGGATCAGGAAGTCCTCCAGCCAAAGCTGCCTCTTTTCCACGGCTGCGTTATAGGCATATTGATACTGTAAATCCGGAGCGGGTTTTTGATGTTGGGGATTCAATTCCCAAAATTCTCTAGTAGCTTTTTCAAGTTCTTCTTTGACCTTCTTCAGTCCAAAATTGGCAACCACTACAGCTACCGATCGACAGCCTTTCCCGCCATACCTCAGCATCGCTTCAATCAACTCTTTTTTTGTCTCTTCATTCCAGTCCTCCAGGTAAGCAATGGAGAATTTGGCCGTCCGGATGATGTACTCTGCATTTTCTTTTGCCGCCTTCAGCTCCCGGATTTTCTCTTTTACTTCAGAAATGGATTCTTCAGATCCTGCAAAAATAACTTTATCAGCTTTTAGGTTTGTAAATTTTTCCAGATCTGTTGAATAGTGAATCTTTTTCTCAGGCAGAGATTTTCCTATTTCATCCAAAAAAGAAGCCAATAAATGCGGGTCTTTTCGGGAGAGCTTACCGTGGTAATCAGCGCCGGAGAGAATGGTTCCCAGAGCGGTTTGGAAGCCAACTAACGGTAAATTTCCGGCATGAAGACAGAGCACTTTCTGGCCTTTAGCATTTTGCCGATCACTCAACTCTGATCGATTCACCCATTCCCGGATATCTCCGTTCGCAATATTTTCTCTTAAAACGGAAAGTTGGAATTCAATATCGTGCTGACTGAACAATCCATCATCAACAGTTTGCTGTACGGCTTTCCAGAGAACCTGATTCTCCTGACTCAGCCATTCCTCTACAGCCTTCTGTATTTTGGAAATATATTTGTTCAGATTTACTTCTGCCATTGCTAATTATCAAACCGCATCAGATGCTGAATCAAGTTCAGCATGACAACGAGTTTTAGAAATTTCATTTCTGCTATATAAAACACCCGCTCAATCCTGATCGATTAAGAAATTACATCCGCGCAGGTTTTCCGGGTTCCATCGCCCCAATACCTGGAATTTTCCATCAGCCCGCTGGAGGCCTTTATCTCCCGTTAAAATAAAGGAACATGAATACAGGTTAGCCAGGTCAATCACTCCGATTAATCCCTCCTCCCCATACGCTGCTTCTTCCATGGGATTCTTCGGGTTTCGGATACTCACCTTCATCCACGGCACACACTCAAACCATTCTCCTTCCTGGCTGTAAGCCTGACTCAACAACTCTGCCATCCCATATTCGGAGTGAACCTGCGACTTGGGTAAACCAAAGCCTTTCGCTAATTGATCATGCAATTCAGTCTTAGTAATCTCCCGCCGGTGCGTTTTCATTCCGCCCGTTTCAAGGATCACAGAATCTTCCGGCAACCGGATCTCCCCCTTATCCAAAATATCCAGCAGCCCAAAAGCGGCCCCGAACAGCATCAGTTTCTTTCCTGAATTTTGAACTTTTTTTAACCCGGCTATATTCATCGGTTGGCCTAGTTCCATAAATCTGCTCAAACCTGATTCTTCCCGCTCCATAAGTACGTTCAGCATCCAGATTAGGGAAGAATTGGGGTTCTCGATATAGCCCGGTGTGTACGCCCAAATCACATAATCATCCAGTTCGTAGAAATGCTTCATCCCCCTGGTAATCGACTGAAGATATACCTCAGGATCGGGGACAACATGCCTGCTCCTGCTCATTCCTGACGTGCCACTGCTTTGAAATTCTAAATTTTGGATTTTGGATTTTGAATTTTCAGGAGCAGTGAGCACTTCGGTGTCTTTGAAGGCTTGTATGGGTAACAGGGGAATTTCGCTAAGCGAAGTTACTTTAACGATATCTAAAGCCTTACAAAAACGTTGGTACACCGGGTTATTAGTTCGCTGAAATTCGAAGACCTGAACGGCCTTTTTTTCAAAAGATGTTCCAGCATCAAAAATTTCTTCCAGGGTAATCATTGGTTGGAACCTGGGATTTTGTACAAGTCACCTGAGCTTAGAATGAATATCATACCATCCTCCACCTGCATATCTGTGGCTTTTAAATCGGTAGATAGATTTATGGTTTTCGTCTGCCTTGACCGGCTTTCAAACTCAACCCGATCTGAAAAAGCTCTCCAAATCCCCCCTTCGTTGGCAAACAGGGCTTGAACTCCATTGGCAGTAAAGAACCCTTCATAATTTCCATTCAAGGATAACCGGTGAATCGTTTTTGATTCTTTGTCGAGAATCAAAATCTCCCGGGAGGTCACATTCATTTCATCTATAGATTTCACTTCTGACGGAATTCGGAATTCATCGAGTAAGTTGGAATCCAGGTCAAAACGGCGAATATAGTTTTCGGCATCCACAAAAAAGACTTCTCCCAGTCCGTTTACGGCTACCTGAGTGGGATTATACGGGCGGTTAGTTCCAAATGCATCACTGGCAGAGATACTGCTCAGATACTGTCCGCGCCGGTCAAAAACCTGCACGCGACGGTTGTTGAAGTCTGTAACAAAAATTTTTAAACCATTGGTAGCATCCACATCTACCGGCTTGCTGAACTGGTAATTTCCGCCCCCTTTCCCCCCGATGGTGTCCAGTAAATTTCCGGAATGATCCAGTTTCAGCACCCTGTCTTTGCCCTGCTCAACTATATATACCGAGTTCTGGGTGACGTATAATCCCGCCGCATTGTCTAATCCCGAATACAGGGTTTGAAGAGCTTGGCCGCTTGTGTTGGTAATGATGAGAATAGAGAACACAAAGGAGCAGCAAACCCGAATGATTACCGGAAGTAAACCAACTTCATCATTCAATGTTCGATGTTCACTATTCAATATTCTAATGTTTGAGGCCTTTCGCCCCAATATCGCTCCGGTAATAGGCTTTGTCAAAAGCTATTTTTTTTACTTCGGCGTAGGTGTTATCAATAGCCGTTTGCAGATCTTTGCCGGAGCCGACAACATTAAGCACCCGTCCGCCATTGGTTAGAATTTGATCCCCTTCTTTTTTGGTACCTGCGTGAAATAGAATGGCATTCTTAACATCATCCAGGCCGGTAATCACCTTCCCTTTTTCATAGGATTCCGGATATCCGCCTGATGCCATTACCACACAGCATTTCACTTCATCGTCAAAGTCTATGTTCACAGTATCCAGCTTGGATTCGGTGCAAGCCACGATCACTTCCAGCATATCGGCTTTTAATCGGGGCAGTATTACCTGGCATTCCGGATCTCCGAACCGGCAGTTGTACTCAACCACTTTGGGGCCTTCTTTGGTGATCATCAGCCCGCAATACAAAATTCCGGCATAGGGATTTCCTTCTTCTTTCATCCCCGAAATGGTCGGTTCAATAATCTCTCGTTCTACCCGGTCCAGAATTCCCGTTGATACCACGGGAGCCGGAGAATACGCACCCATTCCGCCGGTATTCAGTCCGGTATCACCCTCTCCAATTCGTTTATGATCCTGAGCGTTGCCAATTACCTTGTATGATTCCCCGTCGGATATAGCAAAGACCGAAGCTTCTTCCCCGATCATAAACTCTTCAATTACTAAACGGCTGGCTGCATCTTTGAGAGAATCACTGGTTTTTAGCTCTTCCAGTACTTCCATAGCCTCGGCTTCAGTTTCGGGGATGAAAACCCCTTTCCCGCCGGCCAAACCATCGGCTTTTAACACCACCGGAAATTTACCCTGCTTTTTGATGTAGTCAGCGGCCTCGTCAAAGTTGTTCTGATCAAAAACTTTATACGCTGCTGTTGGGATGTTGTGCCGCTGCATGAATTCTTTGGCAAATTCCTTACTCCCTTCCAGCATAGCTGCCTGCAGTTTCGGGCCAAAAACCGGGTGGCTCTTTGTTTCCAGGAAATTGGCAATACCATCCACCAGCGGCTGCTCGGGACCTACAACGGTGAGGTTGATATCATTGGCCTGTATAAAATCCCAAACCTGATCAAAGTCGCTGATGGAAAGGTTTACGTTCTCTCCCACTTCCGCAGTTCCGGGATTTCCGGGAGCAATGAACAGCTTATTCATTGAGGGGGATTGAGCCATAGCCCAAGCCAGTGCATGTTCACGTCCACCGCTTCCGAGTAACAGAACGTTATATTTCATGGCTCAGGAAAGTTCTTCGGCAATGGTGATAATTTCAGAAAAGCTTTCGGCATCGAGGCTGGCTCCTCCGATCAGTCCGCCATCCACATCGGGCTGATTTAACAGCTCTTTGGTATTGGCCGGCTTCATGCTGCCACCATACAGGATATTGATTCGATCGGCGGTGTCTTCGCTGTACAATTCAGCAATTACTTTTCGGATATGCTCGTGCATTTCCTGTGCCTGCTCCGGCGAGGCTGTTTCCCCTGTTCCAATAGCCCAGATTGGCTCGTATGCAATCACCACATCCAGCACATCTTCTTCTGAAATATCAAACAGAGCGGCTGTTACCTGGTTTTTAACCAAATCGTAATGTTCACCTGATTTTCTCTGATCCAGGCTTTCTCCCACGCAAATGATCGGAGCCAATTTATGCTCCAATGCTTTATGGGACCGTTTGTTCACCGTTTTATCCGTTTCCCCGAAATACTGACGGCGTTCAGAGTGACCTATAATCACGTAATTGCATCCACTTTCGGCGATCATGCTTCCACTCACTTCACCAGTGTAGGCTCCGTTTTCTTCAAAGTGAAGATTCTGCGCTCCTACCTGAATGTCGGTGTCATGAAGATAATTTACGGCCATCCCGATGGATACAAAGGGCGGACAAACCAGTACATCTACATTTTCGTCAACCTCGGCTTTCTTTTCTTTGAGCCCTTCCAGCAGTTCGGCTGCGTCGTAAGGACCGCAATTCATTTTCCAGTTACCGGCTATCAAAAATCTTCGCATGGTGTGAGTGTTTGTTTAGCTTGGTGAGTTACTGTTATCAAATGCTTTGTTCAATCCCTGAATTACTTCCTCAAATTCGCCGCGTTCGTACTTGCGGATCAGGACGCCGTCTTCATCAATCAAAAACCGGGTGGGCACCTGAACTACATTGAATTTTTGTATGATATCCTGAACGTCAAATGAACCGATTTCGGCTACCGACCAAATTTTGCGGCGGCCTTCAAAAAATCCCTCTACGGTGAGCCGGCTTTCATCCAGCGGGATGGTGAAGATCTTCAGCCCATAGTTTTTATAAATTTCATGAATGATCACGGTACGATCGTAATCATTCTGATACTCGGGATTGGCCAGAGGAGAAATTTCCAAAATGTACACATCCCCATTCAGAGAGGAATTACTTACCGTATCGCCTGCCAGCGTTACAAATGAAAAGTCGGGAGCCTGAACGCCCGGAGCCAGGTAATTCAGATCGTAACGAATTCGGCGGGCCCACTTTTTAGAACCGGAGCCGGTGTACTGTTCTTCATAGCTGTTGAGCAGTGTTTTGGCTTCCTTCACGCGGGAGCTGTCAAAATACATCATAATTTTATCCCGCTTAATCGCTTCCTTAACCGATTCATCACCGGAAATCTGTACCAGCGAATCCAGGTAATTGGAAGCGGCATCAAACCCTTTGGTCTGGGCGATGTACGGCTTAGCGAGATTCAATGCAACCGATACCGTGTAGTCATTTGGAAGTGCGGCATCAATCCTTTCTAACATCGTGTTCTGGTCAAAACTACTTAAGATCTGAACCGATTTTTCTGCTGCCAAATAGGCCGCAAATGTATTCTCATGCTTTTCAAACACTTCCCAGTACAGGTCCGACCATTTTTTTACCTCATCAATAATTTGAGAGTCAGGGATGGCTCCGCTTCTGGCAAAAGCACCTATTCTCTGAAATCCGCGATTTACACGGGCTAACGTTTCCATGGCTTCATGCTCGCGGGAGCTAACCTCAATCGTTTCGTTCAGGCCCGGAAGCTCTCCGGTAACCGTCAGCGTATCACCGGCAGCCAAAATCACCCCTAAATTACCAAGATTGGTTTCATTCCGGCTGATGATCATGTTGTAATAACTTTTTTCGGGGAAAGTAACATCGCCCATAAAAGTGCCTGCTTCATTCGTAAGCTCATGGAACAGGGTATCAACCTTTGCATTGGCAGAATCGCGGAAAACAATAGTAACCCCGATTCCGGAAAAGTCGTTACTGTCGTCAACGGAATCAGCTACCGTAAAGGTGCCTTTTACAACGGTTTGCAGCTCTTGTGGCTCGTTAGAGCAAGCGGCTGTTAACCAAACTAAAGCAGCGATAGAATAAAGTGCGAAATGTCTCATGTTCAACCTAAATGACTGTATTTTCAGTCGTCTAATTTTTTTGAAATTAAATCTTTAACCAACTTTGGATTAGCTTTCCCTCTGGACGCTTTCATTGCCTGTCCTACAAAGAAACCAATCAACTGTTTTTTACCATCCTTATAACGTGCAACCTCATCGGGATTGTTGTCTATTATTTCGTCCACAATGGGTTCGAGGAAACCGGAATCGGAAACCTGAATCAGGTTCATTTCTTTAGCCAACGCTTCCGGCTCTTTATCTTCATCCAACATAGCATTAAAAATCTGCTGCATAGCTGAAGAGTTAATCTTGTCGTCTTCCTTCAGCTTCACCAGGTCCGAAACCCGTTTTGCTGAAATGGAAAACTCGCGAATGTCGATGCTTTGCTCATTCAGTACCCGAAGAACTTCACTCAATACAATGTTGGAAGCTGCTTTGGGATTTCCGAGATGCTCCACCACTTCTTCGTAATAATCGGCAAGGTACCGGCTGTCGGTAATGGTTACCGCATCGTCTTCGCTCATCCCGAAGTCTTCCATGAATCGCTTGCGGCGTACATCAGCCAGCTCAGGCAGTTCTTCACGGATTTCATCCAGCATTTCATCGGTAACGATAATCGGAGGAAGATCCGGCTCCGGGAAATAGCGGTAATCGTGTGCCTCTTCCTTGGAGCGCATCGGGCGGGTCTGCATTTTTGCGGTATCCCACAAGCGGGTTTGCTGCACAACCTCGCCCCCATCTTCAATCAGTTCAATCTGACGGTAAATTTCATACTCAATAGCCCGCTCCACATTCCGGAACGAGTTCATGTTCTTAAGCTCGGTTCGGGTTCCGAATTTCTCCCGGCCGCGAGGACGAACAGAAACGTTCGCATCACAGCGCAAACTTCCCTCTTCCATGTTACCATCACAAATTTCCAGGTACTGCACAATCTGCTTGATCTTGGAAAGGTAGGCGTAAGCCTCCTGTGGGGTTCGGAGGTCCGGTTCGGATACAATTTCAATAAGCGGCGTTCCGGCCCGGTTCAAATCCACAAGGGTATTGTAAGGATCCTGATCGTGAATCGACTTTCCGGCATCTTCCTCCATGTGAATACGGGTGATCCCGATTCGCTTATCATAGTCTTCCAGGCTGATATCCACAAAACCGTCAAAACAAATGGGCGTATCGTACTGGGAAATCTGATAGCCTTTGGGAAGATCGGGATAGAAATAATTCTTTCGAGCAAAAATAGATTTTTCAGCCACATCACACTTGGTGGCCAGTCCCATTTTAATGATATAGCGAACCAGGTTTTCATTCACCACCGGCAGCGTTCCCGGATGCCCCAGGCAAAGCGGGGTAACCTGAGTGTTAGGAGCTCCGCCATATTCGGTAGTAACCGGGGCAAAAGCCTTACTTTGCGTTAACAGTTGGGCGTGAACTTCGAGGCCAATCACCGCCTCGTACTTCTCGTGGGCAATAGTGCTCATTAAAATTTTGTGTATCAGGATTTTTCAGAGCCTGAAAGATATTAAAGTTGAGGGTTAGTTTTGAATGTTTCTTACAGAAAAGGTGGTCTGTACTCACATCAGCTTTTAAACTGAAAATTACCGTCATTTCTATTACATTAAACAAAGTTAAAGCTAACACTTATGAAGAAGTTACTACTCATACTTTCTTTGGCGTTATTTGGAAGCTCGCTTTCCTTGGGGCAGACTACGATTGAGGAACAGTATTTCCATGAGTTAAAAGGCATGGAAGATTCGAGTGGAGTTACACATTTGTTTTACCGAGAATACAAGAAAGGACAATATGAGTGTGAAGGAGATGACACTGATAAAATGCCATTAGTGATTAATAACAATGTGTATCATTTAAATCTCTCTTCTCAGAAAGACTCTGTTCTATTTGCCGATTACTTTTCTGAATGGTGTTTAGATGGAATGTACGAGAGCAAATCTATAGATGAATATATCTTCTATAAAAATAACCCACAAAAATGGTTAGCAACTGCAAATACTTATTTCGGAGTATATGACTATTCTGGAAATAATTTAGATTTTCAAGTACCAATTGTTACAAAAAGTAATTCCAGAGCTTCACTCAATGAGTATCATTCTTCTAATAACATTCACTTAACACCCAATAGAGATTCATTATACGTTAAAGTTTCTGGCACTGTGCCTTTTACCGGAAATAGTGATTCCTGGCCCGTTTTTGAAGATTATGAGCACTTCAACCATTATGCAGATTCTTTAGGTTTGGCATGGGAAATTTTAGGAATACACCCCGAAATTGACTCTCTTTTCTTTGCCATCAATTCATCCGGGGATTTATACCGAAGCGAGCACTATTCTTCAGCTTTCACTTTTGCTGATTCAAGCACATACTTCAGAAATATCTACTTTGATGCCGATACCTCTCACATATATTCAATGACTTCTTCAGGTCTGCTCCATTCGAATAATCTTGGAAAACAAAATACCTGGAAATTTTCAGGTATTGATTTTGAAACCGGTTCATCTAAATTTCTGGCCGTTGATAAATATGCCTCAGGAAATTTATTTATTTCTGATTCTACTGATATCCTGTTCTCCGACAACTACGGAGATACCTTCATAACCCTTTCCTCTTTGGATGACGAGATTACTGGCCTCTACAAAAAACCAAATTCAAATCTGCTTTATGTTTTAACCCGAAAAGAACTTTTGGAAATTAATACAGAGACGAAATCTGTAACTTCTCTAAAGCAGATTCCCGTTAGTAACGAGGTCAATCAAAATGAAATCCCAAAACAAGTAACCCTAAACCAAAACTACCCCAACCCTTTCAACCCTTCTACAGTGATCAGTTATCAGTTGACAGCGAACAGTTTGGTTCGGCTGGAGGTGTTTGATGTGACCGGGCGAAAAGTAGCTGTTTTAGTGAATGGAGAACGGAAAGCAGCAGGAAGCCATCAGGTTACGTTTGAGGCTGGGAATCTTGCTTCAGGAGTTTATTTCTATCGTCTGGAAACAGCCGGACAAACACTCACCCAAAAAATGCTGTTGGTGAAATGATATTCTGAATTCACAGGTTAATCCATTATCCCTTAATTAAATGCCTTTGCTATGAAATCTGCTCTTCTTTCCATTTTCGTATTTTTTTTCTGTATCAGTTTTTGCTCAGGATTATGCGATCCAGCAGCTGGAAAATTCTCCCCGTCATCACGAATGGGTGACGATCGAATCCAATGACCGGACATTGCACAATTTTGTAGTATATCCGGAGACTTCCGAACCGGCTCCGGTTGTAATTGTCATCCACGAAAACCGCGGATTAAACGACTGGGCCAGAAGTTTTGCTGATCAGCTGGCCGGTGAAGGATTTATAGCCATTGCCCCCGACCTGATTTCGAATACCATGGAGGGAATCGAAAAAACCGGTGATTTTGAAACTTCGGATGCAGCCCGGCAGGCCATCTACAGCCTTGAACCTGATTTTGTAACTGCCGACCTGATGAACGTGCTCGAATACGCCAAAACTATAGAAGCAGGAAATGGATCATTTGCCGTAGCCGGCTTTTGCTGGGGTGGTTCACAGTCCTTCCGCTTTGCCACCAATGCCGGAGGTGCCATCGATGCGGCTTTTGTCTTCTATGGAACCGGTCCCGATACCGAGCAAGCTTACAGCAACATAGAGGTTCCCGTATATGGATTCTATGGCGGCGATGACCAGCGCGTGAATTCTACCATAGAACGGTCAGAATCTGCCATGGAGAAGTTTGGCAAAACCTATACATATGAAATTTACGAGGGCGCCGGGCATGCTTTTATGCGGCGCGGAGATGATCCTGAAGCAACTTCTGACGATCCAAATGTAATAGCACGAAATAAATCCTGGGATAGGCTGGTTACTCTGTTGAGTGATCTTTAAAAGATTAAAAACCGGCAATACAACGTTCAGGTATTTACGTAGTCATTATTGATGCAAAAGTTGTACTTTTTTGGAAAGTTAAGTTCAATAAATCAATATCCGTTTTGAAAACCCTTGTATATATCATCCTGATGGGCCTGTTGGCAGCAAGCTGTGCTTCTTCAGACAAGAAAAGCACAGCAAATAACCAGGCTGCATCTGACGTTCAACCTACAGCTGCCCAACAGGATTCATTGGTAACACAGCCTTTCAGCGCAGCAGCTGATACCGTCGGGCTTACTAAAATTACCGGTCAGCTGAACTACACCGGCAATGAGCCTTTTACCCGGCCGGCCCTATTCGTTTCCGGTTCTGAAGCTTATGTACTCATCGGTGATCAGACGTTCATGTCTGAGACATTTAACAAACTGAATGGAAAACGGGCAACGATTTACGGAAAAATGAAAAAATCTAAAAATGCAGCTGAACTGGAAGTGCATTATTACAAATTGAGCGAACAATAAGATTTAAGACTATGAAGAAATTTTTACTTCTCACGACCACATTACTGCTATTCACCTCAATGTCTTTCGGCCAAGAAAAACGAGTCCCGGAAGTTCAAGCCGCTCCTCAGCTTCAACCGAAAAGCTTCCCGGTTCATGTCAGTGATAAACTGAACAACAGTGAACTGGTGCAACGTTTACGGGCAGAATCCTCAACCCGGCCGAATCGCAACAAATCCATGCTTATAGTTGATGAAGAGGGCGATGAACGCACATTTTACGTGTACAATTTTGAAGCAAGCACTTCCAACAATCTGGTTTTTGATATGAAAACCTTCCGGTTGATTCGAAAAGGTAATCTCACCCAGATTTGGTTTGAAGTTGCTGAAATTGATAACGGCCATTTAAACACGGCCGTTGCCGACACGATGTTTAAATACCTGGAAGAAGAGTCCAATCAAAGCTCATTCAATCCCAGCAAAGGTATTATCGAGCTCAGCAACGAATACCTGGGTAGCCCACCCAACTACGACGGTGATAACTTAGTGGATTTCCTGATTACGGATGTTCAGGATGGCTGGTCACCAACGGAAGGGGGCGGATTTACAGCCGGTTTCTTTTATGGTGTTGACCAAAATCCGGATCCCGGACCTGGAGGAAGTTATCGCTCCAACGAACGGGATGTTTTATACATCGATTCTTATCCGGGGATCTATAATAACGGTGAAGCTAATGCCACTAAACCATTGGGAACTTTATCCCATGAGTACCAGCATCTCATTCATTACAACTACAACAGTGGGGTTCAAGGCGAAATCACTTTTGTAAATGAAGCCCAATCCAATTTTGCCTCTTTGCTGAGCGGATACTTCCCGCACTCCAGTTATGGAAGCTACCTCGCTGATACAAATGTGCCCTTATTCCAGTGGAACTCAGGCGGAAATACCCTTCCTGATTATGGCCGGGCTGCTTCTTTTGCCAGTTATATGTGGGATCAGCTTGGATTTGAGAACTCGGGAGCCTTAACGCAAAATCCGCTTTCCGGCCGAACCGGAATTGAAGATACCTTTTCAGATCTTGGGGCTCCTTTTAACTTCGAGGAATTTTTGGTGAACTGGGGAATTGCCAACCTTATCAACGCAAAACAGATTAACGACCTTTACGGATACGAACACCCCTTCCTCTCCAGCCTGAGGGCGGGTATCGATTTCGAAGATCCTGATATTTCATCTGAAGAAATAGCTGTTGAAAGTGGAGCTATTGAATACATAGGTTTTCAACAAAGCAAAAACCTGGAAATAACGGTTTCCGCTTCTAGTACCCAGACTACAGAAATCCGGGTTATCACCGAAGCAAATAACAATGTTGAAATCAACTCTCTGAACAGCGGTGAAACATTCACATCCCCATCAGAGGAAGTGTATGATAAAGCCTATATCATGCTGGTGAATACCAATACAGCAACAAGCGAACCGGCAACCTTCACGGTCTCTTCTTCCGGAGAGCTCGCTTATGATCTGACTACGGTAAATACTTACTCAGATACTCCCAAATTCTACTGGCCGATCCCCTATAAAAACAGTTCCAATGTTGGGCGGTTTGGGTTCAGTAATAAATATACCATTGGTTTTGACGCCCTTGTTCATTCTCTTGAACTTTATGTTGTTGGCGGACAAGGTTCGGAAGGAGAGCAAATTGGCGTTAAAGGAGAAGGAACGCTTCGATTGGCTGTCTATTCCGATAACAATGGTGCCCCCGGTGATGTATTGGCTTCAGATTCTTTAGACTTTTCTGAAATCGGGACCGGGTGGCAAACCTTTAACGTAACCGATTGGGATCTCAATGTGGAGCAGGGTCAAATCATACATGTAGCTTATGAAGTGATCGTACCGGTCATTGATCGCGATAGCAACTCCATTCCCCTGCGCCTTGATGATGGCAGCGGAACCCAGGATGTGACCCATGTTATGACCAACCCCGGCGAGTTCGAAGATATGTTTACTGATGATGACACCAACGGTCAACATGGTGTGTGGAACAACCTGGTACTTGCCGAGGCCATCATTACGGACATTGAAAATGAAACCGTACAGCCCGATAAATTTCGATTAAGTCAGAATTATCCCAATCCTTTTAACCCAACCACCAACATCAACTTCAGCCTGCCCAAAACTACGGATGTGCAACTGACGGTTTACAGCATGTTGGGACAAAAAGTAGCAACCTTGGTCAATTCAACGCTACCGGCCGGAGATCATTCCATAAGCTGGGATGCTCAGGACATGGCCTCCGGATTGTATATTTATACCATCCAAGCCGGTGACTTTTCCCAAACCAAGAAAATGGTCTTAATGAAATAGGGATTTCTTTTTCAGAAATGCGAAAGCCCCAACAGAAGTGTCGGGGCTTTTTATTGAATTTCTGTTATGAATTGAATTTGAATTCTCTTTATCTTTGGAATCTGTTATTCACAAAAATGCCCGAGTGGCGGAATTGGTAGACGCGTGCGCTTCAGGTGCGTATGTCCTTTGGACGTGGAGGTTCAAGTCCTCTCTCGGGTACTTTGCCCCGCAAGACAATGTTCTTGCGGGGCTTTTTTTTGCTTTCGGAGTAAAACCCACCCTACAAATTCGAATGCGCCCCTTTGCCTTTTACTTCAAATGAAAAGGAAAATCTAAAACCGTTATCTGACTCTATTTCGTAGTTGGCAGTAAGCTGATCTATTAACGTCTTAATGAGAGTAACTCCAAGCGTATTTGATTCATCAAAAATATCTTTGTCGAATCCTTTTCCGTCATCTTCATACACTACTTCGATCAGGTCTCCATTCTCTTTCAGGCTGATGAAGATTCTGCCGTTATTCCGGCCGTTAAACGCATGTTTGAATGAATTCGTTATCAGCTCATTCATCAGTAAACCTAACGGAATAGCCTGATTTATATTCAGGCGGCGGGAATCAAACTGATGCTCTATAACTATGCTTTTATCTGAACTGTCAAACATATCTCTAATCCGATCAATCAGCTTAACGGCATACTCTCCAAAGGTGATATCTGTGAAGCTATCGGTATTGTACAACAATTCATGCACGCCGGAAATGGAGTAAATTCGATTCTGTGTTTCCTTCAAAATAAGCTGCAGCTTTTCATCAGATAACCCTTCTTTCTGCAGTTCAATGAGACCCGCAATAATAGCCAGGTTGTTTTTTACCCGGTGGTGGACTTCCGAAAGCAACACTTCTTTTTCATGAACGGAATCCTCAAGCTGTTTTTTATATTCGGCTTCTGTAGTTATATCCTCAGCAATTATCAGCATTTGTTTACTCTCACTGTTGTTTCCTACAATATGGCTGGCACTTACCCTCATGTGAATGGGAGAACCATCTTTACGATACCGTACAATCTCTTTATTCTTGATTTCCCCATTTTTGAAAATGATGGACATCAACCGGAAGAAATCTTCCTTCAATTCTTCCCCCACATGTGGCATGAATGTACCAATCGCCTCTTTCTGGCTCCAACCCAACATATCCTCGGCTGCCTTATTCCAAAAATCCCGGACTATTCCATCCGTATCTATGGTATAAATTGCCATTGGTGACGATTCTATGAGCGCCCGGATTTTATCGTTTGCTTGCAGCGAAGATTTCTGTGCTGCAAAAGCTGTTTGCATGAAATAGAAAATGACAGAAAACAGTATTGATAAGACGATCCCCATAGCAAGATTCAGATATAGTCCACTTGAATTGTTTTCGGCTTCAAAAATGGCATTTGGTGATACACTGACAAGCCAATAATCTTTATTTGTACCTTCAAGGGTGATTTTTTCTTCTACGGAAAACCCATTCAGACCTGAAATACCGGTACTATCTCCATGCTGGTAAAACACTTTGCCTTTACTGTCATATATCTTTACCCGATACTGATCTAAGCCCTGCAAGATCAAGTCAAACCGGGGATTAAAATCCATTCCTGCCGTAATTGTGCCCTGAAAAACACCGTTGTAGTAAACAGGGGCATCCACTAAAAAAGCATCGGGCCCCTGAACCAGCTTAAGCCAATGCGTTACATTGACCACGGAATCTTCTTTCGCCTGAAGCCAGTCGGTACGCCGGTAGTCGAGTTTGGATATATCCAATCCAATGGCATTTTTATTTGGTTCCAACGGCTCTACTTTCCGGATCACCATGCTGCTGTCAATCCACTCAACAAACAGAAAAGAAGAATCCTGATTTACCATCCGTCCGGCATCATATTCCCAAAAATCAAAGTAAGAACCACCGGTTATTTCCAACCGGCTTTTTAAATTCAGAAGAGTATTGATGTTATCGTGGACAGCACTCTTAAACTGCAGGGTTACAAGCTGTGCAGTTTCTTTAACCTTATTCTCTTGGCTTTGTTCAATATTGCTTTTGTTTCCTACCCAGAGCAGAATAACTATAACACTCAGTACTACACCAATCAGGGCGGAACTTATAAACCTGTATTTTTCGAATAGCTGTTTCAATATTAGGAACCTGAATCATTGCCTCGTTCTGGTATAGATATACCAATAATTATCTTATCGGCATATTAAGAAAAGAATTAATCAGAAAGCAGTTCATTTAACTAATATCAGTTTTCCCGTTTTACTTCTTCCATCTACAATAAGCCTGTAAATAAATATCCCGCTGGAAACATTATTGGCCTGAAATGGCTGATTATACCGGCCTGAAGGCTGCCGGGTATCAACCAGTGTTTGTACGTGCTTTCCCAATGCATCAAAAACGTCTAACCTAACATCCGCTGTTTGTGCCAGTGCATACGGTATCGTTGTGGTAGCATTAAATGGATTGGGATAATTTTGATCCAATACAAAGACTTCATTCTCCGGTAAAGCCTCTCCACCCAGTGAAACCACCACAGGATTCTGTCCTTCACTTGCGTTATATGCGATTTCGAGTTCTCCGGTAAACTTTCCTTCTAACGCAGGTTGAAATTGAACCGGTATTTCTAAGGATTCGCCCGGATCGAGCGTGAATATTTCATCCTCAATTTCACTGGTAAATAAATTGCCGGCCGTTGTACGTACACGGCCAACAAGTGGGTCTTGCACGCCGGCATCATTAGAAACCACGATCGTTTGTTCGATGGTTTCCCCAACATTGATCACCCCAAAGTCTATCCGATTTATATTCATGTTATTCAGAACCAATCTGGAATCGGAATCCAACAGGTTCAGACAATCTTCTGCCAAAGGCCAACCCATATCCCGGAATATTCCACAAGTAACCGGTCCCGGAGAGTGAATAGCAAAGGCACGGCCAATTTGAGGACGCATCAACGCGTTTACCGTATTGGTAAACGTATCCAGATCGAGATGAGAATAGCTCGAACCACCCCTCCAGTTAAAAGGTGCGTATAAGGGGACAATACCACCGTTATTTGAACTGACAGAATACAGTCCATCGAACCTAAGTCCGTTACTTTGTCCTGTAACAGCACTGTAGAGTTGCCCCGATGGGTTTGGATACACACTTTCATTTAAAATACTAACACCGGTCCCGTCGGTAACAAAAACATCGTAAACTATAGGGCGTAAAGGCACTCCATATCCCCATTGTGCCGTTGTACCTTCCGGAACCCGAACCGAGCCCGTAAAGCCCAAACCATGGCCAAGTTCGTGCAGCACAACCGTTACAAAATCAATCAAGCCATCCGGAGTTTGAGCATCTGTGCCGTAATACCAGCTATCCCATTCGGAATTCATGTTAACAATGATATCATGCTCAATTTCATTTCCTGATCCTTCCGACTGAGCGACATAATCGACACCGGTAATGGCACTGGCCTGTGCAATAGCATACCATGCCACCGGATCTGCCTGAACTATTTGAATAATCTGGGAAGGCCCAGCACTTCCTAATGTAAATTCTCCCAGGCCAGTCCAATTTGCACCAATTCTTATCGGTACATCTGAAGTGATATGGCTCTCCCAAATGTTCACTGCATATTCAAATGCCGTAATTGCTTCCTCGGGCCAGGAAGGGCGGTCGATATATTCCACCTGTATATTTGCAGTAGCACCGGCTGTTTTTGCTTGGCTGTTAAATTGCTCTTTAGGCAACCGGTAATGAGCATCAATCCCCGTTGATGTAAGTGTACAAATCCTCTCAAAATCCCTGTAATCTAAAGGGATAATTTTTGATTGAGCATACTTTTGGGAATTTTGAGCTGATGAATGGACCTGAAAAAAAAGGGATACACAAAGCCCGGCAAAAATCGCTCTTATAAAATACATAAATCTTGATGTTAGCTTGCTCTCAGTATAACAGATTTTTTTGAAAAGCACTCAATGTAGTGGCCTCTTCTCTGCTGATTTTCCTGAATGTTAGCTGTACACCTGACCATAACTGACCTGCCCTCCACAAATCAGCATCAGCTATTTTTGCTATCCGTGGATATCCACCCACTGCCTGTCCGTCTTTCATAATGATGATAGGCCGGCCACTATCGGGCAGTTGGATCGTTCCCGGAATAACAGGACCCGATACCATCTGGCGATCTATGGGTTGAATAGCATTTCCTTTCAGCCGTACACCCATTCGGTTACTGTCCGGGCTTACATCAAATTCGGTTCTCAGAAACTGCTCTTTTTGGTGTTGGGATAACCAGCCCCACTCCGGGCCTTCCAAAATTCGCAATTCCACCTTTGAAGAATAATACGGGAACCGATCTTCAGGAACACTTTCCGGCACAGAACCTCCCTCACTTTCAGTCCACGAAAGCACATCTCCTTCACGTAACGCACGTCCTTTAAAACCACCGAATTTTCCCGTTAAATAGGTTGAACAGGAACCCAGTACTTCCTTGATATCCAATTGGCCGCGAATGGCGAGATAACTTCTGCACCCTGTTTGGCAGTAATCAAAAGAGACGACATCACCGGACTTAATTTCAAATGAGGTATTCAGGGAAACATCCTCACCGTTTATCTTGGAATTCATATCAGCGCCGGTTATGGCTATAACTGCGTTTGAGTTAAAGCGATATCTTCCCCCATTCAGAGTCATTTCCAATACCGGCAAGTCGCTCGCATTTCCCACCAATTGGTTTGCTAATCTGTAGGCGTAGTCATCCATCGCCCCGGAAACCGGTACTCCATATTGCCGGTATCCGAATCGGCCACCATCCTGAATGGTGGTTAATAGTCCTCCATCTGTAACTTCCAGACTCCCCATCAAATCTCCCTATCTTTGAGTTTGGAAAATTCTTTTTCGGGGATACGCTCAAAAACAACCTGATCTCCTGCCCTTACCACAGTTGGCGGGTCTTTTCTTGCATCAAAAAAAGAAATAGGCGTTCGCCCAATAATTTGCCAGCCACCAGGACTTTCCAGCGAATAAACCCCCGTCTGCTTTCCGCCAATACCAACTGCACCGGCCGGAATTTGACTTCGAGGCTCCTGTCTTCGGGAACAGGCAATCTCCTCATCTAACCCCGACAAGTATAAGAAACCGGGAAGAAATCCCATCATGGCTACAGTGTAGGCTCCGGCTAAATGAATTTGAATAATCCTGTCTTTTTCTATTCCGGTGTGATTTTCAACTTCCTCCCAATCAAGGCCTAATTCATAACAGACCGGTATCACATGTTTTTCGGGTGAATGGTTTTCTGCTGAAATGTGCCGGAAGGCATTTGAAAGGATATCGATTTCACTGCCAAGATTATTCAGCAGCCTGTCATAAATAATAGCGATGCTTTCGTAGGCCGGAATGATATCGACAACGCCGGGAATGGATGCTTCATCGATTATTCTGAATGACTTATGAATAAGCTGTAAAGAAACATTATCCTGCTTCGGCTTTAGGAGAAGAGCTTGTTCCCCAAGGGCTGAGACCCACCAGCTGCTGTTATTAAGCTGAAGTAATTTCGACTTCATGTTTCTCCAAAAAATCGTGGATTTCTTTAGCTAATTCCGCTGCTCCTTCGGTATCGCTGTGCAGGCAAACGGTTTCGGCGGTGATGGATAGATCAAGCCCCCCCTGAGTATGCACAACCCCATCCAAAAAGGAAGCCATTTGTTTTAAAACGGACTTCTTTTCGTGAAGCACGGCTCCTTCCAAAGAACGAGAGCGCAAGCTCAGATCATCTTCGTATTGACGGTCAGCAAAAACCTCACTTCGAACTTCCAGCCCTACGTCTTTTGCTACTTTTGCTAATTTCGATTCGGCCGGGGCATAAATCATCATATCTTTTTGAATCTGAACAATAGCTTTGGCTATGCCCAGGGCAACACCCTCATCTTTGGCGGCGTGGTTATATAAAGCACCGTGCGGTTTCACATGATGAAGCTTCCCTCCCAGCGATTCCGTCATCCCCTTTAAAGCCGATACCTGGTACAAAATACAGGCCTCAAGTTCCTCAGTCGAAAGATTCATTATGCGCCGGCCAAAGCCCTGTAAATCCGGGTATGAAGGGTGAGCCCCTATTGCCACCTCATGTTCCAGTGCTAATTCAATGGTTTTGGAAATGGTGACAGGGTCGCCGGAATGAAAACCACAAGCAATATTACAGCTCGAAATGTAAGGCATGATCTTAGAATTACGGCGCTCATCGTACATGCCGTAGAATTCACCCAAATCACAATTCAAGTCAATTTTTTTAATCATAGCTAAAAGAAATTAAAGACTGAATTCAAACTTCTGAACCCGACCAGGATAGTGACTAAAATCACAACTACTCCAAAAATATTTTGTTGGGTTGAATTGGAGTTGGTACCAAGCAACAATGGCTTGTTCATGATGTACAATAAGAAAACAGCAATCACCGGCAGTGTGATTCCATTGGCAATCTGTGCAAATTCAATGAGTTTTACCGGGTTAATGCTGAAAGCGGAGAATATCATCCCTGTGAAAAGCACCAGCATCCAAACCACTCTGAATTTGAGGTCTTTGAGATCATCTTTCCAGCCAAACATTCCCTTAGCTGCATAGGCAGCTGCAAGAGGAGCGGTAACGGCAGAGGTGATACCCGCTGCAAACAGCCCGATTCCCATAAACGACTTCGCCCAACTCCCCAGCAGCGGTTCTAACTGTCCGGCCATATCGGCTGCGCTGTTTATTTCGGCGAGAGATCCATCAGCGGCAGCAGCACTGGTTATGACGATACACATGGAAATCAATCCGCCTAAAACAATTCCGACTGCATTTTCGACCCTCATCTCAGACAGCTGAGCATAGCTCGAATACCGTTCTTGTACGGTTGATGCATGCAAAAAGAGGTTATAAGGAACCACCGTAGTTCCTATTAATGCTATCACAGTTAGCAGCTCATCGGGAGAGGCGGTTGGAATGAAAAGTCCTTTAAAGATGGCGGAAACATCCGGCTGAATAACTACTGCCGTAGTCACAAAAACGATACTCATGATTCCCACCAGGGCGGTCATCACATTTACAATCCGCTTAAAATTTCCGGAGTACAATAACAGGAAAGCAACGGCTCCAATAACCAGAGAGCTAAGCCGGATTACAGACCCACCCACCGTTACATCAAATCCGACAAAAAGCTCCTCCCAGCCCAATACCGCTCCGGAAATATTTCCGCCTTCATACGCTATATTGCCAACCACAATGGCACTGAAAACCAGGATGATGGCCGATATTCTGATCACCGGATTTCCCAGCTGCTCCCGAATAGCTTCTCCAAATCCTTTTTGGGTAATGATTCCCAAACGTCCGGTCATCTCCTGCAGAACAATAGTGGCTATCACAGAAAAAAGCAGTGCCCATAACAGTACATATCCGGACCTGACGCCTGCCAAAGTACAAACGGTGACGGTTCCCGGGCCAATAAATGCGGCAGCAACCAGTGTGCTGGGACCAAAGTACTTTCTAAACGGGTTGTTCATGCTTTGTATATAGTATCTAAGTAAGAAAATCCCAAACGGATTTACGTTTCTAAAGAATAGGAAATTTGAATTATTTTCATAAAACTATAAACATTCGTTCAATAATTTGTGTTAAGTCTGAAATCAGTAAATCAAAATTTTCTCTTAGCTATGGATGGCAAATACAAAGCTAATATCCGCCCCGGAATGCAGGTGGGTATTGTGCTCAAGAAAGACCAACGCAGTGGTAAAATCACGAATGGTGAAGTTCAGAATATCTTAACGAATTCGGCAACTCACCCTCATGGTATAAAAGTGAGATTAACGGATGGCCAGGTTGGACGAGTGAAAAAGATCCTTTAATTAATATGAATATCGGGGATTTTTCAGAGCACACATTCGATTTTGGGGAAGATTACGAAGGTAGGGTAATCGCCACGCTGGTGGCATCTCCAAATCATGATGCTTCCCGCCCTTCTGTTTTATACATTCATGGATTGAGCGACTATTTTTTCCAGGTGCATGTAGCAGAAGCTTTTCATGAACAAGGGTACAATTTTTACGGACTAGACTTGAGAAAACACGGGCGCTCCTTACTTCCTCATCAAACCCCGAATTACTGCCGGTCGGTAAAAGAATATTTCCCGGAAATTGATCGCGCTCTGGAATTCATCCAATCTAAAAATGATGGAGATATCATTCTTCTGGGGCATTCAACGGGGGCTCTAACCGGAAGCCTCTACCTGAATGAAGGAGAAAACCGGGATTGTATTCACAAATTGATTTTGAACTCCCCTTTCCTGCAGTTCAACCTCAATCCCTGGCAACGGGCTATTTTGCTGCCTGCCGCACGGGTGATTTCAACATTCAAGCCCTATGCCTCCCTGAAAAAACCATTTTCCCATTTATATGGAGCCAGCATTTCCAGCGAGAAGCATGGGGAATGGGATTACAATACCGACTGGAAACCATTACTGGGGTTTCCAGCCTACCTGAAGTGGGTAGCAGCCATGCATGAAGCTCAAAAAAAGCTGCACCGAAATTCCGACATAGAAATTCCCATTCTAATCCTTCATTCGGATAAGTCGAGCCGCAATCAAAGCTGGAATGAAAACATCCTGAAGACGGACATGGTGCTGAATGTGGAGCATATGAAAACCTATGGCAAGAAGTTAGGGCCTAATGTATCCCTGGCTGAAATCCCAGGAGCCATGCATGATGTTTTTCTTTCCAAAAAAGAAGTACGGAAGCTGGCTTTTAAAAAAATGTTTGATTGGCTCAGTAATACTGAAAGCTAGTAACACCCTTTCCGCTTGCAAATCTCCAAAAAATCCTTTTATTACAGCAACAGCCAATTGTAATTAAGGGAGGTTCGCATTATGCAGGTAAAAGAGATTCTAAACCAAAAAGGAAGAGACATATTTTCCGTAATGCCGGACACAACCGTGTATGATGCCATCGCAAAAATGGCGGAATACAATGTCGGAGCTTTACTGGTAATGGAAGATTCTAAACTGAAGGGGATTATTTCTGAGCGCGATTACAGGAACAGGGTGATTCTTGAAGGGCGAACATCCAAGACCACTGAAGTGCAGGAAATCATGACCGAAGATGTTATTCGCGTTCAACCTACCGATACCGTTAACCTGTGTATGCAGCTGATGACGGAAAAGAAAATACGCCACCTGCCCGTTGTTGATGACGCACAGGTAGTTGGAGTGATTTCAATAGGTGATGTTGTCAAAACCGTGATTGCCCATCAGAAATCAGAAATCGATTCCCTTCGGAATTACATCGGTGGCGGTTATCCCACTTAGCCATTAAACTGATCACTTCTCTGTTTATACCCCTCATTTTTAAACACCGATTTGTTTGGCATCTAACAATCATGTTGAATGATCGGTAGTTATTTACAGTTTCACTGTCAACCTTCAATTAATTCTTAACTATGCTTCGTACCGTTCTTACTTCCATTCTTTTAGGACTGTTTATTTTCTCTACAGCCTTTGCTCAGCTAAACAACACTCCAGACCGAATTGAAACCGATGAAGGGGAGCTGGTTATTCACCCCATTCTCCACGGTAGTGTGATTTTTGAGTGGAATGGACAAACGGTGTATATGGACCCATGGGGCCAGGCCGGTTTATATGAAGACAAGCCTGCCCCTGATGTCATCCTTATTACTCATCCGCACGGCGACCACCTGAGCCCCGAAACCCTGACAAGCCTCGATACCGAGAATACTACTTTCTATGTTCCACAAGCTGTGGCTGATCAAATGCCGGAAGAATATCTGGCTCAAACAACGGTAATTGCCAACGGCGAAACTATGGAGTATGAGGGCATCACCATTCGGGCGGTTCCCATGTATAATCTGCCTGAAGAAGACGCCCGCCATGCTAAAGGCTGGGGAAACGGCTATGTGCTTACTATGGGCGGGAAGGACGTGTACGTATCCGGTGATACGGAAGGAATTCCGGAAATGCGAAACCTGGAGGGCATTGACATCGCTTTTGTTTGCATGAACCTGCCTTACACCATGGATATTAACCAAGCCTCCGAAGCCGTTTTGGATTTTGAGCCGGCAATTGTGTACCCCTATCACCACCGGGGACAGGATATTCAGGAATTCAAAAAGTTGGTGGATGCAGGTAACAAAGATATCGAAGTACGCCTGAAGAACTGGTATCCAAGGTAGGGTTTAACATCTGTTGAGCGGAACTCCTACCTTCCCTCAAAAAGAATTATGCAGTGCACCCTCTGCTCATCGGAAACCAAACCGTTTTATCATTATGAGAATGAAGACCGGCAATATCATAGATGCACCAACTGCCGGGCAGTTCTCATGGATACCGATGATTACCCAACTCCTGAAGAAGAGATATTCAGGTATGAAAGTCATGATAATGACGTGGAAGATCCCCGGTATCAGGAGTTTGTATCGCCGCTGGTAGAAAAGATTATGGATAAGTTTTCCCCGGATTCGCTTGGGCTGGATTTTGGTTCCGGAACCGGGCCCGTTATCACTAAAATGCTTACCGATCAGGGATATTCCATCAACACGTTCGACCCATTCTTTGATAACAACCCGGACGCTCTGGAGTTGGACTATGACTATATCGTCAGTTGCGAGGTAATGGAGCATTTTCATCATCCTCACAGGGAATTCACAAAACTGAGAAGCATGTTAAACCCCGGTGGTGCTCTTTTTCTGAAAACCGACATCTATACCGATGATATCGACTTCCATAGCTGGTATTACAAAAGTGATGAAACCCACGTAATCTTTTATCACCCGGATACACTCAACTTGATGAAATCTGAATTTGGATTCAGCCAGTTAGACATCGATGGAAGGCATATTACCTTCCTGATTTAGGGCTTTTATCCACACTTTTACCCATAGTAGAAAATCACCCTTTTTTTATGCAAATTAGTCCCAATCCTATGGGGCTTTTGGGTTTATAGAAAAAGGGGTACCAAAGCTTCTCTAACTACTAATAAAATGCTATGAAAAAGTTATTACTTGTATTGGGGGCTCTGTTTCTAATTTTGATCGTCGGAGTGGCTGGTTTATTGATTTATGTCTCTACTGCTCTCCCGAGTGTAGGTCCGGCGCCGGATATTCAAATTGAACAGACTGCAGAAAGAATTGAACGGGGACGTCATCTTGCCAATAACGTAATGGTTTGCACCCATTGCCACTCTCCACAAGAAAAAACCAAGTTTTCTCATCCTCTTGATCGAAACATGTTTGCTGCCGGTGGAACCCGATTTGGTCCTGAGGAAGGTTTTCCGGGAAATTATTATGCTCCAAACCTGACCCCGGCCAATCTCAGCAACTGGACAGATGGAGAAATTTACCGCGCAGTGACTGAAGGTGTCAGCAAAGACGGACGAGCGTTATTTCCGATTATGCCTTATCCGAATTATGCCCAAATGAGTAAGGAAGATGTCTATTCAATTATTGCATACTTGCGAACGTTGGAACCCATTGAAAACGAAGTGCCTGCTTCGGAATCATTTTTCCCCATGAATTTCATCATCAATACTATACCTGCTGAGACTGAACTTTCGGATGAAGAGCCGGTCACAACCGATCCCGTAAGCTGGGGTAAATACCTGGTAACTGCTGCAAGCTGTATGGATTGCCACACCCCCATGGAGCAAGGAGCTCCTATTCCTGGAATGAACTTTGCCGGGGGCATGGAATTCCCGATGGAAGACGGCAGTATTGTCAGGACGGCAAACATCACTCCGGATATTGAAACAGGTATAGGAACATGGACCGAGGAGCAGTTTGTAAATCGCTTCAAGGAGTATGCCGATTCAACCTTTGAGTATCATGAAGTTGCAAGCGGGGAATTTAACACAGCTATGCCATGGACGATGTACGCTCAAATGTCGGAAGAGGAGCTTAAAGCCATTTATGCTTATCTGCGCACAACAGAACCAGTTCAACATTTGGTTACAAGGTTTACACCTGTCGGAGACTAACAATCAGACCGTTTACCAAGAGGTTCAGGCTTGTCCTGAACCTTTTTAATTTCCAAGCAGGTTGAAACTGCCTACATAGTAATTCGGATCAACACTAAGAGTGTATGACTCATTGGACTCAAGAGCTACTGTTTTCCAGCCGGTGCCGGGTTGCAACCTCAGATTTTCTCCGTTCAATGTTACATCTACTGGAAGGTTAAATCCATCTACTGCATTGCCCCATCTGTACAGCAGCGTGTTATTTCTGAATGCATACTCAAGTGTTGGAATGCGAATATCTCGTAAGTACTGATCAAATACAGGGTCTAAATTCATGCCAAACTTATCGCTGATGTAATTTTCTATTTGGGCGGTTGTTACGGTTTGATGATAGAATTCCCGGTTTAACCCCCGCAAGGTTTCCCGCCACAGAGAATCATTGTCTGCTACCTGTCGCAACGTATGCAGCAGATTACCGCCTTTGTTATACATATCACTCGACCCTTCATGATGCACCCCGTAAACCCCGATTAATGGACTGCTGTTTTGAATTCCGAGCCTGAGTCCTTGCACGTATTCATTAGCCGCCCGTTCACCATAATGATAATCCAAATACAGACTTTCGGAATAATTGGTGAATCCTTCGTGTATCCACATGTCAGCTACATCGGCATAGGTAATATTATTGGCAAACCACTCATGGCCGGTTTCATGGATAATGATGAAGTCGAATTTCAGTCCCCAGCCCGAACCACTTAAATCCCTGCCCAAATATCCGTTTTGGTATTTATTTCCATAGGTGACTGAGCTCTGATGTTCCATCCCCAGGTAGGGTACTTCCACCAGCTTAAATCCATCCTCATAAAACGGGTACGGGCCAAACCAATATTCAAATGCATCCATCATAGGCTTAACCTGCCTGAACTGTTCTTTTGCTTTCTCCAGGTTTTCCAGGAGTACATAATAATCCAGATCAAGTATGCCTTTCTCCCCTTCGTACTCTTCCCCGAAATGCACATAGTCGCCAATATTAATATTCACACCATAGCTGTTGATGGGATTAGACACAAACCAATGCCAGGTTTTTGTACCGTTTTGATGTTCATCAACCCCTCGCAATCTCCCGTTCGAAACATCCATCAGAGAATCCGGGGCATTTACACTGATCAGCAAACTGTCCACTTCATCATACGGATGATCTTTATTTGGCCACCAGATACTGGCTCCGATACCCTGGTTGGAAGTAGCAACAAATGGCCGGCCATTACTGTCCTGAGTCCAGGTAAAACCTCCATCCCACGGTGGACGAACAGCAACTTTAGGTTTTCCTGAAAAGTGAACAATCAGTTCATTAACATCTCCGGTCTTTTGCTTTTTTGTAAGCGTTATAAAAAAGGCATTTCCATCCCGGCGGTAGTCCAGCGCTTCGCCATTCTGCGTTACTTTGGTGATATCCATCGGCGGCTGAAGATCAATTTGTATGATTTGATAGGGTTTCAGCACTTTATACTGAACCACGTTCCATCCTGAGATTGAACTGTCCTGGATGTTTACCTCAACGGTTAGGTGATAATAGGTCAAGTCCCACCATTCCCTTTCTTTTGTAATGGAACCCCTAAGGCTATCCTGGTGGGTGAACCCGGTTTGCGGAGCAAATATCTGGGCATTCACTACCGAAAATCCGGACGCAATAATCAGTGAAAAAACAACTGCTAAAATTCTGAACGTTTTCAATTTCATATCCTTTATGATATCGAACGGAGTATTTTGTACGCTATCCAACATTTAATATTTTTTGATTGCTGTGCTTAGGTTTATGATTTAATGAAATTAGCCTAACAAACAGCGTTTGCAATAGCGTCACAGCCTTTTATCTTAAGGTGATTCATTAACAGGATTTTTAATCCGTAAAAAATCAAAACACCTGTTAAAATGAAGTTAACTGCCGCACAGCTTCATGGTGTTCTCGCCTACTGCTTCAGGTTGAGTTTTATTTAAATCTAACTACGTAATGGTAACTAATTTAAATTTTCAGAGCTAATCATGAAAAAACTAAGCTTACTTGTTACAACTTTTCTATTGTTTTTCTCAACATTCACTTTCGCTCAGGAAGATGAATCTTCGTTGTCGGTAGGCGGGGCTGTACGATATAATGTATTGCTAACCGACTATGAAGACGGCACCATCAACAACGAAGATGCACAGTTTACCTGGGATACCTGGCGACTGAATGTAAATGCCGAAAAGAACGGAGTGAAACTTAATTTTGAGTACCGCTTCTACCCCACTTTTAACACACACTTTGTGAAACAGGGGTGGTTAGGCTATGATTTCAATGAAAAGAACAATCTTCAAATTGGTGTCACCCAGGTACCCTTTGGGAATTTGCAGTACAACTCCCATAACTGGTGGTTTCAGGGGCCTTATTATGTAGGCCTTGAGGATGATCACGATATGGGTTTCAAATACACCCATACCGCAGAAAACTGGGACTTGATGGCAGCATATTTCTTCCAGCCTGAACCTGCAGGTCCGGCCGGCGGCAGCGGATCGTTTGGTTTTGGAGGATCCGGGCGTTATTCCTATGACATTGTACCTGCCGGAAATCAAACCAATTATGAACGTAACCAGTTAAACCTGCGCGTTACCCGAACCATTGATATTGAACAGGGAAGCATTGAGTTCGGTGCCAGTGGTGAAGTTGGGCAAATCTGGAATCAGCCGCTGGATGAAACATCATCCCGATATGCACTCGCGGCCCATACAGATATCGACTATGGTAACTGGAATTTCAAAGGGCAGTTTATCAATTATGGAATGGATGCCCAGAATAATAGCGGCCAGAGTGTTGATATCGTAAATATGGGGGCATACGGAACTCCATATTCGGTGGCTACAGAAATGAATATCTACTCTGCCGGTTTAAGCTACAGCTATGATGTAGACTGGGGCCCCATCACAAACCTGAATTTCTATAACGACTACACCTACTTTCAGAAAAACATAGACGGTTTTTACGATGCTCATCAACATGTGGTTGGCTTCCTGCTCTCTGCCGGAAATGTATATACCTACTTTGACATTGCCAGAGGCAGTAATCAGCCCTGGATTACCAACAATTTCGGAACCGGACTCGGACAAGGGGTAAATGACGCCCGCTGGAACACCCGGTTCAACATAAACATTGGGTACTACTTCTAAGCTATAACGAACATACATCCTGCTTGATGCGGGATGTCCTGAAAACGGAACCAAATTCCTTTTTGAGGAGATCCCGGACATCATATAACTCAACAATTATTGAACAAAGGACATATGGCCGCTATAACTGTAAAAAATCTCTTTAAAATTTTCGGGAAGAACCCTGAAAAGGCTTTCCCCCTGATAGAAGAAGGTAAATCTAAAGATGAAATCCTGAATGAAACAGGAAATACCATCGGTATTAATAATGCCAGCTTTGAGGTAAAAGAGAAGGAGATGTTTGTGATCATGGGACTTTCCGGAAGTGGAAAGTCTACCGTGCTGCGCTGCCTGAACCGACTAATAGAACCCACCAAAGGTCAGGTACTGATTGGCAATGAAGACATTACCGAAGTGGATAAAGACAGGTTGCTGGAAATGCGCCGCAAAAAAATGTCGATGGTGTTTCAGAACTTTGGCTTGTTTCCCCATCGCACCGTTTCTGAAAATGTACAATACGGGTTGGAAATAAGTGGCATGGATAAAGATCAGCGGAAGAAGAAAGCTTATGAAGCCATCGAAAAAGTTGGACTGAAAGGATATGAAGAACAAAAGCCGGATGAACTCAGCGGCGGCATGCAGCAGCGTGTTGGGTTAGCAAGGGCATTAGCTAACGATCCTGAAATCCTGCTGATGGATGAAGCATTTAGTGCCCTTGATCCACTCATTCGTGCCGACATGCAAGACGAGCTGCTGGAACTTCAGGCGGAAGTCCACAAAACGGTCGTTTTTATTACACATGACCTGGACGAGGCTCTTAAAATCGGAGACCGGATTGCCATCATGAAAGATGGATACGTGGTGCAAGTGGGCACACCGGAAGAAATTCTTACCAATCCCGCTGATGATTACGTGAAAGCCTTCGTCCAGAATGTGGATCGCACCAAGATCATTACGGCGCAGGCCATCATGCGGAAAGCACCTACTGTTCAGGTGCCCAAAGACGGTCCATCGGTAGCCATTCGAAATATGGAGAAAGTGGGGGTTTCAACCACCTATGTGGTTGATGAAAACCGTCACCTCAAAGGAATTGTCAAGATTGATGACGCGATTAAGCTGAAGGAAGACGGAGTGAAGGATCTCGGGAAAATCATTATTTCTGACATCGAAGTCTGTGGTCCGGAAACTCCCATCAACCAACTACTGCCCAAAGCCATCGAAGCCAAGTACCCGATTGCGGTTATTGAAGACGACAGCAGCCTGCTTGGCATTGTTGATCGTGCTACCATTATGGCAGAGCTCAACGAAAATGGCTTAGACACCCAAAAGAAAGAAACCAAAAATAACGAAGAAACTACTACATCCTGAATATGTTTGATCTACCTGTTGGAGATGCATTTGAGTTTGCAATCAACTGGCTGACCGATAACCTGAGCGGTTTCTTTGACCTTGTCACCCTGGTGGTTGACTCTTTTCTGGTCGGGATTGAAAACCTGCTTTTATTTCCCCACCCCATCATAATGATTGTGCTGTTCAGTGCCCTTGCCTGGTATGTATCAGGAAAGGGAGTTGGGATTTTCACCGTTCTCGGTCTGCTCGTTATTGAGGGAATGGATATGTGGGACGGAACCATGGAGACGCTGGCTTTGATCATCACCGCGGTGGTTATCGCTTTACTGATTGGTATTCCACTCGGAATCTGGGCTTCTAAAAGTAAGACAGTGGAAAAGGTTGTTCGTCCGATCTTGGATTTTATGCAGACCATGCCCGCCTTTGTGTACCTGATTCCGGCTGTTTTATTTTTTGGATTAGGTCAGGTGCCGGGAGTGATTGCTACGCTCATTTTTGCTATGCCACCGGCTGTGCGACTCACGAATTTGGGAATCCGGCAGGTACCGGAGGAAATCAGGGAAGCAGCCCTGGCTTTTGGCTCCGATTCCAAACAAATGCTTTTGAAAGTGGAACTGCCCGTTGCCCTTCCCACTATCCTTGCGGGAGTAAACCAAACCATTATGCTGGCTTTATCGATGGTAGTAATCGCTGCCTTGATTGGCGCCGGTGGATTAGGTCAACCTGTGGTTACAGGCCTCCAGCAGCTGGATATCGGGCTGGGATTTGAAGGCGGTCTGGCTATTGTAATACTGGCTGTGTTTTTGGACAGAGTCACCCAATCGTTAGGAGCTTCTTCAGGATAAGAATTTAAGATATAAACAGAAACAGAACCATAACATCAAACCAAAAGAACCATGAGAACGAATAACAGAATATGGAACATGCTATCTAAGCTGGGGATATTCGTCCTGGCTTTTGGACTGATTACCGCGTGTAGTCAAAAATCAGAAAATGAATCAAAAACAGCCGACTTGGTATATGTAAACTGGGCGGAAGGGATTGCTTACACAAATCTTGCTAAAGTAGTACTGGAAGACAAGATGGGCTATGAGGTTGAAATTACATCAGCCGGTGTAGGTCCTGCTTACACAGCCGTAGCCAATGGCGATGCCGATGCTTTTATGGAAACCTGGCTGCCCACCCTGCACGCAGATTACGTTGAGCAATACCAGGAAGACATCATTGATCTGGGAACCGTTTATGAGGGAACCCAAAGCGGCCTGGTAGTACCAACTTATGTTGAGATCGATAAAATCTCTGAGCTGAATGCTGTCAGTGATAAATTCAACGGTGAGATTACCGGAATTGACGCCGGTGCCGGAATCATGAAAACAACCAATGAGGTAATTGAAGACTATAATCTTGATTATGAGCTGGTACAATCAAGCGGACCGGCAATGACCTCAGCTTTGAAGAAAGCTTATGAGAATCAAGAACCGATCGTAGTAACCGGCTGGAAACCCCATTGGATGTTTGGAAGCTTCGACCTCAAGTTTCTTGAGCAAGACGAAGACATGATGAAATGGAAAACCGGAAGTATCCACATTATGGGCCGTAAAGACCTTCAGGAAGATAAACCGGAACTGGCCACTTTTCTGTCTAACATGCATCTGACCGATGCAGAACTGGCTGACCTAATGGTTCAAATCAATGAATCAGACGAATCAAATGAAGTAGTTGCTAAGGAATGGTTAGCCAACAATGAAGAGGTAATAGCTGACTGGATTCCGGAAGGAAATATGGAATCAGAAATGTAAACAGCACCTGATTTCTGAAAACCAAAGAATGGGGAAACACAAGCTTTGTGTTTCCCTTTTTTATTTACTCAATAATTTTAAGAATCTCCTCAACGGCCTCATCCACCGACATTGAATCTGTGTCGATAGTTAAAGCTGGATCATCGGATACCTCGTAATCTGCATCATAGCCTGTTAGGCCGGAGATTTCGCCTTCCTGAGCCTTTTTGTACAAGCCTTTCGGATCTCGTTCCTGAGCTGTCTTTGGGTCGCAGGTAATATGAACTTCCTTGAAGTCTCCTTCCGGGAATAATTGCTTAGCTGCTTCCCTGTCTTTGGAATACGGAGATACGAATGTGCAAATCACAATATTTCCGTGCTCATAGAATAAACGGGCTACTTCACCAACGCGGCGGATATTCTCGGTTCGGTCAGCAGCACTAAATCCAAGATCACCATTTAAACCATGGCGAACCTGGTCTCCATCCAGGAGCACCGTTTGCTTACCGTTTTCCCAGAGCTTTCTTTCGAGCTCCTTGGCAATGGTACTCTTACCAGCTCCCGAAATCCCGGTAAACCACAGTAAACTTGCTTTATGACCGTTTCTCTTTTCCCGTTCTTCCCGGGGAATATTCCACGGTTCCCAAACTACATTCGGAGACTTCTGTCGGGTTTGTTTGCTTTTAATACCCGCTTCAGATGTGTCTTTCGGCGACTTCGATTCTGTAGACCCCGCACGGATCATCCCGGCTCCAATGGTCACGTTGGTCGCAGGATCAATAATGATAAAACTTCCCGTTTTCTGGTTCACCTGGTAAGGATCGTAGAAAATAGGCTGACTGGTTTTCAGCTTTACCCGTCCAATTTCATTCAGTCCCAATTTGTTGGCATCTTCGCGGGTCAGAGAATCCACATTCATTCGGTAAAGCAGATCTTCCATAAAAACCTGAACCGTTCGGGTGGTGTGCTGCAGAACATATTGCTTATTCAGCTCCATATCCTTCTCGTTCATCCAGCAAATATAGGCCTCAAACTCATTGCTGACGGCCGGTACGTTATTCTTCCGAACAATCATATCGCCACGGCTGGTATCAATCTCGTCTTCAATAGTCAACGTTATGGAATCGCCCGGGTAGGCAATCTCCAGATCTTCGTCCCGGGTCACAATTCTCTTCACTTTGGATGAAAGGCCGGATGGCAATACCGTAATTTCATCGCCCGGACGAACATGGCCTGAAGCAACTCTTCCGGAAAAGCCCCTGAAGTTCTGATTCGGACGAATTACGTACTGCACCGGAAAACGGAAATCTACAATGTTGTCAGAAGCATCTACTTTTACAGTTTCCAGATGGTGCAATAGTGTAGAGCCGTTATACCAATTTGTATTTTCACTTTTATCGACAACGTTATCCCCTTTCAGCGCGGAAATCGGGATATAGGTGATATCGCTTACATTCAGCTTCTTGGCAAAGCTTCTGAACTCACTTACGATTTCATTGAACACTTTCTCATCATAGCCAACCAAGTCCATTTTATTAACAGCCACCACCAAGTGAGGGATTCTAAGGAGTGATGAGATAAACGCATGCCGGCGGGATTGAGTCAATAGTCCTTTGGATGCGTCAACCAGGATAATTGCCAAATCAGCTGTTGAAGCTCCGGTTACCATATTTCGGGTGTACTGGGTATGACCCGGCGTATCCGCGATAATAAATTTTCTTTTGGGAGTCGCAAAATAGCGGTAAGCAACATCGATGGTGATTTTTTGCTCTCGCTCAGCTTTCAACCCATCAGTGAGCAGGGCAAGGTTTACATCTTCTTCCCCACTGCTTTTGCTGGACTTTTCGATGGCCTCCATCTGATCTTCAAAAATGGATTTGGAATCATAAAAAAGCCGCCCGATCAGCGTACTTTTTCCGTCATCCACACTTCCGGCTGTTGTAAACCGGAGCAGATCCATATCCAGGTATTTATTGTCAGTGTTCGGGTTGTTCGATTTTCCGTTGCTTTCGCTCATTTGAGAAATAAAATTCGTTGTTCAGTATTCTTAGTGGATGGTGTTTGGATGGCTTAGAAGTATCCCTGACGTTTTCGGTCTTCCATTGCGGTTTCGCTGCGCTTGTCATCGTGGCGATTTCCGCGTTCCGTTTGTCGGGCAGAAGCCACTTCCTGAATGATCTCTTCCATGTTTGATGCATCCGATAATACCGCACCGGTACACGTGGCATCCCCGATAGTTCTGAAACGTACGGTCTTCGTTTCCAACTCTTCTTCTTCCATTCGGTTTACAAAATCCGTGTCGGCAAGCCATACTCCACGACGATTAAAAACTTCTCGCTCGTGGGCAAAGTAGAGTTCCGGAATGTCAATCTCTTCCTGTGCAATGTACTGCCATACATCCATTTCCGTCCAGTTACTCAACGGAAAGACTCTGAAGTTTTCGCCCGGATTCTTCCGACCGTTGAACAGATTCCAAAGTTCAGGTCGTTGATTCTTCGGATCCCATTGGCCGAAAACATCCCGGTGGGAGAAGAACCGCTCTTTTGCCCGAGCTTTTTCTTCATCACGACGTCCACCACCTAAAGCAGCATCCACCTGATATTCTTTCAGAGTATCCAGGAGTGTGGTTGTTTGAAGGGCATTTCGGCTGGCATCGGGTCCTGTTTCTTCTTCAACCCGTCCTTCATCAATAGATTTTTGAACGCTCCCAACAATCAACTCCACATCGTACTTCTCAACAAGCTTGTCTCTGAATTCAATGGTTTCGGGGAAGTTGTGGCCCGTATCAATATGCATTAACGGGAAGGGTACCTTGCCCGGATGAAAAGCTTTCAGAGCCAGGTGAAACATAACTATAGAATCCTTTCCACCGGAGAAAAGCAAGACTGGCCGCTCAAACTGAGCCGCCACTTCTCTCATAACATAAATTCCTTCGTCTTCCAGTTCTTTAAGATGTGAATGTGATCTTTTTTCACTCATTTTTCTAAAAAAGTATAATGTAAATTTTTCTGATGGTCAGGCTTTCTTATAAACTCTCGACATCAACATGTTCGTTTAATCCCAATAGAAAATAAGGATTTTTAAGGGATTCTTTGTTGTACACCAATGGTGAGTATTTTTCGCCGTTTTTGGATGAATACCGGTAAATGGCATCAGCTGCCGCGGTATCCCATTCCATGGTTGGTCCCAGGCGCGGATATAAATCCGCTTTCCCCTCTGCAACCAGGCAAAATTTGATTGAACTTCCGGAAGGAACCTCTTCTATAACTTTTATCCCGATCCCGGAAAGCTTTTTAGCTGTTTGGTCATCACCGTGAGAGCGACTTACCACAATTCTTGCTTCTCCCGGTTTTGCAAACGAATCGCTTTCCAGCTTTTCGGCTTCTTTGTCTGCTTCTTTCTTAAATGCTCCTATGCTTTGTTCAGCATAGTACATGACATCCTTTGCCGGCACATAAACCACGCCAAGAATGGGCTTCCCATCTTCAAGCAAAGCGATGTTAACGGTAAACTCGCCGTTCTTTTTGATGAACTCTTTCGTGCCGTCCAGTGGGTCTACCAGCCAAAACCGGTTCCATTCTTTTCTTTGCCGGAAATCAGGAATACCGGATTCTTCTGATATTATTGGGGTTCCGGGATCAATCTCTTTAAGGGCATCCACGATTATATGATGCGCTGCCAGATCGGCTTTGGTAAGCGGTGAGTCATCGTCTTTAGTGATGACTTCAACATCCGTCTGGTAAAACTCTAATATTTTTTTTCCTGCCTCTTCTGCCGTCTTAATGACTTGGTTAAGCATCAACTCTGATTATCTTTTAAAAACTCCAAATGTATGGTATTAAAGATACGGCTATTGTGGCTACGATCAAATTTAAAGGGAGGCCTATTCTGGCAAAGTCGGTGAATTTATATCCGCCTGGGCCGTACACCATCAGGTTGGTCTGATACCCAATAGGCGTTGAGAAACTGGAGGAGGCAGCTATAATCATGACCATCGCAAAAGGCATGAAATCTACCCCCATCGACTGTGCAAGTGATAAAGCGATTGGAAATATCAACACAGCGGCCGCATTGTTGGTAATCATTTCCGTTAGTAGCCAGGTGGCAAGGTAGGTCAGTAAAAGTGCAAGTGTGGGATCATTTTCAGCGAAGGATAATAGATTGGTCGCCAATTGTTCGGCTACACCAGTGTATTGCAGAGCGCTTCCAAGACCTAATGCTGAAGCTATCGCAATCAACACCCGCCAATCCACACTTTCGAGCGCTGTTGTGTACCTGAAGCACTTTGTAACGAGTAAAAGTCCACCAGCAAAAATAGCCGCCTGAAGCATGCTGAGAATCCCTGTTGCAGCCAGCACAACCATACCTAAGAGGGAAAGCGCAGCCACCCAGGCTTTCTCATAGGTCACCGGAGAAGAATCTTCTATGGAACTTACCAGGTAAAAGTCGTTGGCATTTCTATATTTTTGCACAAAATTCGGATGCGCCTCCAGCAACAACACATCACCGCTCTTGAGTGTGATATCCCCGATTTTTTCGTTGATGCGCTCCCCACTCCGAGACACCGCCAAAACAACGGCATCATATCGGTCTCTGAAGTTTCCGTCTCTTATGGTTCTCCCCATCAATGGATTTGATCTTGAAACCACCGCCTCAATCATCTTGCGCTCATTTCTGGGAGCATTCAATTTAAAAACCTGGTTGGTAGCAGGCTCTAATCCTGTAATCTGTTGCAGGTCGATAATCGAATCTACGATACCTGTAAAAATTAACCGGTCTTCCCCTCTCAGCTTTTCATAGGGCCCAGGAGCAGGAATTGCCCGACCATTTCGTTGGATTTCAATCAGGAATAAACCCGGAAGGTTTCTTAAACCGGCATCTTCAATGGTTTTTCCGGACAATGCCGTACTGTCTTTCACAATCATCTCAATGGTGTACTCTCGGGGATCCTGAAAAGTGTCCATACTGGAGCCCCTTTCCGGCAGCAGTTTATCCCCAAAGATCACAAGGTAGATAAAACCGGCTATTGCGCAGGGAATTCCAATAAGCGCCGGTTCCAGAATTCCGATTGCACGGGTAGAAGCCTCTTCAATCATCAATCCATTTAGAATCAGGTTGGTACTTGTACCTATAAGTGTGCAGGTGCCGCCCAGGATAGCAGCGTAACTTAGCGGGATTAGTATTTTGGACACAGGAATTTGAGAAATTCGGCTCCAGCGTTCCAAGGCGGGTATAAATGATGCAACAATAGGTGTGTTATTCAGGAAGGCACTCATCACCATAACCGGACTCATAATCCGTAATTGTGCCGTCTTAACCGTTCGGGCGTTGCCCATCACTTTTTGCACTATGAAGTGAATGGCACCGGTTTCTTTAAGCCCGGCCGCAACAATATACAATGCCCCTACGGTAAGCATCCCTTCATTAGAAAACCCGGAAAGTGCCTGCTCAGCGGGGATAATACCTGAAATAAAGAGAACAGCAAGCCCCCCAAATAAAACGATATCAACTGATACTGTTGTGCTGACTAATAGGATTAAACAAATCAGAATTACACACAATACCGCAATTCCTTCAATTGTCATATATAAATACTCATTAACTAATTAAAAGCTCTTTCTGCAAGTATAATAATAGTCAATGCGCTGGTAAGTGTGGCAACAGATTTTTGCAAAATTTCTCCCGCACTCTGTTTTTCAGATTCTGGCTCGGGCGCCTCATAAATCACGTTGATGCGTGCACCATCCTCAACTTTGGGATTTTGCTTGAACCATCCTTTTCGCCTAACCTGGTATATGGCGCCGTTGGCTTGTGTGAGCTGAACGTATTTATAACTGTCTTGCTGCATGCCCCCGGCTTGGTCTAAGTAGTAGGTTAAACGCTCTCCGTCTTTGAATTTGATGTAACCGTCAAGAGCAACATTTCCTGATACCAAAACGGTATTCGGAATTTGGGGTACCCGGATGGAATCACCAGACTTTACAAAAATTTCCTGGGTTCTATCTCCCTGGAGTAATTCCCGAAGGTTAATTATTACTTCCCGATCACCCCTGAATAACCTCGCCCCTGCGGCATAAGCCTCCCTGGTTAGGCCTCCGGCTCTCTCTATTACCGTTGAAAGCCTCTCATTTTCAGAAAGAATGGTATAGGTGCCGGGAAATTCAACTTCTCCTTCAATAGATATAAACCGCTGTTCATTAAAGCGTGGGTTTCGTCGGATGTACACCTGATCTCTGTGTTGAAGATCAAATGTTTTGGCGTTATCAAGAATAGGCCAGAAATGTTCCACAGAATAAAAATCATCTTTCTTTTCTGAATCTGAAGTCAACTCATGTGTGAGTTTACTGGTGAGCATGTTTTTACTCGGCGTTTTCTCTGACCGGGTGATTTCTGAATCCCCAATGTAAGCAGCTTCGGTAAATCCGCCGGCCTTTAATATCAAATCTTCCAGGCTCATGTTCTCGCTGTATTTGTAGCGGCCGGGATTACTCACCTCTCCGGTTATATTCACATATCTCTGATCAATGAGCTCAACGGTATTTCTAAAAACCTGAAGCTGATCTCTTTTTTGTAGCGTTATATTTTGGCTTAAGCCTTCATTTTCAATCAATGCCTGAAGGTCAACACTAAACACCGTGGTGGTCGAGTCATCATTGGTTCGGGTAAGTATGGCTCTTCCTAAAAAGGCGTCGTCTCGCAAACTGTCTGCGGCTAAGATCAGGTCTCTGATTGTCCTTATTTTTTCAGAAAGCTCATAAATTCCTGGTTGATTTACTAACCCTGTAATCTGCACATAGTCATCAGATACTTCTGATATCTTGAACATCCGAACTTTATCCTGATCAAAGAGCTTAACTTCTCTTTCTCCGGATAAGACCTCCTTAAGCGGATAATCAATTATTTGCCGGGCAAAGCTTGGATCCTCTCTCTGCTCAATAGGTATCACTCTGCTAATCTGAAAACGGTCTCCATAGGCTTCGGACTTCACTCCACCGGCAAACTCGATAAGCTGACTTAGTCCCTCATCAGGTTTCATTTCATAAATCGCTGGCCTACGAATTTGCCCCTGAACCGACACGGTACTTTCGCGAGGTGGGATAAAAATTCTGTCATTATTCAGTAGTGGTATATTTTGGTTATCCGTACCGTTGAGTAAAAGCTCATACAGGTCAATAGATGCTATCTGCTTACCTTCCCTGATAACCCGGACATCCCGCAGTGAACCGGATATTTTAGGCCCGCCAACTCCGTACAGCACGTTAAAAATGGTAGAATTATGGGTGAATGAATAGCCTCCGGGATTCTTCACTTCACCGAGTACAAATAACTGAATAGGTCTTAACCGGGTAACGGTTAAATCTATAAAAATGGTTGGAGGGTCTTTAAGCAAGCCGGAGTAGCTTTTTCCAAGCCTCACTTTTAAGGACTCTCTTAAGTTTGAAAGTCTTTGTCCCGCAACCGTTACCATACCAATGTTTGGGATCAAGATTCTGCCTTCCACATCTACCTGAAGCTCGTATTGGAATTCCGTAGCTCCCCAAACAGTAAGCCTCAACTGATCTTCAGGCCCCACAACATAGCCATCCCCAACAGGACCTACCGTTCTCGGTTTAAAAGGATCAGGAGTGTCTGAAAAAATATTATAGCCGAAATATTCTAAACCTGAAGTGTCTTTAGATGAGGTAGTATTTGGCACGCTATCCTGATCAGCGCTTCCACTTAAAATTATATCATCTGCGCTCGTAATATTTCCACTAAGATCTTCTAACCCGGTGCCGCTTGTATCACCCCTGTTATTTAACCTAAGATCAATCAGCCACTCCTGGATTTGCTCTTCCGAAACTCCCCTTGCACGGGCAACCCTGGCTATTTGATCCGGATCGTTAGGATTAATTCCGGCCTGCCTGGCCAGCTCCTGCGCCTGAGACAACGTTAAATTTCTTCGTGACAACTCCTGCTGTACAGAACTCTGTGCGTAAGCAGAAACCGTAAAAAAAAATAGTCCACCCAGTATCAAATAAATAACTCGCATACCCATAACATATATAGTTTAGTCTAACCTAAGTTCTCTCGTATTGTACTTACCCCTTGTTTTTCTTCCTTCAAAATAGAAAATAACCGCCAACTAGCAACGGCATATTCTCAAAAATTACGATTTATTAAAAAGCAATTATCTCAAAACTGAAGTCTTACCTGCAAACCCAAGGAGTTCTTCACACTTCCCTCCACCTTTCCAAGCCCGCTGCCAATCACCTGCGTGTCTTCAAAAATGGTGATACCGTACTTAAACCAAAGATCCATAAATTCAGTTACTTCATACTTTACAGTTACATACGCACGCTGTCCCCGATCATATAGAACCGTATTTGAAAGCACATACAACAAATCACTTTCAAATTGATATACTCTTGTTGAAAAACTTTCCGTATCGAACACAGAGACCCGGGCATCAATCCTTAGCGCATCGATCGGCTGTATGCGAACATCCTGATACATCAAAAAACCTTTTTCCCAGGAAGCCCCCGCCTCTTTATTGCGCGCGAATTCTACCCGTGAGCGCAGGCGAACTGCCGTACTAACCTGATATTCAAAATTGGCTCGAATACTCGCTCTCTTTTCCATGCCCAAGCGCAATTCTTTTATTCCCCGCTCAGTGGTTATTTCAAATTCTTCGTCCTGAAGTTCATTTCTAAGCAGTACATATACATTTAGTTTCGGGGTGAATTTCACATCAACCAGACCCAGCATATCGAAGCCGCCGGTAGCCTGCGAAGTACCAAAACGGGGAGCTGTAAACCGGTATTGGTCCACATATCCGCTCAATGATAATATTTGTGTAAGCTGATGACGAATACCAATATAAAACCCTTCCTCATTCTGAGGAGCAGAGGACCGTTCTCCAAATCCGCTTGATAGAAATGACTGAAAATCCCGCTGATAGTTCCGGTAAGAAAGTGCAAGTTCTGTGTTCTCGGCAATCGGAGCCTCCAATCCGGCAACCGCCCCTAAGCCCCCATTCTGGCTGCGTGCTATCTCTCCAAAAACAAAAGCACTCCCTGCAAGCCCCCTATAATCGACCCCTACAACCGAATTCTCAGAGCCTTCAAAATCATATAAATTACTGAGGGAAGTACCTTTTGCAATGTAGCTGCTGAATTCATTGTAGTAACCACTTACACCAAGTAGCCCAACGGGGGTATCCAATCGTGCACGGCCTCCAACTACCGTTTGATCGATATTATTTTTCCGTTCCAGTTCACTCTCTGTTCTGTGAAAGCCGGCAGAGCTTGGGAATCTTGTGGTGTCTCCGTTTATGACAGAAGCTGTTCGGGGACGATTGGAATAAAAGGCGGTCAGTTCCAGCGTCTCACCATAGGTGGCAGCAACTCCCCTGAAAAAATCCGTCTCCTGAGCAGAGGAATAGGCTTTTACCCCGCGTTCATTTTTACTGATGGTTCCTATCACCTCGCGACCCTTCCCAAAAGCACCACCGGTCCAAAGCACCAAACCCTGACCAAAGCTCAGGCTGTAATCCCCCACTACAAAATCTTTCAGTTTTCCGTTATCGGTTAAGGCGATATGGCCTGAGTTGTAATCAAATCCGGTTATTCCCTGCAGGGTTTCACCGGGATCTTTTTCCTGGGTCAGATTTATTGAAAGATGGTTACTGGTAATCCGGAACCGCTGATAATACTTGGCAGGACTCCCAAGATATCCACCAGCAGAGTCTGGTTCCCTGAAGCCTTCCCGGGTTTGCAGGTTTTGTTGATAGCGGGAAAAGACTTCCACTTTCCGGTTTGCCATCCAGTATTCAGGTCTTAGATACAAATCCCGAAATTGGGATTCAGGCCCACCGATAGTCACGTAAGGAGCCATTCGCTGATACGTTGCTTCGCCAACCCCCCGAAACTCCAGAAGTTCACGTTTCTCTTCAAAAGGCTTTGACTTTCGGAAGTCGATGATGGCCCTGGCAATTTTGAGGTTAATACCGGGCACCTGAAGCAGGTCATCCAGTCCGCCGCTGTTTACATTGACCGGATTGGCTGACAGGTCTTCCAAGAACTGCGTCAATTGCTCTCCTGCCTCCCCGGCTTCTTCCGTATCTAATTCTTCAAAAGCTTTTTCGAGTTGTTCCTCAACGCCGGTGGCTGTAGTATCTTCCTGGGCAGATATATATGCAGGGCAAATCAGTATCACCCCAAATAAAGACAGATACGCTATGGCTCTCCAACCCTTGCTCATCAAAAATAGATCATAAAATCGAGGCCCGGGCTAAAGCCCAGCACTTCGTGTTTTTGAACGGCGAAATTTATATCCCATTGCGACCTCCCGTATCCAAACCCGAGCGCGTAGGTCAATGGTCCGGTAGTAATGCCGACTCTTCCCTTCAGATTTTCGATGACTTTTACCTCCACACCTCCCCGATATGCCACCGGAAAGCTGACGTCTTTTACCACATCGAAAGCAAATAAGGCTGATTCATTAAGTGCATATGAAAATCCGATGGCTGTTTCACGAGGCAAGTCTTCCCCAATGCCATTATAGGAAGCACGATTTACGTTTATTGTTTTTGCTCCAATCCAGAGGTTGTTGGCAATCTCAGCGGCTACACCAACATCCAATCCAACGGCTCCGCCTGAACCATAATCCCCGCCGAATGAAATATGATTGTAGTTACCGGCCAACCCGAAGTGCAGCATCTGCCACTCGTTTTTATACCCAACCCTTAGTCTCGTTTCATTGAAAATATTATCTCCATACCGGTGAAAACCCACAGAGGTAACACCCAATTTTGTAGGCATACTTGCCAAAGCGGACATATCGGTGAGTTCGGAGAAACCATAATTTCGCAGCCCGTAAAATCCAATGGCAATATCTTCGTTAGCAGAGAGGGCAGGATTTGAGAACAGGGACCAATCGTAACCGGGAAGTGCCGTAGTGGCTTGTCCCATTCCTAACCCACGGGCACCCATCGAAAGCTGGGCGAAGGCAGGCAGGGAAATCAACCCCAGAATAATTCCCAAAGAAAATTTATTTAGAACGTGTCGTATTCGTATCATTAGAACCCCAAATGTCGACAAATAAATATGATCTCTCTCAGTAACTCTATCTTTAAAATAATAAAGCCCCTTATTTTTTGCGGGATATTTTTTCTGATCTCTCCTTTTACCTCAAAGGGGCAGGAATTTGATTGCACGGTTACCGTAAATATTGATCAGCTTGAAGGGTCATCATTCAATTATTTGGAGAACCTGAAACCCACCCTCGAAAATTACATTAACGAGTACCAATGGACCGAGCAGGACTTTGCCGAGGAAGAACGTATTGACTGCCAGATTCAGGTAGCCATCAACAGCGGAACCTCCGATTACACCTTTTCTGCAGAAGTGGTATTCCAGGTTCAGCGCCCTATCTACAATACCACGGCCAAAACAACTACGGTTCTGCTCAGTGATAATGCCTGGCAGTTTTCCTACCCGGAAGGAAAGAGCCTCATTCACGATGAACTCCAGTTTGATGCACTCACCGGTTTCATCGATTTCTATTGCTATACCATGCTCGGGTATGATTTTGACACTTTTTCCGAACACGGAGGCGATCCCTACTTTGGGAAAGCACAGAATATTTTAAACCTTGCAGAAAGCACATCTGCCATTGGGTGGACGCGCAGCACCAACAACCGGCGAAACAGAAATACCATGATCACTGATCTGGTTTCATCGAACTACCGGCCATTGCGAACGGCCTACTATCGGTACCACCGCCTTGGGCTCGACCAGTTTGTAACCGACCCGGAATTGGCCCGTCAGGAGATTTTAAGTGCTCTGAAAACCATTCAGGAGACCAAACGGAGATCCACCAGTAACTTTCTTTTTGATATCTTCTTTGATACCAAAGCCCGGGAAATTGCCGCTGTTTTTGATGAAGCCGAAACCGATGTACGGCTGGAAGCTTATGACGTTTTACAGAATACCGATCAGGGACATTTATCCGAATACGAAAGCTTGCAGAACTAAAATATTTATCTGCTGGTTTTGTATATTAGCCGCCCAAAAAAGCGGTTCCATAACTGAATTTATTAAGACGAAAAATTATAGCGAATGAAATTTTACGTATGTATTAAAATGGTGCCTGATGTTAACGCACCTCTTCAAATAAAAGACGGACAATTAATTCAGGATGCTGACCGGATGATTCTCAATGCCTACGATGCTTCCGCAGTTGAGGAAGCCCTGGTGCTAAAAGAGAAACACGGCGGTGAAGTTGAAGTTGTTTGCATCGGCTCTGCCAAAGCTTCGGAGACCATTCGGAAAGCGCTGGCCATGGGTGCAGACAAAGCCACCCACATTCAAACATCCGGTGATGAGCAATACGATTCCGGTTCTTACGCCCGCATACTTGCTAAATTTTTCGAGGATAAGGAATACGATGTACTTTCTCTGGGTAAGCAATCTCAGGATACCGACTCCGGCTTAACCGGTAGTATGGTAGCTGAACTTCTGGAGCTTCCTTATGCTACCAACGCGGTTGGGCTTGAAGCCGAAGAAGGTAAGCTCATCGTGAAACGACAGGGCGATTCCGGGCAGGAAATGATTGAACTGCCTACTCCATGCGCTGTTACCTGCTCTAATGATATGAATGAGCCACGCATCCCTAATCTGAAAGGAATTATGGCATCCAAGCGTAAGCCGGTTGAGCAAATCGAACTTTCTGCTTTAGGGTTAAGCGATGACGAACTGAATCCCAAAACTTCTGTAAAAGGGTATGAAGAAAAACCCGGACGCGAGCCCGGCAAGAAATTTGAGGGTGAACCGGATGAGATTGCCCGCGAAGTAGCACAGCTTCTGGATACCGAAGCAAACGTACTTTAAAACATCTCAGCTTAAGCCAAAACTGAATTCAAGCAAAAGAAATTAAACCAAACTCATGAGCACAATTCTCACACACATTGCCATCTCAGACGGTAAAATTAAGCGTTCTTCCCTGGAAGTTTTATCTCATTGCAAAAAATTAGCCGAGTCCGGTGGCCACTCTGTAGAAGCTGTTATTATTGATGAAAAAGCTTCTTCCTTTGTTGACGGAGTAAAAAAATACGGGGCTTCAAAAATCTATACCGTTGAAGATCCCATTTTCAAAAATCACATGAACACCCCATTACTGAAGGCCTTGGCTAAAGTGATGGAAACTGCCAATCCATATCTGTTTGCATTCGCTTCCACCGAAGGCACCAAAGATATTTTAGGTGCTTTGGCTGCCAACCAGGATGCAGCAGTACTTCCGGATGTTTCTTCTTTTGAACTCGGTGATAGCGGCATTACTGCCAAGCGCCCGGTAATGGCAGCGAAAATCATTGCCAATACCGAGGCAAAAGGTGATAAGATTTTAGTTTCCGTTCGTTCCGGTTCTTATGATTTAGTTGAAAATGAAACCGATGCCGAAGTTGTGCATATTGACTTCAGCATGGATGACAATGACCTTAAAGCTACGCTTAAAGAAATTATTTCTGCTTCCGGCGACACCATCGACCTGAACGAAGCGGAAGCCATTGTTGCAGCCGGACGTGGTGTAAAAGACGAAGAAGGACAAAACCTGATCTCGGAGTTGGCTTCTGTACTGAATGCGGGAATCGGCGCATCCCGTGCCCTAACTGAGGCCGGAGTTTACGACCCGAGTTTACAGATTGGTCAAACCGGAAAGGTGGTTTCTCCTCAACTGTATATCGCCGTAGGTATTTCAGGAGCCATTCAGCACGTGGCAGGTATGGCAAATTCCAAAGTGATTGTAGCCATTAATAAAGACCCTGATGCACCCATCTTCGAAGTAGCTGACTACGGGATTGTCGGAGACTTGTACAAAGTACTCCCTCCCTTCATCGAAGAAATCAAAAAAATCAAAAATTAGTAGAGAGCTATGAGTTTTGAGTGATGAGTTTAACTCTTTCACTCAAAACTCGAGACTCCTAACTCAAAACTAATCCATATGGACGAAAAGTTTGATTGTATTGTAATTGGTGGTGGAGTGGCCGGGCTGGCTGCAGCCATGACCCTCGCCCGAAACAACATGAAATTCCTGCTAATTGAGCGGGGTGAGTTTGCCGGCTCCAAGAATGTTTCCGGTGGCGTGTTGTGGGGAAGCGACCTTGCCAAACTGGTTCCCAACTACTGGGAAGAAGAAGACGGCGGCTGGGAGCGTTTCATCAATCATCGCCGGCTTACCTTTATGGATGAGCAATCTACTTTCTCCTTAGACTTTAAGTCGTCTCATTTTAATGAGCCCCCCTATTCCGGCGTTGTCGTGCTTCGGTCAAAGTTTGACAACTGGCTTTCCGGTAAAGTTCAGGAGGCCATCGATGCTTCCGACTATGCCATGGACTCCTTCATTGCTACCAATATTAAGGTGGATGAAGTACTCATGGAGAATGACAAAGCGGTAGGTATCAAAACCGGTGAGGACGAATTTCATGCCGATTCGGTAATTATCGCTGAAGGAGTAAATAACTTACTGACCCGCCAGGTTGGGCTTCAGGATAAGTATGTGCCTGCAGACCACATGCTTACCGGAATCAAGGAAATCATTCGTTTTGATCAGGAAGTGCTGGAACAAAAATTTCAGCTGAATGGACTCAGCGGAATGAGTAACGAATTTGTAGGCTGGGCAACCGATGGCGTCGAAGGCGGTGGCTTTCTTTACACCAACCGAGATACAATTTCGCTTGGTTTGGTATTGGGAATCAAAGACATGCGTGAGAAGCAGAAAAGTCCGCATGACATTCTGAATCACTTCAAAACCCATCCTACCATCGCTGACATTATAAAAGACGGCGAGATTGTTGAGTACTCGGCTCACGTGGTTTCCTCCGGTGATAAGCGAGCCATGCCCAAAGAATTATATAAAGACGGCATTCTGCTGGCCGGTGAATCTGCCAACTTGCTGATGAATGCCGGTAAAGCCATTCAGGGAATGGACTATGCGATGCGTTCCGGTATTCTCGCGGCTGAAACCATTGTAAAAGCCAAAGAAAAAGGAGATTTCACATCCACCACGCTGAAAGAATATCGCAAGGTGATGGATGAGAGTTATGTAATGAAAGACATTAATGGTTTCCAGGATGCGGTGCATCTTCTCCACACCGAAACCATGCAACAAAAGGTCCCGAATTTAGTTTGTGACTTTGGACGTCAGTTCTTCACCATTAAAAATGAGCCGACTCCAAAATCGAAAGACATGCTGAAAGGGGCGATCAAACGTCATTCATCTATCTGGGAATTGGCAAAACTCGGATTCAAAGCAGGAAAATCATTATAAGCTGACAGCTATCAGGCTTCAGCTAACAGTTTCTTCGATAACTGTTAGCTGAAAGCAGACGGCTGAATGTTAAAAAAACGGAATTATGAAAAACTTAAAACTCACGGAACGACTCGGACTTGTAAGCTATCGTAATCAGGCGAAGTCGGAGATAAAGCCACATATTGTTGTTGATACGGACATTTGTAATTCAACCTGTCCGCATAAATGTACTACCTACGTTTGTCCGGCAAATTGCTATACGATGGACGACAACGGCAAAGTTCACTTTCAGGTAGAGGATTGTATTGAATGCGGCACCTGCATGTATGCTTGTGACCAGGGAGCGGTAGACTGGAATTATCCGGACCCTGAAATCGGCCGTGGTGTTACCTGGAATTTCGGGTAATTAAAAACCCAAATTCTGAAGCTTATCATCCTTTGTAGCCAGGGGAAATTCATTCAGCAAGGCCGTGGCTACAATTAAACGATCGGCCGGATCATCAGGAAAGTCGGTAGGCAATTTTTCCTGGGCTAAAATCACATCCTGATCAATAGGTATCACTTTACAAACCTGAGGCCTTGTAGCCATTTCAATCCATTTCTTGAACGAAGGCTTCAGGTCAATCACTCCTTTTCGACCCAGCATTTCCGTCTCCCAAACCGAAGCGGCTGAAATGGCAATTTCGCGTTGCGCTGCCGACTCATCCAGTGTTTCCCTCTCCTCCTTAGTTAAAGGTCCTTCATCCAACAGCCACCACAACCAAACGTGCGTATCAAGTAAAATCATTCTTCAAATCCTGATTTATCTGCGGAAAGCCCGGACGTCGTTCCCTTTCCTTTTAAATCTTTCCAGGGAGTACCCTGAACGTCCTTCGTTTGGTTAAGCTCATTGGTTAATGACCGGATGATAAGGTCTTTGAGGCTAATGCCTTCTTCAACAGCCTTTATTTTGGCTTTTTTCATCAGTTCGTCGGGTAAATCTACAGAAGTTCTCATGACGCTAAACTATGCATATTTATGTTTATATGTCAACGTTATAACATCTTGTATTTTTTTGAGTAGAAAAGATGATTATGTATCCTTCAGAACCAAATAAATGCAATCATCGGATATGAGATTTTCGAAATTCTGCTTTCTTCTTGTCACTTTTTTCACACTGAACCTGTTGGGTTTTACAACTCAGGCAAAAGAATATTCCATACCCAAGCTAAAGGTTGAAGTCTCAGTAAATCCCGATGGTACCGTCTCCATTACCGAACACCGAACCTATGTCTTTGATGGGGACTTCTCTTGGGCCAATTACGAACTTCCAAAATCCGGCTTTTCAGCTATCCGGAATATTCAGGTTTCTGAAAACGGATCTGATTATGTAAATCTGAACTCAGAAGAACCCGGTACTTTTCTTGTAGAAGAATCAAGCCGATCATTCAATATTAAGTGGTTTTATGAGGCGGAAGATGAGGAACGAGTGTTCACTATTTCCTACACCCTGGAGGGAGCTGTGGTAATCGGGCCGGAGTGGAGTGAGTTCTTCTGGAATTATGCGGCTGCCGGGCGGGAGAAATCTACCGCTGAGTTATCAATTCTTTTTCAACTGCCTGAGGTGGTTGCCGACTCCAATTTGCATTCCTGGGTGCGTGAACCGGCCTGGGAGATAGAGTCAACTTCTTTCGATAAAGGGTTGCAATTTACCGGTTCTGATATCAGTCGTAGTCAGGCGGTAGTGATAAGGACTGTATTCCCTACTTCTGCTTTTGATCCCAACCGTATCAGTATCACCGACCGGGATTTTTCACTTGCATGGGCCCGGAATGACGAGGCCAATTACCGGGAGCAACAAATTGCGGAGGCGGAAGAACGCGAACGTATGATGACCTACGGCATTGAGTTGGCTGTAATCATTGCTGGTTTAAGCATCCTGTGCTTCATCTATTTCTATCGAAAATATGGAAGCAGACATCAGATCAATTTATCCCGCAATGAAAGCTTAATGATTCCCGGAAAGCAACAACCCGCGGCCATTGGCTGGCTTCTCATGCACCGAACGATCACGGGCGGACATGTAACGGCCACTCTTCTCGATTTAGCCCGGCGGGGATATTTTGTGATCAATGAAGCCGAACCTGAAAAAGATGACAGCTGGTTTGCGAGCACTTCCACTGAAAACACTTTCCATATAACAGACGCTCAAAAAGAGCCGGATTCAACCATGACTGAGTGGGAGTTGTCGCTGCTCAGTTTCGTAAAAGAGCGGATTTCAGATGACCATTCCGACATCAGCAAAGTATTTAAGTTTACCGATGGTGAAGTTTCCAAGTGGTATAGCAGCTGGAAAGATGAACTTAAATCCTTTGCCGAGAAACAGGCATGGATAGATGCGGAAAGCTATAAGGGAGCATGGTGGAATTTCGGCATTCAAATGATCTTCATGCTGGCAGCTTTGGCCGGTATTTTCATCCTTCACCCCGTAGCTGGCCTGGCAGCGATTGTTGTATTTGTAGCTTCAGTATTATCCCTTTCTATCATCCGCAGAACACCAAAGGGTGAAGAGTTGTACAAAAGCTGGAAAAATTATCAGGAAGCACTAAAGAATGCCAAGGATTATTCCATACCTGACCATCACCTCGGCCGGCATTTTATTTACAGCATCGCATTTGGATTGAGTAAAGATCATATCGAGCACATTTTTGAGCAGAATCCCGGGGCCGCATCCGCTATTACCTGGATAATTATTATGCCGGGAAGCGACAGTACACCGGCGAGTATCGCCACCTCGTTCAGTAACCTCGCGGCAACCGGAACAATATCGTCGGGGGGAGGAGTCTCAGGCGGGGGGGCTTCGGCAGGATCAGCCGGTGGAGGGGCTTCAGGCGGAGCGGGTTAAATAACTAATTTACTTTGCCTTACAACACTATATTAGAATCTACCCCTTATTTGAAACTTAAGTAGTTCACACTTGTTAGAGTAAGTGAAATCCAAACCAACCAATCACAACTATGAACTACTTATTCAAGAGACTTAGATTTTTATCACTATTAACGGTACTTATAGGTCTATTTGCTTTCACCGCATGCAACACAAACAGTGGCCCGGGTACCGGAACAATGAAAATTTCTTTAACCGATGCTCCCGCTGCTTATGATGAAGTTAACATCGAAATTCGGCAGGTTCTCGTAAATCAGGATGAAGATGCTGAAGATCCCGATAGTAACGGTGAAGAAAATGACGAGGGTGAAGAAGACGGAGGTGCTGAAGATAATGGATGGTACTCCATACTGGATGACTCCATGACCGTGAACCTGTTAGACTATCAAAATGGAAACACCCTTGAGTTAGGTGAAACTGAACTTGAAGCCGGACAATATAATCAGATTCGCCTGATACTTGGAGATAATAATAACGTTGTTATAGACGGAGAAACCTACAACCTCAGTACTCCAAGTGCTCAGCAATCCGGGTTTAAGCTCCTTGTGAATGCAACTGTAGAAGAAGATCAGGTATATGAGTTAGTTATCGACTTTGATGCTTCTCAATCTATCGTAGAAACCGGGAATGGGAACTACATCCTTAAGCCGGTACTCCGCACTGTTGATTTAGAAGAACAGGCGAGTATTTCAGGAACCGTTCTGCCCGTGGAAGCCGAGCCCTTTGTGTATGCTATAGTTGGGCAGGATACTGTTGGAACTCAGCCTGATGAAGAAGGTAATTTCAAACTTGTAGGACTTGAAGATGCCACCTACAACGTATCCTTCAACCCCACTAACGATGCCTACGCTGATTCCCTTGTAGAAGGAATTGAGCTTGAAGACGGAGAAGAATTTGAGTTTGAGGAAACCATTGAGTTGGAAAGCTCCGGAGTTCTCAACTAATCCAATTCGTTAATAATATCGTATGTAGAAAAGCCCGCTTTTTTAGCGGGCTTTTTTTACTTCAACTATTCCCAAATTAATTTGTTATGCTATGAACCGTGTGTAACCCATTTGCAAACCCACATTTATGAACGCCCAAGAGTTTTACGAAAAACTGAATACCGTTTTTTCTTTCCGGGAGGTTTCTGATCACTCCTTATATACTCCCCTCCCTGACGACTGGTACATTGCCCTCGCTGATGTAAGAGGGTCAACAGATGCTATACGCCTTGGGAAATATAAAGAAGTAAACATGGCGGGTGCTTCCATCATCGCGGCATTGAATAATCTCTACAATAAAGAAGACCTCCTTCCCTATCTTTTTGGTGGTGACGGCTCCCTAATCGCGCTGCCCGATCGCCAAATCGAGAAAGTAAAAGGTGTATTGGCATTCTGCCGTAAAGCGGTTAAAGATGCTTACGGACTTGAAATGGCCATTGGGATTATACAGGTAAAAGAACTCCGGGAGATGGGGCAAGATGTAAGTGTGGCCCGGCTGGCTCTGTCCGAATATTTGGATCAAACCATTTTTTGGGGAACCGGGGTTACCTTTGCCGAACAGCTTATAAAGCAAGAAGACCGGCTTAAGGATATTGAACCGATTGAGGCTGATTTTACGGGATTGGAATGCCGGTGGAGCCAAGTGCCCAGCGATAAAGATGAGGTAGCTGCCTACATCATACAGTCATTTAAAAATGATGATGAAAGAAGTGCCGAAATTTACGAGCAGTGTTTTGAGAAGATCGAGGAGATTTACGGTACCGAAGACAGCTTTCATCCCCTGCGGGAAGACGATTTACAAATGACCACCAACCCACTTCTTCTTGGGGTGGAGTGGAAACTCCGAACCCAGCCACCTTCCCTGTTCAAAAAACTGAAACATATAGGGATGATGATCTTTCAGCTTGTCACCGGATTCTACCTGATGAAGTTCAAAAAGAAAACCTCTGCCACCAACTGGGGAGATTACAAACCCGATTTAGTGCGCCACGCTGATTACAAGAAATTCGGAGACGGCTTGCGCTTCGTGGCCTCCGGCACCATTCAGCAACGAATGGAAATGACTGAGTTTTTGGAGGGCTTATTTAATGAAGGCAGTGTTGTTTACGGAGTTCATGCATCCTTCGCAGCAATGGTAACCTGCTATGTAAGGAGTTACCAAAGCAATCACATTCACTTTGTAGATGGTACCGAGGGCGGCTACGCAAAAGCTTCTCAGGAGCTTAAAAGCCGGAGGGCTCAACTTGAAGCTCAAGACCATTAAGCAGGAGAAGCCTGACTCAATTTTTTACGAACGACCGGAGCAACTTCTTTGGCAAACAGTTCAATAGAGCGTAAAAGCTTTTCATGAGGAACGCTTCCCACACTCATCTGAAGAAGAAATCGGTCATGATTAAAGATCTCATGCTGGTACATGATTTTATCAATTACATCCTGCGGGCTTCCAACTACATTTGCTCCTTTTAAAGTGATCGATGCATCAAACTGCTGTCGACTCATCACAGGCCACCCTCTCTCCTTTCCGATTTTGTCCATCGTAGTTTTAAAAGCCGGAAAAGCAATATCAGCGGCTTCCTGTGTGGTTTCTGCAATGAATCCGTGAGAATTTATACTCAATGCAGGTTTGGGTTGATTGTGTTCTTCGGCAGCGCGGCGATGCAGGTCGGCCATTTGTTTAAACTGAGCCGGTTGACCTCCAATAATCGCAATAGCCATAGGCATTCCCATTGCTCCCGCTTCATATGCCGACTTTGGCGTTCCACCAACTGCCCGCCATACCGGCATTTTATCCTGATAAGACTGAGGATACACGCCTCTGTTATTAATGGATGGACGATATTTACCCTGCCAGGTGATTTTCTCTTCTTCTCTGAGCTTCATCAACAGCTTTAGTTTTTCGGAAAAAAGCTCTTCATAATTTTGCAAATCGTAGCCAAACAATGGAAAAGACTCAATAAAAGAACCACGCCCCACCATAATTTCTGCCCTTCCTTCCGTAAGCAGGTCAATGGTTGAAAATTGCTGAAACACCCGAACCGGATCTTCCGAACCGAGTACAGTAACCGCACTGCTCAACCGGATATTTTTGGTTCGGCTTGCAGCAGCTGCAAGCAGCGTTGATGGTGAAGATGAGACGTACTCTTCCCGGTGATGCTCCCCAATGGCAAAAACATCCAGCCCAAGTTCATCGGCCAGTTCAATTTCTTCCATCAGGTTTTTAAGCCGTTGAGACGGATGTAACGTTTTTCCGCTTTCAGCATCAGGGGTGTTTTCTACAAAGGTATATATCCCAAATTCCATGTCAGTATCTCTTCAAAGTTTGAAATAATTCAACATTAAACTAACCATATTTTTCCTAAGAATGGTCATTCTGCTTATTGATTTCATCAATGCACTTGATTTTATTTCTCACACATATGAAGCATCAAATAAAACTGAAACGCGTTTACGAAGAGTCTGCTCCGGATGATGGGTACCGAATCCTCACCGAACGGTTGTGGCCACGCGGGGTTTCCAAAGAGCGTGCTAACCTGGACGAGTGGATGAAAGGGGTAGCACCCAGCCACGAGTTAAGAAAATGGTTCGATCACGACCCTGAGAAGTGGGATGAATTCAAGGACCGCTACCGGAAAGAATTATTTGGTTCTGAGGCTGTTCAACAACTTATTGACACGGTAGAAAAGGAAGATGTCATTACCTTTGTATTTGCATCCAAAGATGAGGAGCACAACAGCTCGGTTGTGCTGAAAGAGTTTATAGAACAACTTCTTTCCGAATGATTTCTACGGATTGATGTTCCTGATCAACCATCTTTTTCAGCTTAATCCAGAAAAACAGAACCGCTATAACCGGGAAAATCGCAGCTAAAGCCAGCACGTTAAAAATCCATGGTCCGCTAAGTGATTCCGGCCAAAGTGTAGTCATCAAAACAAGGCTCATTATCAGCAATACAACAGATCCCAGCACAAAGTAGAAGTACTTCTTTTGCATGTTGGCCATGTGATGGAGAAACCAAATCACGCCAACCGTGAATGCCCCCAACAAAGTGGTGTGCAGGTATAGTATTCGCGTGCCATGATCAGAGAGCCACATTTCCATGGGCGATACAGAGGCAACGAGCTGCATCACCGACTTAACCACGAGAAAGAGTAACGGCCAGATCCATATTGAGATGTTACTCCACCTGTTTTTTATTGCAGAATAGACAAACAGCAGCACCCCTTCTGCGATAAGTACGCCTCCGGTACGTGCAGCCACCGACAAGTCGAAATTAATAAGTCCATCAGCTATTCCATACGGGAATGTGAGCGGTGCCCCAATGGCAATCAATCCGATTAATACTGTGGGGGAAACTTCACATTCATCCTCCTTTAATTGCAAAGCTTTGGCAACCAATCCCATCAAAACTAAAATTACCCACCCTTCAATAAAGGTAGCGAGGAAGAAATGCGTGAGTGCTTTGGGTAACAATACCCCGCCAAAGTTTGTGATCTGTAATACTCCAACCGACCAGGCGCCAAGGGAGCTCACAAATAACATCACCAAGGCGCCATCAAAAAAGGGATTCGGCGTATATCCTTTCTTTCTTCGGCGGGTGATCAAATATCCGGCCATAAATCCATACCAGCCCAGCATTACCATCCCCGAAAAAATAACAGACAAGGGAAGGGAAGCATAACCAATAGCTATGGGTTTATACCCATAAAGCAGAAACGGGGGGAACGACAGTAATCCAAATATAACAATCCACCAAAGTGCGTTTTTCATTAAACGAACCCCAAAAGCGGCGTGATAGCCCGAAACGATATCCAGCTTAATCAGGTACAGCGGTAGCAAAGAGGCCCACCCGAAGAACATCAGGTGTGAATGGGCATGCCTCATATTCTCCAGGTTCAGATATACCGGTAACGGCTCCACAAAACCAAAACGGAACAGAAAGCCTGTGAAGCCTGCCAGCACAAAACTGAACATGGCCCACTGCCAGATTCCTGAATTTTTTGCTAATGAAGTCATCAAACAATCCCTCTGCTAATTTCAACTGACAAAGAATACATCCCTTTCATTAAGGTTAGATGAAGATGTCGCTTATAGTTAATCATACGGTTTTAGAAAACAAGTTCTCTCTGGGCTTGCTTTCCTGAAGCTTGCGGTCGAAGGCCATACAAATATTTCGTACAAATGGAATTCCTTCTTTTGTAACCGTCACTTTACGGCCGTTTATATGAACCAGTCCGTCAGATACCAATTCTTCTAAATCCTCCTTAATCTTTTCAAATAAGGGATAATCACCCTCAAACTCCGTTTCAAAACGACACATGATGTTCAGGATATTTTCGCGGAGCAACAGGTCTTCCGTACTCAACAGGTGTCCTCTAAAAACGGGCAAATCACCCTCTTCCACTTGCTGCCGGTAATCTTTAAGCTTTTTCTCGTTCTGGGCAAAACTATACCAGCTGTCGCTAATGGCCGACATCCCCAAACCAATTAAGGCTTTTGTTGAGCCGGACGTGTATCCCATAAAATTACGGTGCAGGTCCCTGGCCTTCATTGCCTGATACAAGGAGTCGGACGGCAAAGCAAAATGATCCATACCTATTTCCCGGTATCCATTTTTAAAAAACATGTGTTTTCCCAGCTCATACAACGCTCGCTTTTCGTGATCTTTGGGCAGGTCTTTTTCATCAAACCCCCGCTGACCGTTCCCCTTCATCCAGGGCACATGCGCATAACTGTAAAAGGCAATCCGGTCCGGACGAAGCTCGTTCGTTTTATTAATGGTATTCTCTATGCTTTCCGGTGTTTGATGAGGGAGCCCGAATACCAGGTCATGATTTACAGAGGTGTAACCAATTTCCTGTGACCACTCATGAACCCGTTTCACATTGTCAAATGGCTGAATGCGATTGATGGCAAACTGTACCTGCGGGTCGTAATCCTGAACTCCGTATGAAACCCTCCGAAATCCCAGATCATACAAAGTCTGCAGGTGCTCTTTGGAAGTATTATTCGGATGCCCTTCAAAGCTGAACTGATAATCTTCTGCGAGTTCCGCTTTCTCCAGTATTCCATTGATAAGTATTTCAAGATTGGATGTACTGAAAAAGGTGGGCGTTCCTCCGCCCAAATGGATTTCCCGAATCATCGGAGTAAGCGGTAGAAAATCCAGGTATAACTGCCATTCCTTTAGTACTGTTTGTATATAAGGATCTTCCACGTCGTGGCGCCTGGTAATTTGCTTATGACACCCGCAAAAAGTGCACAAGCTTTCACAGAACGGAAGGTGAATGTACAGGCTAATCCCATCCGCATAGCTTTCCACGAACGAACTTATCAGGGTAGATTCCCAGTCTTCAGTTGTGATTCCTTCTTCATCCCAAAAAGGAACCGCCGGATAGCTCGTATATCTCGGTCCCGGAACGTTGTATTTTCGTATCAGTTCGGTATTCATCATGCCTCATAGATTTATGAAGCTATGATACCCCTTGTTTTTGAAGATTTGGTGAATTCTCGGTTTAAAACATCGAACAAGGAACAACGAACACCGAACTTTGAACTAATGTAGAAAGACACCTTAAACGTTTAAAGTTGGATGTACCTTGTTGGGTGTTCTTTCAACCCCAGGTTTTAAGCATCAGGAATACCAACACCCCGGTCACTGAAACATACAGCCAGATGGGGAATGTCCACCGGGATACTTTTTTGTGGGTTTTAAATTTTCCGCTGAATGCAAAGTAGAAACTGGAAAGCACCAGCGGCACCACAAAAACGGAGAGGACGATATGCGTTATCAGTATGAAGAAATAAACAGGACGGATAAATCCCTCGCCCATGAACTTGGTATCTCCCACAAAATGGTGGTACACTACGTAGCTCACCAAAAATAAGGAGGAGGTCACAAAAGCTGCGAGATTAAACCGCATGTGTTTCTGAAAATCCCTGCGTTTTATTTCCCGAAAAGCCAGTACCAGAAAGATCGTACTCAGAAAATTCAACCCGGCATTTACGGCCGACAGGTTCTTAATCCATGGAACCGGAGCCTCGGCCCCTTCCTTGAAATAGATCAGCCAAAAAAGAAAAAGTACGGCCACTATACTGAGTCCGGCTATCAGTCCGATGGCCTTCTTTGCGCTGATTTGTTCTAATATTTTTGAAGATTCAGGTAAGGTGAAATTTTCGGGCATGTCGTTCTACTTCTATATGATTGCGACCCAAAGTTAAGACATGCATAACCAAAAGGTGAGTTTTTTTGGTTCCTTTTTTTGCCACTAAAGCTCTAAAGCACGAAAAGGAATGGAAGGCGGATGTCTGGGATCGAGCGGGTAATCACGGTAAATAATTTCATTAGGCTTTAACGCCTCATAAAAAATCGGGATAAGTTTTAAGGGAACTTATAATTTTTGGATACGATCCAAGTTGAATCACATAGTAATGCCCCGTGATATGAATTAATGTGATGGTAATTCAGAACTTCAGAATAATTGAAACTTTCTGAGTCCCCAAAGCAACATGCTGATATCCGACCCGGAAATATATGAGCTCCCAATTTATGAATACCCCTTTTTTTCCGACAGATTGTTTACCGACCTCAAGATAAGGGGCAATTTCTACACCCCCGTTTATCATCCCAAAGTCATTGAAGGTATAGGTTGGAGGTCTGCCACTATTTTCGGAAGTATTGCGCATTGCTTTAACACCGGAATAGTAATTAACCCGGGTGGTTATGCGCCCGCCCATATTAACCACAATTTTATTAGTATTTTTAATACGGGATGCTTGCTTCTTGTATGTAAAGCCAATCGAGTATAAATCCTGAAGTTCTACTTCTTTATCACCGGGTTCTACGTCAGGATCTTCGATGCTTTTTGGTGAGGCAGAGAACCCTCTGTATACAGAAATATGATAATTATCCTTGCCTGAATATTTCCCAACATCAACTCCTGTGAGCACATAACCGGCCAAATGAAAGTTAAAAAAGCCATCTGCAACTAAAGCGGGATGATTACTGGCCAAAAAATCAAAGCCTCCGTGTACAGAGGCATAGTAGCCAGCAGGAGTATTATCCTGTGCTTGAATTAAACCAGGGTTAAACAAGAGCAATACTGAGCTGAATAATGAAATAGATATTATTTTATACATATCAATCCTCCCTTAAGTGCCACGGCTGGTAGGCTACCAGTTTGTAGCTGCTTTGAACTAATAGTTTATTCTCTGAAACAGACAGGTGCCAGATGTAACCCCCGCCTTCCGGTCCTTGTTGCTCGTGTACCAACTCCCCAGTTTCGACGTCCAGAACAAAAATACTCCCATGGTCGGAATGATAGACATAGCCTTCCAGATACACCTGTTGTACAAAGGCAGAACCCTCCCAGCTATATTCCCAAGCTAACTCGCCAGTACTTTTATCCAATGCAAACAGTCTCGCATCTCCTGCGAAAAACAGATGCTTAGGGCCAATAGTAAAGTTCCGGGTCCATTTGCCTGAGTCATCGGTAATAAATTCCCAAATGATCGCCCCTGTTTTGGCATCCAAAGCCATATAAACATTTTCTTCAGAGTTTCCCGAGGTCCCGGCATAAAGAATACCGTCCTCCACAATGGGGGCGGTTCGTACAAATCCACCGTTTTCCGTAAAGTAGGCCCACAGGCTATCTCCAGTACTAGAATCTAACGCCGTGATCTGGCCTACGGTGAGGCCGCCATGGATGTTTTTTGCCTGCCCTGCAAATAATTTCTGACTATTGCTTCCAACATGTGCTACCGGCATTCCCAGATTTTTTATGTATTCAACACCTCCATTTACATTAACTGTGTACAATTGACTGCCCAAACCAACAATGGCATAGCCATTATTAAATATAGCATGTGTGCCAATCTCGAAAACCGTCAAAGGAGAATCTATCGGTACTGTCCATAAACGATCTCCAGTACTTTTGTTCCAAGCAATTAACTCATCATAGTGATTTGTAAAAAGCTGATTCTCATTCTCTAAAAGTTTAGCCCCCGCCAATGAATACACCCCAAAGTCTTCTTTTTGCCAAATCAAAGTTCCATTCTCAACCGATAATGCTGTAATATGAGCATCACCACTCATTACAACCATTCCATTATCCGTTACTAATGGAGGGTGATTAGGTGCATCAACATGTTCATAGGAATATTCCCATAATTGAGGAAGGATAGGATCTTCATTCTTGGGTTTATCACTCGTTGTAAAACAAGATTGGATTAATAAGGTAAATAAAAATAGAAGTTCACTGAATCTTTTCATGATAGTTTCTTGAGTAAAAAACCCGGCCCAGTAGAATTAAGGGCCGGATCGTGTTTTGAATTAATTATTGGATTCCAAACAAACCTTTAAGCCAGTCCTCAGCTTCTTCCATCGCTGGGTTGGGATTGCCTTCGCTAAACACCACCTGCCCATTCTCTTTCAAGGTATATGCGCGCTCATAGTTACGCAACTCAAAGTGGTTATAACCGCCGTCATCACCCCTGGGTGTGATGTTGACGTCTTTCATGTAAATGTTATTGAGGTCATTAAAGTTGTCGGTTTTACTCCAAAGAACGCTGTGTGTAGTTACGACCCCATCATGCTTAACTGGCACTTTAACTTGACTGCTTTTATACACATACTCACCATTAGGATTATCTGAACAATTTTCATCTGGTAACTTGATTGCTAATTGATCTGAAAATGACTGTTCTTCACAAGGAGGGACATATATTCTGTAGTACACTGTTTCATATCGATAAGCATTTATAAATTCAGCCCATATGTTTCCTATCTGATCTATTTCTTTCTTGGCTGTTCTCCATAGCTCTCTATTTTCTCTGGATTTTTTAAATGCATCTTCATGATGTTGACATTTATTCCATAGGTCAAACCATCGGAGAGAGGCTCGACACAAAAGATTATTCGTATAATTAATATCAAAATTTACGTTATGCAGGTCTTGATTACGCTGAAAGTATTTATTTCTCAGGTCATCAAGTTGTTTTAGCATTTTTCCTTCGTCTTTTAAAATTGCATCCCCTTCAAAAATATGCCCCGCCATTCGGATTGGAGCCTTATTTTTTTCTGCTCCAATCAAAGACAGATAGTTAGGTGGATGCACCTTAATATTATTATAGTTATAAGAATTAATACGCTCTATCACTTCACCTTCAGGTCCTATTAAAGAATTAGCATTATGTTCTATAATTTCCTCAGAATATCCCAAAGCAGAGTCCCTTACAGACTCTATATAAAATGGAATTTTAGCTATTTTGGATAGGTTATCCTTTCCTTCAACTATGTCTAATATCTGTACAGCAACATCAAGAGATATAATTCTTGTTTCATACGCATCCTCAATCCGATCCTGCATGAGTTTCAATCTTGAATTTATGTAGCTAGTATCTACGTCTGTTGCCATTGTTCCTTGTGAGGGCCCGCCTATAGATATAACAGCAACGATGTTAAATTCATTAATTTTCAGGCTCGGATATATCTCTCTTGCGACTAATCCGCCTAAACTATGTCCAATTAGGATCCATTCATCTTTGGCAGGATCTCCTTTTTCCTTCATATCCTTAATGAATTTACCCACTAAATGATCAAGAGATGCTTGGCTCTTAATATCCATGGTCTCATAGCTAAGAACTACTTTATCATCCAGAATTGCCTGATCCCCGGTAGTCCAAGCTGTAGGAACTCTACTATCTACCGTCCATTTCTCCGGCCCGCCTTGAAAACCATGGATAAATACCCCAATTTTCTTTTGGGCTGAAACGTTTGCAAACATTATCAAACTGAAAATTATCGAAAAAATTATTTTTAGTGATTTCATGATACTATCCCCTAATTATGAATGATTTTAATGTTTTCCCTATTCATTGTTGTTCTCTGAATTATACCCCAGGCGTTATTAATTTTACCATATGTAAACCGCTCTTCGCTGGCAAGAATTGGAAATCCATTTTTGCTCTCAAAGTGGCTACGAGTAAGAGAAATGATTTCTCCTTTTGAGTTAATTTTTGCATACAACAGAATATTCCCGTTTTGTAAGTCTAGCACATACTGTTCCTCTGATATCCCATCTCTTGCATTTTGAGCGTCAGCTTTTCTTCTGAATTCGACATACCTATCTCCCACCCTGTTATAAACTACTCCAGAATTCTCTATTTTCAACAGGTTATTCTTTACCGCTTGTTGAGTATTATCATTGTTTTGTAGCAAAGAATCGAAAAGAGTTGGGTCAACTTTGTATAGTTCTTTATCGACCGGATACCTTTCTATTATTCTACCAGACTTTGCAATATAAATTAGTACACCATCTTTGAATTCTGTCCTGATAATTGGATCATAATTTGCAGACTTAGCGGGCATTGTAGATTTCAGCTCATTATAAGCCTCCTCCGGCATATTCATCTCCCCGTCTCCTTCAAGGAACTCGGTAATCGATGTCATGTAACCTTCTTCATCGTAGGCTATTATTTCTCTTGTCTTCTCATAGTCGACAAGTAATTCACCGCCATTAGTTTGACTTTTATTCAGCCCGGCACTTATCCCTTGTGGCCATAACCGGGAATAGGTAATCTCGGTTTGGTCATAGGATTCTGCATATTTAACATTAATGTTTAATCCTTCAATTGTTTGTTCCTGTTGAGAATCCTGCTCAAAAGGACTATTAACCTGCTTACATGCATACGTAAGCGCAATACTTGTCACGAACAGTACCACCAACATTCGCAACTGTTTAGTTGAGTTTAGATGTGTTTTCATTGTATTTTTGATTTGCAGTTAATTCCATCAAGTAATTGATGGAGTTGTTGTTTACCGTGAGGGGCGGGGTCCATTCCTGCCCTTCACTTTTTTATATGGATTATTCCATATGCTCTTTGTTTATCTTTGAATTCATTTAATAAGCATCACTTTTCCGGTGAATCTTTTGGTCTCATTGCTTCTCTCTCTTTTTAATACAGCCTGAACAAAGTATACTCCGCTAGCCAGGCCATTCAGGGTTATTTTCTGAGAATGATTTCCTGCCTCAAATACTCTTGAAGGCACACTCCTCACACTCCTTCCCAATACATCAATCACTTCCCAGCCCACGATTGCTTTCTCAATCAGAGTAAAAGGAACATTAGTAGATGGATTAAATGGATTCGGATAGTTATTACCCAGAATAAATCCATTTGGGATATCTATACTCCATTCTATGTTATCCCGATATATAGTTTTACCGTCCTGAGATTTATAACTATTTATAAAGGTGTACTGGCCATCTACCATAACCGGGAATTCATAAATGGCTCCATCCTTAGTTAACGCTGTTTGCTTTCCGGTTCTATAACTTCCATCCGGCATAATGGCAGCCGTTTTAATTGATGAGGTATCGAATTTTAATTCAGGTTGTACAAGCACCTGTACATTATCAAATCCATAGTCAATATCACGGATTGAAGAAACCTCTTGAACTCTAACTTCAGGCAGAACTACCCCCATCTCGAATGCCGGATTCCAATTATTTAAAGAATTTCCACCAATCTTATGATTTGATAATGCCCCCCATCCTTGTTGGATATTCGATTCATTAGAATAAAAAGTGGCATTTTTACTTCCATAGTCCAGTCCAAATGCTATAAAATTTTCGTCATCTGAATCGTTACGGAGGATGACCATCACTGAATCCTTTACAGCAGATAAATCGCCATAAAGCTCAAAAAAGGAGAAAGCCTCCTCAACCAACTTTCCTGCCTCTCTCTCAACCTCAATAGTAACAGGACTTGTTATTGGCTGATCCGGCTTTTCTCCTTTTACATTGTATATGAGTATTTCAAAATCTCTCTCTGCGTCTCCATCAACTCCTGACCCTTCAAGCTCCGATTTAAATAGTGTCCAAAGCCTTATCTGTTTTAGCCAATAGGTAGATTCTTCCGGAGGGATGATTATGGCAAGCTTTTCATCACTACCATCCAACATCAAATAAGAAGCGTTTTGGAAAAATATATCAGGAGTGAAGTCGCCATAACTCCATTGCAGCTCTATTCCGGAAAGTGAGCCATCCCCGAAAAGACTAAAAGATGAAATATCAGAAGATGGTTCCACTCCAAAGTTAGAAACAATGATATCTATACTTCCATAATCAGCATCTGTGGATTCAACCTTAATAGAAGATGATCTGAGTTTCTTAACCACTTTTTTATCTGTTCCGGGGTAACTGGAAACTGAACTAAGCCATACATTATTCTGAAATTCTTGTCCGGTACTAAAATCAAGTTTTTTAGCTAATGAATAGTGTAATGGTAAGTTCACTAATTGAGGTAGCTGGCCACTTAATACACCTGGTAAAGTTTGAAATTTGATTACTGTTTCTAAAAACTGACTTTGTCTTAACTCATGTTTATAGCCAAGCGTCGGGTTTTGATTATTATCATTAAGAAGTAATGCTAACCCCCAATTTTGAAATACTTCCTCAAAAACAAGTTCAGACTCAGCTTCTATCACACTTTGGTACCCCTTGATTCCTACTTCTTGGTTCTGAACAAACTCCTTCAGGCTTAGAGCTCCTAATTGTTCAATCAGATAATGCGTCCATAAAGATGCCCTTGAGTAATCTGGCAACGGGTTATCATAGTTCCAACTTGTAAGCTTTCTGTAAGGACTTTTTTGAAAGGCGTCCGTAGATCTTGGTTCAAACCCACAAATGATTTCAACTGCTTCGGAATACCCTTCATTTACAAATACCAATTCAGGAGTATTTCCTTCATATCCTGCATGTATTAGATGTTGGCTCTCATGTGCAAATGTAGATAATGCCCTTTCCAAATAAATTTCACCCTCATACAATAGAGTTGGAAACAGGTCTAAATAAACGATGTCCCTAAAATTCGAGTATTCAAATTCGAATAAATTAACCGGGTCAAAAAAACCAGCAACATAACTACCTGTCTGTTGGAATTCGTCATGTATATCCAGTAACAGTACATCCAACTCCCCGTCACCGTCAACATTTGGGAACTCTCCAACGTATTCTTCTAATATTTCAATTATACCTTTTGAAGAATCAACTGAAAGTCTTGGTGTTCCCTCATGCAAATAGGAATCAAAGCCATTAAGGATTTTTGTCAAAGCATTTGATTTGCTAAGCGAATCATGCGCAGACTTCTCTATCCATAAACTAATTCCATTCCTATTATAGGTCTTGACAAAGATTTCTGAATACCATTTTTGACCCGATAATAAATCCCGAACGAAAAAGCTTTTCTCCTCACCAATTTTATATGTATAACTTCTGCTCTTCTGCTTAGCAAGCTTTTGCTTTGTCCTATAAAACTTGCTCCTAATATCTTGATAGTAACTATCAGCAATAAACTTAGATGTGATTTCTATTTTGTTAAAATCAGTGTAGCCATAGTCATGCCTTACCTCTTTCACATTACCCTTAAAATCTACAGCTTGTGCAACAACATTTATTTTTAAAGTAACGTGAAGAGAAACTATTACGATAAGCCCTATTATATGCTTACTTCTCTGACCCATTTCCCTGACCAACTAATTATGATGTAAAGGTAAGACCCCTAAAAAACTATTTTTACTTACCCCGTTATACCCAAGAGGAACCTGCTTCTCATTTGTTACACTTATTTTGAAATTTTTTTATTTCCCGTTTAAAACTCCTAAACGCATAAGCATAACAACGATACCTGCTATTGAAGGAAAGTGAGTTTTTCTCATTCCTTTTTCGGCATTTTTGCTAAATGTGTACTATCTTTTCGCCCTCACATCTTTAGGGTGTGACCGGAGTCTTGGTCAATCTATTTAGAACAGTTTTAAATAGATGACATTCTGTCCTTTTTCTTCAATTTAGAATGAAAAAATTGATAGATTTGCCCGGCCTAAGAACGGGAGCAATCCTGCTCTATACGTAAACTTAAATCAGCAATCTTTATGGCGCAGATTTTCCCCAAGTGGACAAATCAGGTTCCCCGAAAAATTTTAATTGGATTAATCGTGGTACTGAACGCAATCATTTTTGGTGTTTGGTACTTCTTCTCTCCTGAATACACTGACGTTGGCTACGCTCCGGAACAACCCGTTCCTTATAGTCACAAATTGCACGTGGATCAGCTTGGCCTCGACTGCCAGTACTGCCACACCAGTGTTTGGGATTCCAAGCAGGCTAACATTCCTGCCACGCAAACCTGTATGAATTGTCACAATCAAATTAAGACCGACAGCGATAAGCTGGCGCTGGTGCGTGAGAGCTGGGAAACCGGAAAAGCTATTGAATGGGTTCGCGTGCACAACCTGCCTGATTATGCTTATTTCAATCACTCTGCCCATACTAATGTGGGTGTGGGTTGTGAAAGCTGCCACGGAAGAATTGATAAGATGGAAGTTGTTTACCAGACTGAGCCGCTTAGCATGGGCTGGTGCCTGGATTGTCACCGGGAGCCGGAAAAGTATGTACGTCCCGTTGATGAAGTCACAACCATGGGTTACCAGGTTGAAAACCAGTTAGAAATTGGCCGTGAACTGGTAGATAAGAAGAATATTCATGCTCCAACTTATTGCCAGGGTTGCCATTACTAATGAATGATTTAGAATCTACAGATCGACAGATGAGTGAAGAAGTGAAAGAAACTACGTATTGGAAGAGTTTAAACGAACTAGCCAATAATAAGGAATACCAGAAATTTGCCGAGCGCGAGTTTCCTGAGAACGCCACCGAACTTTCGGATGGTGTATCACGTCGTGGATTTTTACGTGTTATGGGAGCTTCCGTAGCTCTGGCCGGGCTCGCCGCTTGTCGCCGACCGGTTCAAAAAATCCTTCCTTATTCCAAGCAGCCCGAAGATGTAGTTCCCGGCGTACCTTTATATTATGCAACGGCAATGCCGGTTCAGGGCAACCTGGTTGGTTTGATTGCTGAGAATCATGAAGGCCGGCCTACCAAGCTTGAAGGTAACGACATGCATCCTGCCAGCCGTGGCGGAACCAGTATTTTTAATCAGGCAGCCATTCTTGGGCTGTACGATCCTGATCGATCACGATCACCTTTACAAAATGGCGAGAAAGCAACCAAAGCTGACTTTGAAGCTTTTGCCAACTCTCATTTTGCGAATACCGGTCAGCGTATCGCTTTCATTTCTGAAGCAAATTCCTCTCCTACTTACAACAATATTAAGGAGCAGGCCCTTTCGAAATTCAATAATGCAACCTGGGTTACTTATGAGCCATTTGGCGAAGACAATGTATTAGAAGGTAACCGAATTGCTTTTGGCGGACGACTGAGAACCCATTACAATTTTGAGAATGCGGATGTTATTGTTTCTCTGAATGATGACTTCATGAGTTCAACGCATCCAAACAGTGTTGAATACGCCAAACAAGTTTCTTCCCGACGTAAAGTGACCGATACAGACGGTGAAATGAACCGTATTTATTCGGTGGAAGATTCTTTCTCACTCACCGGTTCTTATGCCGATCACCGACTGAGAGTTAAAGCCAGCCAAATGGAAGCCTTTACTTATGCACTGGCTGCAGCGCTTTCTACACGCGTTAATGGATTAAGTGCTTTCAGCGGTTACTCAAACGAATTTTCTGATCACAAGTGGATTACAGCTCTTGCTGATGATCTGGCTGCTAACGCCGGACGTTCAGCACTTACGCTGGGAAGCCAGCACAAACCTGAAGTGCACGCTGCGGTTGCCGCAATTAATAATGCATTAGGAAATACCGGAAGCACAGTTCACTATTTAGAAGTGCCACACCTTGATGAGCAAAACAGCACTGAAGCTTTTGCCAATGTGGTTGCTGAAATGAAAGCCGGCAACATCGACACTGTTGTTATGGTGGGTGTGAACCCGGTATTCAACGCACCGGCTGATCTTGACTTTGAAAACGCCCTCTCTAATGTTGAAACCGTAGTCAATCTATCTGATTACGTTGATGAAACTTCCCTGAAATCTACCTGGCACGTAAACCGTGCACATTTCCTGGAAGCATGGGGAGACGGTTATTCTTATGGCGGAGCACGTTCAGTGATCCAGCCGCAAATCAGGCCTTTGCATGAAGGTTTAAGTGAAATTGAGTTTTTAAATACCATCGTATCCGGTTCTATTACTGCCGGTTATGATCTTGTAAGAGACACCTTTCAGGGATACTACCGTTCCGGTTTTGATAACCGATGGACCAATATCCTGCATGACGGTATTGACACTACCGGCAACTTTAACGAAGTAAATGTTCGGTTAACCTCCGGATTTACTTCCGCAATGAACCGCGCTACATCCAATGTTACTTCTACTTCCGGTATGGAAGTGGTTATTCGTCCTGATGCTACTTTGTACGACGGACGTTACGCCAACCTTGGGTGGCTTCAGGAGCTTCCCGACCCAATGACGAAAGTTACCTGGGATAACGTGGCGCTTATGAGTCCTGCTACGGCAGAGAAACTCGGTATTGAAGAAGCCAGTGCCGGACAAGATGATTACGATGTTGTAGAAATTACCGTAAATGGCAAGAGCATTAATATTGTAGCCTGGATTCAGCCGGGACATGTTGATGACGCCATTACTTTAACCACCGGTTATGGACGGGAAGGAATTGGCCGGGTAGCCAGTTCCTATATTGATTACACCGCAGGTGGGGTGGATGTGTATCCACTGAGAGGTACAGATAATATGCTGTATGCCTCAGCCAGCGTTTCCAAAACCGGTGACACCTATGAAATTGCCTGTGTTCAGGATCACCACAGCCTTGAAGGACGAGATATGTATCGTCAGGCTTCGATTTCTGAATACAAAGACAATCCGGACTTTGCTTCCTTCGCCTCGGTTCACATCTATGAAGTGCCGGGCATGAAAGAAGCAGAAGAAATGGGCGAAGATCAGCCTATTTCTCTCTTTGACGAGCAAACCTACCCCGATCATGAACCACAATGGGGAATGGCTATTGACCTGAACTCCTGTTTTGGTTGTGGTGTATGTGTGATCGCTTGTCAGTCAGAAAACAATATCCCTGTTATCGGGAAAAAAGAAGTGAAAAGCGGCCGTGAGATGCACTGGATCCGTAACGACCGCTACTATGTGGGTGATGATCCGGATTCACCACAAGCGGTTCACCAGCCGGTTCCATGTATGCATTGTGAGCTTGCCCCTTGTGAGCAGGTTTGCCCGGTTGCGGCAACTACCCACAGTGACGACGGCATGAACCAAATGACATATAACCGCTGTATCGGAACCCGTTACTGCGCGAATAACTGTCCTTATAAAGTTCGTCGATTCAACTTCTTCAACTATCCAAAAGAATACTTAACTACGGGCGACGATCCTGATATCATCCAAATGGCGATGAATCCGGAAGTAACCGTTCGTTTCCGTGGTGTGATGGAGAAATGTACGTATTGCGCACAGCGCGTAAACCGTGCAAAAATTGAAGCCAAGAACAAAACCGGTTCTCCAAAACCTGCAGATGGCGCTGTTAAAACTGCTTGTCAGCAAGCATGTCCTGCCGATGCCATTTACTTTGGTGATTTAACCGACGATAACAGCGAAGTTGCGAAAATGAAGCGCAACGAACGAAACTTCCAGATGCTCGAAGAGCTTAACACGCGTCCGAGAACATCTTATATGGCTAAACTTACGAATCCAAACCCTGCTTTGGCTTAAGATATTAATCAGGAATACATCCAAAACATGAGTAAATACCAATACGTACCGGAACCCGCTCTTGTAAAAGGCGACCATGACTTTTCGAGCCTTACGAGACTGATTACCGATATAAATTTACGCCCTACTCCAAAAGCATGGTACCTATGCATGATTGCCGCAAACGGCCTGCTTTTTGTTATGGTTGCCGCCATTGGCTACCTGATCTGGGAAGGAACTGGAATTTGGGGACTTAACAATCCCGTTGGTTGGGGTTGGGCCATCATTAACTTTGTATGGTGGGTTGGTATTGGTCACGCCGGCACCCTGATTTCGGCGATTTTATTTCTCTTTCGGCAGGACTGGCGTACCGCTATTAACCGTTTTGCGGAAGCTATGACCATTTTTGCAGTAATGTGTGCCGGTGTATTCCCGGCTATTCACGTTGGTCGTATCTGGGTTATTTACTGGGTGTTCCCGGTTCCTAACTCTATGGCAATGTGGCCAAACTTCAACTCTCCCCTTCTTTGGGACGTGTTTGCGGTTTCTACCTACTTCACCGTTTCCCTGCTATTCTGGTATGTGGGACTGGTTCCTGACCTTGCAACCATTCGTGATCGTGCAACCGACAAAATCAGAAAGGTTGTGTACGGAATTTTCTCTCTTGGATGGACCGGTTCAAACCGTCACTGGTGGAATTACGAGAAAGCTTATATGATTCTGGCCGGTTTGGCAACTCCGCTGGTACTTTCGGTACACACCATTGTATCCTTTGACTTTGCCGTTTCCATGATTCCGGGATGGCACACCACTATTTTCCCTCCTTATTTTGTTGCCGGTGCTATTTTCTCCGGTTTTGCGATGGTACTTACCCTGATGATTGTTGCCCGCAAGATCTATGGAATGAAAGACATCATGACGGATGATCACATGGAAAAAATGAATATTGTGATCCTCGTTACCGGCTCTATGGTAGGCTTTGCTTACATGATGGAGTTCTTCATCGCCTGGTATAGTGGCGTTGAATATGAGAAAGCGATTTTTATTCTGAGAGCAACCGGTCCTTATGCATGGGCATACTGGGCGATGATGACTTGTAACGTGTTGTCCCCTCAGTTCTTCTGGTCCAAGAAATTACGCCGCAGCGTTGGCTTCACCTTCTTTATTTCAATTGTGGTGAACATCGGTATGTGGTTTGAACGATTTGTAATTACGGTAACTTCACTGGCAAACGATTACCTGCCATCCAGCTGGGACTATTATTCCCCAACCATTTGGGACGTATTAACTTACGTTGGAACATTTGGTCTGTTTTTCACCATGTTCCTCCTGTTCTTGCGCTTCCTGCCAATGGTTGCACTCGCGGAAATTAAAGCAGTGATTCCTCTGGCTGATCCTCACAATTACGATGAGGAAACCAAGGAATTTGAAGCCCCTAAAGTAGAAGTACCGAAACCTCAAGCTGAGAAGGTTTAAGATTATGAGTACAACAGAAAAGAATGATTTATACGGCGTTATAGCCGAGTTCAGAAATCCCAAGGAGCTGATTGATGTTGCCAAAACAATGTCAAAGTCAGGGTTCAGCAAGTTTGATACCTTTAGTCCTTTCCCTATTCATGGAATGGATAAGGCCATGAACCTCAAAAAGTCAAAGCTTGGCTGGATTGTAATCGGACATGCGTGTATCGGTTTCTTTGGAGCACTGGCTATGATGTATTACATGGCTGTTATTGATTACCCGATGAATATCAGCGGTAAACCGTTTTTTAACGCCCCTGCTTGGGTTCCTATCACTTTTGAATTAACAGTGCTTCTGTCTTCCTTCGGAGCTGTATTCGGGATGTTTTTCCTGAACGGACTTCCGAAACTGAATAATCCTCTTTTCAACGTTGAGCGATTTAAGAAAGCAACCGACGATGGTTTCTTTGCCTGCATTGAAGCTGAAGACGATATGTTTGATGCCGATAAGGTTAAGAAACTATTCGAAGAAGCCGGTGCTACTCACATTGAGGAAGTTTATGAATAAAACGAATACTCAAATATCATTTCCAGGAATGAACATTAAAAGAATGTTTAAGATTGCGGGCGTCTTTGCGCTCGGAGTCACTTTATCGGCCTGTCAGGGTCAGCTTTCTGAAAAGCCCCCTATTCACCCCAACATGAATATGGACCAGCAGCCGAGAGTAGAAGCACAGGAAGAAAATAACTTTTTTGCGGATGGCCGTGCCATGCGTCAGCCGGTGGATGGAACCGTTGCCCGTGGATTGGCAAAAACAGACCTTGCTTACTACGAAGGAATTGAAGAAAACGGTGATTTTATTGATTACATCCCGGTTGACCTAACCAAGTCATTCCTTTACAGAGGTAAAGAACGCTACGAAATTTATTGCGCTCCCTGCCACGGACAAACCGGTGCAGGTAATGGTATTATTATGGAAGGAAATTACGGATACGTTCCGGCACCTTCATACCACGATCAAAGAGTAAGAGAATTATCTGACGGTGAGTTGTATTCCGCTATTTATAACGGCGTACGTACCATGCCTTCCTACTCCACACAGGTACCTGTTGAAGACCGCTGGGCTATTGTAGCATACATTCGCGCCTTACAGGAAAGCCAGAATATCAATGAGCAGGAAATTCAGGAATATCCGGTTGATGTAGATGCAATGCAGACTGCATTTGCTGCTGAACAAGCCCGTCAAGATTCTATTGAAGCAGCCAGAACTCCTGATGAGGCTCCTCAGGCTACAGTAGATCTGGGTAAAGAAGTAATTACAGCGAACGGATGTGCTGCCTGCCACAACGAAGACGGCACACCCGGAGGCATTGGGCCAACTTGGGCCGGACTGTTTGGAAGCGAAGGTGAGGTAATAACCGCTGACGGCGAGACTATCACCGTTACTAAAGATGAAGATTACATTCGCGAGTCCATCGTTGCTCCTGAAGCTGCAAAACCTGTTGATTATGCACAGGGTGTGATGGCTTCTTACAGCTACCTCGCCGACCATGAAATTGAGTCGATCGTGCTTTACATCAAAAATCTATCTGAAAACTAAGAACTTTGCTTAATACACTTACACAATGAGTCATAAGCCTACAATAACAGATTCTTTACAATTTCCAGCCGACAGCAAAGTTCCTCGTGCCCTATTCGGTGTTGGTGCCGTTGGCCTGATTGCCAGCCTTGTTGGCTACTTTTTAGATGCCGACCAGTTCTTCTTTTCGTACCTGGTTAGCTTTGTCTTTTTTACCGGAATTGCTTTAGCCGCCCTTTTGATGGTCATGCTGCATCATATCACCCGCTCTTCATGGGGAGTGTTGGTTCGAAGAATATCGGAGTCGTTTACAGCCAATCTTTGGATATGGGCCATATTTGTGGTCCCTGTAATACTTGGGATTCATAATTTGTACCACTGGAGCCATGAAGATGCCGTAATGGCCGACAAAATTCTTAAAGGGAAATCAGCTTACCTGAATACACCCTTCTTTATTGCCCGTCAGTTTATCTACTTTGCCATTTGGGGATATCTTGGATATAAGCTGCATAAGGTTTCCGTAGAGATGGATAAAACCAATGACTGGGGATTAACCAGCTTGTTGCGCAAAGTAAGTGCCCCGGGTATTCCTTTGTTTGCTCTTTCTATTGCATTTGCCAGCTTCGACTGGTTGATGTCGCTTGACCCTCACTGGTTTTCAACCATGTTTGGCGTTTACTTTTTCTCCATTAGTTTCCAGGCGTTTTGGCCTATTATGATTCTGCTGATTTTCTTTATACAGAGCAAAGGGATTTTGAAAAACACCATTCGACAAGTACACATCTATGATCTTGGTGCCTGGTTTTTTGCATTCACAGTATTCTATGCATACATCGCATTCAGTCAGTTTTTACTTATTTATTATGCAAACCTTCCGGAAGAAACCCTGTGGTATTTCCACCGACTGGAAGGCAGCTGGAAGTATATAGCGTACAGCTTGTTGATTTTCCGTTTTGCTCTGCCATTCCTGGTATTACTTAACCGTGAAGCCAAGAAGAACCGAACTATTTTAGGAATTGTATCAGCGATCGTATTAGTCATTCACTTTGCAGAAATCTACTGGATTGCCATGCCGGTATTGTTTAAACATGGCATCCACTTCAGCTGGATGGATATCACTACTTTCCTTGGATTGGGAGGTATTTTCTTTGGACTGTTCTTTAATACATTCAAGAAGCACGACATGGTGCCAAAGAACGATCCAAAACTGGAAGACTGCCTGTCCAAATCGTATCACCAATAATCGAATTTACCGATGTCAGAAAAGTATAGCTCAGAATTTAAAGCAAAAGTAGCACTCGAAGCTGTAGCTCAGGGGCGTTCTGTGATTGAGAAGATTGCTCAAAAGCATGACGTTTCAGAAGATGATGTAATTGAGTGGGCTGCTCAGCTTCAGGATGAAGCTTCTCAGATTTTTACTACCGAAACGGCACATGCCGATGAGGCTGTAACAGAGGAAGTTGACATCACAACTGAAAATGAAGAGTTTGCCGGTGCCGTAGAGCACGGCGTGATGAGTGACAACCTCAACTACAACAAATTGATCTTCTGGTCTACTCTGGGAACCGCACTCGTTATTATTTTTGTTATCGGTTTAGTCTATTTTTCTCAATACAGCCTTTTTGAAGCTCAAAAACAGGTATCAGCCCAAAGCGGTTATTCAGAAGTACAAGAATTAAAAGCTGAACAAGATCAAGAGCTGAATAGCTTTGGAGTGGTTGACCTTGAGGAAGGTATTTACAGAATTCCTATTGATAGCGCTATTAGTAGAATAGCCACAGACTGACACCAACCATCATGAGACGTTCTACACTGTTAGCAATTAGCATGCTTGCAGTGTTTCTGACTTCACATTCTGCCCAAGCGCAGGTTAATCGTGAAACGCCGGATGCGCTGCAAGATCTCGGTATTGATGAGCATTTGGGAGACTATATCCCTCTTGATGCTAAGTTTGCAACCTCCGAAGGTGACAGTGTTGTGCTTGGTGATTTACTGGAGGAAGGAAAACCTGTTTTATTGAACCCGCTATACTACGAATGCCCGATGTTATGCGGGCTTGTAATAGACGGAGTGATTAATGTTGTTGATGAACTGGCCTGGAAGCCCGGTAAAGAATTTATTGTAATCTCTATCAGTATTGACCCTGAGGAAAATGCTGAACTGGCAGCTAAGTCAAAAAAAAATTACCTGGCCGGTATGGACTCCACCACGAAAGCAGGTTGGCACTTCCTCACCGGAAAGAAAGATCAGATTGACAAAGTAATTGAAGCTGTTGGATTTGAATACAAAGAAATTGAACAAACCGGAGAGTTTGCCCACAGTGCGGCAATCATGCTCCTGAGTCCGCAAGGTAAGATTACCCGTTATTTGTACGGCATCTCCTACGACTCATTCAATGTTCGCAGTGCCTTGTATGAATCTGCGGACGGAACGATTGGTAACACCGTCGATAAACTTGTGATGTTCTGTTATCAATACGATCCGGATTCCGGCAGTTATGCGCCGGTAGCAATTAATATTATGAAGCTTGGCGGCTTGGCTACACTGATAATTCTCGGTATATTCCTCGGCGTGCTTTGGCTTCGCGAAAAACGCAAAAAACCAACCTCAAAAACTGAATTTAACTAATGGGCAGTTTATTCGATTTTATGCTCCCGGAGCTTAAATCTCCGATGACGGGAGCAAGTACCGATGCGCTGATGGCATTCATCCACATCGTCAGTTTTATCCTTCTTGCCGGTGTTACCATTGCAATGATCTATTTTGCAATCAAGTACAAGCGCAAATCAGAAAATGATAAAACTCCGCTTATCACCCACAACAACACCCTGGAAATTACCTGGTCGGTAATACCCCTTCTGCTGGTTTTTGTTGTTTTTGGATGGGGATACAAAGGATGGCTGAATCTCAAAACCGTACCCGATAACGCATACGAAATTCAGGTTTCTGCCTACAAGTGGGGCTGGACTTTCAAATATGAAACCGGAGCACAGGTTGGTAACGAAGTGCATGTACCCGCCGGTCGGCCGGTTAAATTGGTGATGCAGTCTCAGGACGTACTTCACTCCTTTTTTGTACCAGATTACCGAATTAAGCAAGACGTGCTGCCAAACCGATACACCTATGTTTGGTTCCAGGCTGAAGAAGCCGGTGAATCACAGGTTTTCTGTACCGAATATTGCGGTACCTCCCACTCTGATATGTTGGCTAAAGTAATTGTGCACACCGAAGAAGACTTTAAAGCCTGGCTCGATGAGCAAGGAACCGGCGGTGGCGGAACTCCCGTGGAACGCGGTGAACAACTTGCCACCTTACAAGGTTGTGTAAGCTGTCACTCTGTAGATGGATCTGATGGTATTGGCCCAACATGGCAGGGCCTGTGGGAACAAGAACGTAATTTCGAAGACGGTTCTTCTGAAATTGCTGATGCAAACTATATCAGAGAGTCTATTCTGAATCCCGGCGACAAAATTGTTGAAGGATATCAAAACCAAATGGTTAGCTATGAGGGTCGCCTTAGTGACGACGACATCTCCGACATTATTGAATACATTAAAACGTTAGAAGAATAACATGGCAACAGCTGAAGTAACACCTTCCTCTTCAGGGAACGTACGAACATTAAAAGTTAAGCGGTTTAAGCCGTCCGAAGACCCAAAAAATACCTATTTGACCGATGAAAAAGGTCTTTGGGCCTGGATGACGACAGTAGATCACAAGAAAATCGGACTTATGTACCTGGGTTCGGTTGCCCTCTTCTTTCTGCTGGGTGGAGTGCTTGCTCTCTTATTAAGAACCGAGCTCCTGACCCCTGCAAAAACGTTCATCGAAGCCGATACATATAACCAATTCTTTACCCTGCACGGTGCCATTATGGTATTCTTTGTGCTCGTTCCCTCCATCCCGGCCGCTTTGGGTAACTTTGTACTTCCCATGCAGCTTGGAGCCAAGGATGTAGCCTTCCCCCGGCTAAACCTCGCAAGTTTCTACATTTACGTGATTGGAGCCATCTTCACCTTTATTGCTTTGGCAAATAATGGACTGGACACCGGCTGGACGTTCTACACACCTTACAGTACCACCTCTTCATCCAGTGTGATTTGGGTAACCTTAGGAGTCTTTATACTTGGTTTCTCCTCTATTTTAACCGGTACAAATTTTATTTCTACCATTCATAAGATGAGAGCTCCCGGTATTACCTGGGGCAAACTCCCTCTGAATATCTGGGCGCTGTATGCAACCAGTATCATTCAGGTATTAGCTACGCCGGTATTGGCGATCACGCTTTTACTGTTGACCATGGAGCGTTTCCTGGGAATCGGAATTTTTGACCCGGCTCTTGGCGGTGATCCCGTACTATTCCAGCATTTCTTCTGGTTCTACTCACACCCTGCGGTATATATCATGATTGTACCGGGTTTTGGAATCATCTCTGAAGTAATTACCACCTTCTCTAAGAAACACATTTTCGGATACTGGGCGATTGCACTTTCATCTCTTGCTATTGCATTTATTGGATTCCTCGTTTGGGGACACCACATGTTTACCTCCGGTCAGTCTGCCGTGGCAACTACCGTATTTTCATTCCTGACTTTCCTCGTTGGTATTCCAACTGGTATCAAGATTCTAAACTGGATCGCTACACTGTATAAGGGGTCAATCGAGATGAAGACTCCAATGCTTTATGTATTTATCTTCCTGTTCTTGTTCTCCATTGGAGGATTTACAGGGATTATGCTTGGTGCTCTTTCTGCCGACATTCACCTGCACGACACATACTACGTGGTAGCTCACTTTCATTATGTAATGATGGGTGGAACCCTTATTGCTCTGTTAGCCGGACTCCATTACTGGTGGCCTAAGATGACCGGTAAGATGTACAATGAATTTCAGGCAAAAATCGGAGCCGTACTTATATTCGTCGGCTTTAACGTAACCTTTCTCCCGCAGTTTATTATGGGATCACAAGGAATGCCACGACGTTATTACAACTACATCGATCAGTTTACAATTTTCCATCAAACCTCAACCATTGGATCATACATCCTTGGTGTTGGGTTCCTGCTTATCGCATATTACCTGATGAAGTCATTATTTACAGGTGAGAAAGCCGGATCTAACCCCTGGGGTAGTCGTGGACTGGAATGGCAGGCAACTTCACCGCCCGACTTCCACAACTTCGATCATACTCCGGTTATCATTAACGGACCATATGATTATCACAAACCGATGGAAGAATTCCAGCTTGGTCTGGCTGACTCTCATAACGGTCATGACCCAAGCCATGAGGCTGCAGAAGTGACTGCTGCCCGGAAGAAGGTAGAATCCAACTAAAAATTTAAATTCAAACAACACAACTCGGGAAGTAAATGGCGAATCATTCGACTTCACACCCCACGCATGTGCAGCATCACTTTGTTGACTCTGATCAGCAATTTGACACCGCAAAAATGGGTATGTGGGTGTTCTTGGTAAACGAAATCCTATTCTTTGGCGGATTATTCTGTGCTTATATCATATATAGAGCATGGTATCCTGAACTTTTCACCGAAGCAGCCCTTGAGCTGAATACCTTTTGGGGAGCCGTAAACACGGTGGTTCTGATCGGTAGTAGTTTGACGGTAGCGATGGCTATACGTTCCGTACAGAAAGACCAGATCAAAGGGCTTAAAATCAATCTCTTGATAACAATCGCTCTGGCTGTAGTGTTTATGGTGATTAAAGCTTTCGAGTATGCCCACAAATTTGAGCTGGGAATCTTTCCGGGCGAATATTACACCTACGAAGGACTTGAACACGCCCAGGCAGCTATCTTCTTCAGCATCTATTACATGCTGACCGGCGTTCACGCCCTTCACGTAATAATTGGAATCGGGCTCATTTACTGGATTTACCTGCGTGCTAAGAAAGGAGAATTCAGCAGTGAATATTATACCCCTGTTGAGATCACCGGCCTGTACTGGCACTTGGTTGACCTCATCTGGATCTTCCTGTTTCCACTCCTCTATCTCATTGAATGACAGAGATTGATATTATCACCACCAAAGAACTTAGAATACAGATATTATGAGCGCACATAATCACGAACATCACGTTTCTTCAGCAGGCCAGCTTTGGGCCGTTGGTACCGCATTGCTGATTTTGACTATCATTACCGTAGTACTGGCGAAATTTGTTGCCATTCCACCTCCCTTCGATGTAGTTACCGCCATGGCTGTTGCATTGGTAAAAGCATTTTTGGTAGCCGCATTTTTCATGAACCTGTACTGGGATGTCAAGTTCAACGCCATGCTGCTTATCATGGCCGTTTGTTTCTTTATACTGATGGTAGGCATTACTTTACTGGACACCATGTACAGAAACGATGTGGTTCCTTCTTTTTAGATAACGGAACAGATCAAGAATTCTGAAGCCCCGTGCTAATCGCTCGGGGCTTTTTTTATGTTGTTTTTTTCCTGGCGTAGAGACACAAGATTTTTTTGTCTCTACGCCAGGAACGTCACCAAATCCATTTAACCTTGTAAATAAAGGTAGCCCATTCTGAATACTCTTCGCTGATTGTTATATTCGGATTCAACCAAAAACATTGTACATGAGCTTATCAAGAACCACCCTTGGATCCTTTGAATTATATACCATTGAAACGGGAGACTTCCGCTTAGACGGCGGTGCTATGTTTGGCGTAGTTCCCAAAACGTTATGGTCGCGAGGGTTGCCGGCCGATGAGAAAAACCGCATCCCCATGACCATGCGCTGCCTGCTGATTAAATCCAAAAACACCGGTAAGCTTTATCTTATTGACAACGGTGCCGGAACCAAGTTCAATGATAAAATGGAAGATATTTACCAGCTTGATTACAGCGTCAAAAACCTGAAGAACTCTTTTGAGCATCACGGGTTTTCTTTTGAGGATGTAACCGACATCATTTTTACACACCTACATTTTGATCATTGCGGAGGCAGCAGTTTCTATAATGAAGATGAAGAGCTGGAGTTAACCTTCCCGAATGCACAATATCATGTAGTGAAGAAGCACTGGGAAAATGCAACGAACCCCAATGCACGGGAAAAAGCCAGTTTTCTGCCTGAAAACATCCAGCCGATTAAAGAATCCGGTAAACTGAATCTGGTAGAAGAAAATCACGAATATGAAGCCGGCCTTTCCGCTATTAATGTTGACGGGCATACCATTGGTCAACAGTTGCCGAAAATTGAATCTACTGAAGGTTCGATTGTTTTTGTTGCTGACTTACTGCCTACCCATGTCCACGTTCCCCTTCCCTGGGTAATGGGCTATGATATGTATCCGGTTCAAACCCTGAGTGAAAAAGATGCGTTTTTAAGGCAGGCCGCAGAAAACAATTGGAACCTGTATTTAGAGCATGATGCCCATCAGGAAATCATCCGCATTGAGCACAATGACGGGCGGTTCTCAGTAGCTGAAACCCTGACGCTGAATGACCTCTGACTGCAATAAAAAGTCTCACAAGAAGTTTTTATCACACACTTCTCTTTCTTATAGTAGCACATGGCAAATACCGAAAAGCAAACATCCAGCCAAAAAGTTGAAGCACTCCTCAGGGAGGCTTATCAGTCTGTACAGTCTAAACAAAGGCTGAGTTTACTGCTGCGATCTGCTTTGATTGTACTTGCCGGCTGTACCGCTTTTATCATCACCGAACATGTATTTTACCTCTCCGTTGCTGCCAAATCGGTTATACTTGGCGTATTAATTTCAGCAGCAGCTTTTTCTTTATGGAAAGGCTTGAGCAGCTCAAATCCAACCAGCTTCAGGGAGTTTTACCGCAAATTTAGCCGGGAAAGCAACTTACCGGAACTTAAGGATACCCTCGATTTAGAAAAATCATCGTCAGGAAATCGGGCGTTGGTGGATGCCGCTATTCTTCAAAACCTGGGTAAAATTGAAACTCAGCGGCTTCAGGATACTTTGACCACTTATACAAAGAGTTCTGACAGTTATAAAAGTTACTCGCGGTTATTTACTCTTACTATCGCCACGCTGGCAGTACTTGGAATCACTGCCTTTAATTTCAATTCAGCAACTCAGCGATCTTTTACGTTTTGGGAATCCTATTCCAAGCCCAATCCTTTTCTATATACCGTAACCCCGGGTGATGTGACCGTTGAACAGGGAAGTCCGTTTCAGGTAGAGGTTCAATTCACCGGCGATCTAATTCCGAGAGACGTAAGTTTGCGTATCAAAACATCGGTTGAGGAAGAATTCAGAACGCGGGCCATGGAAGCCTCCGGAACGTACTTCCGGTCTATCCCTCAGGATTTAAACAACGAGATGCAGTACTATGTAGAAATGGATGGCTACCGAAGTGAGCTGTTTACAGCCGATGTGCAATTGCGTCCACGTTTCAGTGAACTACAGGCCACTGTTATACCGCCGGAATACACCGAGCTTGATTCATCCATTATTTCCTATCCTATTTCTCAGCTCAGGGCGTATGAAGGTTCAACCGTTAAGCTGTCCGGTTCGCTTAATAAAATGGCATCGTATCTGCAGATGTACACCTCTACCGAGCTCTTGGATTTATTTGTGGAACAAGACAGTACCTTTAGTTATGAAATTGAGGTATCTCGTCCCGACACCCTTCGCTTTTACATTGAAGACGAAAGCGGACTTACCAATCAGAATCCATTTCAAATCATTGTAGTACCACAGGCTGATGAATATCCCCTGGTGGAATTGCTGGAACCGGAAGAATCCATTCAACAAGTAAACCCCACTGAGCTGGAACTTTTATATCGGGCAACCGACGACTTTGGTTTGACTTCAGCCAGTCTTAATTATGAACTTAGGCGCGCTTATGTGGAAGAACCTGTCACCGGCTCCCTCCCGCTGAATAAGCCGCAAGAAGGTGCTCTTCAACCCTATGTTTGGGACCTTCAACCCTTTGAATTAAAACCGCAGGATGAACTTACCTTCTGGATTTCTGCAACTGATAATGACCGGTACAACGGCTTTAAATCTTCGAATTCCCAAAAGCTGAAGCTGACCGTCCCCTCTATGGTAGATTACTTTGAAGACGTGGATAAAAAGGAAGACGATGTGGAATCCGAACTGGAAGATATCTCAAAGTCTTTTGAGGAAACCCGGCGACAGTACCAGGAGTTCAAAGAGAGAATGAAGGACAATCCCGAGAATACCGGCTACGAGGAAAAACGGGAACTGGAGCAGGTTCAAAAACAGCAAGAGGAAGTTCAAAAGAAAATTGATGAACTGAATAAGAAGTTTGAAGAGCTCAAAGAAGAGATGAGCCGGGACAATATGCTTTCAGAGGAAACTCAGAAGGCCTACGATGAGCTCCAAAAACTGATGAAGGAAATTGATGACCCTGCCTTCCGGGAAGCTATGGAGAAATTGCAGGAACAACTGGGACAAATGAACCCGGAGCAACTTCGGCAAGCCATGGAGAATCTCGAGTTTAATGAAGAACTGTATCGGGAACGACTGGAACGGACCGTCGAACTTTTCAAGCAACTGAAGCTGAATTCCGATCTTGATAAGCTGGCGAAGTCCTTCGAAGACATGTCCCGGAAAGAAGAAGAACGAGCTCAGAAAGAGGAAACAGACCCGGGTGAATCAGCCCAAAATCGTGAGCAGCAACTGGAGCAATCCTTAAAAGAAAATGAAAAGCTTAAAAACCAGGTGGATTCTCTTTCTAACAACACCTCTGCCAAGAATGAAAAAGCAGTAAGTGAATTTCAGAAAGAAACCCGCCAGGAACTGGAACAACTAAGTGATGATTTAAAGGAAGAAATTGAGTCCGGCGACCAATCAGGAGAACAGGGAGAACAGGGAGAACAGGGAGAACAGGGAGAACAGAATACGGATCAAAATTCTCAAAGCCAGCAGAATGATCAGAGTCAACAGAACACCCGGCAACAGAAATATGAGCAGCTGGCCAAGAATACCCGAAGCATGATGCAGAACATGGGTCAGCAGCAGATGAACATTAACATTGCCGGTTTGCAATATGTACTGTATTCTTTGCTGAATTTATCGCTGGAACAGGAAGATTTAACCACTTTGGCTTCTGCTACTGAAAACCGAAGTCAGGCTTATGTAAATTATGCCCGGAACCAGCGAAATGTGGAGGGGATATTTAAATCCGTCTCTGACTCTCTATTTCAACTTTCAGCTGAAATACCCCAGTTCTCCAATCAAATTAACCGCAAAAAACTGGAGGTTGAGAAGCGACTGCAGCGATCTTTGGAGCAAATGTCGGAGCGAAACCGAAGTCAGTCTTCAGTAGCTTCCCGCCAGGCTTTGGGAGGTATTAATGATATATCTTTTATGATTGCAAACCTGCTTGAGCAGCTTCAGAACTCCCAAAGCGGTGGTGGCGGAGGTGGAATGAGTATGCAGCAAATGATGGAGCAGCTCCAGCAATCCGGACAAATGCAGCAGCAGTTAAATCAACAGCTTCAGGATATCATTAACGACATGCAGGGAGAGCGGCTCAATCAAAACCAGATGGAGCGATTGAACCAGATTGCCAAGCAACAAAACCGAATTCGTAAACAACTTCAGGAGCTGCAGCAGCAAGGCGAGATGGATGGGGACCGTATCGGCAGCGAGCTTGAACGTATGATTGAAGACATGGAAGACACCATCAACGACCTGCGAGGCGGTTCCGCAGACCCGACCATGGTGGAGAGGCAGCAGAATATTTTATCACGCATGTTGCAGGCCGAGCAAGCTATGCAGGAACGAGGTGAAGAAGAAAAACGCGAAGGCAATCTGGCACAGGAGTTTGAACAATCCCGTCCTCCTGAAATGACGCTTGAGGAGCTTCAAAAAGAAATCAGAAATCGCCTGAACGACCCGAACTTCACCAAATACTCCCCAGACTATCAACGACTGATTGAAAACTATTTCGAGCTGCTCAAAAGCCTCCAGGAACAGCAAGAAAGTATCAACTGAATGCTGCCCTTCATTTGAACCATGATTTGCAGGGTTATTGGATTTTCCTTGATTACCCCAATCAATCCTGTCCATCCTTAAATCTCAAAAATCAAGGTTCAAAACCCGAATCCCATTCCGCTAATCTCTGCAAAACCCAGTAAAAATCTTACTATGGAGTCCTTTCCCCTTACCAAGGGGAAAGACAGAAAGGGGTCTGCTTGTTGTGGCTACCATGTTCAAGCAGACACCATGCTCCTGTTATAAGCTATAATCTCTTCATAAGCTTCCAGGACGCCTTCGGTTGTTTCTTTGGTGACTTGATCAACAGCATCCTTTACAAACGACTTGGCGTTTATCGGAGCAAATGATTTCCCAACAATTTCCAGCCCCGGCATATCTCCGCTGCTATCCCCGATGTAGGCGACTTCATTCAGGTCAATTTCAAGAAGTTCACAGAGTAAGCGGATTCCTACCCCTTTGTTGGCTTTTTTCAGAATGATGTTAACCGAAATATCCGTAGCATGGACTTCGAACATTGGGTATCGCTCAGGCACATAATTCAGCACTTCCTGATGCATGAGGGCGACCTTTGAAGGGTCAGGATTCACCAACCCTACGTCTGTGTATTTGGCAAATTCCGGATAGGTGCCTTTGTAATTCTTGACCAACGTACCGTTTATCCAGTCCTGGATTTCTGCAACGGCTGCTTTGGCTTCATCATTAAAATGAGGGTTCCATGTAATTTCGTTGGTGTTGAAATCATACATTCCCCCTCCGCTTTCAAAAACCATAGGGATGTTCACGTCCAGCCACTGGGCAACGCATTCTACGTAAGGGAACGGACGACCGGAGCAGATGGTCAGAGCCGGAATTTCCTCTTCTTCTCTGCTACGCTGATTTAGTTCTTTAATCTTAGTTACCGCCTCCCAATTTGGACTTACAAAGGGATGAGAGATACAGCCGTCTAAATCGGTGATGAATAGCTTAATCATGAAATAAAATAGATAAGAGTGAGTAAGATTACTTTAAAGGTACATATGAATTACCGGCCGAAGTCATCTTCAAGCCGGACGATATCGTCTTCATCAGAAGGGTTTTCTGCATCCACATGCTGCCATATTTCTGCGATAATCCCCCATTTGTCAAGCCCAACTAATCGGTGGCGTTCGCCTTTTTGGAGGGTTATCAGGTCTCCTGACTTATATTCAAGCACTTCTCCCTGTTCATCCGATTTACTTCGAACTACGCCTACCGGGCCTTCAACTACCTGCCACATTTCAGCCCGTCGATGATGATATTGCCAGGAAAGTCTTTTACCCGGTTCCACCAAAAGAATCTTGGGGCTTATTTTGCCGGAGATATTCACATCACTCATTTCAACGTCATCATCAAAATAGGTATCGATAAATTTTTGAGCCTGATCCTCATCAATCACAAAAAAACCACCCCAGGGACGATTCAAGTCATGAGCTTTTATCTCAAACCCCTGCTCTTCCAATTTCTTTTTCGACTTGTTGAATAGCTGTTCTTTTTCCGTAGAACTCATTTTATGTAACTAATTATTTATCGTTTGAAGTAGAATAGGATGGAATCAACACATAGATGCATAAAAATAAAAGTGCCAATGCTCCCATCCACTGGTACTGGTTTTTGTAATCGGCGTACTCCTGACTGGCAAATTCTCCTTTCTCCAATTCATCCATTCGTGCAAGAAAGGAGTCAATACCATCATTTCCCCGCTCTATGGAGTAATAATCTCCGTTTCCGGCGTTGGCGATACTTCTGAGTATTTGAGGCTGAAGCTCGGTGGTGACCACCCTCCCATCATTATCCCTTTTATATCCAATTAACTCCCCGGTTCCTTCCTCGTAAAGAGGAATGGTGGTTCCGTCTGTGGTTCCAACACCCAGGGTATAGACAGAAATATCCTCCTGAACCAATGCGTTCAAAGCCTCATCATACGACTGGCCATGATCTTCCCCATCCGAAATAATCAGCAGCACCTTAGCCGCTTCCGTTGCATTTTCTTCCAGAGCATTAAACGCTTGCAGTGCCGTTTCCATAGCTGATTTAAAATCGGTAGCTGAACTCGGCATTTGCTCGGTGTCAGCAATGTCAAGGAAAAGGCGAAGAGCAGAATAGTCCAGCGTCATCGGGCTTTGGAGGTAAGCTTCGCCGGTAAAAACAATCAGCCCGACACGATCACCACGAAGTCTTTCAATCAGCCGGTTGATCTCAAATTTGGCTTTTTCCAGTCGGCTTGGGCGGACGTCCTCCGCATTCATACTGGCTGAAAGGTCCAGAGCCACCAGCATATCTATTCCCTGGCGTTTTACTTCCCGAACTTCGGTTCCGATTTTAGGTCCGGCCAGTGCTGCTATCAAAAAAAACATTCCTGCCAGCATGGAGATATTTTTCAGCCGGTTACCCAAAGGCCAAAATCCTTTTCGGAGTGTAGAAAATAATTCACTGCTGAAATACTGCTTCTTCCACCTGCGCACCCTTCGGGATTGCCACCACATCAGTGCAATGAGGGCAGGAATCAATACAAGCAGCCACAAAAATAAAGGTTGTTCCCAGATCATAGATTCAAACTTTTAGACTCCTAAGATAGAGATTTCAAAGCGTTTGTTGCAGTAATAAAATTATAAAAATCCATCTTCCTCTGCGAGCAGTGCAATGAGTGAAACGAATACACTGCGTGGCAGTCTCGACTCAATGGCAATGCGTTTTAACTTCCCCAACTCGATTCTGCGAGATTGCTTCGTCATTCTCCTTCCTAAGCCTACATCCAAAAAATTGCTTCCTCGCAAAGGGATACTTTTATTACATTGAAAAATGGAGCTAGATAAGCATTACTATATTTATATAATGACCAACAAAAGAAATACAGTTCTTTATACTGGAAAGACTGAAGATATTGTAAAGCGTGTATGGGAGCATAAAAATAAAGTCGTTGATGGATTCACCAAGAGATATAACATAGATAACTTGGTTTATTATGAAGTCTTTGGTACAAATGATGAAGCTTCGCAACGAGAAAAGCAGATAAAAGCTGGCTCAAGAAAAAAGAAGATCAAATTAATTGAGTCTCTCAACCCAGAATGGAAAGATCTATCTGAAGATTTTGATTTTTAAGCCCATCAGAAATTGTTAAGAAGCTTTATTCAACATCCCAAGTCGATTCTACGAGATTGCTTCGTCATTATCCATCATAATCCTGCATTCAGCAACCTATTTCCTCTCAAAAGGCTACATCTGCGAGCAGTGCAATGAGTATTTGAATACACTGCGTGGCAGTCTCGGTTATGAGGCAGTGACTTGTCTAGCACCCCAAGTCGATTCTCCGAGATTGCTTCGTCATTATGCATCCCAATTCTACATTCAGCATCCCATTTCCTCGCAAAGGATACGACGATTACCCCTTCACCGCAGCACTCACAACCTCTACAACTTTCTCAATTTCTTCCTCTTTTAGTTCCGGGAAAATGGGGATTGAAATGGCTTGTTTGGTGGCACAATGAGAAACCGGGCAATCTTTAGGCTGGTATCCAAGGTAAGCAAAACACTCCTGCTCGTGAAGGGAAACCGGGTAATATACAGAGTGACCAATATTATGATCTGATAAAGCCTTCGCTATTTGATCTCTTTTACTGGATCGAATAGTGTACTGATGGTAAATATGCCGGCCATTGTTATCTTTTGAGCCTGTTGTTTCTATCGGGGTGATGATCTTATTTGGATTGAGTGAACACCCGCTGCCCCCCATTTCCACACAACTTTCCGAGCAATCTCCCAATTCACCGGAAACACCTGCCTCTTCAAAAAGTCGGTTATATAGATAAGCAATTTCTCTTCTTCGTTCCGACCATTCATCCAGGTATTTGAGTTTTACGGAAAGAACGGCGGCCTGTATTGTATCCAACCGACTGTTGATGCCCACCAGACTATGGTGATACTTCGGTTTGGCTCCATGAAGTCGAAGGATATCCAGTTTTTCAGCAAGCTTTTCATTCTTCACCGTAACCAAGCCCGCATCACCAAAAGCTCCCAGGTTCTTGCTTGGGAAAAAACTAAAACATCCAAAATCACCCACACTTCCTGCTCGCCGACCTTTATATTCAGCTCCGATTGCCTGGGCAGCATCTTCAATTACCGTAAGATTATATTCTTCGGCGATATTCATGATCGGATCCATATCCGCCATTTGTCCGTACAGGTGAACCGGGATAATAGCCTTAATTTTCTCACGCTCAGGGTTCAGTTTTTTAAATACCGGATGCTCTCCTTGCATAAAGCGCCGTACCTGCTTCGGGTCAAGGTTATACGAATCCTTCTCGATATCCAGAAAAACCGGGATACCTCCAATTCTTGAAATAGCACCGGCCGTGGCAAAAAAAGTAAACGGCGAGGTTAACACATAATCACCGGGCTGCAAGTCGATAGCCATAAGGGCCAGCAATAAAGCATCCGAACCGGAAGCACAGCCATACGCATGATTAGCGTTACAGTATGCCCCTACTTCATTCTCAAATGCTTTGACTTCATCCCCCATAATGAAGTATTGGCTTTCCAGCACCTCATCGATAGCCGTTTTAATCTCCCCTTTTATAGAATCATATTGCCGATTTAAATCAAGTAAAGGTATAGACATGACGTTTTATCCCTGAGCCGCTTTATAAATTTGTTCAATGATACTTACTACTTTCATTCCTTCAAAGGCGTTGGCTGTGGCCTCGCTTTTTCCGTTCAGCGTTTCCACCACGTTTTCAATTACATAATGATGATTGGCCGCGCTTCCTTTAAACGGGCCATAATCGTTGGGAGGATTGGTTCTGGCCAGCACCGGCATTTCATAGTCTTCGATGTGGCAATATTCTACTTCATTCATGTACTGACCTCCAACTTTGAAGCTACCCTTCGTGCCAATTACGGTGATACTGCTTTCCATGTTTTTATCCCAGCAGGAAGTGGAGTAGTTGATGCTACCCATACCTCCCTTCACAAACTCAAACTGGGCAAAACCGGAATCATCAAAATCTTTCAGGTTAGGATGAGTGAAGTTTTTTATAATCGATTTTGGCTGTTTAATATCCCCGAATACCCAGTACATCAAATCCACAAAATGGCTGAATTGGGTAAATAAAGCTCCGCCGTCCAGATCTTTAGTTCCGCGCCAGCTGTTGTCTCCGTAATACCGTTCATCCCGGTTCCAATAGCAGTTCACCTGAACCATCAACACATCCCCAATTCGTTTTTCATCAATCACTTTCTTCATCCATGCTGAGGGCGGGCTGTATCGGTTCTGCTTAACTACAAACACTCTTTTTCCTGAAGCCTCTTGAGCTCCTATCACATCCAGGCAACCCTCCTTAGATAAACCCATCGGTTTTTCAATTACCACATGATAGCCGGCATTCAAGAGCTTCACCGCATATTCAGTATGAAAACCATTGGGTGTACAAATACAGACCACATCACTTTCACCGCTATCTTCTCTCAGAAATGAGGAAACTGAATCATGCTGTACAGCCTCAATCCCAAGCTCTGAAGCTCCCTCCATTTGCTTGGCAACTGTATCTGTAATCGAAATTAACCGACTATGCTCATATTCATGAATTATTTTGGCATGACGTTTACCAATTCTGCCGAATCCAATAACTGAAAAGCTTATTTCTTTCATAAAATCATTTTGAAATTAATGCATTCGAAGGTAACGAAATTGTTGAATTCAAACCATCTGAGATACTATACTATCAGAGCTATTATTCTGTACTTGATGATTTATTTCTTACCTGCCCGAGTACTTTTATTGGAGTCCTTTCCCCTTACCAAGGGGAAAGACAGATAGGGGTCTGTATGTATCGGCACAGTTACCTAATTCTACCATCACATTTTTGAACCATGATTTGCAGGATTATCGGATTTCCTTGATTACCCCAATCTATCCTAAAAATCCTTGAATCCCGAAAATCATGGTTCAATACACGTATCCCTTTCCTCTAAACTCAGCTTATCCCAGCAAAATCTTACTAAGGCGTCCTTTCCCCTTACCAAGGGGAAAGACAGAATGGGGTCTGCCCGCTAAGGCTCAAACTTCTCCTCTAATTCCCAACAATATCTTCTTCCTGATTCAGCACCTCGCTTTATTTTATAGTCATTGATTTTGTTCTTTTTAATGTTACTCTTTCACCCAAAAAACCTTATCATTAAGGCTCTTAAACATTCCCCATTTAAAGGACATTATCTTACATGTTAAAGCGTATTATTACACTCCTGTTTGTAGCTTTAATAACTATATCAGCACAGGCACAAAACTTCGGTATTGATTTTGAAAACATCAGAGTTGACGACTTAAGCAATCAGCAGGTCATGCAACTCTACGAACGCATGCAGGAACGAGGACTAACGATTTCAGAAGTTGAGTCTTTGGCAATTGCACGTGGAATGAATCCTTCTGAGGTGAGCAAACTCCGGTCAAGGATCAACAGTGTTCGATCTTCTATGAGCGGGTTGAATCAAGAGTCGGAAGCTTCCAATCAGGGGCGACTAAGATCCGGAAACGCATCTAAAAGCTTAACAAATCGATCGCAGGGACTAAGGCCTGACACCCTCGACGTACTCTTAGATTCCAAAGAAAGGGACACTTCTGACGTATTTGGATCGGATATCTTTTCCAGCCAAAGCATCACCTTTGAACCCTCACTCAATATCCCCACCCCAAAAAACTATACACTGGGACCCGGAGATGAACTTTTTATCGACATCTGGGGTGCAGCGGAAAAAACGTATCAGCTGGTGATAAGCCCGGAGGGATCTATTCAGATAAGTAATGTGGGGCCTATTGTACTTAACGGATTGACGATAGAGGAGGCTAAAGAACGGCTAAGCAGCAAATTATCTACTATTTATTCTGGGCTAAAAGGCTCCAACAAAACGACCTACATGCAGGTTACTCTTGGGGATATCCGAAGCATTAAAGTCAGTATAGTTGGAGAAGTGAAGGCTCCGGGCACATACACTTTAAGCTCGCTTTCTTCTGTATTTAACGCCCTTTACGCTGCCGGAGGACCAAATAAGGATGGTAGTTACCGCTCCATTAAAGTGTTGCGTGACGGCAAGGTCCACCAGAACGTTGATTTGTACAAGTTCCTGGTATCCGGTGACCTTTCTGACAACATCATTCTCAAAGATCAGGACATCATTAAGGTGAACCCTTATGTAAACCGCATTACGGTAAAAGGGGAAACCAAAAATGTCGGACTTTTTGAAACTCTTGAGGGAGAGACATTCAATGACCTGCTGGAATATGCCGGAGGATTCAATCAGTTTGCTTACAAGAAAAGAGTAAAACTGGAGCGGAAAACCGACACGGAAAAACGAATTGTGGATATCGCCTATCCGGAAAATGGAAATACCGTACTTCGATCCGGAGACATCGTAACCGTTGGAAGGATTCTGGACCGATATGAAAATAAAGTAACCATCAAAGGCCCTGTTTTCCGCCCCGGCGAATATCAGCTGGAAGAAAATCCCACCCTGAGCAAGCTCATTGAAAATGCGGAAGGTCTGATGGGGGATGCCTTTATGGAGCGTGCCGTGATTTACCGTACTCAAAAAGATTACAGCATTGAAGCTATTCCGGTGAACCTGAATCATTTAATGAGTGATACTTCGTCGTCAGAAATAACTCTGGTTAAAGATGATGTGGTACAGATTTCATCCATATTTGATTTAAGAGAATTGAGAACGGTTAAAATCAGCGGTTCTGTTCTTAATCCTGATACGTATAAGTACGTTGAGAACAGCTCTCTGAAGGATCTGATTTACCAAGCAAACGGGTTCAAAGAAGAAGCCGCTCCCTATAATATTGAGATTGCCCGTCGCATTCCTGACGCTGGGTCTGGTGAAATGAACAATCAAATCGCCGAAATCATTACGGTTAATATTGAAAACGGACTGGCTTTCGATGATAAACTGGATGAAGTAGAATTGCAGCCCTTTGATCAGGTTTTTGTCCGAAAATCACCTTCTTATGAAGTTCAGCAAACCGTACGAGTTACTGGTGAAGTCATGTACCCAGGCGAATATACCATCAGCAACCGTAATTTCCGGCTAAGTGATCTGATTGAAAAAAGCGGCGGACCTACTGATTTTGCCTATGTGGAAGGAGCCTCGTTAACCCGAAATTATGGTCAGGACATAGAAAACCTATCCATCAACCTGGAAGATTCCGTAACTACCCAACAGGTTGAATCCCTTTCTCAGGTGGGCATTCAACTTCAGGAAGCCCTCCGCAATCCGAATTCTGAATACGATCTGTTGCTCCAGCCGGGCGATGTGATTGAAATACCTAAGCGTTTACAAACGGTACAAATTCGGGGCGAGGTATTGTATCCTATAAATGCCCGCTATGAAGATCGGCGTTCATTCCGAAGTTATATCAGCGCTGCCGGTGGATTCACTGAACAGGCCAATACAAAGAAAGCATATATCGTTTATGCCAATGGAGAAGTAGATCGCACGAAGAAATTCCTGTTCTTTAAGTCTTACCCTGATGTAAAGCCGGGATCAGTACTTATCATTCCTCCTAAAGAGCAGCGGGAACGCCTTTCTGCGCAGGAGCGGATAGCGATATTATCAACCATTGTTTCCATGGCGGCTATTGTAACCAACACCATTTTCCAGATCCGACGGAATTGATAGGTTAGCGAATGTACAGTAAGCGAAGGGCTGAACCCCTTCGCTTGTGTACTGGAAGACAGCCAAGTCTTTTAAACACCCGTCATCCCGTACCTGCCTACCGGCCGGCAGGCAGGCGTAGCGTAGCGGAGATACGGGATCTCCATAAACGACTTCTGAACCTAACCAAGGAGATCGCGGGTCCAGGCCCGCGATGACATGTTTTGTTAGCCGTCATCCCGGACGCAGTGTAACGGAGATCCGGGATCTGGTTTTTTACGGGGCAAGGATGTTAATTACCACCCCAATCCAGATAATAGAGATTCTTCACTTCGTCCCGACTACTCGGGACTGCGTTCAGAATGACAGAAGCATTATTAAACAGCCTTATGCTGCTTTTAGCAGCAATGCCTTTCAGGCATGTTTGTTAACCTTACCCATATAAACAACTTCAACATTGAATGTTGAATGTTCACTATTCAATGTTCTATACCCCTAATCTGTCCCAAACAAGTCTCTGGTGTAAACCTTGTCTTTAACGTCGCGAATTTCATCCACCATCCGGTTGGCCACAATCACTTCGGATATTCTCTTGAATTCATCCAGGTCTCTGATCACCCGGGAGTGATAAAACTCATCTTCCTCCAGGTAGGGCTCGTAAACAACCACTTCAATACCCTTAGCTTTGATTCGTTTCATAATTCCCTGAACCGCACTTTGCCTGAAATTATCCGAGCCTTGCTTCATGACCAAGCGGTACACCCCAACAATTTTGGGATCATTCTTCCAGATTTGTCGGGCGACAAAGTCCTTGCGTGTAGAGTTGGCATCCACAATAGCACGAATCAGGTTATTAGGCACATCCTCAAAATTAGCCAGTAGCTGTTTAGTATCTTTAGGCAGACAATATCCGCCATACCCGAAAGAAGGATTGTTATAATGGTCTCCGATTCGTGGATCCAGCCCAACGCCCTCTATTACCTGGGCGGTGCTCAGATCATGCGTTTCGCAATAGGAATCAAGCTCATTAAAATAAGCCACACGCATGGCCAGGTACGTATTGGAAAAAAGTTTAATGGCTTCAGCCTCGGTATTGTCGGTAAAGAGAACCGGAATTTCATCTTTATCTTTGGCCGCTCCTTCTATAAGTAAATCTGCAAATACCTTTGCCCGATCCGATTGCTCACCAACTACTACACGTGACGGATATAGATTATCATGTAGCGCTTTACCTTCCCTCAAAAATTCAGGTGAAAACAGAATATTATCTGTTCCAAATTTTTCTTTTAGCTCCTTGACATATCCCACAGGAATGGTTGACTTGATAACCATCACCGCATCCGGGTTTATCTGTAAAACATCAGTGATTACCGCTTCTACCGACTTAGTATTAAACTCGTTAGTCTGCGGATCATAGTCCGTCGGAGTTGCAATGATGATGAACTCCGCACCCTCATATGCTTCTTTGGGATTCAAAGTTGCCGTTAAGCTTAAATCATCTCTCTCTGCCAAAAAATTTTCTATTTCGGGATCCGTAATTGGTGACTTTCTGTTGTTAATGAGTTCTACCTTTTCTTCTACAATATCAAGAGCTACCACTTCATGATTTTGTGATAATAAAACAGCAAGTGATAGTCCTACATATCCGGTTCCGGCAACAGCAATCTTCATGTTCAATTTTTTTCTGATTTATGATAAGGCCACAAATATAGAAGTTTTATGACTTTCAAACTTATACTAAACTTGGTATTGTCTGTGGCACATAAAAACACTTGAGGTGAAATAGTTATTCTATGAAAGCTAAAAAGTACCTGATTAAAGCAGTACTGATTGCAGCATATGTTCTTTTTCATATATACCTGCTCCGGCCGGTACGTACAGCAATTTTTCAATATCAGGTTGATGAAAAACTGGTTGAGTCGGTTCAAGAAAGTCAATATCTATCCTTTCAAAAGCTGGATACTCGCCTGGCTGTTTTTGAATATTCAGAAGGGAATTCCGAGAAGTTGTTCTTTTACAAAGTGCCCTTCGGTTCTTTCTTTTTCCTGGGGATGATCGGACTTATTCTGATTGGAGCAGACAAAAAGTTTTTCATTGTTTTGATATCAGCCCATAGCGTTATCCTGATCTCTGCCTCATTTGTTCTTATGGTGGATATAGTTCAAAACCTCAGCGCTCTTCATATCCTGGATTTTCTCTCAACCTACCTCGCTCCTTTATCTGCTCTTGGAGTTATCCCGCTTTCGTTGTTTTATAAAAGAAATAATCATGTATCCAACGTTGAGAACTCATTAGCGAAGGGCTGAACCCCTTCGCTTGTTTACTGGAACACAACCTGCTCTTTACCAACACCCGTCATCCCGTACCTGCCTACCGGCAAGCAGGCGTAGCGTAGCGGAGATACGGGATTTCCATAATCAACATCAATCCCCAATCAAGGAGATCGCGGGTCTACGCCCGCGATGACATAAAATCGAGCTGTCATCCCCCTGCTTATGCCGGTATCTGCTTCTCAAAAAGGATGAGTACGTTAATGCACATCCCAATTCGATTCCTCGATCTCACTTTTCGATAATCGGCACTCCTTCACAAGGAGACTTACTTACGTGGCCTACTTCTCCTCTTAGCATTTGAACCATGATTTGTGGGATTAATGGATTTCATTGATTACTCCTACTCTATCCTGCCAATCCGTTAATCATAAAAATCATGGTTCAAAGTAATGCACTTTCCACATCAACTTCCCTGTAACAACCAATGAATCTTACCAAGGCGTCCTTTCCCCTTCACCAAAGAGGAAAGACAGAAAGGGGTCTCTATGTGATGGCAAGGCCGTTGTTAATCAACTCGATTCTGGAAGAATCTTCACAAGCTTAACCAACCTCACTGTTTATTGGACCTCGTGATGACCCTTCTCCCGAGCATTCGGGATCAGGATAACTCATTCGCGTTGATTGGATCAGTTGCCATGTTAGGGAGATTGCCGCGTCGTTACACATCCCAAGCCTATACTCAACATCGAAGGCTCCTCGCAAAAGTATCCATCTGCGAGCAATGCAATGAGTGAAACGAATACATTGCGTGGCAGTCTCGGGGTATTGGCGAATACGTTGTTCAACATACCAATTCGATTCTGGGAGATCCCGGTTCTGCACCTCCGCTCCGCTACGGCTTGCCCGGGATGACTGACTTTTTATAGAATGAGTCATCGCGGGTCCAGACCCGCGATCTCCTTGGTACGGGCAACGTACTTCCCAACGGGTTGTAAAATAGGCATCCTGATCCCTGGCAACACGGTCTCCTCGCTATAACAGGTTTTTAATTGGAGTAGAAAAGGATTTTAACGCCTATTTAAAGCTTAGAACTACTAACACCTTGCCCCTACTAAAACCTTACACCTCTCTAAGCTTTAAAAATATGTTTGTCGTCCTTAGGCTTCACTCCCTTCATCGCATTCCGGGTATCAATAATACAATCATTCCATTCAGCAAGCTCGGAGTAATCAATAGTTGAGTGATTGGTAGATATGATCACAGCGTCATACTCAGAAATGATTTCCTTCTTCCATTCTATGGATTTATTGCCCGTCCATTCTGCATGTTCACGTGTGGGTAGTACTTCAGGGATAAACGGATCATAATAAGATACTTCAGCACCCACTTTCTTAAGCAGATCGAAAATCTTGAAAGTAGGAGATTCCCGCATGTCATCTACATCCGGTTTGTAAGCCAGTCCAATGACCAACACCTTACTCCCATTCATTGCTTTTTTATGCGTATTCAACGCTAGCATAGCCTGGTCGATCACATATTGAGGCATATTGGTATTCACTTCCCCGGCCAGCTCAATGAAACGAGTGTGTTTTTCGAACTCGCGAGCCTTCCAGGTCAGGTAAAATGGGTCAATGGGGATACAGTGCCCGCCTAATCCTGGGCCGGGAGTAAATTTCATAAAGCCAAACGGCTTGGTATCTGCAGCATCCAAAACTTCGTGCACATCAATTCCCATAGATTCATACACCACCTTAAGTTCATTCACCAAGGCTATGTTTACAGATCGGAAAATGTTTTCAGTTAACTTTACTGCTTCCGCTGTCTTACAATCTGTAACCGGCACTGTTTGAACAATAGCCGTATCGTACATGGCCGTCGCTAGTTGCAGAGCTTCTTCCCCATGGCCACCTACTACTTTCGGGATCTTAGCGGTATTAAAATTTGGATTGCCCGGATCTTCTCGCTCAGGGCTATAAGCCACGTAAAAATCTTCTCCGGCTTTAAGTCCAGAGTTCTTTTCCAGAATAGGAATCATCAATTCCTCAGTAGTTCCTGGCCATGTAGTGGATTCCAAAATCACCAGTTGCCCTTTTCTCAGATGTTGTGATACCGTCTCTGTAGTTTGTTCCACATAACTCATATCCGGCTCGCGGTGATGATCCAGGGGAGTTGGAACACAGAGTAAAATGGCATCTGCTTCATCCAAGCGGGAGAAATCGGTGGTAGCGTCACAACGGTCAGATTTGGACAATACCTCCATCATCTCAGATCCAAGGTGCTTGATATAAGGCACACCGTTATGCAGGTTATCTACCTTTTTTGGGTCTATATCATAACCAATTACCGGTAAACCAGCTTCATGAAAAGTCCAAAGCAGAGGCAGTCCGACATACCCCAAACCAATGATTCCAACTCTGTATTCTTTGCCTTTAATTTTTTGAAGCAAATTGTTTAAGCCCATTTGAGTAATATCTTTTGCTGACTTTAATTTTCAGACAAATGTACAGAGATTTCAATTCTTTAAGAAGCTTGATTTACAATTTCGGCTTCTCCTCCCGGGAGGGTAACTGTAGACAGGCGCAACCGAAACTGATACACCATCGCACAAGTGGACAGGGTGTTATTAAACATTCCAACCCGATTCCCCGACCTCTCTTCCCGAAAATCGGGACTTCTTACCAAGGAGAGACTTTACCTGCCGGGCTTATTTCACCTCTTTCCATTTGAACCCTGATTTTTGGGATTATATGATTTCCTTGATTACTCTTCATCTCTCATGCCAATCGTTTTAATCAGGAAAATCATGGTTCTAAGCAATACACCCTCTCCACCATCAATGCTGTTTTAACCAGCAGCAGAGAACACCAAGGAGCTTTTTCACAAATCGAAGCGTCCTTTCTCCTAATGAAGGAGAAAGACAGAAAGAGGTCTGTGTGAAATGCAAAACAAGCACGAGTAAGAAACTTCGCAAATCGGTCGCTCGGCCCATCAGTTATACGGAATTCAATCAAGGCATTATTTAACATCCCAAATCAATTCCCCAACCTCTCTAAATCTCTCCTTACCAAGGAGAGACTTTACTTACGTGGTTTTAATTAGCAAGTCATCCCGCGGCGAATGCCCGGGATCCTGTTGTTTGATAAAAATATGGCCGTTGATTTATATCCCGAACCGATTCCAGTAGATTCTTCACTCTGCATTCGCTTCGTTCAGAATGACAGTGGCACTCATTACCTCTCTTATGCTGCTATCGCAGCGATGTCTTTTATTAAAAAAGTCATTCTGAAGGTACTCCTGAAGAATCTTTGTTACGAAATACTTTCCAGGTTTGTTTAGGATTACAGAAGTTTACGTACAGCACACAAGTGGACACTTGCGCTAGTTGCGTTGTTAAACATCTCAATCCAAATCAGGGAGATTACTTCGTCGTTATTCAACCCAGGCCTGCATTCGGCAATGCGGTCTCCTCGCAAAAACGGGTTTTTGGTACGTCATCGCGAGGAGGCAGCCAAGCCTGACCTCTACTTACCAACACTTTCGACGCGGCGATCTCCTTTACATTCCCAAATGCTGGTTTCAGGGAGATTCTTCACTCCGCATTCGCTGCGTTCAGAATGACAGAGGTGGTTAATACCTTTCTTATGCTGCTTCGCAGCAATGCTTTCCGGCATGGAGAAAAGGAATGGGACGGTTATTTAAAGCGCAGAAAAACCTAAAACCTTTTCAAGCTAACATATCCTCAGCTTGTTCCTTCTTTTTATTAACTCCATTCTTAAAACCAGAATAGGTGGGTACAAAGTTATAGATGGCTTCTTTGATAAGTTCTTTATTTCCATCCTCTGCTACTTTCTTAAGCTGATTAAGCCGTTGCCCCAGATTATCTAACACACCGTGTTTGCGGGCCATAAATATCTTCTCGTGCCGGGTCATGTCGGTTCCTTCTTCTGCTGTAAGCAGCTCTTCAAATAACTTTTCTCCAGGACGAATGCCGGTGTGCTCAATCTTGATGTCTACATCAGGCTCAAACCCACTGAGTTTAATTAGATCACGCGCCATCTGCTCAATATTTACCGGATCTCCCATATCCAATACATACACTGCTCCATTATTTTTAAGGGCGCCAGCCTGCAATACCAATTGTGAGGCTTCAGGAATAGTCATAAAGTAGCGCACCATGTCTGGGTGTGTAACGGTCACAGGGCCACCTTTTCGGATTTGATCCTTGAAAATTGGAATTACACTGCCGCGACTTCCAAGCACATTTCCAAATCGTACCGAAACAAAAATCTCACCATTTTTGGCCTGACTGGAACCCCACTCCACGATATGTTCGGCTATGCGCTTACTTGCTCCCATCACCGAAGTAGGATTTACCGCTTTATCCGTAGAAATATTTACAAAATGAGATACTCGGTGTTCAACAGAAAGGTTTACAAGATTCCGGGTTCCCATCACATTATTAAAAATAGCCTGGGATGGATTTTCTTCCATTAGCGGAACGTGCTTGTGAGCCGCCGCATGAAAAACCACTTCCGGTTGCTCATTTTCAAAAATCTTACTCAAAGTGGTCAGGTCACGAACATCACAAATGCGTATGCAGTATTTCAGGTCCGGTATTTCATTGTCAATTTCGCGCACCAACTGATGAATACTATTTTCCCCCCTGCCCAGCAGGATTACGTGCTTGGGATTGAATCTTGAAATCTGACGAACAATTTCAGAACCAATGGAACCACCCGCACCGGTAACCAAGACTTTTTTGTTTTGTATATAGGATCGAATTTCCTGCGTTTCAAGCTGAATGGGTTTACGGCGAAGCAGATCCTCCACATCTACATTCCGAATCTGACTAATGGATACTTTTCCACATAATAAATCATATAAAGGAGGAATAATTCTATAACTAGCATCCGTTTGTCGCGACTTTTCAACAACTCTTCTAATCACATCACCTGACTCTGATGGCATAGCTATGATAATTTCATCAATATTCATCCGGCGAACGATATTCGGAATATCAAAAACAGTTCCTTTAACCGGTATGCCCATAAACTTTTGAGTCCGCTTGGAAAGGTCATCATCCACAAAAGCCACCGGCTGCATCTGGGCATCCTTGTTCTTAAGCATTTCCTTTGCAACCAAGGTACCACTTTCCCCCGCACCGGCAATTAGAATACGCCGGGTTTCACCGTGATTATTGACACGTGGAATTCGGTATTTTATAAAAAAGCGGGTACCGGCCCGGAGTGAGGTAAGAGCCAGAATAGATAAAAAGAACTCGATGATAGGTATAGATAAAGGAAGATTAATCACCGACCTTCCCAAAAGCACAATTATGGTATAGGGAACCGTCAGAATAGACACCATTGCCACAATATGAAAAATGTCATTGAAGCCGGTATTTCTCCACGATTGCCGATAACTGCCCATATAATAAATAAGCGCGAATTTGACTAAGAAAAGAATTCCGGTAGCTAGAAGTGCTGTAGTGAGATACCCACTTAAGTCTCCATCCAAGCGTAGTAAAAAGGCCAGAAGTGTGATTCCTGTCCAAATAACGATGTCTGCAACCCCTTTAAAAAAGCTCTTGTGCTCGAATATTTTATTTTTCATCATGTATTATTGTATTCTACTCTTCTACCCTCCAGAGGTGTAATAATACAAATTATATTGTAAAAAAGAATTAAAGAGTTTAAACCCGCTGATCTTTAGATATTAATATTAAATTAAAAGTTGTTTACCCTGTTTTGACATAGTGGTGCAACCTGATAAAGCTATTAGAATGAATCTTTCGCCTTTATGAAAAAGGTTTTCCAAATTACACTTAAATATAAGGTCAAAGATTTTCGTTCTATCCATTCAAGCTCATAATTTATTCTCTTCTCTGGCGTAATATTACTCCTACCATTTATTTGTGCGAGACCAGTAATCCCAGGTTTAACACGATGTCTTGCTTGCCATGTTGCATTATCATAATTTACTTTTTGTTGAGGAGTATCTGGTCTTGGACCTACAATAGACATATCTCCGTAGAATACATTCAAAAATTGAGGAAGCTCATCCAAAGAATACTTCCTTAGTATTCTTCCTATAAAAGTGATTCGAGGATCATTTTTCTTTGTAAACTCAATTTTACTTGCATGATTCTTTTCATTTTTCATCGTTCGAAACTTTAAAATGGTAAACTCTTCCATGTTTAATCCAACTCTCTGTTGCTTGAATAAAACAGGTCTACCATCAGTAAAAAAGATTATTAAGCTAATAATGAACATGACAGGTGACAATATTACTAATGCCAATAAAGAAATTAAAATATCTAAGTATCTCATTTTCAATCAATAAACATTCTATACCATAGCTCTAGATTCACTATCGCTCTCAATTTTCTTGTATTATTTTCCCTGCCGTTTTTATGATCATCTGCAAGTTGTCTTATTTGAGTTGCATCCCAAATATTTCGCTCAATTAATCTTTCACTTTCTATAATTGTCATCAAATAATCACCTAATTTATTCTTAAACCATTCACCAATTGGAACAGTAAACATTTGCTTTCTTCTATAAACATGTTCTTCATTGAAATAACGCAATCCTAATTTTTTTAGAAGATATTTTGTTTCTCCATTTCTAAGCTTTAATTCCCCGGGCATCGTATAACATAATTCAAAAAGTCGATAATCCATAAACGGACTTCGAGTTTCCAACGAGTTTGCCATAGCCATTTTATCAGGTTTTACTAAATTATTTCCTGGAAGAAGTTGCTTTGTTTCAAAATAGAGAACCTTATTCAAAAGATCTCTGCTTTCAACCTTAGCGAGGCAATTAGTAAATAGTTTTCTCGCTCCACCCACATTAATTGTTTTTTTAAAGGCAGGGGATAATGAATTCATTAATTCTTTCTCATTAAATACTGTAGTAGTATCAAAGTATTTTTGAAGATCGCCAGTATTTTCCAGCATTTGATATTTCAGATAGCCAGCAAATAATTCATCTCCTCCATCACCGGTTAAAACTACTTTTAAATCTTTACTAGCAAATTCTGATAAAATATAAGTTGGTATAAACGATATATCCCCATGAGGTTGGTCGTTATGATAAGTTACCTTATCCCATAAATGCACTATATCTCCTCCAAGAAATTTCAATTTGTTGTTCAGAGAATATTTCTGAGCTACATATTTCGCATATTGGGATTCATCAAATTTTTTCTCGTGAAACCCTATGCTAAATGTTGAAATTTCGCTTTCTTGATCATTTTTTCGCATCAAGGCGCAAATGAGGCTAGAATCTAATCCGCCACTCAGAAATGCCCCTACATCAACATCACTCCTCAATCGCAACTTAACAGCATCAATTAGTAATTCTTCAAATGAATCAATGAAGTCATTTTCAGACAGATTATTATTTTGGTCTAGGTGTGCAATGTCCCAATATTGGACCAACTCTAGGCTATTATCCCCTAATTGAATTCTCCCAAAATAACCTGGAGGTATATGATGAACATACTCAAAAATTGTATCAGGAACAGGTATGTAGTTTAAAACAAGATAATTGGCTATTGACTGGTTGTTAACCTTTTTATCAAAATAGTTGTACTTCTTAAAAGATTTGATTTCTGAAGAGAATAAAAAATCTCCTTCCTTTTGATAATAATAAAGAGGTTTAACTCCTAATCTATCCCTAAAAAGTAATAATTGATTGCGTTTTTTATCCAGTATTGCAATTGCAAACATTCCATTTAGCCTATTCACAAAAGCCTCTCCCCATTCGATGTAAGCCTTTAAAATTACCTCAGTATCACTCTCCGTTTTAAAATCATGACCTTTTTTAATAAGAACTTCTTTTAGCTCAATATAGTTAAAAATTTCCCCGTTTTGGACTACTGAAACATTACCATCATCCCCAATCATTGGCTGATGTCCAGATGACAAATCAATTATACTTAACCTAGTATTTCCTACCATAGCAGACCGATAAACCTCAAAACCTGAGTCATCTGGGCCACGGTGGGCTACACTAGATAATAGATTTCTAATCAGTTCTGGGTTTGAACATTTGTCTTGATTTAAAAAATTAAAACCTACTATACCACACATTATGATTCAATTATTGAATTAACAATCTTATTTATTTTCTTAATATTATCTTCAAAAAAGGAATGGTTCTTTGAAGATAGTTTTTCCCATTCGGAATCTAATTTCATAAATTCTTTTTTGAAATTATCTTTTCCTTCCGCATACATTTTAGAAAATGTTCTGGATAATATTGTTCCTGATGCTCCTAACTTATAGTATTCAGCTAATATGTATCTTCCTGGTAGTTTTCCCTTATCAAGAGCTGCAATTCCGCCAATACCAAAAAACATTTCTTTCTCTCTTAAATATTGAGTTAAAGGCACTAAAAAACGGTGGGCAATTATTTCAAACATGAATTTTAGATTTAAATCTATGCCCAAATCATTCAATCCGATGTGTACCTCATCAATTCCGTCAACCGCTAATATATCTCTGAAGCGCACAAAAGCAGGCGCAGTTTCGATAAGAATATTTGTTTTAGCTCTTCCATCTACATATGCCACAAACTTCTCTACTTCTCTAGAAGTGGAAAAAAAAGGAAGCATGATAATATCAGCCCCAGCATGTACTACTTCATTAATTTGTTTCTCCGATTGATCATTCAGAGGGTCTATGCGCACTAAAAGCTCAGCCTGTTTTAGAATGGGTTTTATGCTCCTTATATCCTGTATAGAATGGTCACTCTTTACAGTATCTAAATCCTTTTGTCTTTCTTCTTTTCCAAGCTTCTCTAAGTCAACAAATATTCTATCTATTCCAATTCGATCAAAATATTTTATCCTATCTAAATCATTTTCTATTACATAATACTTCATCTGATATTGTTTTTAAGATTATAGATTTAGATGGCAGAAATTCAGATTCGTTCTTCTCTACTTGAGCTATGTGTTCCCAACTCGATGAATTTGCATTAAAATCAATCTGATGATTGTATTTAAATGGTAATTCAAAATATTTATTACCAAAAGAAAACGCATATACATTAGCTCCCATTAAGTATGCTTCATATACCGAAGTAGATGTAAACCCTAAAACGTTTGAATACTGCTTTAGTGAGTTATATAGATCTTTATTTTTATCAAAATAAAAACGATCCGAATTCCAGTACTTAATTTTTTGCATAGAAGGGTGGAAACGGACAGCTATTTTATCAAAAGCATCACAAAAACCACTCAATTCAAGCTTTAAAAAAAACTTTCTATAAAATTCTTCTCCAAATTCGATGATTTTATTTGTTTCCATATTTTTTATTCCGGTCTGTAAAAGTATCAGTAGATCATTATTTTTATTATCTATCTTTTTACCCAAAGTTCTTGCCTTTTCAAAAACTGGATTTCCGGAAATTACTATTTCTCCAGAATAGCCACTTTTCTCCAAATTTTTTTTCGCGAGCTCATTATCTACGAATACAAAGTCACTTTTGATTTCTCCTAATGGTTTTCCTATTAAATCATCTATTGCGAATGATTTAATTTTCCTACTTTGTGAAGCAATTTGAAATGCTTCTTCAAATCGTGGCACATTGGTTGTAATTACTGCTTTAGCCTCAACCTCATCAATAAATTTGCTTGCAAATGAAATCGGCAAAAAAGCTTTCCTTCCTTCTCTCTCAAATATTTTCAGCCCTTTTTCCTTTCCATGGGAATCAATTAACTCAGAAATTCCAATTAAGTGATACATATAAGTATGTTCATATGGGATACCAAGCCCCTTTGTGTGTACAGATCTTGTAATTTTTGAAACTAAGTTTTCAATTTCACTATCTGTATTTACTAAAAATTTATAATCTTCTAGCTTTAAGTAATCTGATATGCCAGTTTGGTTACAGTATTCAACACCTGTTGTTAGGGGTAATATTTTTACTTTGACATCATTTTGAGTAAAATATTTATAAAGTTCAGTTGTAATAGCAATATGTCCCCCACCATATGAAACGAATAAAATCATTTTGTTAAATAAGCTGTCTCTATTTTATCTACAATTTTACTGATCGTATATTTTGATTTTAATTTACTATATGCATTTCTTCCTAATTTAGCCCTAAGATTATCATTTTTTAGTAATATCTTTAACTTTTCTGCAAGCTCTCTAGTATTCTTAGGTTCGATCAAAAACCCAACGTCTTCAGTAACTATTTCTGGTATACCTGATAACTTAGTCGAGATGAGCGGATTTGCATAAGCCATCGCTTCCAATAAAACATTAGGAAACATTTCTCCCCAATACGATGCTAGGCAAAATATATCCATTGCAGCATGTAATTTATAACTATCCATTCGTAGTCCAGTAAATACACACCTTTTCGAGATACCTTTTTCAATCGCTAAATTCTTAAACTCCTCAAGTTTTTCACCACCGCCCACGATTAATAAATAAGCATCTGGGAATTCGTCCTTTATCATCGAAAAAGCTCGAATTAATTCATCATGTCCCTTGGATCCTAATGCACCAACAATTCCAATAACTATACTATCATATGGTATTTTATATTCATCCCGTATTTCTTTTTTAAATTGTTCTTTCTTTGTAATGTCATATTTGTCGGTATCAACCCCATTATTAGTGACAATTATTTTTTTTGAGTCGACTCCTATGTTTATAAGTTGTTCTTTAGTCCATTGAGATACTGCAAATATGGTTGCTGGGTATTTTTTATAAATCCAATTTCTCCATGTAAACATTTTCCGGAGTTCAATACCTCTACAACTGTGAAAAAAACTAATTTCTTTATCTTTTAAAAACCGAGAAGCTAAATAAGCCATATATAAGGTAGCTGCATTATGAGCATGTACTACATCAATAGTATGCTTGTCAAAATACTTCCTAAGTAAAAAAATTGACTTTAGAATATTTAGGGGATTTCTTTTGCCATAGGCTATATATGGTATTTGAGTATGAGTAATTCCATTTTGCTCGAACTTCTCAACCATAACACCCCCACTTGAAATAGCAAAGACTTTATGCCCTCTTCTTATCAGTTCTCTTGAAATATATAAAGATTGTGTACCGGGACCATTATCTCTAAATTCACCTCTAATTTGCAAAATATTCATTCTATATTCTTTTTAAGCCATTTGTTCAAAACATATATTTTGAACAAGTTTTCGTAATATATTTCAGGTTTTGACAAATAGCTGTTGATTTGAGTTTTATCTAATATTTTTCTGGGTATCATACTATCTGAAACATCATCTTTGATTTCATCATACAATATTCCATTAACCCATTTTTTCAAAGGAATTCTAAAACCTTGTTTCTTTTTATAAGCTATTTCTTTTCCGACTAACTGACTTGCCAGTTTTCGTAAAGGAGTTTTTCCATACTTAAGATTCATAAAGTTACTTGGAGGATACTGTTGAACATACTTTAGCAACCTCTCTGATAAAAAAGGAACTCGTACTTCCAATCCATAATACATAGAACATAAGTCTGTTTTCCTAAGTAGTTTATTATCTAGGATTTCAAAATCTTGCTGATATTTTTCATTCACACTCATATTTGAGAGGTTAGATTGAATAATCTCATAAACGTGACGAAGCTTTGCACTTTGGCTTTTCAACAAGAACAAAACTGGGATTACGGGTTTTATTAATTGTTTATACCTCAAAATTCGAAGATGGGTATAACCCGCAAATAATTCATCACCACCGTCACCACTCAAAACCACTTTTTGGTATTTTGAAACATTATCGCATAGATACATAAGTGGCAGCATTGCAGGGTCATACAATGGAACATCTATACACTCTATCATTCTTGGTATATATTCTAATAGCTTTTCCTCATCAAATTCAAACTCCTTGTGATTGGTCTTAAATTTATTCGCTACAAGCTGCGAATAATAAGATTCGGAAAATTCGCTTTTATCAAACGTAATTGAGTAAGTATTGATTGATTCTCTATAATTAGACGCTATGGCAGTTATTATGCTTGAATCAATGCCACCGCTCAATAAAACACCAACATCAACATCTGCATGAAGCTGAGATTCAATTTCCTGTTCAAGTAAACTTTTTAATGAATTCGCTGTAATACCATTTTTTGTATTCTTTAATAATTTTAGCTTAAATCTTTCATCGATTTCTCCTGTCTCAATGTCATAAGTATAGACCGTTCCTTTATTTATTATTTTCTGATCATTGTATAGTTTTTCAAATGAATAGCCCTTTTCTAAATATTCTTTTATATAGCTATGTTTTATTGATACTAAATTAGGTAATAATGCATTAATCGGATGCATTTCCGAAGCAATTACTTTATGCTTTTCCCCTTGATAAAAGTATAATGGTTTTATGCCCAACTTATCTCTTCCAAAAACCAAATGTTCTTTTAACTTATCATAAATAACAAACGCGAACATACCATCGAGGTGCTCTATAAAATTATAGCCGTATTTGTTGTAACACTCGAGTAACACCTCGGTGTCACTCTTTGTGGAAAATGAGATACCTTCTCTTTCCAATTCTTCCTTTAGCGTCTGATAATTGTATATTTCACCATTAAATAGAAGTATTTTATTATCCTTAACAAGAGGTTGATCTCCACCTTTCAAATCAATTATACTCAACCTGGTATGCCCTAAATAAAGACCATCTATCTCTAAATAGTCTGCATGATCAGGTCCCCTATGTTTAATCAATTCTAGAAGCTGTTCAAATGAAGGACCCTTACTAAGAACTTTCTCATTATCAATTATTGTTAAAATTCCACACATAAGGTTTAAAAGTAATCATTAATATTAAAACAGAAATTATAAGATACAGTATGATATTTACTAATAATATTGAATGAATGGTAGCTTGGTTAAATGAAAAATAAGCTATTTTAAATAAAACAAGAGGTGAAATTATAAAGAAAAATACTTTATCAAGTCCATTGACATAGCTAAGCCGAATAATCAGGGATAGAGTCGAAAATAAAAAGTAAAAAATAAAGGACATGGAAAGAGTATTGAGGTGGGGATACATATTATAGTTAAATAGAGTACCATATATAAAATCATGATAAACATATATAACTAACCCACCACCCAAAAATACTAGTAAATTTATAGCTGTTAGTTTTAAAAACCCTTTTTCTACACGGATTTTATCTTTTATGACATCATTATATATTACCACTAATAATGAACCAGATACTATGGAAGAAAGAAGTTCCGGAATCTTGTTAATCAAAGAGTAAGTTGAAATTAACCCTGGGTTATTCACGGATTTAAATAGATTAAAATCAATAAATAGAGAAGAAGAGAAAAGAACAATTGTTAGTTGATAGTACTTAGGTTTTAATTCTATTTTTCTGAAATTAATTTGCTTTAAGATTCTGAGTATATACAGTTTTGATTTTTTAAATTGTAATACCAACGAAAACAATATTGATATTGAAAACAAAAGCAAATATCCAAAAGTATTGAAATAGTTAATTTTATATAAAAAATATGTTGACATAATCATTACTGTATTCCAAATAAGTGGATTTATAGAATACAGAAAATACCTGTCCATATATTGATTATAAAGACTTATTGCCTCATTAAACCCTAAAAGAAACAAGGAGAAGATGATAATAAGTAATATATCATAAGCTGGCAGTTGAGGTGGATTAAAACCGATCTTTATTACTAAAGATATTATTAAAATAGTTATAGCATAAATAATAATTTCTGATATATAGTTAGATATAACTTTTTCAAAGTCTTCAATTTCATTTAGATCAGCAATTAAAGAGCCACTCATAACTGGTAAGATTACAAAACTAAATGAAAACCAGAGCATCGTATAAAAGAATATTACGTCATCAGTAGTACTATTGATTCCTATTAAAACAATTATTACTTGATATCTAAAAAACCCAACAATTCTTCCTAGAAGAGAACCAAAACCCAAATTCAAAGACTTTTTAAGTAGGTCTATCATATTTTGCTGATACTTTTAGCTGTTATTATCGTAGTCATAGAAACTAAGATGTTATACTGCAAAGCATCAATATTTGAATATGCAATCAAGAATAAAGTTACTATAAATGCTACTTTACTTTTATTGCTAAATAAAAGTTTAATGATATAGACGATGAAAGAAAAGTAGAGTAAAAAGCCAGCTAACCCAAAATCCAACAACCAATTTGCCAATGTATTATGAGCGTGAGGAAAAGGAAATCCACTATTACTTAAAATTGTAGCAGAATTTCCTATTCCCCATCCAAATTCATTTTGCCAAACTGATTCAAAACTCAGATGGAACATCCCTAGTCTATAAATATTACTAGTATCAGTACTAAAATTTGTTATTGAGTAAAATAGGTCAATATAAACATCTGGGCTAACGATAAATGATAAAGAAAATATTAGAAGTATAATATTTACTACTGCCAATGACTTATTTTTTATACTCAAATTAAGAATGAAATATGATAAGGTGCCTAACACTAGAATTGATCTCGTTGCAAAAAAATATGTCAGCATTATGAATATCAAAAAATCCAATATCCTAAAAACTAACCTTTTTTCTAACACATAAGGAGCAATAATGAACCCAAAATAAATGTAGAATGAAGTATAGTTGTAAGTACCTGAAACTGAAAATAATCTATAGTCTTCTTGCGTTGGATTTGATTGGGCAATCAAAAGGATAAAACCGAGTGTTATCAAATAACTCCCCAGGTTAAATCCCCGATAGATACTATTTCCTATTTCACTATTAATCACCCTAAAGAACATAAATACAAATAGTAATCCTAGCATTTGTATGTATTCAAAATAATTCCAAGGACCTACTGCAAAAAAATTATTTACAGTTAGAAGAATCGTCATGACAATAAAAAGCAATAGCGAGCTTTTTTTGATTCTTGCAAAGCACAAAAGAATGATAAGTGATATGCTTGCTGAAATATAAACAGAACCGGTAGCCCAACTCATAACCCCCAAGATCAACAGTAAATTTGATTTTATTTTAGTCTTCAATTTTGTTGATAATGTGTTCAGCAATTAAAAAGTCTAATTCATCATCAATGTCAACTGAATACAGCTCATCCATCTTAAAAAGTTTAACATTACTTAATTCATGTATCTGTTTACGGATAAGACTTCGAGCCGAGATTATATATATAGCACCATTAAGTTCCCAAACAGTTGGACAATCTTGACTTCTAGTATAATTTCCTTTTTTAATTTTTCTAGCCATTCCCTTTTCATCCTCTTCAAATAAAACAAAATACGGATTTGACTTTGTTTTGAATGCAGAAACAACCATATCTAAATCATTCTTATAGAGATTTAAAGCACCTTTGATATGATTAGCATTTCGAAAAGGCGAGGTTGGCTGCAGTAAAACGATTACATCAGCTTCATATTTCTTTCTTTCCTTATAATACTCTAATGCATGCAACAAAACACTTCGGGAGTCCGCCTTATCTGTTGCAAGATCTTTTGGTCGAAGAAATGGAACGTTTAACCCTACACTTTCTGAAACCTGCTTAATTTTTTTATCATCTGTAGAAACACAAATAATGGAATCATCAAAAACCTCCCTCGCAGCTTCGATGGTGTAGTGAATCAAGGGCTGCCCGTTTAAGGGCTTTATATTTTTACTTGGAAGCCGCTTGGACCCACCTCTGGCTGGTATGACTACTAATGGTCTCATTTAGAATTTTATGCTCTTAATATCTTCCTGTGCTTTTTCAAAATCCTCGTGTTTCCCTATATCCAACCAATATCCGGACAGAGGATACGACAACACTTTTTTACCATCAGCTATCAGTTCTTCCATTAAATCGGTGGTATCGTAAAAAGAATTCTTTGGTATTCGATCTGTGACTTCCCGCTTCATCAAATAAATACCTCCATTTGAATAATACGTATAAGTCGGCTTTTCTTTAAAACTCATCACATGACCATTGCTTGTTTCTAGCACCGCATAGGGAACATCTACTTTATAAGGGATGGTCACTACTGCAAAATCAGCCTCTTCTTCTCTAAAACGGAGAAAAAAATCTTCGTAATCCAGATTCGTCAAAATATCCGAATTTGTTACTAACACGTAATCATGGATAAAATTATCAATTTTGCATACCGAACCGATCGTTCCCAATGGTTCCTCTTCCCGTACATAATCAATGTTCAAGTTCTTGTGATTGCCATTCCCAAAGTATTTCTCAATTTGGTCTCCCAGGTAGTTCACTGATATCCAAAAATCATCCATACCAAAAAGTGACAAGCGATGAATATTATGTTCCAATATTGGTTTGTCGCCAACTTTTAGCAATGGCTTAGGAGTTTTTTCAGTTAATGGTCGCAACCGCGTTCCTTTCCCTCCGGCCATAATCACTACATCCACTGGGAGATATGACTTCATGTTGCCGAAATTGATCACATTGACAACTTTATCATCCTTATCCAAAATTGGAATGATTCGATAATCATTCTCTCTATACTTAATGACCTTTTGTATATCGTAATTGCCTTTCCTAATGTATTTTGGATTCTTTTGAATAATTTGATCAACCGACGCACCCAGTTCTACCCCTTTAATCAAGCCTCTTCGAATATCCCCATCTGTTAAAGATCCTAACAATTTTTTATTTCCATCAACTACAAAGGAGATCGCATCTTTGGCTAATGTATCTAAAACTTTTAGAGCCTCCCGTATGGATGTTCCCGATTCAATAAGATGTTCCGTAAAATGCCTCATTATTATGCGATGTCCTGATCAGTTAACATTTCATTTTCCTTTAAATCCCTGATTACTTTTTTACCAATTACTTCATTCCATTTCATAGGAGATATTCCATTTGCTGGACGCAAAGGAATGATATCCACTTCAGAAATAATATGGCCCTTTTTCAGCGGTTTTAAAGTGTGAATACTTTTGCGGGCTATTTTAATATTTTTCTTTTCACTCTCACTTGGTTCCTTTTTTCCAATACCTGATATAGCCTGTTCAATATTTCGAATGGCCAATACCATGTCTTTGAGTTCACCAGGTTCTAAAGAAGCCCGATGGTCCGGGCCGGGCAAATTTCGGTCTAGCGTAAAATGCTTTTCAATTATTTTTGCTCCTAAGGCTACAGCCGCAATAGGCACTTCAATACCCAAGGTATGGTCTGAGTAACCGACTTCCACTCCCAATTCATCCCTTATGGTATTCATAGCTTTTAAGTTAACATCTTCCATTGGAGTAGGATATTCAGTATTGCAATGCAGCACCGTAATATCTTTTTTATCTAAACCATGATTTGTTAATACCTGAACAGCAGCCTTGACTTCCTCCATATGCGCCATTCCTGTAGAAAGTATCACCGGCTTTCCATTTTTAGCTAATCGTTTCAAAAATGGATAATTAGTGATCTCTCCGGATGGACTCTTAAAAACAGGTAATCCAAGATTGCTTAAGAAGTCAATCCCATCTGCATCAAAAGCAGTAGATAAAAATTGGATTCCTCTTTTCTCACACTCCTTAATTAATGTTGAATGATCCTCTTCGCTCAGCTCAAGGGATTTAAGCATGTTGTATTGGCTGTTGTCACTACCTCCCATATTCTCGGATTGGTACTTTGCTTTTTTAGCTGATTTTGATACCAATTTATCAGCGTTGAATGACTGGAATTTTACTGCATCTGCTCCTGCTTGATTTGCTGCCTCAATCAACTCAATTGCTTTTTGTATATCACCATTGTGATTTACACCTGCTTCTGCAATAATGTACACATGTACTGTTTTAATCATTTTCAAACCGCGCTCCAACTCTGATTTTTGCTTCAGTATCTATGTCAAGAATTTCTACAAATGAATCTTTTGTTTTAACTAAAAATCCATTTTCTGTTTTCGAAAGAATTTGTCCCGGTATATTTATGTACTTGGGTGCTTCTTTTATTAATCTAACTCGATTAATTTTTACAGGAGTATTATCAATATAAGTAGTAGCCAACGGACCAGGAGAAGACAAGGCACGCACAAAGTTAAATATTTCTCTTGATGTACTTTTCCATTCGATAATTTCATCTCCAACAGTACGACTGCCACAATAAAAACCAACAGGATGAATTGTATTCTGTTTTATCCTTTTAAAACTTCCATCCTGTATTTGTTTAATTGCGTTATATAATAATTTTGCGCACTCATCATAAGCGACCTCAAGTAATGTGCCATACGTATCCTCATCAGTGATTGAGTAGGTTTTTTGCAAAATTATATCCCCGGTATCAATTCCTTCATCAACAAAATGAACCGTTATCCCAAACTTTTTCTCATCATTTATTAACACCCAATTCAAAATATTTCTGCCACGGTAAAAGGGTAATTTCCCCGCATGACAATTAATGGTACTGTATTTTGGAAGATTGATTAGTCGCTCTCTAAAAATTTGATTAAAGCTCATGGAAACGAATAGATCACAATTGTAGGTTTTGGCCTTTTCAATAAATTCCTCTGAATTAACTTTAACCGGGTGCAAATAATCTATTCCATATTTATCAGCAAAATTCTCAAGCGTATCATCAATAGTATCTGTCCTTGGCACTATAAAACATATTTCGATGTCTTTATCTTGAATTAACAATTCAAACGCTTTATGGGACCACGGCCCATCTGCAAAATAACCTATTTTAAAAGCACTCATACCCTTACACTACTTGGAATATTCACAATTCGGTCTTCTAAATATTCGGCATTCTTTTGCTCATCTCGTAAGCAATTCTCATACATGGGCAACTTGTACATCAACTGCCATATAGGACGTGTCATCACTCCTTTTTCATTGGTTTCTTTAAGAAATATATCTCGACCGTCCCTATTATCAAATTCTACACACATTAGCCAGTAGTTAGCTCTAGTACCTGGAGCCTCCGTTCGGAACTTAATTCCCTTATCATTAAAGTATAGTTCATATTGATTGGCTAATTCTCTTTTGTTGTCAACGAAAGAATCAAGTTGTTCTAGCTGTGCGCAGATAAGAGCAGCATTTAAATTCGGCATCCTAAAGTTATATCCCAAATGATCATGATAGTATTCATATGGATGATTCTTTTTAGCAGTCGTGGTTAAATGTTTAGCAAAGTTCCCCAGTTCTACATCATTGGTAATAATTGCACCGCCTCCACCCGCGGTAACAATTTTATTTCCATTAAAAGAATACACTCCAAGTTTCCCAAAACTTCCTGTGGGCCGGCCATTATATAACGAACCAAGAGACTCCGCTGCATCTTCTATTACCGGAATCTTCCATGTGTCACAAACTTTTAGTAATTCATCTAAGTGAACAGGAAATCCAAAGGTATGCATTGGCATACATGCAGCTATTTTATTCCCTGTTTTTTTGTTATAACAACCGTCTCCCCGAATGTCCCCATACTCCTCTAAAAAATTTTCAACAGCTGTCGGAGATAAACCCATCGTATCTAAATCCACATCCAAAAATACAGGTTCAGCAAAATTATATTTAATAGCATTCGCTGTGGCTACAAAAGTCAATGCTTGAGTAATCACTTCATCACCTTTACCTACTCCTGCCAATCGTAGTGCTACTTGTAAGGCATTTGTCCCATTAACTACAGCAACCGCTTTTTGTGTGATTGAAATTGTTTGAATTTTTTTTTCAAATTCATCAACATATTCCCCAACGGATGATACAAATGTTGAATCAATTGCATCGTTTACGTATTCTTTTTCGTTTCCAATAAACCTTGGTTCATGTAATGGAATAAAATCAGACTCCTTATTGAATGTCTTCCTTACAAATTGCAAAAAACTATTGATATCCATATTTGAATTAAGCTTGTTTTAAAATCTTAACTATTTTTTTTGTAGCCGTTCCATCACCATAAATATTCTCTCCAGTAAATTCAGGAAGTTTATCTATACGTCGGGCGGTTTCTATAATATCATTATGATCGGCTTCTACGTGTATAACATTTTCTCCGGCATCTCTTCCTTTTTGCCGGTCTCCAACATTAATAACATATTTCTTAAATGAAGCGGCTTCAATTATACCGCTCGAAGAATTTCCTAATAAATACTCACAGTGTTTCATACAGCTATAATATCCTACCGTGCCTAATACTTCCACCAAATGACACTTATTCGGATGGCTAGCTCCGTATTCTTTTAGATAATCTCTTATTAAAGTTCCCATTGTATCGTTATTTGGCAACGTTATAACAAATTGTTTATCTATCTGGTCGATGGCTTTGATGAATTCTTTGATATACTCTTCATTCTTTTCCAGTGCCACTGTTTCCGGATGAAAAGTTGTTAGAACGGTAGGTTTATTTAGATCTATACCCCATTCTTTTTGGAACTCTTCTTTCGTCAAGAATTCAATTTCATTGAGATTGTCTAAAGCCGGTGCCCCCACATTATGGACATGCTGAGAATGACCTAATATCTCTGCTACCCTTTTTTTATGAGATTCCGTAGTTACAAAATGAAATTTTGACATAGATGTAATGCAATGTCTAAACTTGTCATCTATTGCTCCCAATGTCGTCTCGCCGCCATGCAGATGTGCTACAGGAATGTTGAACGGAACTGATGCTGCAATTGCCGAAAACATCTCGTAACGATCACCCAACACTATAATCAAATCGTAATTCTCTTTGGCCCAAATGGATGAAAATTTAACAATAGTAAGTCCCATTGAGGAGGAAATAGCTTCTGAGGAATCTCCTAAGACAATTGATTCTACTTCATAGGACACGTCAAAGCCATCTTGGTAAAACTTGTTTACTGTTCTGTCATAGAACCGGGAAACATGCGTACCAAATGCGATGATATCTAAATTAAAATTAGAGTCAGCCTTTAGCTTTTTCATTAAAGGCAGGTAGATACTATAATCTGATCGTCCACAACTAATTAAAGCAATATTCATTCTATAATTGTTTGCTATTCAAAAACATTTTTTCCGGATTCTAAATAATCAACATACCAGTCCACGGTTTCTTTAACACCTTCTTTCCAACCTACAACAGGCTTATATCCAATTAGCTTCTCCGCTTTTGAAGTATCAGGACATCTTCGTGAAACTGAGCCGGAATGAGCCTCTTGTCTTTCATATTCTCCTTCGAATTCAACCAAGGAACCTATATAGTGAACTAACTCTTCAATGGTTATTTCAGAATTCATATCTCCGATATGCAATATTTCACCATTGGTTTTTTCACTCTCCATTGCACCAATTGTACCTCTAACAGCATCATCAATAAAATTGAATGCCCTGGTTTGATCGAAGCCATAGACTTTAAATGGATCTTCCTCTTTCAGAAAACGTTGAACGACTTGCGGAATCACATGCTTAAATCCCATCCTTGGTCCGTAGACATTATGGTACCTCACAATTGTACACTCAAATCCATAGACTTTTGAATATTGTATGAAACCAGACTCACCCAGCATTTTGGTTACTGCGTAGGTAAACCTAGGATGCGTAATATCTTGAATACACAAAGGAACCGTCTCTGGTGTTGGTATTTCATACCCAAAAGCTTCTATCGTACCTGCATAGCATTCACTGGTAGATGTAAATAGCACTTTTTTACATTGGGTGTTTTTTATCCATTCCAATGTATTTAAAATCAATTGTGTATTGATTCGAATTAATTCATTAGGAATTTTTTCTGTGTATTCAACTCCAACAACGGAAGCCAACATATAGACATAATCGTAATCCTCATCCAGAGCACTAAAAGCATTTTCTTTAGTAAAATCATCAGAAACAACCCTTATGCTATTCTTTTCGACAATCTCTTTAAGGTCTTCGTCCATTTTACCTCTAAAGAAATTATCAGCGATAGTAATTTGGTATCCTTTTGAAGCTAATTCTTGAGTGATATTCATTCCAATGAATCCAGCCCCACCTATAATCAATACTTTTTTAGACATCTCCTCTTCCTATAACTTTAAATTTGTGATTTGAAAATTTTTGCATCATTGATTCTGTAATTGCTCCATGTGGATCAATCACTACGGAAAGACTATCTTCTTTTCTTAAAATATTTTCCAATAATCCCTCCTTTATATATTTGTCATGGGGTGTTCCAATAATAATAGCATCAAAACCAGTTTCGTCTATACTTTCAGTCTGTATATCTACTCCTTTTTCTTCCCATATTTCTACAAAGGGATCGTGTAATATAACATCTACTTCGTTCGACTTTAGACTATCGTAAAGTAAGTCTACAGGAGTATATCTTGTATCTCCAACGTTCTGCAAATATGAAATACCAAGTATTAAAACCCTTAATCCTTTCAACTCTCCATTAAAGAATTTTTGGAATGTTTTAAAAGTGTGCAAAGGCATTCGGTCATTTATTTTAACAGCCTGCTCACTCTGCATTAAGGGTATTGAATGAAAGAACTCTTGGCTTGCCCAACTTGCCAATAGAGGGTCTTTGGTTAAACAATATCCACCAACACCTAATCCCGGCCTCATTATATTTTGATGAGTTGGCCTCATTCTTATAGCATTTATTACCTCAAATAAATCAACTTCTGCACTCTCAGCAAACTCAGTCCATTCCTGAATAAAAGCAATATTCATTGCCCGAAAGGAATTTTCCAAAACTTTACTCATTTCGGAAGCATTTGTGCTCCCAAGTTTAGTCAGTGGATACTCATCAGTTGAGATTATACTTTTCAAAAAGTCTCTAACCGCTTCCTCACTTTCTTTATCTACACCAGAAAATACCCTATAAAAATTCTTGATTGAGTCCACATATCCCGGGCCTGGCATCACTCTTTCATAGGAGTGTCCGATTTTAAATTTATGCTCTAAACCTCGCCTGTCATACTCTTCTTCAAAAATCGGTTTCACAATATTCTGACATGTGCCTGGGGGAACTGTAGTTTCAACCAATATTAATACATCTTCTTTACATTTTTGTGCAAGAGTCCTAATTGCATTTTTGAAACCAGTTAGATCAACATTATAGCCTTTTAGATTTTTTTGTAGATCACTATTCTTTTCTACATCTAAATTAATATCAACAATTATTATATCTGCTTTTGAATAAGCATTCGTATCATCTGTTGCTATGAAGTTTCCCTTATCTTTAACCTCTTCAAAGTATTTATAAACTTTCGGATCTGTACAACTTATCGGAAATATCCCCTTATTAAGCTTGTTTATAACATCTTTTCTTTGAGGCAAATCTACACCAATTACTGCATATTCCTCTTCATCCGAATTTGCAACAACCAAAGACATAACTGCACCTACAAAACCTAAGCCTTGAACTGCTACAACTCGTTTATCTAAGTTATTTTTTAAAAAACTATCAATATTATTCATTTAATCTTTTTTTTGAACCATTTTGAAAAACTTTCTAGACCATTAGCTAAATTATAATTTGGGTTATACTTTAATATTTTAAACGCTTTATTTACATCTGACCAAGTCTGTTTCACATCCCCAGGTTGTTCTGGACCAAATGTTTTCTTGGCTGTAATCCCGGAGGCCTTCTCAATCGCTTCAACTAATTCTAAGAGTTCAATTGTTTGATTATTCCCAAGATTGATCACTTCATATTGAGAGCCATCATAACTAACAGCCGCCATCACCCCATCTATAATATCATCAATGTACGTATAATCCCGGCGGGTGGAGCCATCTCCATAGAGTGTAATTTCCTTTTCTTCGCTCATGAGTTTCAGGAATTTATGGATGGCCAGATCCGGCCGTTGCCGGGGCCCATATACCGTAAAAAAGCGAAGGGCTAAGAAACGAATATCATATAGGTGGCTGTACACATGCCCTAATAATTCTCCACTCACTTTGGTACTTGCATAGGGGCTAATAGGCTGAAGTACGGCATCATCTTCTTTCCAGGGCACATTCGGGTTCTTTCCATATACCGAACTGGAAGAAGCAAATACAAATTGTTTAATCTCTTTTTCACGGGCTACTTCCAGCATGTTCTGTGTTCCGGCCACATTTACTTCTTGATAAGCGATCGGATCTGCAATGGAAGGACGAACCCCGGCTTTGGCGGCTAAGTGAATTATTACATCCGCATCATTAGGAATAGCTTTATCAAGAGATTCTTTATTTCTTATATCCACTTCATGCAGCGTATAGGTATCGAATTCCAAATGCCCTTTAATATTTTCCAGCTTTATGCTTTCCTCATAGAATGGATCAAAATTGTCGATATTGGTTACGGTATGACCTTCTTCCAATAATCGATCTATCAAATGGCTACCTATGAATCCTGCACCACCCGTAACAACTATATTTTTCTTACTGTTCTTCATTATACCTCTTTACCAAAAATCAATAATTTCGGTTCTTCTATTTCAAAAGGATCTTCCTGTTCATACAGTAGTGTTCGAATTTTTCGACCGATCAGATCTTCTGCTTTCTCTAGCAGTTTTGACAAATAAGTCCTGTCAATATTTTTACCTACGATCGTTACATCTACGATGGATGTATCTAAACCTCTTGCCAGATCCCCGGTTAAATATACCGCATTTACGTCTCCTAATTTCTGTACCACCTGCTCAATGATTTGATCAATCCCAAAATGCTTAAAAGCAATCTTTTGGAGCTCGCCAAACATAGGGAACTTTGTGTTTACTTTGTACACCTTTTTATTGCCTTCTTTATGTCCGGCAATGAGACCGGCTTCTTCAAAGCGGTTTAATTCCACCCGTACCGAGTTGGTACTTTCATCAAACTCCTGTGCAAGTCCGCGCAGGTATGCGCTGCTGTCCGGGTTCAGGAAGAAGCGAAGCAGAAGTTTCAGTCGGGTTTTGGATTGTATGAGGGTATCGAGCATTGGACCCTTTCGGGAATTAAGAATTTAAAATTTAAAATTAAAAATGGGTGTCGGTGTGGTTACAATGATCATTGCTGAGTACTTCATCTATCTGGTACCAAAGATGCAATACCCCTGTAACAGCTGATTACCCCATTTTTAATTTTAAATTTTTCATTTTGAATTTCGCACCGCGTTGTAGTTAAGCGAGTAATTCTGTTACTCAATAATACGCAGGATATTTTATACGATCAATGAATGTATTGGGATTTTTTAAAGAGCTACATTCAGTACTTCGTAAATCGGTCGTTCGGTCCATCCCCGAAGTCTCGGGGTAAATCAATTCTTTCACAGGCGCTGTTGAAGATCACAAACTAATTCTCGGAGATTGCCTCATCGCCATCCATCCCAATCCTGCATTTGGCATCCAGCTTCGTCGCATCCGCTCCTCGCAAAGTCGGGCTGTTTAATTAGGAGTTCCCTTGCCCTTGGCGCGAGCGGCATAATGCAAGCGAGCGTTAGGGAAAGGGACAGGGATAGGGTTTTGTTGTCAAGGGCAATTAAACGTTATTAAAATAAGTTGCCATTTCAGGGAGATTGCCACGTCGTTAATCATCCCAACCTTACATTCAGCAACACGAACTCCTCGCAAAGACAAGCTTTATTGCATGTCATCCCGCACGAAGCGAAGCGGAAATGCGGGATCTCCTTGACAAACTTTTGATATCGATAAGAGAGATCGCGGATAAAGTATTTCCGTGATGACGGGTTGTTCCGATATCTGAATCTATATCACCTCGTGAAGTTCCTTCTCCGCCAGCCGGCGGATCAGGATGACCCGGTGGTTGGATTGAGAGAGGAACTTTTAACAAGAGTCCTTCCCCTTGTCGAAGGGGAAGACAGAAGGGGTCGAAGATTCGGGCAACCAAGCTCAATCCACCTCCGCACAAGTGGAGCGTTGTTTGAGATCCTAAACCTATTCTTAGAAATTGCTTCGTCGCATCCGGTCCTCGCGAGACGGACTTTTAATCAGGCGTTCCCTTACCCTGCGGCGGTGGCGAAGGTTTTATTAGTTTTATCGATGTGCCGGAGGGCAAGGGACAGGGATTGGGTCCACTGATAGCTGAAACCTGTCAGCTAACAGCTAAAGACACTTCCACTACACAAGCGAAGCCGTTCAGGGCTTCGCGATATTTGAAAAATGCAAAGTCTATCTAAGCATTCAGTGGCTCGGCCAGACCGTAGTACTAATTACTCTTTGGAAGAGAATGGGTTGTTGGCCAAAAACTGTCGAATAAAAATCCACCCAATAGATGCAATACCACTCAGCATCACAAATACAATCAGGACCATCGCCCCGCTGGTTTCATCATTAACCGGAACCTGTACCGGCTGAAGAACTTTAAAGACCGGGGTTTCTTCCTGTACTTTCAGTTTGGCTTCTTCGTACTGCTGGGTCAAGGTATTATAGAGGTTGAAGGCAATATCATATTCCGACTGCAACCGTTGCCGTTCGGTTTGGGCCCGCGCGGTCAGGTTGCCCTGGTTGCTGTCATCAAAATCAGCCAGCTCCAGTTGAGCTTCCCTGAATCGTTCGCGTGCATCATTCAACTGCTCTTCGATAAACTCCAAGTCGCGTATTACTTTTTCGGTACGGTACTCTACCAGGTATTCCGTCAGTTCGTCAATAGTATATTTAGCTACACTTGCCGCTAATTTCGGATCAGACATCTGCGCCCTCACGGTTACAACACCCGATTCTTCATCCAGACTGGCTGATACCCGTGAACGAAGATCATCAATAACCTCCATTTCCAATTTGGTCAACTCTACAATTTCATCTTCATTGCTAACCCCTGTACTAAAAGTCTCACCTTCAGCTTTAAATGCCCTAATAATGGTACCGGGGAGTCCAACCGTATATTGCATTACATAACCAAATACTCCGGGCGACATAATTTCTAAATAATACTCATATATAGAAGCGGTGGTATCATAATCCGGGAAATAGAATTCCTGTCTTGCGAGCTTGTCCTGGAAGCTCAAGCTCTGAACGATCTTAGGATATAGATCTACCCTAATGGCATTACTTGCCGAGTTATAAGTTCCACCACTTAAACCAATAAGTCCACCATACTGCTGCAATAAGCTCGATGCACTCCCACCTCCCATACTTTCGGTGCTGTATTCCGGCATCAATGTGGCATCACTTACATATTCTTTGGGGCTGAGTAAAGCTACCAATACTCCCAAAACCACACCCACCGCTACAAAGCGGTAAATTACTTTCCGGTTATCCCAGATGGTTTTAGCCAGTTCAATCAGGTCAATTTCATCTTCTTCGTAGCCTTCATGGCCATGGTCTGCCGGGACTAATCGATATTCCTGAATGGGAAAGTTTTCCGGGCTTTTTTTCTTTCCCGGCTTATTGTCCCCATGTTCTTGATTTGAATTGTTCTCTTCGCTCACTTTCTGCCAAATTTTGTTAAGCAATGATGATACGAAGTTTGGGCTTCTATTTAAAGAGGTTTTTATGGCGAGTTGCGGGAGTCGGGTTGGAGGGTTACGGGTTGTGGGGTTTAATCAAAGTGAACATCGCAAATCGTTCGCTCCGTCCTTCGGTCATGCGCATTCCAATCCGAATTCCGCCTCCCAACCCACCATGGCGTTCCCTTGCCCTTGGCGCGAGCGGCGTAAAGCAAGCGAGCGTTAGGGAAAGGGACAGGGATAGGGTTTTGTTGGAAATGTCTTGATGTATTAGTGGGCACCCAAGCCTAAACCACCACCGCACAGGTGGAAAATTCGCAAATCGGTCGCTCGGTCGCTCGGTTCATCGCAATTCAATCCGGGATTTGCAGCCTGTACCACCGAAGTTTGAGGCAGAGCCTCCATCCGGCATTGCACAGCAGAGCAACGCAACGAGGAAAAAGAGGTATTTAACGGGTTGCGGGATTCGGGTGAATGCGTTGCGGGTTACCTTTGCAGCTCTCCTTATTGAGTCGTCATCCCGCACGAAGCGTAGCGGAGATGCGGGATCTCCTTGAACTACCTGGAAAGCCGATAAAGAAGATTTTAAGTCCGGGTCCGCGATGAGGATTCCATATAAAACACAACCCAAGTTCACCAAGGCGTTCCCTTACCCTGCGGCGTTAGTAAAAGCCAAGCTTTTTAAATCGATGAGCCGGAGGGCAAGGGACAGGGATTGGGTTTTGTTTGCAATGGCAAGTGGGAGTAGTTCTATTTGGTTACCATTCAGGGAGGTCGCGGTTCCCGGCCCGCGATGACGGGTTATTTAGGCAGGGCAGTTCGCAAATCGGTCACTCGGTCACTCGGTCAATCGCAATTCAATCTTTTCTGCGTTAGGCACGGATGCTAAATTCTAAATCCCAAACATTTCCTGGCTGAGATCCTTCGCGCCAACCGTCCCGAGCTTAATTAACCGTTCCTGCGCTCAGGATGGACTTTTTTTCTAAGAAAGATTAGAATGCTACCAAAGAGTCCTTTCTCCTTGCGAAGGAGAAAGACAGAAAGAGGTCGGAAGCTAAGGGATGTGAGTGCTTATCAGGATATTGCTATTTCAGGGAGATTGCTTTGTCGTTCCCCACCTCAACCTACATTCAGCAACTTGTGCTCCTCGCAAAGACCGACCTTTTTATATTCTATAAGTTAATACCAGCCTCCCAAATCCTACAACGCGTTCCCTTACCCTGCGGCGTTAGTAAAAGCCAAGCTTTTTAAATCGATGAGCCGGAGGGCAAGGGACAGGGATTGGGTTCACTGATAGCTGAAGCCTGTCAGCTGACAGCTATCAGTCAAACCATCGCCTCGGGAGCTTTTTCCGGTCTTTGACCATTCCCGGCCGGCTTGGTCGGCGTCTCATTCATGTATTCATCCAGGGTAAACTCATCCACCTGAATAGCATCGTTTCGGGCTTGTTCGGTTTTCTTGACCAGCTCACCTTCTTCTTTAGTCAGAACTCCTTTCTCGACGGCTAAATCCGCAATTTCGAGATAGGGTTCTTTCGGTAGTTCTTTGGCTTTGATGGCTTTGTACAGCTTCTTGAATGCAGGCCAGGCTTTTTCAACCAATTCCATGGTTTGCTCATATCGACCAATGGCGGATTCATCATCTTTGGGAAGGAAAATTCCGTCGGTTACATGATCCCGGTCTTCCCCGCGGGTTTGCATAGCTTGTGCAACTTTATGACCCAGCTTGTCAGAAGGATAGGTGCCGATGGGGTTCAACCGACCCCACACCCCGGCCAGGCGAAATACCCAGCTCAAACCGGGCACTTTAATTTCGCGGAGTATGCCTTCAAAGGCCTGCTGAATTTTCCAGAAGCTGTATTCCATCGCCCATTCAAAATACGGTCTGTCCGCTTCTCTTCTTCCTTCGGCTTCAAAACGCTTGAGGGCACCGGAAGCCAAATACATATAACTCAGGATATCGGCATAACGACCGGCTATTTTTTCTTTCATCTTCAGGGCTCCGCCGTACGATCCCAACGCAATATCTGCGAAGAAGGCAAAGGAAGCGGATGTCCACGCCAGCTTGCGGAAGTATTTTGCTGAAGGTCCGCTTACCGGTGAACTTGCCAGCCGGCCTCTGGTGATACTCAGCAGGAACGCCCTTGATTTATTCCGGGCTACATGACCAATATGCTTCCAGAAATTATCATCAAAAGCCTTCACATCTTTGTTCATCAGAGCATCGATTTCATTATAGGCATAGGGATGGCATCGAATGGCACCCTGACCAAAAATCATCAAGGTACGTGTAAGGATGTTGGCTCCCTCTACCGTTATAGCTATCGGCATGGCCGTGTAGCTGCTTGCAAAGATGTTTCGGGGACCACGGGAAATCCCGGCTCCTCCCACAATATCCATCGCATCGTTGACAATCTCTCTTCCCAGTTCGGTAAAATTGTACTTGGCAATGGCCGTGACTACAGCCGGTTTTTGTCCGCTATCCAGTCCGCCGGTGGTATATCTGCGGGCGCCTTCCATCAGGTAGGTGTAACCTCCAATTCGGGCCATTGGCTCTTCAATACCTTCAAACTTCCCGATATTCAGTCCAAACTGTTTACGAATAGCCGTGTAGGCCCCGATGGCGCGGGTGGCTACTTTCGCTCCTCCCACACTTTGCGCCGGCAGGGAGATTCCCCGACCTACAGCCAGTGACTCCATCAGCATGCGCCAGCCATTTCCGGCTCCTTCTTTTCCACCGATGATGGCATCTATAGGTACTACCACATCTTTGCCGTCTATCGGGCAGTTGTAGAATGGAATTCCTAACGGATCATGTCGGCGGCCCAATACCACGCCTTCGGTATCGGATGGAATGAGGGCACAGGTAATGCCCCGATTTTCTTCCTCTCCGATCAGGTGATCGGGGTCTTTAAGGTTGAAGGCCAGCCCAATTACCGTAGAAATAGCGGCCAATGTAATGTAGCGCTTCTCAAAATTCATTCGCAGATACAGCTCGCCGTCATCACCTTTAAATACTACACCTTCCGAGCGCATACTTCCGGCATCAGACCCGGCATTTGCTTCAGTCAGGCCAAAGCACGGCATTTCTTCTCCGCTGGCCAGTTTGGGCAGGTAATGATCTTTTTGTTCTTCGGTTCCATAGTGCAGAAGCAACTCGGCCGGACCTAAGGAGTTAGGCACCATAACCGTTGTAGCTAATGGTCCACAGCGTGATGCCAGCTTAGCCACAATAGCACTGTGAGCCGTCGCAGAGAATTCGAGTCCGCCATACTTTTTGGGAACAATCAAACCAAAGAACTTCTCTTTTCGCATGAAGTCCCAGACTTCTTCAGTGAATCCCTTTCGAACCATTACATCCCAGTCGGTGACCATCTCGCAGAGCTTCTCAACAGGTCCATCCATAAACGCCTGCTCTTCCTCGGTCAGGTCGGGATAATCTTCATCGAGAATACGTTTGAAATCAGGCTTTCCGGAGAACAGTTCTCCTTCTACCCATACATTTCCTGCTTCAATAGCTGTCTGCTCAGTTTCGGATATCTTGGGAAGAAAATTCAACGCATCCAGTAGCTTCATAATCGGGCCACTCAGAACCACTCTTCGAATGGGTTTGATATTGAAAACCAGCACTAAAACGGTGTAGGTAATATACAGCCAGGTGGGAGCATCCAATCCCACTAAGCCTGTATAACCGGCTACGGCCCACAGCCAGAGGGGAGCCCCGGTGTAGCCTAAAATCAGCATCAGCAGTACCGCAGATCCTATCGATGCCCACAGCGGGATCTCACTAAAAAACCCAATTAATTCCATTATTGCTTCCATAACTTTTCCTCGTTTATGATACTGTTGTTCGAATCAGAAATCCCTGCACCACGTGCTCAATGGATTCCTCAATAAATTGTTCTCTGTCAATGCGGCTGTCCAATCTCTTGTTGAGTACAACCGAAACCACACCGTGTAATTGTGCCCATATTGAATAAGCGGCAACCACCGGCTGATCCACTTCCATCAGTCCCTGACCTACACTTTCCTCAATGGTTTTCACCAGAAGCTCATAGGCACGCCGGGCTTTTCGAAATTTCTCCTTGGGATAACGCGCCATTGAATCAGACCGGACTTTATAAATAATCTCGTACTTCTCCGGGTTCTGAAGGCCAAACTCCACATAACTTTTAGTGATGGCTTTAAATCGCTCAATGCTATCGGTCTTAGTTAATGCCTTCGATTCGATGAACCGGCTTAAATCTTCCACCGATTCTTCAATCAGCGTATGCAGTAAATGATCTTTGTTTTCGAAATAGAGGTAGATACTGGTTGCGGAGACATCAGCTTGTTTGGCAATTTTCCGCATCGAAAGTGACTTATATCCTTCCTCGTATAATAAATGCCTGCTTATCTCTAAAATCTGATCACGTAAAGGTACTTCTTCGCTCATTCGCCTCCTTAGGTTAACGGTGTTAACTTCCGTAATGTAAACATTCCACAGCGAAAATCAAGATATGCTGTTTTAATCCCGCACGAAGCGTAGCGGAGATGCGGGATCTTCTTATATGGCTTGAGATATCAATTTGGGAGATCGCGGGTCCAGGCCCGCGATGACGGGGTAATAAGACAGGATAGTTCGCAAATCGGTCGCTCGGTCCATCCCCGAAGTCTCGGGGCAAATCAATACTTGTTATGTAAAGCACCAATTTGGGAATAACAGATCCTAAACATTTTCTGGCAAAGATCCTTCGGTCCCTCAGGATGACTCGATTTTTTAATATTTGATGAGGTAGCTAATAAAGAGTCCTTTCCTCTTTTGAAGCCTGCCTGCGGTAGGCAGGGGGAAAGACAGAAAAAGGTCTTTTGCTAAGGCAAATAATCTTTGTTTAAGTTCTTTGACAGAAAACAACTTGTCCAAGCAACTACCGCACAAATGGGATTGTTTAGTCACTTTTGTTCCTCACAAAGACAGGTTTTTGTTGCATGTCATCCCGCACTTGATGCGGGATCTCCTTTTCCCTCTTGGGATGCCTATATAGGAGATCGCGGGTCTATGCCCGCGATGACTTTGTTGGTAAATTGGACATACAACTAAAAGCTGTATCCTGTCAGCTGACAGCTATCTCCTGAAAGCTGACAGCTTTTCAAACCCTAAACTTCAAATACTTAATCGTCTTCCCTTTTTCCAGGTGCATGCTTTCGTAGTAGGTAATGATGGAGAGTTCGGGATCATCCGGGCGGTTTTTATGGACATTAGGCTCATCATCCAGCAGTTGCAGTCCCTCTTGGTCAATGATTTCTTTGGTGTATTCATATAGTACATCGCTGTCCGTTTTCAGGTTAATGACCGCGCCGGGCTTCATCACTTTTCGATATACTTCCAGAAACTTGGGAGCCGTCAGCCGTTTTCTCTCTTTCTTGATATAGGGATCGGAAAACACAATCCAGGCTTCATCCACTTCATCTTTGCCAAAAAATTGGTCGAGGTGATCGATATAACATCTAAGAAATCGAACATTGTCCAGATTCTTTTCCAGAGCTTCAGTAGCTCCCACCCACATCCGGTTACCTTTAATATCCAGTCCGACATAGTTTTTATCAGGGTGAAGCTGGGCCAGACCAACCGAATACTCCCCCTTCCCGCAAGCCAGTTCTAAAACAATAGGTTGATCCTTATCAAAAACTTCTGAATTCCACTTCCCCTTCGGAGCCGGGTTATCTTCATCAAAATCGGTATAAACGAGCGTGTTCTCGAGCTTGGGAAGCTCCTCCATCCGCTCTTCTTTAATCTTGGGCATAGCAGGTACTATTCTAAACTTAACTTACTAATTAGACTTCTTAATCTTGTGCGGGTTTATCAGTTCCAAGTTCTCTATGAAATTAAAATCAGAGATATTTCTAGTTACCAAAATGAAATCATTATTAATAGCTGTAGCTGCTATTAGTGCATCCGGTAATTTAATCCTGTAGCTTTTTCTAATCTGAATGCATAAATCAATGATTCCCTCACTTAAACCGAGTACTTCAGAATCCCCAACAAAAGACTTAAAAATCAGCTCTTCCTGATCCGTTCCGTTATACCCCAGTACTTCAATTTTAGTTATAACCGATATGCTTGGTTTATCATCAATAACCTGACTTAAAAATTCCATTCCAGAATCAGGAAGCCTTCCGCCTAAGAAATCGATTATGGCATTACTGTCGATCAGATATTCCGATCTTCCCATTCTTCTCGACTTTCATTAACGTAATTATTCATCTTCTGGGAGGTCTCTGATGATATTGCCCCTGCATATTTCACTGATAGCTTTTCACCTTGATGCAGATCTTCACCATCATTCTCCATAATTTTAAGAATATCCAAATCCTCAAGATCTTTTAGAATCTTTAACGCTTTATTGTCTTTTATTTGAACCTTTATCGTTTCCATTTTTCACTATGCATTCTTTTATCCAAAGTAACGAAACGGCAGTAAAAATCATATAACCGACCATTCTATGAAAACAAGCACATGATCCTTTAATATCGCTTCACAGACTTTTGTAATCTATCAAGTTTGACCATATATCTACCAGTACAGGAGTCCTTTCCCCTTGCCAAGGGGAAAGACAGAAAGGGGTCTTATTGATGAAGCAATCAAGTCATTTTTGGTATCTGTTTTAAAACCAAATCCATATAACTCACCTTTGATATCATCTCAAGGCGAAAGTCTTTTTATTTCCCACTTATTTCCTGTCAACTGATACTTAATACGGTCATGAAGCCGGCTTCTTCGGCCCTGCCAGAATTCTACAGATTCGGGAATTACGCGATATCCACCCCAGCTTTCCGGCATTGGCACTTCTCCTTCCGGATATTTTGCTTCAAGATCAGCAAACTTCTTTTCCAGAAATTCGCGGTTTGGCACTTCCGCGCTTTGATTGGAAGCCAGTGCACCGAGCTGACTTTTATACGGCCGCTGTTTGAAATATGCTTCACTTTCTTCTTTAGGGATCTTCTCAACAGTTCCATCAATACGAACCTGCCGCTCCAGCTGTAGCCACAAAAAACAAAGGGAGGCATTCGGATTTTGCTCCAGCTCCTTCCCTTTATCACTGCCATAGTTGGTGTAGAAGATGAAGCTGCCGTCTTCCAATCCCTTCAACAGAACAATGCGTGTATGTGGTTTTTGATTAGCATCTACGGTGGCAAGGGTCATGGCATTGGGCTCGGGAACCTCCGCTTCTACTGCTTCTTCCATCCATCGCTCAAATTGTTTAAATGGATTTTTATGTACGTCCGACTCATCCAGTGAATGCTTCGAATAGTCTTCTCGCAGTTTCTGCAATTTTTCGTTTTTCATTTCTTATTTATCATCCAAAATAATCCGGGGCGTTGCCGGGTTTCCATTTAATGTTGCATCCCATACTTGGTACTTGTTGGTCTTCGGGGATTTGCTCGCCGGATAACAAGGCATCTAAGGCATTTCGAAGATCTTCACCCGTAACAGGAGTGTCTTTAGATGGTCGACTGTCATCAAATTGCCCCCTGTAAACCAGCTTACGGTTTTCGTCAAATACAAAGAAATCGGGTGTACAGGCCGCTTTATATGCTTTGGCCACTTCCTGACTTTCATCATACAAATACGGGAAAGGATAATCTTTCTGAGCCATTTTCTCCGGACTGTCTTGCGGGTATTTCTCTACATCATTCGAGCTTATGGCAATAAAACCTATTCCGCGGGCTATATATTCGTTAGCTACATTCACCAATTCATCTTCAATATGAAGTACATACGGACAATGATTACAAATGAACATTACCACAAACCCTTTGCTTTGATCGGCATAGCTTAACGAGAGTTTCCCGCCGTTCACGCTTGGTAGCGTGAAATCCGGTGCCTCAGTTCCTATTTCCAGCATGGTTGATGGTGTTGCAGACATAATGCTCCTGACTTTTGTCGATTAATGGTTTTAACTTCAGTGCATGAAATCCATTACAAAGATATTGAATGATCGAGACAAAATTTTGTTCGAAAAAGCATTGAAGTTCTACTTCTATACTCGACAACAAGATGTCCGTAAGCTTAATTCGCAATTACAGCAACGCTTCTCCTATGCGGGGCAGGTCGCCTACTCGCTGATAGTAACCTATATTCGTGAAGGAAATTTGAAGTTGGAGTACATGGATTTTCTGAATGAAGAACTCAAGACCATGCGTGGGCTGGATTCCGAATTCCTGGAACCACTCATGATCAAACCCCACGAAATCGATGAGATTGAATTCAGTCAGGAAATCTCCATTAAAGTGTTTGATGAAGATAATGATACGGATATCCGGATCATCTACAGCCCGGATCAAAGCGTTGCAAAGCTTGAACCCATGAATTAACCCGTCATCCCGCACGAAGCGTAGCGGAGATACGGGATCTCCAGAACAACTTGGGATACCCATAACGGAGATCGCGGGTCCGCCCCCCGATGACGGTGTTTTAGAATAAAAGCGCACCTATATCAGAATTTCCATACTTACACAAATCCTACCACTGCTCGTCATTCCGTACGAAGCGTAGCGGAGATACGGAATCTCTTTTTCTCACTTGGGATACCTGCCACAGAGGTTGCTGGTCTGGTCCCGCGATGACGAATGAGTTAGTTAACAATAAATCTCAGACCAAAGATCTTTCATTTCAGGATTTATTGTTTTGATTAGATCAATTTTCCAGGCTCTTTTCCATTTCTTTACTCTCTTTTCTGCAGATATTGCTTCATACATTGTAGGAAATTCATCATAAAACAAAAGTTCATAAATATTGTATTTCCTGGTGAAAGATGAGCCTTCACCATTCCGGTGTTGGTACACACGCTGTAAAAGATCTGAAGTTACCCCTGTGTAAAATACGGTTCGGTGTTTATTCGAAAGAATATATATGTAACCCGATTTTGCCATACTTTTTTTAGCTAGTATGAGCAGGTTCAGAAGTAATCCTTACAATTTATTTTTGTGCAGGAATTTATTCGCTCCTTGCTAGTGCAATTGCTACCCTTCTTAATCCTATCCGTCAACCCGTACGAAACGGAGCGGAGATACGGGATCTCCCTAACTTACTTGGGATGTCAAAAAAGGAGATCGCTGTTCCGGGCCCGCGATGACGGTTTTTAATGTTGAATGTGATCCATTTCTTGGTGTTGTAATCTACCCCACTCAACATACCCCCGTCATCCCGTACGAAACGGAGCGGAGATACGGGATCTCCCTAACTTACTTGGGATGTCAAAAAAGGAGATCGCGGGTCCGGGCCCGCGATGACGGGGTTCAATCCCCAACCAACTCCTGGTGCAGTGTCTCATCCCGGATAATCCCTCTTTTCTTCAATTCGGTGAGAATGAGTTCGGTCACATCACTTTGGAAAGGGAATTCATACCGAATATCCAGTACATACGCTTTCACCTTAAGCTTCAGCACAAACCGGCGTTCGTGCATTTCATTTTCCGTCATAATGCTGATGGGCTTTTTCAAGAAAACAAAGCGGGAAGCGATTACGGCCTTATATGCCACTTCTTTCACTTCCTCGACAGGGCACTCAGCCGGCAGATAAATATTTGTAACCACCAAACAATCGAGGGCGCCGGTGTTGGCATTTGATACGGCGGTTCGAATCAGTTCCCCATTGGGAATGGTAACCACAGAATCACCGGGAGTGACTATGCGGCTTGATCGCAGCCCGATTTGCTGTACTTCCCCATAATGGTCTGCAAACTGGATTTTGTCGCCCACCTGAAACGGCCGGTCCAGAATCAGCATCACCCCGCCAAATAAATTCTTGAGCACGTCCTGCGAAGCAAGCCCAACCGCAATACCCACCGAAGCCATCACCGTGATTATGGTTGCATAAGGCGGCTGAATGATACCCGCGATTGCTACATAAATAGCAAGGGTCCATAACACCACGCGGACAATGGGGACCATCCGTTTTATACGGAGCCTGTATTTTGAAATACGTTCGGAAAAATTCCCCAGAATAGTACTGATGAACGATGTCACATAATAAGTAGCAATAAAAAACAGGATTATTGTGAGGACCTTCGGCCACGATATCACCTGTTCAAGCTGAGCCAGCGCCTGCTCCGCATCTCCGGAAACCTGGGTGGTATCTTCTGAAAGTCCGGCCTGCTGTTCTAACCTCATGGTTAAGGAATCGAGCCTTGACAATCGCTCATTTATCAGAGAATCTATTCTTTGGGTAAGCGTAGTATCCTGAGCCCGGGCTGAGGCAGTATTTTGCTGAACTGTATTTTGGGCTGACAACGAACTCACTAAGCCGCCATTCAACAGCAACAGAACCAAAAGCGTCCAAATGTATTTATGCAGTGCCATAGTTTAATGTATGAAATTAGCTTCTTTCAAAACCCGAACTACCTGCCTGTAAATCAGGTGATTCAGCATATATCCATGCTCAGTCTTGAACAAAATAGAGCGGGATGTTAACCGGGAAACCAGCAGTTTGCTGTCTCTCAATGGCTGATTGAGCACTTTTGCAAGGTGTTCAGGCATCAGTGAGTCATGCAGCACAAAAGCGGCCAGGGCAAATAACTCGGTACTGTCGAGTTCATCAATTCGGTTAATGGCCGTAAAGTCAAAAGGGTCGATGTAGAAATGGCTGTCGTCATATTCCCGTATCGACCGAATCCAGAATATCATAGCAATGGAAGAATTGCCTTCACTCAATTTTGCCAGTTTTTCAAAGTACCGGTCTTGTAAATACTCCTGGGTTTTTTCTTCGTCATCCATCAGCTTGCGGAAATTACGGCTTTTCTTTGTGGCATCATCCGGCAAAAATTTAAGCTGATATCCACTCGCCCGATGCCTTTTCAGGATCAGCTCCTCAATCTGCTGGGCATTCAGGTTATCCGTTTCTACCGCGTGGGTAAAATAGTCAGCAATATTCAGCACCTTATCCAAAAACAACCAGCCATACCGGGTGGTGCTGGCTATCCACATGATTTCCTTGTTCGTTTCGGAAATCAGAAGCAGCAATTGCTCCATTGCTTCAAAACCAGAAATATTTCTGACGTAGCAATTTTGGATATTCTCAAGGATGATCACAATCCGCTTTTTCTTTCTTTTAATGGCGGCAATGAGATCCTCTATGCTCTGCGTCTCATCCAGCTTCAGAGCATCACTTACCTGTTCTGTGATTTCATCAGCTGTCCAAATCGTGTCCTCAAAATTGATTTCAATCACATCGTGTTTGGTGAGCACTTCTTCCATCAGCAAAGAGATGAACAAACTTTTTCCACTTCCTTTCTCCCCCACAATGGCAAAGGTTGAAGGGAAATTATTCTGCCACAGCTCATACCCTTTTTTAAACCGGTCAAATTGTTCGGGCTTGCGAATATAAAACCGCTCGTCTATTTCTTTATTGAAATCAAAAAGCCTGCGATAGATAAATGGAAGTCCGGCGATCTGCTCATCCGTCTCTGACAAGAAAGTAGCCAGATCGGTTTTATCGCCTTCCAGTTTTTCCTTTTCAGCAAAGCCCAGAAACTTTCGGACTGCTTCCGAGTACTGTTTAATTTTTTTCCAAACAAACCGGCCGAACAGCTCCCCTTTTTCCGAAACTCGCGCCCACCAAACCTGTAGCTTCGTCTTCCAGTCCACAGCGGCCTGCTTGGCTTTATATTCTGCGCCGGCCAGTCGGACTTCACTCACATCCTGCTTCTCCAGCAGCATGGCCAGTTTCACAAACGCTGCGTGTTGTTTTTCCTGAAGCTTGCCTTCCAGCGATTCTCTTTGTTCCCGTACATCCTCCTGCAGTTCTTCGAGCTTGGTTTTGGCTCGCTCTAATCCTTCACGGGCAACCTGAATGGGTTCTTCTTCATCCGACTTTTTGACCTCATCCGCAATCTCCAGATTGGTATATATAATCTGTGAGATTTCCTGCAGGCTTTGCATCACCTTCATTAAAAACTGTTCAGCCTTGATCTCCTTGGGCATGAATTCTTTAACAAGATGATTACTTATCACACGCTGAACCAGCACCTGCCAATCAACTTTCTCAAATTCATAACCCGGAGGTAGATGCGTCAAATCCAGCTTCTCGATGAGCGTTGCTTTTTCAGGCTGCTCGTTTGTCCACTCCGGAATGGCTGATGTAAACCGTTCAAACTTTGTGCCTAATACGGCATCTTCGGTAAACTCACCCAGGGGCTCCAAAATCTGCTGATCTATAAATCCGATCATTTTTTCCAGATGCTCACTGCTTAGCTGTCTCACCTGTTTTATCGTCCGGTCTTCTGATTCATCAAAAATGGAAATAGCTTCCTCAAGCTGTTCCATCAATTGCTTGCCGGGCGATTCAATATGGCCCTCAAAGAACTCCGTGATCGCCTCACTAAAACCTCCTGTCCTTTCCTCCACCATTTCATGGAGTTGCATAAACTTCATGGACAAGAACACCCGCTGCACCAACACACTCAGCAGCTCGCCCCAAACTTTGTCGTCATTCTGTCGTCGGGTCTGTATGCTGTTTTGGCGGTGAACGATCTTTGTTTTGGTGTATTCACTTACCGGTCGCTCAAAGGTACCTGTCAAAGAAACCGCGTATTCGATTTCATCACCAACGCTTTGCAGGTGCTCTTGCAGTTTTTGGGTGTGAACCGATTTCAGTTGATCCAGTTTCTGCAGGGCTTCTTGAAAAAATACCTCCAGATCTTTTTGAGTAGGAGTGATTTCGGCCGGTTCCCCGGGTGCTGACTCTTCTCCAGCACCTTCTTTCTTTTCATAGGTGATTAACCCTCCGGAATGCAGCGTCCAGGCGTCTGCTTCCATCAAAACTTCGGCTTTCAGCTTTTGAACTTCATTGCTCCATTCTCGCGCCCATTTGTCCAAGCGGAGAAGATGAATCCTGACCACAAATTGCAGGGGAATTGTTTGTTTCCATACCGGTGGTTTCTTTTCAGAACCACCAAATAATTTACGAACTCCATTGGCCGTAGTGTTCACACCGAGCTGCATTCCCCTTGCCGAGCGCTTAAAAAGCTTTCCGATCTTTGTCATCCCGGAATCATCAGCTTGGGACTTAAACCGGCTTTCCTGCTGAGGTAACACTACCTCTTCCTGAATTTGAGAAAGCACCGGCTTCAGGTTTTCAAGCCATTCAATCTTATTATCAGGCTTGTCCTCAGTTTCTTCCTCTTCAATGTCAGCCTGAACCTTTTCGGTAAATTTCCGCAATGCCTTTTCAATATCACCATCTTCAATGCCCGACTGAGTTTGTTTGAGTAAATCTTGCAGCTGCTGAACTTCTGCTTCCAGCCCGCTCTCCAGCTTAGCTTTCATTTCAGAAAGCCACTCATTGCGAAGCTGTTCTAAGATTGTATCCCGGGAATAGTCGGATTTCATAAAGGTTAAATGGATTTCTTGGTGCAGCCTGTTCCTAAGCCGTTATTAATTGAAAACAATATATCTATTGTGTGTGCGGAAGGTATCATTAAAACTGAATTTTCACACTTTATCCTTTTTTTGGAACTCTTTCAATGGTTTGGAGAATATCTTACATTACAATCATCATCTACAAGGCAAATGACTTACCGAAATCATAACTCCGGGCTCAATATGCGCATACCTCATATTTATAGAGCGCTACCATTGTTGTTCATATTTCTTTTTTCTTTCGCCAGCGTTTTTGCCCAAACCCAGCTTTACCGGGTTTCAAATACCGCTCGCAGCGATGGAATGGGCTATGTAGTCCGGTACCACCTTACCGCACCGGTCGATTCGTTTGATATTCTGCAACCTGCCCCCGATCTCATTCAAATGATTTTATATGATGAGGAGATCGACACTACAGGTTTAGAGCTACCTGAGGAAAGCGAAAAGCTGAAGGAAGTTCGTCTATACAAACTCAAATATGGCTACGGGGTAGATATTTACCTTGGAAACGGAGCTTATTACAAATCAAATGCCTACCTGGATCAGAACGGTTCTGATATATTGGTGAACCTGGAAGTTGCTGATCAGCGGGAAGTGGAGCGGTATTCCCAACAGTTTTTAGCCCGGAACTGGTACGAAGAGATTGTGGATGAAAGCGCCCTGGAAGTCGCCCCACCTGATACAGCTCCAAAAAACGATTTCTATTACGATGTAAAAGATAAACTTCGGTTTGATAAGATCGTTATTGATCCCGGACACGGTGGCTGGGACCCCGGTTCTATCGGGTATAAAGGAGTGAAGGAAAAAGAAATCACTCTCGCGGTTGCCAAAAAGTTAGGGGCTTATATCAATGAGCATCTCCCCAATGTAGAAGTGGTTTACACCCGAACCGATGACTCCTATCTCGGCCTGGCTGAACTTGGGCATTTTGCCAATCTTGCCGAGGCTGATTTATATGTATCCATTCACTGTAATTCATACCGTAATCAGTATGTGCGGGGCGCCGAAGTTTATTTTCTCGGGCTTCATGCAAGTGATGCTTCCTTCGAAGTAATGAAGCGGGAGAACAGCGTATTCAAAAACGAAACCAATAAAGAACTCACTGAAGAGGATTTATTGGTGTATGAGCTGGCCCATAGCGGATACATCGCTACCAGTGAAAAAATTGCCTATATGATTGAGGATCAGTTCAAAAACCGGGCCCAGCGGAAATCACGTGGGGTAAAACAAGCAGGTTTCCAGGTGCTTTTTGAGGCCTCCATGCCGGCTGTTTTGGTGGAATTAGGTTTTATCACCAATCCGGCCGAACAGCGATTCCTCACCAGCGACTATGGCCAAAGCATCATGGCTTCAGCAATGTTTAGGGCCATCCGGGATTACAAAGTGGAATACGATCAAAAGCAGGCGTATAACACCACTCCTTCATCTTCAAATCAAAAGTAAGCATGTCATCCAAGCCTTTAGTTATTGGCGTAGCCGGGGGAAGCGGTTCTGGAAAAACAACGGTTATCAATTATATCTGCAAGGAATTTGCCAAGGATAATATCTTGCGGCTTGAGCACGACTCCTACTACCGGGAGCTGGATCACCTACCTTTTGAGGAACGCATAAAACAAAATTTTGATCACCCGGCCTCCCTCGAAACCGAACTTATGATCCGCCACATCAAAGCCTTAATGGAAGGTTACCCGGTGGAAGTTCCGGTTTATGATTTTGAAAAGCACACCCGCAAGGATGAAACCATCACGGCTACTCCTTCAAAAGTAATCCTCATTGACGGAATTCTCATTTTCTCAGAACCTGACCTGTTAAACCTGATGGACGTTAAAATCTTTGTGGATACAGATGATGACGTCCGCTTGCTGCGACGACTAAAACGGGATATTCAGGAACGGGGTCGCTCGGTAGATGGAGTACTTACCCAATACGAAAAGTTCGTTCGCCCAATGCATCTTGAGTTCGTAGAACCCAGCAAGCGGTATGCAGATATCATCATCCCCCGGGGCGGAAAGAATAAAGTGGCTCTGGAAATGGTTTCTGCCCTTATTCGCGGCAAAATGAGAGAGCCAAGTTAGTTATCTACATTCGCTTTTTTGACCACCTTTTTATTAATTGGCTACCATACCATAAAGCGGAGCTCATGCTATGAAAAGGAAAGAGAAATCCGGACTCAGCCGGGATATTTATCCCATGCCTGATTTTGTAGAAGATGCCCTTAAAGAGCATCAGTTGCTGGAATTATACTACGAAAGACCGGCATACCAACAGAACGATTATATTGGGTGGATTAGCCGTGCAAAACAGGAAAAAACAAGGTTGAAACGTCTTAATCAGATGCTCGATGAACTGAGAAAGGGCGGCCTTTATATGAAAATGGATTACCCTGCAAGTCGGCACAAAACTTAAATGCCTTATCCTTCTCCTTTTTTTCTCTTCCCACTACTTTCCATCTTTTTCATACCATCAAATACCAGGAAAGGCCGAACTTTGCACTCACGATCGGTTAACAACTCAACCAAAGAGGCATCTCCTCCGGTTACAAATAATTCATAATGCCCGAAAGTGTCTTCATATTTTTTTAATACTCCCTGGATGGCCATTTTATAGAATCCGGCCTGCCCCCATTTAAGTGAGTCGATGGTGCTTTTACCGGGCCAGATTTCGGGGATATCCATTTCTACATTTGGCAAGGCGGGGGCTTTTTGAGGCAGAATTCCCCCAAAGGCTGACAATCCCGGGGCTATCAACCCCCCATGATACACATCGTCCTGATCCATATAATCGATAGTGAGTGCGGTTCCGGCATCAATCACCACAACCGCATCGCTAACCTGATCGGTGGCTCCATAGCAAGCCAAAAACCGGTCGATTCCCAGCGTCTCAACCGTCTCATAGTCAAGCAACTCCCGCGGGATATCGCTTGTAGTAAGTTCAAGAAGATTTACATGACTTAGTTCTGAGCGGATCGCCTTCCGAACATCATCCCGCACACTCGATAAAACGATATGTGAAAACGACTCAGGATGATCATCAATCCACTGTACCAACTCGGAAGCCGTATAGTTTTTTTGGGTGTGAATAGCTTCCCAGTTCACCCCTTTTTTATAGGCTCCTTTGATGGAAGAATTTCCGGCATCGAGGTAGAGGGCTTTTTTTGATGAATTGGAATCGATTTTGCTCATCTTTTTGTAGTACTTTTAAACTATTGAATGTAAACAAAATACCATTTTTACAATGAACCTTGATTCAAAAATCGCCATCGTTACCGGAGCCAGCAGCGGCATTGGAGCTGAATTCAGTAAAATGCTTGTCGAAAACGGAGCTGAAGTGTATGGACTTGCGCGCAGCCTCGATAAGATGAAGAACCTTCAAAAATCACTGGGCGATAAATTTCATCCCGTGAAAATGGACATCACCAATGCGGAAGCTCTGGAAGAATGGGTGGATGATACCTTTGATTTGAATCACATCCCTGATATTCTGATTAATAATGCCGGTGTGATGTACTCAGCGAATGTGGATGACCTTTCCATGAGCGAGTGGCATACCATGATCAATGTGAACCTCAATGGAATTTTTTACCTCACCCGACTCATCGTGCCCCTGATGAAAAACAATGAGAATACCTGCCACATCATTAACATTTCTTCCATTGCTGGTCTTTTAGGAAACCCAACCATCTCAGGATATAACGCCAGTAAGTTCGGCGTACGTGGATTCAGTGAAGCATTGTTTAAGGAACTTCGCTATGATGGCATCAAGGTCACCTGCGTATTTCCGGGCTCTATCGATACCGAGCTTTTCGAAAAAATTGACGGCATCGACAATCATCCGAATATGATGAAAACAACCGACATATCAAGCACAGTAAAATTCCTTCTTGAAACGGACGACAATTTCCTGATCAATGAGATCACAATGCGTCCGCTTAACCCCAAAGATCCTACCAATTAGGAAGCGACACATGAAAAGGTTACTCACGCAGGCTGTTCTTCTTCTTTTGGCAGTTATAGTCGGTTATGGTTGCATGGGCCCGGATAAAGCTCCGGAGCCTGAAAACCTGATCAGCGAACAGAATTACATCGACCTTTTGATTGAGATGCAGCATATCTCTACCTATCGCGATGCCCAACCCGACAGCGTTAATGCTGACTCGCTGAAAGCGTTGGTGTACGACAAGTTTGGCGTTACCGAAGAGCAGTTTTTAGCCTCCCACACCTTTTACCAAAAACAAGTGGAAAGGCAATTAATACGGGTTCAGGAAGTGATCCGTCAGCTGGAAAACGAAGAGCAGTATATTCAGGCGCATATTGATTCGGTTAAAGCAGCGAGGCGAGATTCAACGGGGGATAGTTTTTAGGTATTAGGTTTTAGTCGCAAGGTGTTAGGGGTGGGGTGGCAAGGGCTTCTTGTCGAGGTAATAGTTCATTAATTTTGTAAGGAATTGGGTTTTCAGAGCTCTTACTGGTGAACAAAGCCAAAAGAGTATATCTGATGAAAAATTTTAAAAAGCTTATCGTTTGGAAGAGAAGCATGGAAATGACTTCTATTGTACATGCCATTATAAAAGAACTGCCAAAATCCGAACGATATACCTATCGGGATCAGATTATAAGGTCATCCATTTCGGTTCCCTCCAATATTGCAGAAGCATGCAGCAGAGAAAGCAGAAAAGATTTTAAACGGTTTCTGAGGATCTCACTTGGCTCCAGTTTTGAGCTTGAAACCCAATTACTCTTGTTGAAAGAAAATCAAATTATGAATGGGCAAAAGCTTGATTCTGCTTTAGAACACAACACCGAAATCCAGAAAATGCTTCACACTCTTCTAAAGAAATAACCCCACCCCAAACACCTAAAACCTTGCGACTAAAACCTAACCCCTTGCCCCTAACACCTACCCACCTATAACAAACAATAGTATCCCGGCTTTGAGGGAATGGTAGTCACTTTGTCTTCGCGGATTAAAAACTGAAGGGCTTGCTGCACTTTTCGCTTAGACTGGCCGGTTGAACTGCATAGTTGAGAAACAGTCCGTTCCTCCGATTCAAGTTCATCATAAACAGCTTTAATCTCTTCATCAGTTGGGCTTACCTCTTCTGAAGCCGCCGTTTTCAAACAATTGTCACAATGTCCGCAGGGCTCTGCATCGGTATCACCAAAGTAATTTCGAAGATATACTTCCCGGCAACGGTCGGTCAGGATATAACCATGCATATGCTCGAGCTTCCTGAACAGGTTATTACGGTGCGACTCTACTTCTTTCTTCGTCAGCGGTAATTTTTTGGAGCGGGCTTCCAGTACTTTGACCAGGCTTCGTTGCTTATGCATCTCAAAAACCAGCACCTGATCGTTTTGCATCAGCACGTTTAATGCTTTAACCAATGCGTTTCTTTGAATCCCCAATTTATCCAGCACATACTCCTCATCCAGCTGAATCATTTCTTTGAAAGCCAAACTCCCAAACATTCGCTCCAGCTTATCGGTGAATTCAGCCTTCTCATCGTTCTTACACTTTTCCCGGAAGGTTTTCATCGCATTTTGGCTGAGGGTAAACTGCACGCTTACGGCCGGCTTCACTTCTTCCTGCATGGCAATCACATCAAACTGATCAAGCAAACGCATAGCTGCCCGCGCTTTTCCGTATTTAACCTTTCCTCTCTTTTTAATCTGCTCGATATCAAACGACATAGACTCTTCCATTTGTGAACCTACCGCCAAATGAAAGCTGTCGCATAAAACCTGATATACATGATCTAATTCATCCAGGGTCGGATATCCCTGATCAATACGCTCATCCGCTTTGTGGTAGTCCGATTCCCGGTACAATAAAATGGGAAAGCTTTCTTCCCCATCCCGGCCGGCTCGACCTGCTTCCTGATAGTAAGCCTCCAGCGAATACGGCATTTCCTCATGAATCACATACCGGCAGTTGGGTTTATCGATGCCCATGCCAAATGCATTGGTAGCAGAGACTAATGGTGTTTCCCCGGAGATCCATCGCTGCTGTATAGCTTTTCGTTCTTCTGATTCTACCCCCGCATGATAGGCTTCCGTTTTTATTCCAAAGCGTGAAAACCGCTCCGCAAGTAGCTCACAGTTCTTGCGAGTTCCGCCATAGATAAGTCCATCTCCTTTTTGAGCCCCTTTCTTTACCGACTCTTCCAGCTTCTGTTTTTTATTGGGGGATTTAACCACCCACCACTTTAAATTCGGACGAGAGAAACCCCGGGAAATGACGTTTGCATCTTCGAAACCCAGCGAATCTACTATGTCTTTTTGCACTTCCGGTGTGGCTGTTGCCGTTAAGGCAATCCACCGGGTTTGATCAGCAATAGATTCCAGCGATTCTCTTATGTCCCGATAGCTGGGTCGGAAATCATGCCCCCACTCACTAATGCAATGTGCTTCATCAATCGCCACCAGGTCGATATTCATACGGGGTAATTCCGCCTCCCAAAGATTGGTTTTCAATCGCTCCGGGGCACAATATAGCAGCTTGTACATTCCATTTCGGGCATTCACTAAACGCTGCTCAACCTCATAAGACGGGATGGTACTGTTAATAAACGTAGCTGAAATTCCTTTCGCTTTTAATTGTTGAACCTGGTCTTGCATAAGGGCCACAAGTGGTGATATTACCAGGGTCATTCCCTCAAAAACAGTAGCGGGAACCTGATAGCATAGCGATTTCCCCCCACCTGTTGGGAAAAGTACCAGTGTATCTTTCCCATCAAAAACAGAACGGACTACCTCATCCTGACCGGGACGAAATCCGTCGAACCCCCAAATTTTTTTTAAATTTAATTCTGCTTTCTGAAAATAATCCTGCAATTTTAGCCTGTTAGATTTTTTCTCTGTTTTACTTCAAAATACAAACCAATGCGAACAAAATTTCTATTCCTGTTTTTAATTATTTCCACTTTGTTTTCCTGCGGTGTTGTCTTCAACAACGACAGTATTGATTATCGGGAAGAGATGCGAAGTTTTGTTCAGGAAATTTCTGAGTACGCTAAAAATCAGGATCCCGGCTTTGCCGTTATCCCCCAGAACGGACATCCCCTCCTTCTAAAAAACGAAAACGTTGCGATTGATTACCTCAACGCTGTGGATGGCCTGGCCCAGGAAAGTCTTTTTTTCGGGTATAGTAACGATGATCAGCCTACACCGGCTACCGAGACCAATCAGCTCCTTAGGCTGCTCAACATCGGTAAGGAAGCCGGCAAAACCATCCTGGTTACCGACTACTGCTCTACATCATTTAAAGTAAACAATTCCTATAACCAGAATAATGCATTGGGATACCTTTCTTTTGCGGCACCTGAACGTGACCTAACCGAAATCCCGGATCAACCAAATCCTATTCCCGGTGTTAACGACGAGCAGATATCAAATTTATCTGAAGCTCACAATTTCCTTTATCTGCTGAATAAATCTAAATTTGAAACCCGGTCGGATTTTATAACTGCCATTCAGAACACCAATTATGATGTTATTGTGATAGATGCTTTTTATGCCGGCCGGATGTTGACAGTGTCGGAAGTTAATCAGCTTCGGCAGAAAAAGAATGGCGGGGAACGAATGGTTATCAGTTATATGAGCATCGGGGAAGCTGAGGACTATCGCTACTACTGGCAGGATGGCTGGAGTACCGGTAATCCCGAGTGGCTGGTTCAGGAGAACCCGAACTGGGAAGGTAACTTCAAGGTGATGTACTGGCATCCCGAGTGGAAGTCCATCATTTATGGAAACGAAGATTCCTACCTTCAAAAAATACTCGATGCCGGCTTTGATGGCGTCTATCTTGATATTATTGACGGGTTTGAGTTTTTTGAATAAACACTGGTTTTAAAGAGAATTTTAAAGTAGCCTATATAATCAGGACGAATAACCTACTATTATGAAGAACTTCATTCCAGCAATACTTTTTATGGCATTCATGATTATCACCGGATGCTCCCAGGGTGATATCATCGAGTCAAACTACACCATCAAATCCGGTTCTTCATTTGGCATGTGTGTGGGACCTTGTTTTCAGGAGGTTTCAGTAAACGAATCCCAGGCTGTTTTGAGAATAAGGGAGAACAAGGGTGAAGGCGGACTTTCTGAATTGAAAGTGGAAAATAAGCGCGCCGTCTCTCCTCAGGAGTGGAGTGAAATTCAGTCGCTTGTTAATCAGGAGGCCATTACTGCATTACCTAAAGTAATTGGTTGCCCTGATTGTGCCGATGGAGGGGCCGAGTGGATAGAAATCCAAAGTCCCGGCCTTGTGAAAAAAGTCACTTTCGATTACGGTCATCCGCCTGCTCAAATCAAAGAGTTGGTTGACAGACTCAGAGAAACCCGTGAAAGTTTAAGTCTTCAGGAATAAGGTATAATCCCATTTATTTATGAAAACCATGACCTGTAAACAACTGGGCGGGGCCTGTGATCAGGAATTTACCGCAGAAACCTTTGAAGAAATTGCTGAGTTAAGTCGGCAGCACGGAACTGAAATGTTTAAGCAAGGTGATGTTGATCATCTTCAGGCTATGCAAGAGATGTCTGAAATGATGAACGACCCGGAAGCTATGCAGCAGTGGATGGAAAAGAAACGGCAGGAGTTTGAATCACTTCCCGATGAAAACTGATTAATTGCCAAACAAAAAAAGGCCGGCGTCTCTCGACTCCGGCCCGGATGGTCCTGTCTGGTTTTTAACTTACCAGTCTTTGTCTTTCTTATCTTTCTTTTGCTTCTCAGCAGATGCCAGGGCTTCCTTAATGCTTGGCGGTAAAATTACCTGATCAATTACATGAACAACACCGTTGCTGGCATTCACATCAGCCATAATTACTGTAGCTCCGTCAACCATGGCTTTGCCGTTCATAAGGGTAATTTTAGCTTCACTTCCCTGAACCGTACCGGCCATCATACCATCTTCCAGGTCGCCAGACATTACTTCTGCAGGTACTACATGATAGGTAAGTACGGCCGTCAACTTATCTTTGTTTTCCGGCTTCAATAGCATATCAAGTACGCCTTCCGGCAGGGCTTCGAATGCTGCATTTGTCGGAGCAAAAACGGTGAATGGTCCGTCACTCTTAAGCGTCTCTACCAACCCGGCAGCTTGTACAGCTGTAACAAGGGTTGAAAGTTCATCGGTGGCAACAGCAAGATCAACGATGTCACTGTCCTGTGCCTTTATATTAGTTGAAAGGAGCATTGCAAAAATTAGTGCAAAAACTCCGGATACTCTCTTCATGAATTTCATAGTGTTTTAGGTTTATTATGATTGAATAGTCAGCTTCATAAACCTATAACCAGAACTTTCATTCCAAATTGAAAGAAAGAAATTTTCTCTTTTACCACCTTTTAACCATCAAGGCTACCTTCTTTTTTCCACCTTCCGTTTCCTGCTCGGCTACTTTATTGAACCCCAACGCTTTATGAAATCCCAACGAGTTTGGGTTCGGCGGTTCAAGATTCACTTCACAGGTTATATACTTTTGCTCAGAGTTTTCGGCAAGATATCGATATAGAGCTGTGCCTAACTTTCTGCCTCTGAACTTCTCCGAAATAACAATCCGATCCACATAATCGAAATCATCATAATTCTTACAGAAAAACTTGTAGTTCAGGCTTTCATAGTCCAGCCCTTTTTGAAGCACAATCATGAATCCCATCGGCTCGTCCTCTTCTTCTATTATCAGAAAGGGACTTGCCTCTTGCAGGTAATACTCCATGTCTGAAATCTCTTCACTTGTTACATGAGGGACTGCGTTATTGTTCATAGTGAGAACTGCCGGAAGATCTTCTTTTTTAGCATGTCTGATATTCATCAACAAAAAAATTTGGTAATTGACAGCTGAAATTTCGACGTTCTCTAACCTAAATCAAACTAATTGTAATAGCCACCTATGGACTGTAAAAAATCTCACTTCCAACTCGATGAAGCCGTTACTTACCTTAATTGTGCGTACATGTCGCCACAGCTAAAAGTTGTTGAAGAAGCCGGAATTTGGGGAGTACAGCGTAAACGTAACCCCTTTAAGATTTCACCTGAAGAGTTTTTCGGAGAAACGGATCAGCTTAGAGAACAATATGCCAAGCTTATTAATGCAAAGGATTCAAAGCGCATCGTGGTTATACCTTCTGTTTCTTACGGGATGGCCAATGTTGCCCGGAATGTTCCCATAAACAAAGGAGACAACATCATTGTAGTTGGTGAGCAATTTCCGAGCAATGTATATCCGTGGCGGTCGGTGGTTCAGGAAAAAGGCGGTGAAATCATCACCATCACTCCTCCTAAAGAACAGGAGAACCGGGGTAAAGTTTGGAATGAAAAAGTTTTAAATGCCATCAACGACCGGACCAAACTGGTGGCTATGGGAAATATTCACTGGGCCGATGGCACCTTGTTTGATTTGAAAGCGATCCGGGATAGAACCCGTGAAGTGGGTGCCTGGCTGGCCATCGACGGAACACAATCGGTAGGTGCACTGCCTTTCGATGTCTCCGAAATTCAACCTGACGCCCTGGTCTGCGCCGGGTATAAATGGCTGATGGGGCCCTATTCTATCGGGCTTGCCTATTATGGACCTGCACTGGATGAAGGAAAACCGGTTGAAGAAAACTGGATCAATCGGTACGAGAGCGAAAACTTTGCAAACCTGGTTAATTACAACGATCAATATCAGCCCGGAGCCTTGCGCTACGAAGTGGGCGAACACAGTAACTTCATACTGGTGCCGATGATGCTTAAAGCCGTTCAGCAACTGAATGAATGGGGCGTGGAGAACATCCAACAGTATTGTCGGGATTTGATTGCCGGGCCTGTTGAAAAACTAAAATCTGCGGGCTTTAAAATTGAAGATCCTGAGTACAGAGCGTCTCACTTGTTTGGAATTCGTTTAGGGGAAGGACATGATATTGGTCAGATTAAATCTGCCTTCGAGGAGCAAAATATCCTGGTTTCCTTCCGGGGCGATTCCATCCGGGTTTCACCTAATGTGTACAATACACCCGAGGAATTTGATAGGATTGTAAATGCATTGATATCCTGACATAAAAAAAGCCGGCGTTTTTAGCCGGCTTCAATATTATATAATCGGTTTTGGAAAGAGACTTATCAATCTCCGCTCATCACCGCTTTCATATAATCGCGGCGCATTTCGGCGATTGCTGAAATGGAGATGCCTACCGGACAAACGGCTTCACATTCTGCGAAGTTCGAGCAGTCGCCAAAGCCTTCTTCTTTCATTTGGTCAACCATAGCCACTACGCGATCTTTACGCTCAACTTCGCCCTGTGGCAGTTTGTTGAGGTGAGCAATTTTGGCTCCGGTAAACAACGATGCGGAAGCATTTGGACAAGCCGCTACACAAGCTCCGCAACCAATACAGGTAGCGTAGTCAAAGGCGGCATCCGCTTTTTCCTTTTCAACCGGAATGGCATTCGCCTCTGCGGCAGAACCTGTTTTCACCGATACATATCCGCCGGCTTCAATGATCCGGTCAAAAGCACTTCGATCTACTACTAAATCCTTAATAACAGGGAAGGAAGCAGCTCTTGGTGGTTCAATAGTGATATGATCACCGTCGCTGTAATTACGCATGTGCAACTGACAAGCAGCCACGCGTTGTTTCGGGCCATGTGCACGTCCGTCGATTACCAGATTACAGGACCCGCAAATCCCTTCGCGGCAGTCGTAGTCAAATTCAACCGGCTCTTTGCCTTCCAGCATCAGCTCTTCGTTGAGCACGTCAAGCATTTCCAGAAAAGACATATGCTCATTGACATTGTCGAGCGTGTACTCTTCAAAATGTCCCTGTGCATTCGGGCCGTTCTGCTTCCAGTATTTAAGATGAATGGTCATTTCTTTACTCATAGTGCAATAATTTTTGCCACAAAAGCTCTAAAACACGAAGGGTATAATCTGTAAGAAATCATACCTTGAATCATGTTATTGCTCTTCCGGTTTAACATTAAATTTTGTGTTTTCGTGATTTAGTGGCTCTATTTATAACTGCGTTGTTTTAGCTCAACGAATTCAAATTCAAGATTCTCTTTATGAAGGGTTTCTTCCAGTTTGCCATTCAGGCCTTTGTATTCCCAGGCAGCCACGTATGAAAAATCCTCATCATTACGCAAGGCTTCCCCTTCTTCGGTTTGATACTCTTCGCGGAGGTGACATCCGGCTGATTCTTCACGCTGTAACGCATCTTCAGCCATCAACTCTGCCAATTCAAAGAAATCGGCTACACGACCGGCGAATTCCAGGTATTTGTTATAATTGTTTTTCTCTCCGGGTACTTTCACATTCTTCCAGAATTCTTCCCGGAGTTCTCGAATCTCCTCAATGGCAGATTTCAAGCCTTCGGCATTTCGGGCAATTCCAATTTTATCCCAAACGATCTTACCTAATGATCTGTGGAAGTCAATAATTGTACGGTCACCATCAATATTCAGGAGCTTGTCAATTTGAGACTGAGCTGCATTTTCGGCTTCCTCAAAAGCTTCGTGATCGGTTCCATATCGTTTGCCCGGCTCTTGTTTGGCCAGGTAATCACCAATGGTATAAGGCAGAACGAAATATCCGTCCGAAAGTCCCTGCATCAATGCGCTTGCACCGAGTCGGTTTGCGCCGTGGTCGGAGAAGTTTGCTTCACCGGCAGCGTAAAGTCCCGGAATGGTTGTCTGCAGGTTGTAATCAACCCAAAGGCCGCCCATGGTGTAGTGAACAGCCGGATAGATTCTCATGGGCCGTTCGTATGGGTTTTCACCGGCGATGTTTTCGTACATCTCAAAAAGGTTACCATACTTGGCTTCAATGGTGTCACGACCGTCACGCTTGATGGCATCACGGAAATCGAGATACACAGCCAGGCCGGTTTCACCAACACCCAATCCATCATCACAAACCATCTTGGCATTACGGGAAGCCACATCCCGAGGCACAAGGTTACCAAAACTTGGGTAACGCTCTTCGAGATAGTAATATCGTTCGTCTTCAGGAATATCGTTCGGATGGCGATCATCCCCTTTCTTCTTCGGCACCCACACCCGGCCATCATTTCTCAAACTTTCACTCATCAGTGTCAGTTTTGACTGATAGTCGCCGGAAACCGGAATACAGGTTGGGTGAACCTGAACGTAACATGGGTTTGCAAAAGCAGCTCCTCGTTTGTGAGCTCTCCATGCGGCTGTTACGTTCGAATTTTTTGCATTCGTGGAAAGGTAGAATACGTTTCCGTAACCGCCGGTTGCAAGTACAACTGCATCGGCTTCATATCTGTTTAGTTCACCGGAAACCAGATCACGGGTAATGATTCCGCGGGCTTGTCCGTCAATCACAACCACATCCAGCATTTCGTGGCGTGGGTGGTATTTGATATTTCCATTGTGTACCTGACGCATCATCGCCTGATAAGCGCCAAGCAACAGCTGCTGTCCGGTTTGTCCACGTGCGTAAAATGTTCGCGACACCTGTGCTCCACCGAAAGAACGGTTAGCCAGGTTACCCCCATACTCTCGGGCAAATGGAACACCCTGAGCGACGGCCTGATCAATAATCTCGTTGGATACCTGGGCAAGGCGATACACATTAGATTCGCGAGAACGATAGTCGCCTCCTTTAATGGTATCATAAAAAAGCCGCCAAATACTGTCACCGTCGTTCGGGTAGTTCTTGGCAGCATTAATTCCACCCTGGGCAGCAATACTATGGGCACGCCGGGCTGAATCCTGAATACAGAAGCTTCTTACATTGTAGCCCAGCTCAGCAAAACTGGCTGCTGCAGCGCCACCAGCTAATCCGGTTCCTACAACAATAATTTCAAATTTCCGCTTGTTGTTGGGCGCCACCAATTTGATGTCCTTGATGTGCTTATCCCATTTTTCTTCTAACGGTCCGCCGGGTACTTTTGAATCTAATTTCATAATCGATTATTTCGCCACGAAAGCTCTAAAACTCGAATGTTGTATGTTTTAAAAGTCACACAACAAAACGGTTTATACCTCTTCCGATATTTTTAACATTAAAATTTATCAAATAGCCTAATCTCTTTTTTGTCAATTTCAGATGGCTTATAATTTGTGCTTCCCAAACCGGATTTACTTTATCAACAGCCTTTAATTCACAAATTATTTCATCCTCTACTAAAACACCTAATCTGAGTCCTTCATCAAATTTTATATTATCATATGTAATAGATACAGGAACTTGCCTTTCGGCTTTCAATCCTTTCTTCCCAAGCTCGTGTACTAAACAAGCTTCGTATATTTTTTCCAGTAAACCAGGCCCTAAATTTTTGTGCACTTTGTAAGCAGCATCTACCACTTCTCTTCCAACTTCTTCAAGTCGGTCAGGAATCGGGGTAATTCTATCTGCTTGTAAACTATACATTAAAATTTTGTGATTTAGTGTTTTGTGGCCCTCAATAAGCGATGAGTGATCCTTGTCCGCCAGTCAGAAAAATGTACAGCGGGATAAAAATGAAGCCCAACATTAGCACGATGGCAAAGATGTAGGCCCCAAGCTGAACTTTCTTGGAAGTTTCACCGTGTTTCATCCCCAGGGATGTGAATGCACTCCAGGCTCCGTGAGACAGGTGAAGAATAACCAGCGCAAGTACCGCTATATAGCCAAATGCTACCAGTGGTTTCTGGAATTCTGCAATAACCAATGCCCTTAAATTTCTTGCTTCAACCCCACCAGCCGACTCAAGAATTACTGTGCCTTCGTCAGGACTGAATAATCCAAATTTAAAATGCATGATATGAAATACCAGAAATACCAAAATGATGATTCCTGTCCAGATCATGCTTCTGGAAGCCAGCGACTGATGGCTGGGGCCGCCTTTGGTTTGATACTTATCATATCCTTCCGGCCGGGCTTTTCTGCGCTGAAGCCAAATCGAAATACCTAAAATTGCATGGTAAAGAAAAAAGAATGCCAGGCCGGCTTCAATTACGTAAAGGAGAGGCCCTAAACTTTCCAGTGTATAGGTGTAAACATTAAATGCTTGAGATTCCCCAAAGATTGTGAGGTTACCAACAAGGTGTCCGATCAAAAACAACATAAGCCCGATACCCGTGATACCGGTCATGATTTTTCGGCCCACCTGAGAATTCAGTGCTTTAATAAGAGAAGGCATGTAATTGCGTCTTAGATAATTTCAATTTGTGCTAATAAAACAGCGGCTGACTGAGCTTAGTTTCAATTTATAGTGAAACTTCAACAAAGCCTGACTGCGCCGTGAAAATCGCTTTTTCCAGTCTGAATAACAAGGCAGATTACTTCTAAATAAACCCTTCATTGGTTGCATAATCTTCTAATACCATAAAGCCCACTTGTTTGCGTGAACCTCTGACTCCGCTCGCGGATTTTGCATTTGAAACATGACTTTCGCCTATACACCTGCTACCTTTGCTGCACATTAAGCCAAGACCATGTTTAGCATAAAAAATTCCATTGAAAGCAGTTTTCGTGAGCGAGGTTCCAAGTTCCTCGGCTTTCTGTTTCCGGCCGAAACGGAAGACGCCTTTTCAGATCAGTTGGATACGCTGAAATCCAAATACCCGGATGCCACGCATCACTGTTATGGCTGGAGAATGAACCCGGCTCAACCCAAAGAATTCAGCACCGACGATGGTGAGCCTTCCGGTACCGCAGGCCTCCCTATCTTGAATCATCTTAAATCATTTGAGGTTATAAATGCAGGAATTGTTGTGGTCAGGTATTATGGCGGCACTAAGCTTGGGAAGTCCGGATTAATTGAAGCTTACGGACTGGCCGCCAGGCAGTGTCTCGAAGCAGCCTCCTTAGTTTCAATTAAACCGGTCCGGCTATTTACTATTCGTTATCCCTACTCGGAAGAAAATGGAATTCAACAACTCATAAGCCGGTATGAGTTGCATATCAGAGAATCTGAATACCTGGAACACATCACCCTGAAGGTGGCATGCCCGATAGGCTCAGCCTTGCCTTTTGAAGAAGAACTTGAAGGAAGAGAACATTTGAATATCCGTTTTGAAAAGGGCAAAGAAAGCTATGTAGCCGGTTAGCAATTATCGTCCAGCTTCAACTTTATTGATAAACTCCGTTAAACTGTCCTTAAAAGCTTGAGGCCTTTCAATAAATGGAAAATGGCCGGCTTTAGAAAAATTAATCAACCGGGCGTCAGGAAAAGTGTCCACTAATTTTTGGTCAGATTGAATAGGTGTCGGTTCAAGTTCACCCCTTATAATCAGAACGGGTACATCAACACTTGCCAAATCAGGAAACAGGTTTTCTCTTTGGTTTGGGGGAGGAAGTAAACTCAGTAAGCTTTGGGTTTCAAAATAGGTTTGGGAGAAATTAAGTGTTAATTCATGAACCCGGCTGGTATCATAAAACATGGGTCTGAAATTAAGTTTCGTAAATTTCTCAAACACCCCTACTTCCCGGTTGCCTCCCCTTATCTTATCTAGAATGGCATTTAACTCCTCTAAATTCTGGCGTTCATTTAGCTTTGAAAAAGCAGCAAAAGTAGCCTCATTAAATTCTGAGGAGGGTGCAACGGTATTACTTAAAATCAATGACTTCAGCGAAGCCGGATACCTAATGGCATATTTCATGGCCAATTTTCCTCCCCAGGAGTGAGCCAGCAGATGTATTGCATCCAGATCCAGTTCGGTTCTCAGGGCTTCAATATCATCAACCAGGTAGTCTATCGAAAAAGAGGTTGAATCCAGATTCGTAGACGACCTGCCCATTCCCCTTTGATCAAATAGTATAAGCCTGAAGTGCTTTGCCAGAGGAGTTAAATAGGGAAGAAAATAATCATGATTAAAGCCCGGACCTCCATGTAGCACCATCAGGGCCTCCCCTTCCCCCATCACCTTCACATATAGCTCTGTACCATTTACGGATATGAGCTTTTCATAATTTTGTTGTGACTGAGCCCGGCAAGCTGAATGGAAAACAATGAGAAACCAGAAAACTATTAATGCATACCTCATTTTGTCCCTACTCTCTGTAAGTTTGAAATTGAAGCTATCACTTTTTCCGAATTAATGCACCTTACCAATCAAACCCCTATTTTCTAAAAAAAGGATGTTATGAAAATTTACACCAAGAAAGGCGACAGCGGCAACACTTCCCTCTTTGGCGGGCAGCGTGTTTCCAAAAGCTCTAAGCGTATAGATGCATACGGCACTGTGGATGAACTGAACTCAATATTAGGAATGGCGGCAGCTTACGGTTTATCTGAGAAGGGCGCTGAACTTATCGTAACTGTTCAGCAACAGCTTTTTGTGTTGGGTGCCGATCTTGCAACCCCACAATCCAAAGAAGTACGGATTGAACGAATTGGCCAATCTGAAGTTGAGTTTCTGGAGAAAGCCATTGATGAAATGGAAGAAACCTTAGAGCCACTCAAGAATTTTATTTTGCCGGGTGGAGCTGAAGCCGGTTCTACTCTTCACTTTGCCCGAACCGTTTGTCGCCGGGCTGAGCGTATTACGGTAGAATGCCGGCACGAGGAAGAAATATCAGAAGTGGCCATTATGTACATTAACCGCCTCTCTGATTTCCTGTTTGTGCTGGCTCGGTTTGAAAACAAAGAAGCCGGAACAGAAGAAAAAACCTGGATTCCAGCCCGATAAGCATGTCCCTGACCAATAAGGCAAAAGCATACATCCGGAAGCATCACAATAAGAAAAGTGCTGCCGATATTGCTGAAAAATTAAATCAGAGTGAGGAAGACGTTCAGTCTTATATCGATGAAATCAGCGAGCCTCTTCCGTTTAAAAAGAAAGCCGCTTTCTACGTCATCACGTTATCCATCCCTGTTCTCTTCTTTATCATTTTAGAAGTCGTTTTGCGCGGAGTTGATTACATGGGCAATACGGAACTGTTCATTGACCCGAACATTCCACAGGATGAATACTATATACCCAATCCGAATTTTGCGGCCCGCTATTTCTTTTACACCAAAACCATTCCAAATCCCTCTTCCGATGTATTTCTTCAGGAAAAACCGGAGGATACTTTTCGGGTTTTTGCCATGGGCGGTTCAAGTGCAGCGGGATATCCTTATGGATATAACGGAACCTTCTCCAGGGTTGTAAACGACATGCTGACCGACGCCATGCCCGACCGCAAAGTGGAAGTTGTGAACGTGGCAACCTCAGCCATCAGCACGTACACCCTTTTCGATCAGGTGGATGAAATCCTGGAACAGAAACCGGATGCTGTAATGATTTATGCCGGCCATAATGAATTTTACGGGGCTCTTGGTGTAGGTTCCAACGAAAACCTGGGTGCATTTCCGGGTTTTGTTCGTTTTTATTTAAAACTTCAGCGTTACAAAACTTTCATGCTGTTGCGGGAAATGATTGTGAATTTCGGACAGTGGATCGCAACAACATTAAGTGATGAGGAGCCAACCACCGGCACGCTTATGGAGCGGATAATAAGCGATCAATCCATAGAGCTGAACGGACCCGAATATGAACTGGCTATGATTCAGTTTCGGAGTAACATGGAAGCGATCGTTCAAAAGTTTGCCGATGCGGATGTACCGGTTTATCTCTCAACCATTTCCAGTAACGTAAAAGACCAGTCGCCTTTTGTTTCAATTGAAGAGGATCAAAATCCTCCCGCAAACGATATTTACAGGAAGGCAACCTCATTGTACCAAAGCGGAGATACCACTGCAGCCAAAGAGCAGTTTGAGTACGCCAAAGATCTGGACGGACTTAAATTCAGGGCTCCTTCGGATATCAACAAGATCATAAACTCACTGCCCGCTTCTTATCCCAATACAACTTTGGTTCCGGTTCATGGTGCTTTTGAAGAAGCCTCTCCGGATGGCATCATTGGCAACAGCCTGATGCTGGAACACCTTCATCCCAACCAAAGAGGATATTTTTTGATGGGAAAAAGTTTTGCGGAATCCCTGTTGGGTGACTTGGCAGAACAGGGATTTGCTTCACCGGAGAAATTAAACCCCGATTCTTACTTTGATGAGATGTATATCTCGGACTTCGACAACAGAATTGTGCACCACCGGCTTCGAACTCTTAAGCAAGGATTTCCTTTTGTGATTGACGGCAGAGAAACTCCCTACCAGTTTAATTATGAGCCGGAAGGAATGGTTGACAGCCTCGCCTTCGGAGTGGTTCATAAAAACACTCGGTGGGATGCAGCCAAGGTGGAGCTGGGCAATTACTATCAAAATCAGGGCAAGATTGACAAAGCGCTGCTTGAATACAAAGGGCTGATTCGAAATCAACCCTGGAACGACTCTCCTTACGTTTTTGCCGCCCGGCTGCTGATTAATCAAAATAATTTTACTGATGCAGAACCTTATCTGAGGAAAGCTTATGAACTGGCTCCCCGTGAGGCTTTCATCACCAAAATGCTGGGCTCTATTGAGCTGAACAAGGGTAATGCGGAAGAAGCTATCCGCTTCCTGGAAGAATCCCGGCAAATTAATCCCAAAGACCCGCAAATGTTGTATAATCTTTCCGGGGCTTATGGAACCAATCGTGAATTTGATAAAGCGCTGGAAATTGCGAACCGGTTAATTGAACTCAATCCCAACTATCCCGGCATTCAGCAGTGGAAGCAGCAACTCGAACGAATTTTAAACTCAAGAAGAAACTAATTCATCATGGCATTAATGATATCCGTCTCGGGCATCCGGGGCATTTTTGGAACCGATCTCACCCCGCAAAACTTAACCCGATTTACAGCTGCCTACGGTACCTGGCTGAAAGGCGGAACCGTTGTTGTGGGAAGAGATTCCCGCGTGACAGGTAAAATTTGTGAAGACATTATCGCGGCCACCCTCGCTTCCGTAGGTTGCGATGTGATCAAAGTAGGCGTTGTGCCTACTCCTACAGTTGCGATGGGCGTCCTGAAACATAAAGCCGCCGGTGGAATCATTATTTCTGCCAGCCATAATCCGGCTCAGTGGAATGCCCTCAAATTATTGAACAGCAAAAGTGAATTCCTCGATGCCGATCAGGGGAATGAAGTTATTCGCATTTCGGAAAGTGAGCAGTTTGAATATCAGCCGTACGATAAAATTGGCGTTATTCGGGAGGACGAAGATTTACTGGATCACCATATCGAAAAGATATTAGACCTACCATACATCCATGCTGACAAAATTGCTGACAGGGATTTCTCTGTGGCCGTTGATGCAGTAAACGGCGCCGGCTCTGAAGCCATCCCAAGGCTGTTAGAAAAACTGGGAGTGAAAACGGTTCATAAAATCCACTGCACCCCTAACGGTTTGTTTCCCCATAACCCGGAACCATTGCCCGAACATCTCACCGAAATCTGTGATTTGGTTAAAGAGAAACAGGTTGATCTGGGAGTGGTAACCGATCCCGATGCCGACCGGCTTGCCCTGGTAGATAACAACGGGAAGCTTTTTGGAGAAGAATATACCCAAGCCGCAGCCTTTGATTTTATACTAAACAAAAAGCCCGGCCCTTGTGCCACCAACCTGTCTTCATCCCGGGTTTCTGATGATGTTGCCCGCGAGTATGACCAAACCTGTTACCGCTCTGCAGTAGGTGAAATTAACGTAGTAAAAGTGATGCAGGAACAAGATGCCGTTATTGGTGGTGAAGGAAACGGCGGAGTTATTTGTCCGGATCTGCATTACGGGCGGGATGCACTGGTCGGAATAGCCATGGTGCTGCAGCTGCTTACCGAAAAAGACATGAGTTCATCCGAATACAGAGCCACGCTGCCGGATTACTTCATGAGCAAGAATAAAATCCAGCTGGATGAGCTTGGCAAAGATGCTGATGAAGTGCTCGAAATGGTTAAGGAACACTTCTCCAGCCTGGATCCCAACACCGTTGACGGGGTGAAAATAGACTTTGCAGAAGGCTGGGTTCATCTTCGGAAATCAAATACCGAACCTATTATCCGTATTTACTCAGAGGGGAAATCACCGGAAGCAGCCAAAGCATTTGCCGGGAAGATTTTTGATTTACTGAAGTGATCGCCGGCTCCGGCAGGTTATAAACTGATATTTAATTACCCGGTTCGGATAAATCGAGGCTGTTATAGTTTAAAGAAACTAAACCGGCCTCTTTCATTGTTCTAAATGGTGCAAATACAACACCTTTTACTTTTTACTGGAACAATCATCAAACAACACCTGATTTGTCTGAAGAAAAACAGGAAAAGCAGAGAGAAAAGAAAAAGAAAACCGGGAAATGGTCTCCCCAACAAAGACCGGGTAATTTCAGCTGGACCAGCGCCCTGCTCTGGCTGATTGTTATTGCACTGCTTTATAACTGGTATATGTCTGGAGATGGCTTCACTGGCTCCGCTGAAATAGAATATTCCGAGTTTAGAAAACAACTTAATAATGGAAATGTAGAACGCGTCCGGGTTCAGGGAGACTATATACAGGGAGAATTCAAGTCTCCGCAGGTTTTGAATGTATCTGCGGATGATACCCTTCAGTCAAAAAACTTCTCCACCTACATCCCCTCTTTTGGTGATGACAATTTATACGCCCAACTTGAGAAATATGACGTAGCTGTTTCCGCCCGACCCGAATCTGACTACGACTGGTGGTATATCGTCCTGATCACCCTTCCCATACTGTTCATTTTATTTATGGGCTTCATGTTTTACCAGCGGATGAAATCTCAAAGCCAGGGAATTTTCAACATCGGGAAAAGCAAAGCCAAGCTACAGGAACCTGAGAAACAAGACACCACCTTCGATGATGTGGCAGGCCTCGACAATGCCAAAAAAGAGCTTCAGGAAATTATAGAGTTTTTAAAAGAACCGGACCGGTTTCAGGAAATCGGAGCCAAACTGCCCAAGGGTTTGCTGATGGTGGGGCCTCCGGGTACCGGTAAAACCCTGATGGCTAAAGCCGCAGCGGGTGAGGCCGATGTTCCCTTTTACAGTATTTCCGGTTCCGATTTCATGGAAATGTTTGTTGGGGTTGGAGCTAAGCGGGTCCGCGATATGTTTGAAAAAGCGAAGAAAACCTCTCCCAGCATTATTTTTATTGATGAAATTGACTCCATTGGCCGAAGACGCGGTGCCGGTCTTGGCGGTGGACACGATGAGCGCGAGCAGACCCTGAATCAATTACTCTCCGAGCTGGACGGTTTTGAGCCTACCGAAAGCGTGGTGGTTATGGCCGCAACTAATCGTCCGGATATTCTGGATAAAGCGCTGCTTCGGCCCGGACGCTTTGACCGGCGAATCACCGTAAACTTGCCCAAGCAATCGGCCCGGCACGAGATCCTTAAAATTCACGCCAAAGGAAAGCCGTTCGCAGAAGACGTGGATTTAGAGCAGATTGCCCGGAGTACACCCGGGTTCAGCGGAGCCGATCTGGAAAACCTGCTTAACGAAGCCTCGCTGTATGCCGGCCGAAATAAACGGAAGGAAATTGTGATGAATGATATCGACCAGGCTCGTGATAAAGTCCTTATGGGACTTGAACGAGATGGAATCACCATTGATGACGACGAGAAGAAAATGCTGGCCTATCATGAGGCCGGTCATGCTTTGGTGGCTGCTATTTTGCCCCACTCCGATCCCATCCACAAGGTCACAATCATACCCCGGGGTAAAGCAATGGGCGTAACCCAGCAGCTGCCCGAGAAAGAGAAATACATTTATAAAAGAGAATATCTCCTTGACCGATTAGCGGTAATAATGGGTGGAAGAGCTGCTGAAGACCTCATTTTTGAAACATCCACCAGTGGAGCTCAGGATGATTTGAAGCAGGTCGCTAAACTTTCCCGAAAAATGGTACTGGACTTAGGCATGAGCGACCGTTTCGGACACGTCTCCTTCGGGAGCGAAGAACAGGAAGTGTTCCTTGGAAGGGATATGAGTCGCCAGCGGGAATACAGCGATTCCACCGCCCGCGAAATTGATGAAGAGATTCAGAAAATATCAGAAGAGGCATTCAACCGTGCCCTGAAAACACTTAAAGAAAACCGGGAAGTATTAGATAAAGTCGCCAATCTGCTTCTCGAAAAAGAGGAGATTTCAGGTAAAGAAGTAGATGAGTTGCTTGAGAAGTCTGAATCAAACAAAACACAATAATCTGTTACCAAATTAATTCTTACTATTGGTGAGAACAGCGAAATCAAATCCCATAGTTGTGAAAACAAACCTGACTTCCCTGGTAGTGCTTATTGTCGCTTTAAGCGGCCATACTTATGCCCAGAATACCGATACTTTAGAGCAAAAACTGCCTGATGATATTGTATATACGCAGCAGGATGTTGCCATCTTTTCGGACATCATCCAAAAGTTTGAGCCCCAAAAAGATCAGCCCATCCATAAGCTGATTCCGGATATCGGGCGGTATTTTTTGGGGAATGAGTATGTAGCACATGCCATGGAAGTAACCGACCAAGAAAAGCTGATTGTCAATTTGAGGGATTTGGACTGCACTACCTATGCAGAAAACCTCCTTGCTTTGGCTCGAACCTTAAAATCTGATCAGGCAACCTTTGAACGATACACTCAGGAACTTGAAAAAATCCGGTATCGTGATGGGAAGAAAGGAGATTACCCTACCCGTCTGCACTATTTCAGCGACTGGATTTATAATAATGCAGCCAACAATCTTGTTACCACCCCGGCCGACAGTTTTGGTGCTCCGCTTGATGTGGAAGTTAATTTTATGTCAACGCACCCTGATAGTTACAAGCACCTTCAACGAAACCCTGCTTTCATTTCTGTTGTTGCTGATCAGGAGAAGGAAATCTCCGGTAAAAATTATTTCTATATCCCCAAGGAAGAAATTGAAGACAAAATGCATCTGTTACGTGAGGGGGATATCATAGGGCTTACAACCAGCATTGAAGGTCTGGATGTAGCTCACGTTGGTGTTCTGGTAGAAGTTGACGGCAAACTCCACCTGATGCATGCTTCACAATCGAATCTTAAGGTTGAAGTTTCTGATGAGCCGCTGAGTTCCTTCCTCAAACCAAATTCAAAAAATACCGGAATCATGATTGCACGTCCGGTGGATACTATAAATTGATTTAAACACGCTTAAGAATGCTTACCTGGAAAGACCTAAAGGAATTTGCAAAAAACGGTAATCCCGATCCAAGCCGCAGAGTTGAGAAGACCGAGGAAGAATGGAAACAGGAACTCACGGATGAACAATTCGCCATCACACGGTTGAAAGGGACGGAACGCCCCGGATCCAGCGACATGTGCTACCGTTTTGATCCCGGCTTATATGCCTGCGTTTGCTGTGGTACCGAACTCTTTGACGGGACTTCTAAATTCGAAAGCAGCTCCGGATGGCCTTCTTTTACCCAACCTGTAGAAGAAAGTGCCGTCAAGTATGAAATGGATTCCTCACATGGCATGGTACGGATAGAAGCTCTTTGCAATGTGTGTGATGCGCATCTGGGGCATGTTTTTCCCGACGGACCTGAGCCCAGCGGCCTTCGCTATTGCATGAATGCCGTCAGCCTGGAGAAAGTAGAGGAAGAAAGTTAATTCAGGCTGATTGCCAGGCCTAATGTAAATCCGGCCCGAAACAGGTGTCCGTTACCGGCGTTATTTTTTTGAATACCGGTTAGATCATAGCCAGCTTTAAAACCACCAAAAGCCGATGTATTTTCGTCCAGGCTATAGCGGATTTGAACTCCGGCTTCTCCCACCAAAATGAAAGGTTTCATTTCATCCGAGATATCCAGCTCTAATTGTGCAACCCCGTCTTCATCCTGGAAAAAGTAACGTTCGTTATTTACCGCAGTTACAAATGTGGGACGAAGGCTCCCATGAAAACCTACCTCAACATCACCAAACAACAACGAGTAACCGGCTTCTACCGGCACATCAATCAGCATAAATTCGTACTTCATAGGGATGATTGCCGGAAGTTGAGGTCCTCCCTGCCCTTGATATGGATCTGAATCATAATCTCTGCTCAAATTCACCTGCGAAAACCCAATACCTGTCTGGATGTGAACTTTGGAATAGATCCGGTAAGTCAGCCCCACACCTCCCTGAAATCCTGAACCGAAATTTGATTCATATTCTTTGCTTTCATTCTGAATGATGTTGCCAAAATTCGGTCCTGCTTCAATGTTCAGCCCAATTTTATGCTGTGCAAATCCGGAACTGATACCTATAAGCGCAAGTACAGCAACTAAAACTATTCTCTTTACCACGGGTTTTCCAGGTCTTCTTTCGTGTAAGTATGTTCGCGGCAGTTATACATACTTCCTTTAGTGTCTTTCAGCAGCAGCGGATCATTCCCGAACAATCGAAACAACAGGGCAATGGGCGTCACGATGAAATAATAAACCAGCGATAGCAATACCCGGGAATTGAACCAACCCAGTCCTTCGGCCAGCTTGTACCATCCCCAAACCATTATATTGCCAATAGGCGGGATAAAAGACAACAGCCCAACTACTAATGCAAGGTAGGCGATGACTTCACTATCAAAGATAGCGGCCAGTACCAGAAGCCCGGTTACAATCACCAACTGTGTTTTGGGTGTTGACGGATCTTCCTTGATAAATTCGAGAGATCGAGGTTCCAGCATATTAAAACAGGGTATAAATGAATGGAGCGATGGATGAACCGCCTCCAATCACAATTAGAAAACCGAGTAAAAGCAGCACAATGATAACCGGAGCCAGCCAGAATTTCTTCCGCTGCTTCATGAAGTTCCATAAATCTTTCAGTGTTTCCATATTATCCAACATTTTTTCGTTCCAACGCAGAGCGTCAGGAACGAGATTCATTTACAAAACTACTATGTAAATATTCTGATCCAGAGTGATTAATTATTCAGTTTCTGTATGTGCATTCATCTCAACTTTATTAATAAACTAACTGGTTCCTGACGCTCTGCGTCGGAATTTACAATTTATGCTGTCAATCCTTTTCAAATCTAATATCCTTCTCCCACTCAGGCTGCTCAGCTTTATCAAAAACATAATTGCCAATCACAAGATAATCCATTTCCGTATTCATAAAACACCGATATGCATCTTCCGGAGTACATACAATCGGTTCACCCCGAACATTAAAGCTGGTGTTAACCACCATCCCCACTCCGGTACGTTCCTTAAATGCACTTAACAGCTTCCAGTATCTTGGGTTCGTTTCTTGATGGACCGTTTGAATACGAGCTGAAAAATCGATGTGAGTAATGGCAGGAAAAGCAGAACGCTCAAAGGCCAGTTTTTCTCTGAGTGGTAGTTGGTGATAGTTTTCCGGCAACTCTTTATGATGCTCCTCTTTCACCTCCTGCACCAAAAGCATATACGGTGAGTCTGATTTCAACTCGAAAAATTGTCCTGCATCTTCTGCAAGCACCGATGGAGCAAATGGCCTGAACGATTCCCGGTATTTGATCTTCAGATTCAGCTTTTTCTGCATCTTTGGATTTCGGGGATCACCTAAAATGGATCGTGCACCTAAGGCACGGGGGCCAAATTCCATCCGCCCCTGAAACCACCCAACCACATTCCCTTCATCCAGCCATTCCGCTACTTTGGGATAGAGCTTTGATTCATCCAATTTCTCATAAACGGGTTTGAATTTTTTGGTCTGCTGCAGGATTTCAAATTCGTGAAAATCGGGCCCCAAATAGCTGCCCTGCATGGCGTCAGGTTGCTGGGGCTTCCTGACTTTCCCAAAATAAATATGGTGGGCTGCAAGTGCTGCCCCTACCGATCCACCTGCATCTCCCGCCGCCGGCTGTATATAAATGTCATCAAAAATCCCCTCATTCTGAATAGCCCCATTGGCTACACAGTTCAGTGCCACCCCACCGGCAAGGCAGAGATTCTTTGAGTCCGTCAAACGCCGGGCTTCCTTTGCCATTTTCAGCACCGCTTCTTCGGTTACTTTCTGAATGGCGAGGGCAAGATTCGCTTCATGCTGCTGCAGCTCCGCTTCTTCTTCCCTCTTTGGGAAGCCAAAGAGTTCTTCCCACTTCTTTTCCTTCACCATTTTTAGTCCGGTAGCATAATCAAAGTAATCCTGATTCAGATAAATGGAACCATCGCCATTGAGCTCCATCAAATCTGTCTTAATCTTAGAGATATACTCCTCTACCATTTTGGAATTCGGATTCCCATAAGGTGCCAGCCCCATAAGTTTATACTCCCCGGAATTGACCCTGAATCCCAAATAATAGGTAAAGGCCGAGTAGAGCAGTCCCAGCGAATGCGGAAAAGTTAACTCCCGGTAAATGGTGATTTCAGAACCTTTACCAGAGCAAATGGAAGCGGTGGCCCACTCTCCCACTCCATCGATGGTGAGGATTGCTGATTCTTCAAAAGGAGATGGATAAAAGGCACTGGCTGCATGACTCAGATGATGTTCGGGAAACAGCAGCTTCAGCTCTTTTCGGTCATAATCACCGATTTTAGCAAGCTCCTCGTGCATCACCCGCTTCATGAACATTTTTTCCTTTAACCAGACGGGCATGGCGGTTATAAAAGACTTCACACCGCGCGGAGCAAAAGAAAGGTAGGTTTCCAGCAGGCGTTCAAACTTCAGCAACGGCTTATCATAAAAAGCGATGGCATCCAGGTCCCCGAGCTTAATGTCAGCAAAATCCAGGCAAAACCGAATGGCATTAGACGGAAATCCTTCCTCATGTTTTTTTCGGGTGAACCGTTCTTCCTGGGCTGCGGCTACAATTCTGCCATCCTGAATTATACAAGCCGCCGAATCATGATAAAAAGCTGAGATTCCTAAAATAGTCATATCAAAAATTGAGTGGCTGCCAAGATAACAAAACTTCGCTTTCATTGAATGGAATAGTGATGAGTGATAAAGTGATAGGGTGATGAAGTGAGGAGTGGGGTCATCTTGAGGATACCTCCGAAAGATCCATACCTGATCTACTCACCATGTCAGGTTCGATTTACGAATTTTTCATATCACCATATCAACATATCACTTTATCACTCCTCACTTCATCACCTTTAACTCCCAATTCGAGTAAAGTTTTTAAAGGGGATATACTTTCGTATTTTCTCGCTCAATTTTCATCATCAAGATTATCATGATTATATCAATGACCGGCTTTGGTCGCGGAGAAGCCTCTGAAAACGGCATCACGGCCACGGTTGAAATTAAATCACTAAACAGTCGCTATCTGGATCTGAGTATTCGCCTGCCACAGCGTTTGCAAGACAAAGAACTTGAAGTCAAAGAGCTGGTTCAGAAAACGATTAATCGTGGTAAATTGAATATTACCGTTTACCTGTCGGAATCAGAAACGGGTGAGCCTTCCATCCGGGTGGATGAAAAGAAAGTAAAAGGTTATTCCCGAATTCTGGATAATCTCAGGGAAGCAGCCGGCATTTCAGATCCCATTTCCATCAAAGACATAACCCAGTTCGGCGATGTGTTTATTAATGAGGAAGAAGACGAGGAAGTGCTGGAACAAAAATGGAAGGTGGCTGAAAAAGCACTTTCAGAAGCGGTGGAATCTCTCCTGAAAATGAGAACCCAGGAAGGCAGTCAGCTTAAAAACGACCTGGTGGACCGCATCGAGTTTATTGATGAAAACCTGGAAATCATCACCAAAGAAACAGCCGGGCGAGCTGAAGATGCGCGGGATAAGCTGATGGAGCGAATCAACAACCTGATTGAGGAAGACAAAATTGACCCCGAACGACTGGAATTGGAAGTAGCCATTCTAGTTGATAAGATGGATGTTACGGAAGAGATCGTTCGTCTGCGCTCACACCTGAAATTTTTTATTGAAGCCGTTGAACAACCTGAACCGGCCGGCCGAAGACTCAACTTCCTGACCCAGGAGATCAACCGCGAGCTGAATACCATCGGTTCCAAAGCTAACAACTCCGACATTGCCCAGTATGTAGTAAAATGCAAAGAAGCGCTGGAGCAAATCCGTGAACAAGTCCAAAACGTCGAATAAAGTAGATTTAAGACACAAGATGTAAGATTGAAGAAAATTTATCTTACATCTTGTGTCTTATGTCTCAGTACTACTATGAAAAAAGGTAAAGTCATCATTTTAGTTGCACCCAGCGGAGCAGGAAAAACGACCCTCGCGCGCCGGCTTTTTAAAGAATTTGAAGAGCTTAAGTTTTCTGTTTCGGCAACTACCCGTCCTGCCCGGGAAGGAGAAGTGGACGGAAAACACTATTATTTCCTCACTGACGACGATTTTGACCAAAAAACAGCCGGTGGCGAATTCCTGGAATGGGAAGAATTCTATGGGGGAAAGAAATACGGCACACTGCGTTCAGAAGTTGATAAAAAACTAAATTCAGGCTATTTTGTTCTGCTTGACATCGAAGTAAAAGGCGCGGTCAATATCAAAAAGATTTACGGAGACGAAAGTCTCAGTTTGTTTATTAAGCCGCCTTCTATAGATGTTTTGAAACAGCGCCTGATCGCCCGCGGGACCGAAGATGATGAAACACTGGCCTTGAGGCTCCAACGCGCTGAAAAAGAACTTACATATGCTGATCAGTTCGATCAGGTTATTATAAATGACAATTTGGATACGGCTTATGCAGAGGTTAAAAAAGCCGTTGTCGAATTCATGAATCAAAACTGATACCATCCATGGCAGTCCAAACATTAGACATTGAAAAACTGAAATTCAAAACAGGTAACAAATATGAGTTACTTGTGATCCTTTCCAAGAGAGCCCGACAGATTGCAGCTCAGGAGAAATTAGAACTGGACGAAAAACTCCAGTATTTCGAAGGATTTGAAGAAGAAGACGAGTTTTCTTTCAACGAAGAGCAGGAGAACATCTCCAAAGCTTTCGAAAAGCTTCCACACGCTACTCAGCGATCTATTGTGGAAATGCAGGAAGACCAAATTTATTACCGACATCCTGAAAAAGAGGATTAATCATGCTCTCCGGTAAACGCATCATTCTTGGTGTTACCGGAGGAATTGCAGCCTATAAAGCTGCTTTTTTACTCAGAGAATTTCAAAAAGCGGGAGCCGAAGTCCGCGTCACTATGACGCCTTCAGCCACCCGCTTTGTTGGTTTAGAGACTTTTGCTTCCCTGTCCGGCCATGAAGTGGCCGTAGATATTTTCCCCGATGAAGGAGACTCCAGCGACTGGACCCGCCACATTAACTGGGGCGAATGGGCCGATCTTTTTGTAATCGCCCCCTGCACGGCCAACACGCTCGCCAAAATCGCTACCGGTCTTTCTGACAATATGCTCACCAGCACTGTTCTGGCTGCGCGATGCCCCATTCTAATTTGTCCAACCATGGACGGAGAGATGTATGAAGCACCGGGCGTCTCAGATAACCTGAAAAAGGTACAAGAAAACGGATATCATGTTTTAGAGCCGGAATCCGGTTACCTGGCCAGTGGATTGGAAGGAAAAGGTCGCTTGCCTGAAATTGAAGCCATTCTTGAAAAAGCTTCTGAAATCATCGGATCTGTTGAAGGGCCGCTGGAAGGGCAAAAAGTGGTTGTAACTGCCGGTCCCACCCGCGAACACATAGACCCGGTTCGATTTATTTCAAATCCAAGTTCCGGAAAAATGGGCGTGGCTATGGCGGAGGCTGCTCAAAGCCTGGGTGCAGACGTAACGTTGATTCACGGCCCCCTTTCAATTCCCACACCGGAAGGCATCCACTCTATTAAAATAACCAGTACGGCCGATTTATTTGATGCCGTTAAGCAATATGCTGCTGCAGATGTGATCATCATGGCTGCGGCTGTTTCTGACTTCACCCCCGAAGAAGTGCACCAAAATAAAGTGAAGAAAGATAAAGCCGGCAATGAGATTAAGCTTAAGCAAACCCCGGATATTCTTTCATGGCTGGGTGAGCATAAACCAAAAGGACAGATTCTGATCGGTTTTGCCATGGAAACAGAAAACCTGATCGAAAATGCGACTACCAAGCTGAATAAGAAGAACGCCGACTTTATTATCGCCAATTCTTTAAACGACAAAGACGCCGGCTTCGAAGCTGATACCAACTCAGTCCACCTGCTGAGCAAAGACTCTGAGCAAAAATTTCAGGGAAGTAAAAAAGACATTTCGATTGAGATCCTGAATACGATTTTTAGAAGTGGAGAGTGATTAATTGATAGGGTGATGAAGTGATGAGTGATGTCATCTTGAGGACACCTCGACCTAATTCAAGCGTCCGCTAGGATGGAACTTTAGCTACAAATGTTTTGATACAACATCGCACAAGTGGTCATTTTCGCCATTTACCCTTGAACAGATTAGCATACCAAATTCGATTTTTGAATTCTTAATATCACCTTATCACCACATCACTTCATCACTTCATCACCACATCACTTCATCACTTCATCACTTCATCACCTAATCACCCACACATCCACTTGTACACCCGGTACGTTTTAGCGATTTCGCAGCCCAGTGCTTCCAGGCTTCGGCGCATAATCCAGTTCTTTTCGCTTACGAAACCGCCTTCCAGTACCTTCAGGTTTGGATAGTGCTTTCGGGTCCACTTGAAGCCCTCAGCAAACACCAGCGCTTCCAGTCCCCTTCCCCGAAAGCGAGGATCGGTTCCAAAAGCCAGCGGGCGGAATTTTTCGGCTCTTCTTTTAAAACCAATCAAATGGTACAGCTGCCACCATTTTAACGTCCCGCCGGTCTTAGCTGATATTTCATGAAGATCCGGAACACTGACCAGGAACGAAGCCGGTTCACCATTTACAAAGGCAATAGGAGATGTTTCCGGCATCAACACCGGTTTCAGCTTTTTAATCATCTGCCGAATGGTTTCCCGTGAGATCCCAATAAACTCTTCTTCCCTCTCCTGCACCACCTGATCACTAAATGCCCGGTTGTAAATTTGGCGGATCATTTCCCCGTCCCGTTCCAGGTTCTTTTTATCAATCGGACGAACTTCAATGTGATCTTTTGATCTCAGCCGCTCTGTTATTCTGAGTAATCGTTCGGGCAAAGGCTGTTCTAAATCCAGCTGATACATGTACACATCGTCAAATTTTTCGGGATTCGTTTCTTCTATCAGCTCTTCGTAATATGTATGATGATAGATCATGCCGTACACGTTGTGATCCTCAAACCCTTCGGTTTGAATGCCCCAGAAAGTATCGTTTTCGCCAAAATTAATGGGACCACGAAATCCAGCATATCCCCTTTCCTGGTGCCATTTTTTTGCAAACTTGATGACAGACTCAGCTATGCCCGGAATATTTTCCATTTCCATGAAACCAATTCCCCCAAGCTTTGGGTCATATCGCTCATCTTTTTCAGGATCGATAAATACAGCAAACCGGCCGACAACTTCACCATTCTCCAGAACCAGAAATCGCTCACATTCTCCCCCTTTCCGAAACCGTTCATTTTTTTCCCGATTGAATACATTTTCAACCTCAAACCGAAAAGGCGGCCGATACCAGCTGTTATCTTTATACAGCCGTTCGGGTAGATGGTGAAAATCGTTTATATGTTGTTGTGTTTCAATTTTTTGAATCTGAAAAGACATATCTTTTTTTCAGCAGAAGTTTATAGATTCAGCCTAAGGTAAATCTAAGAAGTTAAGAACCCAACCCGGTTTATGCTGGATAAGAAAAACGGAAAGAAGTTAGTCACAGTGTTGCTGGTGCTGTCATGTATCGTAAGCGGAATTATTCTGGCAGCTTCGCCTGATTACAAGAACTATCAAATTGAAAACGCTCATGAGCTCGACTCGCTCCTGAATGTTCATATTCAGGACGCCCAAATCAAGGCTGAGCAAATAAGAGTAACGAGCATAAGAATTGATACCATCTTCACCAGAAAGGAATATCGTATTGAGGTGCCATCGAGATTTTCAAAAACGCTTTTTCATGTAGATTTACATAAGGATTTGTTCAAGTATGATATGCAGGCGCCGGCTAAAGTGCATTTTCCTTCCCATGATATGGATATTTATATTTATGATCAGGGAACCGTTTTGAGATCCATCCGTTTAACCACTAACCCTGAACTGGACAGTTTAGCTACCCCAAAAGAATAACATGCCCGACCGATCCACCCTTTTAAAACGATTTGAGCTGAAGGAGTTTCCACAGCCGGATATGGTACAGCTTAAATACCCTGTGTTTATGTGCCACGGCTACGGAGCTATTGGTTCGGTGATAAAGTCAGGCCCTATGCACGACCCGTGTATGCAAATCAGGGCTCATGGAGTACCGGCTATCGCCCCTAATGTAGTGCCTTATGCCCGGATCGAAACGCGGGCTGAAAACTGGGTTTTACTCATCGAAAAATTTTGCAAAGAGTATGGGTGTGAAAAGGTTAATGTGGTTTCTCACAGCATGGGCGGACTCGATATGCGTTGTGCCCTATCCAAGTTGGATATTGCCCATCGGGTTGCAAGCCTCACCACTATTGCTACTCCCCACCATGGTTCCAGCCTGGCAGATTTGGTTTTGAAAGCCCCGGAATTGGTTACTGAAAAACTGAGTGAAATGTTCGATTGGTTTGGAGATAACATGTATCCAAAAACAAAAAGTGACGCCCTCGGGTCGCTGGAGCAACTTACGTGTGGTTATGTGACCGATGTTTTCAATCCGGAACACCCCGATGCCGAAGATGTAGCTTACTATTCTTACACCGCAGCTGTTGGAAAGGGCACCAAATTCTCTATCAACCCAATGCTGAAATTTCAGAACAGCCAGATTTTTGAAAAAGAAGGCGAAAATGATGCTTTTGTTTCTGTTGAAAGCGCAAAATGGGGAACACACCTTGAAACGGTTCCTCTTTCCCATTTGGCTCAGATGCACTTACAAATGAATAAGGAATCACAAAAGATCTACGAGAAGTTTTGGTTGAACCTGCTGAAACGGTTGGCTAAAAGCGGGCACTGATACTGATCTTTTTTTGATCGGTATTGATTACAGGTACCGAACACCATATTTGTTCCGACGCGGAGCGTCAGAACGAGGTTCAGTAAATGATCTTCTATTATTTCAAAACATTCTCTGGTTAGGACGCTCTGCGTCGTAACCGACTTTTTTTAAATCCGGTCGGGAGTGCTTACTACCCTTGCAGGTCGCTGTCTTCTTTTCCCTCTAACAAATCATAAGCTGTAAGGTCATACTGAATAGGCGTAACCGAAGCCAGCCCTTCATTCAGCACATGAATATCCGAGTCTTTTCCTTCGTCCAGTAATTCAAATTTGCCGGTCAGCCAGTAGTAAGCTCTGTTGAATGGATCAGTTCGGCTTTCATATTCTTCGACATAGCGGCTGTCGGCCTGGCGGGTCCATTTGATGTCGGTAAATTCACCGGCCGGGGCGTTTACATTCAGCGTAACTCCTCTTGGTAACCCATTCTTCAGCACATGCTTTATCACCCGACGGGCGGCTTCCTGACAACCTCGAAGATTGGCATCTTCATTAAAATCCGTACAGCTTACCGCAATGGATGGATAACCCAAAATGGTTCCTTCAGTCGCGGCACTCACAGTCCCGGAGTACATGATATTGATTCCTGCATTGCTTCCATGATTAATTCCGCTAACCACTAAATCAGGCTTTCTGTCCAAAAGCTGGCCATGAGCCAATTTCACACAATCAGCCGGAGTCCCGTTTACGGCTTCTCCTTCATATTTATCTGCCACAGTGAACTTACTTGACCGAAGCGGAACCTGAATGGTAATGGAATGTCCTACCGCGCTTTGCTCTTTATCAGGTGCTACGATGTAAACATCCCCGAATTCGGCAGCTACTTCAGCGAGCGCTTTAATACCGGGTGAGAAAATTCCGTCGTCGTTACTTACTAAAATAAAAGGTCGCTCTTTTGAATCGCTCATCCGCCGTATTGTTCTTCTTCGTTTGGAAAATCTTTACTCTTAACGTCTTTGATATAATTCTGAACAGCGTCAGTCATTACTGTATTTAAATCCGCATACCTTCTCAGGAACCGAGGATTAAATTCTTTATTCAGCCCGAGCATATCATGGATAACAAGAACCTGCCCGTCACAACCGGCTCCGGCTCCGATTCCTATGGTTGGAATTGAAATTTCTTCTGTTACCCTTGCCGCAAGTTTTGCAGGAATTTTTTCCAACACGATTGAAAAACATCCGGCTTCTTCGAGTAACTTGGCGTCCCGGATCAGCTCTTCAGCTTCCTGCTCTTCGGTGGCACGAACTTTGTACGTTCCAAATTTATAAATGCTTTGTGGGGTCAGGCCTAAATGACCCATCACCGGGATACCTGCTTCCACAATTTTCTTCACCGAATTTATGATCGGTTTACCGCCTTCCATTTTAATGGCATGAGCTCCAGCTTCTTTCATCATGCGTCCGGCACTGATCAAAGCCTCTTTCGTGGTTACCTGATAGCTCATAAAAGGCAGATCAGCTATAACCAAAGCCCGATCCACACCCCGAACTACGCACGAGGTATGGTAGATCATATGATCCAGCGTCATGGGTACCGTTGTTTCGTGGCCTGCCATTACGTTACTAGCTGAATCTCCCACCAAAATGATCTCAATTCCGGCCTGATCAATAATCTGAGCCATGGTAAAATCGTAGGCGGTAAGCATGGAAATCTTCTCGCCTTTTCTTTTCATATCAACCACCGTCTGGGTTGTAATCTTTACCGGGCGATCTGAATTTTTTTGAGTACTCATGCTTTATCCTTTGGTACCAATGCTGCCGATGCTTCCAGTTCACAGGCTACTTCACCATCAACAGTGGCTTTGCCTTTCATGGTAACAAAATTGCGCCGCATAGAACCCATTTCCACTTCCAGGATCAGTTGATCTCCGGGAACTACCTGTCTTCTGAACTTGCAGTTATTGATACCGGTGAATACCATCAGGGTCTCATCAGGGTTTTCCGCCTTCTGGGTCATCAGCATAATAGCGCCGGCCTGAGCCAATGCCTCAACCTGTAAAACCCCGGGCATGATAGGCTGACCGGGAAAATGGCCGTTAAAAAACTCTTCGTTAGCCGTTACGTTTTTCAGGGCTTTGATCTTTTCTTCCTCTACCTCCAGCACCCGGTCTACAAGTAAAAATGGATATCGGTGAGGGAGAACTTTTTTAATGTCTTCTATTTTCATAAAACTTGTTGGGTTTGTTAATCCGCCACAAAAACTCTAAATCGCGAAATGTTAAAGTTCTGTTCTCTTCTAGCGCTTTTGAGATTTAGTGGCCTGAATGAATTTTGGAATATACAATTATTGAACCACTCCTACATAAACGTATGCGATGCCACCGGTTAGCTTAACGGCCCGCTTCTCTTTGAAAGAACCTGATTCATCCATCAAAGCTAAAAATCTATCACCGGCCGGGAATTCAGCGCTTGTCCGTGGCAGGTAGGTATAGGCTTCCCGGTTTCCACTCAGCCATCCGCCAATAGCCGGCATAATGTGCTGACTGTAGAGTTCGTATGGATATTTCATGAGCCCTTTGGGCTGCCCGAATTCCAGCACCGTAACTCTTCCTCCCGGTTTTACCACACGTGCCAGTTCTTTCAGGGCAACTACCGGGTCATCAACATTTCGGATACCGAATGCGATACTGGAGATATCAAATTTGTCGTCTTCATAGGGAAGATTCATCGCATCGGCGACTTCAAAATCGATTTTCAAGCCGGCACTTTCTGCTTTTTCAGGAGCCGGTTCAATCATGGGCGCACAGAAATCGGTTCCCAATACATATCCGGATTCCCCCACGGCCTTTTTAAATTCGATCGCCAAATCACCGGTACCGGTCGCGCAGTCAAGAACGTGATCCCCTTCGTGAGCTCCGCTTTCCAATACCGCTTTTTTTCTCCATGCGTGATGCACCCCAAATGACAATACGCTGTTCACCCGATCATAATCATCGGCAATGTCGGCAAACATGGATCTTACTTTTTCACTCATAAATATCAGTTAATTTTGCTTTCGATCATAAAACCCAAAGCAGGCTGAAATGGTTCTTTTACAGACTTTGAATATAAGGAAATAATGGAAGCAGGATGATAAGAATAAACCGGTCAGACCAACTCCATCAGGTGGTCGGTTTTATTGAGCTCCACGGCTTTAAACTTTCCATCGTGCCAGGTAAGATGGTTGATGGCGCCGTTTTGATGTTCAATTTTGTGCATGTTCTTTAATCCGTACCCCAGCCATTCGGATAATAAAATACGGGTTAGTCGACCATGAATCATAAACACAATGCTTTCCCCGGTTGATGACTCCAGGACCTCCTCTACTTTGGCATTGGCTCTTGCATAGGTTTCGCGGGGAGATTCTCCATGTTCAGGAGCATAATCTACATTTCCGCTTTTCCATTTTTCATGCACTTCCATGACCTCATCTTTAATTTCGGTAAAAACCTTTCCCTCGAGAACGCCAAAATTAATCTCATCGAGTTCCGGGTATTTATGTATATCCAGCTTTCTTTGGGATGCCAAAGGTTGTGCCGTTTCGTGAGTTCTGCGCAATCCGCTTGCTACAATTTTATGTAAGTCATAGGGTTCAAGGGCATCACGAATAGCCTCTGCCTGCAATTGCCCCAACTCATTGATGGATGCATCCAGGCTCCTTCCCTGAATAATATGCTGTTTATTGTTATCCGTCTCTCCGTGTCGGATGATGAATAGTTGCTTCATTTAACTAAGAATCAGTTTTATCAAAAAACACCCTATTTCTTCAACTCCGGCTTAATGGTTATCTGCGGCTTCTCCAGGTGTTGAATTACCTGTTCGGTGGTGGAACCCAGCAGCATGCGGGAGAGTCCGGTGCGGCCGTGGGTACTCATTACCACCAGGTCGGCATTTTCGTTTGCGTATTCGATGATTTCGTGGTGAGCAGCGATGGATTTCAGAATAATGGTCTTAAACCCAATGCGATTTTCTTCCCCATTTCCGTGATGCACTAATACATCCTGAAAGTCGGTTTCACCATCTTCCACCGAAAAGTTATACTCATCATAATCATCAAAAAAGCTTTTTAAGCGGCCTTTAAGACCACCGTAAACAGCTTCTTCATCTACACCTATGGTGGTGGGTTCAACACCGTGCACATCGTGAGCATACATTTCGATCACATTCAGCAGCTCAAGTTTGGCCCCGAATTTCTGGGCTACATCAAATGCCAATGGGATGGCAGCCAGTGAATGGCTGGAAAAGTCGCACGGCACAACAATGGTATTTATATGATCCGATACCATTTTCTTGGATAGCGTAAGTACCGGTGTTTTGGAGCGACGAATTACTTTATCGGTAGCACTGCCGTGGAAGAAATCAGCGAAATGATCCCCCTTCGCACTCATTATGACCAAATCATAGTTCCCTTTCTCAATTTGGCGGAGAATGGAGTCTGATGGCTTGCGGTCAATATTTACAATATACTCTCCGCGCTTATCTTTCTTTTTGATGTGCTCATTCGCAAAGGCACTGAGTTCCTTCCGCTGGTTTTCAATGAGTTTGGGATATACGTCTTTATCCATACTCAGTGGCACCCCGATTTTATCAAAACTGTCGCCTAAATATTTTGACAAAGGTATGACATGCATCAAATCAACAGTGCAGTCGAATTTATCTATAAAGAGATCTGCTGACTTTAATGCCGCATTGGATTTCTCGGAAAGATCGGTTGGAATTAACACGCGCTCCACATTCATAGCTACTCCTTTTTTGTTGAATAACTAACTCTAATAATAAAATAAGTTAGCGCCCTGTAATGTTCCATCTTTATTTATCGCGGAGCCGGTCCAGGCCTCCCACTAAAATAACTCCAACCAACATCCCGATGATACCGCCCCACACATTGGGGTCGTCGCCGGGTTTGGCACCCAACCAGCCCGGGATAAACGGTTCTGATTTGATCAGCTTATTTTTAACTGTCTCAATCTCTACCTGTTTCATCTCCTCAAAAGTAGAATCAGCATTCCTGATTTCTCCGATGCGCTCATATTCCGGCAGGTTTGTGTTTGGTGGATTTTCCATCAGCTCCTGCACTTTGGGGTGATTCATATATTCCACCTGTGTTACTTCTGCGCGCTGCACAAAATCCCTGTGTTGGTAGGGCCAAATCACATATAGGGAACCAATCAGAAAGCCGATTAACACGGCTATGGTTTGGGAATGATATTTTGAAAGCAACCAGGAAAGAAATCTCGAAAAAGCAGCTAAACCAACAACAGCTCCTAACACAAAAGGCAGCAAGCCAATCAAACCATCCACTGTTTCCACACCGCCCAACTTCCCAATTTCAGAAAGCAGGTAATCATATTTCCGCATAATGAGCAACAGGTACGAACCGGAGATACCCGGCAAAATCATGGCACAAATGGCGATACTGCCACTCAAAAATACAAAGGCCGGATGTTCAGGCGTATCGGCCGGAACCAGAGATACGATCCAGATTCCAAAGGCCATACCCAGCACCAGCATCAATAGTTCTGTTTTAGTGAACCGCTCAAGAGCTTTAATCAAAATGTAGATAGAGCCTACAATCAACCCGAAAAAGAGTCCATACACAATTTCGGGATGGGTAAACATATACACCTGCAGCGGCACTACTTTGGTGAAAAAGGCCAACGCTGAAAAGATCCCCAAAAACAGAAATGCCAGGAAAAAGATATGGATTTCTTTAAACGCCGCTTTCCATTTCAGCGTGAAAAAAAGCTTTATGAAATTACCGTTCACGCTTTTAATGGCATTCAACAGGCGTTCGTAAATACCCACAATCAGGGCCATGGTTCCGCCACTTACGCCCGGCACAATATCCGCCGATCCCATCAAAAAGCCTTTGAGAGCTAAAAACGGTGCTTCTTTAAAAGTGGTGGTGTCTTTGGGTGGGGTTGACGTTTGCTCCGGTTCAGTCACTACGAGCCACCCCATCCTTTTTCGCCGATAAGCGGTACAAATTTAAAATCAGCCAGTTCTTCACGCTCATATTCATTTTCGGAAACCCGTGTTATGCGCAACATCATCTGCTTGGTGTCGTCCCCCACCGGAATTACTAACCGGCCGCCAATGGCCAATTGCTGTACGAGGTCGTCCGGCACAACGGGAGCTCCTGCAGTCACAACAATACCATCATAAGGCGCGTAGGTGGACCAACCCAATGTTCCATCACCCACTTTCAGCATGGCTCGATAACCTAATTCGTGAAGAGCTTCCTTCGCCCGGTGATAGAGCTCTTTGTGGCGTTCTACACTATATACATCCGCTCCAAGTTCACACAAAACCATACACTGGTAGCCGGAGCCCGTTCCGATTTCTAAAATCTTTTCGCCTTTCTCAATATTCAGCAATTCGGTTTGAGCTGCCACCGTGAAGGGCTGAGAGATGGTTTGGCCCATCCCGATTGGGAGAGCAGTGTCGTTATAGGCTTTGGTGTGCAGGGCGGTGTCAATCAATTTATGCCGCGGTATCTTCCCGATAGCCATTAACACACGCTCATCTTCGATACCTTTTTTGCGTAGCGTTTCTACCAACTGCTTTCTTGGCCGGACAAATCTGCGATCTTCCTGCAAACTAACTTCCCTTTTTGTTCCCTGTTTTGTCTTTAATCAAGTATAGGCATTTGGTGTAAAAAATGAGTTAATAAATTAGCTTTTAGTTTCACTTTCCCGTCAGTGCTGTTATTTTCTGCTGAACTTTCTTAAACCTGACTTAATGATCATCGCATTATTGCAAAACCTGACATGGGGCATCGACCCTGAAATCTTTTCCATTGGCCCTATTGCACCCCGTTGGTATGGGTTGATGTTTGCCGGAGCTTTTGTTTCCGGCTATTTCTTTGGTGTGAAATTGTGGAAAGACGGTGGTCGTAAAGTCGAGGAAATGGAAAGTATTCTCACCTGGATTTTAGTGGGAACCGTGATTGGTGCTCGCCTCGGCCACGTTATTTTTTATGATCCCTCCTATTATCTGCGGAATTTAGATCAGGTGCTGGCTATTTGGAATGGCGGATTGGCAAGCCACGGTGCAGCCATCGGTATTATTGTGGCCATGTATTACCAGAGTAAAAAAGCCCCGAAAATGAGTTTCTGGTGGCTGGCTGACCGCGTTGTAATTCCCACAGCCGTGGGCGGTGCTTTTATCAGAACGGGAAATTTCTTCAATTCTGAAATTTACGGACATGCCACCGACGTCTCCTGGGGTATTGTTTTCACCAACCTTCCCGGACCTGCCGGTACCATTCCACGCCACCCTACTATGTTGTATGAAGCTATTCTTTGCCTGCTCGTATTTGCGGTTCTTTGGTACATCTACAAAAAGTATAAAGCGCATCCACCCGAAGGTTCATTGTTTGGGATGTTTTTAATCCTGCTGTTCTCCGGTCGGTTCCTCCTGGAGTACACCAAAATTCCACAGGCTAATTTTGCCAGCGATTGGATCTTCAACATGGGACAGCTTCTCAGCATCCCCCTCGTTTTGATTGGTTTATACATCGTGCTTAAAAGAGTGGACTGGAGCAGCTATTCGACGTCTCCGGCAAATCCTTAGAAGCCAATCTGGAAATTCATGGCAATACGGTGATTTTCCAGCTCAGCTTGTTCTGGTGGAAATATATAATTCAGCCTGATTTTCGTTTGCTCTGTGGGCAGATAGTTCAATGCGATCACAATCTCGTCGCTGTTTAGGGCAGGGATATCTTCTGATTGAAAACTATCCCAGCGCACTAAAAACTGTGCTTTTTCAAGAAATTTAAACCCGCCCGTTACCTGATACCCCATTATCGTATCATCAAATTCGCCGGACTGATTGTAGTCAATCAATGCAGAAAGGAACTCTCCACCCATGATAAATCCGCTGTTCTCAACCCGTAAATCTCCTCCGAAAATAGCATACTCTCCATCTATGAAAGGGATCGTACCCGCGGCTATGGATTTATTATCTTGCTCACCATAGGATCCGTTTGCCCCTAAAGCTAGGTTGGTCCCGTCATTAAATTCAGCATTAAAAGATAACCGGCCGGCATAGTAGAAGGCATCGTTGTCATTGGGCTGCAGGTTGTTTCCATTGAACATCCCAAGAGAGTAGCCCAAACCCTGATCGAAGCGGCCATGCACCCTCACTCCGATATCCCGGTTTTCTGCCAACGCCTTAACTACCTGCGAGCGGCTCACAAAATCGAGATCCTGAGGACCTTTCAGAAACTCTGCACTAATCCCCGGTTTTTGGGCGCCGGCGGTTACATTAAATGCATTGTTTAAGCTATATCCAGCGGTAGCATCCAACAGAATGGGATTGTCGGCTGCATCAAAATGAACTACATAGTTGAAGCCACCGTCCAGCTTTCCGCTTAGCTTTATTCGTGCGGTAGGAAGTGAGAAACTACGGGATGAAGCAGGTGACTGATCATCAAAATCATACAAACCCTGAACCTGAACCAAGGCTCCCACAGACAGTGATTCATTTTTAAACAACTCTCGAAGTTCGTCCATAAAAGATGAATCGTCCTGTGCCACAGCTGAAAAGTTTAACAGGCTGAAGGTTACAGCCAGCAACAGAGTTGGAAAAAGCTTTTTTGAAGGTTTCATAATAGATGTTGGTTATCGGTTAAAACCCAATTACAAGGCGGGCCCCAACAACAACGGCATCATCCAGCGTTGCATCAAGGCCGGGATTAAGAACATATTGGGCGTTTCCCTGAACCTGAACATAATCATTTAACGCGAATTGATGCGTAAACTCAATATTGGTTTCTGCTTTTTCAGGTTTATAGCTATTCAGGTAGGTAACGCTTCGGTATTCAGGGCTTGCCATTGCATGAGCTACCGCTAAACCGGTTTGATCACCCGGGCGACCCGGTATCAACCCGTCAAAAACAAATCCACCACCTAAAAATCCATTCAGCATATTAATGTCCGGATTCACTGCACCGGCTCTGAAAAAAGCCCTCAGGCTTCGTGGTGATGTTGATGTATTTGAAAATATCTCGTACTCGCCCAGTGCATAGAACCCAAACTCCTGCTCCCTAAAACCGGTCACTTCCCAGGTACTTCGCTCATTACCGTAAAACCATCCCCCTATCGCAATTTTATTATTACCGACCACACCAGGATCCAGCATGTTCTGAAGGCGTGTAACCCGGTTTCGCATCTGCAGGCTGTTATCTCTCAGCGACTGAAACCCGATTTCCCCAATCACAAAAACTCCATCCCGTTCCCGGAGGTAAATTTTTGTTCCTCTGGTATTGCCCGGATCGGATGGCACTCCGTCTAAAACAGCCGCCTGCATATACAACCCACTAAAGGGATTTATTTTTAAACGAGCGGCAAGTGAGGTGTATGGAAAAGTGGATGGGCCAAGCACTCCGCTTAGCGCTATGGTAGGATCTAAGCCATGTGAGCTGTTCAGGAATAAAAGGCTGCTGTTCAGAACGTTAAACTCGGAGTTAATGTCATACAGCCCTAAGAGGATGGAGCTGTTGGCGAGAAAGAATTTTTTCTGCACCCATATTTCAAAAATACGCCAGGAGTTTTCGGCCTCAATGTTACTTATCCCCTGCAGGTCTCCGGCGAGTCCGCTGATGCTTCCGCCCTGATTCCCGATACCGTACACATAAAAGGTTGTGCCCGAAAGCCCAAGCGGAAGCTGATCGAAGTTTACCTGCATGTTTACATCAATGTTATCAAAATAACGGATACCGGTCTCATTCCCTCCGGCTACATTTCCGAATAAATCTCCGGTGTAACTTACACTGACTTCAAACGGACTGGCCGCATTCTCTTCTGCTTGTTGAGCAAATATTCCTGCCGTTTGCAGAAATAAAATAAGAGTGAATAATAATCCGGATTTGCCGAGAGATGCTAGTTGAGTAATCAAGCTTTTTGCTGGTTTGTGAACTTTTGAAGAATCATCTTTTTCAATGTGATTAGTGGATTGATCATTCACCACCCCACTATCTTTATTTTGACTGTCTTTAAACTGTCAGGAATTACAAGGTTGCCTAGGGAATCAATGGCCTGATTTCTATCTTTGCCGTCCTAATATAGAATTATGGAATTACTCTCGCTCCCCATCACCAAAGTTTTTTTGTATGCGCTGCTCACGGCGGTTACTACCGGCTTGGGAGCTCTGCCTTTCTTTTTTATCAAGGATATTTCTCCTTCCCTGTTGGGTAAATCCAATGCCGCTGCTTCCGGGTTGATGCTCGCCGCCAGTTTCAGCCTTATCATGGAAGGGTATGACATCGACCAATGGATGACACTAGGCGGGATGCTGGGCGGCGTGATTTTGGTGGTATTAGCCAATCGATGGATGGAGGGCCGAACGGAGGTCGGCGTTGAAGATCTTCTTACCGGAAAGCGCAAACAGATGCTGCTTTTCCTGGGTATCATGACCGTTCACTCCTTTGCTGAGGGAGTGAGTGTGGGCGTTTCGTTTGCCAACACGATGGAGTTTGGAGTCTTCATCGCTATCGCTATTGCTGTGCATAACATCCCGGAGGGATTGGCTATCAGCCTGGTTATGGTTCCTCAGGGAACTTCAGCTTTTAAGGCTGTGCTTTGGAGTATTTTTTCGAGCCTGCCCCAACCGTTAATGGCTATCCCCGCTTTCCTGTTTGTTGAGGTTTTTAAAGAATACCTTCCCTTCGGCCTGGGCTTTGCCGCCGGGGCCATGATCTGGATGGTTTTTGCTGACCTGATTCCTGAGGCACTTGAACAGTGTTCTCCCAAAAAAGTTGGGCTTTGGGTTACACTGGCTATCCTTGCCATGAGTGCTTTCCAGATTCTAATCGGCCATTAGTTTTCATTGAATAACAGCCCTTGAACAGCCTTCCGTTACTATCTAAGGATCACTTATCCGTAAATTTCATTTACATTCTTTTTTAAGTTTTTTTCAAAGCCTGAATTGTTCATTTCGTATTTTAGATGAAATAAATTTTCAAGCTTTTTCTTTAAGACATTGAACTTTAGGCACACCCTGCTCTTACTTTTTTTACTGACCCCCATATGTTCACTCGCACAATCGGAGACCACTGACGTTCCTGAGGAGAAGCAAACCCTCAATGTGTATTTAGATTGCCGGGGGTGTAACGGAAGTTATGTTCGTTCTGAAGTGAATTTCATTAATTTTGTGCGCGATCAATCGGATGCCGAAGTTCACCTTCTGGTAACCCTTCAGCAAACAGGAAGCGGCGGCTGGGAGCATACCCTGAATTTTATGGGGCAGGGTTTTATCGAGGATAAATCTCAAATCCTCACTTTTGTGAGCCCTAAATCAGATACTAACGACGAAATGCGCCGACGCCTCGTAAAGCACGTGAAACTGGGACTGGTTTATTTCCTTGCCGGACGTGAAGTTCTTTCTGATCTGAACGTAAATTTTTCCGGATCCTTAAGCGAAAGTACCGTAATAAGTGAAGCCGATCCCTGGAACAGTTGGGTGTTTCGGGTGAGAGCCAGCACCGACTTTGACGGTGAGCAGTCGCAGGGCAACCTCAGGCTAAACGGAAATGTTGATGCACGCCGTATTACCGACCAGTGGAAAATCAATTTCAATTATAATCAGAATTACCGGCGTCGCAGTTTTACTTCTGAAGACAGCACCGGAAAAGAAACAACGGATATTTACATCACAGAGAACCAAAGGTTTTTTGGCTTGCAGGCCTTTAGCTTAGGGGATCACTGGACGGTAGGTGCCTATCAGCGGGCCGAGTCATCAACCCAGAATAACATTGATTTAAGTATTGGGGCAACACCCTCCATCGAGTACAGCCTGTTCCCTTACAGAGAGCATAACCGACGAGAGGTAACCTTCCGATATGGTATTCTCGGATCTTATTATGATTACAGCGAAACCACCATTTTCAACAAAGACGAGGAGTTCTTATGGAGACAGGAGCTGACGATCAGAACAGATTTCACGCAGCCCTGGGGTGGTATTTATGGCTGGCTTGATGCCGGAAATTACATGCACGACTTCAGCAAAAACCGAGTCAATATGGGGTTCCGGGTAAATATGAGAATCGTACGTGGGCTCTCCATTTTCTTTTCCGCACGATACTCTTTGATCAACGATCAGCTGAGTCTGCCCGCCGGCGATTTAACCGAGGAAGAACGACTGCTTAATTTATCCCAACAAGCCACCTCATATGAATACGGTGGCTCATTCGGGTTTGAGTTCAACTTCGGCTCTGTTTATAACAACGTGATTAACCCACGCTTCTAAGCGTTACTTCCATTGTTAACCATGGAGGCATTCAGTTTTTCTCCACCTCTGATTCCGAAATCCAGCGTTCGGATCGGGTATGGAATCATAATGTCGTTCTTATCAAATGCTTTTTTCAGCGCAATAATCGCTTCACTTTGAGCACCCCAATATTGAGGCAGCTTTTCGAATGCTATCCAGAAGCGAATTTTAAAGTTTACCGAACTACCGCCAAACTCATCAAAATAGAGCTCAACATCTTTTGATGTGTCTCTCATATCCAGTTGTTCGATGGCTTCAATGGCTACTTCCCGTGCTTTTTCAAGGTCATCTCCATAGGAAACACCGCAGGCCAAGTCTATTCTTCGCTCTCCGTTCTTGGTATAGTTTACAAATGGGTTTTCGTACACCACTTTATTGGGCACATAAATTATTTGTCCCTGTGGGGTGCGTATAACCGTATTTCTCAGATTTAACTTCTCTACGGTTCCAAATAGGTCGTTGGTTTCTATGATATCACCTATTCCAAATGGGTGGCGAACCGATAACAATACGCCCGAAATAAAATTCGAGGCGATATCCTGAAAGGCAAAACCTAAAGCCAGTCCAATAATACCTGCACCGGCAAGCAAGCTGGTTACCATACCATCCAGGTTCAGAATACTAAGCGCAATAAATACCCCGATACCAATTACCAAAACTCCCAATACGGTTTGGGCTAATCCAGTTACAGTTTTGTTGGTCGTAACTTTGGAAAGTACTTTGCCAACAAATTTCCGTATCCCCTTGGCTATGGCATAAAAAACGATGACGACCAGTAACGCTACTGCAAGGTTTGGCAGCATCTCGATGATGGTAGTCAACCATTCTTCTACTTTTCCGGTTACTAATTCGTAAATATTTCCTATTTCCATTTGTTCTAACTTGTTTTCTGTTATGATCTTATGCTATCATGAAGGAGATTGAGTAAGAAATTGTTCCATTCAGGTCGTCTTTAAAGAAATATTAACCCAACTAACGGTAGTTCATGAATTTTTACCTTAAAACAACCTTCGCAGCATTCATTATATCTTTTCTATTCGTGCCTTTTCTTCAGGCTCAGGATTATGCCGCCAGCGCCAATGCAGTAACACCACTGCTGATCAGCTCAGAAATCCCGGATGTCACCGTCAAGAATATTGATGGCGAGACTGTCAGTCTCCGTGATAAAGTGTACGAACAGCCTTCCATATTGGTTTTTTACCGAGGCGGCTGGTGCCCTTATTGCAGCCGACATCTTGCTGACCTTAAAAAAATTGAAGATGATTTATATGAAATCGGGTATCAGATTTTAGCTATCAGCCCGGATCGTCCCGAAAAACTGAGGGCCACGCTCAATGAAAACGAATTGGGATATACCCTGCTCTCCGACAGCCCTATGAATGCAACCAAAGCCTTCGGTTTAGCTTTTAAGGTTGATCCTGAAACTGTTGAGAGATATAAGTCTGTAGGTATTGACCTTGAAGGAGATTCAGGGTATGATCACCATCTGCTACCGGCCCCGGCTGTTTACATTGTAAATACCGATGGGATAGTCCGGTTCAATTATGTGAATCCAAATTACAAAGAGCGTATTGATGGCGATGTATTACTTACCGCAGCTAAAGCCTATTACGAAGAATAAGCAAGGCAACTGTTGAATGGCCGGGCATAAACTGTACAGTAAAAGTGAATTGGAGGTATCCGGCCTTAAGGTTGTTGTACTTCGGAAAAATGTTAAAAACTTAAACCTTCGGGTTTATCCTGCCGAACGCCGGGTAAGGATTTCCGTCCCCCGGCGTATTTCTGATTGGGAAGTAGCAACCTTTGTTGAAGACAAGCTTCCATGGATTCATAAACACCTGTCCAACTACCGGAAAAAACCTAAGCCCCGACCGCAAGACTATACCACCGGTGAGCTACACCCTGTTTGGGGAAAGAACCTTGAGCTGGTTGTAGTTGAAAGAAATAAACCACCGGAGGTTTTGGTGGATGGTACTAAACTAAAGTTATTCGTCCGCCCCGGCACCGTTCAACAAAAGAGAGCTTCTGTACTGAAAGAATGGTACCGGGAGGAATTAAAGCAAAAAATTCCTGAGCTTATCGAGAAATGGGAGCCTGAAATGGGTGTAAAGGTGGAAGAGTTTGGAGTGAAGCTCATGAAAACCCGGTGGGGAACCTGTAACATTCGTGCCCGCAGAATTTGGTTAAACCTGGAGTTAGCCAAAAAAAGGCCGGAACTGCTGGAGTATGTAATTGTCCATGAGATGGTGCATTTGCTGGAACGCCTGCACAACAAACGATTTTACGGTTTCATGAGCCGTTTCTTGCCCAACTGGAAATCCCTTAAAAACGAACTGAATGGCAAGTCTCAAATCTCGGATTGCTAAACTCTTTGCAGGCTGAATTTTTTTCGAAGGTTTTTTCACTTGCTGGCATCTAAGTAAGTGAACCCAAAATTATATCAGGAGATATATCATGAAAACCTTAGTTAAATCTTTCGCTATTACTGCTTTGTTGTTGAGCTTATCGGTGAGTGCCATCGGGCAACAACGATTTAAGAATCCTGACCGAGATCGTGGAGAACGCGTAGAACGATTTCAGCAAAAACGAAATGCCCAAGGCCAGCAACATCAGCGGGTCATGGCCATGCTTGACCTCAGTGATGAGCAAAAAGAACAGATTCAGGGAATTCACCTGAATGGACAAAAAGAAATGCTTCCGCTGAAAACTCAGCTTCAGGAAGCTCATGCCAAGCTTCGCACACTTACCGTAGCTAATGAGTATGATGAGACCGAAGTTCAGGAAGTAATTAGTGAAATTTCTGACCTGAACAAAACCATGCTCACAAACCGGGTAGAACACCGGCAACAAATCCGCGAACTACTCACCGATGATCAGCGCGTAAAGTTTGATAATCTGCATCTGCGCATGCAAAAACGATTTTCCCGCATGGGAGCAAACCGTTAGTAAGTAGCTTTGAATGCGGGGATTGATTTCCCTGCATTTTATTTAAGCCTTTTGGTAACTATAATGCAGGCATCAAAACCATCAAATAAAAACCCTAAAACCGGTTCCATCGAAGATTCTGAATATATTGAACGGCTTAACCGTCGGGATGAATCTGCCTTTAAGCAGTTGGTGAACGAGCATAAAAACCAGGTGTATAACACCTGCCTAGGGTTTTTACGAAATCCGCATGATGCGGAAGATGTGGCACAGGAAGTGTTTATTCAGGTGTTCGATTCTATTGGCGATTTCCGCGAAGATGCGGCGCTTTCAACCTGGATATATCGCATAGCCGTTACCAAATCACTGGAGTTGATTCGATATCGGAAACGAAAAAAAAGATCCGGTTTCTTTAAAGCTATTGGTTCTGTTTTCAATGAGCCGGACGAGCAGGAGGATGTATCCGGATACATGCATCCCGGTGTAAAGCTCGAAAACAAAGAACGGGCTGCGACTTTATTTAATGAAATTGAAAAGCTGCCTGAACGTCAGCGGGTGGCCTTCACTTTACAGAAAGTGGAAGGACTAAGCTACCAGGAAGTAGCCGATGTGATGGACGTAAGTGTTCCGGCGGTTGAATCACTCATTCATCGTGGAAAAGAAAACCTGAAGAAGCAGCTGTATGACTACTATCAACAAAATGAAATGGATTGAATCATGAAAAATCAAAAGCAAACAGATCGGGAAGTAGAGAAAACCCTGGCATCGCTGGACGGTATAGAACGCGCCACCACCGATGATTTCTTTTACAGCCGGGTTTCAGCACGGCTTGAAAAGCGTAGCAAGGTCAGGGAATCTTCCGGCTTTGGTGTAGCCTTTGCCGCTGCGGCTGTGTTCATCATGCTGGTGTTAAACCTGATTTCGATTTCCCAATACACCTCAACTACTGATACTACTGCCACTACCCGAACCCAAGTTGTTGAACAGCTGGCGTCCGATTATCAATCCTTTGACAATAATTATTACCAAACCTTTGAGGAAGAGTGACATGAAAATTGAAACCAAATTTAAGTGGGCGTTAACCGGTTTTCTTGTGATGGTGCTACTCAACGCCGCACTGCTCACCACTATCTGGATAAAAAAGTCGGGTAATCGTGACGGAAGGAGTTATCGTGACAATGACCGAAACCCGAATGTCATTCATCGATACATGCAGCGAGAGCTACAGCTCACCGATACCCAGGCGGATTCCTTATCGGCCCTGCGTAAATCTCATTTCCAGGAGATGCGTGTACTACGAAAGGAACTTAACGTGGATCGGCGTGCCTATTTCGATTTTATAATGAGCGATGAAGCCAATAATGACCAAAAGCGAGACTCTATTCTAACCGAACTCACCAACCAATACAGCCTTATTGAAAATATGTTTTATACGCATATGACGGACATGAAGGAAATACTCAACAGCGAGCAGCAGGAGCGCTTTGAGCAGTTGATGAGGGAGACTTTTATTCATGACCGAAAAGGTGATAATATGCCAATGCCGCATAGAAACCGGTAGGCTAATCGATTGTCGATGTTCGGACGATTATTGCGTATCTTAGAAGCCTATGAATACGACTGAAACCGCCCAAAAAACCGACCTTAAAGCATTAACCAAAGAAGAGCTTACCCATTTTTGTAAAGAGCTGGGCTTGCAAAGCTTTCGCTCCGATCAAATTTTCCAATGGCTTTACCAAAAAGGAGTGTCTGATTTTGAAGACATGACCAACCTGTCTAAAGACCTGAGAGAGAAACTGCGGGAGATTGCTACCATCAACCGTATTAAACCGGTTCAACAGCAGGAAAGTAAAGACGGCACCATTAAATTTCTTTTTAAGCTGAACGATCCTGAAGAAGATTATAAAGTTGAAGCCGTATTAATCCCGGACTTTTTTGCTGACGGAGCCGCTCGCCGACTTACCGTTTGTGTGTCTTCACAGGTGGGTTGTGTATTCGGCTGTGCTTTCTGTGCAACCGGGAAAATGGGGCTATTCCGCAACCTTACGCATGGTGAAATTGTGGACCAGGTGCAATACATCAATGAATTGGCCGAAGCAAAGTATGGCAAGAAAATCACCAATGTTGTGTATATGGGGATGGGCGAGCCGCTGCACAACTATAAAGCCATCACCAATTCAGCCCACATTATCTCGGATCCGCTGAGTATTGAACTTTCCCCTAAACGAATTACGGTTTCTACTGTCGGGCTTACCAAGCAGATTAAGAAACTGGCCGATGATCAGGAAGAATTTAACCTGGCTATTTCCCTGCACGCGCCCACTGATGTTAAGCGTGATAAGATCATGCCAATTAACAGCTCTATGAACCTGGAGAGCCTGGAAGATGCTGTTAAATATTATTACAGAGCCACTGAGCGGCCCATCACCTACGAATACCTGCTTTTCGATAACTTCAATGACAGTCCGCAGGATGCCCGTGATTTAGCCAAAATTGTGAAATGGGCACCCAGCAAGGTGAACATCATTATGTACAACAATGTAGCCGGTGTGGAGCTTCAGCGTGCAAGAGAAGATCGGCTAGACAACTTTATGCGAGAACTGATTAAAAATGATGTCCGAGCAACCGTCCGAAGAAGCCGCGGCGATGATATTGATGCCGGTTGCGGTCAGCTTGCTATCCGGGAAGGAGCTCCCAAAGGTAAAACGATGGCGAAGAATTAAGGGGCTTTTCCTTGGCAACCATCCGTTCCGGCGCAGAGCGTCCGGAACGAGAGTAATAGTTTTAAAAGAGTGGGACTTCAGAATGCAGGATTCTGAGTACTGACTCCTCCCTCTTTAATCAATCATCGTAAAAATTCGCTCGAAGCGTGGCACCCAATTATCGGTTGAGAACCATACAATGGATGCTTTCCCGATAACATGATCGCTGGGCACAAAGCCCCAGAAACGGGAATCCTGGCTGTTATCCCGGTTATCACCCATCGCAAAGTAATAATCCTGTTTAATGGTGTAAGAATTCGTCTCTTCCCCGTTGATAAAGATCGTTCCGCCCTCTCTTCTCAGTTCGTTCTTCTCGTACCGTTCAATGATGTCTTTATAGATAAACCAGTTGTCATTGTTGATCTGAATCTCCTGCCCTTCAAACGGAATAACGATTTCAGGGAGTTGATCTGAATTGTTGAACGCCCTTGAGAAATCACCCTGGCTTTGTACATAATTCCGGTCTACACTTCCCTCCGGTGTTACATTCAGGAACATGGTATCCACTTCGGCCCAACTACCCACTGTAGCAGCCACATCATCGGTCATATTCACTACATAGGTGTTGTTATTGGTGTAGCCAATTAACTCTCCGCCAACCGATTCCATTTTGGCGTTACTGAGGCGGACTCGCTCTGCCATTCGTACCACATAATGTCGCTGTACACCTTCATGCTGAACCGATTTTTCTCCGTTGATGTACAGAATTTTATCCTGTATCGAAATGGTATCGCCGGGAATAGCTACCGCTCTTTTGATGTAATTGGTTTTTTGTGAAACGGGCTTTACTTCCCAGGGCACATTAAATACGAAAATGTCGTTTCGTTCTACATCCCGGAAACCGGGCAGTCTGGTCCACGGAAGCTGAACGCCGGGCACGCACCATCCCTGCAAAAACGGAACACAAAGTCCCATCGGGGTTCGAGGGCCGTAAGTTACATTCGATACGATGAGCAAATCACCCGTCATCAGGGTTTTTTCCATGGAAGGGGTGGGAATTTTGTACGACCCAAACAGAAATGCACGAAGAATAGCTGCTGCAATAAAAGCAAACACTATGGCGTCAACCCACTCACGAAGCCATGACTTGGCTTTTTTATTTTCTTCTTCCTTTTTGTCCTTCCTTTTCTTCCAGTATGAGCTTAATCCCTGCTCTTCGGGGTTTTTATTTTCTTCCAAGTTCCGGGTATTTATTTTGTTTTGATATGAGAGGGCTTCTTGATTTCCTCTTTCTTGTATTCTCCGGCCTCATAGGAAACTTTATACCACTGTCCCCTTTCCGGTGAATAAAAGTAGTCAACGTATTCTTTGGGTGATGTTTCCCGCAACTCTTTGGTTAGCGTTCGCTTCACCTGCGGCATCAAATCCACATAACGGCTGGCTCCTACATACACCAGCCCATCATCAAACGGACCTTCCAGGTCCAGCACCATCATCGGAATATATCCATCAATGATAAACCAATATTCAAACTGTATGGATTTTCCATCCCGTAAGTATCCATCTTTTTCAATGATATCTTCCACTTTCTGCGTCGGATCTCCATATGCACCTTGCAGAACGGCACGAATTTCAATAGCCGGCATTCGGTCCAGTTCATTATAATTAAATCCCTGTCCGGTCCATTTTATATCTGCAAAGCGAGACTGAAATTCAGCCCGGTCTTCCTTACTCACTTTTTTGATATCCGGTTCTTCGAACTGCGCCTGGGCAGCCGTGGATATCATCACCATCATTACAAAAAAGAAAAAGAATTGTTTCGTCAATCGTTGCATAAAACCTATCTGTCGTCTTCGTCCATAGATAGTACGGCGAGGAATGCTTCCTGAGGTATTTCAACCGTACCTACCTGTTTCATTCGTTTTTTACCTTCTTTCTGTTTTTCAAGCAGCTTTCGTTTACGGGAGATATCGCCACCATAACATTTCGCGGTAACGTCTTTACGCATCGCGCGAACGGTATCACGAGCAATCACCCGGTTTCCGATAGCCGCCTGTACAGCTACTTCAAACTGTTGCTGAGGAATAAGTTCCTTTAATTTCCCACAAACTTTACGTCCGAGGTAATAGGCCTTATCGCGGTGGGTGATGCTTGACAATGCATCAACCTGGTCGCCGTTCAGCATGATGTCCAAACGCACAAGATCACCTTTTCGGTATTCGATAAATTCGTAATCCAGAGAGGCGTATCCGCGGGTTCCGGATTTTAACCGGTCATAGAAATCAAAAACAACCTCAGCCATTGGCAGTTCATACGTAATTTCCACCCGATTATTTTGCATAAACAGCTGGTTTACATAAATCCCCCGCCGCTCCTGGCACAGCTTCATAATCGGGCCGATGTAATCAGCCGGGGTAATGATACTTGCCTTAATGTACGGCTCATAAATAGCTTCGATGTCGCCGGCACCGGGCATCTGGCTTGGGTTATCTACCTCAATCCGGTCACCGCTTTCAACCAGCTCCACTTCGTACTGAACGTTGGGAACCGTGGTGATGATATCGATATCGAACTCACGATCGAGACGTTCCTGAACAATTTCCATATGCAGAAGTCCGAGGAATCCGGCCCGAAATCCAAAACCCAGAGCTTTGGATGTTTCCGGTTCATAAGTCAGGGAGGCATCGTTCAACTGAAGCTTTTCAAGGGCAGCGCGAAGGTCTTCAAAGTCGTCGGAGTCCGTGGGAAAAATTCCACTGAACACCATAGGTTTTGCTTCCTGGTAACCCGGAATAGGTTCTTTGGCGGGATTATCTACTTTGGTAATGGTATCACCTACACGAACGTCCTGCAGTGATTTTACACTCCCAATCACGTAGCCTACTTCCCCGGCATGCAATTCTTTGGTGGGCTCCTGCTTCATTTTCAGGTAGCCGATCTCTTCGGCATTATACTCCTCATGGTTAGACATGAATTTGAAAAGATCTCCTTTTCGAAGCACACCTTCCATCACCCTAACATATGCTACTGAACCACGGTAGGTATTAAATACGGAATCAAAAATAAGTGCCCGCAGCGGTTTTTCTTCTTCTCTTTTGGGACCCGGCACTTTCTTTACAATCTCCTCAAGAAGCGCATCCACTCCTTCACCGGTTTTCCCTGAAACATGAAGAATGTCCTCATATTCACACCCGATCATATCCACAATCTGCTGGCCCACACCTTCAGGATCAGCGCCGGGCAGATCAATTTTATTCAGCACCGGAATTATTTCCAGATCCTGATCGATTGCCTGGTATAAGTTTGAAATGGTTTGGGCTTCAATTCCCTGGGCGGCATCAACAACGAGAATAGCACCTTCACATGCTTTTAGGGCACGGGATACTTCATAGGCAAAATCCACGTGTCCGGGCGTATCGATCAGGTTGAAGATGTAGCTGTTGCCGTCCGGACTTTTATAATCCATTCGGATGGCGTGACTTTTAATGGTGATGCCACGCTCGCGCTCCAAATCCATGTCATCCAGCATTTGCTCTTTCATCTCCCGTTCGCTGATGGCGCCGGTAAGCTGAAGAAGTCGGTCTGCTAAGGTTGATTTCCCATGGTCAATATGGGCAATGATGCAAAAGTTTCGAATGTTATTCATGTGCGGAATTCGGTGCGTCTCACTTTAAACAATAAAGATACAAAGAAGGCAGGAGCTGTTAAAATTTCGTTAATCGCTATTTGCATTCATTAAAAAATGAAGCGTTCTCTGCCAATAAATTCAGCCGGTTAACGGCTAACGATTAACGAAATTACTCTCCGATGTGCTTATGAGTACCTTTGTCGTGACGTTTACGCAGCCTCTTAATGACTTTGTGAAGGGGGATTTCTTTTTCGGCAAGTAACAGCATCAGGTGAAAAATCAGATCAGCCGCTTCGTTTATCGTCTCTTTGTCTTTCGTATTTTTTGAAGCGATTACGGTTTCAACAGCTTCCTCTCCTACTTTCTGAGCAATTTTATCAATGCCTTTTTTATACATGGAGGTTGTATAGGAACCATCCGGCATTTCAGACTTTCTGTCGTACAGTAATTCTTCCAGCTCGATCAGAAATTTTAAGTCCTTTTTTGTCAGTGTTTTAATATCAGCCATTTCTAAACTCATGTATGCTTTTATTTGCGGGTGTGAAGTTCACCATTTTATGCCACCTAAACAACGGGTTTTCTAAAATTTAATACTGAGGTAAAGATTTAAAATTCCAAGTTCCAAGTTCCAAGTTCCAAGTTCCAAGTTCCAAGTTCCAAGTTCCAAGTTCCAAGTTCAAAGCCTCAAATTTCAATTCATATTTTGAATTCGTCACTGGTCACTGGTCACTGGTCACTGGTCATTGGAATTTAACCCCTATTCCTCCCCATACCCCGTCATCTCAATATACCCCTGTCCGCTTACCTCTTCCCCGTTCATGGCGCCGTTTACGGATAGAGTCCCTTCATAATATCGCACCGAAACATCCATTTCCTGATCGTCGAAGAGCGTGGCCAATTCAAGCCGAAGGTTTTTTCCGGGAATTTCCAGCATCCATTCAGAAGGATACTCAGCTCCGCTGTGCGGACTTTCCCATTGGTCAAATACTTCCAAATTTACTTCGCCCGGATTGATGGTGGTCTTATTTCCCTCGGGATCAATCAGCGAACCGGTGGTAAATGTACTCACCGAGCCATCGGCATTGCGCAACTGGTAATACATCAAATCATAGCCGTTTGAAAGCTGAATAGAGAACCAGTCCCAGCCTTCCTGATCTTCCCCCAAAGCTGAAGTACTCCACTCGTGATCCATCCAGCTTTGCCCTTTTACATCATACTCTGTGCCATTCATGGTGATGACTCCACGAGCATCCATCCGGGTAAAGGACATATAATAGGATGCATTTCCCTCACCGGGCCCTTTCTTGTCGTACCCTTTCTCTCCCTGAAGGGTCAGTGGCTTGGTCGGTGTCACAATCAGGTTAATTGCTGAACCATCTTCCATAGTACCCTTAATACGGGTTGGGAAATTCTTGTCGTCACTACCTTCTTCGTTCTCCCGGGTAATTTGCCAGTCCTCCAGCCAAATTTCGAATGGATCGGCTTGAGCGCCGGCTAAGCCGGCTGCACCACGACTATATCGCTCATCAAAAACATGATTTTCATTTTGCACATCCGAAATGGCAAAGTGGCCCAGATAAAGCTGATCCGTGTTCCAGTCTTCGCCCTGTGCGGTTCCTGCTTCACCGCTATCGGGCGGGTTAAGCTGGCTCCTGAAAATGGTAAACTGGTAGCCAAACTGCCGGCCTTTTTCCGTGAATACGTTACCGGTGTAATACCACCACTCGTTGCGATAACCGGGATGCGGGCCATGATCATCCGGAAAAATAAACTCCCGGGGACCGGTAGCTCTCAGGTATCCTTCCTCATCTCCACCTCCCATGGCTTCTGCAACCGAGACAGTTGCGGTAATCTCTTTATCATCCTGAGATAAAAAATAAAAGCTACCTCCGGCAAGAAGTATCGTTAATGCTGCTATCCAAATAATTTTCTTCATAACTAATCTTTATTAATCATTTCTGAGGGCATCTGCAGGATTTGCCTGTGCCATTTTCCAGGATGGGTATATCCCTGCCAGCAGAGCAGCTACCACCGCAAGACCTACGGCCTGAAGCAGAACTTCGGGGGTAATCATGAACTGGAGCGTCCAGCCAAAAGAGCGAAGGTTTATTACATACACCAACACGTAAGCCATGAGGATACCAAGTGGTACTGAGAGCAGCCCCGCCATTATTCCCATCACCCCGGTTTGTGTGACCACATAATTCCATAACTGTCCGGGTGTCATTCCGTTGGCCCTCAATACAGCCAGTTCCCTTGAACGCTCCAGTTGAAGTGCCATCAATGCTGATAAAACCCCTATGAAAGCAACCAAAATAGCCAGCATTCTGAGGACAATCGTTACTGTGAATGTTCGATCAAAAATTTCGATGGAAGCTTCTCTCAAACCTTTATTGGAACGTATAAAGACTTCCTGCATGCCGGCGGAATTCTCTCTCAACCGCTCTACCAAAGCCTCTATTTCCACTCCCGATTCCGCATACAATGCCAGACCTGAGACGGCATCATCATCGAAGAATTGGTTATAGATATTTCGGCTTATTGTGATTGTGCCTATATCTGAAGCATAATCAAAATTTATTGCCTGAACCGCGAAGTGCTGATTCCCTGCATCGGTCTCAATAGTCAGCGTGTCTCCAAGGTTCACGCTATTCCGATAGGCATAGACTTCCGAAACCATCACGATGTTTTCCTGTGTGAACTGCTGCCAAAAATCATCGACACCTGACTTTAGCTGATAAGCTTGTCTTGCTTTTTCTCCCTGATCTATAGCTACCAAATTATCGGTTCCATTATTGGTGCGAACTTCAACACTTCGGACGGTGCTGGCATCTCCAACTCCTTCTGTTTCGCGGAGCAGATCTACTAATTTAGGCTCCAGTGTGGCATCGGCTTTCCGGGCTACCGAGCTTGGCGGCTGCACATATACATCGGCCTGAAGCTGAGCCTCCAGCCAGGAAACGACGGTGGTTCTGAAACTGTCCACCATCACCCCAACCCCAACGGTTGCCGCTACAGCAACCACTAACGCAGCTATGGCTACCGATGTCCGGCTCAGTTCTGTGACTACACCACGTACTGCCATCTTCCCGATCAACCCGCTTATGCTTCCAAGAATCGGGCGCAGCAGTTTTGCTAACCCAACGATAATCAGTGGGACAAGCAGTGAAAACCCTACAATCATAAAAAGCAGAGAAGAATAGCCGGCCGCTATCCCTCCATTTGGAATCAGGAGGATTAATCCTCCACCGGAGCCAATCATCACTCCTAATAATGCAATGGGAAATATCCGGGACGAGATTTTTGACTCATTGGAAGATCGCCTCAACACTGTGGATACTTCAGCTTCCGAAGCCTCTCTTGCCGGCCAGAATGCGGCAATCATTGTGGCTCCTAATCCAAGCACCACTCCTTTTGCCAACGGGAACAACCCAATAGACAATTCCTGCACAGACAGCACAAAGTATAGATCGTTAATAGATTGAGTAACCAGCTTCACCAATACCTGCGCCAGGAATATTCCCGCCACAATTCCAACTACGGTTCCCAGAAAGCCAATGAGTAATGCCTCTTTGAGTACGGTTGTTAAGATTTCAGATTTGGTTACACCCAATGCCCGAAGTCGGCCGATTAAAGGACGACGCTGTACTACCGAAAAGGTCATGGTATTATAAATCAAAAACATCCCCACCAGCAGGGCGAGCATACTCAGGGCCTGCAAGTTGAATTCAAAAGCCTGGGTCATTTGCTCCACAGTTTCCGTTCGCGATTCTGAACGTACAATTGAGGCTCCCTCAGGTAATACAGCCTGAAGGCTATCTTTTATCGCTTCCTGTTCATTCTGAGGCAGAATCAGATCAATTCGAGTTAGGCTACCCGGCATATCAAACAAGCGCTGAGCCGTGCTTATATCTACACCTAAAAGGCTTTCCAATGCCTGCTGGCTGCGGTCATCTTCTGCCTCAATCAATCCGATTAACTGAACATCAAATGGCCGGCCTCCTACAAAAACACGCAGTGAATCACCGACTTCTATATTCAATTGTTCAGCCACTTGCTGCGCAACCAACCCTGTGTTAGTGCCACTTATAAACTCGGATAATTCGATGCCGGCCTGCTGGCTGGCATAATCGCGGAATGGAGCCTCCGCAATCGGATCAACCCCAAGCACCTGAAACGTTCGGTTCATCCCTTCTACCTGAGCATACCCTTCAATTACCGGGGCTGATTTTCTGACTCCGGCTTTGATCCGTACATCCAGATACGTTTGATCTGAAAGATCTTCCGCAGCCCCGCGAATCTGATGAGTGGCCTTACCCGTTACAGCAGCCGTTGACAGTTCAAATGCTTTTTCAGCACTGCTGTTTGAAAGGTCGATGGATACCACTACCGCTACACCCAATGCAACACCTAGAATGGAAAGCGCAAAATGCCAGGGATGGCGCAATAAAAACCTAAGGCTGGACAGCCACAGTAGATTTGATTTCTTTGAACTGCTCATGACGCCAACATCTCAGCTGCGTCTTCCACTTCGCGTAGTTTCCCGCCCCGAAGTTCTAACACGCGATCAGCTATTTTACAGATATCACGGTCGTGAGTGGCAAGGATGATGGTGCGGCCATTTTTACGAACCAGGTTATTCAGGATATCCAGTATCTGCTGGCCGGTTTCGTAATCCAGGTTGCCGGTGGGCTCATCAGCTAAAATCAGCATGGGTTCGTGAGCCAGGGCACGGGCAATAGCTACCCGCTGCTGCTCTCCACCGGAGAGCCGATCAGGATAACTGTTGCCCCGGTCACCAAGACCAACATTGTCTAAAAAATTCTGAGCTTTGTTCAAAGTTTCGTCATCCGTTGCTCCTTTCAGCTTCAGGGGCAGTAGCACGTTTTCATGAGCTGTGAGTGTCGAAATCAGGTTAAACGATTGAAACACGAAGCCGATATTGTTGCGCCTGAAAAGAGTCCGGTTCTTTTCGTCAAGACCGGCCAGATTGGTTCCGCCGATTATCACTTTACCTTCATCAGGCTTATCGATTCCACTGACCATGTTGAGAAGGGTGCTTTTTCCTGATCCGGACCGGCCAAGCAGCACAATCATCTCTCCTTCTTTTACCGACAGGTTCAGGCGGTCGAGTACAGAGCGATTTTTATCTCCTTCCTGATAACTTTTAGTCAGATTTTGTAACTGAATATGTGATGTATTTGGCATCTATTTTTAATTAAGCCGTTTCGGATCATTTAATTTCGTGCTTAACATCACTTCCTGAACCAGTGTTCCTGAAGAATCGTGAATTAACTGTTTCTCATAAAAAAAGCGCCTGCCGGTTAAGCAGACGCTTTGAGGGAGATTAGATTTTTAGAGTGAATTTATTTCACCAGCGTCATTTTGCGTATTTGCTCAAATTCCCCGGCTTTCAATCGGTAAATGTACATCCCGCTTGGCAGCTGACTTGCATCAAAATCTACCTGATGGGTACCGGCAGCCTGTCGGGTATTTACCAGATCGGCTACTTTCTGTCCGATTGAGTTAAACACCGTCAATTGAACATCCGCTGCTTCCGGAAGTGCATATTTTATGGTGGTAGTTGGGTTGAACGGGTTCGGATAATTGTGAGCCAGATCAAACGCTTCCGGCACTCCGTTCTCATCCGTGATGTCGGTATCAGTTACCATTTGAACGCCAACCGTTACGGAGGTCACCCCTCCGTCCTCATCGGTCACTTCGATATCGAGTGTCCCTGTTCCATCGAAATCACCATTTGGTGATAGCGTGAGCATCTGCCCGTCAAAATCGACGTTGATTCCGGAAGTATCTACCGCAAACGTAAACGTCAGTGCCGTATCAGCCGATTCTACGTCTGCTGTTCGGGCAAACATATCAGCTGTAAGTTCTCCGTCTATCGGAACCTGAAGGTCATTTTCAAACCCGGCCAGTTCCGGTAAATCATTCACTGACTCCACGTTCACAATGAAAGACTGACGAGCTGTTGTAGCTCCATCGGTTGCTTCCACGGTTAGCGTATCTGTTCCGAAGATGTTTTCAAGAGAAGTGAAAACCAAGCTGGTATCATTCTGAACTTCCGCTTCCACAATATGACATGGCACAACGATTGAGTAACTCAGATTTGGCGTGTCATCGTCTTGGAATACCGTGTCCAGATCAGCAGCAACAAAGGTTCCGAAATCCTCATCCAGGGTAATTTCAGAAATCTGATTTACTACCACCGGTTGACTGCTCAATGCATTGGAGTTTACAAAAGTGGCATCTCCATTGAGCTTTCCACTCATTACCTCTGTTGCAGAGCTGTATGTCCAAGAAGAACCTGCCGATTCATCAAACCGAAAATAAGCAATCAGATCCTCATGATCGCCTAACAATTCCGTATAAAAATGATCGGCAATCTCTGCATCGGTTCGCGCCGCATTCCAAATTCGAATTTCATCCAGCTCACCACTATAAAAATTTCCATTAAGTGCATCAGGACCGCCAATTAATAAATCATTAGCATTCAAACCGACACTTCGGGTTACACTTTTAGAGTTATCCAATGCTCCATTCACATAGATTTTCATATCAGCCCCGTTATAAGTAGCAGCAACATGTGTCCATTGATTGGCAGGGATACTTGTATTGGTTACGACCCTAGGTCTGCTGTAATCAATATCACCTACAGTAAAAGATACATTGGCGGCATTACCCATCCCTTCTAATCGAAACAAATACCCTTTATCACTGGTACCCTTTTGAAGAATCACTGCATTTTCATCACTGTTTCCATTATGATTAATCCAAGCTTCTACGGTAATGGTTTCTTCGAAATTGGAATAAAGTTGTTCGTTTCCATCTAATGAGTTTCTATCATCAAGGCGAACAAAATCATTATCCCCGTCCAGTTTGAGGGCATTACCTGCTTCATAGGAGGAAATCCTGACAGGCGCAGCTTTACTAAAATCACTTTCCTGCCTTTCATCATTTATCAGTATGGTTTGGTAAAAATTGGTGCTGTCATCATGAGAACTTACATCAATATTAAAAGCACCTACGCTAGAGGCCTGACCAGACACATCTGAACGTGAACCGTTCTGCATAACATAGAGCTTGTTACCTGTTTCGATGTCTGAAGCCAAATTGTAGTCCTGTCGATTTTTATACTCAACTCTGACAGTACCGTTGATATTTTTAGCATAGGTGTATGGAGCCATTGGGAACACCCCTGGACTTGCTATCTCAATAGATCCGCTTAGTTCTACAAGATTCATTTCGGTATGAAAGGTATCCATACTTTTAACTGCTACATTCGCACCACTGCTTTCAAAGGTATAATAAAGCTGCAAACCATCTTCATTACCCTGCAGGGGCCTGTTGTAGCCGTTTTCAATATCTGCCCTGTTCAATGCTTTGTTCCAAATGCTTAACTCGTCTATATGTCCGCTATAAAAATAATCTGAAGCAGCTGCATCAGAACCTATATAGAGGTCAAAATCATTTTCACCTATATTTCGGGTAGCCGCTTCTGTGGCATCTAGTTCACCATTTATATATAGTTTAAGATCATTTCCATCATAGGTGGCCGCCACATGCGTCCATTGATTAGCAGGGATGCTGGAACTAGAAAATATGGTGGGCTTACTATAGTCGATATCCCCAATAGCAAAAGCCACACCCGGAGCTTGTCCTCCTCCGTCAAACCGTAGGACATAGCCTTTATCAGTGGTGCCTTTTTTAAGGATTACGGCATCATCATCACTTTCCCCGTCATGCTTAATCCAAGCCTGAACGGTCATGTCTGTTCCACTAATATCCAAAGAAGGGCGATCTGTTAATACTCCGTATGCATTTTTATTCAGGGTCAGACTACTTCCGCCCATTTCTTTATACGGGGTAACCATTATTGGCGTTGAGTAATCACTCTCGTTGCCTGAACCATCCACGGCTGTTATCTCATAAAAGTATGGAGTTAAATTCACTAACCCATCATCCGTATAACTTGATTCTCCTGCGGCTACAGTTGCGACCTCTGTTCTGGTGCCTCCAATAGATTCGGAACGGTAAATCTTAAATGATGATGCCTGATTTTCATCATTTGGTCCTAACCTTTCATCCCAATTCAGGCTGACTTCCTCATTCCCACTGTGGCCATATAAATCAGGGGCTATAGGTACAACACCTGGTGAAGCTACACCTGCATTATCTCCGGTTAGAGTCAGGTCATTTGCACCTGCATCATCGGCTGTTCCTGTACCTCCAAAGGTATATAAGCTTACAAGGCCTGCTTCACTTCCTGTTAGTTGTTTGAAATAATTTTCTGCAACTTCAGTAGCGGTTCTGGCTGTATTCCAGATTCGAATTCCGTCCAATTCACCACTATAGAAGTTCCCGGTGAGCGAGGCATTGGATCCTATATTCAGATTAAAATTGTTAGCCCCGATTGTCCTGCCCTCCTGGGTTGTGCCAACAAGTTCTCCATTTATATAGAGCTTGATAAACTGCCCGTCATACGTCCCCGCAATGTGAGTCCAGCGATTTGCAGGTACTCCTTTACTTGACACAACATCCGGTCGGCTGTAGTCTAGATCACCGATGACAAAACGAACATAAGTTTCATCCCCGTCACCTAATAACTGAAGACGGTAACCATCATCATTGGTACCTTTGTTAATAATATACGCATCCTGATTACTATTTCCGTCATGCTTAACCCAGGCCTCTAACGTTATGGATGTTCCCGATATGTCTAACGATGCATTATCTCCGGCCGAGGCATAATCACCATCGCCATCCAGCGTCAGGCTCCCCTGTTGTGCCCAACTCTGATACGGAGCAGCTGCAACTATAAGAAGCGTTAGTATGGCCGAAAAAATGTAATTAAAGCTTTTACCTCGTGTAAATCCTTTTCTCTCATTGATTGAATTTTTATGATTTGTATCTCGTGTTTTCATTTGCACTAAATTGGTTAATGTTTATGGTGACAGGCAGAACTGAGTATTTTAGTCCTGTCTCTCGTTCTTACATACGTGGGGCATTTTTAAAACCGCTCAATTGATTACTTTTTATTGATCTGACTCCCAAACCCAAATACCCATGCACCTGAACCGGCTCCTTTTTATTGGGATTATCTTCACCTGCTTCATTTCCTGTAGCCAAATTGAAAAGGAAGCTGAAACACAAGATGGGTTTGTGCAAACGAATGACGGAGCCGAGCTTTACTATCAGGTATTGGGCTCGGGCAGTGACACACTACTGATCATTCACGGAGGACCCGGAGCAGGCATCAACTCTTTTTTACCTTCTGCAAAGCCCCTGGCTAATCATTTCACACTCATTTTTTATGATCAACGAGGTGGAGGAAAATCTACGCTCCCGAAAGATACCACCCGATTAAAACCCGAATATTTTGTGGAAGACCTTGAAGCTGTGCGCCGGTATTTCAACCTCGATTCCATGAATGTTCTTACCCATTCATTCGGATCTATTGTGTTAGCAGAATATGCCACCAAATATCCTCAACACTTAAACCGTGTTGTCTTTCACGGATCCACCGGACCGGTACGGGCAGAAATGGGGGAATATTACCGGGCTAAAGCTCAACAAGCATCTCCTATTTCTGATACATCACTTACCAGCCGGACTTCTGCCCTTTTAACAAGCCTGCTGGAAGGAAGTGCTGATAATCCCGTTTCAACATGCCGGGAATATGAACAGCTTTCCAAACAAATAGCCATAATGCGGGGTGAACGCGCCTCTCACCGGGGTTCAACCTGCGATGCACCGTCCGAAGCTGTTAAGTATTACTACCAATATACCGCTCAGCTTGCACCGGCATTATTTGGCAACTGGGATTATACCGAAAAACTAAAAGGCTTTAACGCCCCGCTTCTCGTGGTTTACGGAAAGGAGGATACTCTTGCACTATCCAGCCAGCGCAGGTGGACGGAAATCATCCCAAACAGCCGGTTACTGTTGGTTCCTGAAGCCGATAAAGGAAGCCTTTCTGATAATCCCGACTTCACCCTGCATGTGATTACAACTTTCTTTGAAGGCAGTTGGCCCGAACAAGATGCGGGGAACGAGTAAAAGATCATTAGCATATCAGAAAGTTATAAGAAAAGAAGTTTGCGAAGCCCTACCTTTGCATCAAAAAAATATTCTATGCTTACAATTCCCGCTATCGATTTGCTAAACGGACAAGCCGTTCGCCTTCACAAAGGTTCATATGAAGAGGTTACTGTTTATGACAAATCCCCATTAAATCAGGCCCGGAAATTTAAAGAAGCCGGCTTTGAGCATATTCATTTGGTAGATTTGAATGGGGCAAAGGAAGGCAAGTTTATCAATCTGCCTCACATTAAAGAGATTATTGATGAGTTGGGGATTTCGGTTCAAACCGGTGGCGGCATTCGCACTTTCGAAGATGTTGAGATGTTGCTCGATGCCGGGCTTTCGAAAGTGATTTGCAGTTCCATGGCTATCAAAAATGAAGAGGACTGGCTGAAAGCCCTTGCAAAATATCCCGCTAAAATGATTTTGGGCATGGATCTTAAAGACGGCAAAATTGCCTACTCCGGCTGGCTTGAAACAGCGGAAGAATCGGTAGAGTCTTTCCTTAACCGGATGATAGAACACGGCTTGCAGGAAGTACTCTGCACCGATATTTCCAAAGACGGCACGCTTTCCGGACCCAACTTTGAACTGTATGAAAGCCTGCAAAAGCAATTTCCCGATATCCGATTGATTGCCTCCGGTGGCGTTTCTTGCCTCGATGATTTACACACACTGAATGATGCAAACATCGATGCGGTCGTTGTAGGAAAAGCCTATTACGAAAACAGAATTACCCTGGAAGAAATGGCGGAGTTCAACCGCTAAAGTCCCTTTACAGAATCCTAAACCGCACAAGTGGACACTTGCGCTATTGCCTTTATTACCTGTATAGAGAGTTGAAGATTACAATTTAGGGTTCTTTACTTTACCCATGAAAAGAATGGCCCCGCTGTTGTGCTCACGAATCATGAACACAAAAGGACGATCTACGGTAAAGGTCTGGGGCACGGAAGTCACTCCTACTCCAACTGAAGTTACTGCGGCAGCCTCCGTTCCCTTCTCATCAACTTTCACATACGTTTTGTGCTTCACTTCACTAATGAAAAGAGAAGCATCGGGATTAATCCCGGAGAAATCAGCTTGTCCACCTTCAAACGGAACTTCCATCCCCATTGATTTCAAAATGTCTTTCATTTCAACTTTGTAGGACAATTCAAATTTGGGAAGGTTTAACGGCATATCCCGCCCGTTCAAACCGGCAATCCAGGAATCAAAATTTTCTTTACTTAAATCCTGACTTATAAACTCATCAATGGATTTTTCCTCATCGGCGGGCATCAACACGGTCATGCTGAACAGGCTGTCTCCATAGGGCAAGTCAATCATATGGACTTCCTCATTCATAGTGATATTGAAGAGGCGCTCCTGGCTCATCATGTCCACCATCACTTCTCCGCCTCCTTCAAGACTGAAAGAACGTTCCCGGGTCTGGTCTTTATCGAATTTATAGGTCCAGTCGCCCTGGAAGTAGATGGCATTGATCAGATACATTACCATTTCGGGTGGAATTTGCCCGTCAATAATCTTTTCAATCAATCCGTTGGTATTGTCTTTCACCCAATCGTTGATAACATCGACAGACTTCGGGTCATTAAAATCCAGCTCACGGGTTGTTGCATCAAAATACTCCCCAAGGGTGTTGGTAAAAGATTCCTCTACAGGGAAACCGTCTCTGCTCCACACCGAGTTCGCGATTTGCATTTTCACTTTGGGATCAGCATCCGTCAGCAGTTTTATTAATGACTGATACCCTTGGTTTATTTCCTCCTGGCTCAACCCCTGAAATGCGAGCGTCTCCCGCATCTGCTCGAAGGTTTCCCCTTCCGCACCGTTCATCGTCATTCCCAGAGCTACCGAAATGCTGAGCGGTGAAATAAAGATATTCTCTGATGAGTCGGAGGCCACTGTGCTTTTAAACACATTAAACCCGAATGACTGCCCGTCCTCAACCAGCTTCTTTTCAGCTGCGGAAAGTTCTCTCGGCAATTCACCGTTTGGGTTGGGACCGGTAACATCGGTAGTACAACTTAGCGGAAGTAAAAAGACAGCGATTAATAAAAACGATAGTAAGCGATTGGGATTCATAATCTTCTCCTGTAATTAGACAACTCAATATATTAAATGAAAAGCCGCACAGAAAATTGTCCTTCTCTACTTTTTATTAACAATTTCACCTGCTCGCCCCAATACATACACTCTGCCCAACGAATCCATGAAACCCACGTCCCGGCTGTTGTACTCTTGTTCGATGAAGGCCGTTTCTGATTGAATATATATTGGAGCCGGGTTTTCGGGGGTCCCTTCACACTTCAACCGAACTCCCCGAATGGGATGTCCGCTGCACAAATGCCCAAAAGGCTGAACCGGAGCTGTACTTTTTCGTTTGTGAGCCGCGATTAATCCACCGGCCTCCGTTTGTCCATATCCCTGAATGGTGAAATCACAATGGGGATTTAATTTCTGAAACTCACCTTCATCTAACGAATACCCGCCGAACACTACTTGCGGCACAAACCACTCTTCGTCATACAGTGCCCTCAGTACAGCCGGTACAGTAAGCAGAAAATCCGGTTTAAACTCTCTGACATTCTTCAGCCATTTATCGCCTTCACCTTTTTTTGTAGTGATGAATTGATATTCACACCCAAGCTCTTCAGCCATAATGCCCCAGCTGAGTCCGGCTACATGCCAGGGTGCAGCCATCATCAAAAGCCGGTGGGTTGATTTCACCCCAAATACTTCTGCGGTAAACCGGGCATTCCTGGCCAGGTTCTCATAGCTGTTCCAGATTTCTTTTGGTGAACCGGTTGTACCACTGGAAAACAGTCCGATATACTTTTCATCGGACTCAGGATGTTGCGCAGGTGGATTTTCGTCTGCCAGTTTGGGTGGAATCAACAGTTGAGAATGCGAACTCCCCATCACTTCGCTTAGGATTTCACCGGCCGGTTTTGAAACGTCTGTGGTTTTAAACTTCATGTCATTATTTCTTTTGCAGTGTAACTCAAAATCAGGACTTTGGGTTCATTGCCGGTCTATCTTTATCCTTATTTCACTAACACACGTTTTAAGAATTTTCTATATTCTGAATCTAATTTTTAGCCAAGCGGGATCTGGAAATTTATCACCTACACCCAATTGTGTACCCGCAGAGGTTAAGCAGATTTTCAAAACTCTATGCTCACGAAACGAATCATTCCCTGCCTGGATATTAAAGACGGACGAACCGTAAAAGGCGTCAATTTTGAAGGATTAAGGGATGCCGGTGACCCCGTTGAATTAGCCAAACGATACAGCGAGGAAGGTGCCGACGAACTGGTTTTTCTTGATATTACCGCAACGCTTGAAAAGAGAAAAACCCTTGTTGAACTGGTTAAAAGAATTGCTGCCGAAATTAACATCCCATTCACAGTGGGCGGTGGCATCAAAACCGTAATTGAAATTGAAGAGCTGCTTAAATCCGGTGCCGATAAAGTCTCCCTGAATAGCAGTATAGTGAAGAACCCGGAGCTCATTAACGAAGCCTCCACGGCTTTCGGCGCCCAAGCTATTGTAGCCGCCGTTGATGCCAAAAGACACGGAGAAAGCTGGAATGTGTACATCAAAGGAGGCACCGAAGATACCGGCTTAGATGCTATTGAATGGATGCAGGAAGCAGAAAAACGGGGAGCCGGTGAAATTCTGCTCACCAGCATGGATCGCGATGGCACCAAGAGCGGCTTCGATATCGATATTCTGGATAAAATTAACGGCATCGTCCATATACCCGTGATTGCCAGTGGAGGTGCCGGTACTGTTCAGCACTGTATTGAAGCCATCACCAAAGGAAACGCGGATGCTGTGCTTGCAGCCAGTATTTTTCACTTTAAAGAAATTGAGATCAAAGACCTTAAGGAGAAGATGAAGGCTGCTAATATCGAAGTACGGCAAACCTGATTATCATTTCCGCAATCAAATCGAAGCCTTAGATTTGTGGTCTATACAGGGTTGTCAGCTTCAATTAAATACACTTCGCTGGCAACGGCCTGACCCAGCATCTGCTCTATGTTATCTTCCAGGCGGATTTTAACCGGTCCATCGAACGGAGCTTTTTCGATAACCTCTACTTTTGACCCGGGCAGCACCCCGATTTTCTCCAGATAACGCAGTAATTCCGGGTCCTGGTCTTTCACGCGACCGATGATGTATGGTGTATTTTCCTCCGCTTCGGATATGGAAAGCTGGGCCATAGTTGGCATAATTCCGTCTTTGGAAGGAATGGGATCGCCATGAGGATCGTGTGTGGGGTGGTTCAGTAATTCAGCAATACGATCTTCAAATTGCTCCGAAATATGATGTTCCAGCTTCTCGGCTTCATCGTGTACTTCATCCCAGGAATAGCCCATCACTTCTTTCAGGTATAACTCCAACAGCCGGTGATGCCGCAAGATCTCCAAGGCAATTTTATTTCCGGCATCGGTTAACTTAGCACCTTTGTAAGATTCATATTCCAGTAAATTCATCTTTGCAAGGCGCTTCAGCATATTGGTTACCGAAGCAGAAGAAACGTCCAGCGCATTAGCAATTCTTGTTGTAGTAGTACCTTCACCTTCAGATTCTAACACATAAATGACTTTCAGGTAATCTTCTACAGACTGACTTAAGCCCATGTTATTTTTTAATGATTCTCGCAATGGATGAAATTTTTTAAGGAATTGAACACCGTTTAAGTTTAACAGCGGTGTATGAAGTTCTTAGCAGTGGCTAAAATACAAAATTTACTGATTTACTGAGGCATCGGCTTTGATAATTAACAAGGTCATATCATCGTGTTGTTTAACAACGCCTTTAAACTCGTTTACATCATCCACAATAATCTCCATGATTTTTTCGGATGAAGCTTTTCTCACCCCTTTAACCAGTCGCTCAAGCCGTTCCTCTCCATAAAAGTGATTGCCGGCATTCAGCATCTCTGTAATGCCATCGGTGTACATGATCACCACATCACCCTCTTTCAGCTTGAGGGTAGCTTCTTCGGTACATTTAATGAAAGCTTCCGCTTTTTGAGCAACTCCAATGCCAACCCCATTTGGCTTCAGCCATTCTGTATCCCCATTGGCACGTACCACAAGCATCGGGTTGTGTCCGGCTCTGGCGAAGGTGAATTGCCTCTTGTCAGCTTCAAGAATTCCGTAAATCATAGAGATAAAGGTACCCCGGGTTGCGTTTTCATTGAACAACCTGTTCAGCTGGTTGAGCAGCTCTACCGGAGACAGGATCAATGCACTTAAGCTGTGAAGCACACCTTTGGTAAAGGTCATGTAGAAAGCGGCCCGAATTCCTTTCCCGCTCACATCGCCGATGGCCAGTGCCGTGCGCTGATCACCCAGCGAAATCATGTCGTAATAATCCCCGCCGGTTTCCTGGGCGGGGATACAAATTCCGGCGATATCGATTCCCGGAAGATGATGGATTTTTGATGGCAAAAACGTTTGCTGTACAACACGGGCAATCGAAAGCTCTTGCTTAAGGCGCTGTTCCTTCGCCTGATCTTCGATATAGCCCGGTACATATTCGGGAAGTTCATCCCTCTCAGTTCCTTTAAACACAAAATAGATACCTCCTACTGCAAAGGTCAGAAGCACCATCATGAACATGTAAAAGGTGTTTGCATCGGGTGAGCCTTCAAGTAGCCAGCCCTTGGAAGTAGTTAGAAAATTGACAAACAAAAAGGCTCCGAAAACGATGGTCAAAAAATCGTAACGGAGGTAGAAATAACCCAGCACAAATCCAAGGACGCCCCTAAGTAAACGGTCCAGTTCATCCGGCTCAATGTTAAATGGGAGAAGATCAATCAGCGCAAAAAGCACGGCACTTACAATCGGAATAATCCAGTCGCGCCCAACCATGCCTTTGATCTGATTTCCGATAATCAAATAAAGGGGAACTACGATCATTAGCACGAAAAGTGTGGTAACCATCAGGTTTGCTATAGAGGGAAGAAAATAATCATCCGACATCAAACCCGTATTAGCAGATATGTAGGTGGTATCAAACACCGATAAAAACAGCCCTACGATTCCCACTAAAATTCCCCCGATGGCAATTGCATTAACCATTCCCCATCCTACAGGTTTATTCATGAATAAACCACGGCGCACCAAGTCCCAGGTTTTCAATTTTTCGGGCCAGTATTGCCGGGTGATGGAATCACTAACCGCCGTTAATACGAAGAAACCTACAGCACCAATCGCCCCCATGATACCGAGCATCATAAGGTTTTGGAAGATGGTAACCGATCCGTTGAACCCGTACATCCATCCCATTTGATCAATGAAGTTCAGCAGCCAAAAACCGGGAACTAGAAATCCGGCCAGCACTGCAATGATGATTGCAGGCTTTGTATCAATAGCGCGGGCTTTAATCCTTAAATAAAAAACAAACAGCAGCCACAGAGCAAATACCAGGATCACAAACAGGGACGTACCCTCCAGGATATCGGTTACTTTTGAGCTGCTTTCTTCAAGACGCGGATAAATCCGGTACGCCATGGATTTCATGGACCCGGCAGGCAGCAACTCCATGGTCAGCTCAACATTAACACCCGTGGCAGAATCTGATGCGGAATAAGTTGCCCTGGCAAAACGTAAGCCTGCCTGATCTACCAACTCCGCCGTATCCGGTTGCAGATCCATTGAGCGCCAGGCCGTCCTGCCCAGATAGAAATCTGCCAGATTCCAGATGTTGCTCATCTCATAAACACGTTCATCCTGCGTTCCGCGAATCTCCCGCAGCCGTTCAATAATGGTGAGTGCCTGGGAGTTGGAACCCGACTCCGTATTCAGATGCTGATAATCCGAGAGGCCGGTGAGTAATGAGTCCTCCAATCCTCGGGAGTAATTATCAACCTGGTTTTGAAATACCGTCCGCACCGCATAACGGTTAAATGGTCGCTGCTGGTTTATTAATTCGGTAGTTGCCAGGAAATCCACCACTTTACCATCCGGGGTCAGCCCAACCTCTACCGAGTAATCATTATTTTCACTTTGTAAGTTATATTCCCGGACTTCCCATTTAGCCAGTGGCAGGTTTTGCAGGAATTCGGATTCCCTCAGTTTATTCTTGAACTCACTGATTCCCCATTTTACCTGGAGTGAATCAATTACATCCTCTTCGGTGTTGAATTCAGTTTGAGGATAAAAGTCCAGCGCCTGGTACTGCCAGCTTTGAAAAACAGAATCTGCTTTTTCAATGATGTGGCCTTTAGGCACTTTGGTGTGGGTAATAGTAAATGGATGATGATTTTGAAATGAATAGAAGAACCACCCTATCCCGGCCACCCCGAATAGAAAAATCAAAACATCCCTAAAGAGTTTTTTACTCTGTTGCATGTATCTCTTTACGAAAAACTTGTATTAGGTTTCATGAATATGCTTAGATTCAGGCAAATATCGAAACCCGTTGGTATTATTTATGTGCTTAATCACTTTCGCATACAAGGCTCACCCCAAATACGACCTTATCTTAGCCGGCAATCGGGATGAGTTCTATGGGCGGCCAACACGTAAAGCACAATTTTGGACAGATGAAGGTAAACCAAATATCTTAGCCGGTAAAGACCTTGAAGCGGGCGGTACCTGGCTGGGCGTAAACAAAGACGGAAGATGGAGTGCCCTTACCAACTATCGCGACCCTTCCATCAAAAAAGAAGACCCACCCAGCAGAGGGGAAATTGTTCTCGATTACCTGAAGAACCAGCAAACGGCAATGGATTACCTGGCCGGACTTTCGAAAAAGGCCGAATTGTATAACGGCTTTAATTTACTGGTGTGGGATCATAAGGACTTTTACCACTATTCCAACCAGAATAAAAAAGTAAGCCGGATTGAACCGGGTATTCATGGGTTGAGCAATGCCCTGCTCGACACGCCCTGGCCGAAGTTAGAGAGAGCCAATCAGCAATTAAAAACTATCATTTCTGAAGATAATTTTGATAAAGAAGAGCTGTTCAAGCTTCTGGCTGATGAGCGAAAAGCACCCGATACTGAACTTCCTGTAACCGGCATTCCCAAAGAATTAGAAAAAGCGGTCTCCTCCATTTTCATCAAAACCGAAAACTATGGCTCCCGCTGTTCTACCGTTCTGCTAATTGATAAAGAAGGAACCATCGATTTTACCGAGCGAAGGTTTAAACCGGGAACCACTCAGGTTGAAGGTGAACAGCACTTCAGTATTTAATCACCTGCTTTTTTAAAATAATGGGTGGGCGTGTCCGTACAATCCACACTACTAAGTGTCAATAGGTCCTCGGCGCTGCTATAAATCCCTCTCATATTACACCCTTTTTTATCTTTCAATTTCATGTAAAATGAGTTTTCCTGCCACCCCTTCTTCTTTTCTTGTACCCAAAACTCATCCATAACTTCATCATCTCTGTACCAGATTGCTTCTTGTGCGTATAGAGTCAGTTTCATTGTGTAATCCACAGAGTCTGCATCAACATGAGGGCCCCAGCCACCGGCAGAGTGGGTCCACTCCCAATTGCCTATGGCTGCTACCGGAACGGTTTGCTCGTTTTCAAATAGATCACAACCGAGTGGCACAGTTAGCAAAAGCACAATTAATAGATTTCTCATACCCGTTTTGTTTGATTACTAACTAAACCAAAAACTCACCTGTCAGGCTAATATTATCCATCCAGGCTGGTGATGGCCGGTTCTTTGCCTTCCGGTGTGTAGGTTTCTGGATCAGGTATTTTCCCGAATTTGTAAATAATCCCCACAATGATAGCCACCCCAACCGGGTAGATAATCCAAACGGAGATATTTAAAACAATCGCCGCAATCATGGCCAGAATACTAATCGTCCCCACAATCATCGCATAAGGAAGCTGTGTATTTACATGCTCCACATGATCGCACTGCGTGGCTAACGAACTCAAAATAGTGGTGTCTGAAATCGGTGAACAGTGATCTCCCCAAACCGATCCGGCTAATACCGCACTCACACTTGCATAAATAATCTCCAGTGTGGTTTCCATAGGCACTCCGGTATTATTGCCAATCTCCCAACCCAACGGAACAACCAGCGGCATCAAAATTCCCATGGTTCCCCAGCTTGAGCCGGTTGCAAATGCTGTCAGCGCCGAAAGCACCAATACTATAGCCGGCATCCAATAAGGATTCAGCGTTTCTCCGAAAACAGAAACCAGGTAATCGGCAGTACCCAATGCTACCGTTACATCACTCAATCCCCATGCCAGTACCAGGATCAGCACTCCGTCAAACATCACATGCATGCCATTCATCATACCTTCCAGCGTTTTTTCGATATCCAGCAGCTTCTGAGCCAGCGTCATCCCAATGGCTACCACTACGGAAGCCAGCGATCCCCATAATAAAGCATCATATGAATTTGCCGTCTCAACAATAGCCTGAATGCTGTTTCCTTCACCGGTTACAAACAACCCGATAATGGTTCCGAATACAAGCGTCAGAATCGGGATGGCCGCATTTGCCCAATGCGATTCAGATTTCTTGGCCTCGTCTTCCTCAATTTTATCTTTGTAGAGATTGTATTTATCCAGCTTGGAATCGTGTTTGGCCTTATACAGGTCTATCCGGGCCTTCAGCATGGTACCGAAATCTCGCCCGGAAGCGGCAATCAGGATCACAAATAAAATGGTGAAGAACGCATAGAAGTTATATGGCAGTGAATTGATAAATACCGAGTAGGCTGCTTCATTAAAATTGGCCATTTCTGCTTCGGCTGTGGCAATAAAACCTACCATAGCGCCAATCCAGGTACTCACCAGGGCAATGGTGGCAATGGGTGCAGCGGTGGCATCCACCAGGTATGCCAGTTTTGCCCTCGAAATGCGAAGTTTATCGGTAAGCGGACGCATGGTATTTCCTACCACCATGGTGTTGGCATAATCATCAAAAAATACTACAAAACCCATGAGTGAAGTCACTAACTGTCCCTGCACTTTTGTGCGTACAAACCGGGTAATGGCCTTAATAACCCCGCGGGTTCCTCCATTATCGGTGATAATACCTACCATACCGCCAATCAGGATGGAAAAAATTACGATACTCATTCTGTCCGGATCTGAAACCCCCGGCACGATGTAATCACTCAGTGAAGCAAAGAAACTGTCGAATACATTTAAAAAGGTAAGTTCACCGGCCAGGTATGCTCCCATCCAGATCCCTAAAAATAACGCAAACAGTACCTGACGGAAGATCAGGGCGATTCCAATAGCTACCAGTGGTGGAAGGATACTGAGCCAGCTACCTACTATGGATGAGGAAGCCTGAGCCGTTTGTACATCTGCCCAGGCATACTGAGACGCTAAAATGAATAGGGAAACCACCCCAATGAGTGCTGCTATTTTCTTTTTCATGCGTGATTATCGTGTCTGATTATTAAGCCGCTCAGAAAATAACATCTATTAAGTTAAAACCAAGATGCTAAGTTGGGCCTGCTTATTAACTTTTAACAGTTCTGCCTTTGAATTGCAGCGTTCAACAGGTTACTATCTCGCTATACTTTAAAATCTAATTACGGAATATGAATAACAGGATACTGCGATCGATGCTGTTTATCTTGGGATGGGGACTCTGCTTATCGGGGTTTACCGTCGCTCAGAACAGCTACAGCAACTTCAACACGCTTACCGACCGGTTGAATGAGCTTGAAGACAATCATGAAAACCTTGCCCAACTTACCTCTCTTGCCAAAACTAAAGATGGCCGGGATATCTGGCTGCTTACCATTGGTTCCGGCGATATCCAAAACCATCCGGCGGTTGCAGTGGTGGGCGGGGCTAAAGGCTCACACCTTCTTGGAAGCGAGCTTGCCTTAACTTTTGCGGAGAAACTGCTTGCGAATACTTCTTCAGAGGAAGTCAGCCGGCTTCTCCAAACCACCACATTTTATGTGCTTCCGAGAATTAACCCGGATGCCACCGAGCAGTATTTTGCTTCGCTGAAATATGAGCGGGATGTAAACACCTCCTCCACCAACGAAGACCGAGACGATGCTTTTGATGAAGATCCGTTTAACGATTTGAACAACGATAACCTTATAACCTTGATGCGGGTGCAGGACGAAACCGGTAAGTGGATGATTCATCCCGAAGATGAGCGGTTATTGAAAAAGGCCGACATCACCAAAGGGGAAAAAGGTTCGTATAAATTATTCACCGAGGGCATCGACGATGATGGAGACGGGGCATTCAATGAAGACAACCCTGGTGGCGTCAATATCAACATGAACTTCACCTACGACTATCCCTACTTTGAACCGGGTGCCGGAGAGAATATGGCTTCTCAGATTGAGACCCGGGCCGTTTTAGACTTCTTGTTTGAGGAAGCACCGAACGTTTTTTCCGTTGTATCGTTTGGCCCGGCCAATAACCTGAGTTCGCCCGTTAAGTTCAATCGGAGAGCTGTTAGTCAGCGTGTGATCAAAGGTTGGTATGAAGATGATGTAGCCATCAATAAACTCGTATCCGACAAATACAACGACATAACCGGACTCAAAAATGCTCCGGAGATGAACGGACAGCCCGGCGACTTTTTCCAGTGGGCGTATTTCCACTATGGCCGGTTTAGCTTCAGCACTCCCGGTTGGTGGACACCCGAAGTAACCGATGAGGAAGGAGAACCTCTTAAACTTGACAGCGAAGATGCCCGATTCCTTGCCTGGGCTGAGCAGAATAACCTGAATGCCTTTGCAGAATGGCAGCAAGTTGATCACCCCGATTTTCCAAATAAAACCGTGGAGGTGGGTGGTATCAAACCTTATGCACGGTTAAATCCTCCTTACCAAATGGTGGATTCACTTGCTCAAAAACATACCGACTTCATCCTGGAACTTGCTTCCATGAAGCCATCCGTTAAACTGGTGAATTTTGAAGCACAACAAGCCGGCCGGAATCTGACCCGTATCACCGTTGATATCCACAATGATGGAATTTTACCGACAGCCTCCCGACTGGGAGAACGCACTGACTGGGTAAAAGAAGTAGTTGTGGAGATTAGCCTTTCAAACGGACTTGAACTTGTAAGTGGTGAAAGGCTGGATACCATTGAGTCGATTCAAGGAGACGGAAGCATTCAGAAAACCTGGCTTGTTCGAGGAAAAGGTACTTTCAGCCTCTCAGCCGGAGCCCCGAATACCGGAATTTCAACCAAAGAACATACCATCCGATAGAGTTAGCCATGAAGAAATTAACACACTTTTTACTTTTTACAGCCCTTGTTGGTCTTGTCTGGATGCAGCCGTCAACGGTTCATGCTCAAATTACCGATGGATTTTTCCAGGCAGCCGGCTCACCGGCCACCCCCAAAGTGGAAGCCAGCTGGAACCGGTATTATACCTACGAGACCATCACTGATTTCACCAAAGAACTGACTGATGCACATCCAAACCTCGTTAAACGAGAATCTATTGGAAAGTCTTATGAAGGGCGTGACATTTGGTTATTGACCGTCACCAATTTCAGGGAAGGCAACGCAGACCGAAAGCCGGCTATGTATATAGACGGAAACATTCACTCTAACGAAATACAAGGAACGGAAGTCTCGCTTTACACCGCCTGGTATCTCGCTGAGATGTTTGGAAAGAATGAGTTCATCACGCAGCTGTTGAATGAGAAGACGTTTTATATCGCACCAACCATCAACCCGGATGGACGCGAAAACTTCTTTGAGGCTCCGAACACAGCAAGCTCTCCCCGTTCCGGAATGAAGCCCATCGACAACGACCTGGACGGAAAGGTTAATGAAGATAAATACGATGATCTGAATGGCGACGGAAGCATCACCTACATGCGCCGCAAGAATCCGCGTGGACAGTTTAATCCTCACCCTGAATATCCCGAACTGATGCAGCGTGTTGGAGAAGGCGAGTTCGGCGAATATGAACTGCTTGGATCAGAAGGGCTGGATAACGACAACGATGGTCGCATCAATGAAGATGCCGAAGGCTATTACGATCCTAACCGTGACTGGGGCTGGAACTGGCAACCCGATTATATTCAACGCGGAGCGCACAAATATCCTTTTTCACTGCCTGAGAACAGAGCGGTGATGGAATTTGTGATGGATCACCCCAACATCGCGGCCGGACAGAGTTACCATAACGCCGGTGGTATGATGCTGCGCGGACCGGGTGCCGAAGAAGATCGCGATACCTACAATCGATCGGACGTTCAGGTGTATGACGCCATCGGAGAAATGGGAGAACGACTAATGCCCGGCTATGACTACCTGGTTGTTTTTGAAGATCTCTACAGTGTGTTTGGCGGAGAACTGGACTGGTTCTACGGAAGCCGTGGAGCGTTTACTTTTACCAACGAGCTGTGGACTCCCTACGAGATGTTTAATGAAGATGGCGGTGGCCGGTATGGCGAACAAGTATATGAATTCAACAAATACCTTCTATTCAATGATGCCCTCGTGGAATGGGAGCCCTATGATCACCCTCAGTACGGAGAGATTGAAATAGGCGGGCTTAAGAAAAACCTCGGTCGTGCCCACCCCGGGTTTCTACTTGAGCAGATGGCACACCGAAATATGGCCTTCACCATTTACCACGCTTATCACACCCCTCAACTGGTTATTGATGAGATTTCTGAAAGGGATTTAGGTGGTGGCCTTAAGGAAGTAACAGCCGTTATTACCAACACCCGCATGATTCCTACTCATGCCAGCCAGGATCTGAAATACAAGATTACCCCTCCGAATTACATCAGTATTGACGGAGCCCGGGTTGAAGCCGGTATGATTGTTACGAACCGAGCCCTGAATCAAACCATAGAGCAAAAACACAATCCCGAGAAACTGGCCGTGGATAACATCCCCGGAATGGATTCGGTAACGGTTCGGTGGATTATCAGCCGTGGCAACAATTACACTATCACCGTAGATAGTAAGAAAGGCGGACTGGTTTCCCGAAAGAAATAATAAAATGAAGTAAAGAGAGTCATCGTGGGTCCGGGCCCGCGATCTCCTTTTTTTGGCTTTTTGGCTTTTTGGCTTTTTGGCTTTTTGGCTTTTTGGCTTTTTGGCTTTTAACCAACCTATCCAAAGTTGTTCATGCAAATAGTGTAAACCTTCCCGTTTTAACTTTGAAAAGGTTTACATCATATTTTTTTCAATGGAATTGGGATGCAGATAACACGGTGTAGTGCGCCATAGTTCAAGCGTCCGCTTGGACTTTATAAACTGCCAACAAAACCGAATTCAACACCGCACAAGCGCAACGCTTGCTCTATTGCTGTTAGTCACTGACTTATCTAATAAACTTATCTGCGATTATTCGCTAAATCCGGCTAATCCGTGTTCTATCACCCCAGTTTGTCGATGGCTGTATCAATCCGATCCAGTACTTCTTCTTTTCCGATGAGCTCAAGCGCCGGTGTCAGGTCCGGACCAAAACCCTGACCACTGACGGCCACACGGAGAGGCATCATCAGTTTTCCAAAACCAACTTCATGCTCTTCGATGGTTTCTTTGATTTTGTCCTTCAGCGTAACCGCTTCAAACTCTTCTTCGGAAAGCTGTTCGATTTTATCACGATAAGCTTTGAGGATCACGGGGCTGTCATCCTTCCATTTCTTGAGTGCATTTTCATCATACTCAGTTGGAGCTTCAAAAAAGAACGCCCCCATACTTACAAATTCCTCGATGGTAGAAACGCGCTCGTGGAGTAATTCAATCACGTGTGTCAGAAACTCATCGCTTGGGATCTCAAACTTAGACTCTTCAAAAAGAGCCTTTACTCTGGGCTTTAGCTCATCTACCGAATGCTCCCGGATGTAGTTTTCATTGTACCACATCAGCTTTTTGTAATTGAATACTGCACCGCCCTTGCTCACACGATCCAGCGTGAATAATTCACACAATTCTTTCATGTCGTGAATTTCAGAATCGTCGCCGGGGCTCCATCCTAAGTAAGCCAGGAAGTTCACCAGGGCGTCCGGCTCGTAATGTCCTTTCATATAATCTTTGGTGTTCACCGGAATTCCTTCGCTCTCTGCTTTACGCTTGGAAAGCTTTCCTCCGCTTGGACTCATAATCAAAGGCAAGTGAGCCATTTTCGGTGGCTCCCATCCAAAAGCATTATACAGAAGAATGTGTTTTGGCGTACTGCTCAGCCATTCCTCTCCACGGATTACATGAGAGATTTCCATGGTGTGATCGTCCACCACATTTGCCAGGTGATAGGTCGGCATTCCATCTGACTTCAATAGCACTTGGTCATCCAGTCCTTCAGTATCGAAAGAAACATGCCCGCGAATTTCATCTTCAAAGCGAATATTCTCTTTTCGGGGAACCTTCAGGCGAACCACATATTCATCGCCGTTATCCAGTCGTTTCTGAACTTCATCCTGAGAGAGCGTCAGGCTGTTTTTCATAGACTGACGGGTGATGGAATCGTATTTGGGAGAAGGATTACCGGATTTTTCCAGTCGCTCCCGCATCTCATCAATTTCCTCAACGGTATCGAAAGCATAGTACGCATGCCCGGCTTCAATCAGCTGCTCGGCATATTTGTGATAGATATCCTTTCGCTCGCTTTGTCGGTACGGACCAAATTCTCCGCCTTTTCCGGGACCTTCGTCAATTTCCATTCCGGCCCATTCCAGGGAATCAATAATATCCTGCTCGGCTCCCTCTACATATCGGGATTGATCGGTGTCTTCGATTCTCAACACAAAAGTGCCCTCATTGTGACGGGCAAATAAATAGTTATAAAGTGCGGTTCTCAGTCCGCCAATGTGTAAAAATCCGGTGGGTGATGGCGCAAATCGTACGCGAACGCTCATTTAGTATCTCGTTTTTTGTAATGTTTTAAATTCAAATATTATAGTCTTCAAAGATAAGAAAATTACAGTACCTATTTGGACGTTGATTTTCAAACAACCTACCTTAACACGTAAACACTTTCGTACTTTTAAAAAAAGAAGTGCTTACGTGTTAATGATTTTCCTAATTCACTATTTCTCTTGAAACTTACAATAGTACAACCTCAATTTGCGCCTAACCTGTATGACCTTGCTGCCATGCGTAAAGCGGACCGGGTTATCTGGAATGATCTGGAGCAGTGGTCGAGAAAGGGACGAACCCACAGAGCAGTTATTAAAGGGGAACAAGGCAAACAGTGGATAAACATCCCTATTAAAACGGAGGACAAAAAAAAGGCTATCGGTGAAGTATGTATTGAACATGGAGAAGACTGGATAGAGCCGTTTTGGAATGCCATCTATCACTCCTACTCCGAAGCCACCTGGTTTGATTTTTTTGTAGATGAGCTGCAGCACGACATTGATCAAGCTGCTGAATTTGAAAAGCTCCTCGATTTCAACATCTACTTTTTTGAGCGGATTATGACTTACCTGGAGTTGAATATTGAGTACGAGCTGGCAAGTCAGGTTTCAGGCTTCGATCCCAACCCCGATGTCTTTCTGGAAAAAACCGGAGCCGATATTCTCTACCAGGAGTATGACGCCAAAAACTACCAGTGGCTGAGCGAACAGGCCAAACCTGCTTTAAAAGAGCATCCCGAATATGTTCAGTTAGGCAATGATTTCCTCCCCGAGTGCTCCATCATTGATCTTTTGATGAACTGCGGGAAAGAGAGTTTTAAGGTTTTTGAGGAGATTTAACTTTTAACTAAAGTCCATAACCCTGACAAACACTCTGCACACCTTTTAATCTCCTACTGGAGTAGAAACTCCTGATTAACATTCAGATGGGGACTAACAGTTTTTCTCAAAGAAAAGAATAGTTCAAAGTTCAGTGTTCCTTGTTGAATGTTCGATTTTCTCCCGCTTTCAAAAGAAAGACACATAAGATATATATACTCAGGCTTTTATACCGTTCTTCTTAAGAAGTTTGTTTAGGTCTATCGGTAATTGCTTATTCCACATTCCATAATAAGCTCCTTTTTTTGAAAAAAGGCTTTCATGATTCCCTTCTTCAATTAGCTTACCTTTTTCCAAAACACAAATTTTGTCCGCTCCAAGTACAGTGCTAAGTCTGTGTGCAATCAGAATAATGGTCTTCCCTTCCTTCCTAAGTTCTTCTACTGTTCTTTGGATATAATTCTCTGAGGAAGAGTCCAGCGAAGAAGTCGCTTCATCCAGAATCAAAATTTCAGGGTCTTTGTATAATGCTCTTGCAATGGCAATTTTTTGTTTTTGTCCTCCTGATAATGATGCCCCATTTTCCCCTAAATACGTATTAAAGCTATTTGGCAGTTCTTCAATAAAATCAAGAATATTCAATTTCTTACAGATTCTAATGATCTTTTCCATATCTGGCTTTAATTCACCAATGGCTATATTTGAAGTAACATTACCATCAAAAAGATCAATGCCCTGAGGAACTACGCTTATATTTTTTCTTAAACTTTTGTTGCTTACATAGTCAAGGTTTATATCTCCAACTAAAACCTGGCCATCTTTAATAGGATATAATTTCAAGAGAATATTAATTAGCGTTGTTTTTCCAGAACCGCTTTCACCCACAAAAGCCGTAATTTTTCCTTTGGGTATAGCAACATTAAAATCCTCAAATACGGTTACACGTGTTCCATATCTAAATTCGATATTTTTAAACTCTATATCACCAATATTTTCTGAATTTATATCTATTTCCTGACCTTCTTTTTCCTTTTCAAGATCCATGATCTCAAATAAGCGATCACCTGCAATAAGGGCATCTTGTATTTGCACGTTCATTCCAACTAATTGACTCACCGGCCCTGTGAAATACCCTACCAGTGCATAAAATGACAACAATTCTCCTGGGGTTATAGATTGCTGTAAAACATAGTACCCTCCGACCCATAGTAGAATTATTGTAAATAGTCTGGATGAAAATTGGGTTGAATTCCCAGAAAAGATTGAATTTAATCCAGATTGATAAATATGTTTTAGTAAACCAACAAAACGGATTTCCGTTTTCATGTTTGCGAATCCTTCCAGGCCAAATTGCTTAATGGTAGATGCAGAATTTATTGACTCTACTAAATGGGATTCCAAATCTGCAGCGCTCTCCATGACCTTGCGCTGCGTTTTCTTATTTATGTAATTTGTAATCAAATAAATGATACCATAAATAGGGATAATCAAAAGCATCACTAAACCTAATTTCCAGTAGTATGTAAACATCAAGCCAAATGAGAAAACTACTGTCAACACACTTACGGCAAGATTAATAGATACGTCGTTAATAAAAGCACGAATCTTAACAGCATCTCCAATCCTTGAAATAATTTCACCGGTCCGCATAGTGTCAAAAAATCGCTGGGGAAGGCGTATCAAATGTTTGTAGTAACCCAATATTAATCGTGCATCCATAAGTTGCCCGGTTTTAAGTACGAACAAACTTCTGATCACGCTAATGAAAATTTGAAATATTAGAAGGGTGATCATGCCCACGCTTAGCAAATTCAATAAATTCATATTCCCGCCTGTGAGCACATGATCAATAATCAACTGCACATAAATAGCTGTTGATAATCCAATTATGGCATAAATTAATGCCCCAAAAAAGGCCTGAAGCAATACCCATTTGTGCGGTTTCATCAGGAACCATAACCGGCTCAGTACAGAAACTTTCTCATCAGCAGGGGTAAATTCTTCTGACGGTAAAAGTAAAATAAGCACACCCGTCCATTGCTGCTCAAAATCCGAACGTTCGACCTTGTGCCTCTCTCCATCCATTGGATCCATGACCACTACATGCTTTTTTGTCACTTGGTAAATCACCAAAAAATGATGGAGGACTTCTTTTACCACAACATGGGCGATAGCAGGTAACGGAATTTGGATAAGGCTGTCCATTTCACCTTTTACGCCCTTGGCTTCGAAGCCTAATTTTTCAGCGGCTTCAATCATTCCTAAAACATTGGTGCCTTTTTTATCCGTTGAAGCATATTGCCGTATCCTCGCGATAGGAACATTTAATTCATAGTGTGCAGCCACGGAAGCAAGACAAGCCGCACCGCAATCGGTTATATCATGCTGTTTGACCCCAACTCTATTAATATTCATTTCTACTCTCTTTTATGCCGGATTCAACCAATCATCTACATTATCATATAACAGTTGGAAAAGGCTCCTTTCAGTTACAGTAAACCTTCCCTGGAGTGTCATTCCTTTTTTTAGATTGCCCTTATAACCATTAGGTAGCTCCAGAAAATCCTGATTCAACTTGCATCGCACCAAAAAAACAGGTTGGTCTTGTATAACGATTACATCATTTGATATCTCTGAAATAGAACCATACAAACTCCCCCATTGATTATGATCGAATGCGTTAATCTGGAATCGGGCCTGCATTCCTTCTTTCAGCAAACCTATATCCCGAGCAGAAACATACAGCTCTGCAATTAAAGCCGTATTCGGTGAAATTTCAGCAATTTTTTCATTTACGTAAATCATGCTGTTTTCAGAAATGCCTGCTACATTTTGAATGACTCCATCTACCGGAGCGTATAGAGAGTGTCGTTCTTTTTCCTTTTTTAATTGAGTAAGCTCAGCTTGTAGCCTTTTTAATTCTTGTTCAAAATTATCCAATTCCTGCTGCCAACTATTTAATTTTGATCTATGCAGTAATTCTAATCTTCTTTTTTCAGATTCAAGCTGAAATGTTTGTTGCTCTAATTCGGCTTGACTGATTAGCTGTTTATCGAAAAGTTGCTTTTGGCGATTATATTCAGACTCAATATTGTGGACACTTGCCTCCAAGTCATTTTTTTCCTGTTCAAAAGCCAACCACTCTGAATGATATAAAGAAGTGCTTAAAGAAATTTCTACACTCTCAGACAATTTCCTCTTAATAGATTTCAAATCCCATATATAGTTCCGAAGTAATGACTGCCTTTGCCGATTGTATTCCAAACTTTGCTCTATTTCTTCAGAGTCAATAGAAACCAGCAAATCTCCTTTTTGTACAAGATTATTTTCCTTTATTCTAAATTCTGATATTATTCCCGAAACTGCAGTTTTAAGAACTTGCCTTTCAGTATTGGCCCGTATCATTCCATCACTTTTTACACTAACATCTACCTGAATGAAGGGAAGTGACACAAATAAACCTGCCAAAAAACAAAGTGTTGCAGTGTATAAAATTTGGGAGCTGACGGTGTGACGTACAGATAAGCTTTGCGTGGTTTGTTCGAAAATTTCTTTTGGGAAAAGCATCAAAAAAAATTTTAAAGTTTGAATATGATTAAAATCAATTATTTCTATTTAAGCATCTCAAATATTAGCTTTTTTAGAATTGGATATAACTCATGTACTAAAAATGATAGAACTAACCACAAACAAGCAATCTTGAATATATCTTTCCAACTTAGATTCTTACTTTTATTATTATCAGCCATACATATAAAAAGCGACATTTGATATATCAAATGTCGCAAATTTAATTAATAGGTCATTGTCATAGATGTGGCTTTTCTAACCGGTGCCATGATTTTAAAACTAGCTACAACTACCCAAGCTACATCATACCAAAAAGGGGTATCGGGTGTTGGCTCTCCTCCAGAAATATTACTTTTCTCAAGTTCGGTTAATTCTATTAGTGATAACTTTTTAGTTATATGTTCCATGATATGTTATTTTAAATTTATGTTTAATATGATATTTCATTCCAAGCATCTATAGCTCCTCGTTTTATATCCTCCCAATTGCTTACTACTTGATTGCCAAACCATATTAAGGCACCCCAACCTACTATTGGGTTTCCACCTTTAACCTTGATTAACTCTCTTTCCGATAGTACATCAAAATTGTAGTCATCGATTTTAAGCATAACTAATACCTCATTCCATTGGTTAAAATTACTACTTAATCATATTGTAGCTTTTTACAGTGCACTTATACAGCAGTGAAAGAAAAAAATTCAGAAAAACTCGAAATAATTTTAAAACCTGCATTCAAATCACTTTGTTCTTCCTTATTCATAAACTCAATCACAAGACTGCCACTACACGTATAAACATAACTCCTTCTCCTCCTTGAATACTTGATAGGGCAATCAAAATCATGCTTCAATTCATTTAGTATTTCATAGAGCCATCGTTCCGAAATACCCAATTTTTCAGCCAGTTCTTTGGGCGTACCTGTGCATTTCCTTCTTATCAAATAATCCAAATACTCTATCCGATCTAATGATTTTTTTAAACCCATATGAAAATAATTTAGAAATTTGCCAACTTGTGATGTGTTAGAGTGCCCATACTGCATTTATATACTTTAATATGTAGCACCCCAATAAAACACACAAATATTTACCCCTCCAATCTGTGCTTTTACCTCTAACCTACTGCCAAATCGTATTTTAGAGTCGTTAGATTTTTATCAAAATGCGTGTATAAAAATTTATGGAGCGACTTACTATCAGTTAAACCAGTATTTACAGCAATTTCATACCCAATGGCTTGAGGGTTTTTTCTAATCTCTTCTTTAATTAATTTAAGCCGAAAAGCCTTCAATTTATCCTTAGGATTCGTACCAAATTCTTTTTTAAAAATTCGGCAAAAATGAGATCTGGAATATCCCATCGCATCTGCCCACTCATATACGGTCAAAATATCCAAGTAATTTTTTTCTAATACATGAATTGCCTCTGAAATTCGCACTCTTCTCTTTTCCCCCATAAGCCAACTCTTGTTTTTATTATGCTTAATAAAAGTAAGAGTATTGTGATTATTAAATGTTACAAAAAACTTTTTCTGGTTCCTTAAATATGCTTGAATGAGCTCCCAAGCTAAATATTCCCCTGTTAGGCAATGATTTCCTCCCCGAGTGCTCCATCATTGATCTTTTGATGAACTGCGGGAAAGAAAGTTTTAAGGTTTTTGAGGAGATTTAACTTTTAACTAAAGTTCATAAACCAAGTAAGGAATAGTTCAATGTTCGATGTTCCTTGTTGAATGTTCGATATTCTCCCGCTTTCAAAAGAAAGACACATTAGCTATTATCGGGCATGGAAAATAAACCGACCTCAGAACCCAAGTGGCTCAAAGACTACACCATCGTACTGGTATTGGGCGTTGCTTACATCTTGCTATTTCTGATCTTCACCACAACCTTCAATCTACCCTGATTTATGAGCTGGATTGACTGGTCGGTTTTAATCGCTTTTCTTGGATATACCGTTTGGGATGGAACCCGTCAGGGTAAAGATGCCTCCACCATTGAAGGCTACCTGCTTGCCAACCGCTCGATGCCCTGGTGGGCGGCCGGACTTTCGGTCATGGCAACCCAGGCTTCGGCCATCACTTTTATCGGGACCACCGGAATTGCCTATGTAGAAGACATGCGCTTTGTACAAACCTACCTGGCCATTCCCTTTGCCATGATTTTCATCTGCATGTTCCTGGTCCCTTTCTTCAACAAAATGCAGAATTTTACGGCTTATGAAGTCCTTGAAGAACGCTTTGGGTTGAAAACGAGGCTAACTACAGCCGGGCTTTTTCTGATATCCAGAGGCCTGGCACTGGGCGTTGTGATTGCGGCTCCTTCTTATGTTTTATCATTGCTGCTTGGACTTCCGCTGAATGTCACCATTATCATTATCGGGGTAATCGCTACAGCTTATACCACTGTTGGCGGAATTGCCGGCGTTATTAACACCGATGTGAAACAAATGGCCATTATGATGTTCGGGCTCATTTTTTCTTTTGGGTTGATTTGGGTCAACCTCCCGGAAGAAGTCAATTTTAATGATGCTCTTTATCTTGCCGGAAGCCTGGATAAGCTGACCGCCCTCGACCTGAATTTTGACCTTTCTGAGAAGTACAATGTTTGGAGCGGAGTTATTGCGGCTTTCTTTTTGATGGCCTCCTATTTCGGGACCGACCAAACGCAGGTTCAGCGTTACCTCACAACCGACTCCGTTAAAAATGCCAGAAAATCATTGCTTCTGACAGCTTATACCAAAGTGCCCATGCAGTTTTTTATCCTGCTTCTTGGCGTGATGCTGTACGTATTCTTCATTTTTAATCCGGCACCTGCTTCTTTCCGTGCTACCGAACCGGTGGCCGAAACGCAGGAATACCAACTGGCAGAAGAACGAATCCTGAAAGAGTATCAGCTGGCTCATATTGCCCGTGAAGATGCGGCACTTGAAGCCGTCCAAAACCGAAATCCGGAAACCCAACAGGCGTTTGTCAATGCCGACAAAGAGATGAATGAAGCTCGTCATGCCGACCTCGCTTTGCAAGCTGAAATCAGACAGGCTGATGTAAACGACACTAACTATATCTTTCCCTATTTCATCCTGAACCATGTGCCCATCGGGATTATCGGGTTGATCGTGGGCGGAATATTTGCGGCCGCACTTAGTAGTATCGACAGTGAACTGAATGCATTAACCACGGTTTCAATCGTCGATTGGTATCAGCGCCTGAAAGGAGACGTTCATACCGAAGCACACTATGTAAAATCATCACGTGGAGTCACTTTTATGTGGGGAGCCATTGCCACCGTCTCTGCCCTCTTACTTGGGGAAACGAAATCTATTATCGAACTGGTGAACCAGATTGGTAGTTATTTTTACGGTTCCATCCTTGGGGTTTTTGTTCTGCTGCTTTGGGTGAAACGAGCTTCAGGAACCGGTGCTTTGGTTGGCTTGATTTCCGGGATGCTCTCCGTTTTTACCTTCGACCGGCTTTTCTACAATGCCACAACCGCTGATTATTCATTCATCTTTCCCTGGAATGAGGTGCCTGATGGATACGCCAAAGCCATTGAGTTTCTGTGGCTGAATCCCGTGGGAACGGCAGTTGTTGTTCTGGTTGGGTTTTTAGTGAGTATAGCTTTTAAGAATAGGTAAAATTATTGCTGCCATAAGTTTTCTCTTCATTTTGTTATTATTTGAATAACACATCAATACAAGCTGTTTGCTTATGAATCCTGAGGTTGACTGGTTTTTTGAGAAAGACACTCAATGGAAACAAGAATATGAAAGACTCAGAATGCTCCTCCTGGAATGTGGACTCACCGAGGAATTGAAATGGGGTTGTCCCTGTTATACGGTTAACAAAAATAATGTAGTACTCATCCATGGGTTTAAAGATTACTGTGCTCTTCTGTTTCACAAAGGAGTGTTGCTGAAAGACCCTGAGGACATTCTTGTTCAGCAAACAAAGAATGTCCAATCAGCCCGCCAGCTTCGATTCACCAATGCTGAAGAAATTATAGATCAGGAACACATCATTCAGGCTTATGTCAATGAAGCAGTTGAGGTGGAGAAATCCGGAGAAGAAGTAAAAATGAAGAAGACTTCAGAGTTTGATGTGCCTGAAGAATTTCAATCTAAACTTGATGAAAACCCCGCTTTGGAAAAGGCTTTTGAATCGTTAACTCCGGGACGTCAGCGCGGATACCTTCTTCACTTTTCAGGGGCTAAACAATCCAAAACACGTTCTCGAAGAGTAGAAAAATCCATTCCAGACATTCTGGAGGGAAAAGGATTACATGACTAAAGAAAAATGAACCCAGAAGTTGATCAATATCTCGATATCGGCTGTGGGCGCTGTCCGCTGGGCGGCACTCCCGAGTGCAAAGTCCATGACTGGCAGGAGGAACTGAAACAGCTACGGCTTATCATCCTTGAATCGGGGCTTACAGAAGAAGTGAAATGGAGTGTGCCTTGCTATACTTATGAAGGCAGCAACGTACTTATCCTCAGCGCCTTCAAAAACTATTGTTCGGTCAGCTTTTTTAAAGGATCTCTGCTCCAGGATCAAAACAAGATGCTTGTTAAACCCGGGAAAAATTCACAGGCAGCCCGCCTTTTTAAGTTCACGAATGTTGAACAAATCAATGAATCTGAGAACAGTATAAAGGAATATATCCGGGAAGCTATTGAGATTGAGAAGTCCGGAAAGAAGGTGAAATTCAAGAAGAACCCGGAACCCTTTCCTGAAGAGCTACAGGTAAAATTCGATGAGGATCCTGTTTTACAAGAAGCTTTTGAGGCGTTAACGCCCGGACGTCAGCGCGGCTACATCATTCACTTCTCCGGAGCTAAGCAGTCTTCAACCCGGCAACGAAGAATTGAGAAATACATTCCAAAAATCATGGAAGGGAAAGGATTTCATGATTGATGATTAATCATTGTCAGATTCACGGATATCTGCTTCATCCCCAAACTTAGATCCTACCGGTGGGCGATAAGACTGAAAGGGTATTTTAAGCAGATTGCCCAGGTTGTCATTTTCAGCCGGATCCATATGCGTATCGATGCCATACTTGAGTTCAGTCATCTCATCTACCTGGGCAAAAGTTCCAAACATACGGTCCCAAACGGCAAAGATATTCCCATAGTTAGTATCGGTTAACGGCTGCGTATAATGGTGGTGAACTTTATGCATCAACGGTGTGATAAATACCCATGATAAAGCCCGGTCTATCTTTCTTGGCATGTTGATGTTCGCATGGGTTAGATGCGCGAATAATGCCGATATACTTTGATAAAGGAAGACAATCCAGATTGGCGCACCTACAACTATCACCCCAATAATGGTAAAAATCATTCGAAAAACAGCTTCGCCGGGGTGGTGACGGAGTCCGGTGGTTACATCTACAGTAGTATCACTATGGTGAACGAGATGAAATTTCCACATGAACACAACTTTATGTTCTATCCAGTGAATCAGGTAAGCACCGAAAAAATCGAGCAGCATAACCCCAACTATGGCCTGAGCCCACACCGGCATTTCAATCCATTGAAGAACGCCGAATTCGTTAGTCGTCACATAATTGGAAGACCAAACCAAAAGACCGGCAAAACCCAGACCTATCACCACAAAAAAACCATTCAGCACCAGGTTTATAGCTGCATGGCGTACTTTTTTATATCCAAACTCGAAGAGCGGAAAAACACCTTCAATAATCCAGAACAGAAAAATTCCGCCCACCAACATGCCTGCCCGGAAAACCGTGGGGACATCTTCAAAAAATTCAATTAATGATTCCATAGAAACAGAGTGATAATTAGCTACCTGCCAAAGATGCTAAAACAGTGATTGATCTTCAAAATCAAAACATAAAAAAAGCCCCCACTCAAAATTATGAGCGGGGGCTAAAAAATTACTTAGCTGGTTTAGAAATTAATCGTCACCATCTAAAATGTCTTCAACTCTCATTTGCGCGTCCTCAAGATGCACACGGGTTGATCGGTCAAATCCACCACTTCTGAGCGCACGAGCGATATCGCGGTTCAGAATTGTAAGCTGATTTCGAACGATTGGTCGGATATCAGACTGACTTACATCAACCTGGGTCCAGCCAAGAAATTGTCTCCATTGAGCAGGAATACTTGGAAGCTCATTGTTCATCAGCGATTCCATCTGTTCGATGTATGCACGCTGCAGGTTTCTGCGATGCACGTCAATATTTTCGTTTGCACGCACTTCAGTGAAGATACCGTTTCGCAGGTCATCCATCATTTCAAAAGCGGTGTAAACATCACCGGAAGCTCGTCGCTCAAATTCAATCAGACGAGCAATTCGTTGAGCATCTGCTACACTACCAAGTACATTCTCCTGGTAGTTTCTGAAGTTATCAATTGCAGATGACTGGTTCACGCGGCTCAGGATTTCATCACTGAATGCCCAGGTTGGTGAACTGAATGCATGCTGCTGAAGAAACTCCATGGCTTCACGTTGTGTGGCTTCGGGTACCGGCTCGTAAACCGCACCGTCCTGCTCATAGGTCTTGTGGTTCTCATACACACCGCCAATATTGCTGAGTGCATGCCCCATATAACGGTACCACTGGCTGAGGACATTGCCGTATAGTTCTTCCAGCTCTTCGAAGTTAGCTCCATCTCTCTCTGTCCAGTCAATCAGGTTTTCAGTAATAACCTGAAGGTTGGCAAGACCAAGTTCACCGGCTTCCATAGCGTTGTTGGTGAGGTCTTCATTCTGAGAACGAGGATCAATTTTACTTCCTGTCTGACGACCATAGAAATAAACCGGATCGTCAGCTCTTTCGATAGTCCACTCATTCAGAGTAGCTTCGATTTCTTCGTCACTCATGTCATCCGGAAACCAGGTATAACCCCATTTGGTCACCCATTTGTCATATTCACCAACAGCAGGATAGAAGTTTGTAACTCCGTCACCGGGCTGAGCCACATAGTTGAAACGGGCATAATCCATAATGGAAGGTGCGGTTCCGTGGTTTGAGGTAAACTCAGGATCGCGAAGCTGATCTACCGTGTAGGCATAACTTGAACCCCAGTTGTGAGGGAAACCAAGTGTGTGACCTACTTCGTGAGCAGATACAAATCGAATCAGTTCACCCATAATTTCATCATCAAATTCCACACCGCGGGCATCCGGGTTGGCTGCGGCCGTTTGAATGAAGAACCAGTTGCGAAGCAGGTTCATCACGTTGTGGTACCAGCCAATGTCACTTTCCAGTATCTGTCCGCTTCTTGGGTCATGTACATGCGGACCGTAGGCATTTTGTACCGGAGATGCGAAGTAGCGGATTACAGAATAGCGCACATCTTCAGGGCTGAACTCAGGATCTTCTTCTTTGGTAGGAGGAAGTTTACCCATGATAGCATTTTTGAAACCGGCGGCCTCAAAAGCCACTTGCCAGTCATCCACACCCTGAATCAGATATTCTCTCCATTTCTTAGGTGTAGCCGGATCTACATAATAAATAATCGGATTTTCAGGCTCTACCAGCTCATCACTTTCACCGTTTAACCATGCGATGTAGGCTTCTTTATCTTTAGGAACCAGTTTCCATCGGGTGATATCGCGGATTTGCTTCGCCTTTTGAGCATTATCCGTGTACTTGGTTTTCTGGACACTGAAGAATCCGACTCGCTGATCGTACGAACGAGATCTCATTTCCTCTTCCGGAAGTACAATCATACTATGGTTCAACTCCAGAGAAATGGTTCCGGTAGAAGAGTTTGAAGGAGGGTTACTGGCGTCATAGGTAATCAGGTTCCGTGCTTCAATATTCTTAGGGTAACTGTTGATGTGCTCAATAAAAGTTCGGCTGCCATCAACACGGCGCACCTGATACTCTCGTCTGTCACCGCTATCCAATCCTAAAGATGGGATGTCATCGGTAAACAGGCTGGTGATTTCAACTACGGAACCGGTTGAGTCTTCGTTCAGAGCGGCAATATCAAACGTTGCGATAATGGGCTCGAAGTTCGAATTTCTTACCGCTTCGTAAATAGGCATCGTATCTGAGGCGACGTTCTCGTAGGAAACGTGGCGGAGCAAAATCTTGTCTTGTTTCTTTTGCCACCGCACGATTTGGGTGTTCAGCTTTTCACCGCCGTATCCCAGGTTATCAGCCGTTTTAGCAATACGACTCACTAATAGCATTTCGCGGTCTAAAAGGTCATCGGGAATTTCGTAATAATATTTGTCGTCAACTTTATGCACATCAAACAGACCTTCGTCTGTTTCGGCATCTTTGGTGATTACATCACTGTATTTCTTCATCCCGTCATCACTGCCAGGCCCACCACGCATTCCTCGTGTTGATTTTTCTGAAGAACTTGCTGCTTGTTCTGCTGTTTTACACCCTGCAAATACAAAGGTAAAACTCAGAAGCAATACGGCAAGTTTGGTAAAAGTATTTTTTCCGTAGTTCATGGTTCCTCGTTAGTTCTTAATTGGTAAATAATCAGATAGGTGAAAGTGAGGCTACTTTGCCTGCTAATCAAGTAGTAGCGGGTAATTGATGTGTAAAAATATTAAAAGAGCCCTCTCAGCGAAGGTGTTCCACGAACCAGCCTTCGGTCCATTCAAGCACTTCAGCGAATGGTTTGGGGAAATCCTGGTCTTCAAAAGGATGTGCAGCGCCATAGGTATGCGTGCCATTGGCAACCAACCGAAGCTCTTTATCCCGGGCTTCGCATGCAATATGCAGTTTTTCAGAGTTGGTATAAGTCACAGCTTCATCATCTCTGCCATGAATAAAAAGAGTGGGGATTCTCAAATCCTTCACCCGCTCCATCGCTATAACCCGTTCTGCATTATCCACGGAGTCTTCATATACCACTTTCCCGACCTTCATCTTCTGTCCGGTCCGGCTGTTTTCAATTTCAGTATAACCCTGTTCTTCCCAATCTTTTTTCATTTCTTCGGTCCAGCGCTCTCGATAATCAGCCACAGCTGACCATGTGACCAAACAGTGTACAGGAGCATATTCAACAGCTGCCGCGATAGCCGTTTGCCCACCACGGGAATGCCCCAACAATCCTATCACATCTGTATTTAGATTGGAGTGGTTATCTGTAATCTCACCTTTTTGCAGCGCATCAATTACAGTTCCTACATCATCCAGGTCCTGAGAAAGTGTTTCCCTTTCGAAAAGCTCCAACTCAGTGAATTCGGTCTTGTTGTCTCCGATTCCATTGAGTGAAAAATTCATGGCAACTACTCCATACCCGGCCCGTGCCAGTTCTTCGCAAACATCCGGAAATGGCCCCCAGTCTTTGAAACCTTTTAATCCGTGCAGGAAAATAATGACCGGAAAGCTCAGTCCGTTTCTTGAAATAGGTGAATACAAATCATAACGGATCGGCAACCCTTCATTAGATTCTACCTGTCCGGATGAAATCGAAATACTGCTAATCTCCATGTAATATGTGTTTATTTGCCTTTATTAAAGTCTAATGTCTCAAGCTTAACCAATTTTCGCAGGTTATTAATTTCATTTTGGCGAAGATATCTCCATCTCCCCATCGGAACGTCTTTTAGCGTGAGTCCTGCATATTCAATCCGTTTGAGTTTGGTTACTTCTGTTCCGTGAAATTCTACCATGCGGCGAATCAATCGGTTCCGGCCTTCAAAAACTGACATCTCAAAGGTATATGGGTCATCCACAAATTGGGTAATGTTATATCCTTTTGCGATCCCGTCTTCAAGTTCTACACCTTCGAGGTACTGCTCAAGCTGCCCTTCCGAAAGAGGGTTTTCAGTGGAAACCTGATAGGTTTTTCGAACTTCATAACTGGGGTGCATCAACCGGTGAGCCAGGTCGCCATCGTTTGTTAACACGAGTAACCCGGTGGTGTTTCTATCCAGCCGGCCCACGGGATATACGCGATAACCGGTGGCATCTTCAATCTGGTCCATCACCGTTGTCCGGTCGCGGTCATCATCGGTTGTGGTAATTACATCTTTGGACTTATGCAGCAGCAGATATACAAATGGTTCCAAACTCAGGTTTTGGCCGTCTACTACAACCGAATCTTTGCGCCGGACCTTTGTGCCTAACTCTGTAGTCACTTGCCCGTTAACCTGGACCTTACCCGCAGAAATATACTCGTCTGCATCACGGCGCGAGCAAAACCCGGCATGGGCTATAAATTTATTTAACCTGATTTCCTCGTCTTTGGAATAATTCTGGTCTGCGGTGGCTGCTTTTTTAGAATCCGCCTTATTTTTGGGTCTTCTCTTTCCTGATTTATTTCCACCTTTATGGTTACTCATTCTTCCTCGTTATTTTCTCTTTCTTCATTTTCATTTTCAGGTTGAGCTTGTTCTTCCTCAACCTCTTCATGTTCTTCTGATTCTCTGGCTGCCTTCTTTTCCTGGTATTCAGTCAACAGTTCTTCGGCAACATCTTCTTTGGTTACTTCTTCATCTTCATCATTCATTTCCTCCATCATAAGCTGGCGCTCCATCAATAACTGACGATGCTCAGCCATGTCATCATCCTTCAGAATTTCATCGATCTCGCGTGGCTTCGGCAATTCATCCACCGAGTTAATTCCAAAATGACGCAGAAAATGCTTTGTAGTTCGGTATAAGAGCGGCTTTCCGGGGCTGTCGGCGCGGCCGGAAACTTCAATCAGAGCTTTCTCCATTAGCTGACGCAAGATATACCCGGAATCAACACCTCGTATCTGGTCCACTTCCGGCTTGGTGATGGGCTGGCGATAAGCTACTATGGCAAGCGACTCAATAGCCGATTGCGACAACTTCCGGTAGGCATTTTCGTGCTGGAAGATACTGAGCCAGTAATGATATTTCTTCTGCGTGACAAAAGTATAGCCCCCACCCAGCGCCTGGATGCGAAAGCTCAGTCCATTTTCATCATAGCGTTCGTTCAGCTTGTCAACGAAATCAGATACCGTTTCTTCAGTAATTTCAATCTGTTCTTCATTATCAACAATGATTTCCCGGATTTTGGAACCGGGAATAGGCTCCTCACTGGCAAAAATCAGGGCTTCAATCACCGATGAAAGCCGGGTGCCATCAACAAATTCATAATCGTTTCTCATCGAAAGTGGTCATAAAATTCAAAATTGCCGGCTTTACAGAATGCCGGCTAACAAAGATTTTAATATACAGCCTAATAAAGAGCTAACAAAAAAACTGTACCGTGAAAGATTAAATGCGTTTGTAGCAAATCAACCTGTTTTCATCCTTTCTGATAACTCTGTAGCCCAGAAGGTGAAAAATTTCCTTCACGAAGAATCGCGCAATGGTAAGATTTACGGAATAAGCACCGGGTTGAAATTCTTCTACCCCGGGCAGGTAGTGCAGGTAGTTGTTGAGGAAGCTGTCTCTGAAAATAGAAGATATTTCGAGCCAGAAAGGTGAACGTCCTTTAAGAATAAAAAAGCCGTCATTTCCTTTCTTCTGATATAGAGGCATAAATATGAATCCGGATACAGGGGCAAGTATTCTCTTGTAATCGTCATAGGCCAGAAAATCTCCTTTTCTGACACTGTCAAAATTCACATATCCTTTTTTCATCCTGAATACCTCAGGATCCTCAACCATATAATGATGATTGATTTCATAGTATTTAATGGGAATATCCGACTCAGGCCTCAGTTTCTCCTCAAGGTGCCTTAGCTTCTTAATTCCCAGATTCACAATATTGACGTAATCGAGATATATCCAAAGAAAGGCTTCGGTTCGCTCGATGGATAGTGGATCGGTGTGACTGCCTGCTTCAAAACCAATTGCAGGATAGCCTAAATCGTTGATATAACTGAGTAATGTTCCGTGTATAGATTCTTCGATTCCCAGAATTTGGGGTACCGGAAACCGTAAAGCAATTCTACGGTTTTCAAGCGTATCATTAAAAGGAATGAATGCACAGCTTTTAGCCGATGTAGTATGTAAATCAATGAAGTAAACCTCCTTCATATCATCACTGTATCTGCCAATCAGTCCCTTAATAATCTCCCTTATTTCCAGGGCTTCCTTCCATTCAGCTGATTCACGCAATTCTTCAGAACCTGAGTCGAGCTCGTTCCAAATTCGGTTCAGGTCAAAATCAATATACCTTACCCCTTCTTCTATCGCAGTTTTGTTACCGCTTATCATATACACCGAACCCTGTATATCACCTTTCATGGATTCCAGGGAATTGGCAATCTGCTTGCAAGCATTTATCCCTGCCGTTTCATTTCCATGCACTCCCGCAAAAACCACAAATATGGGACCTACTTCTGCTTCATGACTCCATATTATCCTGCTTGTATCATCTTTTTTTTGTTCTGTTTCCTTTTCGATGTGCATTAAGTTGACGGTCAATACTTCGGTGCTGATAATTATTTTTGGTTTTCAAGTGTTTTCAGAAGACGAATGGTAATCTTCATAAAGTTACCCTCCGATATTATTCCTATAAGCCGGCTGTTTTTCACTACCGGGAGACAACCAATCTTTTGCTCCCTCAGTATTCTCATAGCCTCCATTATAGATGCTTCCGGGTGAATCGTAATGGGATTCTGAAGCATGATATTGCTTACGGTTTTGGTACCTGTGTCTTCGCCTTCCCCTTCAGCTTTTGAGTATTCCCGTAACAACTGCCTCATGGTGATCAACCCTATTAAGTGCTTCTGATCATCTTCTACGGGTAAATACCTGATCTTTCGCCAGTCTAACAGGTTTGCAACAAATTCGAGTATATCATCTTTATGAACGGTAAACAGGTCGGTAGTCATAAACTCTTCAACCATCAGGGATGACGGTTTCCAGTTTTCCAAATCTTCCAACTTTGCTAACCCCCATTTATGAACAGGTTCTCCTTTGTTTTGATTTTTCATCATTGCTGAAGTGATGGCTGTAAGTGCCTGGTCTCTGTTACTCTCTTTAACTAAATTTCCATACGATTTTACCACCCAATAAGAACCGGTTTGGGCTGAATTCACTCTCTCCTCTATCACACCAAGGTAGGTATCAATGTCAGAAGAATTGATATCAGCTTTCATTAATCCGTTCCGTGCAATCGGTAACAGTTCATCTTTAATCAAATCAACCGCCGATACTTTCCGGTCACCGGTCCACATAAATTTGGTATCCAGTCCCATTTTGGATGCTGCAAAAAAGTTCATCCGGGCGTTATCAAAATCAAGTTCTTCGGTAATATCTTTATACTCATCTTCAAAACCATTCAGAAGTCCAAGCCAAAAAGCTGCATTTGACACTTCATCTACAACTGTGGGTCCCGATGGAAATATTCGGTTTTCAATTCTTAAATGAGGTTTTCCGTTACTAATACCATAACAAGGCCTGTTCCACCTGTACACTGAAGAATTATGCACTTTAAGCGCCATAAGTTCCGGAGCTGTACCTTCCTCAATTAGTTTCTCCACTTCTTCTTCTACTTCAGCACTTAGCATAACCCGATACCTGGAGATGTCTTCTTTATAGATATCCAGTATGCTGTCTTGCAACCATTCGTTCCCAAATGTCACACGCGGGCTGGAATCACGCAAATGTTCTCCCACCTGCCGTGTATCAATAGACTGATGAAATAGGGCTACCCTGGTTTCAGCCCAAAGTCGTTTCCCAAACAATACCGGAGAATTTACTGCACAAGCTAAAACCGGAGCGGTAACCGCTTGTGCAATGTTGTATCGATTCACAAATTCATCAGGTTTAACCTGCAAATGAACCTGAAAACCTGTATTACAGGCTTCCAATAAGGGTGAGTCAAACCGCATCAATAACTCATCCATTCCCTGAATCCGAAGCTCAAATTCTTTGCCCCGCAATTTATTTATGGCTTTGCACAGGGCTTCATATCGCTGAAGTGGAGTCAGGTTTTTCATATCCACATCCATTTTCCGGATAGTTGGCAGGATTCCGGTCAGCAATATGTCTCCACCTAATTCCCTGACGGTTTTTCTGACATGCTCCACATCTCTATGCAGATTATGCTCCATCTCAGACAAACAGTTCCCTGTAAAAGTCAGCGGGTCCATGTTAATCTCAAGATTAAACTTGGCAAACTCGGTGGTATAATTTCCTTCCCCCAGGTTCTCAAGTACTTCGATCGACTTTGGAAAAGCTTTTACGTTTTGATCTACTAAACAAAGCTCCTGTTCAGCACCAATTCGAATGGTATCGGTTTCAAACCAGTCATTTTCAAGCATGGTTTTCAAGGCCCGCATATCGCGGAACACATGCTTCATGAAGTTCTGCACCTGTTCGTTATCGTCAGCAAGCTTTACGCGCTCTTCTCCCATAGTCTGTTCCGTTAGATGGGTTGAATTTCATTCACCCTTAAATACCGACTTTGCGTACCCTTTTGCAAGTTTTTTGAAGGAGCTTTTTTACTGAATGGCGTCCACGTTTACATTTACCCTCACCGATGAGAATCTGCCTTTGGTTTCTGCTTCATATACTCCCATAATTTTCTCCACCACCGCTTCGATATAACCCGCTCCTTTTTCAGGGTCAATCTTCAGCGTTACCTCCCAAATGTACTTCTTATTCATCCAGGGAATGGCACCCGGCGAAGGCCCTAAAACAGCTAATTCAGGAACCACTCTGCCAATTGATGAGGTTAGCTGATGGGCCGCCTGACTCACTTCTTGTTCCTTTGTTGATTTAAGCTCAAACTGTATAAGGCGTGAATAAGGCGGATAATAAAGCGGTTTCCTGAATTCCATCTCCTGCCTTGCAAAACCCCGGTGATCGTGTTCTTTAGCAAACTGGATGGCCGGATTTTCCGGCTGCCGGCTTTGCAGAAATACGGTGCCGGCCTTCTCTCCTCGCCCCGACCTTCCCGAAACCTGGCTCAGCAGTTGGTACATCCTTTCCGTTGCCTGGAATGAAGGAAAGGCCAATTCCGTATCGGTATCAATCACCCCTACCACCGTTACATTTGGGAAATCGAGTCCTTTGGCCACTAATTGAGTTCCTATTAATATATCTGCTTCACCTTCCCCGAATGTATTCAGAATCTGTTCATGGGCCCCTTTTCGGGAGGTAGAGTCTCGATCAAACCGGATTACGCTTGCCTCAGGGAACAAATCTCCGAGTTGTTCTTCGATATTTTGCGTTCCCGATCCTTGTACTTTCAGGTTTGAAGAACCGCAATGCTCGCAGTTGGTGTCAGCCCTACGGGAATACCCGGAGTAGTGGCACATCAACAGGTTTTTTCGCTTGTGATACGTCAGGCTAACCGAACATTCCGGGCTTTGGGGGATATGCCCGCAATCTTCACATTGCAGATAACTGGCATAGCCGCGCCGGTTGTACAACAAGATAATTTGCTCTCCTTTTTCCAAAGCTTCTTCCATCTCCATAAAAAGAGGAACCGCCAGTTCGCCTCGCATCGCTCCTTTATACTGTTTTAGATCCAGCACCTCCACTTCGGGTAGCTTTGCTTCTGCATGGCGCTTTTTAAGCTCCAGCATATCACACTTCCCTTTGGCCGCCATATTCAATGCCTGCATACTTGGCGTAGCCGACCCCATAATGACAACGGCTTCATTTTCTCTGGCTCTCACAATCGCCGTTTCCCGGGCATGATACCTGGGAGCGGGATCTATTTGCTTGTACGAGCTGTCGTGTTCTTCATCCAGAATAATAAGCCCAAGATTTTGTACCGGAGCAAACACTGCTGACCGTGGCCCAATGGCGATGTTCTTTTTCCCTGAATTCAGATCTTTCCACGCCTGCAGCCGTTCACGGTTTGTCATTCGGCTATGCAGAACAGCAATCTGATTACCAAAAATGCGGTAGAACCGGGATACCGTTTGCGGGGTGAGTGCAATCTCAGGAACTAAAACAATGCCGCCTTTACCATTCTCCACCACTTGTTTGAGCGCATGGATATATACTTCGGTCTTTCCACTTCCTGTAATTCCAAACAGCAAATAATTGGCAAACTCTTCTTTCGTCAGTGATTCACTTATTTTCTCAAAGGCTTTTTCCTGGTCTTCATTCAGGGTTTTTATGGATTCCGGTTCATGAGATAGGTGATCGATTTCGGTTTTCTTCTCCACATCCTGATAGGTAATCCAGCCTTCGTCACGCAGCTTTTTAAGAGTGTATGAAGTCAGAACCGACTCCCCGGAAATCTCAGATTGTCGGATAGGAATTTTTTCTGCGATATGAGCAAGTGCTTCTATCCACTTCAATTCACTGTTAGCACCATCACTTTCTAAAAACTCTTGTGCTGCCTCTTTATTTCTCCCTTCAGCCCATATCCATTGCCGCTCTGTAGCTACCGTCACCTTCAGGTCTGGCTCTTCCCAAATCTCGATTACTTTCTTTTTAAGCAGCTTTGAGAATACTTTATTTAAACCCGTTCCCTTATACCTTTTCTTGGCTTCATTCAGCGTTGTTTCTGATTGTTGAAGGTCTTCAATAATTTCCTTTTGATCTTCGCTCAATCCTGCATCATCAACCGATTCAGATACTCTCAGGTATTTGCGGGAAACGAAGTTCAAACCCGCGGGCAGTGCAGCCTGAATGGTTTCTCCCCAGCTGCTATAATAGAACCTTGAAATCCATTGGGTAAGCTTCAAAAGCTCCTGCGACAGAAGAGGATCCTCATCCAGTATTTTTCGCAGGGGCTTTGTTTTGAAAGAAGGAGTTTGATTATGAACACCCACAATCACACCAATGGCATAGTAGTTTCTGAATGGTATCCACACGCGCTGTCCGGGCTGTACAGAAGCCATAAGCTCTTTAGGTACGTGATAAGTAAACTGCTTTCGGACCGCTGCCGGTAAAGCTACATCAACAAAAGTGGACAAAATATCGGTGTGATCTTGGTTTCATGAATAAAGGAAGGAAAGCTTATCCAATTTCAACGCCTGAATCAACCAATTTATAGAACCACCAGTAAATAAATCAGAATAATAAGTACCGGTAAGCTAAATACCAGTCCGCCTCTCCAATATGCCGTTCTGTTTCTCATAACCGTCTCCTGTCTAACTATTTACCGCTGATGACAGATTTAGTTTCATCAACTCCAATTTTAATTAAATCATTCTCTCCAAACACCACATGAACATGTGAACATTGAACAAGGAACACCCAACGTTTAAGTTTCTTTTCTAAAGTTGTGCGTTGCTGTTTGGATGCTCTTCACAAATATTGCAATGAGTTCATTGTTTTCTTTCAATGTTTCATCCAAGATTAGGTCAGCAAGTATTCTTCTCTTTTTGAGAATAGAAATATTTACCTGCGTCTCTCTAAGTTCTTTGGCGCCAATTTTCAGTTTATGAATAAAATCTTTTCTTGATTCCGCACTTTGAGCTTCACCATGATGAAATGCCGGTGATGTTCCACTTTTTACTAATTGCTTAGCAAAATGGATTCCCATAACTGTTTTAGGCAGCTGATCAACAATTTCCAGTACCATAACTGAAAAATTTATCAGCCTTTCCTGTAAATCATATTTCACATTTCTCATAAGTCTTCGTTTAAGTTATAGTTTAAAGTTCAACATTCGATGTTCCTTGTTCAGTGTTCTACCCCAGCCATCCTTCTCGGTCCAGGCTTCTGTATTGGATGGCTTCAGCCACATGGTTTGATTTGATTTCTTCGGAGTGATCCAGATCGGCTACTGTCCTTGATACTTTCAGGATACGATCGTAGGCACGGGCCGAAAGTCCCAGGGAGGTAATCGCTTTTTTGAGGATGGATGAGCCGGCATCATCCAGCTTGCAGACTTTCCGGACGGTACGGGTACTCATTTGGGCATTGCAATAAACACCTTTCATCCCCATAAACCGTTTGGACTGAATTTTTCGGGCTTCCACTACCCGCTCCCGAATATCTTTAGAAGACTCCCCTTTTGCCTTGCCCGATAGTTCTTCATAACTCACCTTATGCACTTCAATATGCAAATCAATCCGATCCAGCAGTGGCCCGCTGATTTTGCTCAGATATCTCTGCATCTGCATCGAACTGGTGCCATTCATTTCTTGTGGATCATACCAATCACCTGATGGAGAAGGATTCATCGAAGCCACCAGCATCACCCGGCTCGGATAGGTCACGCTCATTCGGGCCCGTGAAATGGATACACTGCCATCTTCCAGCGGCTGGCGCATTACTTCGAGCGCACTACGCTTAAACTCCGGCAGTTCATCTAAGAACAAAACTCCGTTATGCGCCATCGAAATCTCGCCGGGCATGGGGATGCTCCCCCCTCCCACTAAAGCCACATCCGATACCGTGTGATGAGGAGACCGAAACTGACGTTTGGTAATCAGTGCTTTTCCCGATTCTAAAATCCCTGAAACCGAATGGATTTTGGTTGTTTCGAGCGCTTCCTCTAAAGTCAGCGGCGGCAGAATCGTTGGTATTCGGCGGGCCATCATGGTTTTTCCTGAACCCGGAGGACCTACCATAATTACATTATGTCCACCGGCAGCAGCAATCTCCAGGGCTCGTTTTACATTTTCCTGTCCACGGACATCACTGAAATCCAGCGGGTTGTGTTTCCCGTTCTGGTGAAAATATTCCTGCACATTACTTCTCAATGGGTCGATATTCCCGCGGTTTTCGAGCCAGTCTTTCACCTGGTTCAGATGCTCAAACGGGAACACTTCAATCCCCTCCACAACTGCTGCTTCTCCGCCATTTTCTTTGGGAACAACCAGGTATTTGAATCCTTTTTTGGCAGCCTCAACGGCAACCGGAAGTACTCCTTTGACCGGACGTATTTTTCCATCCAGTGCCAACTCTCCCAGCATTACGGTATCGTCCAGTTTGTCGGTATGGATTTGCCCAGACATATTCAAAATTCCGATGGCCAGTGGCAGATCAAATCCATTTCCTTCTTTAGGTAAGTCGGCCGGAGCCAGGTTTGCTGTGATTCTTCCCAATGGATAATAAGAGCCCGTATTCCGAATGGCTGCTTCTACCCGGTCTCTTGATTCTTTTACGGCGCGGTCCGGCAATCCCACCAAAAAGAACTTAACCATTCCATTGGTGTGATGTGTTTCTACGTCAATAATCTTTGCATCCACCCCCACTGTAGATGCACAGTAAACTCTTGAAAGCATGTTTTGTACCTGAATCTTTTTTATTGTGTTTACGTAGTTAGAGCGGTGAGAATCCAATTCCTTACAAAAAAATTTCATAAATCATACATATCATGAAAAAAGAAGAAGCTAAAGAGAAGGCAAAAACCATTTATCAGGAAATACAGGGCGGCGTAAATGAGGTGATCAAGCAGATCCGGAATTTGATTAAAGAAGGAAGCGCCCGTAAGCTGATTATTAAGGACAAGGAAGGCGAAATTAAATTTCAGACTCAGCTGGCTTTTGGTGTAAGCGGGGCTGCACTTATAGGAGCGATGGCACCCGTCATTTCAGCTATCGGGATGTTTGCCATGTTCATCAACGATTACCAGATTATTGTAGAACGCGAAGTTACCGATGATGATGAGTATTCGGTGGATGCTGAATTTATAGACATTAAAGATGAGGACGAGGCGGAAGAAGAAAAGCCGAAAGCCAAGTCAAAGTCTAAAAAAGAAGATTCGGATTCCGAAGAAGAAGAGGAAAAGGAAGAAAAAACGGTTGGGAAGAAAAAGAAGTGATGATGTAGTGACATGGTGATAAAGTGATTAGGTGATGTCCATAAACTCCTCAACAAATCACTTAACCACTTTATCACCTAATCACCTAACCACCTGATCACTTACTTCCAATGAGATTCGGCGATGGCTTCTTCGCTTTCAAGCTCACCTAAATAGCGTTCGGCATCAAGAGCGGCTTTACATCCGGTTCCTGCTGCAGTTACTGCCTGTCGATAAACGGCATCCATAGCATCTCCGCAAGCAAACAATCCGGGTAGGTCGGTTTCGGTTGATTGACCTTTTGTTTTGATGTAGCCTACGTCATCCATTTCCACCACACCTTTAAAAAGGTCCGTGTTTGGCTTGTGACCGATAGCTACAAAAACGCCGGTCACATCATCCAGAGTAGTTACTTCATCGGTATTATTATTCTTTATTTTCACTCCCTCAACAACCTTGTCGCCGAGTACTTCAATCAGCTCGCTGTCCCACATAAACTCAATCTTATCGTTATTGAATGCGCGGGTTTGCATTGCCTTGGAAGCACGGAGTTCGTCCCGACGATGAACCACGGTAACTTTACTGGCAAATTTAGTCAGGAAGGTGGCTTCTTCCATGGCTGTATCACCGCCACCAACTACTACTACATGTTGATCCCGGAAGAATGCACCGTCGCAAGTTGCACAGGCTGATACGCCTTTACCTCTCAGCTTCTGCTCGCTTTCAAGGTGCAGCCATTTAGCTGAAGCGCCGGTGGATGCAATAATTGCATTCGCGTACACCTCGGTTTTTTCATCAACAGTGATTTTATAGGGACGTTTGCTGAAGTCGATATCAGATACAAAACCGTAGCGACAATCGGCTCCAAATCGGGTAGCCTGCTCTCGGAAGTCCTGCATCATTTTCGGTCCCATTACTCCTTCCGGATAGCCGGGAAAATTTTCTACATCGGTGGTTGTCATAAGCTGACCACCGGGCTCAGGACCTTCAAATACCAATGGACTTAAATCGGCTCTGGCTGCATATAAAGCAGCAGTTAAACCTGCAGGACCACTTCCCACAATTACAACGTCAAATGTTTTTCCGGCAATATCTTCCATATCTCAAATCTTTGGTTAATTCGACTCCAATTATAAGGTTTTGAGAACAAAATAATCTGTCTAATTCTCTATTGTATTCATAGATCAAGCTTATGCTAAACCTCAAACTGCTCAGCTTATATTTTCGCTTTAGAGATGCATTTCCAACACGAGTTCTTACTTTTCTTAAGACCCCACGCTCAAAGAGTATCAACCCCTTTTCAATTCTCACAAAAAAGCATACCCAATAGCATTTGTGATATTCACCGATTTCATTATGTTAATCAAAATGTTTTAACGGAGGATAAAAAAGTGATTGTTGGAGTTTTAAAGGAAACGGCTGAACATGAACGTCGGGTTGCACTTACGCCCGAAGTCACTGACCAACTGATTAAACAGGGCCTGGAAGTTTGGGTTGAAGAAGATGCCGGACTCGCATCCAACTTTTTAGACCAACATTACAAAGATTCAGGAGCTAAAGTAGTGTCCGGCAGGGATGAAATCCTCACCCAAACAGACATCCTCCTTACTATTCAAACTCCTTCCAAAGAAGAACTTAAGAAGTTAAAAAAAGGAGCCATTCTCATTTGCTTTCTCTGGGCTCTACAGCACCCTGAGTTGGTAAAAGATCTCAAAGAACTGGAAATTTCTTCGCTTGGGATGGATGCCATCCCCCGCATATCGCGAGCGCAAAATATGGATGCATTGTCTTCCATGAGCTCCATTGCCGGGTATAAGTCTGCTCTGATTGCGGCCAATGAGCTGGACAAATATTTACCCATGATGATGACCGCAGCCGGAACTATCCCACCATCCAAAGCCCTCGTTTTAGGGGCCGGAGTTGCCGGTCTTCAGGCTATTGCAACCTGCAAACGACTGGGATCTGTGGTTGAAGCTTTTGACATCCGCCCGGAAGTAAAAGAACAGGTAGAAAGCTTGGGGGCCAAGTTCGTTGAAGTTGAACTTGGTGAAGAAGACACACAAACCGAAGGAGGTTATGCCAAAGAGCTGGATAAAAGTAAGCAAGACCTCCAGCGTGAAGCCATACATAAGCACGCGAAGAAGTCAGACATCATCATCACTACTGCTTTGATACCGGGCAGGCCCGCACCGCTTCTTATCACCGAGCAGATGGTGAAAGATATGGCCCCGGGTTCTGTGATCGTTGATATAGCTGCTGAAAACGGCGGAAATTGTGAACTGACCGAGGCCGGAAAAACTGTCATCAAACATGATGTTAAAATTGTGGGCCCTGTAAATTTACCGAGCCGGCTTTCTCATCATGCCAGCAAGCTTTATTCAAAGAATATGTACGCTCTACTAAATCTTCTTATTAAAGAAGGAAAAGCAAATTTTGATTTTGAAGACGAGATTCTGCTTAAAACCACCATTACCCATCAGGGCAAAACAATCAGTCCAATGTTGAAATAAACATCGAACAAGGAACACCGAACTTCGAAGTTCAAAACTCATACTGCTATGTCAGCTTTAATTTTTTCTTTATTCATATTTGTTCTGGCCTGTTTTATTGGGTTTGAACTTATTTCAAAAGTACCCCCAACCCTGCATACTCCGCTTATGTCTGGGGCAAATGCCATTTCAGGCATCACCATTGTAGGGGCGCTAATTGTAGCCGGCCATTCGGGTGTGGATTCTCAGATGAGTCAAATCATCGGTTTTGTTGCCATCGTATTTGCCACTATTAATGTGGTGGGCGGTTTTATGGTTACCGATCGCATGCTGGAGATGTTCAAGAAAAAGGAGGATGACAAATGAGCCAGTTTTTACCTGAAAGCTTTTTGCCTTTTGTACCCGATGTCATCCAGATTATATACCTGATTGCGACCTTCTTTTTTATTCGTGGGTTGAAGTTGCTGAACTCTCCCGCCACAGCCCGAAAGGGAAATCAATATGCAGCTATTGGGATGTTAATTGGTATTGCCGTCACTCTTTTCGATCAGCAAATTATTTCTTTTGAATGGATTGTAGCCGGTGTAGTTATTGGCGGTTTGATCGGCGCTGTGCTTGCCAAAAAAGTAGCTATGACAGCCATGCCGGAACTTGTAGCTGTGTTTAATGGATTTGGTGGTGGTGCATCAGCTTTAGTCGCCTGGGGAGAATTTTCCAGGCTGACCGATCCCACCGTTATGACACCTGACAGTTTGGTTACCACAGGCTTAGGCATCTTCATCGGAGCCTTAACCTTCACCGGCAGTTTTATCGCCTTTGGTAAACTGAAAGGATTTATTTCCGGAAACGCCATCACCTTTCCAGGACTGAACGTTATTAATATCGGGTCCATGATTGGTGTGGTGGTTCTGATCGGAGTCTTCACTTTCGATCCCACTAATCAAACCATCTTCTGGATTATTCTCGGGCTTTCACTATTGATTGGAATCACCTCCGTCATCCCCATTGGCGGAGCAGACATGCCGGTTGTTATTTCCCTGCTTAACTCCTATTCAGGCATTGCCGCCTCCATGGCCGGCTTTGTTATTGGCAACAACCTCCTGATTATTGCCGGAGCGCTGGTTGGTGCAGCCGGACTCATCCTTACCCAAATTATGTGCAAGGCTATGAACCGCTCGTTAACCAACGTAATATTTGGAGCCTTTGGGGGCGAAGCAGGCGGAACTGCAAGTGGCGAAGAAGGAGACAAAACTGTTCGCGAAACCTCTGCGGAAGATTTAGCTATTCAGGTTGCGTATGCTTCAAAAGTTGTGATTGTACCGGGATATGGATTGGCTGTTGCCCAGGCCCAGCATGTTATTAAAGAAGTGGCCGGAAAACTCGAAGAGCGCGGTGTGCAGGTTAAATACGGGATTCACCCTGTAGCCGGACGCATGCCCGGACACATGAACGTACTTTTAGCCGAAGCCGATGTCCCCTACGACCAGCTGTTGGACATGGATCAAATCAACCCGGAATTTAAATCGACGGATGTGGTATTGGTGATTGGAGCCAATGATGTCGTAAATCCTGTCGCTAAAACCGAGCCCGGCAGCCCCATCTATGGTATGCCTATACTTAATGTGGATGAAGCCAAACGAACGGTGGTCTTTAAGCGAAGTTTAAGCCCCGGTTATGCCGGCATCGATAATCCGTTGTTTTATGACGAGAAGAACCAAATGTTTTTTGGGGATGCCAAGAAGAGTTTGCAGGCTCTGAATGAAGCATTGAATAACGTTTAGAATGGAACACGCATATCGCTGATTTTGCGAATCACCCCAGTCAAACAACACTCAAGTACTTACTTCAGCCTCGCTCCTGCGTTCTTTATTGAAGTGAGGTTTTTACAGATAATTGCCATTCTTATTTCAGAACCGCTTATCTTTTCATTTCAGCATTTCAAGACAAACTGACTATTAGATTATCACACATGCCATCTACTAAATTTATCCGACTATTTATTCCGGTACTGTTTCTGTTTTTTGTCACCGTTTCCTGCTCTGATGACAGCGGGTGCAATCAGAAGCCCAATACGGCAGTAAATCAGGCCCAGCTGCAGTTAGATATTGATGAAATTGAAGCCTATCTCACCGAAAATAATATTGAAGCTGAAGTTCATGAATCCGGCCTGCGGTATGTGATCAATGAACCCGGGGACGGTAAAACAGCCACCCTTTGCGACCAAATCACGATCAGTTATGAAGGACGTTTGCTTTCGGACGGCAGTGTATTTGATGACAGTGACGGCAAAAATGTAGCCTTCCCCCTCAGCCGATTGATCATCGGGTGGCAGGTTGGCATTCCTTTAATTGAAGAAGGCGGAAGCATTACCCTTTACGTGCCATCCTCTTATGGATATGGAAGCCGGGGCGCCGGGGATGATATCCCACCTAACGCCAACCTTATTTTTGAAGTCAGCCTGGCCCGGGTTTTTTAGTTTTTTCCTTCCAATAAACAAAACCTATCACAGCTTAAAGCTTTATTGATTTTACCGGCATCCGGGGATTTCCTTTCTTTCAGTTATATTGAAAAGAAATTAAACGGAGATAGTATGGCTGATAAAAATGAAAGCTCTGCAAATAAGGCAGGCACGTATAAAGCTAATGATTCTAAAGCTCACGGAGACGGAGACATTAGTAAATGTCCATTTCACAATGGATCCCTGCGTGAGACGGCCGGTGGCGGTACCGGAAACCGCGAGTGGTGGCCCAATAAATTAAACCTGAATATTCTTCGCCAGCATTCTTCCAAATCAGATCCTATGGGTGAAGATTTTGATTACGCAGAAGAATTTAAGAAGCTGGACCTGGATGAAGTCAAAAAAGATCTTAACGACCTGATGACTGACTCCCAGGAATGGTGGCCGGCCGACTTTGGTCACTATGGTCCACTTATGATTCGAATGGCATGGCACAGCGCCGGAACCTACCGTGTAGTTGACGGCCGTGGCGGAGGAAGCACCGGAAATCAGCGTTTTGCTCCCCTCAACAGCTGGCCCGATAACGTGAATCTTGATAAAGCGCGTCTATTACTGTGGCCTGTAAAACAGAAATACGGCAACAAACTTTCCTGGGGAGACCTGATGATTCTCGCCGGAAACGTAGCCCTCGAATCAATGGGTTTTGAGACCTTTGGCTTTGGTGGCGGACGTAAAGATGTGTGGGAACCGGAAGAAGATATTTACTGGGGTTCTGAAGGTGAATGGCTTGGAGACCAGCGCCACACCGAAGACGGTGAATTGGAAGAACCTTTAGGGGCCGACCATATGGGACTGATTTATGTAAATCCTGAAGGGCCCAACGGAGAACCTGATCCAAAGAAAGCCGCAGAATACATTCGCCAGACATTTGCCCGTATGGCCATGAATGATGAAGAAACCGTTGCCCTTATAGCCGGTGGTCACACTTTCGGTAAAACGCACGGAGCAGCTCCTGAATCACACTTAGGTGCGGAACCGGAAGCGGCAGGTATTGAAGAAATGGGGCTTGGATGGAAGAGCTCTCACGGATCCGGAAAAGGCAACGATACCATTACAAGTGGCCTTGAAGGTGCATGGACGCAGACTCCTACAGAATGGAGTAACAACTTTTTTAAAAACCTTTTTGAGTACGAATGGGAAAAGTATAAAAGTCCGGCCGGTGCCTGGCAATGGAGACCTAAAGACGGAGCCGGTGAAGGCACTATTCCTGATGCTCACGATCCGGAGAAAAAGCATGCACCGTTTATGCTGACTACCGATCTTTCTCTGAAAGAAGATCCGGCATATGAGAAAATATCTCGCCGTTTCTACGAGAATCCGGATGAATTCGCTGATGCTTTTGCACGTGCGTGGTATAAACTTACTCACCGTGATATGGGGCCAAAATCACTCCTGATAGGGCCGGAAGTACCTGAAGAAGAGCTGTTATGGCAAGATCCCATTCCGGAAGTTAATCATGAATTAGTTGATGAGAATGACATTGCCGAACTGAAAGAGAAAATTCTCGATTCCGGACTATCCATATCAGAATTGGTTTCTACAGCGTGGGCATCTGCTTCCACATATCGTCAATCAGACAAACGAGGAGGTGCTAACGGTGCCCGAGTTAGACTGGCTCCTCAAAAAGATTGGGAAGTAAACAACCCCGAGCAGTTAAACAAAGTGCTGAATACCTATGAAACCATTCAGCAGTGGTTTAACGAAAATCAGTCCGGCGATAAGAAGATTTCTATTGCTGACCTGATTGTATTGGGTGGAGCTGCCGGAATTGAAAAAGCAGCCAAAGATGCCGGTCATGACATCACCGTACCGTTTACACCCGGACGAACCGATGCTACCGCCGAGCAAACCGACGAAGAGTCATTTGCCTGGCTGGAGCCACCAGCGGATGGATTCCGTAATTACTACAACCCCAAGCACAATACCACACAGGAAGAGATGCTGGTTGACAAAGCTCAGCTGCTTTCTCTGACCCCACCGGAAATGACGGTGCTGGTAGGTGGAATGCGCGTGTTGGAAACCAACTATGACGGTTCCAAGAAGGGTGTATTTACGGACAAGCCGGGTACTCTTTCCAATGATTTCTTCAAGAATCTGCTGGATATGAATACAACCTGGCAGGCTACAACCGACAAGCAGGATGTGTTTGTTGGCAGTGACCGCAAAACCGGAGATGTGAAATGGAGCGGAACCCGCGCCGACCTGATATTCGGGTCCAACTCTGAGCTTAGGGCACTTGCAGAAGTGTACGGCACAGAGGAATCCGAAGAGAAGTTTGTGAAGGACTTCGTTAAAGCATGGAACAAGGTTATGACCCTTGACCGCTTTGATCTGAAGTAATCTGATCCTTCATATCTCAACAATACTTTTAAAGGCAGCCTGATTTAGTTCAGGCTGCTTTTTTTATTTTATTCTGAAATGTACTCAGTTTTCACGTCCATGCATATTCAGATTCCGGATCAAGTCCGGAATGACAACCTTTAGTGTTATTGGCGCTCGTTCCTATCAGCCTGTCACTATTCTTTACAAAATCGGGGCTTGAATTCTTTATGAATGTTGGTACTTTTGCCTGCGTCCAAAAATTAAAATCAGACTTATGAAAATGCCTAAGATTTACACCCTGTTTATCTCTCTTTTGATTTTTGGAACCCTGGGATGCTCAACATCCCCAAAGGTTGAGCCCGGTGTTTCCCTTGAACTCGCAAAATTCAGAAAAGCCCTGATCTCGGATGTTAATTACGAGTTATTCTTTCACATCCCTGCTGAAGAAACCCAGGAAATATCTGCTTCTGAAACCATCACCTTTACCCTTAAAGAAAGTGGGCACAACATTCAGCTGGATTTTCGCGAGTCTGCTGAATTACTGAAATCACTTACCATAAACGGAACGGAAAGTGAGTTTCAGTTTGAGCACGAACATCTGATTTTACCGTCCCACCTGCTGAAAGAAGGGCCGAATTCGGTAACCATTGATTTTATTGCGGGTGAATCTTCACTCAACCGAAACCCTGATTACCTTTATACCCTGTTTGTTCCGGATCGTGCCCGAACCGCCTTTCCCCTTTTCGATCAGCCTGACCTGAAAGCAACCTATGATCTGACCTTAGAAATCCCGGTATCCTGGGAGGCTATTTCAAATGCACCGCTGGCTTCCGTAACCGAAAACGATTCTGCTAAAACCCTTGAGTTTGCTACGTCAGATTTAATCAGTTCCTACCTTTTTTCCTTTGTTGCCGGCGATTTTGAAGCTGTATCACGTACGGTGGACGGTCGTGAAATGACCATGCTGCACCGTGAAACGGACGAGGAAAAAGTAGCCCGGAATATCGATGACATTTTTGAACTCCACGCAGCCTCACTCAACTGGCTGGAAGAATACACCGGTATAGACTACCCCTTTCAGAAGTTCGATTTCGCTCTCATACCTACCTTCCAATATGGAGGCATGGAACACGTGGGGGCCATTCAATACCGTGCATCCTCCTTGTTCCTGGATGAAGATCCATCTGAGTCTCAACTCCTCAGCCGGGCCAGCCTCATAGCCCACGAAACCGCCCACATGTGGTTCGGAGACTTGGTCACCATGGAGTGGTTTAATGACGTATGGACTAAAGAAGTGTTTGCCAATTTCATGGCTGCCAAAATCATGAATCCCAACTTCCCCGATATTGATCATGATCTGAATTTTGTACTTCGTCATCATCCCAGCGCTTATTCCGTGGATCGAACTGAAGGTGCTAATCCCATCCGCCAGCATCTTAAGAATTTGAACGAAGCCGGGCAGATGTATGGAGCCATCATCTATAATAAAGCACCCATCATGATGCGCCAGCTTGAGTTACTGGTTGGGGAAGAACTTTTTAAAGAAGGATTACGTGAATATTTAAGCACCTACTCTTTCGGCAATGCCACCTGGCCAGACCTGATTACCATTCTGGATCAAAAGACCGAACAGGACCTGCATGCATGGAGTGAAGTTTGGGTGAATACCGCCGGCCGTCCTCATTTTTCTGTGGAGTTCCATGAAGATGACCTTCCCGGCCGCGAGCCATTGAAGTATGACGTTTTGGTGCAAAGCGACCCGGCCGGTTTGGAAAGAGTGTGGCCACAACAGGTGGGTATCTGGACCATCAGCCCGAAAGACAGCTCGTTCAAATTTTTTGATATTCTGAGTGACGGGCAGAAGAAATTTGCTACCCTGAATAAGCTTAGGGCAGAAACAAGAGTGTTTAATGCCAATGGGCGCGGCTATGGTCTGTTCCCTGCAGACCTTAAAACCCTTCAGCATTGGGAACACATGCGGGATGTACGGAAAGGCTCTCACCTCATCAACCTGTATGAGAATATGCTGGAGCAGAATGAAGTATTTCCGGATTCATACCTGGATGAATTGGTCGGGATTGTTCAAACCGAGGAGAACCAGTTATTGCTGAATCTGGCGCTTGGGCATATTGAAACCATTTACTGGAAACTGCTAACGGAAGAACAGAGAAATGAAGTTCAGGCTGATCTTGAAGATTTGCTCTGGAATGAGATGCTGGAACAAACCGAAAGCAGTACAAAGAAAACATTCTTCAACACCTTCAGAGATATTGCCCTGTCTGATAATCAGGTCCAAAAAGTATATGATATCTGGAGCGGGGAACTTGAAATTGATGGGCTTAATCTTGCGGAAACAGATTTCATCAGCATGGCCGGAGACCTTGCAATTAAACGACCTGATTTAGCAACATCTATCATTTCGGAACAACTCAGCCGAATTGAAAACCCTGACCGCAAACGCCGGTTTGAGTTTATTCAGCCTGCTCTGTCAGCAGATCAAAATGTACGCGACTCCTTTTTTGAATCTTTAAAGGATGAGGAAAACCGAAAAACAGAATCCTGGGTTTTAAGTGCGATCGGATACCTGCACCACCCGCTTCGTGTAGATGAATCAGAAAAATATATTCTGCCAAGCCTGAAGCTGCTTCGGGAAATTCAAACTACCGGAGACATCTTCTTCCCCAAGCGCTGGCTGGATGTTACCCTTGGCAACCATTCATCAGATGAAGCTGTGAAAACGGTGCGCACATTTCTGGATAATAACCCGGATTACAATCATCAGCTGAAAATGAAAATTCTTCAGGCAGCCGACACGATGTTCCGGGCTAATGAGATTAAACAATACACCAAATAGCACTATTCTTACCCCAGAACGCTGCAAGGATCTTTGGATGCTTGCAGGTTCTACTAAGCGGTTGGTTCATCCTCGGTGCTCATAATTTCAAACCAGTTGATGTTTCGGGTCAGGTACATCACCACAGATAGCACGACAAATAATCCAAGGCTTCCTAACAAGAGCGCATAATCCTGCAATTGCAGCAGAATGTAGAGGTAGCCATACAGGATGATTAACACCCCAAAGATGATTCCTGATTTCAGCTTATCGGATAAAACGCTGTAGGAGTAGATCGTGATCAACCCAATGATAGCGGCGGCAGCAATTATATATGCTAACTGGAACACCACATATTCTGAAATTGACAGAAGCAGTGTGTAAAATATCAGCAGGGCGAAGCCGATTAATAAATACTGAATGGGGTGAATGATTTTCTTGCTCAGCAATTCGATCATAAAGAAGGTCAGGAAAGTCAGCGAGATAAACATGATGGCATACTTTGCCGTCCGCATGGTTTTCTGATATTCATCCACAGCCAGCAGCAGTTCAACCCCGAAAAGCGTATTGGTCACTTCCTGATTGGGTCCCTGCCATTGCTGAGCAAAATTCCGGTTCAGGTGTAATACATTCCATTCGGAATCAAATCCGGCATCTGTGACTTCCCGCTCAGCTGGTAAAAAATTACCCGTAAAGCTTGGGTTTGACCAGTCTGATTTGAGTGCGACATTTGTTTGCTTACCTACCGGTGAAAAATGAAGCCCTGTACTTCCGTTTAAATTCAGATCAAAGCTAAAATCATAGGCCTCGCCGGTGGTAAGATCGGGTGCAATAGAAATTCCGGAGGCCAGAACATCATTGGATTCAATACCCGGATTCGCCAAAAATTCACTCTCATTCCACTTTATATTCACAAAGTCTTTGATTCCGGTCATATCTGAAATCCCTACCGAAACAAAGGCATCTTCAATAAGGAAGTCTTCCACCGGCACTTTAAACCCGCTCAAATCAATGGCCGGGAAATTTCCGGATACCGACAAGCTGCTGTTATATACAATCACTTTATAAATGCCCCGATACCGAATTTCCGGGGTTATGGCTCCTTCTACATTCAGGTTCTCCGGCAAAAAATGAGCATAACGAATGGTTTGCTCTACCTTATCCTCGCCGTTGAAATAATACCTGTAAGGCACACTGATAATAGGTCCTACAACAACTTGTTCATCACCCCATTTTTGGCTGATTTCATCAGCTACGGAATCCCTTCTGTATTCCCGCTCTGAAATCAGTCCCTGAATTAAAAGGGAAGGAATAAGCAGGATCAGCGTTAAAAACGCGATGATGAATAAACGGGTACCGAGCGATTTTCTGAGGTTTTTCATGATGGTTGGGTTGAGAGTGAGGAATGAAAAATGAAAAATTCAAAATTAAAAATGGGGGCTCTTTTTGTCATATTGAGCTGATCGAGAAATAACAAATCCCTCATTTTGAATTTTTCATTTTTCATTTTGAATTTAAGAAGTAACACTGTTTCCGCTATTAGCTTATTCTGATTGATGGTCTTCAGCTTCTTTCTGTGCAGCGTATTTGAACATCAAGGCAGACACAATCCAAAGTGTGACGAAGAAGCCATTTACTCCCAAAATTTCTAACACTGAGCTTGGAGGCGATTGGTAATAACCTCCGAATATTGCTATGGCCGCAATTAGTGCCTGTGTAAAGGCTGCCACAAACAGAGTGATGACCATTCCCTCTGCTTTGAATCGAGAAATAACAGATCCTATGATACCAATGGCTATCACCCCAAAATACCATACGTTGATGGGTTTGTCCTCAGAACCTATGATTCCAACCGCCAGGTTTGACCAGGTGAGAACAAATCCTGTTCCCAGTGCCAGTCCTATTGCTGCACTATAAGCAGAGGAACCGGATTTACGGGTTACGAACAGGTATGTATAACCTGTTCCAAGAATAAGTATGCCGGCAAAAATGAAATCGCTTAAGGTCCACATCACTTCTGACGTAAATTGCATAGCGGTGAAAGGGATCAGCAAAATGATCGCTGTTCCGGCAGAAAGATATATTAGGTGTTTAGATAAGGGTTGTTCTGTATTCATGTTTTGACCTCACTTAAGAGTTTATTTATTTAAAGCACTTTGAATTACAAAGTTAGTGGTTAAATTTTTTTGGTTGGCGAATTTAGCTGTTCTTCTGGGCTTTTATAATTTCTTCCATCACGTTCAGGTAGTCACCGAATGCTTTTTTTCCGTCCGGTGTCATGGAATATTTGGTGTTTGGCTTGTTATCGATAAAAGATTTTTCCACTTCAATGAACCCCTCCTTTTCCAGCTTCTTAATGTGTGTGGCCAGGTTGCCGTCGGTTACATCCAGGAACTCCTTCAGCGCACTGAAATCGAGCGAATCGTTCACGGCCAGCGCCGACATAATCCCCAGCCTGACCCTGCTCTCGAATGCTTTATGTAAATCATCAAAAGATACGTTCACTGCTAATCACCGCTCGTAGCTGAAATACATGTAAATTCCATACATCATATGAACTGCACCAAAGCCCACTGCCCACAACAGCAAGCCATATTCAATAAACCAGGTGCTCACCAATCCCAATGCGATCTGCACAAAGCCCATAATTTTCACTTCCGGGATGGTGTACCGCCCGGCATTTACCAATGCAAGTCCATAGAACAATAACATCAGTGGGGCGAGAAGACCGATAAGTCCTTTTGCGAGGAGCACCAAAACCAATACCCCTCCTGCAGCCAAAGGGGTTGCCATGCTGCTCAATAGTCTTCGTGATGTGGCATTCCAGATATTTTCTCCGTTTCCATCTGCTTTTCGTTTGGAGAAGTAAATGGCCGTCACCAAAGCCAGCACTAAAATCCCAATGGCCAGCCAGACTACGTTTGCCAAATTCGGGGATGTATAAAAAAGCTCATCCGGGTTAAAGCCTAATAAGCTGTAAGCAATGTAGGCACCGGCCAAGGCATACAAACCAGCCATGATCCCTGCCCAGCCTGAAAGTGATAAAAACTTAGAAGACCGCTCCATCATCGAGCGTATCTCAGCAATGTCCTTGATATAATCTTGTTCTTCTTTCATACAAAGTACTTTTTATTTAAAAGTAGATGAAAAATATCAGTTCTGCAAGAGGGATGGAAAAATTTTTAGTATGATTTATGAGGCACCACCTACTAAGGTATAACCCCGGCATAACGGATACCGGTAAGACGATGCATCTCGTAATCATAAGTGGAAAGATCGTTTTTATTAAAGCCACTCACTCTTTCGTGACCGCAAGCCCGGGCTATAACTTTGACCAATTCGCTGGATGCTTCAAAATAATTCTGCAGCTGGCTGGCTGATTGATCTATGATGAGTCTTTTTCTCAAGCCTTCTTTCTGAGTAGCTATCCCGACCGGGCAGTTATTGGAGTCACAGGCCCTCATACCCAGGCATCCAATTGCCTGAAGTGCTGCATTTGAAACTGCAACGGCGTCTGCCCCGAGCATCATTGCTTTAGCAAAGTCTTCGGCTACCCTTAATCCCCCCGTAATAATCAGCGTTACATCACTGGCTCCGGATGTATCCAGATGTTTACGGGCCCGGGCCAGTGCAGGAATGGTGGGCACATTGATATTATCGCGCAAAACCGTAGGTGCAGAACCGGTCCCACCCCCTCTTCCATCCAGGATTATATAGTCCACTCCTACTTCCAGAGCAAAATCAAGGTCGGCCTCAACATGACTGGCTGCAATCTTAAAACCCACTGGAATACCTCCAGTTTTCTTGCGAACCTCATCGGCAAATCCTTTGAAGTCTTCAATAGTTTTTAAGTCGGGAAAAGCTGCCGGTGAAACAGCCGTTTCACCTTCCTCTAACCCTCTTACCTCAGCAATTTCTTCCGTTACTTTATCTCCAGGCAGATGTCCTCCCGTTCCGGTTTTTGCCCCCTGCCCTCCTTTAAAATGAAATGCCTGAGCTTTTTGAACTTTTTCCCAGGAGAAACCGAATTTACCGGATGCCAACTCATAAAAATATTTGGAGTTATTGGCCTGTTCTTCGGGTAGCATACCTCCTTCACCACTGCAGATTCCTGTACCTGCAAGCTCTGCTCCTTTGGAAAGAGCAATCTTTGCTTCTCGGGATAATGCTCCGAAACTCATATCAGATACAAATAACGGAATTTTCAGTTTTAGCGGTTTTTTTGCCTGAGGGCCAATTACAACCGTAGTGTCCACTTCCTCTTCATCCATGAGCGGTCTGGTTGCGAGCTGAGCCGGCAGAAACTGGATACTCTCCCATTTGGGCAGAGTGTTTCGATCTACCCCCATAGCAGCAGAAGGACCATGGTGTCCATAATTCTTCAGCCCGTTTTGGGCGAGCTCTTTAATATAACCGGTATAGGGTTCAGTATCCTCTGGGTGGGTATCTGCGTACTGTCCAAGGTATTCATCCCGGTTAAAGGGCTGAGGATGTTCCTCAAGGTATTCATTGATTTCCGCTTCATCTACCCATACATATCCATCTTTGATTCCAGCTGTAAATTTATGAAGCACCTCCTCATTATTATATTCCGAAACGCCTGTATCGTATCGGTAGTCCCACCCATGAACACCACAAATAATGTTATCACCTTCAATATATCCGTCGGCCATAAGCGCTCCCCGGTGCAAACATCTGCCATACAGTACCGAAATTTTGCCATCATACTTTATTGTCACAAGGTCTAGCCCATTTAGCAGGCTATGTACAGGTTTTCGGTCTTCAAGATCATCAATTGCATGAAGTTTAGTCATTTGTCTTTCCTTGTTACGAAGCCTTTTCAGGCAGATTATCTTTTAATTTCTACTGCTGACAACGAGATGCATGTGTACTAAACAGTATTTAACTAAAGCCAATGTGATAAAATCCGGAAAAGATTCAAAGAGAATAAGGCCGGGAGTAAGACGACTGCCTTGTCTCATTATCATTTCTACTGATTGATAGCAGGGTCAAACGGCCTTACAGGCAGGCATCCATCAGAATGGTTTTATCAAAATTACCCTCAGCCACCAATAGTATAAAACTCAGTGCGAAGAAAATATTGACAAAACAAAAACCCTGCTCAAATTAATGAGCAGGGTTTGTAAAGGTCATGTTTAAGAAGATGATTTATTTAATCAGCATCATCTTGCGGGTTTGCACATACTTACCGGCCACGATTCGGTAGAGGTACATGCCCGAAGCCAGGCGAGAGGCGTCGAAGTTAACCTGATGCCAGCCGGCCCGCTGCCGTTCACCGTTCACCAGGGTGGCTACTTTACGGCCCAGCATATCGAATACTTCAAGGCGGACCTCACTGCTTTGCGGTACGCCATAGCGAATTATGGTGGAAGGGTTAAACGGGTTCGGGTAGTTTTGATGCAATTTGAAGTCCTCCGGAATCTGAGCCATAAGTTCAGCTGAAGTTATAAAATTCGGGTCGGTGCGTACTTCCAGGGTATCCAGCGACACGATGTTCTCGTTGTTAGCCACCTGTATAGCTACATAAAAAGTGTCCGCATCGGCCCGGGCGGTGATGGCCAGTTCTCCGTTGGTGTTCTCGAAGCCCACGGTTTCAACTGAATCGGAAATGATATCGAATTTGAATTCCAGCTCATTATCGGGAGTGGCTACATCACTTACGTAATCCCAGAGTTTGAGAATACGGGTATCTTCGGTTCTTATTTCATAGGGATTTGGCAATCCTTCAAACTGCGGCTCATCATCTACCCCCTGCTGCCCCCCCCAGGCAACGATCATATTGTTGGCCTCACGCAGTGCCTTCATGGCGTTGGTACCGGCTTCATCCAATTCGATAGCACCGATATTAATGCTCACCCCATCCTGCAGGTCTCGTTTCGACCATTCCACGAACATTTTACTGGCATTCTCGGAGCTTAAGCCCGAACCCACCAGGAAGCCGGCGATGGAATCCGGTTTAGCATCAGAGTTATTGTTTTGGTTCAGATCCGAACTGTTCTGATTTGTGGGAGAGGTAATTTCAGGTTTACCATTTATGGCTCTGCCATTGGCAAATTTACCGGTCACCGGGTCAATCTCTGTCGAACCGTTCATTGCCTGCTCTTTTGAGCTGCCGGCTTTAGCCAATGCATTTTGATTGCTATCTGTGCCATCAGTGTCCTCATTCGGAGCTGCATCAAAGTATTTTACATTGGAAACATCCCAGCTGCTTATATCCTGATTGAAGGATGTGGCCCCCTGGAACATACTCCCCATGTTTGTTACTTGGGATACATCCCAGTCACCGATTCCCTGAATCGAAGATGTACTGCTAATTTCTTTTGCCATTACTTCATTACAATCATCATATTTTGGGGTGAATCCAAAATTAAAACATATTGCACCTAAAAACATTTCATCCATTATTGGGCCATGACTTAAATCCCAATGTAAAGCCTGATTGAATTTAGCAGCACGATCAAACATTTGAGTCATATCCGTAACATTTGAAACATCCCAATTTTTTAATGGTTGATCAAAAGAAACAGCAGCCAAAAACATGTATTTCATGGTTGTTACAGATGAAACATCCCATTCACCGATAGGTTGATTAAAAGTTGTGGCAGTAAACATTTGAGTCATATTTGTAACGGATGACACATCCCATCCACCGATAGGTTGATTAAAGTCAAGGTTAAAAACAAACATACTTGACATATTTGTAACAGAAGATACATCCCAACTGCTTATATCTTGGTTAAAGATTACTCTACCTCTGTTAACTAATACTCCACCACTACTAAACATCATTGACATATCTGTAACAGAAGACACATCCCATTCGCCGATTGGTTGGTCAAATTTCGTGCTATATTGAAACATAGCACGCATGTTTACAACTGAAGATACATCCCAGTGACGTATATCCTGATTAAAATCAGGGGCATTGGCAGTAGAAGTATTCCAAACCAAACCAGAGGAACTAACTAACGGACCCGAAAACATCTCTTCCATTGTGGTGACGTCTGAAACATCCCAACTACCTATCGGCTGGTCGAAAATTCTGTATCCATAAAATAACCTGGACATATCCGTTATACCTGTAGTTACACTTCTCGCAAGTTCAGGATGATTGTGATTACTTTCCAAAAGCGATTCTATTCCCTTTCGATCCCTTCTCGTAACAACCCAAACCTCCTTGTCATCACCCTTTCCAACAATAGCATACCCCTTCTCACCTATTGCGGCATCATTGCCAACAATAGTAACACCATTTTCAAGGACTTTGAAATTTGTGTATAACTCTAGGGTATCAGACTCAGCAACTTCCAGTACACTTAACTCCGGTATTTCTACCGTTACTTCCACTTTAAAATCAATACCCTGCGGGAAGGCAATCTGAATTCCTCTCATAACCAACTCCCATATTTCTTTTTCAGCATTATAGGTTGGGGCACTAAAACCAATCAGATCAATCCCCTCTGCAATATTCATTGCTTTCCATGTAATAGTCGCTTCCTCATTGTTAAGTGGCACATCATCACCTAATAGTTCAACTGTGAGTATGGAATCTGCAGAAAATCTATCCGGAGTTACCTTCAACGTGACCTCACTTAGACCCAGTCCGCCGTCAATGATCGTCCAGTTGAAATCATCGATTATTTTCTGCCGGCTGCTTGCAGACCTTCGGGAATAATAGGTGCTGTCTACATCCAGTGTCAGATTCATAGGTAGCGCTTGCTCCGACCATTTGATAAGAAGCGAATCGTAGTTAATAATCGATAGGGCCGTTCCTTCAAGAAAACCTTGCGATCCAGCCTGCATAAATTCTACAGACTCTATCTGCCAGTCACCCAGATCCTGATCAAATGCCGATGCATTGTTCAGCATGTTTCTCAGGTCTGTAACCTTACTTACATCCCAGTCTGAAATATCCTGATTGAAAGCCGATGCAAACTGAAACATATCTCGCATGGTGGTCACATTCCCTGTGTTCCACCCGGTGATGTCTCCATTGAATGCCGTTGCCCCGTCAAACATAAAGCTCATGTCTGTAATGGTAGAAACATCCCAGTCATTTAGGTCAGCATTCACATTTTCAGCAGCAAAGAACATAGCGGCTAACGAAGATACATTACTAAGATCAGGAGCATCTGTGGCTTTGTATTCCATATTTCGTGCCCAGGCAAACATACGCGTCATATCTTCCCACTTAATCGAGCCCCAGCTCTCTAAAGATACCAACTGATCGAGGTCACCATCGGTATCCGGCATCATATGGGGAAAAATTCCTCCAATTGTAACCGTATAAGTTCCTGACGTTGCATACGTATGTGAAGGATCAGGGTCATCGCCGGTGTAAGTTTCCAGTGTTCCATCCCCCCAATCGATGGTGAAATTAAAATCAGTAATTTCGGTACCACCACCTGTTGGAATGGTAACTGTTTCATTTGCCGAAGTGGTTACCCATTTCGTTGTAAATTCATTAGCTGAACCCCCATCGGTAATGGTCCAACCCAAATCGGTAAGGCTATTATAGCTTGAGGTTGAAATGATTGAACGCAAAGAATTCCCAAACGAAATCTCAATATCGGAGTTGGATGTGATTTGTTCGGCCCAGCCAATAAGGGTAGAATCATAGTTTGATGTTGTTAAACCACTGTTAGTCATAAAACCAACAGATATTGGCTCAGAATAACCCGGTATGGTACCATAGTAATCAAAGGTTTCTACATTTCGGATATCCCAGTCGCCCAAATTCTGATCAAATGCTTGTGCCGCCGCAAACATCCCCCCCATATTGGTCACGGAGCTTACCTCCCAACTTGAAATATCCTGATTAAAATCTTTAGCTCCCCCAAACATCAGTTCCATATTAGTGACCGATGACACATCCCAATCAGAAATATCTGCATTGAAAGTTGAATTTTCTGTGAATGATGCAAACATCCACGCCATACTTGAAACGGAGGAAAGATCCGGTGTATCCAGATTTCTTAACTCCAGGCTGTCAGCCCCTGCAAACATCGATGCCATACTTTCCCAATGGATATCTCCCCATAGAACCACACTGCGAAGATTTGAAATAGTAGCTCCTTCCACACTTGCATTCATCTCAGGAAAAACGCCGGCTATTCTGATGTTTTTGGTACCAAATTCGGTATAGGTATGAGATATAATCGGTGCATCGCCGGTAAATTTTTCTACCGTTCCATCTCCCCAATCAATAGTGAAATCAAAATCAGAAATTTGATCTCCTCCTTTAGCTCCAAGTTGAATTGTTGGTTGCTCTGAAGTTACTTCCCAGATAGAGATGAACATATTGTATCGACCCCCATCGGTCAGTGTCCAACCTTTAAATCCAGTTAAATTACCATGAGCTGCGGAAGCGGGGCCATATTTTGCAGTGCCTACATTCAACGAAAGATTTTCAGGCAGGTTAGCTAACTGATTCCATTTATGAAGGAGCATGTCATAGTTCTGTTGAGAGAAACTACTTCCTTGTAGAAAACCGAAAGATCCGTTATCCAAGCGGGTGGCGCTACTTATATCCCAATCACTTATATCTTGATCAAAAGAAACAGCATTCAAAAACATTGCCCCAAAGTCGGTTACCTGGCTTACATCCCAATTTGCTAAAGGCTGATTGAAAGCAGCCGCATTTGCAAACATACCAAACATGTTTGTTACAGCCGATGTATTCCAAGTGGAAACATTGCCATTAAAAGAATCGGTATCCTGGAACACTCCTTGCATATTGGTTACAGCAGATACATTCCATTGACTTAAGTCCTGATTCAAGGAATCCGCATTCTGGAACATTTCCTTCATATTGGTAACATTAGATACATCCCAAGTGGTAATATTGCCATTAAATATGGTGGCTCCATCAAACATAAAGCTCATGTCGGTGATGGTGGAGGTATTCCAATTACTTAAATCTCTATTCACTTTTTCAGCGGAAAAAAACATTCCCGCAGTTGACGTTACGTTCGTCAGATTAGGTGCATCTGTGGCATTGTATACCATATTTCGTGCCCAGGCGAAGGTGTTCACCATGTTTTCCCATGCATTATTACCCCATTGCTCAATAGAAGATAATTGATTCAGATCTCCATCTGCACCCGCATTCATGTAAGGGAAAGTCCCTTCTATTTGTATGGTATGCGTACCCGCTGTAGCGTAAGTATGGGAAGGATCCGGATCATCTCCTGTAATTCGCTCAATAGAACCATCACCCCAGTCAACAATAAACTCAAAATCAGTAATTTCTGTGCCACCAGTTGTTGGTATAGTTACTGTTTCATCTACACCCGTAGTAGTCCATGTAGTGATGAAAGCATTTGCAGGATCTACGGAAAGAACTTCGTTCACGGTTACCTTAAAGGTGTCTTCAACCGAAAGTTCACCATCACTTGCATTGATCGTAATATTTACTACACCAAACTGATCTTGTTGTGGGAATAATCGAAGTGTATCTGTTTGTATTAAGCCACCTACTAACGATGGATTATCAATTGCTGATACACTATAGGTTAACGTTTCCGGTGAACTCTCAACATCACTAAAACTAGTACTAAGGATAATCTGATATTCCCCAGAGTTTTCATCAACCGCTACGTCGGCAATTGGTGTGCTTACTACTGGTGCATCATTAACAGGATTGATAGTAATGGTAAATGTATCCTGCGCGGTAAGTCCTTCACTGTCTTCCGCCTGAATAGTAACACCTGCAGTTCCTGATGAATCGGCTACCAGGGTCACTACCAGGTTATTATTACCATCAATGATTGCATTCAGAATGGATGAGTTGCTGTTAGTTACCGAATAGTTCAGATCCGCATCGTTGTCTTCTGCATCACTGAATATAAACGTAAGGTCAACAGGACTAAGAGTAGCATCTTCCTCTACCGAAAAATCTTCAATGACATTGGTAACAGTAGGTGCTGAGTTTATGGCCACTACTTCCACATAACTGCTGGAGACCGTGGCTCCCGCATCGGTGCCGTCATTCGGGGTGATATCAACCCGCAGGAACTTCCCGGCATCAGCACCCGCCACCGTGTAACTGTCACTGAAAGCCCCAGATATAGCTGCCGCATTGGCGCCAGCTCCGTCATCGGCCCGGTACCATTGGAAGGTGGTTCCCGATTCAAGGTCGCCTTCCACGTCGTTGTACTCATAGCTTACCGACAGGGCATCTCCTTCCTCGGGAGCCTGTCCCGGATCGTTGTCATTGCTTACCACCAGGTTACTGGCTGTGGGGGCAAAATTGGTTGGCCCGAAGCCCAGATTCCGCAAGGCGGGGTAGCCGTCCATCTCCCAGGTGCCACTAAAGTCCCAGCCACTGAAGGTTCCCTGGGTCTGCATTTCGGCCGTGGTTTTACCCATACCGCCTGTGCTGCTTCCCTGCCCGGCTGTGGTAGAGTCCCAGTAGCTGCTGGTGTAGGTATTGCCTAAGCCTCCCAGCGTGTAGTCATCTTCAAAACCTACCAGCCCGCCCAGGTTCACCGCCGAAACATCCCCACTTACCGCTCCGGTGGCATAGGAATTGGTAATGGTTACGCCTCCGAATACCGCACCAACCAAGCCCGCTACATCATCATAACCCGTTACCGCCCCGGTTGCAAAGCTGTTACTGATGGTTAGGGCGATACCACCACCGGCACCACCTACCAGTCCACCTACCTGAGCTCCAAAACCTGATGTCTCGGTTACAGTACCTGTGGCATAACTTTCCGAAATACTTCCCCCGTCGATATATCCAACAAGTCCACCGTAATAGGCAAACCCTCCGGTTCCCACTACTGTGGCTGTAGACCATGCGTGGCTCAGGTTTGTGGCAAACTGGTTCCCGATCACCCCTCCTACGTTATCACCACCGGTTACTGAACCCGTCACAAACACCGAATCTACCGTTGGCAGCGGGTCTGTTTCCGGGTTATCCACTACCGTTGAGCCAATCAAGCCCCCAACATTGGTAAAACCGGTAATATCCACTTCCGCCAGCCCTACATTGGTGATGGCTCCCGGACTCCCCAGGTATTTGAATAACCCAACACCTACGCTATCGGCCTGATCCATATGTAAACCAAGGATGGTATGGCCATTACCGTCAAAGCTTCCGGTAAACGGGATGGGCATAAACAGTTCTGTATCATCCGCCCCGATGGCTCGCCAGCCGGCTCCTCCGTTCCAGTAGGCTCCCGAAGGATCACCGGTAGCCGTAGTCAGATCAATATTGGCTGTCATAATAAAATGGCTGCCCAGGTAATTCCGGACGTTGTCCAGGTCGGCTGCCGTTGCTACCTGATAGGGATCACCTTCGGTTCCGGACCCGCCCGAGAACTGAGCAAAGGCCGGATTCGCCCCAATGAATAACAGAAAAAAGAGAGACTTAAGCGCCAACGTAATAACGGTTTTCATAATCTTTGGTATGTATTTATTCTAGAAAAAATGAGTAAAGTCCCGACATTTTTAGTGACTACTTTATTGCGGGAGGAATGCTTGATCTTTAAGGGAGAGTTACATCACATCTAATGCATTCAGGAAGCATTTATTTAATGAAGGGCTGACCCTATGTGCCAACAAACCGGTTTATACCCATTTAATGATGCGACTAATCAGCTTTTTATTCCATAGGCAGGAGTACTCATTCGTATAGGTACAAGTACCTATATTTCACTTAATGATTATAAAAAAGCCTCACTCAAATTAATGAGTGAGGCTTGAATTGATCTGTGATCAGAATTCGGCTTACTTGATCAGCATCATCTTGCGGGTTTGCACATACTTACCGGCCACGATTCGGTAGAGGTACATGCCCGAAGCCAGTCGGGAGGCATCGAAGTTAACCTGATGCCAGCCGGCCCGCTGCCGTTCACCGTTCACCAGGGTGGCTACTTTACGGCCCAGCATATCGAATACTTCAAGGCGGACCTCACTGCTTTGCGGTACGCCGTATCGAATTACCGTAGTCGGGTTAAACGGGTTCGGGTAGTTTTGATGCAATTTGAAGTCCTCCGGAATCTGAGCCATAAGCTCAGCTGAAGTTATAAAGTTCGGGTCGGTGCGTACTTCCAGGGTATCCAGCGAAACGATGTTCTCGTTGTTAGCCACCTGTATAGCTACAAAGAAAGTGTCGGCATCGGCCCGGGCCGTGATGGCCAGTTCTCCGTTGGTGTTATCGAAGCCAATCGTTTCTACCGAGTCGGAAATGATATCGAATTTGAACTCCAGCTCATTGTCTGGTGTAGCCACATCACTTACATACTCCCAGAGTTTGAGGATCCGGGTATCTTCAGTAGCAATTTCGTACGGATTGGGAAGTTCAGCAAACACCGGCTCATCGTCCACGCCTTCTTGTCCACCCCATGAGATCTGAATACCTGTAGCTTGCTGCACTTCGTTTAATGCTGCTGCACCCAGCGCATCCAGCTCAATCTTACCGATATTAATACTTTGAACCGCCTTATTAATCTTGTCTTTCCAGCCAACGAACATCTTGCTGGCATTCTCAGAGCTTAAGCCTGAACCTACGAGGAATCCGGAAATAGAACCTGGAGTCGTAGTATTTACTTTTACCTGCTTATTTGTGGTATCCGGTGCTGCATCAAAATACTTCACATTGGAAATATCCCAGGAACTTATGTCCTGATTGAACGCTCTCGCTCCCTGGAACATGCTGGCCATGTTGGTAACCTGCGAGACATTCCAATTCAAGGTGCTTACAAATTCTTTGCCATTTACTATTTTTGTTTTCTGCCGAGGTGCATTTCCGTTGTTGAATGACCATGCCCCTGAAAACATAAAATTAGTATTTTCAACTCCAGATATGTCCCAAGAACTTAGATCTTGATTAAAAAGATAATTGGAAGAAAACATAGATCTCATGCTCTTTACAGATGATACATTCCACTTTCCTATTGGTTGATCAAAACGTGCTTCATCACTAAACATAGAACTCATATCGGTTACCGAAGAAACATCCCAATCGCCAATTGGTTGATCAAAATTTGTTCTATAACTAAACATAGAACTCATATCGGTTACCGAAGAAACATTCCACTTTCCTATTGGTTGATCAAAACTTGTTCTACCACTAAACATAGAACTCATATTAGTTACTGAAGAAACATCCCAATCACCAATTGGTTGGTTAAAATATGATCCGCTAAACATAGAACTCATATCGGTTACCGAAGAAACATCCCAATCGCCAATTGGTTGGTCAAAATATGACCCTCTAAACATAGAACTCATATCAGTTACCGAAGAAACATCCCAATCACCAATTGGTTGGTTAAAATATGATCCGCTAAACATAGAACTCATATCGGTTACCGAAGAAACATCCCAATGACCAATAGGTTGATTAAAACTAGTATAAGGAGAAAATAGGCCACTCATATCGGTTATCCCGGTCGTAACCGTTCTTGCCAATTCGGGATTTTTAGTGCCAGCCTCAAACAATTTTATAATTCCATCTCGGTCTCTAAGTGTAAAAGTCACTTCCTCGGCCACTCCATCTTTATCCAAATCATAGTTTAGCACATCGCTTTCATCTACCTGTGTTCCCGGGTAGGCCTTGATGGTAACCCCATTTTCTGCGAAATAGAACTTACCGCCGTATGTATTTTCATAAATAATAGCTTGAACTCCTTCTTCACTTGACCCTGTTATGAAAAGATCTAAATCTCCATCATTGTCAAGATCGTTCACATTCAAATGACTGTAGTACATATCCTCAAGATCAAGGCCAAGTGGTGAATAGGTATATGATCCATCGTTGATAAACACGTCAGTATATCCTGAGACAAGTGTAGTGGCAGTTTCTTTTGAAATCATACCGGAGACCATGATATCCAAATCACCATCACCATCGATATCAGTTAGTTTTGAATAACCAGCTTCTGCAAATATATCAAACTCTATCCAATTGACTTGGCTGTTCAAAAGGGTAAAAGAACCATCTCCGTTGTTTTTATAACGGTAGGAGACTAACTGCGCTGAAGTATCGATACCAGCAAGTAACAAGTCACGGATGCCATCTTGATCGACATCAACCAATTGTATATCGCCTTTCAATACACCCTTAAGCTGAGCTTCTAAAAGTGTAAAGGCGCCTGATCCGTCATTCTCATAGATGTTCGTTAACAATTCGCTTTTATTATTGCTTCCAGTTACGATAAGGTCCAGGTCACCATCTCCATCGATGTCTCCCCAGGTTGTCGCCCCCAGAATTAATCCTGTATCACTCAATTGGTTAGCCGTAAAGGAATCATCGCCCAAATTACGGTAAACCGTTGTTGTCGTACTGTCATTCTCATTGTTACCTGTCAATACAAGATCCAGGTCACCATCTCCATCCATATCTCCCCAGGATGATGTTCCACCAAATACTCCTTCCAAATTAGTTGCTTCCAGGGCTGTGAAGCCGCTTGGTGTATTCTTATAGATTAATGCGTTTGGAGTACCATTTTCTTCCTGCCCTGTCATGATGATATCCAGATCTCCATCACCGTCCATATCACCAAATTCAGAGGAGCCATAGTACAAACCAACCAGATCACTTGTGCTTTCGGTAAAATGACCTACTCCATCATTAAGGTAAATCGAAGATATAAATGAGTTATCGCCATCTACACCGGAAATAAAAAGGTCATCGTCGCCATCTGCATCTACATCTCCAAAACTGGAAGTTGACAAACCAACACCAGCCACCGATGCATTCAGGCTATCTAACCTTACATTACCTTCTTTAACGATCACGGAAAATGTCTTTGCTAAAGTAGCTGTTCCTTTTTCATTGGTAACACTGACCTGATATTTTCCTCCCGTCATATTTACCGGCAGATTAATAGTCAAAAGTGTTGTTCCTGCAACTGATTTGGGAACTACAGAGGTACCTGAAGTTTCTCCAACTTTTGTTAACATAACTGAATGTTCGGAGGGTGATTTGCTAAACCCGGAGCCATACAGAACAATTTCCGAACCCGGAACGGCACTCATTGGGATTGATAAAGATAATGAAAGAGGAGCTGTAATCGCTTCTACTTTACCCGGAATTGGGCTCTGAGGATTATTTTGTAAGTAAGGATAACTCACAGAGTCTCCGGTCATGATTGTCCAGGTATTTGTGAAATCAAAACCCGCATTGGCAAATGAAATCGAATCTCTCATTGCCGATTCTGTTAATCCCGAAGTTTCAATACCGTTTGAATTCCAAAGGACATTGGTTTCTACGCCAGAAAGTGTGCCTGCAAAGTAGGTATTGGCCAGAGTTATATCGCCAGACCCAATTATACTACCATCACTAGTGAGGGTGTTTATAATATTGGAAAGTGAATAACTGTCAGAGATCGTTCCACCATAGGAATCGCCTACAATAGCTCCTGGTTTCCCCCCTGAAACTGATCCTGTTGAATAGCTTTTGCTGATGGTCGTGTTTCCATCTAGAGAAACCATTTGACCAGCCAGCCCGCCTACCGATTTATAAATATTTGAACCTGAAACATCACCGGAAAATAAACTTTCTGTGATGGATCCGTTACTCTTCAAATATCCTGCTATGCCACCTACAAATCCACTTGTTGCACCTGTTGTACTTATCGTACCAGTTACATGAATATTGGAAACTTCACCTCCATTTATTGAACCAATAGCTCCAGTATTTAAAGATTGATAGCTTGAAATATTCACATCAATAAGCCTCAAGTTTTTAACTGTTCCCTCCAGATTTCCGACCAACCCTACACTCCCAGCATCGTTGATATCGATAAAAAGACCGCTAATAGAGTGATTATTTCCGTCTAGGTTACCTGTGAAATCATTAGAATTCTCATCGAAGAGTGGAACCCACCCTTCACCTTGGTTGTAAGGAGAAACGTTTAGATCTATGTCCGAAATCAGTTTATAATGAAGGTCCAAATTAAAACCAAAACCAGTTCTGTTCACATCTCTTATTGCATTGAGTTGGTCGGCCGTGGCAATAAGATATGGGCTTTCCTCTGTACCTAATCCACTTTCAAAAAGGTGCACTAAATGTTCTGATGAATGTTTAACTACAGTTGATCTAACATCACTTAATTGAATTATTACACTTATATAATCAAACTTATCATTTTCTTTAATCGTATAGGTTGACCCCGTACCTACTTCCGTATCGGATCCTCCATCATTGATATTCCAAGTATAACTCGCGTATACAGCGTCGCCGTCTGCATCGGTATAGGTATATTCAGCAGTAATCGTCTCTCCTACTTTAAATTCACCAACTATACTCACGGATGTGATAACCGGTGGAGTATTTGAAGACTGAATTCCCGGCTTGGGGTTTTGCAGGTTGGCCCGTAAATACGGATAACTCACAGAGTCTCCTGTTACAATTGCCCAGGTATTGGCAAAATCAAAGCCTGCATTTGAAAAAGTAAGAGAGTCTTTCATGGCAGCGGTGGAAACATCAGTAGTTTGCTCACCACCTGTGTTCCAGTAGGCGTTGGACTCTACGTCTGAAAGTGTGCCTGCAAAGTAATTATGGGTTTGGGTTGCTCCATTAAAGCCAACAATACCGCCTTCAAAAGTACTTCCTGATACTGTTGCCAGTGAATAACTGTCGGAAATTGTACCTCCATCAGTTACACTACCTACAATACCACCAGCTCTTTCGCCTGAAACTGATCCGGTTGAATAGCTTTTGCTAATGAATGTATTATCATCCCCATCAGATTCAATATCACCGGCAATACCACCAACTTCGGTTCCGGTAACCGTCCCATCAAAAGAACTTTCTGTAATAGATCCATCATTCCATAGCGCTCCGGCGATACCGCCTACACCACCTGTGGAAGGGAATGTAGATGTAACCGAACCTGTTACATGCACATTAGAAACCACACCACCCGATACATAGCCAATGGCTCCAGTAACATAATCATTAGAGGCTGTAACATTTACATTTGTAAGCTTTAAATCGCGTACAGTTCCTAAATGGAACCCAATCAACCCAACATATTCATTGGTACTATTATTTATGTATAGCCCATCAATCGCATGGTTATTGCCATCTAAAGTCCCTGTAAAATTAATACCCACACCTCTTGAAACAGGAACCCATCCTTCACCTTGGTTATAAGGGGCTACATTAAGGTTGATATCATTTATCAGTTTAAAATGTCCATCTAAAGTATAGGGTTGTTCGGAATACACATCTCTCATTGCATTCAGCTGAGCTGCCGTGGAGATCAGGTACGGATCAGCTTCCGTTCCGGTACCGCCTTCAAAAGGAATTGCCTTTACATGATCACTTGTAACGGTATCGCCATAAGCCGTACCATCAAATGGGATAACCTCTACACGTAACTCGCTAAAAGTATCCTCCGTTGTGATGGTATATAAAGAGTCTATCGCCCCGACAATCTTTGTTTCAGATTTAACCTCACTGGAATTAACCCATTCTGTAGTTTGTCGGTACCACTGGAAACTTGCTCCTGCATTCGCATCGCCATCAGCATCACTAAAATCATAGGTAGCCGCAATGGTTTTTCCTGTTTTTGGATAGCCGGTTATTCCGGCATTGGATGCCAAAGGTGCTCTGTTACCCTGATTAATAGTGATGGTAAATCCTATTTCATAACTATCTTCTCCCCCATTATCTGTACCTCCATCATCAATTACTTTAACGCTAACTACAGCGACTCCGGTTGTATCTTGTAAAGGAGTAAATGTTAACGTACCCGCGTATTCGTAACCACCTGAATATCCGGTACCAGCAATTACGATCTCTGGTTGGACCTCAAACAAACTTGAATCCTCAGTACTAACAGCATATTCCAAAGGCTTCTGACCGGATTCATTAGAAGGTCCTGGCTCAAAATATGCTATAAAAAGAGCCTGTGAAAATAACCCTGAAGTATTTAGAACAACAGGGTTTCCATAGGTAATTTTCGCATATGGCGCATCATTAACAGGGTTTACTGTGATTAGAAATGTTTTTACCGTTTGATCGGTACCACCATTTCCTGCACCGCCGTCGTCACTCAGTGTTACCGTAACGGTAGCCGTGCCACTACTATCGGACGAAGCCGTGTAGTTAAGAGTTCCTGTGTTGAGATCAATGGATGGCTGAGCTGAGAATAAGGCTTCATTATCCGACTCAACAGCTAAACTTAAAACCTGCGCAGACTCGTCTGCTGCTCCTTTAGAACTAACCGTCAAAAAGTTTTCTACTGTTTGTTCGCCAGCGTCCTCGTTAGAAGATTGGTCTCCGGCTAAAGTAAATACAGGACCATCATTAACCGCGTTCACAGTTATCGTAAAGCTTTCCTGTACGGTCAACCCTTCGCTGTCTTCAGCCTGAATCGTGATATCAGTTGTTCCATTAGCATTCGATTGCAAAAGAAAGCCCAGGATATCCTGCGTATTGTCAACCGAGGTGAGTACTAACGAGGTATTGGAGTTTGATACCAATGAGTACGTCAAATCCGCATCATTTTCTTCGTTATCACTAAATACATCGGTGAAATTGATGGGGTCTACAGAGCTATCCTCGTTTACCGAAAAGTCCGCAACGGCATTGGTCACAACCGGAGCAGTATTCCCCACAAATGCCTTAAGCGAAGGATATCCGCTCATCACCCAGATATCGGTCAAGTCCCAGCCGGCACCCGTGAAGGTGCTTTGGGTTTGCATTTCGGTGGTTGTTTTACCAGTAATTCCGGTAGTACTACCAGTACCTGTAGCGGCAGCCTGACCACTGCTTTGGGTATCCCAAAAGGAATTAGTGGCTGCTGCAGAGATATATTTTTGACCAATAAAACCCCCAACATTAGAAGATCCTGTAACAGATCCCGCAGAAAAACTCTTCGTAACAGTTCCGCTGTTATAATTACCCGCAAAACCACCTACATTAGTATCTCCACTTACAGAACCGGTGGCGAAACTGTTCTCCACATTATCATAACTAAAACCAATAAGCCCACCTACATTATTCGCGCTTCCGGTGGCATTACTGGCAGAGTAACTTTTTGAGATGGTGCCCAGACTATGAAGTCCGACCAGGCCGCCGATGTCTTGTGTTCCGGCTACCGTTCCGGCTGAATAGCTTTCCGTTATACTGGAATTGTTTAGCCCAACAAGTCCCCCTACTATCGCTGATCCATCCACATCTCCATCGGCATAACTACCGGAAATGGTTCCGTTATTCTCACCGGCCAGTCCCCCGGTATTTCCACCTCCGGTTATTGAAAGTTGTTCCAAACCAATGTTCTTGACTGATCCGCCATCACCAATAACGGCAAACAGGCCTGCATAATCTTCCGTGGAGCGGTTAACAGTCAATCCTGTAATTACAAATCCCTGTCCGTCAAAACTTCCGGTAAAGGGTGAACTACCGCCAATGGGTACAAATCCTTCCCCTGAGTTCCATGTGGAGGTTGCTGATGCATCCAAATCATTATTCAATACAAAATGTAAAGAAGGGCTGTCTTTCAAGGCTTGCAGCTGCTCGAGCGTTCCCACCTGGTATGGGTCGGCTTCACTTCCGGTACCTCCGGCAAAGCTAACCGCAGGTGTTGTTGGCTCAGCTGCAACAGGACCCTGAAGTGCACTTTCCTCCTGAGTACCTGCTTCGGTGCCATCACCTGGGATCACCGAAAAACTAATGTATTTACCTTCATCAGCGCTTGTCAACGTGTAGGTAGCTGCATCGGCTGTCGGAATTGGAGTCTTCCCGCTCCCTGCTCCATCATCACTACGGTTCCATGTATATACAGAGCCACTTTCGGGATCACTATCGGCATCGCTATAATCATAGGAACCGGTTAATGTTGATCCCACTTCTAAAGTCCCTGAAAAAGATACATTGCTAGCCACCGGAGGGGTATTTCCTCCGCCGCCTGAACCACCACCAACCGGTCCTTCCAACATACTTTCTGCCGGCATACCGGTGTCCGTGCCGTTAGAAGGAGTCACTTCAAAACTGATGTATTTCCCATCATCGGCCACTACCAGGGTGTATAGAGTATCCGTAGCTCCGGTAATTGCCGTCCACCCACTTCCAAATTCGTCATCGGCCCGGTACCACTGGTAGGTTGACCCATCTTCGGGAAAACCATTCGGGTCATTATATTCATACCTGCCGGTCAGGGTTTCACCGACTTCCAGGGTTCCACTGATCTCAACAAAATCAGCAATCGGCCCGGATGGCGGAGGCCCGAACTGGGCCCATAAAGAAGTAACATTTAACAATAACAGAGATAAAAGAAGGATCAGTTTTTTCATAACGTATCGGGTATATGATGTTGAGAAGACAGCATGGGCATGATGTCTGAAAGATTATTTTTTGACATGAAGCCTAACGTGGATAGATGTCTTGCTTTGTCCCGTAATGAGGAACTATTGTAGCTGGTTACAAACAGGATTTTAGCTGATGAATCTTGTTGAAGAATAGCTTCAGCCGCTTCAATCCCATTCATCTTTGTCAGTTGAAAATCCATGAGTATAACATCCGGCCGGGTTTTTGGGAATTGCTCGATAGCTTCTTCACCGCTCTCGCATTCAACCAGCTCGAGCGTGTGTTTGCCATTTGAGAAGTCCTTATAGCCCAGTGTTAAGATGTTTCCCAGAAGTCGTCGCATAGCTGCGTGATCATCCACGATCATGATTTTCATTCAATGAAATTATTTCGTTGAGGAGGGCGTATGCACGAAAAGAGCCAACGATTCGGTATTTACCCATTTGAACTTAAAATCCCCTTAGGTCTTCCCGAATACAATAGGCAGGAGTACTCATTCGTATAGGTACTTGTACCCAGGAAGTTGATTTTTCACCTAAGTACCTCATAAAGAAAAAGAGACATCTGCTTACGCAAATGTCTCTTTCAATAGCCTATAAGAAATATATAGTGCCAGTTCTGCTAACTTGTTTATTTAGTACGACCCTGACTTTTGGCTACGCTAACATCAAAGCTTTCAGAACTTTCATTTCCGGCTGCATCAATGGTAGTCATCAGAATGGAATAGGTTCTGCCGCCGCCTTTTCCACTGCGTTCAGCTCGTACATATACATCATAAGAACCATTCGGATTAGCCTGTATCTCATAATCAGAATCAGTATTACCGTCTCCTTTTCCATTCGAAGATTCGCTGCTTGACACGGTAACTTCCACATCAACAGCTCCATCTACAAGGTCTGTTGCGGTAATTCCGGTAGCAACTAATACCATTTTATGGTTTGGTGGCCACAACTTATCTGTTTGCTGACTGTAAGAAATTACAGGAGCAGTTGTATCAGTGATTTCAATAATCACTTCATCGCTGCCAGCAGCACCTTGCTCATCAGTAACTGTCAGAGTAAAGGTATGTTCACCTACACCCAGATTCACAATCGTAGTTGCACCGGTGTCACCATTAGACCAAGAGTAAGTAAGATCGTCACCGTCGGCATCAGTACCACTACCACTCAATGTAACGGGGGTGGTCGGGCCGGTTGCTTCTGCTGTTTGATCTGCTCCTGCATTGGCTGAAGGAGTAGTATTAAGAACGGTTACAGTCACATCATCTGAGTCAGTAGCTTCGCCATCCGAAACTGTGAGGGTAAAGGTGTATTCGCCATCAGCAAGGTCTGCAGTAAAGGAAGCATCTGTTGAAACTACAGATGAACCATCCGACCAGCTGTAGGTTAAAGTATCTCCGTCCGGGTCAGAAGATCCTGAACCATCCAGGGTTACAGGTGTCGTGGAACCGGTCGCATCTTTAGAAATATCGGAGCCGGCGTTGGCTATCGGAGCTGTATTGGTTGGCTCAATTGGAGGAGGAGGCGTTCCGCCGAACGATTCAGTAGTTTCCAATCTGAATTTACCCCCTGCAAGTCCACCACCATCGAATATGACAAATGTAAGTTTATGATCACCATCTAAATCTAGGCTGAATTGTCCAGGACTTGATGTTGCCTGATAACCAACTAATTCAGGATTACTTCCATCGGGCTCAGACAGATATACCCAAGAGCAGTTATCAGCTATTAGTTGAACAACAAAATCCCCGTTTCCGGATACATTAGTCTCGTACTTACTCCAGTTATGCCCACCAGGACCTCGTGAATCAATGCTGTTGTATGAGTTAATCCATTTAGCATCAACGGTTCCATTTTCCCAAGGATGTGTTCCAACTTCATATGCTTTATGTGGATTTACCCAGTTTGCTGTCAGACCAAAATCATTTTCCTGATAACATACCGTTGTTACCCAATTTGGATCAGCTGAAGAAGGAAATATGGGATCATATGTATCCACCGAAGAATCGCTTATATACACATTTGTAACCGGCTCAGCACTTTCCACATTAGCCCGCACTTCACTGATGGTCACATTCCCACCACTGGCTACATTACCATTGTTCCCCATATTCACAATAATACCGTCTATATCAGCAAGGTCTGCTTCTGTTATACCAGAAAAATCAGATGCTGAAACAGTAAAAGTAAATGGTGTTGTTTGAAAAGGAATTTCAACTTCTCGATAGAAGAAATTATTTCCTGTCCCTGAAGAAAGATAAATGCCTGCACTCCACTTTGACCCGCCTTGCATATTGGTGAAATCAATTTCAAAACTTGTCAAGCCCGAAAGATCAAGATTAAGTTGATACGTAGTAGGGTCACAAGTAACCTCGCCCCAAACGATGCTTCTTTTTTGACCGCTAAGGATCGGATCTGAACAGCTTCCATACCGTAAGTCAATTAAAGATGAGTGAGTCGATGAGCCGCTGTATGCTGCAACCATTTCCCCTGGAGTTGAACCGGAAACAGATAAATTGACTGTTCCTGGTGAGTTTTCTGATCCGGCCAATTCTCTTCTGTCACCTATTGGACCTGATCCTTCGTATAAATCACGACCGGTTCTTTGACTTGCAAAAAATCCTGTAAGTGGGCCAACAGATTGTGCCCCCTCATCAAAAGAATCAATAATGATTACTCCATTTGAAGAGGCCGTTGAGGGTGCCTCGTTATGAGCAACATTATCACCAGATAATCCACTTACAGCATTCATCTCTGGTTCATCAACTGCAGAGGTTGGTGATTTTTGACAGGATGTAATCAGCAACCCCGCAAATAACACCATGCTTAATAATGTTTTAACGTTTTTCATGTTATCGATTTTCATTTTATACCCTATTAGTATGTATTGTTAATTGGTAGTTCTTTTTAGTTCCCTTGGTTGTCTTTCCATAGAAACTCATACAGATTTGTTTTTCTATTAAGGTTGGACCACCGTAGGAGAGATGATTCCCAAGGATCACCGACGCACTTCGGACTGATCTTTGTTTTCATTCATTGGATTTATTTTGAAGGGTTTTACACGAAAAGAGCCAACGTTTCGGCTTCAACCCTTACCCATATCAAACTAAAATGCTCTCCTCTCTCCACGAATACAATAGGCAGGAGTACTCATTCGCATAGGTACTTATACCTATAAATTCGTTAATTATACCTTTGAAGCGTGTTCGACTGCGAATTTCAGAAGGGCGTGAGCTCCGCTAAGTCCAAGTTTGTTGCAAATATTATTGCGGTGATTTTGTACCGTTTTTATACTGACATTGAATTCATCAGCTATTTCCTGGCTCGTTTTCATATCGGCCACTTGCTTGATGACTTTTTTCTCGGTTTTAGTAAGCAGGTTCAAACCATCCTTGTCAGTGGCCGGGGTAAGAAGCTTTTCATTTCGTTTGATCAGAAAATCGGACAAAGCCGGGCTCAAATAGTGTTTACCACTCAATACTGTTTTAATACATTTAAAAATTTCCAAAGCGGTGTTTTCCTTCAGCACGTACCCTTTTACCCCAACATCCATGGCTTTATTAAACATGGACTCGTCTTTGTACATAGTCAGAAAGATGATATCGATCTGAATTCCCTCTTGATGCACCTGTTTAGCTACTTCAAAGCCTGTTAGCTCCGGCATTTCAATATCGAGTATGGCAATTTGAGGGCTTTGTTTGCGAATATGATCCAAAGCCTCCTTCCCGTTCTCGGCAGTTATAATTTCAAAATCCTCATGGCCTTCCAAAACCTGCTGAAGTCCTTTCATCATCAGAGGATGGTCATCAGCTATCAACGTTTTTACGACATTGCCCATTCTTTAACCGGTATAACTATTGTAATTGTAGTTTCTTCCGTTTTTCCCGAATTAACGGATAAGGTACCCCCGAGAGTTTCAACCCTTTCATTCATTCCTGACAGACCAAGCCCACCTGCATTTAATTTATCGCCAGGGTCAAATCCAATACCATTATCCCATATCATAGCTTTTAATCCTGGTTCTGCCCTTCGGATAATTACAGATGCTTCTGTAGCTTTTGAATGTTTGAAAATATTGGTTATCCCTTCCTGAATAACTCTGTAGAAGTTGATTTCTTTGTCTTTGGATATCACCTCATCAATATCGTCCACATGGTAACTCCATTCTATAGAAGAGGAGTCCTGAACCTGACTGCATAAATTGTTCAAAGCTTCAGTGAGTCCAAATTTCTCAAGGTGAACCGGACGTAATCCATGAGAAATAGACCGGACGTCCTCAATAGAGGTAACCGCACTTTGCATAATTTCATCAAGCTGTTCGTCCAGTTCCGCAGGTTGATCAACAAATTTTCGAGCAAGCTCTGCCCTGTTTTTTATAACTAAAATTTGCTGGCCAAGACTATCGTGTAGTTCAGATGCAATCCGCTTTCTTTCCTGCTCCTCCGATTCAATAAGCTGTTCGGTAAAGCGCTTTTGTCGTGCATTCTGTCTTTTCAGCTGCTCTATTCTCAAATAATAGATAAGACCAATTGTACCAATGATCAATAACCCCATTAAGGTATAGAACCAGCCTGTTTGCCAGAAAGGCGGTATAACCGTAATGGCTAATGAAGCTCCCTCCATATTCCAAACTCCATCGCTATTACCGGCAATCACTCTAAACGTATAATTGCCGGGCGGGATCTTTGAGTAGAGTGCTTCTCTTCGATTTCCTACCTCGATCCAGTCATCATTCAAACCTTCCATTTTATACCGGAACTCCACCTTTCCAGGTTCTGAAAAGCTTATAGCTGTATATAAAATTTCCAAATATGAAGTGTTGTAGGATAGTGATATACCAGAAGAAAGCTCAACAGGCCCCTCATCTGTATTTAGCTTTTCGATATAAACCCGCGGTGACACCTCATTTTTCCTGACTAACCCGGGGTTTACCACAGCTACGCCGGCTACGGTAGGAAAATAAATACGACCTAAAGAATCGGTAAAAGTACTTGGCTGAAATCCCCCGTTTGTTTCGGCAGAATTCATGCCATCAGCTGCTCCGTAAGAATTGGATGGTATGTGATCAATTTCACCGTCCAAAAAGCCATTCAAGTCGCTTCTATTAACACTCGATATGCCACGATTACTGCCCATCCAAAAATTACCCTCTTCATCTTCAACAATGTGTGAGATAATATTGTCATATAAACCATCCTCTTCGGTAATATTTAAAACCTCATTCCCGTCAATCCTGAAAAGTCCATTGCCATATGTTCCTACCCAGATGTAGCCATTGCCATCTTCAAAAATTGCGCGAACCGGTGGTTGTTTTTCTTGAAAAGAGCCCGGTTCATTACTCAATAATTCAATTTTTTTCATTTCCCCGCCATCGATTCTGTTTAAGCCGGCCCTTGTACCAATCCACATTCTTCCACGGCTATCTTCAAATATCGTTCGGACACTATTGTAGTAAAGCCCGTCTTCTATTGTCAGATTCTTAAAATAATCTCCCTTGTAAACAAATACCCCATCATCAGTGAGCACCCAAATTTGACCCTTTGTATCTTCTGATATTCCAAAAACTCTACCTGCAGTGAATCCATCTTCATCACCAAAAGTTTTAGCCGGTCCTTCCAAAGTCGGGAGATAACGTAAATCATTTGAACCAATCCAAATTCTTTCTTTTGTATCCTGATATACTGCCCAGTTACATTTTCCTTCGAATATTTCGTTTAAATTTGGATAGGTAGCTTTGAGTCCGTCCCAATAGTAAATACCCCCGCAATTAGTTGCAAAAAGAGCTTTTCCATCGTTTAATTGAGCCAGAGAAAGCATTTTCTCATTATTTAAGCCCTGATCTATGTCGATCATATGAATTGGAGTTGACCGGAGTTTAAATAATCCATCTCCGTCTGTCCCAAACCAATAATTCCCTTCGTTATCCTTTAAAACACTCCGATAAATAACATTCAGCTGCCCGGGAATCGGGGTCATTTGCCTGAATTTATCTTCTTCCCAAATAAGGATGTCGCCGGGGAAATTAATGATGAGTTTCTCTTCATCAAATCTCTCAAACCGAACAAAATTATTGTTGCTTGCCCCGTTTTCTGTATCAAATACCTGACGGGAATTTCCATTTTGAATGAGCACCCCATTATCAACCGTTCCGATGAACAGCTGGCCTGAGTGCTTTGGGTATTCAATAACTTCTATATATCCAAGATGGGCGTTCTTTTCCTCGTTCTCGTAATCCTCTATCTGAATAACACTGTCGCCTGCCGTCTTCACAATTTTATACTCGTATGCAAGCCAAATACCTGAACTATCATTCTTGATTACTTCGGCTAAATCAGAATCAACAATTAGTTCTTTCTTTTCAAATTCAGTTCCTGTAAAACGATAGGTATCTCCATACGCAGTCGCCCAGAGCACTCCCCTCTCATCTTCGTTTAACTCAATCCGGCTGCCTCCTTGCTTTCCAAAATCATACGTTTCTATCTTGCCGCCTATATATCGCTGTACATACCCCAAATCACCTTCCAGAAATAACCAAATCCCCCCCTTCCGGTCTTCATATAATTCGAGGATACGCTCAGTCGCCAATCCTTTTAAGTTAGACTTATTGAATACCGTAAATGAATTGCCATCAAAACGCACCAATCCCCCATAGGTAGCCATCCATAGGTAACCATCTTTCGTTTGAATGATATCATTAACGGAGCTTTGGGGAAGCCCGTCTTTAAGACCAAACTGTGTGACTACAAAATTCTGTTCACCTATAGTTTGGCCTTGCACACCTGTAGCACAGAGTACCTGAAAAGCCAACAATAAGAAAAGGGGTAATACTGCTTCCTTCATACATCAATTATGGGCCGCAAAAATACACAGGAGGGGATGAAATACAAATAATAACCGTTATCATTGGCTAAATTTAATACTCCCATACAAAACCATAATCGCTTATTCCAACACATCTTTTGCGTAGCTCTTCATAGCCTGTATAAAGCAATAGGTGGCTAAAAGCCCGCAAACGGTAAATACCAACAGCAGTGCTTTCGAGGGTCCGTAAACACCGGTAAAAATATGATCGATCATCCAGCCGGTTACGGGAGGACCAATTCCAAAACCCACGATGCTCACCACAAACAAATACACCGCGCCGGCCATCCCGCGCATATCGGATTTTACAAAATATTGGATGAGCGCAGCGGCCACTCCGTTATAGGAAGAGGATACGACGTTGGCGAATCCCACCAGTAAGAATGCCGTCAAAGCCGACTCGGCCATCAACCCGAAATAATATAATGGGAGTCCACCCAGGGCTGCTACGATTCCCATCACAAAACGCTTTTCAGCTCCCCATTTTTTAGCAAAGTAATCAGCCAGCCAGCCGGATGCATTTACACTAACCCCGGTTGCAAACATAAACCAGCCGTATTGAGAAATTAGCGAAGGCATTTCAAAAGTGTCGTTAAGCACCGTCCCGATAAAAGCGAGAATGGTGTATCCGCTGAGGGCCAGAAGGGAAAAACCCGCCAGATGATAACGCACCGTTTTCTTTTGGAGAATGAATTTCAGCACGCTGAAGAATTGCATTGCCGAGCACTCACTTTTGCCTGAATTGCGTTTCGGCTCACGAATTAACAAAAAGCCAATGACTACTAAAACCAGTCCCGGCCAGCCTACAGTTTTCATGGCTATCCGCCAGTCGTAGAGTTCAGCAAAAGAACCGCCAATCAGAAATGAAAGTCCTACCCCTACAAATATCCCGGATGCATATAATGAGAATACCCTTGCCCTTTTTTCGGGCGGAAAGTAATCGGCCAGCAACGAATATACCGCCGGACTCAATGCCGACTGACTTACCCCTACAAAAAACCGGGCCGTAACCAGAAAAAGGAACGAGCTGGCAAATCCGCTGGCCACCGTCATCAGGCTCCAAATTAATAAACCTGTCAGGATAATTCGCTTACGGGAAAACTGATCGGCAAACCATCCCATGAATATTCCGCAGATGGCATAAATCAGGGAAAAAGCCGGCCCGTACAACACCCCGATTTGCGTATTGCTGAAGCCAAGGTCATCACGGATGGCCGTTCCCAACACGGCCACAATCTGCCGGTCCACAAAGCTGGAGATATAGATAAGGGATAGTAACCCCAACACCAGCCAGGCATAGAATTTGGGAGATTTAGCTTCGAGCGTTTCATATATGAATTTCATGGCTCCAAAGATAACACCGAACAAGGAACATTCAACATTGAGCGTTGAACGGTTAATTCATCATTGTATTCCCTTTATCCTGTAAATCAGGGTTCAAGTCTCTTCTTTATAGAACACGGATGAGTGGATAGGGCTGATGTTCGCTGATAAAATCCAATCATGTTTCAACAAAATATCGGGGCTATTTCAGATTCCGGCTCAGGGCCGGAATGACGACAATGTTGTTTATGAATGAAGAATAGCTGATATCCTATTAATAGTCCGCGAATATTTGCCCTACCTGTTTCATCCGCGTTCTATTACTGACCAGTTTAACAACATACACTCCTTCTTACCTGCCTATGTCAATCAAAAAAACCTTCAATAAAACTATCACATAAAGGGTGAAGAATGTTTATTTTTAAGGCTCACAAAATTTTGATTTAACCACTCACTCAACAATCATGATGAAAGTTGGAATTCTGGGCGCTACAGGCGCTGTTGGCCAAAAATTTATTCGCTTGCTTCAGGGGCACCCCTGGTTTGAAATCGAAGCCCTTGGAGCTTCAGAACGTTCGGCCGGAAAAAAGTATAAAGATGCTGCCAACTGGATTGAAGATGTGGTGTTGCCCGAGCATATCATGGACACCGTTGTCAAAAATTGTGAACCCGGCGAATTTAGTAACATGGATTTTGTGTTTTCCGGGCTGGATTCATCCGTTGCCGGTGATATCGAAAAAGCTTTTGCGGAAGCCGGGATTCCGGTCATTTCCAATGCAAAAAACTACCGGCAGGACCCCACGGTTCCGCTGCTGATACCGGAAATCAACCCGGATCATACCGACCTTATTAAAACACAGTCGTTCAGTAAAGATGGGAAGGGCTGGATTGTGACCAACCCGAATTGTGTGGCCGTGCCGTTATCGCTGGCGCTAAAACCATTGTTTGATTCATTTGGAATTGAAGCCCTTATCCTTACAACCATGCAGGCAGTTTCAGGAGCCGGATATCCCGGTGTGGCCAGCCTGGATATTCTTGGTAACGTGGTTCCTTTTATTTCCGGAGAAGAGCCTAAGGTTGGACCTGAAACACGAAAATTACTGAGTACTTTGTCCGGCGAATCCCTTAACCTTCCCGAATTTAAGGTTCAGGCGACAGCAACCCGTGTTCCGTCTATCAACGGACATATGATTTCAGCTACCGTGAAGCTGGAAAACCCTCCGACTGATTTGGACGAGCTGAAAAAAGCCTACCAAAACTACCAGAATCCTGTTTCCGAATTGGATCTGCCTTTCTCACCGAAAGCACTCTATAACCTTCACGACAATGAATATTACCCACAACCCCGCCTCCATGCAGATTGGGAGAATGGGATGCAGCTGCATTTAGGGCGATTGAGAAAAGCCGAAGTATTTGATGTCAGCTTTGTGGCTATGGCTCACAACACCATTCGGGGTGCAGCCGGCGGTGCCATTTTAAATGCGGAATTGCTGACTAAAAAAGGATTCCTGAAATAGAATAATTTTGCCCTTGAAAACCATCGTAGAGACAGAAAATCTTGTGTCTCTATGATTTGATTGGGGCAAACTGAATTATTCTTCCATATCCCCAAGGCGTTTCTGCGACATATACAGGTTTAATTTGGTTGAAAACCGGATTGCCTCGTTCTTATCGTTTCGTTTGATATTCAATTTAATCTTTCCCTGCTCACTACCCGGCAATGGTTCAAAAAATGCCCATTGGTTGGCTTCGATAATCAATTTGCCTCCGGTAAAAAACAGGAGCCCTTTCTTGTACTGTATCTTTTTGATGTGGTCGAGCTGTATGGAAAACTTGCTCAGGTTACTCAATCCGTTCCCCATCATATCATACACTTTGTATTCAAATAGCAATTCTCCATCCAGGAAGCTCAGAATTCCCTTTACCTCCTTAACCTCCACTTTTACATCTTCGGTTTCATACATCGAATAGTTAAAAGGAATGCTCATGGTTTAATCTTCCAGCTCGTTTAGTTTTTGTTCGGAAAGCTTCAGGTTCAGATTGGATGAGATGCTGGCTGCTACATTTCGGTGCTTCCGTTTCACTTTTAATACACGTTCAGTTAATTCCTTACCCGGCAAATCCCCAAAAGACGATGCCCTTTTGCCATGCAAAATCAGCTTCCCGCTAAACCATCCCTTTTTATACTCCAGCATATCCAGCTCCGATAGCGGTATGGTTTCAGTCCGAAGTTCAGACTGATAGGCCTCAACCACAGCGTCTTTTTTCTGGAATTCAAACACCAGATTCTCTCCTTCTACGCGCAGAATTCCCTCCACTTTCATGAATCCGCCGTTTAAATTTTCGATAGAAAAAGGAAGACTTCGCATATGCGTTACTGATTTTTAATGATTTAGGTGTGTTTGAAAAAACTTCTAAAAAAGTACAAAAAATCTGTAAGGAGTGCGCGTTTCATCGCTCTAACTAAACAGCTAACAAAAGAGAAAACTAATCATTGCCTTGAGAATGACACAACATTCTCAATGTCCTTCCAGGGGTAAAAGGTGGAACATCCTTTTACCCTCTTTTTTTTACCGGGATATTTTTTCCTGCAAGTCATTAAACAATTGTTTTAATTGGCTAAACAAATATTCGGGAGCATGAGGGTACTTTTTTTTATGATATTGTGGGGATTGCCCTGCATCATTTTGGGGCAGTCGGCAAATTTTGAGGATGACTTTTCCGATCAGGATATCTCTGACTGGTCTGGTGATACGGGGAATTTCATCTTCACAGAAGAAAACGAAAACATCCTGCTACAGCAAAATGTATCCGGTGCCGGCATTTCTTACCTGAGCATACCTTCCACCAATACCATCGGCTTCTGGGAGTTTTTCGTTCGTTTAGACGGATTTAGCCCATCAAACGGTAACAAAGCCGAGATCTACCTGATGAGCGACAATCAGGACCTGACATCTTCTCTGAACGGATACAAACTAAGGGGTGGCGAAAATGGCAGTGGAGATGTATTCCGGCTATTCAGAATCAGCAATGGCAGCGAATCAGCGGAAGTGCTGACCGGAACTACCGATATCAGCTCCGGCGGAGATTATCGTGTAAAAGTAACCCGCAATGCTTCCGGAAACTGGACGCTCGAAGTTGCTGAAGGCTATGCAGGCGTGCTTTCCGTGGAAGATACCGGAGCCGACAACACCTATACTTCCACCTCTTATTTCGGATTTAAGAACACATATTCTTCTACCCGTTCTAACCTGTTTTACTACGACTTCAAAATTGACATTCCCCCTGTTGAAGTTACTTCCGTTTCTTTGGTCAGTGATACTGAAGTTGATATCATCTTTTCCAGGGATATTGATTTTTCCTCCGTCCAAACCTCTGATTTTATTTTGAATCCCGGCGAATTAACTCCTCAATCTGTGAGTCATCAAAGTGGCGATACCGCACGTATTACGTTTTCTTCGGCCATCTCCACCGGACCAAATTCCCTTACTATTTCCGGTATTGATGACAGCGCCAATGAAACCACCTTAGCCGATACCACCTTCTCGTTTTTTGTGTATGATGGTTACCAAACCGGGGATGTAATCGTCAATGAGTTCATGAAAGACCCGCCGCCGGGCACAGCCGAATATGTGGAACTTCGAAATACTTCTTCCCGATTTTTAAATCTGAGGAACTGGCAGCTTGGAGATAATAACTCACTCAGTACCATTTCTTTTTCAAATTTCACCCTCCTGCCCGATAGCTTTGTAGTCATCTCATCCGATACTTCCGCCTTAAATACATACTATGGCGAAGCGGTATATCTTCAGGCTTCTCTCCCGGCCTTCAATAATGGCGGAGACCAAATTCGACTTTTTGATGAATCCGGCGGCCTTATCGATTCCCTGGAATATGATGATGACTGGGGAGGGGAAGATGTGGCACTGGAACGCAGAAGCTCAACGGTTTCCTCTGTTTATAAAGAGAACTGGGGAGACAGCCCGAGCGCAGATTTCGGAACGCCGGGATTTCCCAACCAGGTTCAGCCCGATAACAAACCGCCTTTCATTTCATCTCTGGAAGTGGAAGACAGTCAGACTTTGCTTTTGGTCATTTCTGAACGGGCAGAAGCTTCCTCAGCGCAGGACCTCAACAACTATTCCATAAGCCAAAACCCTGAGGCAGATGCATTAACACCACCCATACCCGGAATATCATCCATTCAGCAAATAGCACCGGATTCGTTACGTATTTTGCTGGATACCGAACTTCAGGAATACGATGGCAGCTGGACATTAGCGGTCAGCAACCTCACCGATATTTTTGGGAATAGTGCTGATCGTGAAACGGACTTCAATTACTATGTGATTTTTTCAGCCGAGCCCAATCAGGTGGTGATTAATGAATTTATGTATGATCCCGGTGACGGATTTTCGGAGTTTGTGGAGCTTTACAACCATTCGGACAGTTCATTCAACCTCCAAAACTGGACCTTCAGTGACAATACCGGCGATGATGAAGTACTCACCACAAACAGCTTTGTTCTTCCCGCTGGCAAATATGTTGTCCTCGCTCCTGATAGTCTTTTAGCCGTTTCCTTTCCAAACATTTCGCTCATTGATATGGGAAGTCGTTTTTCATCCCTGAATAACAGCTCCGATGCCATCGTCATCAAAAACCAAAATGGACTGGTTATTGACTCTCTGAGTTATGAAGACAATTGGGGTGGTGAGGAAATCTCCCTGGAAAGAAGAACAGAAACGGTAACCGGAATTTACCGGGAAAACTGGGGAAACTCCCCTTCTGAGAACCTGGCGACCCCCGGCCGGGAAAATGAAATCCCCGCAGATTCATCCCCTCCACAAATAACCGATGTTTCCCTTACTGCTGAGGATGCCATCCGTGTAATCTACTCAGAGAGAATCAGTCCACAAGCAGCTACAGCAACAGATAACTACGATCTCTCTGCCGAATCTTCCTTTACCGGAGCCATCCCGGGTATTCAATCAGCCACACTCTTTCCACCGGATACGGTATTGCTTCAGTTTGATAACGTTTTGGAGAGTGACCCTTCCGGCACCAACTATCAACTCGACATCTCCGGTCAATCCGATGTATTTGGCAATGTATCGTCTTCCCTGAGTTCCTCATTTTTCCTGATTGAATATGCACATCCTGATTCGGGAGAAGTAGCCATCAGTGAATTTATGTACGATCCCGCTGAAGGTTTTTCGGAATTCGTGGAATTGGTGAACCGAACCGACAGCGCCTTTAACCTGAAACAGTGGACCTTTAATGACAACACGGGAAACAGGCGACGGATCTCGGATACCACCTATACCTTCCCTCCCAACTCCTACCTGGTGCTTACACCAGACAGTACCCTGCTTGAATCTTATCCCGGCATTCCTGCTCTCGTCATCGGCAGCCGGTTTTCTTCGCTTAATAATTCCACCGATGCCATTGTATTCCGAGACGCATCCGGGACACTTCTGGATTCCCTTACTTACACCTCCGGCTGGGGCGGAGACGAAGCTTCTGTTGAACGAAGGTCGTTTGATTTCGCTGCAACTTTTAAAGAAAACTGGGGTACTTCTCCTGCTGAAGAGGCAGCCACACCCGGGGTTCCCAATCAAATCCCGCAAGATGAGGAGCCTCCCGAAATTCAATCGTTGTTAGTTGTAAATGACAGCACGCTTCAGCTTATTTTTAACGAACGGGTGCAGCCGGTGCCGGCCACCAATCCCGAAAATTACGATTTCTCCGCCGTTTCAAATACTACCGGTAATTTAGTCAGCCCTGATTCATTTAACTACCTTGCACCTGACACGGTAATAATTTCTTTCCCGGCTAAAATCCCCAGAGCAGAAACCGGAACTGCCTATCAGCTCAGGGTTGGCAGTCAAATGGACGTGTTTGGAAATACCTCCGAGGATTTGGTAGCTGAATTTTTCCTTATCGATCTGGCCGAAGCCGGAAGGGATGATGTAGTTATAAACGAGTTTATGTATGAACCGGAAGAAAATTACACCGAGTTTATTGAACTGTATAATCCAACCAACAAAAACTACGACCTGCGTAACTGGACGGTGAATGACAATACGGGAAATCGCAGGGAAATTACCGCTTCCGGCCTTGAACTCACCCTTAACTCCTACCTCATTCTTGCCCCGGACAGTTCCTTTCTCGAACTTTTCCCGAACCGGCCAACTATCATTCTCGGCAGCCGGTTTCCTTCATTGAATAATAGCACCGATGCCATTGTAATCCGCAACGCTGCCGGAGAATTGATCGACTCTTTAACCTATACATCCGACTGGGGTGGAGAAGGAGTTTCGTTGGAGCGCAGAAGTCCCGATTTCCCGTCGATTTATAAAGAAAACTGGGGCGACTCTCCTTCCGAAGTAAAAGCCACCCCCGGGTTCGCTAACGAGATTGAACAGGATACTGAAGCGCCTGTACTTGAAAGTGCGTTTATCGCTTCGGCTGACTCCGTTCGACTGATTTTTAATGAACGGATTGATTCTGCTTTAGCCACAGATATTTTCAACTATACCATCTCCTCACCTTTATCGATTGCTGAAGTGACAAACTATGGTGGAGACAGGGTGACCTTAGTCCTGAGCACTTCTTTATCCAGTGGCGACTCGTTCACCATTACCGTTCAGAATCAACGGGATATTTTCGGAAACACCATGACTTCAGCTTCAGCAGATCTTGAGTACACGGTTTTTTCTCCGGTTACCCGAAGGGATGTCATTATTAATGAAATCCTATACCGCAGGGCGAGTGCAGAATCAGCAGAGTTTATCGAGCTCTACAACCGAACGGCCAATAATTTCAACCTCACCGGCTGGATTTTTTCTGATGCCACCGGTTCCGCCACTATTCCGGAAGGAACCATTATCAAAAGTAATGAGTATGTGGTGCTTACCGATTCTGAAGATTTTGCCACAGGCAGCGCCCTTGCCAAAGCTAAAGCAGATGGAAATGTGGTTTATCTTTCAGGATTTCCTTCCCTGAATGATGATGAAGATGCCATAGTCATCAAAGACGAAAACGGGATGATTGTTGACAGTTTGTTTTACAAGGAGACCTGGGGAGGAAATGAACCCGGTGTTTCACTGGAACGAAAAGATCCTGAATCGGCATCGAACGATGCCGGCAACTGGGCTTCCAGCACTTCTGAATCAGGCAGCAGCGCCGGTGCACAAAGTTCGATCTATCAACCCGACCAAACCCCACCTGAAATTGTTTTTGCCAGGCTGCAGACTGACGGTAAAATCTATGTGGCTTTTTCAGAATTTGTTCGCTCCTCCGGTACGGGACCAATAACTGTAAATGATGAGCCCGCCACCATCACTGAATACAATGAAGAAAATGCGAATATCCTCATCATCGGGGATGTTGCCTACCCAACCGGAGAGCCTTTGACCATTTCTTTTGGGCAGGCAACTGATTTCCGGGGGAATGCGTCCGGGGAGCTGTCAATTGAAGTGTCTCAGCCTCTTTCCAAAGGCAACGTGGTGATTAACGAAATTCTGTTCGACCCTCTGGCTAATTCAGATGACAACCTCCCCGATCAAACCGAATATGTGGAATTCTACAATCGGGCGGATTACGCCGTTTCTCTGGAAGGGTTTTTTATTCACGATAAACCGGACGAGAATAACGAGATCCGGTCTGTGCATCCTTTCTCTTCTGAGTTCCGATGGATTCCGGCTAGCGGAACCGTTGTGTTTTATGCTGAAGATCAAACCTCGGTTTTCAGTGAAAGTCGGCTGGCCAAATATTTTGAGCTGGAAGATGAAAGTGAATCGTTCTTTATCCGGGCCGACCGGTCGAATTTAAGCCTGGCTTCTTCTGGGGATGCCATTTACCTGGCAGATAGTACCGGAGCGGTCATCGACTCGGTGTTTTATAATGAAAGCTGGCACAACCCGAATCTATATGACGTTGACGGTGTGGCCCTGGAACGTATTGATCCTGACGGACCAAGTAATGATGCAACCAACTGGAGCTCCAGCACCGCTGTAAGTGGCGGAACACCGGGGCGACAGAACTCCATCTTTCAGCAAGCCGGAGCCGGCCCGGATAATACCGGTATCACCTTCTCCCCAAATCCCTTTTCTCCGGATGATGATGGCTTCGAGGATAACCTCTTCATTAACTATAAACTGGAAGAACCGGACTACCTGTTACGCGTCCGCATTTTTGATCGTTATGGGCGGGAAGTCCGCAAGCTGGCCGATGGCAAGCAAGCAGGCTTCGAAGGCTCCCTGATTTGGGATGGGTTAAAAGACAACGGCTCCAAAAACCGGGTGGGTATATACATTGTACTCTTTGAAGCCTACAATAGTGCTGAAGGAAAGAATAAGACGTTTAAGAAGACGGTGGTGTTAGCAAAAAAATTCTAAATGATGAATTTTGAATGTTAAATTGGGCTTGAGCAAGCTCCATTTAACATTCATCATTTAAAATTCAACATTCACCTTCACCCCGCCAAACCAGTTTCGGGGAGCGGCCGGCTGGTAGTAGCGTTCACCAAAAGCATTCAGGTCGTTACCCAGGCTGTACTTTTCATCCAGCAGGTTGTCTATCCCCACAAAGAAATCGAAGGTCCAGTTGTCGATGAGTTCCTTTCTGAGTCCCACTTTGGTCTGCACCAGGTGATAAGGGTTGGAATACACGGAATTGGCATCATTCAGGGGAATTTCATCGGTGAAGTTATAGGACAGGTTCCCGTAGAATCCGGGTTCCGTTCGGGCTGTAATCGTTGACACAACGGTATGAGGAGCAACGCCCGTCAGTTTATTGCCGGAATAATCATTTCCGTCTTTCACGTAATTCACAAATTCAAAATCGTGGTAGGTGTACGACAGGCTCCAATCAAGTTGCTGGAGAAAGGCCGCCGGATTTCGAATCATTTGCCAGTTGGCAGCCAGCTCCACCCCATACTGATCGGTGGCCCCGGCATTTCTGAAAATAACGGTCGAATTACGATCCGACTGCTGCTGTACAATGGTTTCTTCCAGCTTGAAATAGAAAGCTGTAACATCGTAAGTAAAGTGCGCGCTAACAACGGTACCACGGGCCCCAACTTCAAAATTGGTTCCCTGTTCCGCTTCTAAATCTAAAGCGATACTGCCTTCATTGGTTCTGAACTCTTCGATGGTTGGGGGTGAAAATCCATAGCTGATACTCCCATGCAGGGAAAGCGCCGGGCTGAATTTCTTCAGCAACCCAATTCTTGGGATGATTTCCGGATCAAAAGTTTTGCGCGCAAGCCCGGTTGTATCACCGGGAAGATTCGTAACCAGGCGGTTCAAACTGTATTCCAGCCGGTTGTAACTGAGTCCGGCCGTGAGATAAAAGTCAGCGGGCAGGTCCATTTCAGTATTGAAGAACAGCAACGAAGATTCAATCTTAATTTCATCGTCAAAGTTTAACGCGCCCACTTTGCTGGTGTCATTTTCAAAATTTCGGGCCGCATAATTAGCCGCCTGAAATTCACCCCCAACCGTAAACCGCGTTCTCACCTCCCCGATATCCGTGTCAAAGTAAAAGCGGGTTCGTCCACCGCCCGATTTCCGGCTGTCTTTTTTGTAATCCAGATTGAAGGGATTTTCAAAGGCACTGAAGGTTCCATATACATTAGTCAGATTTGAAATGTCATCGGTGATCTGCACATCATGACTAATGCCCGCTAAAAAAGATTGCTGATCAATACTCGCATTCGATTCCACGCTCCCCAGAACAAAGGGGTTTCCCGGCCGTGCCTGACTCGGATCATTTTGATATTGCTCCAGCGTCAAACCTCCCGGAATTCCGTAGTTCAGATCCGAATACAGGAAACTGGTCTTAATGATCTGCCTGTCATTCAGCTGAAACCGTCCGGAAAGCTCAGCCGTCTGCCGGTTGAAAAATGTTTGATCCCGGTATCCATCGGCATGCTGGTTGGAATAGTTGAACCGAAGGCTTCCTTCATCAAATTGATTTTGGGCATAAGCCGTATAACGCTGCATGCCGTATGAACCCAGCATCAAACCTGCTCCCACCTCATTTTGATTCGACTGCCGGCTTTCCAGCAAAAGAGCTCCCCCGTTTCCAGCTCCGTAAATACTACCGGCCGGACCTTTAATCACTTCCACTTCCTGCATATTAATCACATCCAAAAGATTCAGGAAAGTGCTTCCGGAAGGCTCCGTAAATGGAATACCATTCCAGTAGATTTTCACATTCCGGACTCCAAAAGGAGCACGCAGAGAACTTCCGCGTATGGCTACCCGGTAACTTCCCGGGGCGCGCTGTTCAATACGAACGCCGGGCACTGTATTCAAACCATACAGCAAAGATCCCTCATCAAATCCACCGATAAGTTCGGGCTTCACATTGGTGATGGCGCCGGGTGTCTCCATCAGGCTTCGGTTCCCCTCATAACCAACTACCACAATATCTCCGAGATCGGCTTTGAGAGTGTCTATATCCTGAGCAAAAACGGGGTTGATAAGAATTAATGCCAGAAATAATATTCTAAGTAATGTCATTAAACAGGTTTTGGGTCTAATAATTTCTGGTCTTCTCAAGCAGTTCGGGAACTTTATTCTTTACAAAATCCCATAGTGCCAATTCGTCAATTACATCATATCCGTGGGATATAATATTCCTGAAATCAATGATTTTTCTATATTCAGGAATTTTCTGTTCCAGATTATCTTCATCAATTCTTGACAATCGCGACAAGGCTTCGCCAATGATTTCAAACTCTCTTTCTAAAGCAAGCTGTAGCATCCTGTTGTTTTGAAAATCTTCCAACCTTTTGCCTTCCGTGAATTCTGTAATTTCTTCACAGGAAAGAACGATATCGATAAGTAGCTTTCTGATACTATGAGGCATAAACCAATGATTTCGATCGATCAATTTCTTTATGAAATACAGGATTTCGAAACTTCTTCATAGTCAGCAAATCCACAGGGCAGTTGTAGATTTCTTCAAGTCTATTTTTCAATCCCATAAACTGATCAAATGCTCCGGCAAAGTCAGATCTTTTAAATTCAACAAGAAAATCAATATCGCTATTGTCCTCAGACAGCCCTGCTGCAACCGACCCAAATACATAGAGCCTGAGTACGCCAAACTTTTCGCAGGCGGATTTGAGCTCATCATTTTGGATTTCTTCGATTTTCATTATTTGATAACTACTTTGGTATTTGTTCGGAACAATCTACGAATCCTTGTATTAAGATTTAAGAATTGAATACCTTCTGGCAACAAATAATTCACTACCAGGTACTCATTTGCAAGATTTAAAGAACGCACCCATTGGAATTTTTGACTCAGGTATTGGCGGACTTACCGTAGCCAAGGCCGTGATTGATGCTTTACCCAACGAAGATATCATTTATTTCGGTGATACAGCCCGGGTTCCTTATGGTATCAAATCGGAAGAAACCGTGCGTTCCTATGCTCTTGAAATTACCCATTTTTTATTGAAGCGTGGCGTAAAGATGATTCTGATTGCCTGTAATACAGTTTCGGCCTCGGCCAAGGAAGAGATTATACAGGCTGCCGGCGACATTCCTGTTTTAGACGTAATAACTGCCGGAACTAAAAATGCGGTTTCTCTGCCAAATCATGATCATGTTGGGGTGATTGGCACCTTAGCCACCGTTAACTCTCAGGCGTATTCCAAGTCCATTCATGCTTATGACCCAACCATAACGGTAACGCAACAAGCTTGCCCTATTTTAGTCCCATTGGCCGAGGAAGGCTGGATTGATAACGATGTGGCCCTGCAGACTTTACATCATTACCTGGATCATTTTGATGAAAGCGGAATCCAATCTCTTATTTTGGGATGCACACATTACCCGCTGTTTAAGGACATTATTCCTAAGGTTCTGAAGGATGGAAACATTGAAATTATTGACTCGGCAGAATCCATCGCAGAATCCGCAAAAGCCAAACTGGATGAATTAGGTTTGCTGAATGAATCCGGTGGAGAGTTCCGTTGCTACGTGAGCGATCGCCCCCAGCGTTTTCATGAACTGGCCGAACGGTTTTTAGGCCGCAGCCTGAACGGTGTTGAAGTTGTAAGTTTGGGGTGAAAAGCTCTCAGCTTACAGGATTCAGCTGTCAATTTTCTATCCCCGAAACTGACAGCTGATCATTTATAGCTAACTATTCTCCTTTCTTCACGGCCACTTTGTACAGCCAGATCATGAAGCAGACAGCCGCTCCCACACCTAACACATCCGTTAACCAGCCAAAACCTTCCGGCATAATGCGCAGGGCGTCCGTGCTTTCGAATAAAGCAAAGGGGATAGCCAGAATAATACCAATCAAAGCCTCACCTGTGATCAACCCGGATGAAAACAACAAGCCTTTACGCTCGGCTGTAGTTTCTGCCTCTTCGGGACTTTCCCCATTTTCAATAGCACGATTTTTGACAAAGCGGGCTGCCGTCCAGGCAATCATTCCTCCTAAAAAAATAGGAACCGATAACTCTACCGGCAGATAAATACCAACCGCCACGGCCAAAACCGGCGTTCTGAATTCCGTTCCTTTTCGTTTCAGGATCTGATCCAGAATGATAATCGCAACAGCGATCAGACCTCCAATGATAATCATCCCCCATTCCAGGTTTCGCGCAAACACGCCTTCAGCTACCGACTGCATCAGCGTGGCCTGTGGAGCTGTCAGCATTTCTTCGGGATTCATCCCCTCCCGCGGGAAAACACCGCCCAGGCCATAGGCATTAAATAAAAGGCTGAGTATAGGTGCAATCACCAAAGCAGCAGCTACCACACCCACAACCTGCATAATCTGCTGTTTGTAAGGAGTAGCTCCCACCAGCTGTCCGGCTTTTAAATCCTGAAGGTTATCCCCGGCAAGGGCCGCAGCACAGGCAATCATGGCTCCAACAATAATTGCTGCCGCAGCAGCTGTGGTTGCTTTTTCCATATCAGCGGTGAAGTCAACCTGACTTCCCAAAATCGCCAGCAAACACAGAGACGTAGCAAGCACAGTAGCTATAGTCACCCCTGAAATCGGGTTATTGGATGAGCCCACCAAACCGGCCATGTACCCGGCGACCGATGAAAACAAAAATCCTGCAAACAGCGAAAACACCACTCCGAATGTAATGGCCGTCCAATAAGCTCCCCCGCTCACAGCCAGATGCTCGATATCAATCACGTAGGTAAACACGATAAAAATCGGGATAGATAACCCTAAAATTCCCCACACAACAATATTGATTGGAGTATCCAGTTCTGTGCGGGGAATATTACCGCTTCCGTTGTTTTTTAACTCCTTCACTGCTGCCATGGAAGATTTAATCCCGTCCACCAGTGGCTTGGCCAGAGAAATAAGAGCCCATACACCACCAACAACCATAGCGCCCACACCCAAGTAACGGATTTTCTGACTCCAAATGGCAAGAGCGGCATCATAGCCTTCAGCAGCGCCCACAATAGCTGAAATTTCTTCCGGGCTTGTAACTGCCATATAAATCGGGATTCCAAACAGCCAGGAAATCAAACCTCCTGCAAAAATCAGCACCGCAATATTCAGTCCAACGATATAACCCACCGCTAAGAGCGCCACCGATAAATCGGCACCCATCCCAAAAATAGACTTTCCGGCCTTGACCGAACCACCTACAGATCCTGCAAAAACCTTTAACCCGGTCTGACTAAGCTTAAACAATGCAGCGGCAACACCCGCTTGAATAATCGTTTTAATTCCGGCTCCGCCTTCGGTTCCTGCCTTCAGAACCTCACCCGTAGCTACCCCTTCCGGAAACTGTAGTTCGCTTTCCACAATTAAAGCTCGCCGTAATGGAATGGTGAACAGAACCCCCAAAATCCCGCCAAACATCGCGATGGCCGCCGTTTCCATAAATGGAAAATCCAGCCAGTACTTTAGTAGAATAAGTGCCGGAAGGGTAAAAATAACCCCTGCCGCCAGCGATTCCCCTGCCGATGCTGCCGTTTGCACGATATTGTTTTCGAGGATATTAGACTCTTTAAACAGCTTCAACACTGCCATCGAAATAACGGCTGCGGGAATGGAAGCGGACACCGTCATTCCTACTTTTAGGCCCAAATAAGCATTGGCGCCGGCCAGGATTGCTGATAAAACAAAACCAAGCACAACGGCTTTGACGGTAATTTGGGGAAGGTCGTCTTCGGCAGAAACAAACGGGGTAAATCCTTTCTTACTCATAGGTTCGATTTAGGCTAAAAATTGGGTTTGCCGTAAATAACGATTTTTCACCTTCTATGCATAATGTTTGATGCGAGTGAGTTGATAGGTGTTAGGTGCAAGGTTTTAGGATTTAGTGTTTTCATTAAAAAACAACTAAAACCTAACACCTAAAATTTTCTTAATACGCACAAACTTATTTTACTCCCACGAATGTATTATCGGAGGTTTCGTTAGCCTCTTACCCAAATCTGCGTTATTTTCAGGTGAACGTTTACTTTGAAATAAAATCATTAGTTCATTTATGAAAACTATTGCCCAGCTTACGTACATCCCATTATCTGAAGATGATCCCCGAGAAAAAGTACAGGAATTGCTGGAGCACCTGGCTCAATATGATGTAGAAATAGAGGTTGGCTATTTATCTACAACCATTATCGGAGCTCCCAAAACGGTTTTTGAAGTAATCGAAGATCTTTACGACACCATGTCTCTGGAAAGCGAGAAGTTTCGTTTTCACGTAGAGCTGCTAAGTCCGGAGAAGTAGGTAGTTTTTGGGGCAAGGTGTTAGGTTTTAGTTGTTCTTGAACAAAACACTAAAACCTAACACCTAAAAACTTCCCCTAACACCTACAACAGTTTTGAAGCCAGGTTAGCCAGTTCCGAGCGCTCCCCTTTCTCCAGGTTGATGTGGGCATACATTTCATTGTTATTCATGCGGTCCACGAGGTAACTGAGTCCGTTACTTTGAGCATCCAGGTAAGGCGTATCGATTTGAAAGATATCCCCGGTAAACACGACTTTGGTGTTTTCGCCCGCCCGGGTGATGATGGTTTTCACTTCATGAGGGGTTAAATTCTGAGCCTCATCAATGATAAAAATCACGTTGGATAAACTTCGTCCCCGGATATAAGCCAGCGGCACAATGCGCAGCTTCTCAGTCTGCAGCATTTCATCAATCTTCTTAAATGGCTTACTCGTTTCCTTATACTGATTTTTAATGAAGCTCAGGTTATCCCAAAGCGGCTGCATGTAGGGGTCAATTTTGGCATTGGCATCGCCGGGAAGAAAGCCAATGTCCTTATTACTTAGGGGAACAATGGGCCGGGCCAGATAAATTTGCTTGAAATTGCTCCGCTGCTCCAGTGCACTTGCCAAAGCCAACAGTGTTTTTCCCGTTCCGGCAGCTCCGGTAATGGTACAACACATAATATTCGGGTTCTGAAGGGCATGCATAGCAAAAGTCTGTTCTGCATTTTTTGGCTGAATGCCATAGGCATTGTTCTTTTCCACCACTTCTACTTTTTTGCTCTTCGCATTATACCATCCAAGCCCCGAAGAACCGTGACTTTTCATTATGTAATAATGGTTACAAATCGGGTCGGCTTCCATAAGTTCTTCAGGCTTTATCTTCCCTTTTTCATAAAACTTACTGACCACTGAAGGATCTTCAATTTCGAGAGACGTTTTGCCTTTATACAAATGCTCAATATCCTGAATCCGAATGGTCTCATAATCTTCCGACTCCAGGTTCAATGCCCGGGCTTTCAGACGCAGGTTGATATCCTTGGAAACCAATATCACCCGCTGGCTTGGATTTTCTTCTTTCAGGTGGAGCGCCGCATTAATAATCCGGTGGTCATTCTTATCGGAGCCGTACACTTTGGTGGCATCCATGGAGTTTTCACCGTTCGTTATCACCCTGAGATTTCCATGCGACCTTCCGTTTAGCGGAATCCAGTTTTGCAGCATATTGGCATCCGAAATCCCATCCAGGTACCGGATAAATTCACGCGCATGCAGGTTAATGACGTTGTTCCCCTTTTTAAAAGTATCCAGCTCTTCAAGAACCGTGATGGGGATGGCTACATCGTTTTTTTCAAAGTTTCGGACAGCTTCATAATCGTAAAGTAGAACGGAGGTGTCGAGGACGAAGATCTTCTTCGATTTCTTCTTAGGCATAGATGAGGATGTTTGATTAGTCTTGCCATATGTACCAGCCGGGTAGATGATTGTATGAGCGGCTTTTATAATAAAGCTAAAGCCCACACCATTTGCAATATACAGCCCTTATTTAATGGAATTTTAATGGATGGGTTTGGTGATAGGGTGATAGGGTGTTAAAGTGATACGGTGATTTTTTAAAAAGCTCCACTTCATCACTTTATCACCATATCACTTAACCCCCACAAGGCAATACTAACTGCAATAGCTGCATTCAGGCTCTCAACCTTATCCTGCCCTGGTGCCGACTCTATCCTTACTTTCTTTCTTTTGGAATGCAATAAGCTTTCACTGATTCCATTCCCTTCATTCCCAACAACAATGATTGTTTTTTCTGCGGGTTGAACCGATCTCAGGTTTACACTTTCTGCCCCACCATCAAGCAGCAAAATTTGCCATCCGTTTGCTTCAAGTTCTGTGAATATTTCTTCCAGTTCGCCTGATAATACCGGAATGCTTCCGGTGGCTCCGGCCGTACTTCGCACTACTTTGGGGTGATACACATCTACGCTTCCCTTTCCGGCGATCAATGCTTTTGCTCCGAACCAGGCTGCTGTGCGCAGAATCGTCCCCATATTTCCCGGGTCCTGGATTGCATCAGTTGCAACGATGATTCCGCTTTTCTCTCTCAATTCATTGGTACTGATTTCATCCGCCATCTTACAAACCGCCAGAATCCCCTGTGGATTTTCGGTATCTGCCACTTCATCAAACACATCCGCTTCTATAGAAGCACTGAAAGCTGACCATTCATCACTGACAGCTTTTCCTTCAACCACAAACACAGTCTCCACTTCCACCAACCCATTTTCAAGCACCTGCTCAACGGCGCGCTCTCCCTCAACCACGAACCGCTGCTCTTTCTCGCGATACTTTTTGCGGGCTAACTTCCGAAGTAATTTAATTTCATTATTTGATGCGTTTCTCATGCGGGAAGAATACAGAACTCAGCAGTTAGAATACAGTCTTCCCTTATAGTCAACCTTTCCAGGGTTAAACCAAATGAGCCTGATTCCGGGAAAGTGTAGTAACCCTGGAAAGGTTTAATGGAGAAAGACTTTTTAGATTTTCTCCTCCTGAATTCTGAGTTCTGTTTTCTGACTACTCACTTCCCTATCTTCACCCAAAAATAAGAGCTAAAATATCGTTATGGAATTTCTGAAGACATTAGGCATTGAAGGTATTAATCCCGGAACCAGTACCGGACGTAAACATCACGAGAGCAAAGAAACCATCAGCAGCTTCACGCCAACCAATGGTGATAAAATAGCTACTGTGGGGGTAACTACCCGCGAGCAATACGATCAGGTTGTGGAAGAAGCTCAGAAAGCATATAAAGTTTGGAGTCAAATGCCGGCTCCTCAGCGCGGTGAGATCGTGCGCCAGATTGGCCAGAAATTACGTGAGTACAAAGAACCACTTGGCAAACTGGTTACTTACGAAATGGGTAAAATCTACCAGGAAGGGCTCGGTGAAGTCCAGGAAATGATTGATATCTGTGATTTTGCAGTGGGGCAGTCGCGCATGCTGTACGGTAAAACCATGCACAGCGAGCGCCCTCAGCACCGTATGTATGAGCAATGGCATCCGCTGGGGATTGTGGCTATTATCTCCGCGTTCAACTTTCCGGTTGCCGTGTGGAGCTGGAACGCCATGATTGCTGCCGTGTGCGGAAACGTAATGATTTGGAAAGGCTCCGAAAAAACGCCCCTTTGCGGAGTTGCCGTACAAAAGATTGTAGCCAAAGTGCTCAAAGAAAATAACCTGCCTGAAGGGATCTTTAACCTGGTTACCGGAGACCGCGAAGTAGGCGAATGGATGACCGAAGACGAACGAATCCCACTTATTTCAGCAACCGGTTCTATCCGAATGGGTAAAGAAGTAGCCAAAACCGTGGGCGGACGTTTAGGAAAAAGCATTCTTGAGCTGGGAGGAAACAATGCCATCATCATTTCCGAGGATGCTGATATTGAAATGGCGATCCGGGCTACCGTTTTTGGAGCCGTTGGAACTTGCGGCCAGCGCTGCACAAGCACACGCCGGCTTATCGTTCAGGAATCAGTTTATGATCAGGTAAAAGAACGACTGCTCAGTATTTATGAAAATATCTCCATTGGCGATCCGCTTGACGAAAACACGCTGGTTGGGCCGATGATTGATCAGGGCGCCGTTGACCAAATGCAGAATGCCCTGAAGGAAATTGAAAAAGAAGGTGGCAAAGTTATAACCGGTGGCGAGCCTCTGGACGAAGATGGTTTTTATGTGAAACCAGCGATCGCTGAAGTTAAAAATCATTATGATATTGTTCAGGAAGAGACTTTTGCGCCTATCCTTTACCTCATCAAATACAAAACGCTGGATGAAGCCATCGAGCTGCACAACGGTGTGAAACAGGGACTCAGTTCGGCTATGTTTACCCTGAACATGCGGGAAGCTGAAAACTTCCTGAGTGCCCGAGGTTCGGATTGTGGAATTGCCAACATCAATATTGGTACCAGCGGGGCTGAAATTGGTGGTGCCTTTGGTGGAGAGAAAGAAACAGGCGGTGGACGGGAATCCGGTTCTGATGCCTGGAAAGCGTACATGCGCCGCCAGACCAACACCATGAACTGGGGAGATTCTCTACCACTGGCACAAGGCATCGATTTTGATGTGTAATATTTTCCTATTGAAAACACGCAGAGCCACAAGGTTTTGTATCTCTACGTGGTATTCTAATAAACATAATGTCCACAATAGAAAAATTAATCACCCGCTTCGACCTTCAAAAACATCCGGAAGGCGGGTATTTCAAAGAGACGTATCGTAGTGAGGGTGTTATTCCCGAAACCGTTTTCCCGGATTTGTTTGAGGGAAGCCGCAACTACTGCACCGGCATTTATTTTCTTTTGACCTCAGATACTTTCTCTGCTTTTCACAGAATCAGGCAGGATGAGATGTGGCACTTTTATCAGGGTTCGCCGCTTACTATTCACATGATCAGTCCGGATGGAAACTACTCTAAGCAAGTGGTTGGGTCGGATTTTGACAACGGAGAACTTCCTCAATTCACCGTACCCAAAGAGTATTGGTTTGCAGCTGAAGTTAACCAAGCGGACAGCTATTCATTTGTGGGCTGCACCGTTTCTCCCGGCTTTGATTTCCAAGATTTTGAATTGGCTGCAGAAGAAAGTTTAAGCCGTAAGTTCTCCAAACATAAAGACCTGATTTCCCGTCTTACCCGAGGGTAGATCCCTTATTAATTATTTGATAAGGGTAAGCTTGCGAATCAGTGATTGATTACCGGTATCCAGTTTATACAAATAAACCCCGCTCGAAAATTTTCCGGGCGAGGCATCCCACCTTAATGAATGAATTCCCTGTGACTTGACTCCATTCTCCAAGACCGCTACTTCTCTCCCCATTATATCATAAACCGCGATCTTTACCCTGCCCGGTTTATCTAACCGGTAAGAAATGGTGGTCGTAGGGTTAAAGGGATTTGGATAATTTTGATACAGCTCAAAGCCTTTGGCAATTTCTTCGTCTTGCTCCTCTTCGGTTCCCACCAGCACTCCACTGTTTTCTGCTCCCGGGGTTCCATGGCCCACCGAAGCCGCCCAGTTTTCCGCTTTTGAGTTATCCAGCCTTGGATGGGTCAGGGAAAGAGTTGCCCCTTCTCCATCAGCCTCTGCCGGCCAGGGCGGATCATCACTGTAGGTTAGCTGGTCTACGATATCTCCGGTATTGTTGAAAAGGCGAACAAGTTCACCGCTTCCGGCAAATCCAAAATCGAGGTCTCCTACATAATTATTCACTTCAGGAAATAGTGAAGTAAACAGGGTGCTGTCTCTGGTAAGCACTAAAAACCCGCCACTTTCTACTATAGTGCCATCAGCAAAAGTGTAAATGTGCTCATCGTCGGAATCGGAAAAGTACCAGCCTCCTAAATCAATATTTGATTCGGTATTATTATAAAATTCAATCCAATCTTCGGGATCAAAATCTTCAGCTGAGTTATAGTTTATCTCATTGATAACAACCGGAGTATCATCGGATAGATCATTTCTTTTGAATACCGCTGTTAAAGATGCCTCACTTTCAATGGTAATATCTGCTTCAGTGTCGGTGCCGGAAGCCTCAACACTCCAGCCCACAAAAGAGTAGCCCGGAGCCGGAATCGCTTTAATAGTGGTTGGTATCGATTTATAAATCAAAACCCAATCGGTAGTATCCGAACGAACCGTTTCAACAGTCACTGCGCCACCCTCGGCAGGGCTTGAAGAGACTTCCAGTTTAGTAACCCCCGAAACCTCAAAGAAATTCTGAAGATGTGTCCGCGCTTTAGTTTGCCTGCTCCTCACAAAAACCTTCATTCTTTCCAGATGTTTTTCCCAATTCATGCCCGAACCCAACCGGAATGACTTATCCCATCGGTCCATATGCCGGGGAATTTCAGATTCTATAAGTGCGGCCGTACTGTCAATAACACCCAAAAGCCGCCCCGGCGAGAAAGATGCCTGTATGTGAATACTATACCGCTGAATAAATTTATTCCGAAAACGTTCATTGCTTAGCAAACTTCTGAATAGAAACGTCGACCATCCCGGGTTTGCATAATAGATGTTGTTGGTTGTAGCCACCAGCTCCAGGCTGTTGGTATCATCCTGTCCAAAAGTGTGGCTGTTCATCGTCATGTCCATGTCATACATTATCCAGCGCCACTTTCCTCCAGGAACCTGAGGCCTCCAGAATCGAATGTTATTAGCCGGCCAATCTCCATTCGCCATATAGATTTCAGTAAGCACATAATCGATATACTGGTCGATATCCATTTGGCGGCTAACCCACTCGTAATTTTCCTGTACCGACAGGTCGTTATTCTTCATGAAGTTAATCATGGCCTGGTAATGCGTGTCTGATCCTTCTTTCACATTTGCATTTCCTGTGAGGATATCGAGTTCGTCTTCATCATAGCCGTAATTCGATTCAATGAAATCTTCATTTTGCTTTTCACGCAGGATGTGAATTCCCCAGTATTCACCATTTAAGAAAACGACAACCGGCTTAAAAGCCTGGTATCCTAAATCCATCCGATCTTTCATCATTGCCTGGATGGAAGCATTCCTGATCATAGCTCTGTACCAATCCTGCCCGCCACTTCTCAGGGCCAGCCGGTCAAACTCAGTAAAGGGTTTATCCTCAAAAAGGGGATAATTCAGCTTCTTGAGACCATACTCTCCCCGGAAATAGATATCCAGTGATTTTTGATCGTACAGCCGGGTACAACCTCCTCCAATTTTCACCCCGGCGTTTACGCTGAAACCGGGAGTGTGATCTTTTTCGAAGAAAGCCAGGTGGACCGGACGCTCCCAATCTTGATTCCAGTTTTTTGGGGTGCTTCTGCAGTATCCGGGAATGCCATTAGTACCTTCCACATAGATACCGGCACTGTCTGAGAAAAATCCAGCAGGATTGGTAGTTACGGATAGAATGGGCATTTCGGTCGGTTCATCTATAAAATATGATCTGAAAAAGAACGAGGTGTCTGCACGATCATCGGATAAAATCATGACCCGTAAAGCGGAAGTCTCGGTAATAGACAATGAATCCTGAAAAAGCGCACTTGCAGTATCCGGGAAGGCTCCGTCAAGTGTATAGAAAATGGATGAAGAATCGGACACACCCTCAATTTGAACAATCACTGAATCTGAATAGAAGCCGCTGTCGGTAATATGGATTTCATTTTGAGCCTGCACCTTACCTACAGAACAAATGATGATTAGAAATGCGACTGATTTTAGAAAATAGGCTCGGTACATTTTGATAAAGCTATTGACATTTTACGGCCTGCAATTAAAGGCCTTTTGAGAAAAAAGGTGTGAAATAAAATGTAATAAGATTTATCCCTGCCGGGGGTACTCTAACCAAAAAATTTCATCCAGCCTAAGGTGACAAACAATAAGATGAGGCGGTAAGATTGAATCAAGGGCACGAACGCCACATTCAACAGAACCACTTTAAATCCTTTTATCAGCAAATTTCCGGCAAAAAAATTCCTGTACAGGAAATAGCCATACACATTCAGAATCAACAATACGGTAACTGATAAGCTCATCTCAGTAACTAATTCCATCATCCCGTCAATCTCAAAATATACTGCGATCAGCTTATACGACCCCGGAAGCACAGAACACAATATAAAAACCAAAAAAGCACTTAAAACCAGGCTGTAATTGATATGATAAAGTAATGGCTTTTTCTCCCTTTCACTCAGATTAAGCACCCACGTGGCCACAGAAAAAAGCAAGGGAAGAATTACAAGCAGTGCTTTTGAAAGAACTTGTGTCAGCTCATTGTATTCCGGAGCAAACTCTGAATAACTCATCCCGGAAGCAGCGATAAAGGAGTTAATAAAATTTTCGGTATACTCGCTGTAAGGAAGGCGATTCAGCTGAGTATGCAAAGTGGTTTTAAAGGTATCTACTGCAGGAAATATGAAGTAAAAGGCATTTGCCAATATGAAAAGCTTAATCGGAGAAATATATTTTTTCCGTGCCCCGGATAGATACTCCCTTACATACGTGTGGGGCTTACTCAGAAATACTTTTAGGGTATTCAAGAAGCTGTTTTCGAAATTCAGCCAGCCGCTTATAAATTCATTAAAGAGAACTGTAACCCTGTGGTCTTTCTCCGATAATTTTCGCTGTCCGCATTTGGGGCAATACGAAGTAGTGAAAGGCTCATAGCCACAGTTGGGACATTCATGTATATCAACCAATTCCGACATGGTTGACTATATAGCTTTTTCAATCCTTTGGAGCAACTGCTTTGTGAAAGCTTTTTTACCGATTTAATTTCATAAATATTTGGACTAAGTGAACGAACATTTCTTTACACTAAATCTTCAATCTTCCATTCAATAATAACTTATAGCGCGCCTCACCCATAAAAATTACCCTTATTTCTAACTTTTATTTAAGCTTTGTTTTTTGCACTATTCTTGAAACAAGCTTAAAACTATCACTATGCAAAAGTTAATTTTGTTCATGCGAGGTTGTGTTCTGGGAGCCACTTTTTTTGCCTTTATTCTTTGGTTTAGTGATGCCGGGATTATGGGTGAAAGGTCTCTCACCTTTTTATCGGGAATAGCAGCTGGAATTTTATTATTTGGCTATGTGTCCATGAAGTTTCCAAACGAGTTCTGGAAAGCTTGGTTTCCTAACAAAAGCACTCAGCAGTAATTTTTGATTCGTTCAAACAGCTCATTTACAAACTCTTCTTGCTCGGGCTTCATGAACACGCTCCTCAGAATGGTCACCTGCTCCGTATCCACTTTATATTCGGGGTGAAGGCGATTAAACGTGTTAGCCGGAATTTTATACAGGGAAAGATAAAATGACTGCTCTCTCATCCCCGCATCAAACACGGCCTTGGATTTTTCAGAGATCTCTGAAGTCGTTTTTGCTTGCGCAGGAAAGTATCCCAGAATATCCAAATCCGGTTTTTTGAATGCCTTAAGTTTTTGGGACGAGCCAATCAAATCATACATATTCCGGGCAGCTTGCAGGCATTTTTTCAGGATAGGTCCGAAGCCCTCGTTTTCTTTCAGGGGAAACATCTGCAAGGTAGCCCAAAGAGCCACCGCTGCAGCACCGGCCCGGGAACATTCCAGGCTGATTTCACCAAGGTGAAGGTCTTTCGAAGTGAAATAGGTATAGGGAGAATCGTGTTTATAGAATTTCCCCACAGCCGGGTTTTTGAAAAGCACGCATCCACAACCATAAGGCTGAAGCCCGTGTTTATGTGGGTCCACCACAATGCTGTCGGCTTCTTCTATCCGTTTCCAGGATGTACCGTCTATGATTCCGGAATCTTTGAGCGTTCTGAAAAAGCCTCCATAGGCTGCATCGATGTGAATCCGGATTCCATGCTTTTTTGCCCAGGGCAGAATTTCATCCAGTGGTTCTACCTCTCCCAGTCCCGTGGTCCCCAGGGTAACCACCATCGTTCCTATTTCCTCAGGGTTCACAGCTTCTAAATCAAAAGAACCATTATGTTTAACCGGCACCTTCACTCCTTCCACTCTTAACACACCACACATTCGCTGGTGGGTGTAATGGGAATTTTCAGAGAAGGCAATTTTTTTGTCGGGATGAGATTCCCGAGCCACCCAAAGAGCTTCCAGGTTCGCTATGGTTCCGCTTGCCGTGAGGTGTCCCAAAAACTCTTCTCCATATCCAAAAAACTGAGCCAGCTCAGCCACAGCTTCTTTTTCCATTTCTGAGGATGGAGGTCCACCATCCAACGCATGGTTATTGGGGTTGATGGACATCGCCATCGCATAAGCCGCCCATGTAAGCGGATGTGGAGGCTTCAGCATTTGCCCCGCATAAACCGGATGATGGAATGGGAAATTGCACTTTAGCCGCTGCACCAAACGCCTAAAAACTTCCTGCTCTTTTTCTCCGGAAACAGAAAGCGTGGAGTCCTGCTCCCAATCCCCAAAAGAGAACTTCCACTCTGAAAGCTGTTCCAGAGCCCGGCCTAACGCTTTTTGTGAGTTTTCATCCATTAGTAAAGATTTACAGAAACACCGGCAGACAGCACCTGCTTAAGCTGTATTTCGCTGGAGAAGTCGTTATCATAGTGAAGTTCAAACTGAAAAGAGGCACTCACAATACTGTTGATTTGCCCTACCAGTTCATTTCCCCACATTACGTCTGTTTCACTGATGGGTATCAGGAAATTGGTGAAGGTTTCGAGGCTGCTGCTGTACATAATGTTTTCAGCCACTTGTTTTTCAAATGTGATGCCGGTGGTTAAACCGCCTTCTGACCGGAAGTTATCGCCCGGATCAAGGCCATAAACGGCAGATAAGCTGTCATCATTTACAATGGTTTGCTTAAGTCCCAAACCCGCCTCAAAGGTAAAAGCATTTCCGGGTTCGTATGCCAAACCAACGCCTTCATTGATATAAGCCGGTGCCATGAAATCAGAAATCAGCACATCAGGAACACCCTCTTCGCTGCTATATTCATATCCTTTGTCAAACTGCGTTTTAAAGCCTACCACTCCGTAAGCAGCCAGTGAACCGTCTTCTCTGAAGGTATAAGTAAAGCGGTTTCGGATAGAAATAAGATCATCTGTTTTGCGAACCCCTTCGTTTTTAATTCGAGACTGCCCATACTTCACGTTGGTTCTGAATCCATAGGCAAATTGATCCTGGCGGTAAAGTAAATTAAGGACGGATGAACCGGTTCCGCTTACCGAGCTTGCCCCACCCTGAGACCAGTTACTGTAGGTTGCTTGTGAACCGTTGAAACTGGCCACCCATTTTTGCTCCCACCCGCTTAGTGTATCAGGGATGGTAATGGTTTGGGCTGAAGCTGTTAGTGAAATAAAACTTAAAAAAAGAAAGGCTGTTAAAGCTTTAATTCTGATAGTCATTTTACAATTTTGATTGGTTAATTATTTTTGAAAAGTACGGCTTGGCTGAGGCTGCCGTCTTTCAGCATTACCTCAATATGCTCTCCGGGTTTGGTAGGCACTGTTATACCCATCAGGTCTGTACGTAACGGGTATTTACGATGGCCCCGATCCAGCAAAGCGGCAATCTCGATGCTTTCAGGATCATATACACTGCAAACTGCCGAGAGTGCGCTAAACATGGTTTTACCGGAAAAAATCACATCGTCAACAAGCAGTACAAACTTATCGTTGCAATCCGGGAGACTGCTTTTGGACGCTTTCCCCTGTACATCATATCGGTGAACTGCTATATCTGCTCCCATTAATTCTTCGAGACTCTCCCCAAGAAGACGGGCCGTTGCTTCTCCCCGTTCATTCAAGCCAATCAATACCATTTCACCTTCATTCTCTTTATTGATTCGCTCCCAAACCTGTATCGCCATTCGCTTAAGCGTGCGCTCCATCCGCGCCCGATCCATTAAAACAATCTGCTTTTTCATAACCTGACTTTAAAAATTTAAACAAATGTACCGTTTTCTTTACTTAGTGTTAAAAAATAACATAAAAAACATGACACAAATTGTTATCTTAACAGTGTTAACCTCAACCCAAAAGAGAGAACTATGAAACGAGTACTTGGAACATTATTAGTAAGTGCCACCGCCTTTGCCGGAGGCATGGTAACCGCTTTACTGCTATCCCCAAAAAGCGGCGAAGTAAACCGACGCTGGGTAAGCAAGCAGGGGAAAAAGACCAAAGGCATTCTGGAAGAGAAAAGCCGTAAATGGAAAGAAGACAGTGAGAAAAGGATTGACCGTTTTTCCAAAGGCGTGAAAAGAACGCTGAAAGATTCTGTACCAAACTTATACGAAGCCACTGAAAATCTTCATTTTTCTGAGGGGGAAGAAGTAGAAGAAATTACCCGACATGGCTAAACCGGGCTTTGCACATTCTGAAGCCTTTTTACAATGGATTTGGGAAAACCTGCTTTTTGATTTTTCGGACTTGCAAACAACGTCCGGGCATGCTGTTACCATCCTGAATCCCGGGAAGAAAAACGTCTCAGACGGGCCTGATTTCAAGCAGGCTACACTCGAAATTGACGGGCTTCGCTGGCATGGTGATATTGAGCTTCACACCAAAAGCTCCAACTGGAAATCCCATGCCCACCACACTGATCCTAATTTCAATAGCGTGGTTCTGCATGTTGTAGCCGATTCAAATCCTGAACAAGTTCAGACCCAAAATCGCAGCCGGCCTTACACGCTCAATATTCTACCCTATCTCTCTGAAAAATTACACGTATTCTTAAAGAATTTTGAAGAACACTCCCCTGAGCTACCCTGCACCTCCGGTTTTCACTTTATTTCTGAAGAGGCTTTTTATCAGCAGATAGAACAAGCACACCGGGAGTATTTTGAAAAGAAATCCGATGATTTTCTCACCTTTTTCGATCCTAACCTGCTCCCATCCAAAGCCTGGAAACAAGCCCTCATTATTTCTCTTTGGGATGGGCTCGGCATTCCGCACAATCGGGAAGCCATGGCTGCCACTGCCGCAGAGCTGTTAAAAAAATGGGATGGGCAGGATATAATAGAAGCTAAGGCAATGAGCCTGGAAATTGCCGGGTTTGCAAACTCCGATTCAGATCTGAACTGGAATTATAAATCAGTCCGCCCCGCCAATCACCCTAAAAAGCGGATTGAACAGGCTGTAGAATTAAGTGCGGCTATTCTTCAGGAACCTTTTAATCATTTTCTTGCTACTGAAGCGATTCACCTCTGGGAGCAATGGTTCCGGAAAGCCGCGCTCAACCAAACCGCCCGCTTCGAGATTTTATTTGGCACGGTCTATCTTCCCTCGCTCTTTTTGCTGGGAAATTTATTTGCTTCCGGCCCGCTGAAATCTGCTTCACTCTCAAGCTGGAAAAATTTAAGAACCCCGATACCTGCCTCTTTGCTCAAAAAGTTCCGCCCTTTCCATCTTCAGGACAAACGATATCGCAAAAAGCTGGGCTCAATCCACCAATTGAATTCATATTGCAAAGCTTCCCGATGCTCTGAATGTTTTGTACTAAAAAAAGCGATTCAGTCTTGATTGCTTTTAAAGTGATTTCTATCTTTGGAGTCTGTCAATGACATGAATTGCCCGGTCGTCTAATGGCAGGACAGCTGGTTTTGGTCCAGTCAGTGGGGGTTCGAATCCTCCCCGGGCAACATATTTAGCTAAAGGATGACTGTTAAGCCATCCTTTTTGTTTATTAGCTGTTGTTTACATGAGTAATCCACAGCATTAACCTGAACTGAAAGCCCGCGCAAAGTGGACACACCTCTGGCGATTTTTTCCGGAACAAGTAACCCGGCTTTGGCAAGAGCAATTGCTGAAGAATACGGCACATCATTAGGTGATGTGACTATTAAAAAGTTTTCAGATGGAGAGCAGTACGTTAAGTACGAGCAAAGCATTCGGGGCGAGGATATTTTTGTTATACAATCTACGCCTCCTCCCGGTGATAACATTATCGAACTTTTGTTATTGCTGGATGCTGCTAAACGAGCTTCAGTGAAAAGGGTAACCGCCGTTATTCCCTATTTTGGATATGCCCGGCAGGATCGTAAAGATCAGCCCCGGGTGTCAATAGGTTCAAAATTAATGGCCAACCTGTTGGTTAAAGCCGGTGCCGATCGCATCTTAACGATGGATTTGCACGCAGCTCAGATACAAGGATTTTTTGATATCCCGCTTGACCATTTATATGCAAGTCGGGCTTTTATTGACCACTTTACTTCCAACCCTATCGATAACCTGGTAGTGGTAGCTCCTGATGTAGGCAGCCTTAAAATGGCACGGGCCTACTCCAAAAAATTGGGCGCTACGCTGGCATTTATTGATAAGAGAAGGCCTAAGGCCAACCAATCTGAAATCATGAACCTGATTGGGGAAGTAGAAGGAAAGAATGTGTTAATCGTCGATGATTTGATCGACACGGCCGGAACATTGACGAATGCTGCAGCAGCTTTGAAAGAACGAGGCGCGCTCAGTATTATCGCAATTTGTACACACCCGATTTTGTCGGGTCCGGCATTTCAGCGAATCGAAGATTCGCCTATTGATGAGTTGTTGGTAACGGATACCGTTCAGCTTCGCCAGCCTTCGGATAAGATTAAAGTGCTGAGCATTGCGAATATTTTTGCTGAAGCTATACAACGCATTCACACTAACGACACTATCAGTGCACTGTTTGATAATTAATGATTAAGGTAAACGCATTATGGCATACCCAGAATTAGTAAAACTTGAAGGAAAGGTCAGAGAGACCAGCAAAAAGGCGAATAAAGCGCTCAGGGAAGAATTACGTGTCCCCGCTGTTCTCTATGGTCCTGATGTTGAGGAAAATGTTCACTTTTCTATTGATGAACTTGAATTAGAGAAGATTTTAAGAAAGCCTCAAACCAAGCTTCAGGAACTCACTGTTGACGGCAAATCCTACAAAACTCTGTTAAAAAGAACGGAATTTGACCCGGTTACTGACCGTCCGATCCACGCCGACTTTTACGTATTGGCTGACGATCAAAAAGTTACACTTCGTGTTCCTATCAAGATTACAGGAAATGCGAAAGGGGTTGTTGAAAATGGTGGTCGCGTATTCAAACCAATGAATTTTGTGCGAATTCGTGTACTCCCTTCTGACATTCCTGCAGAATTTGAAATTGATATTTCTCCACTCGAAATCGGCCAGTCTTTCCATATTTCTGATTTGGATCTGGAAGGTATTATTCCTTTGGATGACCTCAGCCGAACCATCGTAACCATTCGTCCTCCGAAAGGTGCCGACTTCCTCGAAAATCTTGTGGCCGGTATTACCGACGAGACCGAAGAAGAAGTTGTTGCTGAAGGCGAAGCGGCCGAAGGTGAAGAACTTGCTGAAGGCGAAGAAGCTCCTGAAGGTGAGGAAGGAGAAGATTCTTCTGAAGAAAAAACAGAAGAATAACATTTATTTGATACCCGAGAACGGTAACGTGATCCCTGCTTGATATGTCCCTTATTGTTGGATTAGGAAATATCGGGCAAGAATATGAAGGAACACGTCACAACATCGGTTTTGAAATTGTTGACGCGATAGCTGAAACTCTTTCTACCACATTTAGGCCTGGAAACGGGCCTTTTGTGGTTGCAGAAGGAAGGCATCGCGGGCGGAAGGTGGTGTTAATTAAGCCAACTACTTATATGAATAAAAGTGGTGTCGCGGTACGAAAAGCACTTTCTGAGTACAAAACAGACAAACAGGACTGCCTTATTGTATATGATGACCTTAATCTTGACGTCGGTGACGTTCGGTTAAGGCCTCAAGGCAGCGCCGGCGGTCACAATGGGATTGCCAACATCATTGAGTTATTGGGAACACGTGAGTTTCCGCGACTTCGGTTTGGCATCGGAAATGATTTTCCCAAAGGCCGGCAGGTTGATTTTGTACTTTCGCCGTTCAACAACTCAGATCAAAAGTATTTGGAAGAGGGTATTCAAAAAGCCCATGATGCCTGCCTGCATTTTGCACGGGAAGGCATCGCAAAAACCATGAACAACTTTAATTAATGAATGTTGACTGAAGCCAGACTTCAGCACATTGAACTTAAACTAACGTAACGGGAAACAATGCATACTTTAGTCTATCTAATACCGGTGGCAGGGGTGCTCGCACTTTTGTACACTGCATTTAAATCTTCCTGGGTATCTAAACAAGATATCGGGACCGAAAAAATGGAACGCATCAGCAAGCATATTGCGAGCGGCGCCATGGCCTTCCTTAAAGCTGAATACAAAGTACTTTCTATCTTTGTAGCCGTTGTAGCTGTAATTCTTGCTTTCAGTGCCGACCCAACCACTTCCAGCTGGATGGTTGCCATCTCATTTGTAATTGGTGCCCTGTGTTCAGGTCTTGCAGGCTTTATTGGAATGAAAGTTGCCACTAAGGCAAATGTAAGAACAACAAATGCTGCTCGTACCAGCCTTGGTAAAGGACTTGAAGTTGCCTTCGCCGGTGGTTCCGTAATGGGACTTGGCGTGGTAGGCCTTGGAGTTTTAGGATTGAGTGGATTGTTCATCCTTTTTGGAAACCTGTTCGGTCTTGAAGGCGCAGCTGCTGTAAATAAAGTACTCGCTATTGTAACCGGATTTTCATTCGGTGCTTCTTCTATCGCCCTGTTCGCACGTGTGGGTGGTGGTATTTACACCAAAGCAGCCGATGTTGGTGCCGACCTTGTAGGTAAAGTTGAAGCGGGCATTCCTGAAGATCACCCGTTAAACCCAGCAACTATTGCCGACAACGTGGGTGATAACGTAGGTGATGTTGCCGGTATGGGAGCCGACCTTTTTGAGTCTTATGTAGGATCGATTATTGGTTCTATGGTACTGGGTGCTGCGTTCATGACTATTCCTGAGTGGAGTGACAACTTCAACGGTCTTTCCGCTGTATTACTTCCTCTGGTTCTTGCAGGTACAGGAATCATTACTTCCATCCTGGGGACTTTCTTTGTACGCGTTAAAGAAGGTGGAAATCCTCAAACTGCACTGAATATTGGTGAATTTGCTTCTGCAGCAGTTATGCTGGTAGCATCTTTCTTTATCATCCAATGGATGCTTCCTGCTGAATGGACATTCGGTGGACAAACCCTTACCTCTATGGGTGTTTTCTGGGCCACTATTTTTGGATTGGCTGCCGGATTGTTAATCGGACTTATTACCGAGCATTATACCGGAACAGGCACAAAACCTGTTTGGTCGATTGTCAATCAGTCCGTAACCGGATCTGCAACAAATATTATTGCCGGTTTAGGTGTTGGTATGATCTCAACAGCTATCCCAATTATCATTATTGCTACTGCCATTATCGGAGCTTATGAATTTGCCGGACTTTACGGTATCGCAATTGCTGCCGTGGGTATGCTTTCAAATACAGGTATTCAGTTAGCTGTTGATGCATACGGCCCAATTTCTGATAACGCCGGTGGTATTGCTGAAATGTCTGAGCTTGAGCCGGAAGTACGTGAGCGTACTGATAAGCTTGATGCTGTAGGAAACACTACGGCTGCTATCGGTAAAGGGTTTGCGATTGGTTCTGCTGCTCTGACCGCACTTGCTCTTTTTGCTGCATTCATTACAGCGTATAACGCAACTCATGAAGTAGCTCTTACCGGAATTGACGTTACCCGTCCTTCTGTAATGGCTGCTCTTTTTGTAGGTGCCATGCTACCATTCCTTTTCTCAGCTCTTTCCATGCAGGCTGTAGGCCGCGCGGCAATGAGTATGATTGAAGAAGTTCGTCGTCAGTTCAGAGATATTCCCGAGCTTACTGAAGCTCTGAGTGCGATGAACAGAAATGAAGGCAAGAAACTTGCTGACTGGTCAGATGAAGATCGCGCTACTTTTGAAGCCGCAGACGGTAAAGCTGAATATGAGAAGTGTGTTGAGATTTCAACCACAGCTTCCATTCGTGAAATGGTACTTCCCGGCCTTCTTGCCGTGATCGTTCCTGTACTCTTTGGCTTTGTTGGCGGACCGGAGATGCTGGGTGGACTTCTTGCAGGTGTTACTTCTGCAGGTGTACTTATGGCCCTCTTCCAGTCTAACGCCGGCGGTGCATGGGATAACGCCAAGAAGATGATTGAAGAAGGCGTGACCATCGACGGTGTTGAGTATGGAAAAGGCTCTGAGCCTCATAAAGCCGGTGTTGTTGGTGATACGGTTGGTGATCCTTTCAAGGATACATCCGGTCCTTCACTGAACATCCTGCTTAAGCTGATGTCAGTAGTAGCCCTTGTTATTGCAACCATGATTTAAGCTTAAAAAGCACGTATTTTAAAGCCCCGCCCATAAATTATGGGCGGGGCTTTTTTGTTATTTGAATCAAACAATTTGTTTTCTCAAGTCATCCTGATCCCGAGAATCGGGGGAAGGATCTTCAACTGCATAAAGTGATTGTGATGTACTATCAGACTCTTGAAGATTCTTCGGCAAAGCCTCAGAATGACTCAATTATTAAAGAATGTTACCCTAATCAATGAATACTTCGACCGACATCTTCAAACTCTTTTTTCATCACGACCAGCGGCTGGATAAACTTGCCGAACGAACGCCCAACAAAAAGTCGGATGAGATGGAATCGACCCTCGAAGATTTCATGAAGCCTGACCCCACCTATTCAAAGTTCTACTTAACGGGAACCGATTTGGCTCAAGAGCGATTTGGGTTGAACATGATTTCCGGGTATGAAAAAGTAATAACTGCCCTTGAGAAGGCATTTCCTGACAAGAACGTGTTCACAGCAAATGGGAAGGCTGCTTCAATTTCTAACGCAGTCTCTGCGCTGGAATTAGGTGAAGTATGTGTGCTTTCGGCTGCAGAAACAACAGACCTGGACATCGAAAGCCTGCACATTGATATCAACTCCAACGTAGGGCATCTGAAGGAGGAGCTGAAAGAAGCCCTGGAGGATGGGCATATCGTTGTGTACAAAGAGCAGGCGAAAGACGGATTTGACCTACACATATTCTCAAAGGAGAACGTGTACACGGAGATGTTCTATCCGCTGCAGGAATTGGTACCGGAAACTTTCCGCTTTTTCAGCATTAACGGCAAGAAATTCAGATCTGAACGGCACTTCTATTTCGAAACCTGGACACTCGACCGGCCTCCCCACGGATTTGAAGAGGTATTTAAAGAGTCAGTTCTATAATTGAAAAGTGTTAGTGTGTTAACGTGTTAAAGAGTAGTTTGATCTTAAACACGTTAACACTTAAACACATTATTCCTTTTCGACACCGGGAACATTACTTGGTTCATTATTTTGCCACCAGAAGGTTGGTAGCTCTTGCTGATTCGGAAATACTTCGTCCAGCGTTTCAGCTTCGTACATATACCCGTTTTTCATAATATGTGAGATATCAGCCGTACTTCTGATGTTATCCAGCGGATTGCTGTTCAGTATCACAAGATCGGCTAGCTTTCCTTCTTCTATAGATCCTAAATCCTGATCCAACCCAATGCCATCAGCTCCCTGAATGGTGGCTACTTTCAGAATATCGTGTTCGGAAATTCCTCCGGCCTGCATAGCCCAGAGCTCCCAATGGTATCCAAGTCCCTGAAGCTGACCATGACTTCCAACTCCGGCACGTCCGCCCGCTTCAACCAGGTCTTTTACAAAAACAGAAAGCTCTTCAAATACATGCTCTTCTTCCATAAACCAACCGGCATTTCGGCGTCGTGTACGCTCGTCCAGGTTTTGATGGGGCATAAACCGCTGAAGTTTGGGTTCATCATGTGGACGTTCGATAGCATAAAAGTAATTTTCTGCCCACGGGCCGCCATAAGCAACCAGCAAGGTGGGCGTGTAAACCGTTCTGGAAAATGCAACCAGATCAATCACATCTTTATACAGGGGGAACACCGGAAAAGAGTGCTCATGCCCCGGATAACCGTCAATTACCTGCGTCAGGTTTTCCTTGAAATCGAGTGAACCCTCTGTAGTTGGCATCAGCTCCTGCTCTTTCGCAGCCTGAATAATCCACTGCCGTTGTTCACGGTTTCCGGCACCGTACATTTTTATGGTCTTGGTATCATAATATTTACTGTATCGGGTTAACACGTCCCGGGCATGATCCAAATCACTGATATCTTCGCTACTGAAAACACCCGGACCTGTAGAGTAAACTCTTGGACCTAACAGCTTCCCTGCATGCACCAAATCCTGATAGGTGAGTACATCGGTGGTAGCTGTTTGCGGATCTCGCGTGGTGATAACACCATAGGCCAGATTCGTCAGGTACGACCAAAACTCACCCCGGTGCAAGTTCACCGGATGCCGGAAATGGGCGTGTGTATCCACAAACCCGGGAATAATAGTCTTGCCATTCATTTCCATGATCTCAGCACCCTCCGGGATAGTAACTTCCCCCCGTTTGCCAACCCCAATAATCCGGTTATCCTGAATAACCAAATCGGCATTCTCAATAATTTCGTCCCCGTTCATAGTAATGAGTCTTGCACCGCGAAGCACCAGAATACCTTCCGGAATATCACGGTTGGCCATTACGGTAATCTCTATTTCCTGAGGTTGGTATGCTTTGTCTTCTTCTTTCTCCTCTTCTTCGTCAGATTCTTCTTCTGATTCAGCCTCCCCGGCTTCATCTTCTGCCTTCTCTTCTTCCATTTCTTTGGCAGCTTTTACACTGTCTTCATAGGCCTGCTCGTCATCAAAGTCATAAATAACGTGTGCATTCCCGATCGACCAGTGTACACGATTGGCATCCCAGCTCCATGCAGGGAACTGCCCTCCAATATCAGTAAGTTGTTTACTCGGGAATTGACTGGATGAACCGCCCACACGAATTTCCGGGGCTTCACCACCTACTTTTGGCACAGTCACCACAAACAGGTCGTTACGAACCTGAGCCAGCGCCTGATCTCCTTCGGGAGCCATCCTGATCCAGGAAGCTGTACCTCCTCCGCTCCTGCTTACTTCCAGGTGTTCTTTTTCATTAGTTCCATCCCAGCGAATGGAGGAAAGCCCTCCCCAGCTCGACAGATAAATCCGGTCTGATCCTTTTACAAAATGAGGATTTCCCCGACCATTTGTATAGGTAATAAAATTGTTTTCGCTTCCATCTGCATCAATCCATATTAAATCGCTGGTTCCCTGAAAAGCCGTCCTTCGAGTTGCATTGCGAAAATCCTGAGGCTGACCTTTGATCAACACAATGCGGCTGCCATCGTTATTCCAAACGGGATCCTGGAATACCCCTTCCTCTTCATTAAGTTGTTGCAGCCGGCGTCCATTTGGCCGAACTTTATAAACCTTTCCTGTTTCGGGCGTCCAGGTAACAAACGCAATCCATTCTCCATCGGGTGACCAAACGGGTTGAGCCTGAGTTTCGTCCAGGTCCACCAATTTCTTAGGCTCTCCATCGGGAAGCACCATGGTGTAAATTTCATTCAATGCAGTGAAGGCAATTTTTCGTCCATCCGGAGAAGGAACAGCATCCCGAATCTGTGTGATTTCAAACTGGGGCGTATCTTCAATGGGATAGTCGAAATCCAGCTCAGGGCCAAGCTCTATGGTTGAGTTTACTGAAAACGGAATCTCAATGGCATCTCCACCATCAATGGGCAGCTTCCAGATTTTACCTCCATAAGAGGCAACCACAAACTTGTTATCCGGGGTGAACGACATCCCGGGCAGTACATCTCTGGAAGCCCGTGATTCCTGATCATCATGCTGAACCGGGTAGGCCAGCCAGCTTTCGTCTCCGGTCACCAGATCTCTTTTTACCAATCCTGTATACTCATCATGGCGGGTACCATACACCAGCCACTTGCCATCGCTTGAAAGTGTGGGGCGGAATGAAGAACCATAGCGATTGGACTGTACCGTAATATCCCCTGTTTCACGATCATAAGTAGCAATCTGATATTGGGGCAAACTGGCATTGTAATTCCAGGTTCCGAATCGTCTCGAAAACCATATGTAACGGTCATCCGCGCCGAAAGCTCCTTCCAACATACGCAGGTTGCCGGGCTCATCAGTCAAAGCCACACCGGAGCCTCCGTCAATGTGATACATCCAAATCTTGTGGTTGCCGGGGTCATCTTTCGAGGCAATTACATACTTGCCATCAGGCATCCACTCCGGAGACTGATACTCATCATCTTTTCCTTTTGTAAGCTGTTCTTTCTCCTCGGTTTCGAAGTCATAGATCCACACACCTTCTCCACCGGAAGCATCCGATATAAAAGCAATCTTTTTCCCATCCGGGCTGAACCGTGGCTGACTATCGAACTGCATGCCTTCGGTTAATTGGGTAGCTTCCCCACCTTCCATCGGGATGGTATAGAGATCACCGAGGTAGTCAAATACTATGGTTTTGCCATCCGGGCTCACATCAAGGGCTATCCAGGATCCTTCATTCAGGTTGAAAGAAAATTCACGACCGGGTTCCAGTGGTAAATCATTATTCTTCTCTTCTTCGGTACTATCTGCTTCGGCTTCACCATCCTGAGCAGCTGACAACTGAGGTATTGAAATTACCAGCAACCCGGCGAACAATAATTTGATCCATTTATTTACAAACGTGTGCTTTTCCATAGTATTCGGCTTATTTAATTTGAAGTGAAAGAAGCTAAAAAATTTAGCGAACCAGCCCAATCGTTTTACAAGTATATACAAGTAACGCTTCTGTTTTTGCCACTAAAGCACGAAAGCGCAAAAAAGTTGTTCATCTGAGTTCGATTATAAAAAATTGAGAGTTTTTCCACTTTGTGTATCGGTAAGTAAGTTGTCACCCCTGAACCTGTCTGCCGACAGGCAGGCTTGTTTCAGGGTCTGAGAAGAATGATTTATAGGAAAGGTTTTAGTTCCAAGGTGTTAGGTTTTAGTTTTTGCCTTTTTTATCTAAAAGAACAAACTAAAACCTAACACCTAATACCTTGTCACTAACAGTCATTTCAAATAAAACATTGGGTTTCAGAAATGTTATCTTCAGCAAAAATTTTCATGGCATGACATTTACAGAAAAACTAAGAGCCTCAGTACAAGAAACCGGCTCTACCTTATGTGTAGGACTTGATCCCAACCTAGATCTTCTTCCTGATCCTGTTAAGCAGCAGTTTGAATCTCGTGAGGAGCAAGTCAGCTATTTCTGTAAACTCGTAATCGATTACACGGCTGAGCACGCCGCTGCTTTTAAACCCAATCTGGCTTTTTTTGAAGCTTTGGGTAAAGACGGATTGTCTGTATTTGAGGAAGTGATCAGGCACATCCCGGAAAATAAAATCATTATTGCCGATGCCAAGCGAGGCGATATCAGCTCAACAGCCGACCATTACAAAAAAGCATACTTCGACGAGTTTAATGTGGATGCCATCACTATAAACCCGCTGATGGGTTTCGAAACGATGGAAGCTTTTTCCAAAGATGAAACCAAAGGTATGTATGTACTGGCCTTGACCTCAAACTCCGGGGCTTCCGACTTCCTCAAACAGCCCTATAAAAACTTCGAGTCCATGTCGGAGTACATTGCAGATCAGCTGTCGAAAAAATCACGTTTTTCAGATACCCATTTAGGGATGGTTATTGGCGCCACGCAAGCGGAAGAGGCCTCTTCTGTGTTAAAGTATCACCCCGAAGGAGCTTTGCTTATTCCGGGCATCGGGGCTCAGGGCGGTTCTATTTCGGAACTTGAAAAAGCATTAACTCATCATACCGGAATTCCCCTTATTAACTCCAGCCGGGGCATTATCTACGCAGGAAAGGATGAAGGCGACTGGCCTGAGTATGTAGCCGAACAAGCCAAATCGATGAAACAGAAATTAAGTTCAATCACGAAAAAATATGTCTAAGAAGCCGGAAGTTATTGTTTACACCGATGGTGCCTGTAGCGGAAATCCCGGTCCGGGAGGATGGGGAGCCGTCCTTATTTGGAATGGAAAAGAGAAAGAACTGTCGGGAGGAGATCCACAAACCACCAATAACCGAATGGAGATGCAGGCCGTAACTGAGGCCTTAAACGCATTGAATAAACCCTGCACGGTCATAATCCACAGCGACAGCGCCCTCATTATTAACGCCTTTACCCAGGGATGGATTGACAGCTGGCAGAAACGCGGATGGAGAAAAGCCGACAAAAAACCGGTTGAGAACAAAGAGTTGTGGCAGGATATGCTGGAAGCTATGAAACCCCACGATGTAAAATGGGTGAAGGTAAAAGGCCATGCCGGCATTGAACTAAATGAACGGGCAGACCAACTCGCCGTAGCCGAATCGAAGAAGTTTTAAATGAAAAATTCAAAATTTAAAATTGGATGCACCCTAATTTTAAATTTTTCACTTTAAATTTTTAATTCCCTAAAGCGAAGCGTAGGGAACCATATCCAGATCATCAAACTGACCGGCTTCGGCTTTCATTTTTCCGGTGATGGCAATCATGGCTGCGTTATCGGTGCAATAGCTAATTTTTGGGGAGAACAGCTGAACACCCATTTCTTTGGCCATTTTTTCTGATTTCTCTCTCAGCATGGAATTCGCCGACACTCCGCCGGCCAACAGCACTGTTTTAACCCCGGTTTTTTTAATTGCGCGTTTTAACTTTTTCACCAACACTTCAGCAATCGCAAAGGAAACGCTGGCGCATATATCATTCATGTGCTCCTGAATCCAGTCCTCTTCTTTATCCTGCAGGTAATACAATACACTGGTTTTTAAACCCGAGAAGCTGAAATCCAATCCCTCCTGAAGCAAAGCCTGCGGAAATTTATGGAACTTAGGGTCCCCGTCTTTAGCCAAACGATCCATGTGAGGCCCGGCCGGATAGGGCAGCCTGAGCAGCTTACCGATTTTATCGAAAGCCTCTCCGGCAGCATCATCCCGTGTCTGCCCGATAATTTCGTGCTCAAAGGCCGACTGCACATGCACCAGCTGTGTATGCCCGCCCGACACCGTAAGCGCCACTAAGGGAAACTCAGGGCTGTGGTCGATGAAGTTAGCATAGATGTGGGCATCCATATGGTTAATCCCAATCAGCGGGATGTTTCGGGAAAGGGAAAGTCCTTTGGCAAAACAGGTTCCAACCAACAGTGAGCCCAGCAATCCGGGGCCCTGGGTTACGGCAATGGCATCCATTTCATCCAATGAAACGTCTGCTTCTTGCAGCGCCTGGTTTACAGTTTGTGTAATAGTTTTTTGATGAGCCCGCGATGCCAGCTCCGGCACCACTCCCCCGAATTTGAGGTGTATAGACTGCGAAGCAATAACATTCGATTTTATTCCTTCAGCTGTTAAAACCGCTGCTGAAGTATCATCACAAGAGGATTCAATTCCGAGAATATTCATGCCTCAAAGATACGAATGTTGGGCTTGAAAGACACTTTTGATGGAACACGGATGACATGGATACGTTGGATGACCACGGAATAAGAATATTCTACATCGGTGAAAATCAGCTCGATCTGTCTCATTCGTGTCCCATCAAAAAGCATTATTAACGAATACATCGAATCAACCCCATCCATCACCCCGCTCCCTTTTGGTCAAACTAAATCAACTTAATTACCTGAGCGGAATGATGGACTATAAATAAAAGCAAACTCCATCATTCGGCTCTGCCGGAGCGTGTTCATATAGCACTTTCAAAAAGAGCCGGGTGATGGAGTTGAATCTGACCGACCCTCACTGATGTAATATTCTCTTTATATCAAGATCACCCATCACACCTACCTTACCCGTGCTCACTCCACAAAGCATCATTACCACAAACAAAAAAATCCCAACGGGAAAACCCGCCGGGATTAGATTTATCTGCGTGAGTAAGTGAGCTATACTTTACTTACTTCTTATCTTCATCGTCAACTACTTCGTAATCTGCATCTACGGCGTCATCGCCTTCATCAGATTCTTCGGAAGCGGATGCACTATCAGCGCCGGGAGTTGGACCTCCGGCAGCTCCGGCTCCGGCTGCACCACCTGCAGCAACTTCTTCCTGAGTAGCTTTGTAGATTTCTTCAGAAGCACCGGACCAAGCCTGATTTACAGCTTCAATCGCTGAATCAATCTCGTCCATGTTTTCTTCTTTATGTGCTTTTTCGAGGGTTTCAAGAGCATCTTCAATGGCTTTCTTATTGTCATCGGAGATCTTGTCGCCGTATTCGTCAAGCTGCTTGCGGGTAGAGAATACAAGACTGTCAGCCTCATTAAGTTTCTCAACACGCTCTTTAATCTTCTTGTCTTCTTCTGCGTGTTCTTCAGCAGCTTTCTTCATTTTTTCGATTTCCTCATCAGACAATCCTGAAGAAGATTCAATACGGATACTTTGCTCTTTACCGGTTCCTTTATCCTGTGCCTTAATGTTCAGTACACCGTTGGCATCCATATCAAAGGAAACCTCGATTTGAGGAACTCCGCGTGGTGCCGGCGGAATTCCATCTAAGTGGAAACGACCGAGCGTTCTGTTGTCCTGCGCCTTAGCTCGTTCACCCTGCAACACATGAATCTCTACGCTGCTCTGATTATCGGCAGCTGTTGAGAATGTCTGTGACTTGCTGGTTGGAATGGTGCTGTTGGCTTCGATAAGAGGTGTCATTACACCGCCCATGGTCTCAATTCCGAGGGTAAGCGGGGTCACATCCAGAAGAACAACATCTTCCACATCACCCGACATTACACCACCCTGAATAGCTGCACCAACTGCGACTACTTCATCAGGATTTACGCCTTTGCTTGGGTCTTTACCAAAGAATTCTTTAACCGCTTCCTGAATTTTCGGAATTCGGGTTGAACCACCCACCAGAATTACCTGGTCGATATCATTCTTGGTAAACCCTGCATCGTCCAGTGCTTTCTTGCAAGGGTCGATAGACCGTTTGATCAGGTCATCAGCCAGCTGCTCAAACTTGGCACGACTCAGGTCAATGTTCAGGTGCTTAGGTCCTGAATCGGTTGCCGTCACAAATGGCAGGTTGATGTTCGTTTTTTGAGAGCTTGAAAGTTCGATCTTAGCTTTCTCAGCAGCATCTTTCAGTCGCTGCATGGCCATTGGATCTTTGCGAAGGTCAATACCTTCATCTTTCTTAAACTCATCGGCCAGGAAGTCGATGATGCGTTGGTCAAAGTCATCACCACCAAGATGTGTATCACCGTTAGTAGATTTCACTTCAAACACACCGTCACCTAATTCCAGGATGGACACATCAAAAGTACCGCCACCGAGGTCATACACTACGATGGTTTGGTCATCATCTTTTTTGTCCAGTCCATAAGCCAGGGAAGCGGCTGTTGGCTCGTTAATAATACGTTTCACTTCCAGTCCGGCAATTTTCCCGGCTTCCTGTGTTGCCTTACGCTGGGCATCGTTAAAGTAAGCAGGAACTGTAATTACAGCTTCCGTTACTTTCTCGCCCAGATATTCTTCCGCAGTTTGCTTCATTTTTTGAAGCACCATTGCCGAGATTTCCTGAGGCGCGTATTTGCGATCTTCAATTTCAACACGTGCCGTGTTGTCATCGCCTTTTACAATTTTGTAGTTAACCTGCTTGGTTTCATCCTTAACCTCGTCAAACATGCGGCCCATAAATCGTTTTACGGAAGCAACAGTTTTGTCCGGATTAGTAATGGCCTGACGTTTTGCAGGCGCTCCAACCAGTCGTTCACCGTCTTTGGTGAAAGCAACAACAGAAGGAGTAGTTCGCCCACCCTCACTGTTCTGAATCACCACCGGCTCGTTGCCTTCCATTACGGCTACGCACGAATTGGTAGTTCCTAAGTCAATTCCTATGATTTTTCCCATTGGTCTAAAATCTGAGTTTTATTTGTTTGATTTAATATTCTTTTGTTCGCCACAAAAACTCTAAAACACGAAATTAATTTTTCTTTCGTGGTTTAGAGCTTTCGTGGCCCTATTCTATTTAACCGGTATGGATTGTGAGTCCTTTAACGCCTCCGATTTAGGCATGGCGATGGTCAAAACACCGTTTCTGAAGCTGGCTGACACTTCGGCCGCATTCACATTTTGCGGTACCGCAAATGCCCGGGCAAAAGCCCCGCGACGTCGTTCCTGTCGCTTAAATTCTTCGCCATCTCCGGCAGTGATTTCACGCTCGCCTTTAACCGTCAGCACATTGTTCTTAAGGGAAATTCCAATCTCTTTTTTGGATAGTCCCGGAAGATCCAACAGAATTTTAAATTCTTCTTCACTCTCTACGATATCACAGTCAGGAGCAAAATCTTTGTCGTCGTTGGCCAGCGGCACAACTTTCTCTACAAATTGCTGAATATCCTTACCCAGCTTTGAGAGATGTCTCTCAATTTCGATACCAAATTCTGTAAAATCTCCCATGTGCTTGCCGATTTATTCTTGTTCACCCTTAAGTAAGCAATAGCAATGCCAATCAGGGAGGGCGGTGGGAAAACTGACGTATTGACGGACGTATTGTCAGGAGTGGGGTTGGTTTAGTGATAAAGTGATTTGGTGATTAGGTGATGAAGTAGATCATTCAAACAATGAAGCTTGTTTCAGGTCATTCTATTTTAATGATTTGAATTGAACTGTGATAAGTCAAAACTCACTCATCACTCATCACTTTATCACTCTATCACCAAATCACCAAGATCTTCCCAAAAGCCGGGATAGGAAACGGCCGCACTTTCGGCATCTTTGATTGAGCTCTCTTGACTTCCTTTAAGTGATAGAACAGCAGCAGCCATGGCAATACGATGGTCATGATAGGATTCAAAATTCGCGGAGGAAAATGAAAAATCCGGGTCTCCATGAATAATTAAACCATCTTCTTTTTCCTCGAAGTTGGCCCCCACGGCATTCAGCATGTTAGCCATTGCCATGATACGGTCGGTTTCTTTGTGGCGAAGTTCTTCCGCGCCCGATATAGTGGAAGTACCTTCTGCAAAAAGCATAGCCACCGATAGTATGGGCAGTTCATCGATACAGTTGGGGATCATCTTTGGGTCGATCTCAATCGCTTTCAAATCCGAACCTTTCACGATAATATCCCCGGCCGGTTCGGCACCTTCCATACGCTCATTTTCTATGGTGATGTCTGCGCCCATCTCATCTAAAATATCCAGCAGGGCATTTCGGGAAGGGTTCAGTCCCACGTTCCCGATCTTAATTTCCGCATCATTTTGAATAGCGCCGGCAACCAGCCAGAAAGCCGCGGCAGAAAAATCTCCCGGTATGGTGTAGCTTTGATTGGGAATCTCATCCGCCAGACTTGCCGAAATGATTTTGCGATCCTGAACCACTTTTTGGTCGAGATTCAGTAACCTTTCAGTATGATCACGACTTGGCAAAATTTCAATAACCTGCGTTAACTCTTCTCCAAATAAACCGGCTAATAACACACACGACTTTAACTGGGCACTCGGAATCGGAAGTTCAAACTGCAAGGGCTTCAGCGGTTCATTCCTGTTAATGAAAAGCGGAGCATAAGCACCGTTCCGAGCCAGGATATGTGCCCCCATTTTCTCCAGCGGTTTGATAATTCGTGTCATAGTGCGCCCGCAAAGGGATTCATCCCCTACCAGCTTCGCTGAAATTTTGGCTCCAACTAATACTCCCGAAAGCAAGCGCATGGCTGTACCCGAATTACCACAATCAAGATCTTTAACCGGGGTTTTGATGTTCTTTCTTCCTGTTCCTTTTATAATGAGAGTGCCGTTTTCCTCTTTCACTTCAGCTCCAAGTTGCTGGACGCAGCTTAATGTGCTTTGTGGATCCTGGGCCCGTGAATAATTTTTCACCTCCGAAACGCCATCATGCAATAGCGAAAAAATGGCAGCGCGTTGAGAGATTGATTTGTCTGGAGGTAATGTGAGTTCACCTTTTAAGGATGAAGCCGGAGTAATCTTTTTAATCATGAATCTGTTTGGCTTAGCAATCTCTGAGCTTTTTGCTCTGCTTCGGTACCCGGGTAATTATTGATAATGGAATTAAGAACGGTCATAGCTTCTCCGCGGTTGCCCAGGCGAATATGGCATTCCGCCGTGGCGTACATCGACTCAGAAACCCAGTAATCAAAAGCCTCAAATAGAACCTTCACTTTGGCATATTCTTCAATGGCAGTGTTAAAGTCGTTTTGTTCCTGAAGAATTTTACCGAGATAATATTGGGCTTCAGCGCCAATTTCGGTAGTACTTCTTTCGGCAATTGGGAAGAGCAGGTCGCGGGCTTCGTCATAATTATCATTTGCCAGCGCTACTTTGCCCAGTCCCACTTTGGCAGCTTCGTTGTTCGCATTCACCTGCAGGGCCGACTCATATTCTTCTTTCGCCTGATCAATTTTTTCTTGGGCCAGACTGGCGTTACCCATTCCAACATAAGCTTCCTGTCTGAACCGTGGAGCGGACTCCAACAGCTGTGCATAGTTTGCGTGGGATAGGTCGTACTCACCCCGCTCAAAATTCAGCGTTCCAAGTGATGTAAGTGCCGAGGATGCCAAATCATCATTCGGAAATTCATCCACTATGGTTTGGTACGCATTGATGGCATTATCAATCTGACCCAGTTGACGATAGGCTTCACCAAGATTTGAATAGGCTTCGGACATGAGTCTTTCTGAATTCGTAACCCTCAGGTACTGCCGGAATTCTTTTATCGCATTTTCGTAATCGCCTGACTGAAACACATTCAATGCCTGTCGGTATCGCAGTTGGTCGGCAGTGGAACTGGTTGGGTTATCGCTCAGGAATTCTTCCAAAATCACCGAACTGCTGTCTGATCTTCCGGCTGATAATTGCGCATACTGAATACCATTAATCGCCTCAATGATGTAACTGCTTCTCGGGTAATCGTCCAATACTTTTTGGTAGGCAGCTATGGCTCGCTCATATTCACCTGCATTGTAGTAGGCATCCCCGATGTTGTATTGTGAACGTGCCGCCCAATCGGTGCCCGGATATTTGTTAATCACCGTTTGAAACTCTTCGACCGCCTGCGAGTAATTATTCGTGTTCAGGTAGATGTAGGCCACATTATATTGAGCCTGTTCTCTCAGTCGGCTGAAAGGATAAATCCTCAGCATCTTCCGGAAGTTAGAAACTGCCTCAAAGGTACGTCCTGCCCGGTAATAACTGTTTGCTATCTGGAACATGGCATAATCGCCACCCGGCTCTGCACCAATGGCCTGATTGTAACTGGCAATTGCCTGCCGGTACTGGCCCAAAGCATAATAGGCATCACCGACACGAAGCTGAGTATCCGTGTCATATGGGAACAGAGCTGTTTCCGGCTTTTCGTAATTCTCGAGGAAATCTTCCAGCGGGCCAACGGCATTTTCGTATTGACCCATTTCAAAATAACTCCAGCCCAGTGAATACAGCGCCGGGCCCATCATTTCATTGTCAGGGTAGTTTTGGGTGTACATCCGGAAGCGTTGAGCGGCGCTGCTAAACTGGTTCATTTTGTAATAGCTGTCGGCACTCCAGAACAAGGCTTCCCGCCCTACCTCAGAATCGGGCGTTTCTGCATAAACCGACTCAAATATAGGCTGTGCCTGCTGATAAGCCTGATTTCTATATAAAATCCAGGCTTTCTGAAATCGCGCCTGTCGCTTAAGTGCGGGATCGATATTCCCTACTTTCTCTGCTTCTTCAAAAGCCTGAATGGCACGAGTATATTCCGCATTAGCAAAAAAGGCTTCCCCAAGCATGGTATAAATTTTGGCCGGCTCCTCAAGTTCTACATCACTGCGCACCAAATCTAACAACACTTCAATGGCCTCTCCGTAAAGTGACGCCTGAAAAGCCGACACCGACCATTCATAATAAGCCCTTTCAACCCAAAGTCCGTCTTTATAACGTTCTCCAAATTCCCGGAATGAATTGATGGATTTGCGATACTGCCCGCCAAGTTTTTCATTTGCCGCTTTATAGTATTGAGCCTTTCGAGCTATTTCATCGTCTCCAACGGCTGCTTTTCCAAACGACTCTGCCGCCCAGTGATAAATCTCCTGTTTGTTATACACCCATCCCAATCCATAATGGGCGATACGCTCCTGCGGTGTTCCCTTTGTCATATTGATGTAGCGCAGATATGATTTCGATGCTGCATCATATAGTCCCAGGAAATTCTGACTTTCAGCAATCAGGAATACAGCTTTTTGCTGAGACTCCCCTTCCAGGTACGGTAAAGCGCTGTTTAATGCTTCGATAGCATCTTCATATTTGCCCTGCATGTAATATGACTCACCCAAAGCAGTACCCACTCTTCGGGTTATCTCGTTATTGGGATAACGCTCTTTGAGCACTTCAAAAGCAATAGAAGAGGCATTATACTGCTGTTGTGACAGGTAGAGCCTTCCCCGGGCGTACAAGGCCTTTGGTGCCCATTCAGAATCCGGAAAATCATTGGCCAATTCCATGAAATAAACACGGGAATCGGCATAATCTTTGTTTTCAGCCGCTGCTTCCGCTATCCAGTATTTCGTTTTTGCAGACTCGGTGTCTTTCATCCATGATTCAATAGCCTGCTGATAATAGCCGATGGCTTCCTCATACCGCCCCGTATCCGTAAAGCGATGCCCCAGATCTTTAAGCAGCTTTTCGGAGAGATCACTTCCGGGATATTCTTGCACAAATTGTTTGTAGTAGGTTTCTATGCCGGAAGAATCGACACCGGTTTTAGCTCTCGCTAAATAATAGTCCGCCGAAATGCGCATTTCATGATTGGGATATTCGGAGCTAAACTGCTCAAATCGTTCAATGGCCTCCTCAAAAAAACCATTCTCGTACAGGTTAATCCCTCTTTCATATAATTGGGTTGACGGTGAGGGTATATCTTGTGCGGGGAGCACATTCACCAGAATTATTGTAATAAGAAAAGTAAGAAGGCTGCTTTTGGGGACGACGTGCATGAACTCGTCAGAATAAATAAGGTTAATTGTTACTTCTTATATGTCAAGATAGCGAATAAGTTCATCCGCGCGGTCAGAAAAATTATGCTCCAGCACCTCGCTATTGGCTTCAGATGTAATTGTGTATCCAAAGCGGCGCAATCCTGCGCTTACTACGGAAGAGTCTTCGAGGTTTAATTTAAAGGATACGCGGTAGGCCTGATTTTTGGCATTGGGTTGTTGAACAGCCACTCCCAATATCTTTGCCCCTTCCATTTCGATGATGCGAACCAAATCTGAAAGGGTAAAATCTACCTGGTCCAGTTCCACGGTTATAACAGATCCAAAACTTGAAAGGTTGAATACATCACCCAGAGCGCTCAATACATCCCGTTTTTTAATCATGCCCTGGAATTTCATCTCCTCATCAGTGACGGGAAGCAGAAATAACTCTTTAGCCAGCATAATTCGGGAGGCTTCAAATAAATGCTGATTGTACGGTACAAAAATAGGGTCTTCCAACTCTACATCCGAAAGCTGGGAATTTTCATCTACTACTTCAATCAGCTTGTCCAGCGAAGCCATGCCCACCACCTTGTTGTCGGCATCCACAACGGCAAACTTTGTGGTGTGCAACAAATCGATTTTCATCAGTGCCGTAGCTACCGTGTCTTCGATATGAAGGGGTGATATGTCTGTATTCAGGATTTCGTTTATTAACATAAGTGACTATACAACTTCGCCGTTAGCACCAATAGTATCCAACAAATGGGATAATTGCTTAAAATCTTTTTTGGCGATACTGAACGTTAATTCAACATCGGTACCATCGTATGTTTCCTCTTCAACGTTGGCGTTTTCATGAATAAAAGCAACTGCTTTGTATTTTGAAACCGGAATTTGCAGTGTATGACGGCTATAATCGAGCTCAATCATCTCCTCGATACTGTTTTCCAGCTCTTTAAGGCCAATTCGCTGTTCAGCAGACACAAACACTGCATTCGGATACATCCTTTTCATATCTGCAACCTGGTTTGCATCCATTTTATCCACTTTATTGAATACTAAAATGGTTTTTTTGTTCGTGGCTTCAATCTCTTCCAGGGTCTCTTCCACCACTTCAATATACTCCTGAGCCATTTTGGAAGATGCATCCACTACATGTAACAGTATATCGGCTTCCCGAACTTCATCTAAAGTAGATTTAAAACTCTCTACCAGATTATGGGGCAGCTTTCGGATAAATCCTACAGTATCAGACAGAAGTACCGAATGGTTTTCAAGCTCATGACGGCGAACAGTGGAATCAAGAGTAGCAAAAAGCCGGTCTTCGGCAAACACTCCTGTTTCAGTCAGGGCATTCATCAGGGTGGATTTACCGGCATTGGTATATCCAACCAGCGATACTCTGTTCATTCCCTCACGACCTTTACGCTGCGTGGTTCGCTGCTTGCTCAGCTTTTCAAGCTTATCTTTTAGCACAGAAATGCGCCGGCCAATCAGCCTTCTATCGGTCTCAATCTGGGTTTCACCCGGACCTTTTGTTCCAATCCCTCCTTTTTGTCGGGAAAGGTGAGTCCAGTATCGGGTAAGTCGCGGGAGCAGGTATTCCAGCTGGGCAAGTTCCACCTGTGTTTTAGCTGCAGCTGTTTTAGCACGGGCTGCAAAAATGTCAAGAATCAGTGAACTTCGATCCAGTACTTTAGCATCCGTGCCTTTTTCTACATTTCGTATTTGCGTGGGAGAAAGGTCATCATCAAAAATTACGGTATCAATGCGCTCCTCTCCCATGATGCGCTTCAACTCACTAAGTTTACCTTTACCTACATACGTGGAAGGGTCGGGGTGCGTTTTGTTCTGAAGTACTTTTTCTACCGTAATTCCCCCGGCTGTATCGGCAAGTAGTTCAAGCTCGTCTAAATATTCTTCCGCCTGAAATCTCGTGGTTTCAGGTCCATACAAACCTACCAATACAACTCGTTCTCGTTCTATATCGGAATTTTTAACGTCGTCTAACAAATGGGTGTTTTCTTAATTAGTCTTCCTGAATTCTCTTGAGGTCGATATCGGGTATCGCTTGTCCTTCAATCTTATTTTCCAGTTTTAAAGATACAATTTTTTTCACTGCTTTATATCGGTTCCGTGGCACAAATAGTTTTAGCTGTTTATACCCTTCAATCAGCGATTTGTCCATTTCTGAGTAGTTAAACAGGTATTCAACCCCGTTTTTTTCCGGCCTTTCCACATAATCCAGAATTTGAAACCAGGGAATAGTTTGAGAGGGTTCATTTATGTTCTTCACAATGCCGTAGTCGGTGATATAATACTTGGAAGCCAGATAACTGGAAATAAACCACATCGTGCCGATCCAGGCGTAGGCAAAGAAAATCGGGAACCGGGCAATGTCGCCGGTAAATACCACAATGGCCGACAGCCCCAGTACAATTCCCAGAAATACAGTGGCAAACAGCGGATACCCCTGCAGCTTCCCGGCCCGCCAGCTCAGGCGCACTTTCCGTAACCGAAGTTTATTCTGAAAAGAATATCCGGCCAGCAAAGTGGATGCAATGGTAAACATCACAATCACACCGCGAAAAAAAAGTGAGAGTATCTCTTCCATTAACTTACGGTTTCAGCTTTATACCATATAGACACTAACGATTCCAGTATTAAAAATAACAAGCCTGCCAACATAAACCAGCTCCATATTTCTTTACCGAATCCTGAGGCCATAATTTCATTCTGTAATTCTTCCTCATTGAGCTCGGTTGTTTGAACCCAGCTTATTTCTGCGTCTTCAATCAAATTTTCAAGCTGCTGCTCATTGGTTTCTGAAAAATCAGATTCATCGGCGCTGAGGTTTGCCGACAATACGTATTGTTTTTCACCATCGGTAACCGTAACCCAGCCGGGTGTCCATTCTTCGGCAGGGTACCGGAGCCGGATGCCCGATGAAACTACATCTACGGTCGGCTTAATTTCGTCTTCACCTACTTTAATAACGGCATTTTCTCCGTCAATGTTTCCTCTCCAGCTAAAAGTGTTCCCCAATTGATGATTAGCAAACCCACCCTGGTCGGATGAAGCCGAATACAGCAGTATGCGATAGTAGAAAGGGGCAAAAAGAGGCTTGACCGGAAAATTAGACCAGCCCGGATCGTTTCCTATGGTTGCAATAAGCAGACTTCCCTCGCCAAATCGTTTTTCATGAACCAGAACATCCCCGTTGTTCATGCTCAATAAATCGAATCCGGTGCCCGAAGAGTTTGTTACTAACTTCAGGTAATAATAAATATCGGGATTGGTGAACCGAAGCTGTTCATTTTGCTCCCGTTCAAACAGTCCGGTAAATGCGGGATGATCTTCCAGCAATTCATCTGCAGTTGCCACAGCGCTAAAGGAGGCATATTCTCCCTGAATACCCGCAAACCTTCCGGCATTGAACTGAGCAAACAGATTATTATAATTATTGATATTTCCGTTTTCAGAAGGGAAAAACATCACTCCCCCGCCATTTTGCACATACTCTTGCAGGGCTTGAAAGCTGTATTCGGGGATCGATTCTACTCCATCCAGCAGCACCGCATCAAATTCGCTGAGGTTTGCGGTTTCAAATATGTCCGGTGTTGCTTCCTGATAAGAAAGCTGGGCGTCATTTTCTCCTGCCACACGGAGCATAGCCCCGGTATAAGAAATAAACTGCGGATTTCGGTTCTCCTCACTTACCCACAATACATTTCGCGTTTCCGGAACCTGAACGGTAAAATAATACTCATTATCAGGTTGAAACTCATCTCCTTCAATAATCAGCTTTCCTTTGGATGAACCTGTTTGGGATGGAGTGATTTCAAAAGTGTAGGTTTTTCTCTCGTTGGGAGCCAAAGCAATGGAGTACTGACCGGCATTTTGCTCTTCAAATTCCAGCGACACAAATTGATTTACCGCCGCCACATCACTTTCATTCGCCAGCTCCACATTCAGGGTAAATGGGATATTGGTACCAATCATATTGGTGGACGTAGAAATATCAGAAATCATCGTGTTTTGAACCTCTACTTCTCCCACATCAATAATACTCACAGAAACATCTTCCATGTCCAGGTCACGCAGGTCATCCAGCTGACTCAGCTGCCCATCCGTAATCACAAAAATATTCTTGTTCTGATAGGGGGCTTCTTTGACTGACTCAATCAATCCCGTCAGCCTGTTCAGCGTAAAATTGCCGGAGGATTTAATCTCAACTTCATCCACGGTTCTAAGCAGGTTGGCCCAGCTCAGAATATTGCTGTATTCTCCTTCTCCGTTTGTAAGCTGCAGCATAAACCGGTCCTCATCTTTGGCAGAACTTTCGATATCGCCGATAATTTCCCGGGCGTATTCAAATAAGGGACCTTGCTTCCCAATTCTCGACATGCTTATACTATTGTCCAGCAAAATTGCGTTTAATGCCGGGGCTTGGGTAGTTCCTCCACCCGATAATCCGGGCGGTAAAAAAGGACGTGCCAGCACCAGCGCCAGGCAGGCAATAGCCAGTAATCGCAATATCAAAAGAAGGTAACGCTTGATACGGATTCGCCGGATGGTGGTGTTCTTCAGTTCCTGAAAAAATGCCAGTGTAGAAAAGGCTATTTTTTGCGGACGCTTAAGGTTAAGCAGATGAATGAGCAGGGGCAAACCCACCGCAATTAACGCAAATAAAAAAATTGGATTTAGAAAACTCATTTAGCGCTCAAAAAATGTTACCTTTATTTCTTTGATACGGAACTTTTTATAGTCCCGGAAATTAGCCAATACAGAACCAAGACCTAAACAGCTTATTATTTCTTATTGATGCAACGCCTTTTTCAACTCTTAATTACTTTTTTTTCCATTAGCCTTATAGCTGCCTGCTCATCCGCACCGGATAATGAATGGTTTGCATTAATTCCTGAGGAAGCCACTTTTTTGGTAGTACCCGAGGATGGACTGAATGTACAAGAAATCATTACCAAAGAGTATGCCACTTACCTTGATGATTTAACGCCATCGGCCCTGCAGCAAGTGGCCGGCATCGATGCTGAAATGGATAACCCCTTAAGTATAAAAGCGGTGGCTCTGTATCCGGCTACCTCCCTCCACTCCAATTTTTTGTGGATTACGGGTTCATCTTCCTCAGATTTGAGCCAATGGGCATCCAGGTTTTATCAGCCGTTCACTCAGAATAATTACGAATTTAAAGGGTTCATCATTCATAAATTATTCTTCAATAAGACGGAAATTTATGCAGCACAGGTAAATGACTATCTTATTTTGTCGGAATCGAGCCTGATTATAGAAAACTCATTACGTGCTTTTCTCGGTGATAAACCTTCGATTCAGCTTCAGCAAAACCCTCCGGCTTCCACGCTTGTGTTGAATACCCCGCAATTAGATCATTGGGTTGAACAGTTTGCAACGGTCATTAATCGCCCGGCCGTAATGTCTTCTTTCTCGGGCACTCAACCCGCAGCCTTTACTTTCGATTCCTATTCAGACTCTACCAATAATATCCAGCTTTCCGGAAATATCGAACTGGCCGAAGACCGGCATTCTATTTTAGTGGACGCTTTCTCTTATGAGAACAAACCCATCACTCTCGATCGGCATATAGCAAGCAACGCTGCAGCTTTTGCCCTGTTTAGGCTACCTCCCGTTTCGGTTCCTGTAGAGCCAACCAATACCATCACCACTAAACTTGATTCGGTATTGCTTCAGAATATCAGCCTGTACCAAAACCTGGCTAACACTCTGGCATCAGAATTTGCTTTCGAGGCTTTCCCGGAATCCGGGCTACTCTCAACCGGCGAGTTTTTGGTTATGCGAAAGCTTAAAGACCGAAATTCTTTCCGGAGCCAACTCAATAGGTTGGTACGCGATGGACTGATTAATTTTCAGGATAATACGTATCAAATCAGCAGCAGCGTGATGGGTAAGCTGATCGGATCTGAAATGAGCACGCTGCGGGATTTTTACCTTGCCTTTTCAAATGATATAGTGGTTATCGCAAAGCGAAAAGGACTGGCTGAAAGCGTGAATGCAGATCGAATCCGCCGGCGGGTTATCTATTATGATGAAACCTATTCAAATGTACGAGATAACCTGCCTGAGGAAGTGAGTGGATTTGTATGGTCGGCCTCAAACGACTTTCTCCAATTCATCCGGCCCTATGTGAAAACGGAGACTTCTGTTGCCGGTTTACTCAGTCGCTTCGACATCACAACGATGACGATGACTACCCAAAACAATGCAATAAACCTGACGCTGAACACCTACTCAAAAGAAGGGTCGAGCCTGCCATATGAAGAATTATGGGTCATGCCGCTATCCAATTTTGAGCTAAGCGGCAAACCGGTGTTAGGTGATTTAGTTGGAAGCAGTACGGATGAAATCATTTTCTCAACTCAGGACGGCCGGGTGATGGCTCTTGCTTTGGACGGCACCATTGCTATGCAAACATCAACCGATGGACTCGCACCCATTGGAGGTCCTCAATTATACGATTGGTACGGAAACGGGCAACAAATCATTTTCCTGGCGGCCGGCTCTAAAATCTTTGCCTGGAACGAGAACGGAAACCTGCTTCCGCGTTTCCCGCTTGAAATGAACGAGCCAATTACAGCTCCTATTTTAGTTCAGGATGTTCTTAGAAACGGTGTCCCTGAAATTGTCGTAGCCACCGAAGATAGGAAAGTTCATGTTCTGGACGGGAGAGGTGAAAACGTACGCGGATGGCCTCAAAACACCAATGCAACTGTTCAGTCACAACCGGTATTTTCACTTCTGGATGATGTTTGGTCGGTCTGGGCTTTTTCTGAAAATGCCTTACATAGCTGGTTGAGAAGTGGAAACACGCGCCCGGGATATCCACAATTTGTGAATGCTCGATTCACCCACTCCCCACTCGTTTTCGAAAACCAGGTAACCGCCAGTGCAGCTGATGGCTATCTTTATTCGTTAGGGATTAATCCGGTTTTCAGTGATTCTCTGGCAACTACTATTTCTGAAGATTCCGTTTCCATACGTTCACTCTACATAGCCAATAATGAGCTTTCATCCGTTGACTATCGGGAGAACATTTTGCTCAGAGACAGCACCGGGTTTTATCGGAATGACTTACTGATTACCCAAAGTTTAAATGGGTCGTTGTTCTTATACAACAAGGAAGGAGAGCTCCGGTTTACAAAAAGTCTCGGTCAGCCTGCTTCCACAACATTTGCTCCGCAACTTATCGATATAAATTCGGATAACACTCTTGAGCTGGTTGCATTGGCTGAGTTCGGCCGGCTTTATGCCTGGGAAGTGCTGACCGGAGAACGTTTATTTGGAATACCCACATCCGGAATGAAGTATCCGATTATTACAGATTTAAACGGTGATGGACAAAAAGAACTGATTGCTCAAACAAGAGAAGGCCTTCGCTGCTGGACGATTAACAGGGAGAATTAGGTTATAGGTTATAGGTTTTAGGGACAAGGTGTTAGGTTTTAGTGGAGCATGTGGATCGTAAGCGAAAAGTCTTCACATTAACTTTCTAGTACTAATCTTTTAGCAGTGTCAAGGCAATTTAAAGAACCACTAAAACCTAACAACTAAAACCTTGCCCCTAACACCTCCTACACAATGTCAGCGAGGGCTTCTTCCAAATACTCAAAATGAAACTCAAAATCCGCAACTTGCAGCTTCTTTGGTTGCATGCGGATACTGTCGGTTACCGGCTTGGCGGCTTCACCCAATACAATATCCAGAGCAAACTTAGGTACCCGGAATATGGACGGACGATTCATAACGTTACCCAGAGTCTCGGCAAACTCATTCATCGTAACCGGATTAGGGGAACATACATTATAAGCACCGGTAAACTCTTCATTCACTAATGGAAAAGTAAGTGCTTTACATAGATCCGTTCTGTGAATCCAACTCATGTATTGCTCACCGCTGCCAACGGGTCCGCCTACCAAAAACTGAAAGGGCGGGACCATTTTTCCAAGAGCTCCGCCCCCTTTCTCCAATACAATTCCGATACGCGGGTTGACTACCCGAACCCCAAACCCGGCTGCCTTTTGAGACTCCGCCTCCCACGCCTCACATACGTCAGCTAAAAAATCACTTCCATGAGCTTCTTCTTCATCCAAAATATCATCACCACGGTTTCCATAGATTCCTGAAGCCGAGGCGGATATAAAAACATCCGGCTTTTGATCGGCTTCCCGCATGGCATCCACCAACTGTTGTGTGGATCGAACCCGGCTATCCATAATTCTCGTCTTCACTTCATCGGTCCAGCGTTGGCCGAACAGGTTTTCTCCCGCAAGGTTTATCACCCCATCTATTTCATTCATCTCGGTGGCAAGATCATCATCCCACCCAATAAACCGCTGGTTTTTGGCCGCTTCGTCTTCATATTTTTTGGGGCTGCGACTCACAATTACCAGGTTATGACCTTGTTTGAGAAGCATAGTTCTCAATTCTTCGCCAATAAAACCTGTTCCGCCCGTAATAAGAATATTCATAATCTTGGTTTCTTTGTTTTCATACCAAACCACATCCGGCTACAAAAACATTCACTTACTAACCCCGAAACCCGGTTTCTCCGATAATTCAATTTCTCGTGATTCCAGCACTGTTAAACCACTAAACGGATCATTCCCTATCAAAAGGTGGCCGTCCAGGTCGGCGTAGTCTGCTTCAAGGGCCAATAGTGTTCCTGCAGCGTTCGCCAAAGAGCTTTCGATCATGCACCCTATCATGACCTCCATTCCCAAAGAACGGGCTTCTTTCAGAACCTGTCTCGCTTTAACCAAGCTTCCTATTTTCATCAGTTTGATGTTAATCACATGGAAAGCTTCTGCTATTTCCCGGAGGTCTTCATTTCCCCGAAAGCTTTCATCAGCAGCCAGTGGCAATGGTGACCATTGCTTCAATTTTTTCATGAGCTCAAACTCATCAGCAGGCATGGGTTGTTCAATCAATTCTACATTTTGGGTGGCTAAAAACTCGATCTCTCTTTTGGCCTGGTCAAGGTTTGTCCAGCCTTCATTGGCATCCACCCGAAGGGGTTTGTCTGTGACTTCTCTGATAGCCTGAATAATCTCTCTGTCCCTGTCCGTTCCCAGCTTGATCTTGTAAACCGGATACTGACCGGCTTCCTGAATTTTCTTCTGCATTCTTTCAGGCTTATCCAAGCCGATGGTGTAGGAGGTCACCGGGCCTGTTGGAGAACCTATACCCCATAACCTCCACAATGGTTGATCCTGGGATTTGGCCCACCAATCCAGCCATGCCATTTCGATTGCGCATTTTGCTGACTGAATGGAGGATAGATTCAGGCCTTCCAGCTTTTCAGTTATTTCTTCCGCATGTTCAATTTCATCAAAAAAGTCATCGGGTAGCGAATCAAAGTACTCTTTTACTTTTTCCGGAGTCTCATTGTATCGCGTATTAGGACCGGCCTCTCCATAACCGGTAAATCCATCTTTGGTTATAGACAGAAATACATTGGGTACCTGAGATTTTGATCCTCTTGAGATGGTGAAAACTTCTTTTAGCTTAAGCGGGAATACTTCCCAATCGACCTTAAAATGAGACATATCCAAATTCCTGAATGAGCTGTAAATAAATATAAACGGCGGGTGCTACCAGTAGCAGTGCATCAAAACGATCAAAGAATCCTCCGTGCCCCGGAAGTAAATCAGAAGAATCTTTTACACCGGCTTTTCTTTTGATTTTGCTTTCAATTAAATCCCCGACGGGACCAAAGGTGCCCACCAACAAAATTAACGGAAGAGTCAGAGTCATCGTTACACTCGTTTCAAATGGGATGGCATATAAGGCAATGGCCAACCCCACAAAGCACCCAAAATAACCCGATATAAAACCTTCCCAGGTTTTATTGGGACTGATGGAAGGAGCCAGTTTTCTTTTCCCGAATGAACGTCCACCGAAGTAGGCAAACACATCCCCGCCCCACACCATTAGTACGGCAGCCAGGGTTAGCAGGAAGCCGGTTTCGTTGGTGCCAAGATCCCGAATCAGCATCAGGCAAAGAAGACCAAGGGGAGCATACAATCCCGCAAAAAAAGAAGTGCTCAATTTAGTGATACTCTCTTCGGACACATCAAAAGTTTGAATGGCAATGAAGAGGAGTAGAATGCCCAGTCCTATTTCAAAAGCATAAGGAAGTACCGGGAACAGCATAATCCACAAACCTATGGTGTAGGGAAAGTATTGATCGGTGGGATTGCCCGCACTGCTCATCAACCGCATCACTTCCTGCTGAATAAAAAATCCTATAAAAATGATGAAGCCTTTGAAGTACCAGCCTCCCATCCATGTCAAGAAAATGAATAAAATTGCTGCAGGTACCGCAAAAAGAATGCGTTTTACAAGTTCACTCAAGTCAGGCTCCGGTTATTCGGTGTCAGGATTGAAATCGGGATTTTCTTCTTCAAGATCTTCCAGTGCCTTACGGGCTTTTTTTTCAAACTCTTTGGGCACGTATAAATAGACCATCGCCATCTCACTTACATTCAGGCTGTAGGCCGAATCGCGCTTGGACAAGATATTGGAAGGAATCTTCAGGTTAGACAGGTAGTTCTTCGCCATTTCGATTTCGAGGTCTGTGCTGCCTTCAAGCACACAAACCCAATTATCGATATCGTTTGGCTTGGGGGATTTGGAGAAAAAACTCATGATTCCTGCTCTTTTGGTTTCAACGTGTACAGGTAATAAAGCAAACCTGTGGTTAAAACGACACTGCCAATTACCAAAAGAACAGGGATGTCCATTTCCGGGGTAATTTTCTCATCCAGCATTTCCGGGTAAAAGCTGCTGGCTACTACTTGTCCGCCGTTATTTACAAAGTGAGCAACCATAGCCGGAATCAGACTATCAGAGATGTAGGTAACATAGGCCAGGAAAACACCTAAAGTGGCCAGCGGTAAAAAGTTTGAAATTTGAAGGTGATAGGCTCCGAAGATAGCCCCTGATATTAAGATAGCAGCCGTTATGCCCCAGCTTTTTTCAAAAGCCCGCTGCACATATCCCCGATACATAATCTCTTCGCACACCGCCGGTACCAAACCAATATGAAATACTCCCAAAAGCAGGGCATTATCTGATTTCAGAAAGTTTGAAATCATTTCGGCCATGGTCTCCTGCATTTGAGCCATGGCTTCCGGAACCGGCAGAAAGGAATTCAGCCATCCTAAAAAGAGAATAGTGGGCTGAGCAACAACAAAAAGAACGGCGGCCAAAGCGGTTACCTGCCACACATTCCCGGAAAGCTTCATTCTGAGAAATTCTTTCCGGTCTCCCTTTACTGCGTGAAGTTTGACAACCAGCAGTGTAGCAAGGGCCATGATGAGAATTTGACCCGAGGAGTTTGCCAGAAAAAGGATGTCAAAGTTGGTGGAAAGCTCGTCCAGTATGGTTTGCACATCCAGGCTTTCAGCTGTAGCTAAAACTCCTACGAACCCAACAATTATTCCAACAACGTTAAACGCGATTAGTGCTACAAAAACCCAGGCAATAGCCATTCCCCAGTGGGCAAAACCATTACGTTCTACCCACGGGGTTGGCTTACTGTTTTCATATACTTGCTGATACTCACTGTGCGAAGATGCCGTCTCTTTTTCCTGATTCATTAACTTCTTTTACTCTTCTGATGCGAAAATTTTAGCGCCGATTAAGCCCGAGATTACGTTCATAACACCAAGACCAATAAAAGTAAACAAAGCCTGAAGACCTATGTTTTTAGCGGAATTGGGATTTTCCATCCCGGAAATAGCTTGCTCTTTTGCTTCGGCCGGCATTTGCATGGCTTCAATATTCTGAATGTTCCAGTCTACAAGAGCTTGCTGAAAACTTGGATCAATAATATTCCAGATTTGTCCTAAAATAACAGAAACAATGGTAGCACCCAGACCAACGAAAAGTCCAATTAATGCACCTTTGCCGATTTTGTAGGTAATGTCATACTCTTTAGTGTAGTGCCAGTTTGCAAGCACTCCACCAATGGCCCCGACCAAACACCCTATGGTACCAAGAAGTTGAGCTGAACTAAAAAATGATCCTGATGGCTCAGAACCTAAAGTCATATACCCGCCGATAATTGCAAAGGCTGTAACTACAATCCCTACTACCAGTGAGGCTATTATTACTGAATTCCAATAACTTGGGTTTTCTTGTATCTGTTCGTTTTCCATATCCATTGTTACTCCGAATTATTAAGTGTGAAAAATTCATGTACCAAGATAAATGCGAGCGGTAATCCAAATAAGGCACCCATAATAAATCTTGAGGTAAGGGTATTCGTCCAAAGGCCGAAATAGTTTCCCGAAACATCAACTAAATTTAACAGAATAGCAGCAATTAACCAGCCCTTTTCTATGTTTTGTCCCCGCTTTTTTAACAGGGCATACACAGGCAGTAAAATCCAGCCGGCCAACAATGCCCCATAAATACCAAAACATCTTGCACAAACGGCCATTTGAACCCCGGAAAGAGTATATGAGCGGGCAGGATCCTGATGGCATAGCACATCAAATATGGCAAATTGCCAGCTGTTTATAGCTATTGATGAAGATGAAAACAGACCGGGGCCCAGGGCTGCAATATCCAGAAACAACAGTGCCGACAGCAAACTCCAGTACAATGTCTTGTTATGTGCCTGCAGGCTCCACACATTTTACCCGTTTAGCTGACCTTTAATACCCTGAAGAAAAGATTCGGGTGCGCGCAGAGGTTTTCGGGATTCACGATCCATAAAACAAAGACTGACTTCCCCAAACACATGCACCTTATCGGATGCTGAAGTTCTTACTTCATAAAAAGTTTGAAGCCGAACGGTGGGCATATCATATACCATCACTTTAATATGCATTTCCTCGTCATAGGTGATGGGCATTTTATATTCCAGCTCGGCATGAATCACTGGCAACATCACACCGGAATCTTCCATCTCCCGATATGAAAGCCCGTATGAGCGAATCATCTCAGTACGGGCTACTTCAAAATATTCCAGGTAACGACCATAATACGCGTATCCCATCCTATCGGTCTCACCATACCGGCTTCGGAGTCGGTGCGTATATTCAATGATAGGCTGCTTGTCCGGGAATTCCACAATCGTTACTTAACTACCTTCCACTCACCCATGGCAGCGTACTTGTCGATGCGTTGTTCGATGAGTTTCTCAGGTTTAAGTTTTTTGAGACGCTTGAGGCTCTGCAGAATTTGTTTTTTGAGAGCGGAAGCGGCTTCATCATGATCACGGTGAGCTCCGCCCATAGGCTCGGGTATCACACCGTCAATCACATCAAGTTCTTCAAGGTCAACGGCTGTCAGTTTTAAAACTGCTGCAGCCTGCTCTTTGTAGTCCCAGGTTTTCCATAAAATGGAAGAACAGGATTCCGGAGAAATAACCGAATACCAGGTATTCTCCATCATATAAACTTCATTCCCCATGCCTATACCAATCGCTCCGCCACTTGCTCCTTCACCAATTACAATGGTCACGAAAGGCACTTTCAGCATCGCCATCATTTTCAGGTTTTTAGCGATGGCTTCAGCCTGACCGCGTTCTTCGGCTTCCAGGCCGGGGTAAGCACCGGGTGTATCCAACAGCGTGATGATGGGAATATCGAACTTTTCGGCAAGCTTCATCAGCCGGTGGGCTTTCCGATATCCCTCCGGATTGGCCATTCCAAAATTGCGGTATTTACGGCTGTTGGTATCCCGACCTTTTTGGTGTCCGATAATCATAACCGACTGCCCGTCAATGGTAGCCAGTCCGCCAACAATAGCTTTATCATCAGCATGGTAGCGGTCTCCATGGAGCTCTACAAAATTCTCCGTGATTTTGTAGATGTAATCCAGTGTGTAAGGCCGATCCGGGTGGCGGGCCAGCTGTACTCTTTGCCAGCGGGTGAGATTACTAAAGATAGATTCTCTGAGCTTATCAACCCTTTTTTTCAGGCTTTGAATCTCTTTATCCAATACGCCATCACTTACATTTGAAAGTTCTTTGAGTTCTTCAATTTTACCTTCGAGTTCGGCAATGGGTTGTTCAAAATCTAAATACTGCATATCTGATTTTTAATTTTTTATCAGCAATAATATAAGGAATCCTCACCTGAGGTGAGAGTTTCAATTAGGAGTTACAGAGCACCAAAAATACTGCGGAATTTAAGCGCCCAAACGCGCCAGATGGCTTCTCTCACAATGGCCTTCGACATCTTAGAAACCCCTTCTTCCCGCTCCCGGAATACAATCGAAACTTCTTTCAGTTTAAAACCGGCTTTCCAGGCTCTGAAGTGTAGCTCAATCTGAAAAGCATACCCGTTCGATTTTATCCGCTCAATAGAAATAGACTCCAGTACCTTCCGGTGAATACATTTAAAACCGGCGGTAGTATCAAAAATGGGCAGCCCTGTAATGGTGCGGGCATAAATGTTGGCACAGTAGGATAATATCAAACGGCTTAACGGCCAGTTTATAATACTAATTCCGTTTGCATACCGGGAGCCTACGGCTACATCAGCCTTACCCGATTTCACCTCGTTAATCAGCCTCTCGGCATCATCAGGATCGTGGGAGAAATCGGCGTCCATTTCACATACATAATCGTAGCCTTTATCCAGGGCGTACTCAAAACCTTTTACGTAAGCCGTGCCCAACCCCAGTTTACCGGAACGTTCGATAAGTGCCACCCGACTGGAATATTCTTTCTGGGCTTTCCGTACAAAATCAGCGGTTCCATCCGGTGAACCGTCATCAATCACAAGAATATCCACCTGGTTTTCAAGATTCATCACGCGCTCAATCAGTCTGGTTATGTTGTGCGCTTCGTTGTATGTGGGGACAATAATTAAGGTATCTGAAGCCATGCTACTGTCCCTTTCCTTTTATGACGGTAATCATAGTGTTAATCAGGATTTTCGCATCCATTCTTAGTGATGCGTTTTCAATATAAAACAGGTCGAATTTTGTTTTCTCTTTTACATCATCGAGTGATGCATCGTATTTCCATTTTACCTGAGCCCAGCCGGTTATCCCTGGTCGAACTCTCAGCCTGCGAGTGTATAGGGGAATTTGTTTACTGAATTGCTCCACAAAATGAGGGCGTTCCGGCCGGGGGCCTACCAAACTCATATCGCCTTTCAATACATTTATAAACTGTGGTACTTCGTCAACCCGCAGCTTTCTTAACCAGTAGCCAAGCTTGGTTACGCGAGGATCATCTTTCTTTGCCCAGGTGGGTCCGCTGTGCTTTTCCGCATTATCCAGCATGGTGCGGAATTTATAGATGGTGAAAATCTTACCGTTTCTCCCCACTCTTCTCTGCCGGTAAATAGCCGGCCCCGGTGATGTAAGGCGAACGGCCAAACCTATCAAAATCAAGAAGGGGAAGGTGAGCAGTAAAACAACCGCAGAGACAATGATATCAAATGCTCTTTTAATCGTTTTTTCCCAAAGAGGCATCGGTTCCGGGGAAATTTCAACCAGCGGCATTCCAAAAATCTGGTTGGTTTTACTGAGTCCGCTCACCAGCTGATAAAAATCGGGTAATAATTTGAGTGAGATCTCGGGAGCATCCACTTTAGAAATAACATCCACCAAATCCTGCCGGCGGTCAGGCTCCAGGGCTACTAAAATATCCTGAACCTGCCGTTCTTCCAGTATTTCTTTAATCTGATCGAGGTTACCGATTACGTCCTCTTCGGTAATACCTGTTTCGGGGTCGGGTGCTTTTCCATTCACCTGTATAAACCCGAGCACCTGCATCCCCAGTATTTTATTACGGTTCAAATCATCGTAGGCCGCTTTGGCAGTTTGGCCGGTACCGATAATCACCGTACGGTGCAGTCCTTTTCCTCTTTGCGCATAGTATTTCTGGATGGTACGAACGATAAACCGGTTTAACGCCAACAGCACAAAAATGGTAGCCCAATAGGTGATGATAATCATCCGCTGTTCGCTGATGGATATACTCTCGTTGATATTAATGATGAAGTATAAGATGAGCGCCCCAAGCACACTGGCTTTCAGTACTTTTATAAACTCATCGAGGCGGGATACGAGATATAGCTTTTTATATGACCCCATCACCACAAAAATAGCCAGCCAATAAAAGCTTATAATGATACCGCCGGAAATAAAATCCAGGTTAAAATCCTGAATCAGAATATTCATCGTATTCGGATAGAAGGAATGAAATACAAACCAACTGGCCAATACGATGAGGAAATCCAGAATACTGGTAAAAATTACTTCCCGATATCTTTTTAACTTCAGCACTATATTTATATGAGGCCTTTCATTTTTAAGATTGCCAAAATAAGCAATTTTAGATAGGCTGCATAACTTCTAAAACTTAAATTTAATTTAGATTGTACACACTTAAAAAGACAGCATCTACCACAAAAGCACGGCTTGGCGAACTACAAACGGCACATGGTACTATTCAGACTCCCATTTTTATGCCCGTTGGCACCCTGGGAACCGTAAAAGGAGTTTCACAGGATACCCTGGTAGATCAGATTAAAGCACAGATAATTCTTGGCAATACCTATCACCTGTATTTGCGGCCGGGGTGTGATATAATCAAAGAAGCGGGTGGATTGCATAAATTTATGAACTGGGATCTGCCTATTCTTACCGACTCCGGCGGATACCAGATTTTTTCCCTTTCCGATAACCGGGAGCTGGACGAGGAAGGAGCTCACTTCCAAAGCCATATTGACGGCTCCCGACATACGTTTACTCCGGAAAATGTGGTGGAAACCCAGCGTATTCTTGGGTCCGATATTATGATGCTACTTGATGAATGTCCGCCCTATCCCAGTTCGTATGACTACGCCAAAAACTCCATGGAACTAACACACCGCTGGGCCAAACGCGGCAGAAAAGCATTTCTTGAAACGGAACCTCTGTATGGTCACGAACAGGCTCAGTTCGGTATTGTCCAGGGAGGAACGTATAAGGATTTACGGATTGAGTCTTCCAAATTTATGGCCGATCAGGATTTTGAAGGTATTGCCATTGGTGGACTGAGTGTAGGGGAACCCATTGACATGATGTACGAATTTACCGATTTGAACACCGATTATCTCCCCAAAGAAAAAGCACGCTACCTGATGGGTGTTGGAACTCCAGCCAACTTGCTGGAAGGAGTGGCCCGCGGCGTGGATATGTTCGACTGCGTGATGCCCACTCGGAATGCCAGAAACGGGACCATTTTTACCCGAAACGGAAGAGTGAATATCCGGAATGCGCAATGGAAAGAACATCACGATTATCTCGATCCTGATTTTCCCAGCGATTTGTGCAGCAAATACACGATGGCTTATATCCACCACCTGATTCGGAATAACGAGATTTTTGGGATGGTGCTGGCATCTATCCATAACCTGACATTCTATTTATGGCTGATGGAAGAAGTGCGGGAGCGAATAGCAGATGACACTTTTGGCGAATGGTATCCGGGAATGGTTGAAAGACTGGAGAATAGGATTTAGTCCTTTTTCTCTGTTTCTGATAATATTTCTAAAGGATGCGGACCATTAAATATGGTTTTTATCAGGATATCAATATCCATCCACAGCGAATAGTTTTGCAGGTAATACAAGCCAAAGCTTTCGGCTTCCTCTTCCTGCTGAATCCGGTTTTTGCTGATTTGAATGAGGCCCGTAACCCCCTTTTTGGCGGTGCTTGATTGCTCCATTACTGATTCACTGATGGGCGCCCCGACTAAACTCAGCTTACCTGAAATCACATACCACAATAACCGGAGCCGGTTTTTCCACTTATTTTGCTCTATCTGCCGGTACAGTTTTATGCCATCCACAAAAACCCAGTCTCGTCTCGAAAACAGCACGGCCGGCCAGCAGACCAACAACAGCAACACGAACAAAGGAACCGATAACCCAAGATCCAGCAATCTTTTCAGCAACCGATTTATGGGCTTGGAATATTCAAACTCTACTTCAACCAGGGGAATAACTTCGAGGTATTCCACATTAGATTTCCCCAAAATGAAATCCATGGAGTCCGGGATCAGCTTAAATACAATTTCTTCTTTCTGAAGATTGGATATTTCCTTCAGCATCTGCTTATAGCTGATGGAATTCAACGCAAAAAACACCTGATCTACCTGATAGGCTTTTACCAGATCACGAAGCTGAGTCAGCCCTCCCAATGCTTTTTCATCATCTTCATCCACATTCACATAGCCTACCACTTCATAACTCCAGTCGGGACGCGTGTGTATTTTTGAAATGATATCAGCCGACTGCCCGGCATCACCAACCAGAATTACCCGTGAATTCCTCAGTCTGCCCCTGTTCATGTTTCCAGCATCCTTCCTGTTTGCTCTGATGAGTTTAAAGGTGACGAAAAAAATCACTCCCAAAATAAATCCAAATATCAGCCCCAACCGCGAGTAAGCAAGATTCCTTACAAAAAACGTGATTATTACCACTCCGGAATAAGTAATACTTAACGCTTTAAGAGCCGTTGAAATTGATTCCTTATTCTTTTTAAACATCCCCAGCAAGCTTCCGCTAAAGAGGAATAAGAGCGTCATCAACAGGTTTATCCAAAGGTATTTGGTTCCTTCCGGGGTCAATATGTTTGTGCCCTTTATTCCGTAGCGGATCAAAAACCCTAAAGCCACCGACAAATTCAGTAATATCAGGTCGGCAAATACGGGCTTCAGTTTTTTCAGATTGGTTGAGATAAAAGAAAGAGCCGTTTTCAACCAAATAGCCAGATAGATAAATATCCGAAAAAATAAACTGTACCGGGCGCTATAGTGCTTGTCAAAAAATTGATACAGCGCTTTATTAAAGATTCGGATGTACCGCAGATCACCTTTCTTGGTGCTCTCTCCTTTATAGTGAATGATAGAGGTATCGGGCACGTAATCAATTCGAAAATCTGTTTTCTGAACGCGGTAGCACAAATCGATATCTTCCCCATACATAAAAAAGCGCTCATCGAAACCGTCCAGCTCTTTGAGTAAATCGGTTCGCCAGAACATAAAGGATCCGGAAAGCACTGGGATTTCACTGGCCTCATCTTCACCCATCCAGCTCAGGTAGTATTGGCTAAACAGTTTACTTTCCGGGAATAACGTATTCAGCCCAAAAACTTTGCACGAAGCTGACCAAATAGTAGGGATCGAACGCCGGGATTCCGGAGCAAAAGTACCATCCGGATTTAAAATTTTGCACCCCGCCGCCCCACACTCCGGGTTTTCATTCATGTGGTTCACCAATACATCAAGCGTATCTTCACTTACCAGCGTATCCGGGTTAATGATCAGCGTAAACTCCCCTTTTGCCTGCCTGATGGCCTGGTTGTTCGCCTTCCCAAAACCGACATTCTCCTCATTGGCTATGTAATTAACTTCCGGATATCGCTCTTTGAGGTAGGAAACGGAATCATCGCCGGAGTCATTGTCCACAACAAATATTTCCAGGGCAAAGTCGTGCTGTGCTTTTTTTAAAGAGTTAAGGAGATTGGCTATATACTCTTTAACCTTATAGTTAACAATAACCACCGAGATATGAGGAGCTGCATTTTGCACGCTTTAAAATCCTAAGTTCTTGGGGTGATAGTCAATATTTTATTCCAACACATATCCCCCCCTTATTTTACGATGACTACTTTCCCAACTCCGGTCTCCCGGCCACTGTCTTCAAAAGCAATCAGGAAATAAACGCCGGTTCCCAATCGGTTGCCACTGTAATCAAATCCATCCCAGCTTATTCTTCCACCTTGGGCCGTAAGTTCGTTCACCACAATGCCATCTATGCCCAACACTTTTATCTGGGTTGATTCGCTCAATCCCTCTACCACAATCCGGCTATGTTTAGCATAGTTAAATGGGTTTGGAAACACTTTAAGTTTATCCATTGATTTAACCGGAGCTTTTGGAATATCGAGATAACTCACCAATCCCAAATCAGTAGCTACAAACACCTCACCCGTTTCATTGTTTATGGAAATAGATTCAATATTATTTGAGATCAGGTTACTGTTCTCTGTGGTAAACCGTTTTATGATCCGGCTGCCTTCGTCATTTAATACCCATATTCCCTGGTTCACACTGCCAATCCACTTCTGGTTGGCATCATTAACCGCCATGGTGCTTACATTTACATCTCGCAGTAAAAAGCGGGATGCAGCTGTAGTATCTTCATTAATCAGCCATTGAGCCTGCCGCTCTTCCGGACCTCCTTCAACAATTAGCTCCGGGAAGATGAACCGGGCAATTCCCCTTCCGGTGCCAATCCAAACTTCTCCGTTTTTATCCTGAATAAAGGCATTAATTTTATCATCAGGAAGATTTCCATTTGATATTGCTGATGATAATCGCACCGAACGGTCATCATTGGGGTCCGTAGGTTCCCCGGTTTCTAAAATCAACAAGCCTTGCCCTACATTGTCACTATTAACCAGCGAAATCCATTTCTGATCAAAAGAGTCTATAAATAAATTAAAGTATAAGCTGCTTCCGGCTCGTCCTCTAAAAGGAATCCACTCTTCTGTTTCATTCAGTTGAACGTATAGCGGGAACTCAGCCCAATATGAAACAGCCCACATATTATTTTCGCTGTCATCACCCAGTCCGGAAATCACCACATAATTGGGGTTTTCATCAATCCCCACCAGGCTCGAATTAGACCTGTCATATTGAGTGATTTCGTTTGTTGATTTCTGATGCTTAATAATACCGTCGCCCCAGCTTCCAAAAAAATAGGAAGAATCGTTTGAGCCTACCGAAAACGCATAGGCTGTATTATTTAATGCGGGATTCGTGTTTCTGTTAAAGTTATTCCATAATCCGTCTTCGAAAATATAATACCCTCTTAGAAAAGCGAATGCGTCTGCACTTGGGAATGAGGTGGTTGAAGTACCAATCAATATATTATCCTCCACTTGTAGATTACCAAAAAAATTGAGGTAAGGCCCACTGGGAAGATAAAAATCGGCATTGCTGTTCCTGTTCTCCAGCACTACAAGTCCTTCATTGGTTGTCCCTAAAAAAATTCGCTCACTATCAAAGCGCAATTCCGTAATTGAACTTTCCAGGTTCAGGTTAATGCTTTCAGAATTCTGTTCTGTGTCTATAATCGTAAGTCTTGATGCTGAAGCAGCTCCCAATTCCTGACTGCTCATGCTTTTTTGGAAACTGCGGATACCATTTGCCGGAAATTCAGGATGTAAGGACCATGTAGCGCTATTCTCCTCCGAATAAATGCTACCGTCAATCAGAACGTTAATTTGGGAATTAAAAAAGTTAATCTCCTGCACACTATTGGCCGGGAGTCCCTCTGCTTCCGTGTAGTTAACCCAATTATCGCTTTCAACCAGGTTAGTATTTAAACTTCCGTAAGCTACCCCCTGAACTGTAGCAGCATAAATGGTATCTGAAACGATATCGAGATCATTTACTTGAACACCGATATCAAAATCACCCAGCTGAAGAAAACTGTTCTCGACAAACAGGTTTTGAAGGTTATATACCACAATACCAAAACTGGTGGCTACATAAAGCCGATTTTCATATACCTGAAACGCATTAATGCTTTTTGAATTAAATCTCGAAACTCTTTTGATGTCTTCTATTCTTTCTATTTCATTAGTTTCAAGAACAATAACATCCAAATTTCCGTCGATATATCCGGCGATCAAACGATTGTTGGCTGTGTCGGCAATAATCGAAGTGGGGTTAGATCGATACAGCCCGTCGAGGGTCGTTAATTGGTGACTGATCTCTCCATTGTCTACGCTGAATATACCCCCTAAAGTAGCACTAAATATTTCGCCCTTATTTACCGTGATGGAATTTACCGTAGAATATGAAGGATAAGCGTTCCAGCTTTCAAGACCTTGCGATAGGGTTACAAAAGGAAGGCTACAGAGAATAGATAGAAAGAATAATTTCTTAATCATATCAACCAATTAGATGTCGGTTTCTTAAAGTAATTGAATGCAAGCAGTTGCTCGCAGATGGTCACTAACCGTAGCTGTTTTCTATGATGCCTGATTTGATGTTTGAAATTATTCAGTGCTAATAACTTAAGGAAAAAGATCAGGTAGGTAAATTAAATCAAAAAATAAATTAACGACATAAAAAAAGCCTCTTCGTTGAGTGGAAGAGGCTTTGGGAAAAAAAGGAAGAAGGCGACGACCTACTCTACCCCTTGCGGGAGTACCATCGGCGCTGCAGGGCTTAACGTCCGTGTTCGGGATGGGAACGGGTGGGACCCCTGCGCTAGAGTCACCTTCAATAAAATCAGTATGTATACTGTCTAAAAAAACGTTCTTTGACATGATGAGGCCAGCAATAGTAACGGGGTTTATAAACTTAGCTGATTACAGGGGAATGCACGGGGACCCGTGCAAACCATATAACCGAAGCCAGTGGCCTAATTAGTATAGCTCGGCTAACCATGTTACCATGGGTACACCTGCTACCTATCTACCTGGTCGTCTTCCAGGAGGCTCTTAGGGAATACTTATCTTGGAGCGTGCTTCGCGCTTAGATGCATTCAGCGGCTTATCACTTCCGCACATAGCTACCCTGCGATGCATGCGACCACACAACAGGTACACTAGCGGTGCGTCCACTCCGGTCCTCTCGTACTAGGAGCAGCTCTCCGCAATATTCCTACGCCCACAG